>CP070718.1:0-1102 GCA_020350565.1 Phycisphaerales bacterium
GCAACCTTCCGTCAGAGGGAGCAGGAAGGGAAGCAACAGGACGGCCGAAATCTTAAGCGGCGGGCATGCTGTATCGTGGAGTCTCATACCGTACCTCTTTCTTCAGAGCATTGGCGCGGGGTTCGGCTCGAATCACCCGAATAGCACGAAGAGTGCGTGGCCGAATACGCCGGCGCAAAGGCCACCGATGAAATGGGTGGCGATGGCCACGTTGGTCAGGCCACGCTCCTTGATACCATCCATCATTCCCACGTGGGTACTCAGGAATCCGGCATTACAGATGCCGATGGCGGTGAAGACGCAGATCTCCTTGGCGCCGACGATTCCGCTCTCCAGGAACTCGGGAACGATGGCCAGCGCGGCGCCGGCAGATCCCAGCGACGTGACCGGGAACGCGATGGCCTCTGGATTCGAGAATCCAAACAAGGGTTCAATGATGAAAGACAACTTTGCTCCGACCCAGGGGAAGAAACCGATTCCTTCGTAGGCGCCGCCGGTATACACACCCTCGTTCGGCCCAAAGGCAAGCATCATGACGATCGTGCAGATTATGATGATGCCGGGCATGATATCCAAGCCCGTCTTGACGCCGTGGACGCCGCCGTCCAACAGCGCTTCGAGAGCCCGCTGTACGGCATTCCCTTTCCGGACCTCCCGGTAGCGCAACAGGTCGTAGCCCTCTTGCTCCTCGGAAATCACGCCTGCGTCCTTTCCGTATTTCCTCCTGCCGAAGTGTCCCATGAGCCTGACGCTCACGATCCCTCCGAGAATCGCACCGACGTTTCCGAGCAAAACAGCCTTTCCCAACGGTCCTGTGTCTGATGACTGTGCCAGCATGAAGGTCGTCACGATGAGGCCCATCCCGAAGACGGTGCCTAGGTTCACCAAGGTCGCTACCTGCCATTGCCTGAAGTACTTCAGGAATCCCTTGTCGGCGGCCAACGGCATGATGGCTGGGTTGTCCGACAGATAGGTTGCCACGACCCCTACAGACGCAGCACCCGGCAGTCCGAATAGCGGCTTCATGAAGGGAGAGACCAGGCGGTTGGCGATGCTCACGATGCCGAACTCTGAGATGAGGGACGTGAAAGCACCCGCGATA
>CP070718.1:1202-2285 GCA_020350565.1 Phycisphaerales bacterium
GATAAAAGCCGTCGATGATCGCGCCTTCGGTTTGTCCCGTGACGCTGTACAAAACTGAGGCTGGCTGATCGTTCTTCGAGATTGGGAAGGTGACTTTGAAGCTGATGATCTCGGCCGTAATCGTGACCTGCCCGGTGTTGTCGTTGGCGGCGTTGTCGTTTCCGTCTGTGTCGGGTGGTGCACAGGCCGGCGCCGCCAGCAACAGGCCGGCGCACAGGGCTAGCACGGAGGACATCAGCCGTAGGCCGTGGGAAGAAACTATGGATTCTCTGGTCATTTCCTCGATTCTCCGAAGGTCGAATCCGGATGGCGACGCCGATGCTTCGAGCGGACAAGCGGTCCTCGTCGCCGCTTGGGTGACCCCGTCAGCGCGTCGGCTTCCACGCGGGGATCGCGGGAAACCGGCCTTGGAGGCCCCTTGACAGCCGCTTTATACGTGTAGGGTAAGAGACCTGTCAACAAAGCCGCCGATCGGTGCTGCGTCAGACATTTTTATGAGGTTTGTGTCCCCTGGACGACAATCGTTGCCCCCGAGCATCCCCCGCGGAGGCCGTTCAGGGGTCTGGATAAAGTGCTAGAAGGCTTTTCATCGCCCCGGATCGTGGCACCTCGCGGTGGAGACGCTTGACTCGCGTCACTCATCACTCGTGAAAGGCTGCGGATAGGAAAACATCGTTGGTGGCATTATTCTAGGCAACGCGTCCGCAGGTCGGCTGCGCCGCGATTGGTGCGACGCATTCATCATCCAGGCTGCGGCTAAGGAGCGATTAGTGCCATCCGCGCAGTTCAAGAAGAATCGTCTCGAAGCATTTGCGGGCCGTCGTGTCCTGGTCGTCGGACTGGGAAGGTTCGGCGGCGGTACGGGTGTCACCCGCTGGCTCGCGGGGCAGGGAGCCCGCGTCGTGGTCACCGACCTGGCCACCGAAGAGCAGTTGAAGGGCTCTCTGAAAGAGATCAGGGATTTGAACGTCGAACTCAGGCTGGGACGGCACGATGAGGGTGATCTTGCCGGGGTCGACCTGGCCATAGTCAATCCCGCGGTGCCGAAGGCTCGGTCCGTTTTCTTTCGCAAGATCGTTGAAC
>CP070718.1:2385-3645 GCA_020350565.1 Phycisphaerales bacterium
CACGCTGAGTCTTGACGAAGTAGCGGGCATCCACGTGATGGACTGAGACACGCGGATCGCTCAAGGCCGCACGATCCACGTCCGCAAGGAACGGGCGAATCAGATCGACTAGCTTCGGGTCGGGCTCGACGTAGTCGAGCATCTCAACAGGGTGACGCAGCAGCTCGGACAACAGCCCCTCCGCGCCGCCACCCAAGACCAGCACGCGCTTCGGTGACGGATGCTGGCACATCCAGAAGTGGGCCGGGGGAACATAGGTGTACGGATCGGGAAAATCGGCCGTCACATGCCCGTCGCAATACAACGTGTACTGCCCGCCACGCTCGCCGATCGCCAGGTTTTGATACTTCGATTCCGCTTCCGCCAACAACTCGTAGCCCGGGGCAACGTTTCGCCATCGCCTCAAGGTCAGCCGTTCGTGGAGTCTGTCCCCAGCAAGGACGGCCGCGAGCAAGGCCACGAGCGCAACGCTGCCGACAAGAACACTGATGCGGGGCGCGAGCCGATCGCTGAACAACCATAGCGTCGACGCCGCCATCGTGAGCGCGGTGCAAGCCAGAACGGTCTCGACCGGCGACAGATGATCGACCGCCCAGAAGCTGAACACGGCCCCGCCGATGAGACTCCCTGCCGACTCCAAACCGTAGACGTGGCCGAAGGAAAGGAGCTCTTGTCCTGTCGAACGGTCCGATTCTTTCGCGGCCGGCAGCCGGTCTGAGACCGGAATCGAAGGCCGGGTACCGGCCTTGATCGCGCACGCCAGGGGAAATGCAGCGCCAACCAGTGCGCCCACCGGGGAGACGAACAGTACGGCCGCAAGCGCCGTTTTCGGCAATGGGAGCAGCTCGCCGGGGCCGACGCCCAGCCACGCTCTCGCCCCGCGGAAGATCCACAACTCCACACACCTCGCAACGCCCAATGCGAGCAGGACGACCACCAGCCCGATTCCGGCGCGATGATCGGCAACAGCGGCTCGGGTGGCCCGGCCCACCAGCGTCGCACCCACCGCGACGCCACCAAGCCACGCGAAGAGCACAACCCCCCACGCAAACTCGCTGCCGAACATGAGGACAAGGGCCTCGCGTAGCAGTATCGATTGGGTAACAATAGCCTGAATGCCCCAGGCAACGACGAGCGCTGCCAGCTTCAAGCGGCGTTGCGTTCGAGAGGCCGGGCTTAAATGATACGCATCTGAGGCGCCCATGGACGTGCACCCTTTTCACGCGGACCGTGCTCCTATGATATACTCGCAAGGGTGAG
>CP070718.1:3745-5186 GCA_020350565.1 Phycisphaerales bacterium
AACGCTGTTCCCGTCGTAATCGCCGGGCAGCTCGATCTCCGGCAGGCCCCAGATTTCAATCGCGTCGATCGCCCCTTCCGTGATCGAGTTGTTCGGGTTGTCCGTCGCGCTGAAGCGAACCTTCATCTGGGCGCCCGGCGTGATGTAGTCGACCATCTCGATCGTCCGCTCCACCCAGCCCACTGTGTGCGGCACGCTCTCGATCACCACCCACGAGACGCCGTTGTCGTTGGAGATCTCCACGTCCAGACGATCTTCGTCGCCGTCGTCATTGGTGAACCAGCGGGCATAACGCAGCTTGGGATCGATCACGCTGGCCACGTTCACCGTCGGAGAGGTCAGCCGTGTGGGACCGCCGTCCACGTCCATGCCGATCGCTCTCTCGGTGAGATAACAGCGCCCGGATCCGTCGTAGTCGCTGGAGGGGGCCCCCGGGCTGCCGGCGATCGGAACGAGCCGTTCCCAGGCGCCGGTTTCCACCTCGATGTTCTCTATGATCCAGCCCTTGTCCGTCTCGAAGTCGTCCTCGAAGAAGGTCATCGGACCACCGACCGTGACCGAGACCGTGGCGACGTTCGAGCCCGCCGTCGCATCCCGGGCCGAGTACAGGAACTCGTCTTCCAGGTTCTGATAGATCGGCGGCGTGTACCTTACGATTGCGCCGCCTTCGACAAGCTCATACGGCACCTCGGTGATCGCCCCGGCCCCCGGATCATCCAGCGTGCCCTCCAGAGGCAGGCTCTCGATGAAGTAGGTCAGCGGATCGCCGTTGGGATCGATGGCGTTCAAGGTGATGTCGACCGGAGTCGAGATCGGCGTCGCGGCCGTCACCGGATAGGCGACCGGCGCCCATGCGGGACCACCAACCGTCACCGTCACCATCGCGATGTTCGAGCTGGCCGTAGCGTCTGCGGCGGAATACGAGAACAGCGCCGTCAGGGTCTCCTCGCCCACCGGCGGAGCGTACTGCACGGTTTGGCCGCCGCCCACCAGCTCGTAGGGTACCTCGGTAATGGCCCCGGCGCCCGGATCGCTCAACGTGCCGGAAGCTGGCAGACTCTCGATGAAGTACGTCAACGGGTCTCCGTTGGGATCGATGGCATTCAGCACCACGTCGACCGGCGTGCTGGCCGGCGTCGAGGCGCTGACGTTAAACGCCTGCGGGTCCCACGCCGCACCGCCCACAGTGATCGACACGGTGGCCGGATCCGAATCGCCGCCCTCCGGCGGAACACCGCCGTCGTTGGCCACGTACTGGAAGTTGTCCCCACCGCTATACGTCGGTTCCGGCTGATAACTCAGCTCGTTGCCGTTATCCGCCAGCTCATGCGGAACCGTAGTGATCTGCCCGAAGCCCGGCTCATAGAGATCACCATGCGTGGGCAGGGTGGTCACGATGTAGGTCAGCGCGGCCGGCGGATCGGGCAAGCCGTCGTCCGTC
>CP070718.1:5286-6885 GCA_020350565.1 Phycisphaerales bacterium
ACGCCGAAGAGGCCGGCGCACTCTGCGAGGCGCTTCATGCCGGCAAGCGGAGGTACGGAGAGACCAATGATCAATAGTCGAGTCTTCGGCAATCTCTGCATTAAAACGCCGAGGCTATAATTCTGCTTGCCATGCAAACGGACGGATATGCATCGCCGCCTCTGGATTCCTGCCCCGTCTGCAACTACTCACTGCGAGGGCTGCCGGCGCGACATCGGTGTCCCGAGTGCGGGTTCGAATATGACGAACACACCCGCGTGTGGCGCCCGAGGAATTACTGGAAGTTCGCCGGCTTCACGTTTGTCTGTTGTGCCATGGGTTTCCTTCAGGCTTGGGACGCCTTCTCTGACGGGAATAGAACGAAAGGGCTCATCTGCGCCTCAATTCTTGCTGCGGTCATCGCAATGACAATCTACGCCTACCGGAGGCGCCCTTTTCTGGCGGTCGGTCCGGGCGGCGTGTTCGTCAAGACGGGATTCAGCGTCGTCGACCATCTTCGGTGGGAGACAATTCTCGACGTGAGCGTCCATAAAGGCGGAGAACGGAGGTTCACGTTCATCCGGACCGTCGATGGGCGAAAAACCGAAGTGGGCGCGGTCCTGCGCGATATGGCCGAAGCCTATGAGCTGCGCGAATTGGTGGCCGCCGGCCTGAAACGATACGCGGCCCCGGAGCGCGAGACCGGCGCTGGCGGGCGTGGGGGATGATGTGGACGCCAAGGCGTGTCGCTTCCGGGCCACATTCAGTCGGGACGCTGTTGGAGCGATGGGCCGGGTGGTATGATCGCCGGAATGAAGAGGAAAAAGTCTCAGGGTGATTTCTCAACTCTTGCGGGGCCCCCCTCGGGGAGGGAGCGCTAATTGCAAAATCAACCGCGTTGGCAATGCCAAAAAGATCATCCTGGCACCTTTTCCCGGGTGCTGCTCGTATCGGCGAACAGGGAGCAGTTCCCCGATCCCGCATTTCCGCTGGGGCCGGTGTACGTGGCCTCGGCCCTCCAGAGAAAGGGCATTCAGGTCAGGATTCTCGACGCAGGTCTATGCTGGTCGCCTTTCAAGGCCGTAATGAAGGAGGTTCGGCGCTTCTCGCCCGACCTGATCGGGCTCTCCCTCAGAAATGTGGACAACGTCTCGTATCCGTGCACCCGCTTTTACGTTCCGTACTACGCGGACATGGTAAAGAGGATCAGATCGGTTACGTCAGCACCCATCATCCTGGGTGGAGCGGGCTTCTCGATCTTCCCCGAGGAGCTGATTGCCGCAATCGGCGCCGACGGAGGGCTCACCGGCGATGGCGAGGCGTGGGCGGACATGCTTGGAGAGCGTTTCCCGGCTTCAAGGACGGCGTTCCTGGAGGACCTGGAAGACGTATCCTTCCCCCGAGGCATCCGCGAGATCTTCCCCGAATTCGACCGGTACAGGACCGTGGGCGTTCAGACTGCCAGGGGTTGTCCCCACCATTGCACGTTCTGCACCTATCCCATGCTGGAAGGGAGAAGAGTCCGCACCCGGCCACCGCAACTCGTCGCCGAGGAAATCACGCGGCTGCACAGGGAGCACGGCAAGAGGCACTTCTGCATCGTCGATTCCTGTTTCAACG
>CP070718.1:6985-8910 GCA_020350565.1 Phycisphaerales bacterium
CCGATCTATCTGGAGAAGCAAGGAGCTTTTCGGATCGCAGACGGCGTGCCGGAGATGATGACAGCGGTGCGGGAGCAGCTCCGGGCGGGGGCCACGCAGATCAAGCTGTCAGTCGGCGGCGGCGTGTCCTCGAACTACGATCCCCTCGATGTGACGGAGTACACGTTCGAAGAGATCAAGGCAGCCGTGGATGTGGCCAAGACCTGGAATACCTACGTGATGGTTCACGCCAACACGGACGCCTCGATACGGACGGCTATCGCCGCAGGCGTGCTCTCCATCGAGCATGGTTTTCTCCTGGAAGAGGAAACGATCAAACTGATGGCCAACAAAGGCGTCTGGTTGAGTCCGGAACCGCTTCTCAACGACGAGGACGCATTCCCGTTCACGGGGGAGAATCAGCGCAAATGGATCCAGGTGACCGACGGGACGGACAAAACCTACAGCCTGGCGAAGAAGTACAAAGCCAAAGTAGCCTTCGGCACCGATCTTCTGTTCGATCCGACGCTTGGACCGAAACAGGGCAAGTTCCTGGCCAAGCTCAAGCGGTGGTTCACGCCCTACGAGGCGCTGAAGATCGCGACGTCCGAAAACGCCGAACTCCTGGCGATGTGCGGGCCCAGGAACCCGTACAAGGAAGGCCCTCTCGGCGTCGTGGCCGAAGGCGCCTATGCGGACCTGCTCCTGGTGAACGGCAACCCGCTCGAGAACCTCGACCTTGTGGCGGATCCGGACAAGAACTTCGCCATGATCATGAAGGACGGGAAGATCTACAAGAACACGGTCAAGTAAAGACGGAAGCAAAGGGAGGGGCAAAATGAAACGGTTGGCAGTAGTGGTAGCGAGTATGGTGCTGAGCCTGATGTTGGCAGTGCCGGCGATGGCTGCCGACAAGGCGCCTGTCGCCAAAACGCTTTTTGCCAACGTGAATGTATTCGACGGCGAGCATGAAAAGCTTATCAACAAGGCTAACGTGCTGGTCGAGGGCAACCTGATCAAGCAGGTCTCGACCAAGGCGATCAGCGCCAAGGGCACGACGGTGATCGATGGCAAGGGTCGTACGCTGATACCCGGCCTGATCGATACTCACCAGCATCTGGGCCAGGGCGGGCTGACAGTTGCTCAGCTGTTAACGGGCAACGTCTATTACATCGGGATCGCGCAGGGCAAGTACGCGACCGAGACCCTGATGCGCGGCGTGACGACCGTGCGGGATCCCGGCGGAGATAGTTTAGGTCTCAAGAGGGCGATCGACGAAGGGCTCGTGCCGGGCCCGAGGATCGAGGCTGCCGGCCCTGTCGTGGGTCCGACCAACGGCCATGGCGACGACCGCCTGCCTTACACAGGCCATCCGCGCTTCGACTGGGTGGGGATGACCCCCGACCGGCGGCTGAACTGGTCCTACGTCGCGGATGGCCCGGCGGAAGTCCTGGCCGCAACGCGTGAGGTCCTTCGCCAGGGCGCGAGTTTCATCAAGATCATGGCCGGCGGTGGAGTCGGCAGCCAGCTGGATCCGATAGACAGCAAGCAGATGACCCCTGAGGAGATGCGCGCCGCGGTACAGGCGGCGTCGGATTGGAACACCTATGTCGGCGCCCATGCGTACAACAGCGAATCGGTCCGCCGCTGCATCGACGCCGGAGTCAAGGTGATCGAACACGGCCAGCAGATCGACGAGGCGACGATGAAGTATGCCGTCGATCACGGGATCTGGTTCACGTCGCAGTACGTCGTTTTCACCATCGAGATTCCGGGCTTCACCGAAGCAAACAAGGCCAAGCAGAAAGCGGTCCTGAAAGACACCGAGCATTTCTTCGAGATGGCGGAGAAATACAAAGCCAAACTGACCTTCGGCACCGACCTCGTGGTCGGCGCGGATGCCAACCTGCAGACCAAGGAACTCGTGGCACGTAAAAAATGGTTTA
>CP070718.1:9010-10926 GCA_020350565.1 Phycisphaerales bacterium
CAGGCGGAGGCCAGTCCTCGACGTCCCTCGTGTTGTAGAAGTGCACGATGTCCTCGAGGCTCTTGAAGAAGCCGTTGTGAGCAAAGGCCTTGACGAACTCGGGGTACGGCCGCTTGTCCACATTCCGCAACGTGGGGACTTTGACCTTTCCGATCTCGCTGGGCATGCCGAGAAAACCACCAAGCCCCAAGTCCACCCAGGACGCACCGGCAGGGTTCCATTTGGGAGGCATGGAGTAGAACGGGTTCTCCAGGTTCTTGGGCACGCCGAGGTTGTCGTACGTAAAGTCCGTGAACAAGGGAGCGGGGTGACAGGCGGCACAGTTTCCTTTCTCCGGGTCTTCAAAGAGTGCCAGCCCCCACGCCTCCTGCTCCGTGAGTTCGACCATGCCGGCCAGGTAATAGTCGAACTTCGAGCTAAACGGGTTCACCTCCGCGGACTTTTCGTAGGCCGAAATGGATCGAGCGATACGCTCATAGGTGCCCTCGACGTCGTGAACGAAGTCGAGCGATCCCGGCCCCCAGACCTCCACAAACAAACCCGCATAGTCCGACTGTGCCACCTTGATGCAGACTTGCCTCGCGCTGGGAGTGTTCTGCTCCAGCGGGTTGAGGAACGGACCCTGCGCCTGCTCGGCCAACGGGTCCCCCAACGTTGCACCGGTCGCCCTGCCATCCCAGAACATGCCGCCGGTCCAGACTTCATCATCCTCGTTGTAAAACAGCACCGGGCTTTCACCACCGTACGATGCAGCCGGAGGCTTGCGGTTGCCGAACCGCGTGTGCACGGCGCCGGGATAGACCGCTCCGTGAGCATTGATCTCAGAAATCGGTCCGGTGAAGCCGACTTCCGGCGCATGGCAGGCCGCACAGGATTGCCCCGGAGGCGTCGAGAGGTTCTCATCAAAGAACAGGAACTTGCCCAATTGCTCCAGCGGCGATAGGTCGGTCGTGGGGCTGATCGGCGTTGCCGGCGCCACCGCCGTCGTTTCCATGCCGACCACGTCCCTCGCCGCGGCCGCAGGTACAATCAGAAGGAAAACGCCGAACACTACGGCACATCGTAAAAACGTTCCTTTCTCACACATTTTCGCTCCTCCTCATGTTTCACAGATTTGCCTGGCACCCAAACACAACGCCGCCCTGACCAAAGGCGGGTCAAAGCGATCACTCATCAATAATGAAGTGGTTCGAAGTGTTCTTGAATGCGCGCACCTCCTTTCCGCGGGGCGCCATCCGTGATTGGGGGACGGCGCCGCCCGGTCGACATGCTGCTCGCTTACCGCGGGCGCGATGACTTGCTTGCGCCCATAAGCAAGAGGTGGTTCCGCCTCCGTCTCAAAACCCTTATGTCTATCCGTCGAAGACCGCCATGAACTCGCCAAAGTCTGCGAGGTCCACGTCGCTGTCCGGTTCGAAGTCAAACACTTCGCATGCTGCGTCGACTCCGCCGGAAGGTCCGGTCATGCACGGGGGGAAGTAAGCGTAATCCTGGAGGTTGACAACGCCGTCCCCGTTGTAGTCACCGGGCCCGCCTCCGATATCCAAAGGCAACTGCGTCTGAGCCATGATCTCCGGTGGGCACTTACCGTTGGCGTCCCACAGATCATACATCTCCTGGCCCTTGGAGTTGGTCGTGTTTTCGTCGCGCAGGAACTCCATGAACTCCTTGCTGGTGCTCTGGTAGTAAAGGGTGACTTCCGCCGATGCCGCGCCCGGTGGAATAGCGTAGGTCGTCACGTCCCAGTACTGCCCGTCCGCATAAGCGTACTCCACAGGTGAGCCGCCGAATTCTGCGTACGCGGCGTTGGTGAAGCCGCGTGGCGGGATGCGGTTGTCCTTGAAGATCTTGTTGTTCAAGACGAAGTGGAATGAGGGCCCTTCAGGAACGCCCACAATCGGCGCGGTGATGGAGTC
>CP070718.1:11026-13061 GCA_020350565.1 Phycisphaerales bacterium
GAAGCGCAGGGCTAGATACCAACCGCTCCACGCGAGGTCGCGCTGGGGGTTCAGGCCGAATTGCTGCGGCGTCGACCTGACGTTCGCAGAGCGGAACGCCTGGCGGCCGCACAGAGCGAACGGATTGGCATCGCTGAGGCCGACTTCTATCCGTCCCTCACGCTTTCCGGTTTCACCGGGTTCCAAACCAGCAATGGCTACGACCCGCTGCTGGACTTGGGTCCCAAACCGAATTTCGGTAACATCTTCGATGCCAAGTCATTTACGGGTTTCGTCGACTTCGGTTTCAACTGGCCGATCCTGAATTACGGACGCATCGCAGGCAACGTGCGCGTGCAGGACGCGCGCTTCGAGCAGGCGGCCACGGCTTACAAGGACACGGTGATTCGCGCGGCAGCCGAGGTAGAGGATGCACTGGTTGCTTTCCTTCGATCGCAGGAGCGTGCCGAGTTCCTTGGTGAAAGTGTCGCCGCAGCGCAGCGCTCCGTCGAGTTGGCGCTGACTCAGTACACCGACGGGGCATGTGACTTCACTCGTGTCCTTAACACACAGGCGGCGCTCACTGCCCAGCAGGACGGACACGCTGCCGCCAGGGCTGATGTGGCGCTTAGCCTCATTGGCGCGTATCGCGCCCTCGGCGGCGGATGGGAGCTTCGTGATGGAAACGAGTTCATTCCGGACGAGGTGGCCGAGCGCATGCGGGCGCGAACCGATTGGGATGGCGTGATGTCGATTGAGGAGACTTCGACAGGTGAGAATCTGTTTGAGTTATCCACGCTAGACGGCGCTGGGCCTTAGACAAAGATGCCGACCAGCGCCGGATAGTTCGTGACAAATACACTGCTTTAGGGGATGATATGATGCTACGGATCGGTCTAACCGTCTTCGCGCTCGCGACCCTTGGTTTGGGCGCATGCAACAAACAAGAGCTACAGCAACCCCGGCCCCCGCGACCGGTATTTGCGGTTCGCGTGGGGGATGCCAGTGGTCTTTCTGAGCGCAACTTCCCGGGCCGTGCGAAGGCCGCAAAGGAGGTCAACTTGTCATTTCGGGTGTCCGGACCACTCATCGCTCTTTCCGCTGAGGTAGGGGCGGTGTTCAAGAAAGGCGACGTCGTTGCCCGCATCGATCCTCAGGACTACGGGACGGCTTTACGCACCCTGCACGGCCAACTCGAACGAGAGCAGGCGCGTGCCAAGCGCACAGAGCAGGACCTCGAGCGCGACTTGAACATCCGCAAGGACGACCCTGGCGCCATCAGCCAAGCAGCCATAGACCGCTCCCAGCAAGTAGCGGACTCCGCGAAGGCCAGTGTTCGGTCCATAGAGGCCTCGGTTCAAAGCGCCGAAGATCGGCTTAGCTACACTTATCTGAAGGCACCATTCGATGGCGTCGTTGTCGAGACTTATGTCGAGAATTTTGAAACCGTTGTCGCCAAACAGCCCATCCTTCGGCTGCTGGATCCGTCGACGATTGAGTTTGTCATCAACGTACCGGAAAATCTGGTCGGCTATACGCCGTACGTTGAAAACATCGATGTGGCGTTCGATGCGCTGCCTGGCATTCGAGTTCCCGCCAAGATCAAGGAGATCGGCAAAGAGGCAACACAGGCCACTCGAACCTACCCCGTAACGCTCGTCATGGAGCAGCCAGCCGGCGGTGAGATTCTGCCGGGCATGGCAGGTCAGGCTAATGTGTCTGGCCATTTGCCGGAGGAGGCCAGGGAAGCAGGGACAGAGATACCCGCCACCGCTGTCTTTGCGGGGAAAGGCGACGGCATCTCCTACGTGTGGGTGGTGGATGAAGCCGGCAAGACCTTGAGCCGCCGTGCTGTCGTTGTGGGCCAACTGTCGCGATTCGGGGTGCTCATTAGGAGTGGGATCGAGCCCGGTGAGTGGATCGTCACCAAGGGTGTTCACTCACTCGAAGACGGCGAGCAGGTTCGGATCATCCATGCTACCAAGGAGGACGGCACATCATGAACTTGAAGCGTTTTGCCGTCGAGCACAAAACCCTCGTCAACTTCGTCTTATTC
>CP070718.1:13161-15341 GCA_020350565.1 Phycisphaerales bacterium
AGCATCTTCACAAAGTAGAGTCTGCCTTCGTGCCGGCTCAAAGTCGACCGCCGAGACACCGCCGCACAATAATGGATTCTGCTCTGGGCGAGGAGAAGGGAACGCGACCGATTCGCCATCCGTGCGCACCTCTCTATGCGCTACAGAACGCCATCTCGCTCCAGCATGGCCTGCCGTTCCTCAGGTGTGATGCGGTTGCGGCATTTGAGCGTGGCCTCACCGGCGGGTGTGTATCGCCATTGCGTGGTCTGGGGGTCGACGATGATTGCGTAACCCAGATCGGCCATTTTCTGCACGCGCAGCCAATGAAGCTGCTCGTACTCACCGATGGGGTTCGCCGCGTCGAACGGCACCGGCTCCGCATCAAGCTTTGCAAGGCGCCATTCGTGCTTTAGGAGAAGCTCGCCCAAGGTCACGTCGGGGAAGAGTTCTCCGTTCTCCAGTCCTGAGGCCTCCTTGAGCATGGCCGGAGCGCCGACGGTTGCCATCGTTCGGCCATCTCCCAGGTGGCTGATCACGCGCCTTTCCAGATGTATCGGAAACCACCACACGCGGCTGGCGAGCACCACCAGCAGAGCATCCCGCCGGTCGTTCAGCCAGAGCTGGAGCTCCTCCCGGCCGCTTCCTGTCCCAGGTGCCTGCGCATAAGACCCACAGAAGGTCAGGCCGGCTTGGCGGGCCTCGGCAGCGATCTCTTCAAACTCGGATCTCGCCACGCGAAGCTCGTCATCCTTCACGGGTTTGTAGTGGTTTTTGGCTAGGTTCTTCTCGAACCGTCTGCTGTACAGCAGGATAAACGGGCTCAGTAGCAGCATTACCAGGAGGCTGAGCAGAACGTGGATGAGATTGAGCGCAGCCGACGATTTACAAGCCATGGGAGGCTCCAACCGTGCAGGGTGTCTGCTTGCCATAAATGATACGATACGTGGCGGACATGGACATCGATTCCTGCGTCCCATAAGTGCTGGAACATGACCCGGCGTGAGCGATGGCAGGCGCCCGGCATTCAGCAGCCGTACCCGATGGATCGCGGACGCCGCATGCCTCGCGTCGCACTAAGAGCAGGCGATGCTTGGCAGCATCAGGTCGCTGTGCCAATGGGGAAACTCGCCACGTACCATAAGCCAACTGCCACCATTGACCACGTCAGGTTCGGGCGAGAGCGATGCGTTAAGTTGGTCGGGTGTGAAGCAGACCTCCACGCGCTCCAATGGCGAGTCGATGCGGTCGATTACCTGTTGAAGCTTCGGCACTCGAATAGCCACGAGGTCATACAGGCACAGCGTGGCGTCCCTGACTTTGAAGCACAAGATCGCGTTCAGGTCGTTGGCGTACCACGTCGGTTGTGTCGCCTGGTTGAACAGGAATACCCCACGTTCTCGCACGACGCCAAGTCGGCGTGACACGATGGAGGAAAAGGGCAAAAAGGCCCGAGGAGATCGATCGCAGTAACGGGAGGCGTGTCAGGAAGAGACATTCTGCAATGATTGCAACAGCACTTCTCTGCCTGTCGGCAGGTCCCAAAGCGAAAAATCCCGGGTTCCGGAGGACTGGCCCCCGGCTTTACCCACACCAAACAGCGAGGAGGCCATTCTTACGGGGAAGGTCAGGGTCTTTTTCGGCTCACGGGCTCCAGAGGTAGAGGAAGCGTGGGGTGGTCCGGTCGAGCCACCGGGGCATGTCGATGTTGAATACGTTGATTTGCGGCGGCTGCGCGGTCGGCGTCTCTGCGTAGTAGTTGGGTCTGTAGCCCAGGGGTCTGTGGTAGGCGACGAGCTTGATCTTCTCCGTGCCGGCGTGCCTTTTGGTCAGGGCAATGGCCTGGCGAAGCGTGGCGATGCGGTCGATCAGGCCGAGTTCGAGGGCCTGCTGAGCCGTGTAGACCCTGCCGTCGGCGATGGCGCGGACTTTCTCCTCGTCGAGGCCGGGCCGGCCGTCGGCGACCGCGGTCACGAAACGGCCATACATGTCGTTGACGATCTCCTGAAACAGCGCGCGCTCTTCAGGCTCCAGCGGGCGGAACGGCGAGCCGGCGTCCTTTCGTGGCCCGGAGGTGATTGCGTCGGTCGATACGCCGATTTTGTGGAGCGTTCCGCTCACGTCAAACATCTGCATCACGACGCCGATGCTGCCGGTGATGCTCGAAGGATGCGCGATGATCTCGTCGCAGCCGCAGGCGA
>CP070718.1:15441-16905 GCA_020350565.1 Phycisphaerales bacterium
AGTATGCTTTCCGTATGCTACGCCTCGTACTGATCCTGCCGGTTCTTCTGCTCGTCATGCTTCCTTCCCCGGCCGCATCGTCCGAAAATCAGCAGACGATCATCCCGGGAGAATTCCTGGTCCGCTTCGATCCGATCGAGGGAGGATGCTGGAACCTCGTGGCCGCGGACAATGCCGTCTATTTTCCCACCACATTCGACAACAGTTTTCGAGTCGATGGTCTTCGAGTCTCCGCAACGATTCGTTTGTTGCCTGACACGGCCACCTTCTGTCCCGGCACACCGGTGGAGGTCGTCGCAATCGCGCCGACGGGACGAACGAAGGATCCCCGGTTCGTCCGGAACCGGACCTGGGAGTGGGTGGGGACGATCACGCCGGTCGAAAAGACCACGGTTCCGGAACCCGGGCGGTACACGATCCGGCTGACCGACGACGGCAAGGTCCAGGCCCGGTTCGACTGCAACCGCGGGGGAGGGGCCTATGAGATCTCCGAAGGGAAGCTTTCCTTCGGCCCCCTGATCTCCACGCGGATGGCCTGTCCGGCGGACTCCCTGGACGGGCCGTTCCTGCGGGACCTGCAACGGGTAGCCTCGTTCTTCGTCCAGGACGGGGATTTATATCTCGAGATGCCTTACGACAGCGGCACCATGCGGTTCCGACCTGCGCCGTAGGGAAGAGGGGGCAGACATGCGAAGAATGCTTTGGTTAGCAGGTTTGTTGGTTTTGGCATTGGCGCTTGCCGTGCCGGCGATGGCCTATGACGCTCCTCAGGCCGCGGCTACGGAGACGGCAGCTGCCAAACCGCCGGCGGTGCTCATCAAGAACGTGAACATCTTCGACGGGAAGAACGAAAAGCTCGCCGAAGGGATGAGCGTACTGGTGGAGGGCAAGAAGATCTCCAAGATCGCCAAGTCCATCACTGCGCCAAAAGACGCGACCGTGATCGACGGCGGCGGACGCACACTGATGCCGGGTCTGATCGACGCCCATTATCACGTGATGATGTCCGAGCCCACGTTCCCTGAACTCCTGAACTCCGACATTAGCTGGTTGACCTTGCTCGGCGCCAGAGGGGCCCGCGCTGCCTTGTATCGTGGTTTCACTACCCTGCGGGACGTAGGCGGCAATCCATTCGCGATCAAGAAGGCCATTGATCGCGGCATGCTCGAAGGACCGCGCATTTACCCGTCGGGCGCGAACATATCTCAGCTCTCGGGGCACTCCGATGGCCGTCACCCAGCCGATCCGGGAACTCCGATCTATCTGGAGAAGCAAGGAGCTTTTCGGATCGCAGATGGCGTGCCGGACGTAATAAAAGCGGTGCGGGAGCAGCTCCGTGCGGGGGCTACGCAGATCAAGCTGTCAGTCGGCGGCGGCGTGTCCTCGAACTACGATCCCCTCGATGTGTCGGAGTACACGTTCGAAGAGATCAAGGCTGCTGTGGATGTGGCCAAGACCTGGAAT
>CP070718.1:17005-19326 GCA_020350565.1 Phycisphaerales bacterium
AGCTTGCGGTCGCGGGTGGTGAACTCATCGAGCCCTATTTTCTCTGTGGCTGTTAGAACGCCTATGGACTCACCGTGCGCGTGAAGGGGTATGCGAATGATCACGAACGCATCGGATTCGTAGGTCCCACGCGAAAGGCGCTCCAGGCTGGGATGCATGGTGATGTCATTCACCACGAGCAGGCCGTCTTCCTCAAGAACACGACCGGAGACCGATTGCCCGACCGGAATCGATACTTCCCGGGCATGTGGTGGGAGCCCTTTCGAGGCCAGGACGTTAAGGCACGTGCGGTCCTCGTTGAACACCAGGAGGGATACGCGTCCGCAATTCAGAGCGCGGGCGGTTTCGTCGACCAGCACCCTGCCAATCGCCGCTGCTTCGGTGCTGAACGTGATGTTCGATAAGATGTTATGGAACATGTTCAGCTCTTCGTAGGAGAGAAGCATCGCGCCGGCCAGATCATCGATCGCCAGTTCGCGTTCGAGAACGTGCTCGAGCAAGGCACGCAGCGCTGGCGCAATGGTCCCCGCAGTTCGCGTATCGCGCTCGCCCTCCCAGCAAATGCGTCCCATCGGCTGCCCGCGGTAGCAAATCGGGACAGCCGTTTCGCCGGTGGTATCGATCGACGAGTGGTCGGTGCCGGGCTGCGCTTGCTTAAGCACCAGTTCCGTCCGGAGCGTTTCCGCAACCGCCTGCATCGCCTGATGAAGCGTTCCTTCCCGGACGACCTGTGCTATTCGCTCAGGTACAACTAGATGGACTCGCGATGCAGACATTCTTCTCCTTCGAGAATACTCTCAACCAGAGCGCGGAGTTGACTTGGTTCGAACGGCTTGCCCAGGACGATGGCGCCCCATACATCCTGGGCCATCGCCGCGTCGTGTGCTTGCCCCTTCGCCGTGAGAATGATGATGGGCAGGTTCTTCGTGCGCTCCCCGCGGCGCAACTCGGCAACGACCTCGAGGCCGCTCATGCCCGGCATCATGACGTCCGTGATCAAAAGATCGGGCAGCTCCTCGCGAATCCGCTGTAGCGCCTCCTTGCCTGAGCTGGCGCCTTCGATCTGGCGGTCGGATCCTCGAAGGAGAAAGCGTACACCTTCAACGATGTGAGGCTCATCATCACAAACAATGATCCGTTTCATGGGTTTACCCCTCTTCCGCTGCTTCTCCGGTCCTGGCGCTCAGCTCCAGAATCTCACGTTCCAGTTGTTGTTGGCCGCAAATCAGTTGCACGCCGCTGGCTGCCGCTCGCCGTTGCTTCTCACGGCTGGCCTTGCTGCAAAGAATCGCAACCGGCCCCGCTTTCGCATCCATGAATCGAAGCTTTTCGAGTTGCGACCAATCGTCGCGCAGAACCTCTTCAGCAATCACGATCGCATCGAGGGGATAAACGCGACATCGTTGCATGGCATCTGACATCGTGTCGGCGACGATCGCCAAATGACCGCGCTTCGAGAGCAGGTCATTGATCAGGCGGCGTTGATCGTCATCCGTGGTGACCACCAGCACCGTTCGGCCTCGCGTGCGCTGTTGGCGCATGGCCAAATGGACCGCCTGAAGGAGATCGTCTCTTGTGGCCGGTCGCTGCAGAACCACGTCCACACCGCGACGCCGCAACTCGGGTCCGTTGCCGGCGAAGCTGTGCACGATCAGTTTGTAGGGTCGAGGCTTCGACGCATTGAGGGCTTCCAGTAATTCGGAAGCGTTAACGTCCGGGAGCAGGAGGTCGGTCACCACGACTTGCGTATCGGTCTGCTCCAACTGGGCCAGCAGCCGACAACCGGAGTGCACGGCGGAGACATGGAACTGGTTGGCGCGCAGGGTCTGTGCGATCATCGCGGCCAGTTGCGGATCCGCATCGCAGACGACAATGCGGCCTTGACAGGACCCCGCTTTGGGGGCGGCGTCCAGCTTCGCACCCGTGCGTTTGACCGGTAGAGATACGAAGAACTCGGAGCCCTGGTCGACTTCACTGTCAACCCAGACCGCCCCACCATGAGCCTCGACGATCTCGCGCACGATGTGCAACCCCAAACCGACACCAGCGATTTCCCTTGTGTTGGCATTGGAGAGCTGGGTAAAGCGACCGAAGATCTGATCCCACTTGTCCCGGGGGATACCCGGACCGGTGTCCGCCACACAGATGAGGATTTCATTGGCATTCGACTTGGCGGAAAGCCGGACGGAGCCGCCGCCTGGTGTGTACTTCAGTGCGTTGGAAAGCAGGTTGCTGAGCACCTGGGAGATCTTGTCGGAGTCCACCTCGAGGGAAGGCAGCGAGTCCGGGCAGTCGAGCTCGAGTTGGATCGACTTGCTGAA
>CP070718.1:19426-20632 GCA_020350565.1 Phycisphaerales bacterium
AAGAAGAGGGAACTCACCATCGATGACGTGGATCTCGTCGTGGACTTCCTCCGGGAGTACGCGGAAAAGGACCTCCAGGAGCGGCACGTGTCCCCGAACCGACTCGTCGAGCTGGCTCGCGATTCGGGCATTTATCGTGAGGCCTTCCGCGGCAGACTCAAAAGCCCAGGCAGTTCACTGACACCGGCCGACGTGGGCACGATCGTGCGGGCCCTGGGCGATTCAACGAGTCAGGACGCATTGTCGATTCCCTCGCAGGAAGTCGCAGCGCAGTTGAGCCGTGAGCAGCGGTACGCCCACGGTGGGCGTTTCTTCTGCTCGGTCTTTGACGGCAAGCCGCTCACGCCCACCGTGATGCTCAAGGAAAACATCCCGCAGACCATCGCCTGCTCGCGCGATCCCAAGCAGGGTTACGGCTCGGACTTCGTGGCCAGAAAGAAGCTGCTGATGGTGCTGCAGCACCGACGATTCCAGTCCGGGACTGCCGGGGAGCAGGTGGACGACATCGAGGAGGACGATTTCGCGGACGAAGGTCTGGGTGACGAGGGCGCAACACCGGTCAACATCATCAAAGAGGATCGCAAAGCGTGGAACCAGATTCTCCGCGGCGGGCTGGGCGAAGCGTACATCATCCGCATGGGCGATCGTCAGTTCGTTTACGACGGCTGGTGGTGGGGCAGCGGGCAGTGGCTCACGGACTGGATCCCGTATCTTCGTAACCGCCGCATGGCCATTCGGCGAATCGGTTATGTCAGCGATGAGAAGCGTCGCACGGTCGCGAAGATCGCGGACGTGTGGTGGAAAGCGCCGACGAAACTCGCCGGCAACTACGACCGCATCGTGGATGTCTACGACCCGCGGCTGGCGGCCGATAAGAACTTCGGCCTGACGCTGTGTCTGCTCTCCCAATTCATGACGCGCCAGGGCCTCTACCGCGACAACCGCCTTCAACAGATCCTACCCACCGCCACGCCCGGCGGCGCGGACGACGACGTGGCCCTGTAGGACGCCTTTCGATGCACCATGCGCGTTCGTAAACTGCAGTTCAGTGCACGCCACCATTGCTTGACGCACGCATATCATGGGGCGCGGGGACGATCAGTGCCTCGAGCCGGCAGGGACGATCGGTGCCTCGAGCCGGCAGGGACGCCGGCTCTACTCTCTCGTGTTCGCTTGCCTTCCCGAAGGGCCGGAGAAGGTGCATCA
>CP070718.1:20732-21943 GCA_020350565.1 Phycisphaerales bacterium
GCCGATCCGCCGGCGTGTCACCTCATTGATGATCACCCTGGCGGACTTGACCCACGGCCAGGTCTCGATAATCTTCGCCAGCTCGTTGCCTTTCGCGACCAGCTTCTTCAGACGGATTTGCTCCGGCGGGTCGAACGGATTCCCACTGTCCACGAGTGCACCGAGATCGAACAGACTTCCCTCCGGCAGCGCGTTATTGGTATGCAGCTCGCCGATCAGCATGTCTCGGTCGGATGCCTTGACCAGGACCCGGGAGCCGCGGACCTCAAACGGCTTCCCGATAGCCTGAAGGGTCTCCCGCGCCTCCTCCAGCTCTTCCACGGTAAAACGATAGTTGACCAACGGGACCATCTCCGGCGCACTGGCCCACTGAATCAACCACAGCACGGACATGGCCACCAGGGCCGCGCACAAGCCGATCGCGATCCGTTGCGAGACCGTCAGATCGCTCATTCGCGCCGAGATGACGTTGATGAGTTGTCTCAGCCGATCCATGGCTCGATTCGCCTCGCATCGGGCCGAAGACTGCCGGCGGAGCCGGCGGCCTTCGTTGTCCCGATGGTGTCATTAGGCACGTTGCAGGCTGAACCTCCATGTTCAACCTGATGTTCTTGCCGAAAACCCCTCCAGCTCCCCTCCCGCTGAAACTCGCGAGCACCGCCGTCTGTGTCTTGCTGATCGCACGATAGGCCTCTGTCCGTCACCCGCACTGGACGGACGTCTCCACGCTCCTATACCCGCATCTGCTGGATCTCCTGGTACGCGTCCGTCAACTTGTTGCGCACCTCCATGAGCAGATCGAAAGCGATGTCCGCCTTGTTTACCGCGGCCAAGACCTCCGCCACGTTTTGCGTCTCCCCCGTAAGCAGACGCTGCACACCCTGATCCGCTTCACGCTGGAGCTGATTCACCTGGTTGAGGCTGTCAAGGAGGACGCTCTTGAAGTCCTTACCTTCGACTTGGGGCTCCTGCGGCCCTTGCCTGAGCACCGCCAAGGGGCCGATCTGCCCGCCGATCCTGGAGACGTTAACGGGATTCGTCATGTTCTTGTTCCCGAGTCAGCGACCCTTCATGCAATCAGACGTAGTGTTGTGGCGGCCATGGATTTGGCCGCCTCCATGACGGTTACATTGGCCTCGTATGCTCGAACGGCCGTGATCGCATCCACCATTTCCGTGTGATAGTTCACGTTGGAAACCCGAAGGTAACCC
>CP070718.1:22043-24627 GCA_020350565.1 Phycisphaerales bacterium
ACGCGTCACATTCCGTGTTGTAGCGGGCGGATTGGATGACGCAGCCCGGAGCGTAGATCTCCGGTTTTCGCCGGCCGTCGGACGTCGGACCCGTGCCACCGTAGCAGTGGGTGTGCTGCGAGGGCGTATCCGCTGTTGCTCCCACGGCCAGAAGGTTCTTCGCGTTTTCAGGATTTCTGAGGGTCAGCGTGTTGGTGACGGCCAGCGCGACCAGGTCGTCTTCGTTTTCATAGCAAAAGACGTCAAAGCCGCGAGCCAGGCTATCGTACTCCGTAGTGCCGTCGTTGCCCCAACTGTTGGTGTGGATGCGGGCCCCTTGGCTGTGGTGTAGGTTCAACGCCGTCACGATTCCCGTCTCGTTGTAGGAGGGAATAGTGTTGTAGACCAACTTGCCGAGATAGGCGTGGCCGCGGAGGTTATTGAATGTCCCTGCGTCGCCGACGACGATGCCGGCTACATGCGTCCCATGCGAACTGATGCCCAGCGTGGTGTTGTATGCCAGGATCTTGCGATGCGTCGGGCCGATCGGTTCCGTGTCGTAGAACGAGCAGTGATCCACGTCGATCTTGTTGTCCAGGATCCCGACGATTTGTTCCTCGCCATGGAGTCCGTTGTCATGCAGGGGCGTGAAATCCGGGATGTTGCTCTGGACGATCCAGCGAACGGTCGCGTTGCGCACCGTGATCTCCGGTGCTTCCTCGATGAACTGGACGCCAGGTAACGCGGCCAGCTCGTCGACGTGCTCTGCATCGATGCTCAT
Source organism: Phycisphaerales bacterium (assembly GCA_020350565.1). Classification (GTDB taxonomy): domain Bacteria; phylum Planctomycetota; class Phycisphaerae; order UBA1845; family UBA1845. The sequence continues at coordinate 22,804 of CP070718.1, forward strand.
AGATACGGTGCTTTGCGTCTGCGTCGACTCGCTGTAGTGTACAACGGCCGTCTCAATCAACTCCACAACTTCAGTTACCTGCTCCAGGGACGCATGTTTGAAGAGGCTGACCGTCAAGGCGCGCACGCCTTCATCCTGGAGCGCCTGACGCTCCTCCGTGGCGAAGACGCGTTGACCTATGTCCGGAGCGACTTTCCACGTCGGGTTGTATTCACCGACAAACCGCACGAAGCCGAGTTGCGCGAGCGCCGCCCGAGAGGCGCCGGAAAGATCCGCGATGTAAGCGTTTTGTGGGAGGTAGTCTCCCAGGGCCACGCCTGCTTGCTCGAGCGCCGTCCGCTGCTCGGGCAGGATGGGGCCGGCAAGCTGGATCACGTACAACTTGTTCCGATCGAACGACCGAGTCGCAGTCACGTTGCGCGCGTGTGGTTCATCGAGGACGTTCGGAAGAGCGCGCGTGTCGAACGTGTCGGCGCGAAGATAAAGTGTCCGGGCGTCCAGCCGCTCGGGGATGGAAGCACCCGGCCCAGCCGCCCGGACCACGTCGCCGGACGCAACCGCCAGGTAACTCGCTAGGCTCCAGACAGCGAAATGTCTTGACAAGGTTACCTCCCCCCGCGAGGGCTCCCCCCTCCGCATTTCCGGCGTCGGCCCGGCTGTTTCAGCCGGTACCGTCACTCCCCCCGCGGGCATGCTTGCCCGCTCTTCCCCGTCTGCGGATTAAGCCGGGATTCGTGTGCTGCTGACGAAACAACCCCTCTTCGGATTCTAGTCCCTCCCATACGGAGCGGTCAAAGGACGCCCACGCCCGGATAAAAGCGGACCTTCTCTGCCATGCAGGTCAACGGCGGCGCTACCCTAACATAATGCGTACAGAAGACCGAAACGATGATCAGGCGGTCCCAAACGCGGAACACTACTCCCGTCGGCGCGCCGATGGGCGACAGCGTACGCCCCATGCCGACAGGATTCCGGCTTCGGGCGAGAGTTACCGCCCCTGGCAAAGACACTTTTGAGCCCCTAGCATCGTAAGGAATCTGAGATCACCCGGGACCCTTCGTTTAGACCAGAGAGCGAGGTTGGATGGCCCTCAGCCGGCGAGCCTGTCTCCATTCGATCAGCATCCTCATGCTCTTCGCCGCCGGATGCGGTGCCTTCGCCCCGCCCGATCCGCTATTTGTCTTCAGTATGCCGCTGACCGTGAATGGGGAGTCGGTCGGAGATGCCTTCATCGATACCGGCGGGGGATATGAGATCCTGCTGGGCCGGCCCAATGGTCTCGACATCCTCGGCGAAATCGAGGTGCTCGCCTTCGGCGGCAAAGAGAGTCTCGAAGTCACCGGTCCGTTTACCTTCGCGATCGGCGGTTTCCACGGTATCGCGGGCGGGGCATTGGTCGGATTATCCATCTGCGACTGCAACGGCTTGGGCTACCAGTTCTTCCGCCACACGGGACTCATCCTCGCCCTGGATTTCCCCAAGAATCAAGCCGAGTTTCTCCTGCAGTTGCCGGACGGTGAAGCGGTCATAGTCTTCTCTCCTCCCCCCACGTCGCTGTCCGATTTCGAAAGCGCTTTTGTCGAAGTGGACGTCCGTGCAGGCGGGACGACCAAACGCCTTCTCGGATTGCTGGATACCGGCGCCAACTTGACCGTCATGCAAAAAGGCCTGTTCGCGAACCCTTCGTTCCTATCACCCGACTTTCAGACGGTTCTTGTTACTCATGAGAAGCTCGGGACCGTGCAGGCCACCGTCGGGCTGTTCGAGACCGATGGTCTTCCGGACATCATCCTGGGTGTCGACGTGATGCGCGCCTGGGCCGAC
>CP070718.1:24727-27292 GCA_020350565.1 Phycisphaerales bacterium
ACTTCCGGCACGTCGACAACCGAAATCCTCGGCACCGCCGGAGGGTATGCAATCAGTTGAGCCTCCACGTGTGCACCAAGACGGTTGATCGCAAGGACGCTCCCTGCAACCAGAAGGACGCCCAAGACAAAGCCCGCCAGGCGCAATGCCACGCGCCGGGCACGCGCACGATTCAACGAAGAGCCCCAGGCTTTCCGTGCAGCCTTTCGTTTGTTCGACTTTTTGGTTTTCGCCTTGCGAGGCATGATCTCACTTCTTTTTCAGCGAAAGCTCGACGATACGCTGACACAGGCCGTCGAAGCTCAGACCCACGCGGGCGGCCGCCTTGGGCAACAGAGAGTGACTGGTAAAGCCGGGAATCGTGTTGACCTCCAAAGCGAACGGCTCCATGGTCTTCGCGTCCACCATCCAATCCACGCGCGAAAACACCTGACAGCCAAGGGCCTGATGGGCCTGGAGACTCAAGCCCTGCACGCGTAACAAGAACTCGGGCGGATATGCGAGATCGAACAGGTACTCCGTGTCGTCGGCAACGTACTTGGCGTGATAATCGTAGAACTCTCCTGCCGGACGGATCTCGCACACCGGCAAGGCGCGATCGCCCAGAACGCCTACCGTCAGTTCCGGGCCATCGATGTATCGCTCGACCAACGCCGCCCCGTATCGATCCACCAGGGCCCGCGCCGCTTCGTACAGACCCTCCGCCGTCCGCTCAATCGTCGTATCCACGCTGCTCCCGGAGGCAACCGGTTTGACCACCGCCGGAACGGCGAACCGTTCGCTCAACCCCGAGAGAGTGTGTGCCTGGACCACCTCGTACGGCGGCGTGGGCACGCCATGCTGTTCAAACAGGCGCTTGGCCGTGACTTTGTCCATCGCATCGCGCGAGGCCTGCACGCCCGACCCGCCATAGCATAGCCCGCGCTTTTCGAGCTCGGCCTGCACCGCCCCGTCCTCGCCGAACTCGCCGTGCAAGGCAACGAAGACGAAGTCTGCAGGCAACTCGAGCGCCGAAAGATCGTCCGGGCCGATATCCATCATCTTGGCGCGATGGCCCAGTCGCAGCATGGCTTCCAACACCGCTCTGCCGCTGTCGAGGCTCACCTCCCGCTCGGAGCTGGGCCCCCCGGCTAAAACGGTCACCTCCAGACAACGCAGAGATTTCCGAGAAGCGTCACATGCAGCCAACGTCGTCATCATCAATCCGGCCCCTTTTGCGATTCGTCATTCGTGGTTCGCTGTTCCTCTCACCAGATCTCGATTTCCGTCTCGAGCTCCGTCCCCCATCGTTCCCTGACCGTCTCGCGGATTAAATCGATGAGGCGAAGTACGTCGCTCGCTGTGGCGCCCTGGCGCGTGACGATGAAGTTCGCATGGCGATGAGACACGCTCGCGCCACCGCAAGTGGCCCCTTTCAGCCCGGCCTTGTCGATCAGAGCACCGGCGGAAGCGTCCGGCGGGTTCTTGAAGATGCAGCCCGCGCTGGCATCCCCGAGTGGTTGGGTCTCCATCTTCTGATCGAAGATTTCGTCGTAGGTCTGACTCACTTGCCTGGGATCGTCTTCTTTCAGCTTGAACCTCGCCCAGAGCACGACGCGATCGCCGACGGCGCTCCGGCGATAACCAAAGCCGGCCTGCTCGCGCGACCATTCCTCCACCGAACCGTCACGGTTCATAACCGCCACTTTTTCGACGACATCGGCGATCTCGCCATATCGGCCGCCCGCATTCATGCGAACCGCGCCGCCGATGCTCGAAGGTATGCCCGCCATCGGCTCCAGTCCGGACAGCCCTTTCGCACTGAGACCACGCGACAACGGCATCATGTCCACGCCGCCGCCTGCTCGGACGCTCTCGCCTTCAACAGAGACCTCGCGAAACGCCGGCTCGTCAAGCCGCACGACCACGCCGTCAAATCCGTCGTCACGAACCAGAATGTTCGCCCCACAGCCTAAAACGTTGACGGGAACGCTCTCCTCCCGCCCGCGCCGAAGCGCACCGGCCAGCGCGTCCGCATCATGCGGATGAAAGAGGCATCGCGCAGGCCCCCCAAGTCTGAACCACGTCAGCCTGCTCAAGGGTGCATCCGCTTCGATGCGACCTGCAAAGTCTTTCAGCCAATCCATGGGGCGAATGAAAAACGGCGAATGATGCAGGAAAGGCTCCCCGCCACCCGCAACATCCGCGACTTCTCCATCAATCGATCAGACCACTCCGCAAATACGCTCCACCAGGCCGTCCGCCACCCTCCACACGTCTCCGGCGCCCATGGTGAGCACCAGGTCGCCGTCAGCCACGTTGGCCTCAAGATGCTGGGTTACCTCATCCAGAGATCCCAGGTACCTCGCCCGGCCCCCGTGCTGATGAATTCGGGAAACAAGCTCCTCGGAACCCTTCCGACCATATTCATTACGCTCTTCACGGGCGTTATAGATGTCCGGCACGATCACCTCATCCGCACCGCTGAAGGAACTCGCGAAATCCTCAAGGAAATGGCGTGTCCGGCTGTACTGATGCGGTTGAAAGATGACCCATGTGCGTTTCGGCTCGTAGCGGTCTCGCGCG
>CP070718.1:27392-28934 GCA_020350565.1 Phycisphaerales bacterium
CCGTGCACCGCCGGTTCTCGTTCCACTGATCGAGATAGCGCAGCTTCACGCGCAGCACCGCGGCCTGAATGGAATCCAGCCGAGAATTGAAGCCGACGATCTCGTGCTGGTGTTTGATCTTGGAGCCATAGCTACGGGCCTTCAGAAGGAATTCGGCCACGTCGTCGTCGTTCGTCACCACCGCCCCACCGTCGCCCATGGCACCGAGGTTCTTCGAGGGGAAGAAGCTGAAGGCCGCCGCCCTGCCGAATGAACCGCACTTCCGCCCTTTGTAGGTGGCTCCGTGGGCCTGAGCGGCGTCTTCGACGACCATCAGCCCGTGCTCGTCGGCGATCGCCTGGATTTCCTCCATGTCCGCCGGCTGGCCAAACAGATGAACGGGCACGATCGCCTTGGTACGCGACGTAATCGCCCTGGACAGCCGCCGCGGATCGAGGTTGTACGTCTGGGGATCACAATCGACCAGAACAGGGATCGCGCCCGCATGATGGATCGACAGAGCGGTGGCAATGAACGTATTGGCCGCGGTGATCACCTCGTCACCGGAGCGGATGCCCACGGCGCGTAATGCAAGCGTCAATGCGTCCAATCCGCAACCCACGCCGATGCAATGCTTGACACCGCAGTAGTCGGCGAACTCCTCTTCGAACGCCGCCAGGTCCCGGCCCAGAATGAAATCGCCCCGCCCGACGACGCCGTCGATGGCGGATCGGATTTCCTCCCGCAACTCTTCATGCTGGGCCTGCAGATCGACAAACGGAATGGTCATGGATTGCTCCTGATTGGCTTTCTCTGCTTCAATGTGCTGCGGCGACTTCCCGTATGTCCGTGCTCCGGCGCGTCGGGTAGGCATCGCACGCGGAAATACGTAAAGCTTGCTTGCCCACAGAGGCGCCCCCTCAACTGTCGGTTGAAAAAGGGGACAGGCACCTCGCCGGACGGCGTTTTCACGGGTGCGAGTGGGCTTACGCTCGGAGCCAGTCCCCTTTTTCAACGGACTCTTAAGCCTTGACGTACAGGGCATCGCCCCAGTTGTGCGGCTGGTCCGACGGATAGACGGCCTGCCGCCTGTAACCGCACTCCCTGAGGAAGGTGTTGATCTCCTCGAACAGCGGGCAGTCCTTGTAGATCTCCACAAATGAGACTTCGAGATAGACCAGCTTCGCCGTTTCGAGGATCTTCCTCGCCCCACGAAGGGCCTTGAGCTCCGCGCCCTGGATATCGAGCTTCAGCAGGTCCACGCGGTGGTGCGCGATGCCGGACTCGTGGCACCAGCGATCCAGCGTGCAGACCTCGACTTCCTCCTTGTCGACAACCTGTGTCCACTGGGCACAGGGGTTGCCCTCCTTGAAGCCGAGCAGCGAATGGCATTCCGGGCTTTGCGTGAGATTGATAACGGTCCGGCCATCGAAGTCGCCGACGGCCTTCTTCAGCGCATGGAAACCGTGCTCGGCCGCGCGGAACGAAAGCTGTTCGTAGACGCTGCTTACCGGCTCGAAGGCGAAGATCTCGGCCTTCGGATACATCCGGCGAAGGAACTCG
>CP070718.1:29034-30403 GCA_020350565.1 Phycisphaerales bacterium
CACTCTGATCGAGCTTCTGGTGGTGGTTGGGATCATTGCCCTGCTGGTGTCGATCCTGTTGCCGACGCTGAAGAAGGCTCGGGAGGCAGCGAAGCGGTCGACCTGCCTGGCTCAGATCAAGAACATCGCCAGCACCAGCCGGGTGTACGAGTCTGAGGACCCGAACGGCTGGGGCATTCCGGTCCATCCGCAGCAGTACACGCAGGATCCAGCTGCTCCGTCGTTCATTGGTGCGTACGAGTGGGGCGGCAAGAGCGGTGTCGGCAAGGGCTGGGACCAGACGTCGGAGGACATTCTGGACAGCAAGTACGGTACGAAGTTGGGGTTCGGTCCGTCGACGCGGCCGATGAACACGCTCCTGTACAAGGGTGACTTTGTGGATCATCGGATCACCGACAGCGAGGAGGGCATGCTGGAGGACACGAAGCTCGACCTGGGCTTGTACCAGTGCCCCGGCGACAACGGTCCGCCCCGTGGCGGTCACTGCAGCGACTGGATCGAGTTCCCGGAAGCGACTTCGTCTTACGACTGGTTCGGCAACAGTTACGCGGCCAACATCTTCATGATCGCCAACAGTACCGGCGGTTACATGGCCAGCAACTCGCCGTATATGCGTCCGACGACGCGTGTTCCGACGCCGGCTCGTACGCTGTACTACGAAGAGAACATCGGGCGCTGGGCCTGGGCGATGAGGAACGAGTGGTGCGACTTCCTGCAGCCGGGTCCGGACCCTGGCCCGACGAACGCGATTCGGGGCTGGCACGGTCAGGACTGGTGGTACAACCGGGCTTTTGTGGACGCCCACGCGGAATATCAGCAGGTCATTTTCCCTGAGACGCGTGACGAGGATGGCTACTACGAGCACTACCGTTCGGAACGGCTGACGAGCTATCCGGCGTATCTCGATGGGTCTCCCGGCACCTGGACACAGTATCGCTGCATCATCGTTCGGGGCGACGGATGGCAGAAGGACGCGATGCCGGGGCCGTTGATTCCGACCGGCTTGTACCACGACGGGCAGGGACGGCCATCCTATGAGGGGTGCATTGAGCCGTAATCGGTCCCGGATGCGCTCCTCCGCTTATCGTGTTTTGGCATTCTCCGGCCCTTGAAATCGTTGCGGGTTGTGTGGACGGCGCGCGATCAGGCGCGTCGTCCTCGTGGAGGTTCTTATTAGGAGAGTCCACATGATGCGCGACAAAGCTGTCTTGAGGTTGACCCGTGAAGCCGCGTTTACCTTGATCGAGCTTCTGGTGGTGGTTGGGATCATTGCCCTGCTGGTGTCGATCCTGTTGCCGACGCTGAAGAAGGCTCGGGAGGCAGCGAAGCGGTCGACCTGCCTGGCTCAGATCAAGAACATCGCCAGCAC
>CP070718.1:30503-33419 GCA_020350565.1 Phycisphaerales bacterium
GCCGTGCTCGGCCGCGCGGAACGAAAGCTGTTCGTAGACGCTGCTTACCGGCTCGAAGGCGAAGATCTCGGCCTTCGGATACATCCGGCGAAGGAACTCGGAGACGTATCCCACGTTGGCCCCACAATCCAGAATGACATCCGGCTCCGGCAAAAGGCTTTTGCACTCGTCGGTCCACTTGCCGGTCGAGAATTCTACCGGCAGCGATCGCAGGCAATTTACACGGGCGTGATCGATGACGGCCTGGAGGCGATTCTGGTACAGGTGCGAGGACAATGTTCGTTTCTGCCCTGCCAGGGCGATCTCGACCCGCTCCTGCGGTCTGGACAGGTAGTATTGAATCTTCTCCAGGAGCTCCGCCTCGCTGTGAAAGACGTCGCATTCTTTGCCAACCTCGAAATGCTCCTCGATTTCCGGCTGGTCGTAGCACAGCATGAAGCCGCCGGCGGCGGTGATTTCGAAGTGGCGCATGTTCAGCCCGGTCTCGGCGTTGCCGTTGACCAGATTGATGTTGATCGCGGTCTCGCGGAAGTGGTTGAGAAACGAATCCTGACCCGGAAGCGGCGGCTCGACGGGAAGACCGTAGGCCGTGTCCCATCCGCGGCCGATCAGATGGAACTTCTCCCCCAGCTTGCGCTTGAGGAAGATCACAAACCGATCGCGGTTGCGAACGCACAGGCTTGCGTTGAAAAAGAGCTTCGCATTGTAATAAGCCAGAGTCTTGTTGATCTGAGTCTGCAAGTCGTCCGTTGGCTGAACGGGCTCGGCCAGGCCGTAAAGGTCATGGTAGACGTCGTAGAAGTTGGCGCCCGGCAGGTCGGATCGAACGGCCAACGCCAAGGTTCCGGCAAAGAGGTTTGCCGTCCCGACATTTGTGTTCGATGTGAAGTAGCTGGAGTTCTGGCCGCCGACAAACGAGACGGCGTGCCTGCAGTGGTTCGGGTCGAGCGGCTCGGTGTCGTACGGGCGGTCGGGTGCGGCCATGGGCAGGTGAATGACGTTCGGCACGCCGAATCGAAGAAGCTCCGTAACCTGTGCCCGATCCCATACCGCCTTGACCCAGCGGTCGCTCTTCAGGCATTGCCAGAGCGTGGGCCATCCAAGTCCTTGAAAGGCGGTCACGAGTGGGTCGATGAAATGCGAGTACAGCGGGATGCCCAAGGCCTCGTGGGCCAGGCGCACGTCGCCGCCGCCGGCGCCGGATACGAACGCGATTCCCGCACCGCCGTTGTCCAGGATCAGGTCCGGTCTGGCACCACGGAGTTGCTCTACAATCGCGGTGCCGTTCGCCCGGCGCGCGGCTATGTCGGCAGCATAGGCGTTGCCGCCGGCGCCTGACGCCACAGGGAGCAGGATGGGATCATGCCCCAACGCCTTGCAGGCGCCCTTGAACCAGCCGTTGTCAAACACCCCGATCTTCATGAAGCCAGCCGGATCCGCGCAGGGAGCGTCCGAAAACACATCAGCCGACGCTATGGTTATCGGTTTTTGAGCAAGGCGGGCTGAAGGATGAACCGAATCCGGCCCTCAGTGCGGCTGATGCGATCTCCAACCACGCGGACGGAAAGATTCCGGACAGACGAAGGGCTCAGGAACCCCATGCGCAGCGTTGTCAATTGAGGGCTATGACGATCGCACCCCGCGAATTGATCAAGGCTCCTGCCCCTTTCTTGCAATGCCATTCGAGCAGGTCCTCTTTTTCAACGGGCTAGTTAACCTCTACGCAGCCTTCGTAGGAGGGTCGGCCGCCATGGGGATTGAAGATCCCGGTGCGAAGAACCGACGCGGGCAGGGTGTCCTTTTGCCAGCCCTCGCCGCGGACGATGATGCACTGGTACATGTCAAAGCTTCCCGGACTGCCGTCGATCCAGTCCGGATAGGAGCTGAGCTTCTCGTTGCGATAATGCAGGTAATACCCGTCCTCGTCCTTGGTTTCCGGGAAGATGAGAAGTTGGTATTCGGCGTGTGCATCAACAAATGATCTGTTGTACATCCAGTCCTGACCATGCCAGCCGCGTACGGCTTTGGTCGCACCAGGGTCCACACCCGGTTGCAGCTCCCCGATCACGGTGCAGTTTTCCCGTATGCATGACCAGGCCCAGCGTCCGATGTTCTCCTCATAAAACAGCGTTCGCGCCGGTGTCGGAACGCGAGAGGTCGGGCGCGCGTAAGGCGAGTTGCTGCCCAATTCCTGGCCGGCGATGCCCACAAGAAAGACATTGGCCGCATAGCTGTTGCCGAAGTGGTCATACGATGAGCGTTGCGAATGCGCGACCCAATCGGGGCAGTGCGCCGCGCGAGGCGGCCCGTCGTCACCGGGGCATCGATACAGGTCCAGCTCCAGCTTTGTGTCCTCGAGCATGCCATCTACGTCGTCGTCGACGCGATTGTCTTTGAAGCCGCCTTTGTAGAGGATATCGTTCAAGGGACGAGTGGCCGGGCCGAAGCCCGCTCGCGTGCCGTACTTGCTGTTGAGAATGTCGTCCCCGCCGCCCAACCAGTCCGGGCGACCGATGCCGCTCTTGCCACCCCATTCATAGGCGCCGATGAACGTCGGATTCGCCGGATCCTGGACGAACTGCATGGGGTGCAGCGGTATCGACCAGCCGTTTGAGTCCGAGGCCGCATACACGATACTGCTGGATGAGATGTTCTTGAGGTGGGCAAGACAGGCGGATCGCTTGGCCGCCTCGCGTGCGCGCTTCAGCGTCGGCAGCAGGATGGACACCAGAACGGCAATGATTCCCACGACCACGAGCAGTTCGATTAATGTGAACGCCCGCCGAATCCGGACGTGGTTTTCAAGCTTGGGTCGCGTGCCAACGCCTGACATCCTCAAACCTCCCGTGCCGTGCGCTTGCAGAGACGGTATTGCGGCGCTGCCCCTTTTTCGAGTTCCCCAATGGGCGGTCGTAC
>CP070718.1:33519-36910 GCA_020350565.1 Phycisphaerales bacterium
ATTTTGGAGAGGGGATCGCCGCCCTGGGCGCTCATCATCGCGAACATGGGGATCATCGCGCCGAACTGCGCGAACTGCTGGTCGGCCGTTTGGCGATGGGCCTCGACGTTGACGTGCATGAAAAGGTCTCGCTCATCGAGGAGCTTCTTCCTCCCTCTCATCAGCGAGGCCAGGGATTTCTCCGGAGCCCCGACGCCGGCCAGCTCTTCTTTGCTCCTGGCGACGGCTACATAGCCGCCGGTCAGCGGTTTGAGATAGACGCTGACGATCTCGGCCTCCGCAATGGACCAAATGCCATCCTCTCCGGCCTTGCCGCCGTGCTGTTTGATCTGCGTCTCAAAATCAGCGATAGACAGAAGCACCAAGGGCTCCTCCAGACCTCCCTGGACACCGCCGACGAAGCCCATGGGCTTGCTGAGGTCCGCAGACGCCGCGAAAGGATACTTCTCCTTCAGGTCCGCGATGACCGTGGATTTCCCGCCCTCGGGATCGAGCCTTTTCGCCAGGGCCGCAAGTGACTTCTCAAACTCCACCAGATTGAGGGCAAAACCCGAGACGGGGGCGTCGCCCGGTATCATCTCCAGGATCGCATCGACGTCCTTCGAGGCCCCTTGCGCCATTGGCGAACACAGAACAAACCCGACAACGAGAAGGCAGATTCCCGTTCTGATTGCAGATTTCATAGTCCACTCCATCTTGGCTGAATTGCTCGCACTCAATTGAACGGGGATGACGAAAAGACGACTCCGGCTCGCGCCAGCGCCGAGCCCATCGTGCGGGTTTCTCGGGCCTCGTCATCCCCACAGTTATCGCAAAAGCCTAACGATCAGGGCGGAAATTGCAAAGCCGCTTGCCCGTCCGATCTTCCGCCCCCAACGACCTGTGAGCCAAGGACTTGCGTACCCTGCGTTCACGGCTGGGCACATGCCGACAAGAACTTGCGTTTCGCGCCTCACTCCAACTGCACACCGAGCGAAGCGGCAATGCGATCGAAATCGTCGAGCGTGTAATACTCGATGACAATCCGGCCCGAGCCCTTGCGCCGGCCTTCATGGATCGTCACCTTCGTTTTCAGGGCTTCTTCGAAGTGACCCTCCAGGTCGCGAATGTGCGGCGACGGCGCGCGTGGCTCCTTGGCCTGGGCATCCCGGGCGGCGTCGCGTGGGCCCTTCTTCCTCCGGACGATTTCCTCGAGTGCCCTGACCGAAAGCTCATTGGCGACGACCGCTTCAGCCAGCCGGTGCATCTGCTCGGGGTTTTCAAGGCCCAGCAGACACCTGGCGTGGCCCATGCTGATCCTCCCCTGCTCGACCATCCCCTGAATGTCGCGTGGCAAATCGAGCAACCTGAGGTAGTTGACCACCGTGGTGCGATCCTCGCCCAATTGCTGCGCCACCTCCTCCGGCCTCAGCGCGAACTCGTCGCAGAATCGCCGGTACGCCCGGGCGCGATCGATCGCATTGAGGTCCTCTCGCTGGATGTTCTCGATGAGCGCCAGCTCGAGCATCTCCTCATCGCTGGCGTCGCGAATGATTGCCGGCACCTCGCTCATGCCTAGCTTTTTGGCCGCCAGCCAGCGTCGCTCACCCGCGATAATCTCATAGCGGCCGTTTTGCAGTCGTACTGCAATAGGTTGCAGCAGACCCGACTGCTCGATGGAGTCAGCCAGCGATCCGATGTTTTCATCTTCAGTATTACCCCTCGGCTGGAAGGGGTTTGGATGCAGTACTTCGGTGGCGATCATGGCCGTGCGGACGCTTCTTCTTTCCTCGTGGGCTACGGGGCCCGCCCCCGGCGCCTGCCCCGGCTTGCCGGCTTCCATGGTCTCCGGCTCATCCACCAGGCCGCCTACCAAAGAACTCAGGCCCCTTCCGAGTCGTCGTGTTGGTTTGGTCATGACCTTGCCCTCCCTGGCTCTGAGGCGAAAGGACTTCAGATTGACAGGCACGCACGAGCTTCGCCTCCAGGTGGAGACGTGCGTGTTGCGTAGGATACCGACGCCTCTCCGAGTTTGGCAAGTCTTTTCCGTTGGAATGGCTGACCGAACGCGAGCAGAGCACAACGAAGACTTGGTTGCATTCTTCGACCGACTGGCTCGCTCAAGCGCCGGGCCCGCCGAAAGCCGCCCAGCGCCGCTCCAACAAACTCGCTCCCGAGCGCCCGAAGAGCAAGGGTGTCAGCCTGCCACGCCTTCCTCAAATCGCCACCCACCAAAGGGTCGAGGTATTGTTTCACGTGAAACGAGCTCGCCTGCCCGACACGTACGTCTTGATGGGTGGCCGCAATAGAGCATCCATACCTTTGTGCGCGAACACCGCCTCCGCGGTTTTACGCCTCCTCTCAGCTATCCTCCCGCCCCGAACTCCTCCATGCGCACCAGAGCCAACGAAAGCCCCAAAAGCCTGACATGCGGCTGCCCCCGCCGCTCGTTTTCCGCTGCGTTATTCTGCTTTTCAGAGAACCTGCTTTTGAGCATCCAACGGCGCGCATCTGCGTCGCTTACCACGCCGAATACGAACGAAGCGCGTGCGGATGATGCTGCCAAAGTGCCCGCATTTGTTCCGGATCTTCTTTTTCAGCGGCAGACCGGCAAAGCCGCCGGCACAGAGGCCGGCCGTACTTTGCGTTGTTGCTTGAGCGTAGCATCTCATCGCAGATCGATGCTGGCGGCTATCTCCTCTTCTGTTTCACGTGAAACCTGCGCGCGAGACCCCACTTCCACATCGAACCTACGCACGAGACCGGGCGATCGAAGCACATGTCTCATCTCATACCCTCAAGGTTCTCGGCTCCGTCTACCGGCCCGGGCCGCCCGCCGCGACCACATTGACGGCTCGAAACCAGGCCGATGCGTTCGCTGCCAGCTCGCACAAGTCGACTAGATCCTCGCACGCTCAGACTGCTCCCAGAGCTCATCGTGAAGGAGCAAACACCACACGGCCAACGACGTGGAAGACGGCCGGCCAATATTACGATCTGAAGCCTAGTAATACTCCGTATTACTTCCACGCACCCCGGCCTTTACGCACCAGCCACCACAGAGCGTGCAAATCCGCCTTCGCCTCGCCGCCCGGTAATCGGGCTGCTCCTCCGACAACCTTGCCGTGCGCGCCACATGGCTATCCGTCCCTGTGATATGATCCCCGGCAACATGAGCGCACACGTTGATGACGATGCCGGCGCACCGGAGGTTTCACACGAAGAGCCGGCTATCTTAGTGCCAGTTCGTGGCACCACGCAGGGCTTCGTAAGAGAGCACTGGCCGGTGATGGTCACTGCTGTTTTGGCGCTTGTCGTCCGGCTCATTTATTTGATCGAGACGCGCAACGTGGCGTTTGTTTTGCATCCGGTCGGCGATGCTGCCGGTTATTACGAATGGGCGCGTGAGATC
>CP070718.1:37010-39493 GCA_020350565.1 Phycisphaerales bacterium
AAGCAACGGCAGTGCCATTCGTGCCTGTCCCCTTTTTCAGCGGACAGCTAGACACACCCGTCCGGCTTCGGCAGCCCCGCGACGCGGCATGCTCCCCGCGCAGGCCCCGAGGTGAAAAGCTTGTAAATCTCGCGAACACTTACGCCGGATTCCTTGCACAACAGGCGCACGGTCGGGGCAAGGTCGTGCTCCTTCCAATACGTCCGAATGAAGTTGACGACGGCCCAGTGCTTCTCGGAGATCTCATCGATCCCCTCCTCCTGTGCGATAGCCGCCGCGACGCTCTCATCCCAAAGGCCGGGATCGATCATGAACCCGTCCTTGTCGAATTCGATGTTTCGCCCATCCACTTCCACTGTGCCGATCTCCCGTCTGACGCGGGCGCCCACGACGCCCCGGACCTGCAACTGCCTATCGTGCCTCACCCGAGGCACCCATGCAAGCCGGATGCCTCCCTCCCTAAAAACCGATCGATCTTGCCCGACATAGGCCGCGCTTTCGTACCGGCAATCTGCTCGACGCCGCAAAGCGGAAACTCGCAGGGCGGCGCGGGGCGGCGCCACGCGGCAACGGCGCATTGCTATTCAAGGAGCCGATACGGGCACCAAGGCGCATGGCGTGCCACGGGCATCAACAAGGGGGGGCCACCATACAAACGAGAGGACAGGCGGCGATGGGATTCGAACCCATGTATAACGGATTTGCAATCCGTCCCCTTAGTCCACTTGGGTACGCCGCCGCGCATCCAACCGGTCGATCGTCGACCGGAATGGCCAATTATGACATCGATCGGGCCCGGTTACAAGCCGTTCAACCGTTCTCCGTTGAGACGGGTTGCATCCCATAAAAGATGGCGTTCTTGAAGAGAGTGGCACGGTCCCGTGAGCCGCCGGGGGCCGTTGAAGCCTCGGCACGGTCTCACGACTTTGACCGTGCCACCCCAATCGGGATGCCCCCGCCCAATGGGCGGCCGGCGCCCGCCGAGCGCGAGTCTCCAGCCACATTCGTCGCACACTGCCGGCCGGCCTCGCCCAGCGTTCGCTCCGTTGCCTTGACCGCCCCTCCTTTTGGCTGTTGCCTGTTATCCATGGTGTCCGATTCAATGAGGCGGGAGGTGCACCGTGTTCCACAGCGAGCAGCCCTACACGTTCGACCGTGTCGTCCGCATGATCCTGAGCGCCCTGACCATCGCGATCCTCTTCGCGCTGGTGCGCTACCTCTCGGATGTTCTGATCCCCTTCGCGGCCGCCATCGTCCTGGCCTACCTCATCCACCCTCTCGTGGTCCGGGTCAACCGCAAGGTCAAACGGCGAGGGCTTGCGGTGGCGGTCACCCTGCTGGTGCTGGGGCTTGCGGGGAGCATCATCGCCGTGGTTCTCACCTCCATCGTCGTCGCCCAGGTTACCTCGTTCACCCAGGAACTGCGCGACCTGCGCAAGGACGTCGTCTCCGCAATAGTGGTTGAGCCGCCCGAGATTCCGAGCGCGCCACCGGCACGCCCAGGCGGCAGCGAAACGGACCGCGTGCACTCCCCCGACGAGGGAGAATCCGGTCCTGACGTGGAGGGGCGCGAGGTCGAAACGAGGCAAGCCGATGAAACGCCGGCCAGATCAACCTTCGGTCGACGCGAGTTGCAGGAGGCGCTGTACGTCATCGAGACCGAAGGCCGTCAGTGGAGCCGTGCAGAGAAAGTGGCCTACATCAAAGACCGGCTATCCGGCACGTTGCTCGGCACGGCGTTGGAGCAACTCACGAACTACATGAAGAGCGATGAGTTCAACAAGCTCTTGATCAACGCGGCCAAACGCATCGGCGTCGGCGGTTGGACGGCACTGACCTTTGTGGTGAATACGCTATTGGGCCTGACCGGACTGATCATCGTGCTGCTCTATCTGATCTTTCTCTTGGTGGACTTTCCGCATTACGAGCGCACGTGGAAGAGCCTTCTGCCACCGGCCTATCGAGACTCCATCACCGGCTTTCTGGAGGAATTCCAGTTGGCCATGAGAAGGTACTTCCGCGGACAGTTTGTGATCGCGCTGTGTATGGCCGTGCTCTTCACCATCGGCTTCACACTGATCGGCCTGCCGATGGCCGTACCCATGGGCCTGTTTATGGGCCTCCTGAACATGGTGCCGTACCTGCAGATCGTCGGTCTCGTCCCGGCGACGGCGCTGGCCCTGCTCGGTGCGGTACAAGGTGATTCCAGCGCCGTCTGGGCCGTGGTCTGGCTCTTCGTCGTTGTCGGCGTGGCGCAGTTGATGCAGGATGCGATCATCACGCCGCGGGTGATGAGACGGGCCACCGGACTCAAGCCCGTTGCCATTCTGCTTGGCGTGTTTATCTGGGGCAAACTGTTGGGCTTTCTGGGGCTGATCCTCGCCATCCCGCTTACCTGTCTCGGCATCGCCTACTACCGCAGGTATGTCCTCGAACATTCACCGGAGGAAACAAAGCCGGTGACGGAGTAACTTGACGGGACG
>CP070718.1:39593-41902 GCA_020350565.1 Phycisphaerales bacterium
CGAAGAAGGCGGGGACATGTCCGAGCAGGCGATCTACCTGGGGGAGATGCCCGTGATGATCGGGGGCGGTGAGTTCATCGTCAACGGCGCCGTCCGGGTCATCGTCAACCAGTTGCACCGCAGCCCCGGGGTGGATTTCCTGATCGAAAGCAAGGAAGGCGACCGTGTTCTGCACGGCGGACGGATTATCCCCGAACGGGGCAGTTGGATCGAGATCGGCGTCACGCAGAAAGACATTCTCGTCGTTAAGATCGATCAGTCGAGCAAGATCCCAGCCACGGTCTTCCTGCGGGCGATCAGTGACGAATACGGGTCGACGGAGGAGATCCTCCGTCTTTTCTATCCGACGAAGAACGTCACGGCGGGCAAGCTCTCCTCGGATATGTGGGCAGTGGGGCCCATCGTGGATACGGAGACCGGGGAAATCCTGGTTGAGGCCGGAGGGCAGTTGAGCGATAAGGTCTCGTTGATCCAGCAGAGCGGCATCAAGAAGGTTGAGGTCATTGAGAACGCCCGGGACACCATCGTGCTCAACACTCTGGCCGAAGACGACTGCGAGAGCCACGAGCAGGCGTTGCTGAAGTTCTATGTACGCCTGCGTCCGGGCAATCCGCCCAATCAAGAAAAGGCCGCGACGTTCTTTGCCGAGAAGTTCTTCGATTCGAACCGCTACCGGCTGGGCAAGGTGGGTCGGTTCAGACTGAATCGGAAGTTCGGACAATCGGTCGCCGAAGACGAGATGACGTTGCGGCCAGAGGACTTCCTGAACACCATGAAGTACATGCTCGCCTTGAGAGACAACGAAGGTGAGATCGACGATATCGACCATCTGGGCAACCGGCGTCTGCGGACGATCGACGAGTTGGGAGCCGATGAAATCCGCAAGGGGTTGCTGAAGCTGCGGCGGACCGCGCAGGAGCGCATGAGCATCAAGCGCGATGCCGAGGAGCCTCCGCGCGTGGCCGACCTGATCAACTCGAAGAGTGTGGCCAGCAGCATCAACTATTTCTTCGGCCGCGGCGAGTTGAGCCAGGTGGTGGATCAGACCAACGCTCTGAGCCAGTTGACGCACGAACGGCGTTTGTCCGCGCTGGGGCCGGGCGGCTTGAACCGTCGGCGAGCCGGCTTTGAGGTGCGCGACGTTCACATCAGCCACTATGGTCGTATCTGTCCGATCGAGACACCGGAAGGTACGAACATTGGCCTGATTTCCTCACTGGCTATCTTCACGACGATCGACGAGTATGGTTTCCTGCTCTCGCCATATCGGGCGGTCAAGAAAGGTAAATTGACCGACGCGGTCAAGTACCTGCGCGCCGATGAGGAGATGCGGGCGGTTTTTGCCCCTCCCAGCGCGGCTAATCCGGAGACGATGAAGATCGAGACGGACTTGGTCCTGGCGCGCAAGGCAGGTGAACTTTCGCAGACGGTGCGCGACGAAGTGGACTATATCGACGTCTCGCCGAAGCAGATCGTTGGCGTTTCGGCGTCGCTGATTCCCTTCCTGGAGCACGATGATGCCAACCGGGCGCTGATGGGCTCCAACATGCAGAGACAGGCGGTGCCGCTGCTGAAGACAGACGCGCCGCTGGTCGGCACGGGGATGGAGGAAGTGGTCGGCAAGCATTCGAGCATGGTGGTCCGGGCTGCGCATGGCGGAACGGTCACAGCGGTGGATGCCACCCGTATCGTGATCAATCACACCGACGAATACAGCCTGGAGAAATTCGTTGGTCTCAACGAGCGGACCTGTTTGAACCAGACGCCGACGGTGCAACTGGGCGAGAGGGTCAAAACGGGACAGGTCATCGCCGACGGCGGGGGCACCTCCCAAGGTGTCCTGGCTCTGGGCAAGAACGTCCTGGTGGGTTTTGTTTCGTTCGATGGTTTCAACTTTGAGGACGCCATCATCGTCAGTGAAAAGCTTTGCAAGGACGACAGCTTCACGAGCATCCATATTGACGAGTTCACGACGGAGGTCCGCGAGACGCGACTGGGCAAGGAGGAGTTTACGCGGGACATCCCGAACGTTAGCGAGAAAGCCCTTCGGAACCTGGACGAGCGTGGGGTCGTGCGGGAAGGGACGCGGGTCTGCCCCGGGGATATCTTGGTGGGCAAAGTGGTTCCGAAGAGCAAAGTCGAGCTGACGCCCGAGGAGAAGCTGCTGCACGCGATCTTTGGGCGGGCCGGTGAGGACGTGAAGAACGATTCGCTTGAACTGCCCAGTGGTTATGAAGGGGTCGTCATCTAGACAGAGCTGTTCACGCGGCGTGGGGCTGGCGGAGACGATCAGAAGAAGGCTTTGGCCG
>CP070718.1:42002-45881 GCA_020350565.1 Phycisphaerales bacterium
ACAAGAACTGGCTCCCGCATCACCGTGAGGGCGTTCCTGTCAAAGGCGGTGATCAATACGCTGATTCGGGATTGTCGGAACGGATTGAGCATGCTCTGCTGGTCACGTTCAAGAGATGGTTCCCGCTTCTGGGTCCGTTCCGGCGTTATCTCGGTAGAACGGCCAAGAGCATGGGGACGGCCATCTTCGGTGACACGAATACGACACGCGTTCGCTCGGGGAACTGGCACGGGAACGACACAACGTGGCGGATGGTGCTGGATCTGAACCGAGCGTTGCGCTTTGGAGACGGCACCGGCACGCTCCACGAAACGCCACAAAGGCGTTACTTCAGCTTCGTTGATGGGATTGTGGGGGGCGATGGGAACGGGCCGCTGGCCCCCGATCCCAGACCGGTCGGATTGGTCATCGCGGGCGCCGATGCCTTGGCGGTCGACCTGGTCTGTACGCGTCTGATGGGGCTCGATTACCAACGGGTACCCACGCTCCATGAAGCGCTGAGAGCGCATCGTTATCCGCTGAAAAGCGTCCCCTACGAACAAGTGGAGTGCTGCTCCAACGTGGGGGCGTATTCCAGGTCGCTGGAGGAGATTGAGGGCCCGTGTTTTGCCTTTAGGCCGCATTTCGGCTGGGTCGGGCACATCGAGTGGGATGGTGCGGTGGAAGGGACCGTGACATTTAAGACGGATCAGGCAAGCTGATAATGGGGCCTGTGGTGGTCAAAATCCTGGCTTCTGCGGCATATGCGGCGTTTCTGTTGGTTGCCCACGCCGCCTGTCTCTGGAGGCGTGCGCTCCTGGGGTCGTGGGAAGGGCAAGCGCGCAGGCGCCTCGAACGGGCGAATGGCGGCAGACTGCGCGTGTTGGCCATGGGCACGTTCTACCATCGCAACTGGTACTTGTCCCATTTGAGGCCTGTAGCCCAAGCAGGCGCAATCCGCCGTGTATGCGTCGTCAGCAACGAAGCGGGCAGGCCCATACCGGGTGTGACATGGTGCGTGCCACCGAGCTGGATGCAACGGTTTTTGGGACGGCACGCGTCCCGTGCGGCATGGTCGTTTGTGACCGCCCTACGACAACGGCCGGACCTGATCATCGGCTATTTCATCTGCCCCAACGCACTGTGGGCGCTGGTGCTCGGCAAGGTGTTCGGGGCAGCATCGTGCTATCAGATGTGTGCGGGTCCTCGGGAGATCACGCGCAACGGAGCGGACTCGGGCAACCCGTTACTTCGACACGTGTTGCCGCGTTTCCCCATGTTGCATTCTCTGCTCTTTAAAGCGGTTCGCGAGTTTGACCTTCTGGTGGTTCGCGGGGCGAACGCAAAGGCATTCTGCGAGCAGCATTTTCCCACCACGATGGTCCGGATTCTTCCGGGCAGTGTGGATCCTCAACGTTTCCGTTTCGAGCGTAACGGTGAACGGCGCTATGACGTTGTAACGGTCTGTCGGCTGACGCCGATCAAGCGGCTCGATGTGGTGCTTAAGGCACTCAGCGCCGTGGTGCAGCATCGTCCTGACAGCCGATCGGTGATTGTCGGGGACGGGCCGGAGCTTGTATCGTTGAAGCAGCTCGCCAAGCGGCTGGGTCTTTCGCAACAAGTGGAGTTCGCCGGGCGTCAGGAAGATGTGGAGCGTTTCCACCGGATGTCGCGCGTGTTCGTGCTGGCCAGCGACGACGAAGGCTTGTCGATCGCGCTTGCGGAGGCGATGGGTTCAGGGTTGCCGGCCGTCGTTTCTCACGTCGGCGAACTGGGTGAATTGGTGCGCAACGGCCGCAACGGCATGCTTGTGCCTCCAGGAGATGTGGCGTCTTTCGGGGCAGCGATCCGGAAGCTCCTCGAGAACGAGAAACTGTGGCGGACCTACGCCGACCATGCGGCACGGGACGCCTACGAGCTTTGTGCGACGCCACGTGTGGCGCGGCGCTGGACAGAGGTTTTGACGGAGCTTTGCGCGGTGCAGGCGGACGGCGCGAAAGCTCTGTCCTGAACGGTGTTGGTTCAAGCGGCGGTTGCAGATATGACCGACCGAAGAAACCGAGGACTGAACGCTCGAATTGCCACCGCGCTGGGTTCGCGCACGGGCACGGCGCGCATCGACGTCCTCGATGGGGCCGCAGCTCAGGGACCTTCCGGAACGCTGCTGATTCTTGGCGATGTTGCCCTTGCGGGGCGCGTCGGCGAATTGATTGACGAGCACGGCGACGGGTTTCCATTCAGTTGCTGTCCTGACGGCTTCTTTGACGCGGATGCTCTCTGCCTGAATCTGGAGTGTTGTCTGTCGGACCGCGGGTATCCGGTCGAGCCCAAGCCGGTCCATCTGGTGGGGCGGGCCTCTTACCTGTCCGCCTTACCTCAACCGCAAAGATGTATCGCCTCGGTGGCCAACAACCACTTTCTCGACTTCGGTCCGGAGGCGTCACTCGACACGCTGACCGCGCTCAACCGGGCGGGGGTGCGCTACATCGGTGCGGTCGGAAGCGCGGTGATGCCACAACCGGTGGTCTTGGAGACGCGTGGGGGCTCGGTGGGCCTCTTGGCGTTTACCACCTGTGCGCATCCCTTCTCGCGAGGTGCACCGGTAAACGTGGCTCATGGGCGGGCGGATGCCGTGGTCCGAGCAATAGGGGCATTTCGCGGGCAAGTGGACGTTGTCGTGGTCGTGTTGCATCACGGCGTGGAATACTGCTCGTTTCCGTTTCCCAGGGATCGCGTGCTTTGTCGCGAGGCCCTGACGCACGGAGCGGACCTGGTGGTCTGCCACCATCCGCACGTCCTGCAAGGGATTGAAGCCTTCGGGGAGGGAGTCGTCTTCCACAGCATCGGCAATTTCGCTCTGGGGATCGGTCCAGAGCGTCGGCCTGCGGCTGCGCGCACGGTTGCGGTGCGGGCCCATATCGCGGACGGGCGCCTGCGGTATGTGGATATCGAGCCATTCGTACTGAACGACCAGTTTCAGCCGGTGCCGGCCGGGCCGGAAGAATCACGATCGATACTCGCTCATCTGCATGGGCTTTCGGTGGCATTGCATGACGATCGTAGCGCCCGGCGGTGTGCGAGCCTTGCCCGCCGTGCTCGCGTGCGCGCTCGCGTAGGCCATGCATGGAGCATGCTGAGGCGAACGGGTGTCTCCATAACGGCTCGCTACTATTTAGACCGTATCGCCTCCTCGACCCGATTGGGCTAGTCTTCCCTGGGACGACTTCATGAAGCGGGCTTTTTCGAGGAAGAACCTTTGGGAGAACATGCCTCCCTCGATCAAGAGCGGGCTTGGCTTTCTGCTGAGCCCGGCTCCGCCGGGTCTCGTTCTGGGCAAGCGCTTTCGCACGTGTTTGCGCTTTGCGCGGGAGACGGAGAAGTGGTCGGCCGATCGCGCGCGTGCCTTTCAACTTCGAGAGCTCAGGCGGGTGTGCTCGCTCGCGTATGAGGCGTCTGATTACTATCGTCGCGCTCTCAGCAAGGTCGGCTTTGAACCGGGTGATCTGAAGTCAACGGATGTCCTGACCGCCCTGCCGTTGGTCGACAAGCAGACGGTCAACGAGCATCTCAGAGAGATGTGCGTGGTGCCGCCGGACGGCCAGGGTGTGGACTGCATTTCCACGGGAGGCTCCAGTGGTCGGCCTCTGAAGTTCTACATCGGCAGCGAGCGGTCGGCCGTCGAATATGCCTATCTGGTGGCGAGCTGGGAACGCGTCGGTTACCGCACGCAGACTCCCCAGGCGGTCTTGCGGGGAGAGGTGGTCAAGCCCGATCGCAGCGGCCTGCGCCATCACTATGACCCGATTCTGCGCCGCCACTACTACAGCAACTTCCACATGACCGATGAGAATATGCGGCGCTACGTGGAGCATATGGCCACGATCGGCCCGTGCTATTTGC
>CP070718.1:45981-49570 GCA_020350565.1 Phycisphaerales bacterium
GGGCTTGCCGGCGTCAACCAGGCTCTTGTTGAAAAACGCGGAGAGGCGTTTGCGCGTCTTATGGATCATCTCCTCGGCGGTGAGGCCGAGGTCGCAGCCCGAACGACCGGGGTTGACGCCGTATTTGCAGTAAAAATCTCGAGCGGCATCATGGACGCGGTCAGGTTTGGGAAAAGTCGTTGCTGCATTGTCAAGGTAGATCAATTCTTCCACGCCTGAATCCTCACTCAGCGATCACAGGATGCACTCCGCCGCAAGGGTACTTCGTGTGTCCCTTCTCGGCACGACCGGTCAGTCTATCACGGCGTGGCACCCTCATGCCAGCGGCACGGCCAAATTCGTTCGCGACGTCTCGACGACTGAGACACTCAAGTGAACGGAGCGACCCGAACAAGCTGCCTACATCGATGACCGTGCGTTTATGGCGACTGCGAAAACAAGGCTGCGCCCTCGTTTGAGAGGTTGCGAGGCTTGTGAAAAGATGCTTTTTGACAGGTTCCTCCAGCGTGCCACGGCTGACGGAGATGGGCGTGCCGTGTTCGGTCAGCTTTGTGGTCTGAATTGGTCAGGAAAGTGTCGACATGGCTTCGTCGACTTCCTGGGGCAGCGCACAGAGGAAGTGGACGAAGCCGAGGCGCTTGGAAAGACCGAGCTCCTTTACGACACGTGAATTGAGCAGGTCGTACTCGACCTGTGGGGCGAAGCCGATCATCTCCAGGATCATGTCCGTCAGGATGAGCTGCAGCCGTTCAGTGCGCAATGGGTCGTCGTCAGGCGGATGGTCGTGGTGGTCGGTGATCAGCGATTGCAGCTTTTCGGGCAGCTTCCATTCCGTGGCGATCAGCTCACCGAACTCCTGCTGGCACTCGTAGCAGAGGTATTCGAACGCTTCGAGGTCGATGGGTTCTTTGGTCATCAATTCCTGGCCGGACACGATCCGCAGCACGACGACGTTTCCGATGTCGTGCAGGAGTCCGATCATGAAGGCGTCCTCCTCGTCGACCTTCGTGAATGCTGACAAGCCCATCATGACGATCGAACTGGCCAGAGAGCGCCGCCAGACGATTCCCGCCAGTTCCTGATCAACTTTGCGGTGCCCGGTGGTGGCGGAGCGAATGGAGTGCTGCATCATGAGCGCCCGGAGCGGTCTGATGCCAAGTCGTGTCACGGCCGGAAGAAGGGCCGTGAACTTCTCCTGCCCGCGATAGAATGGCGAGTTGGCCATTCGCAGGGTCTCAGCCGCCAACACCTGGTCCTCGGCAATGTCTGTCGCGACCTCGGCGAAGTCGCAGTAGGCGCTGCCAAGCCGGGAGAGGACACGCTCAGCCACACGCGGGATCGATGGCAGGGTAAGGTCGTGACCGTCGAAATGCGAGGCGATGAGGTTCTCGATGACCCGAGCCTCAGGCGACATCTCCGGGCGCTCTTTGGGAGCCCGCTCCAAAAGAGCAGCGCCTTCGGGTGCCCACCAGGGTTCGGCATCGTCGGGGTCGAGTCTGGATGCGGTTGACTCGTCACGTTCCAGAACCGCCACGCCACCACTTTGGCATGTGCCTTGCTGACTGCTGCGCTCGGGCGTGCGCTCGGCAGGATTTCCCACCAGGGCCGTCAGGAACCAGTTCCAGAATCCCACGGGCTTACCTCCATTCGAGGGCACCCTCCAGCCGCAGACTCGAAAATGCGTCAAAGAAATGCTCCGGCCATAACCCTATCGGCGAATCCGCTTTGGCGCTTTCGCCTGCAATGGATTGCTACGTCGAGCCTCGCTGTGTGCGATTGTGTGGCCCGCCCGGTTCTGCTGCGGTTACCACGTGCTGAGAGGAGGCCATCCGCCCTGGGACGCATCTGCCTGATGCTTTCTTGGGCTGTTTCCTGCAGGACTTTTCAGGTTATTAGGGCTCTGGAGTCTTCAGGGTTTCTCCCTATGCGTGTTTACCCTTGACCCCTATAGGGTTGATCGGGCTAATCTGCGAGGGCGTTTTGAACGCAACAAGTCGGTGCGGGGGCTGCGACCGTCCCCTATCCATTTAAGTGGTGCTCTAACAACCTGACGGGCCAAGTGTGAGCGTGGGTCCGGATGCCGTATGGAATGGGCGCGTTGCCGGGTCCACGATCTCGATCAACGACAAAGACGGAGGATCACGGGATCGTGCGGGAGGTCGGCGATGCCCCGCTCCGCCTCGCTCACATTCCTTGGGGTTTGAGGCCTTTGGGATATCGATGCGCGAGGTCGACATAGACTTGCTTGAAACGGGTCCAGTCGGCCTTGAAGTCCTCGTCGATCGGCTTCTTGAGGACGCGGGCCGGCACCCCTACGGCGATGGAGTTGTCAGCGATCTCCTGTCGTTGCCTGACAACGGCGCCTTCTCCGACCACGGCCCAAATGCCGACCTCCGCCCAGTCGGAGACGATGCTTCCCATGCCAATGATGGCCCAATCCTTGACCGTCGCGTTA
The DNA here is from genome assembly GCA_020350565.1 of Phycisphaerales bacterium. Classification (GTDB taxonomy): domain Bacteria; phylum Planctomycetota; class Phycisphaerae; order UBA1845; family UBA1845. The sequence continues at coordinate 48,437 of CP070718.1, forward strand.
TGGATGATGGCGCCGTGGCCCACGGTCACCCAGTTGCCGATGGTGGTCTGTTCGTCGGGGCGCGCGTGGATGATGCAATTGTCCTCGATGCTTGTGTTGTCACCGATGACGATTCGTCCGTAATCGCCGCGAACGCGCGCGCCCGGCCCGATCCAACAACCACTGCCGATCTCAACGGCCCCGAACACGTCCGCAGTGGGATGAACATAGGTTCCTTCGCCGATCACTGGAGTCTTCCCCTCAAACGAACTGATCACTTGGTATCTCCTTCCGGGGGACTGCCGCAACGGGACCATTCGCAGTGCTTGGTCGACGGTCTGTTCGCTTCACACGGAGCGGGCTGACGGTCCATCGCCATCCTTTCGCACTCGATGCGGTCCTTGCTTGGGGCGGTCGGGGAGCCCGTCGCAACTGCCGATCTCATCCGTCGTCTGCCGACCGAGCTAATAATCGAGCGTGAGGATCCTGCCCTTGGTGAAATCGAAGAAAGCGTCCTTCTGGGCGATCTTCACACCGTCGGTTACGTCCTCGGGATTCTTGCCTGCGGCTGCGAGACACCCTGGGCAGACGAATACGGGGACGTTTCTGTCGAGGAGTGCGCGTAACTGGGTCTTCGACGAATCGAACGGCTTTTGCTGCAGGTCGGGAGCATCGCGCAGGACGACCTCAACGGCCTTGATGTCGAGGTAGACCAGAACATCCTTGTCCTCGGCCATCAGGTTGGCCATCCGCAATCCCATGAGCACGCTGTGCGGGTCATCCGCGCCATGCGTGATGTGGACAAACACGCCGTCTCTGGCAGGCATGTCCTTGGCACCGGCCTGCGATTGCAGGGCCACGGCGCAGACGAGAAGGATGATGAAGACAAAGCCGGTGGCGATTCTCGCTCTTGTGCTCATCAGTTTTCCTCCGTCAGCTTTGGGTACGATCAAGGTCAGGAACTGCAAGCCCTCTAACGGTCCGGCGCCGCGAGGTTATAGCCCCGCGAAAGACCACGACGCGTTCAACCATAAAGCGGTGTGCAAGGCGAGGCAAGGTCCACCCGGCGCTCGTGTCGGGATGCCGGTAGTTGCGGGCTTTCCGCTCTTAGCGGAAGAGGGAGAGCAGGGCCCAGGGTACGAGGTTCATGGACCA
>CP070718.1:49670-51399 GCA_020350565.1 Phycisphaerales bacterium
GGGAGCACGGCAAGAGGGACTTCTGCATCGTCGATTCCTGTTTCAACGCGGATGAGAAGCACATGGAGCAGGTGTGCAGGGCAATCATCCAAAGCGGCGTGGGGATACGCTTCTCATGCAGCATGCAGCCGAAAATGTCCGACTACGCTCAGTTCGAGCTTCTGGCAAAGGCCGGCTGCACCGCCATCGAATTCGGTGTTGAGTCCGGCGCGCCGGACATGTTGGCTTCCTTCAAGAAGGGCTTCTCCGTTGAGGACCTCAGGACGGCCTCCTTTTGGTGCAGGCGGGCCGGAATCAAATACTCCCATTCCCTGATCTTCGGGGGACCGGGTGAGAGCCGCGACACCATCAGGGAGACGGCCAGGGTGATGGACGAGACGGCTCCGAGGGCGGTCATCGCCATGGTCGGGGTGCGCGTTTATCCCGGCACGGAGCTGGAAAGAGCCGCCAGAAGAGATGGTTCGCTGGGCACGGATGGCTCGCTTCTTGAACCGATGTTCTATTTCTCAGGATGGGAGCCCCGGGTGCTCCTGGACGAGGTGCGCCGAGTGGCCGAGACCCGAGAGAACTGGTTCCTCCCGGGCAGGAAGGACTGGAGCTCCCTTCTCTGGCCCAAGGTCCTCCGGTTCCTTCATCGCAAGGGGCCGTTGTGGACCGCGATACCGGGAGAAAAAGCGAAGGCGGAAGGATGAGGGGGAATTACAAATTACGAATTACAAATTACAAAAAGCGCGCGGTGCGGTGATTCATTCGGGTGCATCGGGGTAGGGAGCGATTGTGGCGCGGTGCGTGCCATGCCGCGGCACCGACGCTATGTAGTGGGCCTTGGCAGATGACTCGACCGTTTGGGAAGTGAAGCTGTGCGAATTCTCCTCATCAAACCGAGCCCGGACCTTGCCACGATTCGCAGCGTCCACGGCATGATCTTCCTCGAGCCGTTGGAGCTGGGATACATCGCCGCGAGCGTGCCCGCGGGGCATGACGTTCAGGCGCTCGACCTGCGCCTGGCACGCCGCCCCGACCGGCAGTTCCAACGAAGGCTGGAGGTCTATCGGCCCGATATCGTCGGGATTTCCGGGTACACCCACGAAATCGAGCAGGTCAAGCGCCTGGCGCGACAGGTGCGTCAAAGCCTTCCCGAGGCGATCGTCGTGGTGGGCGGACATCACGCCACGGTGCTGCCGGACCAGTACGACATGGATTGCTTCGATGCGATCGTTTCGGGCGAAGGCACGGCCCCGTTCCGCGCCATCGTGGAGGCCGCCGCGAAACGTCGTCCCTTCAAAGGCATTCCCAACGTATACGTGCCGGGCGACGGATTTGGAGGAGACGGGCAGATCCCACCGCGCTATCCGGAGCTGGATACGATTCCCTCACCTCGCAGGGACCTTTGGGATTACCGCCGCTACACCTGTTTCTGGACGTCCGAGGCCCATCCGAACTGGGCTCGGCTGTATCCCCCGGTTTCCATGCTGCGGACCTCGTTCGGCTGCTATATGGAGTGTTCCTTCTGTGTCGTTCCACGGATGTGCGGTCGACAGCACATGGGGCGCGATCCAAAGCAGATCGTCGAGGAACTCCGAACGCTCCCGACCGAGCACGTGTACTTCTGTGATGACGAGACATTCATCGACCCGGATCACGCCGCGCGCGTCGCCGTGGCCATTCGGGAAGCCGGCATCGAAAAGCGCTATTACGCCTGGGCGCGTTCGACGACGGTCAACCGCCA
>CP070718.1:51499-55809 GCA_020350565.1 Phycisphaerales bacterium
ATCTGGGGCTATATGACCCGCAAACTGCTTTTCCCCGGCGCGATCGGCCTGATGCTGGCCGGTGTGCTTGCAGCCAACATGTCGTCGTTGGACGCGCTGTCCGTCACCAATTCCGCGCTGTTCGTTCGCAACCTGTTCCAACCGCTCCGCCCGAGGCAATCAGAGCGGTACTACATCAATGTCGGACGCGTGGTCATCGTGATCGTGCTGTTGGGGGGAATTGCCGTCGCCTTGTTCGTGGACAACCTGCTCGTCCTCTTCAAGTACTTCATCGCACTACCTGCGGTGTTCGGCGCGGCCATCTGGCTTGGGTTTCTCTGGAGGCGCCTCACCAAATGGGCGGTGATCATCCAGATTTTCGTCTGTTTCACGCTTTACGCCGTCATTCCGAACCTCTTCCCGGCCCTTGACGGCATACGCACGAACCCGGTCTACCTGATACAGACCCAACCTCGTGAGGTCGTCATCACGACGGGCGCGCTTGCCGAAGACGTCGCCGAAGGACGTGCGGAGTACGTCGGACAAAGCATCCGCAAAAAGCACCGCACGGAACCTACCGGGCTCTTCTTCGAGCACGTTGTTCGCTCGGATCCTGCCGACCCCAATTCTCCAAAGATCGGCCAAGGCCGGTTCTGCGCCGAAGTCTGGGTGCTAAGCCGGCTGGGGCTCGATTTCACAGGATGTTCCAAGGCTCAGCTCGTAACAACGCGGTTTGCCTTCGACGCGTTGTTCCCGTTCGTGCTGCTCTTCGCCTTGAGCTATGTCACCAGACGCGGGCGCAAAAAGAATCTGGACCGGTTCTTCGCCAAGATTCACACACCCGTTCAGCCCGCCTTGGAACTGGAAGAGCACGCCATCGATCATGCAGCCGCTCATCCGGAGATGTTCGAGGGCAAAAAGCTCTGGCCCGGCTCCAACTGGGAAATTCTTAAACCGGGACGGGCGGATATACTGGGGTTCGGTGGAAGCTGGCTCATTGTCGGCGTCATCCTGCTGCTCCTGTGGTTGCTGGCCACGTGGGGATCGTAAGGTCGCGCCGACGGACTTCCAGGAGCGGGTTGAGCGGAGCGAGAATCAGGCAGCTTGCCTGCCATCAAAGGCCCATTCATCGAGAGAGAATTCAATGATCGCCGTCAAGTCCAATCGACGTCACTTCCTGCAAGGCTGTCTGGGCGGGCTGGCCGCCTCGACCATCCCCCTGCGCATCGTCCAAGCCGAATGGGGATCCACGGAACGCCTTTTACGCACTCCCCTCCCCGAGCTGCCACCCGCCGCGGACGACGCCGACGAAGCCTTGTGGAAGGTCGTGAGGCAGCAGTTCATGCTCGACCCCGATCTCATTTACATGAATGCCGGCGGGCTGGGACCATCCCCTCACTCCGTGATCGATACGATCACACGCCACATGATGGAGCTCGAGCGCGTTTCCGAAACGGGGCACGCCTTGACACATGAGGTTCGCGACAAGGCCTGCGCGCTTCTGAACTGCGACAAGGAGGAGTTGGCCATTACCAGAAACGCGACCGAGGGTATGAACGCGGCCGCGAGAGGCCTCACCTTCAGGCAGGGCGACGAAGTCCTCCTCACCACACACGAGCACCCCGGCGGCACCATGCCCTGGCTCAACCTGGCGAAGGACGAAGGCATCATCGTCAAGACCTTCGAGCCCGGTGACGGAGGCCAGGACACGCTCGACCGCCTGTCGTCGAACCTCACGCCGCGCACCCGCGCGGTGTCGGTCAGCCATGTGACCTGCACGCACGGTCTTGTTCTGCCGGTCAAGGAGATTTCGGCCCTATGCCGCCAGCGAGGCATCATCTCCGTCATCGACGGCGCCCAGGCCGTCGGCATGATCCCCGTCGATCTCCACGACCTCGGCTGCGATTTCTACGCCGCCTCAGGGCACAAGTGGCTGCTGGGTCCAAAGGGAACAGGTTTGCTCTATGTACGGCGAGGCATGCTCGATCGGTGGCACTCCATTTTCGCAGGTGCGTACTCGGACAAGAAGTCCGACCTCCTGCAAGGACTTTTCGAGCGATTGCCCGAAGCCCGGTCCGTCGAGTACGGCACGCGAAACACGCCGATCATCATGGGTCTGGGGGCGGCGATTGGTTTCATCGAGGCCATCGGCATCAATCGGGCCGCGCATTACATTCGTGGCCTGTCCCTCCGATTGCGATCGCATCTCGAAGGCATGGAGCGCATCGAGATCCTGACGCCGCCGACTCCTGCCGCATCAGGCGCCATCCTGAGCTTTCGCGTGAAGCACTCGGACAAAAGTCCGTGGCAGTGGGCCGACGCGCTCAAAACGGAATACCATATCCGCGTCAGACCGGTCGGTGAAAACAACCTGAACGCCGTCCGTGTTTCCACACACGTTTTCAACGGCCCGGAACAGATCGATCGCCTGGTGGAGGCGCTCAACCAATTGCTTGAGAAAGAGACATGGAACTGATGCGCCAAATCATCTATTCGAGTCTGCTCGCCATGCTGGTGATGACTTCTACTTTACGCGCGGAGACGAACCGTACGTACAGCCGGAGATACCTCGAATTGGCCAAGATCGCATTCGAGGAAGGGCTCAAAACCTGCCCGGCAGAAGTCGAACAGTGGCAGAAGACCTACCGGCCCAGCCCCCAATGGGGCTACGTGTCCCCGGACGCCCCCGTGTGGTTCGCTCGCCTGGCCGCCTCACTGTACGACCTCACCGGCGAAGAGGCCTACGCCCTCGAAGCAGCAAAGTGGCTCGCGGACCACCACGAGTTCAAAAAGCTCTTCCCGGAACCGTTCAACCAAAACAGACCCGAATATGAAAGCGGCATACCGACGATTCCGGACTTTTTCCAGGTGCCTTACTTCTGCCAGGCGTACCTGTACATCAAGGACAGCCCCTCGCTCGGCCCGGAGCAAAAAACCGCGATCGAACAAAGCATCGCCGAAAGCACCGATTTCATGCTCTACAGCCCCGAATGGGGGCCGATGAACCGCGCCATGTTGCGCGCGGAAGGCTTCGAGTTCGCCGCCCAGGCATTGCCCAACCATCCGAATGCCGCAACGTGGCGAAAGCTCTCCAGAATTCTGGCTTATGACAGCCGAAACGGTTGGGAGGTGGAAGACAGCTCCGTGTACCATCCGGTCTGGGTGGGGACCCAAATCCGCTACGCCGACGCGATCGAGGATCCTACCATCTTCAAATCGCCTCTACTCCGATACTACTTCGACTACTTCCTGCACCTGCTTTGCCCGGCCGGCATGATTCCCGAATTCGGCGACGCGTGTTGGAACGAGAACTGGGCCGAATACATTGCCTGCTTCGAGCGCGGCGCCGCAGAATACAAACGGCCCGATCTGAAATGGGCTGCGCGGAGGATCCTCAGCGCCAGGGAAGCACAGTTGGGCAACGGCCTCGGTGTCCGAGAAGGGCTGGCCCTTGCCGACGCCTATCGCTGGGCAGACGACACCATCACGCCCAAGGCCCCGCCTGCGCGAAGCGAGGAAGTCCTCGAAGACGTGATCGGTAAGAAGATCGTCTTTCGAAACGGATGGGACGAGGAGGCCACCTTCCTCATGCTCAACTACCGCGACGAGGGCGATTTCGCGCGCGTGCCGAGAGACTTCCTTCGGCACACGATCCCCGTCGAAGAGGAGAAGATGCACCACGGCCACGCGGACGAAAATTCAATCTGCCTGCTCATGAACAAACGTTGCGTTCTTCTCCACGACGGCGGATACCGTGATGCCATACCCTCGGGCCCGTTCGGGGCGTTCCGCGCCGACTACTTTCACAACCGCCTGGTGGCCAGAAAATTCAAACGGGGCCGCCATCAGCCCCTGTTCGAGTTCCTGCGGCATTCCGGCAGCTACAGACCCGTACGGACGGAGAAGATCGATTTCATCCGCTCCGAAGAGGTTGACTACAGCCGAACCCGCGTCACCGATTCGAATACCGGTTATGTCGCCGACCGCGCCATCGTCTACCTGAAGGAACAAGACACGTTCCTGATTATGGATATCATCAAGATACTCCAGGCCGATTACTATACCTTCGCAACACTATGGCACGGGACAACGGTCCTCAATCACAACGCGCAACACTACGTCACCGCGGTCGGCGCCATCGGCGAGCAAAAGCTCCCGCGGACTCGGGCGTTGCTGATCAACTTCCTGCAAGCAGGCATTCGTCAGACGGGCACCTTTCCCATCCGCCGCCAGAAACGACAGGAAACAGCCGTCTTCCAAACGTTGTCCAGCCATTACGATGCAGGGCTCATCGAGACATTCGTGACCGCCCTCGTACCTCACGACCGCGG
>CP070718.1:55909-60390 GCA_020350565.1 Phycisphaerales bacterium
CTACTCGTGAGGGTTCTGGTCAGGGAAAAAAGAGCGATGGTAGGAGCCCGCGGCAAAGGTGTCAATGTCCGGATTCGCACGCCCGCGCCCCGTCCGGGGGGAGGAGCCCTGTCTTCTCGCAGCCCACTTCCCCGCTTGCGGCCGGCAACGGCTTTTCCTACCATCGGTTCTGCGATGTGTCTCTGTCCGAAGCTCACGTTCGAGGCGTGGGAAGGCCGCGAGGTATCGTTCGACGGAAAGCCCTTCCTCACGCGCCGCATCCCCCTCTTCTTCCGTCTGCCCGTGGGGCTGGGCGAGGAAATCGAGGCGGTTCAGGCCAAGGGGGCCGCGCTGAGCCTCGATCCTGCGATGCCCCCCATGGTGCTCCAGCGGGACCGGGGGATTTTTCGCGGCGAGCTCCTCTGGGCGATCGGCGGGGAGGTGAAGCTGCCTGAGATCACGCTCGTGAGCGGCAAGTACCGCGCCAGTGTCCACCGCGGCTCCTACACGCAGTTGGGACGAGCCGCGCGGAAACACCTCCGCCGCCTGCGGCACGAACTCGGCATAAGGCCGGACGAGCTGTTTTTCTGGTATGCCAACTGCCCGAAGTGCTGGGACGAACCGGGTGGGCCGGTGACGATCATCCTGGCTCGCATCGGCAATCCCGAGGCGGCCGTCAAGGGGAGCAAAGCACCATGAACGAACACGACCTGCGCCAGATGCTAGGACGACTCGACGGGCGCGGCTATCCCGCCTACAAAGACATCCGGGGGAGGTACGACTTCTCCCTCTTCACGCTTCACGTTGATCACGTTCAAGGGGATCCCTTTGCAGCGCCGAGCCGGTTCCGCGTCTGGGTCCCGGCCGAGCGCGCGGGTTTTCCGGCAGAGACCTTCGCGAACCCGAGCCGCGCCGTTGCGCTGCGCGACTTCCTGGCCCGCAGGTTCTCCCGAGAGGCGCACGCCGCCTCGGATCGGCGCGGTTCGGGGAAAAGCGGCCTGATCGCCCTCGACACGCCCGGCCAGGAGATCCTCGATCGGTCGTCGGTTCTTGTCACTGCAGAGGGCGTCGAGGCCCGGTTTCTCGTCGGTCTCCCGGCACACGGCAGGAGGATTCTGGGCCGCCAGGCCGCCGCGATGATCTGCGACGACCTGCCGCATATCACCGAGCGGTCGCTTCTCTACGCGAACCTCGACGCCACGGCGCTCGATCGGCACATCGCCGTCAGCGAGGACGCCGACACAGCGCGGGCAAAACTCGAGGAGAAGAACCTCTGCGCCTTTGTCGCCGACGGAAGCATCCTGCCCCGTCGCTCGGGTGTTGATGACCGACCGCTCACCGGCCAGAAGGTGGTGCCCTTCCGTTCGCCGCCGGCGCTCAGCGTGACGTTCGAGCTGCCGCATGCCGGCGCCGTCTCGGGGATGGGCATTCCACGCGGGGTCACGTTGATCGTGGGCGGTGGCTACCACGGCAAGTCGACGCTGCTCCATGCGCTTGAGCGCGGCGTCTACAACCACGTGCCCGGCGACGGCCGCGAGGTCGTGGTCACCGATCCCACCGCGGTCAAGATCAGAGCCGAGGACGGCCGGGGGATCGCCGCCGTCGACATCAGCGCCTTCATAAGCAACCTCCCCGACGGAACGGACACGAGCGTTTTCTCAAGTGAGAACGCAAGCGGCTCGACCAGCCAGGCCGCCAACATCGTCGAGGCGATCCAGGCTGAGGCGACCCTGCTTCTCCTCGATGAGGACACCTGCGCCACGAACTTCATGATCCGCGACCGGCGGATGCAGGAACTCGTCGCAAAGACGGGAGAGCCGATCACGCCCTTCATCGACCGCGTCCGGGAGCTCTACGAGACGTGCGGTGCGAGCAGCATCCTCGTCATGGGCGGAAGCGGCGACTACTTCGAGGTCGCAGACACGGTGATCCTCATGGACTCATACGTCCCCGAGGACGCGACCCCGCGCGCAAAGGAGATCGCCGCGGCCCACGAAGCCCAGCGTAGCGTCGAGGTGGACCGTCCCCTGGGCACGCTCCGCCGCCGCCGCCCCCTCCCGGCCAGCCTGGATCCCAGCAAGGGCCGCCGCGATGCGAAGATAACGACGCGCGGCCTCAAGACGATCGTCTTCGGCCGCCACGAGATCGACGTGAGCGCCGTGGAGCAGTTCGTGGACAACGGCCAGCTCCAGGCCGTCGGGCAGGCGATGTACGTGGCCCGCGAACGCTTCATGGACGGACGTGCCGATCTCCTGTCCATCGCCGGCCGCGTGGACGAACTCCCGAGAGAACGGGGCCTCGATGCCCTCGATTCCCGCCGCGTCGGCAGCTACGTCCGCTTCCGCAAGCAGGAGTTCCTCGCCGCCCTGAACCGTCTGCGGACCCTGCGCGTGGAGCCGGTGTGAAGCCATTGCCGCTAAGAGGAATCGTCTTGCCGTCGCTCGCCGCTACTGGCTGAATACTCCCAAAACCCCCTGTTCTTGCCTTCCCCTCCCAGGAGACGCATCCTCTTTGCCACGACCGGCACATAGTGCTGTGAAACATAGGCATTCACGCCGTTGTCCATGGCCGTGACCTTGAATGCCTTATTCGATACCTGCAGCCTCTCGGCATTCTCTCGATAGTATTCGCTCGCGAATTGCGAACGGCTCACCAGGGAATCCGTCGCCCAGTTGACCTTGATAATCCCATTCAGGACAGCCATTCTAAGCTGCTCATCAGTGAGTCCCGACGATCCGTGCAGGCCAATACCGATCTCTCGGCCCGCGCATGCTGCAATGATCTTCACGTTTCTGGCCACCGCATCAGGGCTGAACTCGCCGTAGCCATCCGCACTATGACCGTGCCGGGACCCCAGCCCCGGCGCAAAAATGTACAAGTACCCCGGGTTTTTCCCTTCCACCCCCTCCACCAATCGCCGCACTTCATCCTCGCTCGTCAGCCCGCTGTCGACACCAGCCTCCATCTCCAGGGTTACGGGGCGCCCGCTCTGCTTTGAAAGTGAAATGAGGTAATTCATGAATTCTATGTTCTGGTCCGCCGACAATTCCGACGCATCCAGCGAAATCGACGATGGGCTTAACTTCAACACCACGTCATTCAGTGCAACCGCCAATCCGGTTACGGCGCTCCCCAGGATCTCTCTTGTTTTCGGCCCCTTGATATGATCCGTGTGAAAAATCGCCGGCACGCTCTGAAACTCGTCCGAATTGGCCAGAATAGCCGTATCAGCTATATAGCGTCGCATCCCGCGAAGGGCATCCCCCGCACCAAAACTGATGCCCTCCAGCTGCCATAGACTGGTTTCTATGATAACCGGACACTCCACCTGCTTTGCCGCCAGAAGACAGTCATGAATTCCCGCCGGGCTGTCGGCATTGATGGCCAGAACAGCGAATTTCTCGCGATACGCGAACTCATACAACGATCGTGCCTGCAACGCATTTAGCAGCATGCATCCTCCTCATCAAGCGCGATTTTGATGTGCTTCTGATGTAGGTACTCCTCAATCGCTCTCGGCGACAGCTCAAACCCGAACCCGCTTTCTTTCCACCCCTCATACGGCGCATAGACAGTGTTCACCGAGACATTGTTAACGCAGACTGTTCCCGCCTCCAGAGCCTCGCTCACGTAAACTGTGTTACTCAAGTTCTCCGTGAACACATATGCCGCCAGGCCGTACGTCGTGTCATTGGCGTACCCAACCGCCTCCTTAAGGGAAGAGAACGTCATGATCGGCGCCACAGGCCCAAATGTTTCTTCCCGCATGATTTTCATGTCATGGGTAACGTTATTCAAAATGGTCGGAAGGTAGAAATTGCCCTTCGCAAACTGCTCACCCTGTGGGCGTTGCCCTCCATAAATTACCCGGCCGCCCCTCGCTATCGCATCTCGCACATGCTCCTCTACCACTGCCCGCTGTTCTGCGGTCGTCATGGGCCCCACGTCCTCCGTACCGTCGGTGTACGCATCGCCGATCCGTAGACTCTCCGCCCGCGTCTTGAGCTTGGCAACAAACGCGTCCTTGACGGACTCGTGAATATAGATGCGGTTAACGCTGCTGCAGCTCTGTCCCATGTTGCGAAACGCTTTGTAGGTAATAAGCGCCGCTGTCTTTTCCAGGTCCGCATCTTCGCAGATGATGGCTGGGCATTGGCCTCCCAACTCCAGGGAGATTCTGATCAATCTGGGCCCAAACATCTTCATCAACTGCTTGCCCGTATTCGTCGAGCCTGTCATGGCTATTTTCGCCACGCGGGAGTCCTCGACAAAGGCCTCGGCCAGGCTTTTTCCCGAGCCCGTGAGCAGATTCAGCACGCCCGGGGGCATTCCTCCGTCGTTGAGCGCCCTGACAAACGCATAGGGGGCAAGCGGCGTCGCCGACGGAGGCTTCACGATCATGCTGCATCCTGCGCCTAAACCCGGACCGAGTTTCCACGACATCAGAGCGATAGGATAGTTCCAAGGCGTAATGGCCACGACGACGCCTACCGGCTGCTTGA
>CP070718.1:60490-63115 GCA_020350565.1 Phycisphaerales bacterium
ACCAGCCGACGTACGGTGGTGTCGCCGATTTTTCGCGCCGGCGTGTTGATGATGCGGAGCAGGGAGATTTCGTCGGCTGGATTCACCAGGACACGGAGATAGGCCAGTACGTCCTTGATCTCCTTACGGTTGTAGAACTCCACGCCGCGCGCAACCTGGTAGCCTATGCCCTCGCGCCGCAACGCCTCTTCGATCGGTCTGGTGAGCGAGTTCACACGGTAGAAGATCGCGATGTGAGCGGGTCTCGAGCCCTCCGCAAGTCGCTCCTTGATGTCGTCAGCCACCATCCGGGCCTCGTCCTCGCCACTGCCGCATTCGACGACGCGAACGGCAACGCCGTCTTCGTTCTCCGTCCACAGCGTCTTCTCCTTGCGATTGATGTTCTCCGCAATCAGCGCGTCCGCGGCGGATAGAATCCGCTTCGTCGATCGGTAGTTCTGCTCCAACCTGACGACCTTCGCATCGGGATAGTCGCGCTCGAATGAGAGGATATTCTGGATGTTCGCCCCGCGCCATCCGTAGATGGATTGGTCCGGGTCACCCGTGGCGCAGATATTCCCGTGATTCCTCGAGAGTCGTTGGGCAATCTGGTATTGCGCGTCGTTCGTATCCTGGTACTCGTCGATCAGGAGGTAGCGATATCGATCCGACAACAGATCGCGAAGCTCATCGTCTCTTGCCAAGAGCTGTGCCGTCCGCATCAGGAGATCGTCGAAGTCCAGCGCGCCCAGATCCTCGAGCAGGGCCTCGTATTCGATGAAGATCCGGGAAATCGTCCGCTCCTGCCAATCGGACGTTCCGTCGGCGTACGCTTGAGCCGAGATCATCGCGTTCTTGGCGTTGCTGATGTGGGCTTCGACCCTGGCCGGTGGCCAACTTCCGGGCGAAAAACCGCTCGCCTCGACCGCGCTGCGGATCACCTTCCGCCGATCCTCCTTATCGAAGATGGTGAAGTTCCTCGGCACACCGGCTCGCTCGTGATGGATCCGAAGCAGGCGAGCACACAGGGCGTGAAACGTGCACACGGTCATACCTTGCCCGACCTTCAGCGCGTCGATCCGCTCGCGCATCTCGTTGGCGGCTTTGTTGGTGAAGGTAATGGCCAGGACGTGTCGCGAAGTGGTCGCCGTACAAGCGAGATGGGCGGCACGGCAAGTGATGACTCTCGTCTTTCCGCTGCCTGGGCCCGCCAGTACCAGCAAGGGGCCTTCGGTGTGTGTAACGACCTCGAGCTGCGGCTCGGTCAGTCCCTGGAGTATCCGGTCGATCGTCGCGTCCGTGCCGGGCGTCATCGTCCTTCCTGTATAACCGCCCCCCTCCTGATCGTCCACACACGGAGGTGTCCTGCGGATCAGCGTCCCAACATTCCCGATTGAAGCGCTCCGCCAATCCGCTCTTGGCGCAGCCGGCGTCGCCGGATTAGGCTGTACCTATGTCGATCATCGGCCACGGGATTGATCTAGCCGAGTGCGCCCGGATCGCCAATCTGCTCGAGCGGCATGGCGACCGCTTCCGGGAGCGCGTTCTGACGCCCGCGGAACGGAAACATGCCGAACGCTTCAAGAATCCGGTCCAGTTCATTGCGGGCCGGTGGGCAGCAAAGGAGGCGATCCTCAAAATGATCGGCACGGGGTGGCGCGGCCAGATCACCTGGACGGACATGGAGATCCTCCCGGATGAATTGGGACAGCCCGTCGTCACCTTGACCGGGGCAACCGCGCAAGAGGCCCGGCAACGCGGCATCGCCAAGGTGCTCCTGTCCATCACCCACACCAAGGATCACGCCGTGGCGTCGGCCATCGGGCTGAGCGAATGAGACCCTGCTTGCACGCGCCGCAGCACTTACGCTTCCTTGGTTTTGGGCCTTGACCCCATTTGCTCCTGAGCCCGTTTGCCCCGGCGCACTCGCCTGAAGCCGTCGATTGGAAGCCTGAATCTCTCTACCGCCGGGCGCGTGTACCGCTGGCTTCCAGTCGGCAAGAACGTCGGCTGGACACCCACGCCGCGCGGTTTTCAGCAGGCGCCTAAAGCTGGATTTTGGGCTGATTGCCCACTCATTGATCGTAGAATAACATGTGCTTGCTCTCATCGGAGCGCGTCCAGTGAAACGCCCAGGCGTGGTATTCATGCCCGTAAGAATGGTGGAATAGATGAGCGTTGCCACCATGACAGCTTGACGAACGTCACGGAACCAGGAGCCGCACATGCGAAACACGATGCGTGGCGCGGTACATTTCGGCTTGGTCTTGAGCATTGCATTCACGTTGTTCGGCTGCGCGACCGCTCCGCACAGCAGATTCGTAGGCAGAGATGCGCCGCAAACGAGCGGGCCGACGGAAAAGGCACTGGTACTGCCAGACGAGCCACCACCGCAGTATCCCCGCGGCGCACCCACAGGCTCAGAGTTCCGCAAGGCGTATCGGAAAGCTTTGGACGCGTGGCTCGCCCCGCCACCGCCCGAACAACCTCAACCCAAGCTGGCGTGTGAGCGCCTAGAGTACGACGCCGAACCGGTCTGGTACGGGCAGAGAGTGACTTTCTCCTGGGAGGTTGCGAACAGCGGTGCGGCGCCCCTGCGCATCCATATGGTTACGTGAGGGAGCCGCCTGAGCGGCCCGGTGGGTC
>CP070718.1:63215-67119 GCA_020350565.1 Phycisphaerales bacterium
GAAGGGAGGCACGACCCAACCGGCTCAGTGGTCGGCGCTTCAATTGGCATGGAACTTCGGCGGCCCCTTGCCGGAGGATGTGAAGCTCTCTACGATCCCCCGGAAAATCGCAACATTCTTCTTGAAAGGAAGGCGAAGCCGTGAAGAAAGATAAGCAAAGCATCGGACAGGCCATCGGGCGCATTCCCAGCGGCTGCATGATCGTGACCGCTCAACACGGGGGCCGATCCACGGGACTTCTGGCATCCTGGGTCCAGCAGAGTTCGTTCGAGCCGCCTGCGGTGACGGTATGCATCAAACCCACGCGGCCCATTGCGGAACTCATTGACGGTTCGAAGCGCTTCATGATCAACGTGATCGGCGAAGGGACGGCGGTCAAGCTGATGAAGCAGTTTGGCAGGGGCTTCGCCCCAGGGGAGAATGCCTTCGAGGGTCTGGAGATCGAATCTTCCGACTACGGCCCGATCCTGTCCGAGTGCGTGGCCCATCTCGGGTGTCGATTGACCAACAAGGTCTCCGGCGGTGACCACGACATCTATGTCGGCGAGATTGAGGCCGGAGACGGCAACGAGAATGCAAGGCCCTTCGTCCACGTTCGCGCCAGCGGTTTGTCCTACTGACCTTCGCGGACGCTCCCGGATGTTAGTGGGCATCGTTGGCAGTTCGGCGCATGGGATCGCTAGGAGAAACGCTCTTTGATTGACCGGGGCGTCCACCGGGGGCTCCGCAGAGGGGTACGGCCACATTCCGCCTGATCACGTCTATTCACCCTGCTGTGGATGATCCTTGCCCCGTGCGCTCCGCGCCGAATAAGTTACCCATTTTACAGCGGAAACATTGCCCAAACTGTCAAACGGGGCGCTCAGGGCTGGGAGAGCCTCTCTAATCACTCGACCTCAATCGCGGTTGTTTTTCGCTGTTCCGTCCGGCGCTGCCTTGTCGATGAAAGGTCTCGGCTTTGGGGAGTCGCTTCTGGCGTTCTGCGACGATGTTTTTTTCCTTGTCGGAGATCAACCGATGCCTAACGGACGGTACAGGGGCCTGGCTGGGAAGGAAAGGGTGGCCTTTAAGCGGGCGCGTTTCGCGCGCAGGGCCGCGGATGAATGGATCGACGAGTATGGCGACAGTGCCACGATGACCGAGGTGTCGGATCGATTCATACCAGTGCGCCACCGAAATCCCTTCATGGCCACGCTGACCGTTCCCCAAGGCAAGGAGCTGGTCGAGACTACGTGTGAGCAATTGGAGTTGCCGTTTGATGATCGTGCCGTTGAGGCCGAGAAGCCCGAGACGTTTGACGACGTGCTTGCGTTGCCGGACGTGGCATGGAAGCCGCACGCTGATGGATGGAAAGCGAAAGACGAGTCGGTCGCAGTGCTGAGCGGTGAGGACAAAGAAGCTGGGGTAACGAATTCTGCAAGCATAGAGAACCAGTCCGTGGAACAGGGGGCATCAGCGAGCGAGGGAGAGGAGTTCACGTTGCACCGTTTTCTGTTCGGTTGCCTGATGGGGGGAGCCGCGGCGGCCGCGATTCTCCTCGCCTTTCGGATCGTCCTGAACTGACCTGGTGGAGGTCCCAGGCTTTCTGACGTTTTCATACCGACATTCCTGCCGCGAAAGCAGCGTCAAAGGGCAATTCTTCTGCGACGCGCCGAGTTCCTGCCTGGTGGTGCGTACGGGGCGTGATGCCCGTGTTTTGCCTTTTTAAAGGGGGTTTTTCTCCGCCGGCGCCTTGATTTCATTCTCTTGCGGATCGAGCTGAGCGGCAGATCGCTTCACTCGAAATGGGCCGACCTGCCGCTTCGATTAGGGCTCCTTGAGCGTCCCCAAAGATGCAGTGGGTGCCGGTGCAGTCAGCCAGTGGCCGGGAGGGCACTGAAGATGCACCAATCGTGTGGCGTGTCCGTAATGCCGGAGATCTTCGGGCAGGTGCATAGAAAAAGCGGGCACCCTCAGTAATCTCAGGTCACCCGCTGAGTGTTCAACTGCCGAATTGTCAAGCCGGCCCTAGGCTGTTCCGAAGACCCCTGTGAACCAAAGGAACAGGACGATAGCACCTACGGCAAGGCCGATGTAGTACCACGGCATGTCTAAACTCCTTTCAAAGGAAAGAACCAATACGTTTCCGTAACGTCGGACCGCGCCGGAACGACGTCCGCGCCGGATGGCATTATACCCATTGCCACCCCATCGTCCATAGAAATCTTCCAAAAGACGGGAATCCCAGTCCTGGGACAATTCGATCCGAAAGGGGGGATGGGCCGGTTGCGCGGGCTGGGGAAAGTGCCACGACCGCGGCAGGCAGCCTCAGAGGCTCTTGAGCCGTTGTTCCTTATCGTAAGTCTGCAGGGCTCCGATCAGCTCGTCCATGTCGCCCTGCATGATCCGGTCTAGGCAGTACAAGTCGAGGTTGATCCGGTGGTCCGTGACACGGTTTTGCGGGAAGTTGTAGGTTCGGATGCGTTGAGAGCGGTCCCCGCTGCCGATCATGGATTTCCGGGTGCTGTCCCGCTCGGCCTGGCTGCGGGTGCGGTGGAAGTCGTAGAGGCGCGTGAGGAGTACGCGACGGCCCTTCGCCCGGTTCTTATGCTGACTCTTTTCGTCGCGCATGGATACGGTGATGCCGGTCTCCCTATGCACGAGCTTGATCGCTGATGACACCTTGTTGACGTTTTGCCCGCCGGGCCCGCCAGCCCGCGAGACGTGCTCCTCCACGTCGGTATCCCAGTTGATGTCGATGTTGACTTCCTTTGGCTCGGGCAGGACGGCCACTGTTGCTGCGGAAGTGTGGATGCGGCCCTGGGATTCCGTCTCCGGCACCCGTTGCACGCGGTGCCCGCCCCCCTCGTAGCCCAGCAGGCGGTACACCTCGGGCCCCTTGACGTTCACAATGACCTCTTTGAAGCCGCCGAGGTCAGAGCCGTTCTGATCGAGGACCTCGACCTTCAGGTTTCGGCGTTCGCAGAAGCGGGTGTACATGTCGAACAGATTGCGGCAGAACAGGGCGGCCTCGTCGCCGCCAGTACCGGCTCGGATTTCGAGGATGACGGACTCGACGGCCTCGTCATCCGCGCTCACGATTCTCGTCTTCAGTGAATCGAGGAGCTTGTTGTACTTTGCTTCGAGCTGTCTGACTTCCTGAGCCGCCAGTTCTCGAAACTCCGCGTCGTGAGCTCTGTCGTGGGCCATTTCGCGAGCTTCCGCCAGGCTCTGCTCGATCTTACGGAGCTCCGTGAAGGGATCGACGAGCCGTCTGAGCCGCCCGAGCTCCTTGGTGATCACGATCGTCTTGTGCGGGTCGGAGGCGACCTGAGGGTCCATAAGTTCGGTGTTGAGCTGGTCGGCGCGTCGGGCCAGCTCGCGCAACTTGGCGATCAGGCGAATATTCACGTCATCGGACATGGTGGGGTGAGCTCCGATTGGGCCGGGAGGAGCCCGGCGTATCCAGGCGGTGCGAGCATGGCGTCTCTCCTCGGCAAGCGTCTTCGCCCGGACAATCTCCGGGGGACCATGCAAAAACCACGCGCTCTGTATGCCTACGGGCAAGACGCGCGTGGTCCTCTATGTGACGCGAAGCCAAGCTAATAACGTTTGGGCTTGGCGGGCTTTCTCTTCTTGGGTTTGTTGAAGTAGTCGCTTCCGAACTTCTTTGTGAAGCGGTCCACGCGGCCCAGGGAGTCGACGATTTTCTCCGCGCCGGTGAAGAAAGGATGAGAGGCGCTGGAGATCTCGAGCTTGACGACCGGGTACTCCTTACCGTCGTACTCGATCGTCTCCTTGGTCTGGATCGTGGAGCGCGTCAAGAACTTGAAGTCCGCGCTTGGATCGTAGAACACGACCTCTCGATACTCTGGATGGATGCCCTTCTTCATCAGACTACCTGCCTCAGGCGAAAGTCCCTAAA
>CP070718.1:67219-69815 GCA_020350565.1 Phycisphaerales bacterium
CGCTGATCGGAGACGCGGCTTCTGCGCGCCCGGCCCCACTTCACTTTGTCCCTGGCCTCTTCGAGGTCATCCTGCTCGACGCAGTCTTTGCTGGCCATGGTGGCGATCAGGGCGGCCTCATTCACCAACGCCTCGAGGTCCGCACCGCTGAACATCGGCGTGCCGCGAGCAATGCGACGGATGTCGGCGGTGGGGCCGAGCTTGATCTTCCGGGCGTGCACTTTGAGGATCTCGTACCGGCCTTGAAGATCCGGCAAGGGTACGTAGACCTGTCGGTCAAACCGGCCGGGGCGGATCAGGGCCGGATCGAGCACGTCCGCGCGATTCGTTGCCGCAATGACGATCACCTGTTCCGAGGTCTCAAACCCGTCCATTTCGACGAGGATCGCGTTAAGTGTCTGCTCACGCTCGTCGTGACCGCCGCCGCCGAAGTTCGCACCACGACGCCGCCCCACTGCGTCGATCTCATCGAGGAAGATGATGCAAGGCGAGTTCTCTTTCGCCTGCTTGAACAGGTCGCGAACACGGGAGGCGCCGACACCGACGAACATCTCGACGAAGTCCGACCCGCTGATCGAGAAGAACGGTACGTCGGCCTCGCCGGCGATCGCCCTGGCGAGCAACGTCTTGCCGCATCCCGGATCGCCGACCAACAGGATGCCGCGCGGGATTCGACCGCCGAGGCGCTGGAACTTCTTGGGCGACTTGAGGAACTCGATGATCTCCTGCACTTCCTCTTTCGCCTCTTCGATACCCGCCACATCGGCGAAGGTCACGTTGGTGTGCTCTTTATGGCTGACGCGGTGCTTTGAACGGGCGAAGTTTCCGAGCATTCCGCCGGCGCCGCCCCCCGCTCTGAGCTGCCGGAAGATGAAGAACCAGATCAAGCCGAAGATCAGGAGCCAGGGCAGCATGCTGAGCAGGATCATGAGGAACTGGCTTTGCTTGGCGGCCTCGATCTTGGCTTCGGGGAGTTCCTCCTGAAGGTACGCGATGAGCTCGTTGTCGATGGCCTCACGAGGATACACAACCGAGAACGCGGCCGGCGCGCCGGGTCTCGTGCCTTCGCCACGCTGGGCCTTGAAATCGCCCTCGATCACGCCGTCCTCACTTCTGATCACTAGCTTGGTGATGTCCTTGTTCCTGACGTGCTTATGGAATTCGCTGATGGAGATCTTCTCAGCTCTTTCCATGGTGTTCTGAAGAAGCGCGACGAGAATCATGGCGAGGCCGAGCAGGACCAGCCAGCTCATGACATTGCGCGACATCTTCATGTTCGGCCCGGACGGACGCTTGGGTCCGGAGTCATTCTGTGATGGGCCACCGCCGTCAGACATTCAAAGTCACTCCAACCTGCTCCAACTCCGCCTGCGGGCGTGTCGTATCACCAGGCCGCCCGTCAAGCCTCTATCATGATCGGTCCCTTCAAGTACTGCAGGCCACCTGAGAGGGCCGCCTTTACGGCAGCACTTTAATGATTGCCTGCATAGCGACCCTTATATCACTATAGCGCGGCTACCATTCCGTTTCCATGGACTCCACGATGGCCTCCGCGAGGCCGTCCATTGCCCGAGTCATGCCCTGCGTAAACGTCTCTCCGGCCGGTGGTATGTAGCTGGCCTGATAGACAAACCTGGGCCGGTCCACCAGGATTTCGCCCGTCCGCATGTCCTTCAGGCGAAACCGGACAATGACCATCGATCCGATCTCAAGGGGCAGGTCGGTCTCGAAGTCGCTGCCGAACGTCCGGTTCTCCACCGCCAGAATCTCACCGCTCAGCAGGGCGTCCGCCGTGTCCGGGGGCGCGATCCGGTAGGGGGTGTCCATCTCGATCCGTTTGATCAGCGCTTCGGTCAGGCGGAATTCCAACTCGCGTCGAAACTCCTTCGACTGGAACATTTCGACGTGCATGGTTTGAATATCGGTCGAAAAGGGGCGGCTCGTCGAGTATCCGCAACCGACCGAAAGCACCAGGCACAGCCCGCCGAACATCACAACCAGAGATCGCGCCATCCTCGAATCCATAATGCGACTTACTCTCCCTCGCTGGTTCCCGCTGGTTTCTGCTCGAGTGCCCCGAGCAACTCGAGGCGCCTCGTTGCCTGGACCGCGGCAACCGAGTCGGGCCATTCATTTTCCACCAGGCGGTAATAGAACACTGCGCTGGTCAAATGACCGGTACGTTCATAGTAGGAGCCGATTGCGAGTTCCTTCGCCGCCCGACTCTCTCCGATGCCGTCAAGGATTACGTCAACCTCTTCGCGGTCCCTGGCACTGGGATACTGCAGGCCATAGTCGTTGAAACGTTCCTCCGCCTCGATGAGGGCGGCCTCGTCATACTCGATCCCATGAAAGCCGGCCAAAGCGGCGTCCGCGGAGCGCCGAAGAGCATACTGCCCGTATCGATTGTTCGGATAGTCGCGCAGCAGCCGGGCATACTCCAACTCGGCGAGGGCATGATCGCCCGTGCGGAAGTAATAATCAGCCTTCGTCTTGATGGCCAGCGGCGCTGCGGCGTCCTCCGGGTAACCCGCGGAAATCTCGTCAAGAATCGACAGAGCTACGTCCTCTCCCGATAGAATACGCATGCCCAGCC
>CP070718.1:69915-73292 GCA_020350565.1 Phycisphaerales bacterium
AGCAGGAGCATCCGCGACGCCGCGTGGCACTGAAGATGATCCGCCCGGGTGTGTTGTCCCGCAGCCTGCTTCGCCGCTTCCAATTCGAAGCGGATGTGCTGGGAAGGTTGCAGCATCCGGGGATCGCTCAGATCTACGAGGCCGGCGAGGTGGAGACGGCAACCGGTCGCCAGCCCTACTTCGCGATGGAGTACGTCACCGGTGTGGAGTTGCGACGATACGCCGACCGGCATCAGCTCGACACCCGCGCCCGAATGGAGCTGGTGGCGCGTATCTGCGACGCCGTCCACCATGCGCATCAAAAAGGAATCATCCATCGGGACCTGAAGCCAGGCAACGTGCTGGTTGTGGACCAGCCGACGCGGACCGATGTGGGTCATGGGGCCGAATTCGCGCTGCTCGGGCAGCCGAAGGTGTTGGATTTCGGCGTGGCCCGCGCGACCGACTCCGATATGCAGGTGACGACGATGCAGACCGACGTCGGCCAGCTCATCGGGACCGTGCCGTACATGAGTCCGGAACAGGTGGCCGGCGACTCGCGCCAATTGGACATGCGGAGTGATATTTACGCGCTCGGTGTCATCCTTTACGAACTGGTCAGCGGACGCCTGCCCTATGACTTGAGCCAGAAGTCGATCCCGGAAGCCGCGCGGATCATCCGCGAGGAGGATCCGACGCGGCTAAGTTCGATCCAAACGGCATTCCGCGGCGACGTCGATACCATTGTGGGCAAGGCGCTCGAGAAAGACCGCGAGCGCCGGTATCAGTCGGCGGCGGGGCTGGCTGGCGATATTCGGCGCTACCTGACGAGTGAGCCGATTGCCGCCCACCCGCCGAGCACCTTCTATCAGCTCAAGAAATTCGCCAAGCGCCACACCGAGTTGGTCGCTGGGCTTGTCCTCTCATTCGTCATCCTCCTCGCCGGCACAGTCACGTCGCTAACGTTCGGTATCCGAGCGGTACATGAGGAAAAACTCGCGAAGCAGAACGAGAGATTGGCCAAGAGGAACGAAGAACGGGCCTTGCTCGGCGAGACCGCCGCGCGGCGCTCGGCTTACCATTTCAGCCTGGCAGCCGCCGAAGGGGTGGCCGACATCGATCCGCACAAGGCCTTGGCCCACCTGCGCGCGGCGCCGTCGGAATACCGCGGTTGGGAGTGGCGTCACCTCTTGGCACGATTCGAATCGCCCTGCGCCGCATACACGGGGGACCAGCACACAGCGTACGCCTCGACCATCGCGCGGCGTGATGACCCCGTCGCGTCGGGGCTGGTCGCCGCCCTGGAGCGTGACGGCACCATTGAGCTTCTCGACCTGGAGTCGGGCGAAGTACAGGCAGTCTTCTCGGAGGTCGGCGGCCTGACCATGCCAAACTTGTCACCGGACGGATCGCGCTTGGCCGCTGTCGCGATTGCGGACAAAAAACTGATCGTCTGGGACGTTGAATCGAAGGGCCGATTGCTTGAGTTGCCCGTAGCATCGCTCGCCGCGCCACAGACACGGTTCAGTCCCGATGGCACAATGATTGCCCTCATGTCCCGCAAAGAAGGATTGGTGCTGAGAGAAATTACGACGGGCCGCGTTCTGTTTAGCACCCACCTTCAGCCGTACTTCGACGACGTCATTGCATTCGATCAGGCGGGCGAGCGTGTGGCCGTCGCGCGCCTTCGCGCAGGAGCAAACGTCTCACTAGATGTCTACTCGGTCGCGGGGGACCTGCTTGCTCGAAAGGATCTCCGCGATGGCTGCCTATCCATGGCCTTCAGCCCCGGTGGGGAACGCCTCGCGCTGGGACAGGGTGAGCGGATGACCCGCATTCTCGATGCATCCACGCTCGAGCCACTTCGCGTGCTTCACGGGCACAGCGGAGCTGTCACAGCGGTCGCTTTCTCACCGGACGGAGCATACCTGGCCAGTTCGTCAGAAGATGATACAACTCGCGTCTGGGACCTCTCCCAAGGTGGCACTCCGTGCGTGCTCGCCGGCGGCAAGGCCACTTCTCTGGCGTTTGCCGAGGACAACTCCTTCCTTGCGGCTGGATCCTCAGAGAATACGCACCTGTGGGCGTGGAGGCACGATGCCGTCCGAGTCCTGAAGGGCCATCAGGAATACGTGTACCTTGTCGCGTTCAGCCCCGATCCCGGCATGCCCGAACTTGTCGCTTCAAGCTCATGGGACAACACGGTGCGGTTGTGGGATGCGCTCACCGGCGAGCCGCTCGCCGTCCTCGATGCGCCCTTCTGTTACAAAGCGATGAGCTTCACACCTGATGGAACACGACTTGTGATATTCGATGGATCGGAACCGAGGCTTCTGGCGGTGTGGGACACAGCGGCCGCTCGTCGCATCACTGTCCCTCGAGCAGCTTCGGACACGTCGCTCTTCGAAGCCCTACAGCTTCAGGAGACCACCGGGTTCCCGGCCTTCGATCGTATCGCCGCGGCAGGCGCCAAGAAGGCCCCTCGCGCGGGCGAACAATTCGCCTTAAGCTACGACCGCTCGACATGGGCGGGGACCTTCGACTCCGGCGAAATCCGTCTCGCCGACATCCGGAAGGGCGATAGAAACGGGAAACTCCTTGCCAAACACGAAGGTGGTGCCTTCGCCGTGGCATTCAGCCCTGACGGAGGCCGGGTCGTTTCCGGTGGTCAGGACTGCACCGTCCGTATCTGGGACCGGGCAAGCGGCACAGAGCTCGCAGCCATGTCGGGTCACACCGGTAAGGTATACTCCGTCAATTACAGCCCCGATGGCAGCCGCATCGTTTCTGGGAGCAACGACGGCACCATCCGCATTTGGGACGCCGAGCAATTTGAGGAAATCATCGAGTTGCACGGGCACACAAGCTACGTGCACTCGGTCTGCTTCAGCCCCGACGGCACCATGCTCGCCTCCGGCTCCGGAGACGGCACCGTGTGCATCTGGGACTCCGTCCCGATGGCCGAGCGCTGGCAGCAGATCCAAGCGGCCAGGAAACTTCGCCGCGAAGCCGAGCCGCTGGTAGATCGCCTCCTCGCCGATCTCGGCGACCCGCTGGACGTCGCCGACCACATCCGCGCCGATGAAGACCTCGACGACGACACTCGCCATGCCGCCCTATACGTACTCTTAAAACGGTCGATGACCGATCGACCCGCCCAACCGTAACTGCGCCTTGATCTCTTAGAAGACACCGATTGATGCGTTTTGTCAGGCGTTCTTGTTGTTCGCTTGTTCTGCGCTAGGGAGAGTCCTCCCAGGAAACGCATTCGGTCCCGTCGAAGCACCGGTCTTCCCCGCAGTCGCAGACGGTCACGTCGTAGCTGGGAAACTCGGGGGGGCATGTGCAGGCGCCAACTGCACACGTGTTGTAAAAGTCGGACACCCCTTCACAGTTGC
>CP070718.1:73392-75696 GCA_020350565.1 Phycisphaerales bacterium
AACGACTCCCGTTACGATGAGACCCATCCCCCCTCCAATGCCCCCACATGAGATACCAGACTGCTTGTTTCAGGTTGGATGATATGCACATCATATGAGGGTTTTACAGGTTTTTCCCGCTTCGATCCACCTCCAAGCGATCCTGCAGGGCACGAGCGGTCCGGCGCACTGTGCCAGGGTTTTTTCGTTAACGATGGATCGGCACCCGGTTCCCGAAAATCTACTGCCGAACGGACTGTAATCCCCTTTCTCTCGGGGCGAACGTACAAAGGAAATTCCTATCTTGAACGGAAACGGTTCGGAAAGGTCCCACATCCAATATGTTACGAAATCCAAGACCGCCTCTGTCGGACTTTAAGGAGGAGATCATGAACGGCCGCCCGAACATCATCGTCGTGGACGATGAGCCGACCGCACTCGCCTCCCTGCTGGACGCCCTGACCCGCCGGTACGGCGGGGACTACCGCGTCATCCCGCATCTGTCGGCGCTCGGCGCGCTGGCCGAACTCGAGCGCCTCAAGAACGAGGGGGAGCTCGTCGCTCTCATCATCGCAGATCAGTGGATGCCTGAGATGACCGGGTCCGACGTGCTGGTACTTGCCCATAGGATCTTCCCCGAGGCTCAGCGCGGGCTGCTGGTGGAATGGGGCGACCGGACTGCCGCGCCGGCGATCCTGGAGGGTTGCGCCATGGGGCGGCTCGAGAACTACCTGCACAAACCCTGGTTCCCGCCGGAGGTTCATCTCTATCCGGCCGTCGGGGAGTTCCTCGCAGACTGGACACGGATGCATGGGCCACGGATGGAGATCGTCCGCGTTCTCGGCGAGGATCCCTCGCCACGAACCCGCGAGATCCGTGACCTGCTCGAGAGGAACGGGATCCCCCACGGCTTCTACCGCTCGGACTCCGAGGACGGCTTGCGGCTCATCGAGAAGACGCGACTCGATCCGACCCGGTTGCCCGCCGTCGTCCTCCTGGACGGGCACGTCCTCTCCGACCCTACGAACGCGGAGATCCTGGACGCGCTCGGCGCCACCGACGTCGAAGAACCGACCTGCGACCTCGCCATCGTCGGGGGCGGCCCTGCGGGTCTGGCGTCCGCCGTGTATGCTTCCTCGGAGGGATTGCGCACGGTCGTCATCGAGCGCGAAGCGGTAGGCGGACAGGCCGGCACCAGCTCACTGATCCGAAACTACCTCGGTTTCCCCCGCGGCATCAGCGGCGCCGAGCTGGCCCAGCGCGCCTACGAGCAGGCCTGGCTCTTCGGGACGAAGTACGTCTTCGCACGCGAGGCGAGCCGGCTCGAGGCCCGGGGGACGGATCGCATCGTGGCGCTTGCGGACGGGACGGAGATCGTTGCGAAGAGCGTGCTCATCGCCACGGGAGCGGCCTACCGCCGCCTCGGTATCCCGGAACTCGAGCGCTTCACGGGGACCGGAGTTTTCTATATCGTCCCGAGCGATGGGCGCTTCGTCGAGGGGAAGGACGTCTTCGTGAGCGGCGCGGGGAACTCGGCCGGACAGGGCGTCGTCCATCTCGCAAGGTTCGCAAGGAGCGTGACCCTCCTGGTGCGCGGGGATTCGCTGGAGAAGCATATGTCAGACTACCTGGTGCGCGAGATCCGCAACCGGCCGAACGTCGAGGTGCGCCTGCGGACGGAAGCCGTCGAAGGCCACGGCGACGGCCAGCTTGAGCGACTCACGATCGCCGACAGGAAACGGGGGCTTCGGGAGACGCGTGCCGCATCGGCGCTCTTCGTCATCATCGGCGCACAACCCCACACGGAGTGGCTGGCGGACGCGGTCCAGCGCAATGCCAAGGGCTTCATCGTGACCGGAGCAGACGTGAACACGGAAGCGGCGAACTGGCCTCTCGACCGTCCCCCCACCCGGTTCGAGACGAGCATGCCCGGCGTCTTCGCGGCCGGGGACGTGCGCTCCGGCTCGGCCAAACGCGTCGGCTCGGCAGTCGGCGAAGGCGCTGTGGCGATGCCCTTCATCCACGAGTACCTCAAGACCCCGGTGTCTTTGGGGCCGGGCGTCGCAATCGGGTCGGGCGGCGAGCAGGAGATCGCATAAGGATTGCCGGCCCGGCCGCGGTCATGATCGGGCTGCCGATCGGTTTGTCCACGCAATGAGCCTGACGAAACTCCCTGGAACCACAATTCCGGCTTCCCATCCTTGGTGTTCTTCCCGTTATCCAGCCTTCGCATCAGGGCACCAGCGTCCGATCCCTTGACCACCACCATCAGACTCTCGCAGGTGTCCAACCTCGGCCCCTTATTCTTTTTCTTGTACCCTTCTT
>CP070718.1:75796-77871 GCA_020350565.1 Phycisphaerales bacterium
CGAGGGGCCCTTGTGATGAGGGCACCTCATGGACCCGTTCCGGTGTGAAGCGCGCTCGGCCATCATTGCGACAAAGAACGATCCGCGAGCCAAATGCACAAAGCAAGTCCTCGTCCCCGTCATCGTCGAGGTCGTCCAGGAGTACGCCCGCGGTGGCGTCGAGCCAATCGACGCCGGCCTCGGAAGCTTTGTCGACGGCCGTTCCGTCGCCCTGCTGCACGAAGAGCCTGTTGGGCAGTCCCGCGCCCTGGGCGACGTAGAGATCATCGAGACCGTCGCCGTTGACGTCGCCCACCGCGATGCCCTCAAGGCCGGACGCATCATGTCCGCAAACCGCGTCAAGGCGACCATGCCAGTGATCGGCCCCATACGCCAACAGCGGGAACCGGTCTTCGTCCCTGACGAGAACCGACCGCGTGCAGTCGCTGAACTGTCGACTGGGGGCGGTCGTGTCGGCCATCTCCAGGACACGGATCTCCTGAATCTTTGCTATGCCGAGGCTGTGCGGGGGATGATCGGGAGAGATAGAAGATGCCGTTATCTCTTGAAGCCACGTGATGCGCCAGACGGCGTGCTGCTCGATGTTCACGCCGGGCGCCTGGCCGAAAGCATGATAGGCTACAGTAGAGGCAAACGGACTTCCGGCGGTTGGGTCCACGTCGAGCACGTCGAAGGAGAGTTTCAGGCTATCGCACCGAGCAAAGGGCTTCAGCAAGTACGCGAAGGCCGTGCCGGGATCCAGCGTTGCGGCGGGAATGGAGGTGTCCAGGTGCGTCCGGGCGACGTTGAGGTTTCCGTAGATTTCTCTCCTTCGCGGGATGGGTCTCAGATGGGCGGACTTGCCGTCCGTGGTGAAAAAGCGCTCGAAGCCCGGATCGGCTTCTTTGTATGCCTCTTTGATCCTTGCGGCCAATTCGCTGAGGCGGGCTTCAACCCGCGCGGGTTTCACCTTCACCGGTTGAGGTGGCGGTGCAGGTCGTCCCGCGGGCGGCGTGTCGATGGGCTCGCTGGCCCATGCGCAGGCGCAGCAGAGGGCCCAGCATGCCACGGTCGCGACCAATCTTCGCGTAGAAGTAGTTGGCAAATCTATGCGCTCCATGGCTAAGGTCTCGGATCCTCTCCGATGCGCCGAACACCCGGCCGAGGGCGGCCGGGCTACATTGTCGGGACACTGCACCCATGGACCATCAGCCGCTGCCCTCGCTTGGCGGCACGGACCTGCCCAGGGTCATTAAGCTGAAGGCCGTGCCGTAGGCCTTGTGGTAATTGTGCATGTCGTAGTCCCACATGGAACCGTCCGCCTGCTGGAGCTTGACGACCTCGTATTGCAGCTTTGGCCAATACTCGGCCTGGTCGTCGGGCTTCAGGCGTTCAATCACCATGGCCGCGTAGTAATGGCCATAGAGATAGAAGTAGCCCGAGTTGAAATAGTAGTTCTCGTGCGGGATCGGCTTATTGCGGGCGATGTCCAGGAACCTGTGGTGCTTGAAGAAGTCGTTCAGGCCCGTTGTCAGGTCGTCGTACGGAACGTCCTGCCCGCCCATCAACAGCGCAATGTGACACACCTGGATACGCGACAGAGAGCCTTTCACCTGATCGATGTATTCCGAGTGCAAATAGGGGATGGCCCGTATGTTATAGGTGAAGGCTCCATTCGGCAGACGGCAGTGAGCGACGATCCGCACAGCCCGGTCCAGCACATCTTTGTCGATGTCCAGGCCATGATCGCGGGCTACAACCATGGCCACGACGGCCGAGGCCGTGGTAAAGCTGGTCCCCCACTGGGGTCGTCTCGTCCGCGGGATGCTGAACTCCAGATAGCCCCAGCCGCCGTTGATCGATTGGAACCGAGCCAGGTAGTCGAAGTTCTTCACAGCCGCATCGTGGGTCGACTCGGCCAGCGGCGAATCGGCATATCGGGGATCGGCGGAGACGTCCGCAAGCGCCTGCAATGCGTACAGGTACGCCCAACTGTTCATGGTGTCCCATTCGCTCGGGCGCTTGATAACCGAATTGGTTAGCAGGTAGTTGATGCCCTTGTCCAGGGCGGCCTGGGCCTCCTCGGATTGGCCGAC
>CP070718.1:77971-81561 GCA_020350565.1 Phycisphaerales bacterium
CCGGCAACCGTCAAGCGCGACTGGACGGTTGCCAAGGCCTGGCTCCGTCGGGAGATCAGCCAGGGCGGGCCTGACGAGTAGAAGACAACGGCCTGGAAAACTGAGCCGTTTTGACGGTGGTTTTCGCGTTCCTTTTAGAGCCAATATGTCACCTGAGCGCTGGCACAAGGTCAAGGAATTGTTTCACTCCGCTCTGGAGCGCGAACCAGGGCTTCGCGCAGCATTTCTGAAGGAAGCATGCCACGGGGACACCGCGCTACGAGTGGAAGTGGAATCGTTGGTCGCCTCGCATGAAGCAGAGCCGGGCTTCATCGAGCCCCCGGCGCTACGCGCTCCTGAAATCCCTGAGCTCGCCGGCGCCGACCCCCTCGCGGGAGAAACACTCGGCCCGTACCGACTGGAGCGTGCGATCGCGTTCGGCGGTATGGGCGCGGTTTACCTCGCTGTCCGAGCCGA
The DNA here is from genome assembly GCA_020350565.1 of Phycisphaerales bacterium. Taxonomy (GTDB): domain Bacteria; phylum Planctomycetota; class Phycisphaerae; order UBA1845; family UBA1845. Next base: position 78,428 of record CP070718.1, read on the forward strand.
CGACGCGTATCGCAAGCGGGTCGCCGTCAAGCTCCTCCGCGCTGACCGCTTCCTCGATGATCCCCGGCGACGCGAGGAACTGCGGCGGCGTTTCAACACTGAACGGCAGACGTTGGCCAATCTCGACCATCCGAACATCGCCCGCCTCATCGACGGCGGCACAACGGATGACGGGATCCCGTACCTGGTGATGGATTACATCGAAGGTCGGCCGATCGACGAATATTGCGATACCCGCCAGCTCTCGACCCTTAAGCGACTTCAGCTTTTCCGCACAGTCTGCGGGGCCGTTCAGCACGCGCACCAGCATTTGGTCGTTCATCGCGACCTGAAGCCCAGCAACATCCTGGTTACCTCAGACGGAACGCCGAGGCTGCTCGATTTCGGGATCGCAAAGCTGTTGCAGCCGGATTCGGATCCGGCCGGTGACCGGACGGGTACCGCAGTGCAACCCATGACACCCGAGTACGCCAGCCCCGAACAAATACGCGGAGAACGGATCACAACAGCAAGCGACGTGTACTCACTCGGCGTAGTCTTGTACGAACTGATGACTGGTCACCGACCCTATCGCCTGAGCAACGTGCCACGGCATGAAATCGCGCGTGTCATCTGCGAGCAACAACCGGACAAGCCCAGCACGGTCGTCATGCAGGTTGAGAAACGGCCGACACGCGATGGTTCCAGTTGGATTACGCTCACGCCGCAGTCAGTCAGTCTGACACGCGAGGGACGACCCGATCGATTGCGTCGTCGGCTGGTGGGCGATCTCGACATGATCATGTTGAAGGCGCTGCGCAAGGAGCCGGATCGCAGATACGCATCAGTCGAGCAGTTTTCGGAGGATGTCCGGCGCCACCTCGACGGGCTGCCGGTCGTCGCCCGCCCGGACACGCTCATCTACCGAGCGTCCAAGTTCACCCGTCGGCACACAATGGGAGTCGCCGCAGCCGCAATGACGGTGCTCGTCCTCGCCGGGGCGACCGCCCTGACGGCCCGGTTGGCGCGCGAAGCGCAGGATCAGCGCGAAAGTGCCGAGCAGGTTTCCGAATTCCTGGTCGACCTGTTCGCCGCGTCGGATCCGTTCGAAGTGTTCACAGATGCCGCCGGCGTCCATCGTGCCGACATCACCATCCGTGAGACCCTTGAGGGCGCCGCCGAGCGCATCTCGACTTTCCAGGACCAACCGCTCATCCACGCCCGACTTCTGAACGCGTTGGGCAGAGTCTACCTAAATCTCGGCATGTACGATCGCGCTGGCACGTTTCTAGAGGAGGCTGTTCTTATCCGCGAACGTGAGCTCGGCGAGAAGCATCCGGATACGCTGGATTCGCAGCACAACCTGGCCTTGCTGTATCACGATCTTGGCCGGTACGACGAGGCAGAGTCGCTGTTTGTGAAGACGCTGGAGACCCGGCGCCAAGTACTGGGCGAGGAGGATCCGAGTACGCTGACCTCGATGAACAGTCTGGCCGGGCTGTACAACAATCAGGCCCAATACGATAAGGCGGAGCCCCTTTATGCCGAGACACTGGAGCGCCGTCAGCGCCGGCTTGGCGAGGAACACCCGGACACGCTCAACACGATGAGCGACCTCGCCGTGCTGTACAAGAGGCAGGGCCGATACGACGAGGCGGAGTCGCTGTACGTCAGCACGCTGGCGAGCCGCCGTCGCGTGCTTGGCGAAGAGCACCCTGCCACGCTGGCCGCGATGAACAACCTGGGCGGACTATACAGGCGGCTGGGCCGATACGACGAAGCCGAGCCCCTGTTCGCAAAGACGCTGACCGTCCGCCAGCGAGTACTGGGTGAGGAACACCCGCGCACACTTGCGGCCATGAACAACTTGGGCGGCTTGTATCGGCGGCAGGGCCGATACGACGAAGCCGAGCCCCTCTTCGTTGCGACACTCGAGAAGCGCGTCCTTCTGCTGGGCGAAGACCACCCGGACACAGTTGCCTCTCTGCACAATCTGGCCTTGGTGTACATGAAGCAGGGCCGGTACGACGAGGCGGAGCCGTTGTACATCAAGACCCTGGAGATCCGCCGCCGCGCGCTGGGGCAGGAGCACCCGGACACGCTAGCTTCCATGAACAACCTCGCCGGGCTGTACGTGAGTCTTGGCCGCTACGATGAAGCGGAGCCACTGTACGTTGAGACCGTGGAGATCTGCCGGCGGGTCCTGGGTGAGGAGCACCCGGACACGCTGATCTGCATGAACAACCTGGCCGGGCTGTACATGAACCGAGGTCAATACGATGAGACGGAACGGCTTTATGTCGAGACGTATGAGATCCGCAGCCGCATCCTGGGTGAGGAGCACCCGGACACGCTTGCTTCCATGAACAACCTGGCCGGCTTGTACAAAAACCAAGGCAGGTACGACGAGGCAGAGCCGCTTTACATCGACACCGTGGAGATCTGCCGCCGCGTTTTCGGCCCGGAGCATCCGAACTCGCTGATCCCCATGTATAACCTAGGCGATCTCTACAATACGTTGGGGCGATACGACGAAGCTGAGACGCTCTTGCGGAAGGCGCTGGCCGCCTCCCGAAAGGTCCTTCCTGCCGCCCACCCCAATCTGGCTAAGGCGCTGGGTGCCTTAGGCGCGGCCTTGATGAACAGGGGGAGCCCTGCGGAGGCGGAACCACTCTTGCGCGAAGCCTTGGAGATCCAGCAAAAGGCGCTACCCAACGGTCACTGGGGGACCGCGACATCGGCCGGCTCACTAGGGAGTTGCCTGACCAAGCTGGAGCGCTTTGCAGAAGCAGAGGTACTGCTGCTGGAATCCTTCATCTCGCTTGAGGCAGCCCTTGATACCGACGATGAGCGATCGCGCCAGGCACTCCGACAATTGATTGCCCTTTACGACGCCTGGGGCAAGCCGGGCGAGGCGGACGAGTGGCGGGCGAAACTGGAGACGGTTTCCGAGAATGTCACAACAGGTTCATTGGCCAACCGGGACAATGACGGGGAAGAGGCGAAGCCCTGATCGAACGGCACACCCGCCAAGGCCACCACCCCGATGAGAGTCAATACTCCTGGCCCGCTGCACTATGCACCGGAGATACAGGGTAAGGCTCCGCTCCACACTCACCCGCCATCTTGAATCGCTCGATCTTCGACACGGAAAC
>CP070718.1:81661-84722 GCA_020350565.1 Phycisphaerales bacterium
GCATACCCTACCGCTTCTACCCGATCCTCGCATTATGGATGGTGTTTTTGGTGGCCCTCACGGGCCGGGACTTCGGCTCGATGAAGCGCTCCGAAGGGAAGGCCTTGGGAGCACCCGACGACACGCCGATTCACCCAAGAGCGGAAGAAGACGCATCGAAGCCGAAACCTCGGTGGGGCCTCGGGCTGCTGCCCGTGCTCGTCCTGTTGGGTACGACGTTCCTGATTCTCTGGATCACCGGACGCAACGACCCGCGAACCCTCAACGTAATTGAGCAAGGCATGCCCGTCACCGGCGTGGCGTGGACGACGCTGCCGTGGTACGAAAAAGCCGGCGTCATTGTCGGAAATGCCGACGCGTACGTCTCCATCTTCTACGGCGCAATCACATCCGCCGTTTTTGCACTGCTGCTTACTTTAGCAGCAGGGGCCTGCAAGTTGAAAGACGCCATCGAGGCCGGCTTGATCAGCTCGGCGCGGATGTTCCCGGCCATCGTCATCTTGATCCTTGCCTGGTCGCTGTCACAGGTCTCTCAGGATTTGATGCTTGGCGACGTCGTAACCTCCAAGCTCCAGGCAATGGACTTCCCGATCACCTGGCTACCCCTCGCGATTTTCATCTCCGCCGCCGTAATCTCGTTCGCCACGGGAACATCGTGGGGAACCATGGGAATCCTGTGCCCCGTCGCGGTGTCGGTGGGGGCCAAGCTGGCGGGTGAGTTGCCCACGGACCAGGCCCTACCCCTGTTCTATGCCACGGTCGGAAGCGTGCTGGCCGGCGCGATCTTCGGCGACCACTGCTCCCCCATCAGCGACACCACTGTTCTCTCGTCGCTTGCTTCCGATTGCCCGCACGAGGAGCACGTGTGGACGCAGATGCCATACGCCATTGTTGTGGCCATCGTCGGAATGGGATTGGGAGACGTGCTTTGCAGCCGATTCGGCCAACCGCCGCGCATCGCGATCCCTGCCGCAATGTTTGTTTTGCTGCTCTTCCTGGTCATCTTCGGCAGGCGACCGAGGCCCATTGAGCCGCCAGATCATCTGAAGCCCATCCCACCCGGACGCGCATGGCACAGGCCGGCAGCTGCTCAGCCCCCGGTGCAGCAACGGGTGACACCGCCGCCGCAAATACCTCCGCAGCAGGCGCCGGAGGGATAAAGAGAACCCGTGATTCGCAGGCGTGCCGCTTGCCGCACCTATTCGGAGGTGCGAGAGCAAGTCGAGGCGCTATGACCAAGTTCCTCAAGTGCAAAGGGCTTGGGCCGCCCTCCAGACATGTCGACGTCCCGGCTCGCCCGGATGGCCGTGGCACGCACGACGGTCCGTCTGCGCCGGCAACGCCGTATTCAAAACGAAGACGCCGCGCTCCGTAACTCACGAAGCGCGGCGTTTTATGCGTCACACCATTCGGTCGTCACGCGAAAGCGAGACGATCTAAGGCGGCTTTTAAATCCTATCTTCCTCCTGCCATCGCCACGACCATCTGATGGCGCGAGAAATCCATCAGGTCCACGTCGCCGTCGGAGTCGTAATCGTAGGCGCTGCAGGACGCGTCCTCCATCGACCCGGGCCCGCTCACACAGGTCTGGATGCCTGCATCCGGATCACCGGCCGTGGAGTTGTTGGCCACCATCAAAGCTACTCCGTTCACCGGATTGACTTCGGTGTGGAACATGATCGACCAGACGCCGACAACCATCACAAAGCACGCCGCGATGGGCACCAGTACCCGATAGCTCCTGAAGGATGAGAAGCGACGGGAACGGGCCGACCGAAGCAGCACGACCCTGTCCACCTGCGTCGGTCGGAAGACGCCGGCCTCCTCCGCCGCGTGCAGATCGAGCAGGTCACGCTCCAGCGAATCAAGTTGCTCAGAGGGTTTGTCCATCATCGGTCGGCCTCCGGCGGATTACACATCCACCTTCGCCCTAAGAGTCGCCTTCCGGGGTCCCCCGCGCGATGTTTTTCGCCCCGCGTTTCGCCTGAAGGCAGTTTCTTAACGCCTCGCTTACTCTTTTCCATCTTGAACGCAACGTCGACTCTGCAAGCCCCAGGGCGCCGGCCGCGTCTTTCCATCGGCGATCGGTGATCGCGTCGATCTGGGCATAGAGCTCACGACCGGCCTGGTCCAGTCGGGACACACAATCGCGGAGAGCCTCCAGCTCCTCAAGCCGCGAAAGACGCTCCGCCGGATCTTCGTCGCTTTCGCTCTGCAGAGGGGGGCCCTCCTCACCGCCATCCTCCAACGAATCGCGATCAGGGCGGAGCTTTCGCAGCGCGCTGATGCACCGGTTGCGGGCGGTCTGCATCAGGTACTTGCTGACCGAGCCGGGCACGTTTCCCGACGCGCGCCGCAAGCTCTGGACGAAGCCGGTCCACGTTTCCGAGGCGATGGAATCCACCCAATGGGGATCGCGCCCACACTGCACCTTGGAGACGCGAAAGATCGTGAAGCGAACAAGGCGGTCGTACCGGTCCATCAACTTGTCCAAGGCCGCCGCGTCGCCACCGAGCATCGACTGAATCAGGAAGGCATCGTCCGGCCCGGTACTTGCGGCTTCTACGTTGGCGACCGGGAGCGAGATAACCTTGCCACCGGCACCGACAGCTCCGCTCTTATGCTCTGACATGTCTTCATTATGTGACGCTGCAGGTATCGGTCAAACCGCAACGGCGCAACCACCAGCGCCCTTCGGGACGAGCCGCGATAGCTTTGCTGGCAGGTAGAACCCAAACGCAACCACAAGGCTCTCCTCGGCTCAAGAAGCCGGCGGTGGCCCGAAGCACTTCTTCTGAGAGTCAAACGAGATGTTCCTGTAAACCTACGGGCCCATCCAGCACGGGGCCTCGCTCTCAGGACCGCACGTGCCGTAGTAGAACTTCACCAGACCGACGTCGGATGCATTGATCGTGCCGTCACAGTTGACGTCGTAGGAGCACAGGCTGGCCGGATCCGTGTCGCCATACCAGAACTTGACCAACCCGACGTCCGACGGATCTACGACCCCGTCGCCGTCGACGTCGCCCCTGCAAACCGCCGGATCCGGAAGCGTGGCGCA
>CP070718.1:84822-90101 GCA_020350565.1 Phycisphaerales bacterium
CAGCGGCGGATCGTCTTGGTGCTGACGCTCAGTTCCTCCGCTACTTGCTCCTGGGTAAGGAAGCCCTGATCGAGTTCACCGACGGAGAGATTGGCCTTTCGGCTGATGACCTCGGCCATCGTCACCAGGTCGGCAATGAGCGCCTTGCCCGGTACCAACGGCTTGGGTTCGCTGCGCCGGCTCTGGTACTTGGTGACGTGGTAGCAGACGAATTCGTAGGGGTAGGTGCAGTCGGGCTCGACGAGCCGTAGCAAATGCTCGATCCCCGCCACCTGCTCCATGCGCAATCTGCGCGGAGACAGCGTGAGCTGGTGGGTCAGGTCGGCCAAGTCTCTGTTCAGGAACTTTGCCATGCGCTTGCCGCTCGCCGATGGTCGTCCGTGACCGCGCACACTCGTACAGGGAGACGCCCCGCTCTGATTGTATCGGAGCCGAAGCGGCGCATCCCTGCAAGCTGGGGGGATAACAACCGCGGAACGTATCGGTATGGCCTCTTCCCAGCACAGAATTATGGCTTTCAGCGGGAACCGGGTCAAGTTAGGCTGACATGATCCGTACAAGCTCTGACAATCCTAGCCCTGGCGCGGAGGGGCATTGCAGTCAAAACGGCAGAATTGTCGTCCTGGGATGCAGCGAAAGACAGTGCCAGTGAATTGACTGTGAAAACAGACGATATTAGAATGGGTGAAATTGGGGAGTTGGCGACGTTTCGGCCACGTTGCTGAGGTGGCGCCAACTCAGGTCCCACGTTGACCGGCCCGTCGCGGAGAGCGCGAAGCTCACCACGTGTGAAGCACCTCGCGGTTTCCGCGACCGGCCCGTACAGGGCACATACCGTGAATGAAGTCGATCTGTTGACCCACGGCCAGGAGCTGGTCGAGCACGTTTTCGACGATCCTTCCAAGCTCCTGGTGGCGCTGACCCACTCCTCCATAGCTGACACCCGATTGGAAAGCAACGAACGCCTCGAGTTCCTCGGCGATGCCGTTCTCGGTCTTATCGTGTGCGAGGATCTCTACCGCCGGTTTCCCGACTGGCTCGAAGGGGACCTCACCAAGGTGAAGTCCGCCGTCGTGTCGCGACGTACTTGTGCGACCGTTTCGGACGAGATCGGGCTGACCGATTTGTTGATCCTGGGAAAGGGCGTTGCCGCGCGCAGCAACCTGCCCGTGTCTTTGCGCGCTGCGGTCTTTGAGTCGGTGGTCGGGGCACTGTTTCTCGACGGCGGGTTCGAAGCGGCCAAGCCGTTCGTACTGGAGCATATGCGCAAGCATATCGACAAATCCGTCGAGTCGGAGGACCAGGGCAACCACAAGTCGGCGCTGCAGCAATACGCTCAGCGCTGGCTCTCCGCCACGCCCCAGTACGAGACGCTCGATGAGCAGGGGCCCGATCATAGCAAGTGCTTTGAAGTCTGTGTGGCCGTCGCCGGCGAGCGCTATCCCAGCGCATGGGGCCCCAGCAAGAAAGCGGCCGAACAGGAGGCCGCCCGCCGCACTCTCGATCTCCTGCGCCAGCAGTTCGGCGAGCATCCCGAGGATGCCATCCTGAGAGCCTGACCAAACGACTCCTCAATCACGCAGTCACGTCACTCTTTGAGCAGTCCGATCGCTGATTTGCAGTGGGATTCCGCTGGTTGGAGGTCACCGGACGGTTAGAATACAGGTCATGCCCAGCCGAATCCGGTTTCGAAATCGTCTATCGGGCGTTCTCGTCGGCACATCAGCCACACTGGTGGTCTGTGTCCTTTGGGCCTGCGGTGCATTGACGACGTTGACTCATATCGGAGAAGGCCTGCACTTCCGGTTGCTGAACAACACGCCGAGCGACCCGCGCATCCTGCTGATCGACATCGATGACAACGCGCTGGAGGGAGTTCACCGTTGGCCCTGGCCCCGACGTCTACACGCCGAACTCGTTCGTGTTCTGGATGAGCTCGGTGCCAAGGCGATCGTTCTGGACATTGCCTTCGTCGATCGGTCCGAGCCGCGTATCGATCCGGCCGCCCTCGGCCCGTACTGGGACGTTGACCAGCCGCGTGAGATCCTCGGCGACCTCTCTGATGAACGGCTTATCTACGACGATGATGAGCTGGTTGCGGCCATCGAATCGGCGGGCAACGTGTACCTGGCCGGGTTCTTCGAGGCGACGGCGAGGCCGAAAGAAGTACCGGTTTCGGCGGCAGCCTTTGAATGGCTTCAAGCCGATCCTGACCTGACCCTCCGTCAGGTTGCTGACCAGTTGGGGCTTGACGCAGAGCAGGTGGAGGAAGCGTACGCATCTGCCAGAGCCACTCTGCTGTTCGCCGCGGATTACGAAATGAGTGCCGCTGAGGCTGCCTCGCAAGCCGGAATCAAGATCGACGTCGAAATCCTGACGCGAGCGAAGCGACGCGCCGCACGGCTGGCGGCGCGGCGCTATCGTCAGGCCCACCCCGACGACGATTTTCATGCGTTTCTCGCATGGGTGCTTCCAAAAGCGCCGCCCGATGCCTATTCCGCGGATCGCGCCGAACTGCGGCGGGCCTTTCTAGCGGAATCCTCCGACCGCCTTCTGAGAGACCGGTGGCCCGTCGTTTCGCCATCGGCGAAGGGGCAGGCAAGAGTAGGCTACGAGCCCAGTCTGCCCATCGACAAGCTTGCAGCCGTGTGTCGCGGCGTCGGCTTCGTCAATTACGAGCGAGAGACCGTTGTCGGAACGGTCCGCGCCTCGCCCTTTCTTATTGACTACGAGAACAAGGCCGTGAGTTCCCTCGGCTTCCTGGCCGCCTGCGATCAAATCGGTGCGGACTGGCAGTCGTTGAAACGCAAGCGGCGGCACATCGAGCTGCAGACGGAGAAAGGGCCGCTGCGCGTGCCGGTCCGGCCCGATGGACTGACGCCGATCAACTGGCATGTTCCGGGAATCGGCAGCGAATGGCGGGACAGCTTCCAGCACATTCCCGTGACGCGCGTGATGGAGATCGTCTCCAATCGGCGCTCCATCGAGGAGAACCGTCGACGCATCGGCCTACACCAGGCGGAATTGCTCAGACTCCGCCATGCTGAGACTCCGGCTGAGTACCTCTCCTATGCACAAACGGTTCGCGAGCGGAACGATCTCCAGGCCCGCTTGCGCAGGACGGGAGGCGACGAGGAGCGCTCTGCCATACATAACAGGCTCCGTGCCCTTGGGCAGCTCATAGAGCCGGCAGAACGAGAAGCGGAGCAATGGCTGGCCTATCAGTGGTCTCTGTGGAAGGACGCATCGCCGCACAGCCAAGAAGAGCGGGACAGACGCGAAACGATGCGGGCGTTGCACGAGCGATTCAACGATGGCGGGACCATCAGCAACCTGCGCCGGTTGAATGCCAGGCTTCAGGACGAGAACGAACGGCTGCTCACCCAACTCGGAGGCGAGGTTAAAGGGCGAATCTGTTTCGTCGGTTACACCGCCACTGCGGTTGCGGATTTCATCCCGACGCCCGCCTACGCTTCGATGCCCGGTGTTATGGCCCATGCAAATATGGCCAATATGGTCCTGCAGGACCGTTTCGTCGTGACCGCACCGGGCTGGGTCAACATTTTACTGGTGCTGCTCGGTGGCTCGCTGATCACGGTGCTGGCCTCCCTACGCGGGCCGGCTTTTGGGCTGGCATCCTTGTCGATCGTGCTGTGTCTGATTGTTCTTCTCGCCGGCACGGTCTTCTGGTGGGCGACCTGTCAGCTTGACTGGCTTTCCGCCGGCGCGGCGGTGTGTGTGGCATGGGCCTCCGTGACCTTGTATCGCCAGGCGACGGAGGAGCGTGAGAAGCGTCGCCTCCGGCAGGCGTTGGCCCATTACACCTCCCCCGCGGTTGCCGCTCGCATCGCGGAGCAGTCGCATTATCACGACCTGTCGCCGCAACCCGCACGCGTGACCTGCTTTTTCAGCGATTTGAAGGACTTCACGATTCTTTCACGGCGGCTCGGTCCGCAGGCAACGCGCGGGGTCCTGAACAGCCACCTTCAAAGTGTCAGTACCGTGCTGACGGAGCGCGGCGCGATGATCAACAAATTCCTCGGCGACGGCATCTTCGCCTATTTCAATGCGCCCATCTGGCCTTGCCCCGACCACGCCCAGCAGGCTTGTGCCAGCGCCCTGGCATCCTTGGAGACGATCAGAAGTCTGAGTGAAAGCGAGGCCGTTCCTGCAGACGCGAGACCGCTTGTTATGCGGATCGGCCTCTCGACCGGCGAAGTGTTTGTTGGAGATTATGGCAGCGACACCAAGCTCGACTACACCTGCATCGGAGATACAGTGAACCTCGGCTCCCGGCTCGAGGCGGCCAACAAGGTCCTGGGCACGGCCATTCTGGTGGACCGGGCCACCAGAGACGGAGCCGACGATCGGTTCGTCTTTCGCGCCGTCGGTCGACTTCGGCTGGCCGGAATGAGCGCATCCGTCGAAGTATCCGATCCGATCGGCGAGCCGGATCGAGTGGAGCTGGCCGATTACGAATTTGCCCGCCGATTCGAAGAGGCCGTCGGCTACTTCCAGCAGCGCGATTGGGATCGATGCCTGGCCATTCTTGAACGATGCGACGCGCCGAATCCTGGCGACCGGACAGTGGAGTTCTACCGGTCAGCGGCAATCCTGTTTCGGCAACATCCTCCACCCGATGACTGGGATGGATCGTTGACGGTGGAGGCCAAATGATCGCCTGATCGATTCGCACGCCAGAATGTCGATTCCTGCAGTCGACATTCTGGCTTCCCTATTCGACGCCTTCAACCTCCTGTGACATCGGTGAGCAAACGGGCCAGAACCGCCGAAGCAGTTGGCCTTTTGCGGCAAAGCCCTATCATTCTTGTAGAAAGGTGCAAAAAGTGTGTCACAGGTGATATACTAGGACGTGGGTGGCGGCGTCCCGGCTGAGCGTCGATTTGGGGCAACGAGTCGCACGCGACGAGGTCGCCCGCCGCAGGGGGCGAATGTCGTCCGGGTCTGCTCGCACGAACTTCCACGAGCGTAAGCTTTCCCGGCATGACATCGAATGAGTCTGAATCCAGCGCTTTGGCATCGCCGACCGCAGAGTAGGCGTGCACAAACCTGATTGAGTTGGCCCGTTGGGGTGATGGCAGGGACCAACTTCCGACGGTTGACAAAACTCCTGAAGCTGGGGGAAGCGGCTGCCCCTCATGGGGCATTGGTAAAGTGGCTCCTGTTGAGCGGGTCTTCTCCGGCTCGCCTGCCGTGGTTTGTCCGTTTAGCAGTCCGTTGAAAAAGGGGGCTGGCTCCGAGCGTAGGCTCACTCGCAC
>CP070718.1:90201-93279 GCA_020350565.1 Phycisphaerales bacterium
ATGTCCAGCCGGGGATCGTGGAGCTTGGCGCGCAGGAGGAGTAACGATTCATGAAAATGCTCGAGCAAGCCGACAAGCACAAACCTGTCTTTAATGATACCAATCGCGGCGTCGGCATCGGGTACTCCAGCCAGTTTTCTTGTCTGAAAATTCTGAAAGCGAGGATCTGCGATCCATTCTTCGAAACTATGCGGGATGTTCAAGAAGTTGACCTGGTACTGGTAGTGGGACGCACACCGGGCCAGAGGCTCGCGCAGAATCGTCCAATAGCGAATGGAGGGACAGTCAAGGTGCAGGTCGTTGAATGGTTTCACTATATGGCCGGCGATGCTGACCAGACCCGGGATCATGCGGCGAAAGCCTCGCAGATCGGCAGCGCGCAAATCGGCAAACCTGCAGCGCCAGGCCATGACGTCGGCATGGCGCAGGCCAAACGACCTCGCGAGAATGTGGTTGACCGTGGTGCCAGCGGCTTTCTCAATGTGAACGAACGCGAGCATAGAGTTACCCCAAGTACGCGAGAGAGCCATCTGTCCGTACTAACAGAGGGCCCTCGACGAAGGTTATTGCCCCTGCGCAGAAATAACGTCGCGAGCGGCGTGCAGTCCGCGAACCAGGGGTGGCACATGCGTTGGCGCTGCCGGCCCGTCGGGAGCGCGATACAGGTTGGTAGACTATCGTGTGAAGTACGGGTGGTCAAGGCCAGAGCCTGCTGACGGACATGAGCCGGCGGAGTGCCGGGAGCGCTGGCGGAACCGCTGGTCATCTGCCGGGACGGGAGGGTTCGCATGGGCAGTTGCCCGGCGAAGCGCATTTGCTCGCTGGATGAGTACATCGAAAGATGAGGAGTTGAACGGCGCGTTCTGTGGGTCAATAAACAAGCTCGTATTCGTGGTGCCGTGATCCGGCGTGGTTGAAGGAAATTGGGGAAAGGAAGTCGTTCGATTGCGTGAGGCAACATCCATTTGGATCAGTGTTTCTCAATGAGCCAGCGGCTTCGTCCAATGCAGCGGTTGTGTATCTTAGCCTGGAAGATCTGGGGACGGCTTTCTTATCGAATCCGCTTGCGGTGGCGTCGATTTCGTGTGTACGGCCAGGGGGTGTGCTTTGGTAAGGATCTGCTTGTGGAACCAGGGGTGGAAATTCATGGTGGTGGAGAACTGCTTCTCGGGGATGGTGTATGGCTGGGGCGCGGTGTGTTCATCAACGTGTGGCGGGGTGGGCGACTTGTGATCGAGGACGATGCCTATATCGGACGCTACACGGTCATTCTGGCGCGAGAGTCGGTCCGAGTAGGAGCACATACGATGGTAGCTCCGTACGCCTACATCACCGATGTAAACCATGGCACCGCCATGGGTACCCCCATGCGCCATCAGCCGCTGGTCGCCGCACCTGTGGATATTGGCGAAGATGTGTGGTTTGGAGCCGGCTGCAGCGTGGTGCCCGGCGTGACGATCGGCAGAGGGTGCGTGGTGGGCGCCCGGGCCGTCGTGACCAAGAGCCTGCCGGAAAACGCAATCGCCGTGGGTGTGCCTGCAAGAATTATCAGGATTCGCGGTGAAGAGACGGCGCGGACGACCGCGGCGGAAGCTACACGGGACGAATCCCCCCAGGCGATCGGAGGCGAGAATCAGCAGGACAGCAGTCGACCCCCAGGGAATCGTAGAGATGACCGCTGACTATACGTCGGCACAACTCGCCGCCCTTGCAGGCGATGATCAGCGCATCACGCAGGCGCTGGAGGATCGGCGCGTCCTCTTCGGCGGTATGTGGGTCGGCATACTGCTGCTTGCCGGCGTCATGATCGCATTTGCAACGGCATCACCATTTGGGGCGTACAGCTTCTCGGCGCGAGTGAGCTTCGTATACCTACCCGTTGCGACTGGTGCAGTTCTGCTGTTAGGCCATACGCGCTTCGCTATGGCGGCGGCTCTCTACTTCGGCTTCCTGCCCCTCAGTCAGGCGCTCTCAGAGACATGGCTGCTGCTCGGCAATGAAGAAGGAGCCATTTCCGCGGAAATGGCGTTTGCCTTGCCGTTGATTCTGCACGGTATGCTGGGCAAGCCTGGTGCGGTGGTGGCACGCGGGGCGGCCCTCCCCTCGTCCCTGACCTGGGGTGTGGCATTGATCGTTGCGAGCGCGCTGCTTGCGACGCTTCTGGCGGTGGATCCGGCCCACTCCGCATACGCACTTCTGGGGAGGTTTCTCATACCCATTGCGGTCATGTTGGCCGTGTATCGCCGCATGGAAGGCATCGCGGATTTCAAGGTCATGTGGTTCGGTTTCGCGGTCAGTCTTCTGGCGGTTGCCGCATTCGGCTATCGCCGCGCCGTGCTTGGCATTGACACGTACAACATCGGTCAGAGATTCCTCGGGCTGGGGGCCAGTGCAGCCCTGGTCAGCCTGTTCATGATCGGCGGGGCGCTGTGGCTGGCATACGCACAGTCGGAAGCCGGACGCATCTTGCGCGCCATCTTCTGGTTTGTGGTGGTGGCGATCTTCATCACGCTGATGTGGCTGTCGGCTTCGCGCGGGCCGGTGGCCGCCGCCGCTCTGATCGTGGCCTGGTGGGCACCCAAAAGAGCGTTGCGAACGATCCTGCGTCCCAAGGTGCTCTTGTTCTTCAGTCTCGGAGCGGTGGCCGTCGTATACGCCGTCCGGTATTCCCTGGCGCAGACGGAATTGAGCCTCGAATTCCTGGTGGAACGATTCTCAAGACTGTTGGAGCACGGCCTCACCGGTGAGTCGCGCTGGACAATCTGGATGGAAGCCCTGGGCCACTGGGCCGGCAGCCCGCTCTGGGGTCTGGGGCCAAACTCCTGGCTCAAAGTGAACCCGATCTTCGCATCCATTCACGGCAGCTTCGCAGGGCTGTTGTTCGATGTTGGCCTTTTCGGCCTTTTCGCCTGGGCCTTGTTTCTCGGTTCCACGCTGCTGCATGGGCGGGCGAAGCTCGTCGGGCACCTGCCCATGCGAGACCAGCAGTTCTTTTTTGGGTGCCGTGCCGGCTGGACCGTCTACTTGATGCTGATGATGGTCGAGCTGCCCTTCACGTCCGGCCAGCCAAAGAACAAC
>CP070718.1:93379-94865 GCA_020350565.1 Phycisphaerales bacterium
ATCTGGCCCTTCGTCGGGGGGCTCTGGGTCCGGTTCCTCTATCGGCTGGGAGAAAGGGCCCTTGCGGAGGATGCCCTGAAGTCGCTGGCTGAACTGTGCAAGGCGGGGATCGACGAGCCCTGGGAGTTTACGGAATGGGCCCATGGTCAGACGGGCCGCCCGATGGGCAAGGCATACCAGGCGTGGAGTGCGGCTTCTTACGTGGCGGCGTACATGCGCTTGCAGGGCGATACCCGCATCGAGGTAGCGGAGGCCCGCCCCGATGAGCTAACGCAGGTTGAGCAAATGGGCTTGGCCCCTGATGTAACCGACCGGCAGATCGATATGGACGTCGCTTCGTCTGATGGCGGCCAAGATAATCCCTCGGAGAGCGCATCGCGGGGCAGCTGATCGAGATTGCCTTGTGCACGACGTCCCATGGCAGGGTCTGACGGCCCCATAGTCCGCACGCTACGCATCAAGGTCTTGAGGGCAGAGCGAAGCCGCAACCGTGCCGACAGGGTCACGGGCTGCCCGGCAGCGCTGCCCGCCTAATCATCTGGACGGTCAAAGACTTTTCCGGCAGCTCAGCCTGTCTCTTCGCGCCCATCTCGATACCCTCGGCTGCAATATAAGTCAGGTTTGTGCGACGCACTCCGCCTGGAACTGTGATGGATGACGACAAACAGGACACCTGCCGGCATGAGCCTGAGTTCTGCAGGCCAGATGGCAGAAAAAGTGTCAGGATGATTTCTTGACTTCGTCGGCGGCGTTGGTGGGCTAGGGGTCAGGAGTTGCAGGCTCTCGGCCGCCCTTGTCTGTCATCCTTCCCTCCCGCAGGGCACTCCCCCATAGGCACTTTGGTGCAGGACATCCAGCATGGCGCGCGTCTCGCTGGAGTTGACGAACGCCGTCCGCGTCGATTCGGAGCCGCTGTGCCATATAAGCTGCCTGCGGGGAGGCAAACCCGGCGCCAAGAAGTAAGCCTGAGCCCCTTCGGCTCCTCGGCTGCCTACTCTGCTCGCATTCTGGGTGCCGCGTGACAAGTGACCCCCATGAAGGTCATTTCTCGTTCTGCTCGACGTCGGCGAAAGGCCGAAATCGCTCGTGGATGAGCTGCGGGTCAGAATTGGGTTGGAAGTCACGTAACTGGTCTCCAGGAAAGTCCACGTAGGCGATTCGCGTTCCCAGAGCGTCCTCCTTGTAAACATAATAGGTCCCGGTATCGTCCTCGATGTACCAATCCGGGTCCCCGATCAGACAGCGAAACGCGGATGGCGTGAATCGGAAACCGAAGTCCTTTAGTAGTAAGAGGTCACCCACGAATCCATGAAAAGCTTCGACATCATAACGTGAACTCGAAACATAGGTCCAATAATCTGGGCGAGTAAGAACGATCCACGGTCGCTCCGTACGGAGAAACACGACGCCGACGCAGAGGTAACAGAAGGCAACCACCAGCCACCATGCCCGGATCCGACGGCGGAGAGCCATACCGGCTTCGGTC
>CP070718.1:94965-99531 GCA_020350565.1 Phycisphaerales bacterium
CCCTGCCCGTGTCCGTCGAGACGGCCTCCTTACCGTCGATGCGGACGATTCTTGCTTCGGGTCCCAACCCGATCTTCGTGTGCAGACAGTGCGGAACGTGGAAATCGACGGTGTGCTCAGCGTTCTCCACGTCACTATAAGTGAGCCTGACCGTCGTTCCCGCAAACTCACGAAAGCGATCGATGAGATCGCGCCATGTCTTGACCATAGCACCATTCACCGCGGTGATCCGCGCGCCCGTGGGGATCCGCGCCAGTGCCGCAGGTGTTTCTTTCCCGTCAATTTTTTCAACGACCTGCCCCACGCGAAGCGTGTCGTTTGCGAGCAGCATGTACTGGGCCTGGATAGAACCTGGTGCCTGGGGCGTTACGGTGGTAATGAGCTCCTTCCCGTCCTCTTTGAGCACCTTGACACCCAGCTTCTCTCCTCTGCTTCCTCGGATCGACCGATTGACTTGTGCCGCGGTTGGGTTTTCGATACCCGCCCATCGGAGGATTTTGTCGCCCTTCTCGATACCGGCGTCGTACGCCTCACCGTTCGTTTTCACAGACGCGAAATAGGCTTGGGGCTGGTCGGCGTCCTCGACGGCCTCGTCCACTTCTCGCACGTACGCACGGATGTCCGCTGCCGCCTTCTTGAAGAGCTTGGGACGGACGAATCCCGTGAAGCGACGTCCATCCGGCTTTAACACAGTGAACTCGATGTCCCGCCCTGGGTTCTGGCGGATGGCTCGGTCGATCTGCCCTTTTGTGGGATACATAGTGTCATCCCAACTGATGACGGTATCCCCGATTTCGATCCCGGCCAGATCCGCCCGGCCACGCTCTTCGACATAATTGAATCGAACGAGCGGCGTCAAGCCCAGCACATTCACCGCCGACTCGTCACCCAGGGTACTGGGGTAAAGCTGAAGGTACGGAGGAATGACGATCCTGACGCGTTCGGGTGGTGCCTCAGGTTTCTTCGGGGCCTTACGCTCAACGTAAATGTCGCCGCGCACATACGGCAGCAGGTAGCGCACCTGGTTGATGTTCTCGTCGGTAACCGCCTGCCCATCCACCTCCACGAGGACGTCTCCCACATGAGGGTGCTGGGGATTGGATGGATTCATGTCGGGACCGACACGGAGGATCTGGCGAGTACATCCCTCGGCGATACCGATTTGAAAGCGATTACGTTCAAGGTTCCTCTCGGGTGCGATGGAGAGGCGTTCGCGTTTTCCGTTGGCCCGCTCAACGACGAAGTCGATCGGCTCATGGGGCGGCGCCAGCACAACGGCCATACTCACTTCCGCGAACTCGTGAATCGTGGTGCCGTTGATCTCTTTAATATCGTCGCCCGGCAGCAGACCGGCCTTGTCGGCGGGACTGTCAGGCTCGATGAAGCCAATGTGGGTCCCTGAGACCTCCATGCCGATCATGAACACGATCGCGAACAGGAAGAACGCAAAGATGAGATTCATGATGACGCCGGCCGACACAACGGCCATGCGTTGGCCTACGCTCTTGTTGACGAAGGATCGCGGATCGTCCTTGAATTTGAGTTCCTCGGCCTTGTCGTCGAAATCCTCCTGTCCGAGCATCTTCACGTATCCGCCGAGCGGCAGAATGTTGAATGAATACCGCGTTTCGCCTTTGTCGAAGCCGAAAAGCTCACGCCCGAAGCCGATGGCGAACTTCTCGACCCGAATGCCCACCCACTTGGCGACGGCGAAGTGCCCGAGCTCGTGCACGAACACGATGGCGGAGAAGCCCAGGAGCATGATCAGGAAGGGCCAGGAGGCGTCCCAAATCTTCAGCAGCGGGGACTGGGCCAGCAGTAGATCGATCATCGCTAACATGCCGCACACCTCGTGATCTCTTCTCTGGCCCACCGATCCGCAGCCAGGATGTCCTTCAGGGTCGGCGAAGGATTCGACTCATGCCGTTCGAGAGCCGCCTCCGTCACGCGGGCGATGTCCCGGTAGTGGATTTCGCCCTTCTGAAACAACTGGACCGCCACTTCGTTGGCCGCGTTCATGACCGCGCCGCACGTGCCGCCTCGCCGGGCGACCTCGTGGCCGAGTCTGAGTGCAGGAAACCGTTCCATATCCGGTGGATGGAGGTGCAGCCGGCTCACGCTGGTCAAGTCCAGTTGCTCGGACGGACACCGTTTTCGCGCTGGATAGGTAAGGGCGTACTGAATGGGCGTCCGCATGTCCGGCGCCCCGAGTTGCGCGATCATGGAACCGTCCTTGAACTCCACCAGTGAGTGTATGATCGACTCCGGATGGATGACCACTTGAATCTGCTCGGATGCCAGCCCGAAAAGCCAGCGGGCCTCGACGATCTCCAGTGCCTTATTCATCATGGTGGCCGAGTCGATGGTCGTTTTCGGCCCCATGTCCCAGGTCGGGTGTCTCAGCGCGTCCTCCAGCGTGGCCTCGTCCATCTCTTCGATGGTCCACGTTCGGAAAGGACCACCGGAAGCGGTGAGGTAGACACGATGCACATCCTGGACCCTCCCGGCCTGCAGGGCTTGGAAGATCGCGGAGTGTTCGCTGTCAATCGGGATAATCATGCTGCCCGATCGCTCAGCCAGTGGAATGAGCACCGATCCCGCCATGACGAGCGCTTCCTTGTTCGCCAGCGCGATGCGGCGGCCCATTTCGGCGGCCTTGATCGTGGCGGTCAAGCCCCCTGTCCCGACGGTGGCCACCACCACACAATCGCAAGGCACCTCGTTAACGAGGTCCAACATGGCATTTTCGCCGCCGAACACTTCGCAATCGGGCGAGAATCGTGCTTTGAGGCTCTTGGCCTGATCGGGACAGGTGATGGCGGCTGCCTCAACCTTGAATTCACTGGCCGCTGCCGCCAAGGACTGCACGCTTGTGTGGGCGGCCAATCCGACAACATCCCATTCGTCGCGAAGACCGCGCAGAACATCGAGTGTGTTTCGTCCGATGGAGCCGGTGGCCCCCAGGACGGTGACCCGCTTTTTCATCCTCAAGCGTCCCTACCAGAGGATTCCTAACGCGATTCCAGGATATCCCGACATGTATGATAGGTCTCGGTTCGCCGCCGTACAACCGTAATTGATTTTGGCGCCGCAGCTTGCGGGCTGGCGGGCAAATTGTCCGACACCGGGCGGAGCCCTATAATTACCCGGCCTGCGAAGTCCGCATCGGCGCGAATCAAGGCATTGGCATGCACAAGCAGTTACTGTCGACGGCTCTGTTTACCGTCGAACAGAGGGAGTTTGGGCAACGCAGCGGTAGACTGATCCGCCGGGAGATTATCGTCCACCCGGGCGCCGTGGTCATCTTGCCGGTGCTGGATGACGGCCGATTCGTGCTGATCAGGAACTTCCGGTACGCCGTAGAGCAGGAATTGCTGGAACTGCCGGCAGGTACGCTCGAACAGGGTGAGAAACCGGCTGACGCTGCGCAACGCGAGCTGGAGGAGGAAACCGGCTACAGTGCCGGTAGAATCGAGTCGTTGACGGAATTCTACATGTCGCCCGGAATCCTGAATGAGCGGATGCATGCCTTCGTGGCACGGGAACTTCACCCGGTGGGTCAGCGTCTTCAGGATGGGGAGCGAATCGCCGTTCAGCTTGTCGATCCCGATGAGGCGCGACGGATGTTACGTGAAAGTTGCCTTCGAGACGCCAAGACAATCGCCACTCTGGCGACCTACTTCGCCAGGCAAGGGGCTGACTGCTGATGGGTTGGCAGGACCGCGATTACGCCAGTGACTATCCGAGAGGCTATGGCCAGGCGGGAGGGCCACGAGTCCACGGTGGCGGTCCGGGCTGGCGGAGCGACGGACCGAGCTGGCTGATCAGCGGAAGCGTGGTGACGACGCTGATCGTCCTGAACGTCGCGATATTCATCCTCGGGGCGATAAGCCTGGCCTTCGGACGGTTCGTCTTTGGTTTCGGGGCAATGGTCCCCGCCGCGGTCGCCCACGGACAATTGTGGCGTCTTGTTACCGCTCAGTACCTTCATGCCGGCGTCTGGCATCTTCTGCTGAACATGATCGCACTGCACTTCCTCGGCCGGCCGCTCGAAGTCAGATGGAGTGCACGCCGCTTCTTCGGCATCTACACGGCGTGTGGTATCTTTGGGAATCTGTTCTACGCCATTCTCGGTTCTCAGGGCTGGGTCAACGCGGACACGCCGGCCGTCGGCGCCTCCGGCTCGATTTATGGCCTGCTGGGTATCGTAGCCGTGATGTTCCCGCACGCGACCGTCTATGTCTATTTCCTCTTCCCGGTGAAGATCCGCACCGCTGCCATCGTGCTCGGGCTGATTGCGTTTCTCACCGTCCAGGCGCGAGGGGCCAATTACGGCGGTGAGGCGTGCCACCTGGCTGGGCTCATCTTCGGTGTCTGGTGGGCCTGGCGTGGTGATGCGTGGTGGTCAAGTACGCAGTGGCGGTTCTTCCCCAGGAGTTCGAAGCACTCCGCTGGTGCGCGGGGGCAGGTCAGGCCGGGATACGCCCGCAGTCCCGTCACGACCTATACGCAGAGGGTGGAGGAGAGACGGACCGATCAGCAGGCGATCGATCGCATCTTGAAGAA
>CP070718.1:99631-104226 GCA_020350565.1 Phycisphaerales bacterium
CATGGCAAAGCCGGTTGGCAGACACAAGTGCCAGCTCATGTCAGCGATGGGCACCCTTATGCTCTGGTTCTCACCATTGTCGCCCGGAAGAAAAATGGCCGGAGCAGGAATGCTCACATCGCTCCAGAAACCGATCGCGCCGACGGGCGTTTCATAAACGATGCGCAGGTCGCGTAGCTCATCTCCCACCTGACCGGGCAGACTGACCAGCAGCCGGCCACGATCGCGCTGGGGCTTGGCCGGCATTCCATCCACCTCCACAGACCAGAGTTCCGAACCTTCGGGCAGTTCAATACCCACGAAACTGGTCCTGGTGCGCAACCGGAATCGTGCTGCCGTCTGACTGGTGCCATTGCTTGACACAGTCGTTACGAATTCGGCCCGCTGTACCACTGCCTGGGGCAGGCCGTAGCCGGCGTAACGCGCGATACGCACGGTCAATTCGGGATCCGGGCCGAGGAACTCGAACACCCCGAGCCCGCCGGCGTTCGACCCGGCCGCGACCAGCGAGTCCGCACCGGCAAGCTCACCGACGTCGACTTTCCGAGGATGCGCCGTGATCACGATGTCGAGCTGAGCATCGCCCTGCACGGCCACCACCCCGGACTGGTGCGCGACACCCTCCGCGCGCACGATGGGAGGATTGAGCTCCTTCCCGTCCTGCTTGTCTTTCGATGAAAGGTCATGCTCGAGGAGGGTGATGGCCTGATCAAAATCGCAGACCAGACGAATCGTGCCCATGCGGCGTTCCGTCAACAGCACCCTCCACAAGCGCTGGTCGGCGATGATCTCGCTCTCATATTCCTTCACAGCGGCTCCGCCCAGCGCGCGGATGGACACATCGGCCGGCGTGGAGACGGGCAGCGAAAAAGAAAGCCGGTCGGTCCGCGCTTCCTCAACGTCAAAGATGATCTCATAGTGCGCCGACAGGAGGTCGGGTTGCAGATGAAGGAAGGAGTAGGATCGTGCGGTCAGGCGTGGCGTGGCGCGGTCGATCCTGAACGTTGCCTCATACGGCTGGGCTTCGTAGCGGAACACCATAAGCGGCATGGACGACTCCAGTCGGTCGGCCTGCTCACCGGCCAGGCCATACTTGGCCAGTTCCCGCGAATCCAGAGGGGTCAATCCATCGAGCGTATCGGGGAAAACCGCCATTCCCTCGCCCCCCTGCACGGCGATCGCACCCACGTCGCGGGCCGCCCCGACAATGGCAAAGCGCGGGAATCGCGCACGAGTCGTCTTCCATTCCGCCAGCCAGCCCGGCGGCGTGTGGACGGCGTGGAAGCGAATGGTCTCTTCTGCACCAGGGGCTATTCCGCCGGGCAGGCAAACCAGCACCTCGGCACCGTCTTCCTGATGCCCATCGCCGGACGCATCGGCTTCACCCAGTGATGAGACCTCAAACGGCAGGCTCTGCCCGGAGGCGTTCGTCACGGTTTTGAGGTGCCATGCAGTCGGCATGGAAAAGCGCGGGGCAAAACACTCTTCGGCCTCAGGCATCAGAGTGAATCCCCCGAAGGCTTCGTGGCTTTTGTCGCTGAGGACGAGAAGGACATTGGAGGTCGCCAGGATCCGAGCGGGTGGGCATTTGAATTGCGCACTCACCGGCGCCACCGTGGTATCGCCTTCCATCGGCGTCGCCGCAGGTGCATAGTAGGCCCCTATTGCACGAAGCCCGATCGCCGCCGACGCCCGGAACCCATCTTCCGCCGGATCTGTCAACAGGACCTCGGGCAGTGCGTCAGTGAGCACTTGGGTGTCGATGGGGAGAAGGCTCGGCGCGTTTTGCAGGGAGGTGGCTTTCAGCCGATCGTCCAGAAGCAAGCCGATGACCGAGACGTGCCCCGTCACCTCGAGTGGCATGAGGGAAGGTAACGTCCAGTTCCGCATGCGCTCTTCGTTGATCGAGGCGACGGCAGAGAACGAAACGACCACGGTATCGGTTGTCGATTCGCGCAACTGGACCCGCAGGATTCGTGCGCTGCCTTCCTCCTCCACAGCCCAGTACGAAAGAAGGGGCGTCTTGACGGAAGTCACCTCGAAACCCTCGGGCAGGGCAAAGCGAAAGACGTCCACCGGGCAATGCAGAACGGCCATCGAATAGGTGGCATGAAGCCGTTCATAGGCCTGGGTGATTTCGTCGAAGACCACACTCCGAGCCACCACCACGCGGCGGCGCTGGAGAAGGCGGCTGTTGAGGGTCATCACCAGGGACATCATGCCCGGTTGGGGCGCCAGCTCGAAACGCGTTTCCTGGGCATCTTCGTCGAATCGCCGGTCGATTACGTCGGCTCCGTGCCTGATCTCCACATCGCCGGGCACGGTCAAGTACATCTTCGTGACAGGTGCGAGCGGCGCTTTGAAGCTCAGTGTCTGAAGGGCCGTGGTCGTTTCCACGGGAGCGACGAGGTCTACGTCCAGCTTGTGTCGACCCGGTCCATCGACAAATAGCGTGAGTTTGCCTTCGCGGCTGCGACCGATCGGCGCGCTGAGCCCATCCAGCGAGGCATGCCGGATTCCGACCCCGGCCACGTCCAATTCCATCGCGTGCAAGCCTTCCTCGGCCGCTTCCAGCGTAAGCTGGCCCTTGAGTTCGGCTCGACCTTCTCCGATCGAAATCGCGTATCGCGCGGACACCGGTGTGACGGTAAACGGCTTGGCTACATGCGGCGTCTTCTTCGCTTTGCGTATCAGCGCGTCGTACTCCTCACGCGACAGAAGCACGTGCCGAGGATCTGCCCCTAAAGCCGGCGGAGCACTCAACAGGACGGTGAGGTCTTCAAACGGAACGAAGATTTCCCGAATCATGGTCGGATCGTCGTCTGGAGAATCCTGAAGGCCGCGCGGGGACTGGGCCCCGGCCGGCGCGGCCTGAGCCGACAGGAATGCGGCGATCAGTGGCAAGAGGATGGCAGTAGCTCGCTTATTCATCGCGCCGCCCTCCTTCATTTTGGCCGGGCTTCTCCTGGCCGGGTTCGGTTAAGCGGCGGGGCTCATCGGTCTTGGAGGCTTGACCTGCGGATGGCGGTTGAGCGGCAGGAGGCGGCGGTGCACCCGCGGTCGCGCATTGCACAAGAGGTGCCCTGATCGCTGCCAGACGGGCTTCCTGTCGGGCCTCCTTGCGTGCGATGTAGTCCGGATCGGCGGGCAAGGTCCAACCCAGATGTCTGACCGTCCAGATGATCACGGCCACAAGGACGGCCAGGACCAGGATGGCATCGAGAATTTGCAGAGAAAACGTGGGGAGAAACACACCCATAAGGATCAGCGCGGTCAGCAGGGTCCCGCCGGCCAGCAGACGCGGACGAGCGCCGGATCGCAGGAGGAGCAAACCGCCGGCCACCACGACCACAAACACGATGGCCCGCAGCAGGTTGTGGTTGACGGTCGTGAGCCTGAGCGTGCCGCCGGGCGGCGGCGGCGGTCTTAACGTGGAAAAGATGTACAGCTTTCCGTCTGTCTGGAAGGTGCGACCGGCCTGCTTGTAGGAGCCTGCCCCTTCCACGCCCTCGGAAACCCATTGGATCAGTCCCTGATCACCGGATCGTGCGTACGGCGTGAAGCCCCAGGGCCAGGAATCATCCCATCTCCAGATCAGCTCATCCGTCCAGGGCCCTCGGGAGCCAAGGAGCGCCCATTCCCGTGGGCAATAGAAACAGACGTACGTCTTCTGTGCCGCAGGATCGGTGGGGAAAACCGGAAAGGTGACGCGCGTGCCACCATCCGGCACGGTGTACCGAACCTCCAGAAGAAAAGCCTGGTCCGGCTGCTGCCCCACGAGGGGAATGAAGTATTCGTTCTTCTGTCCGCTTTCGAGCGGCACGGGACGACCGTTTACCCGTAGTGGATCGGTGTCGAACGCAACACCATCCGGCAAGTGGACCGGCAGGCGCTGCCGTGCACTTTTCATCCGGTAGAGCGCCCGGACGGAGAGTTGTCCGCTGCGCGTTGCGACCGCCTGGACGACCGATCTCTCGATACTGGTGCGCTTGACCTCTTCGAGCTTGTAGCGTGTGGCCGTGATGCTCAACTGCCAGTCTTCGTGAAACTCGAACGCCCGAGCCACGCCCTCGAACTGCTCGGCATCGGCTCCCTCCATCAGGTCGTGCCGGGGATCGATGGGCCGCAAACCCTCGGGCGGCTGTGATTCGGAAGGACCCGTGGCAAGCAGGTCGATGGTCTCTCCCTTGGCCAGGACGATCTGTCCCCAGGCCCGATCGACTCCCATCGGCATGAGACGCGGCACCGCGATCCGCGCACTTCCGCCGATCTCCAGGGGGTCGAACTGCGTTTCCCAGGAGAGCTTGATCGTCGTCTGTCCTATGAAATCGGATTCGCCCCTGAACTCCAGCGCGACGTAACCCGGAGCCAGGTCTGCCGGCGCCGGCTCGATGACGGATTCGCGCACGCGACCGGTCTGGTTCTGGATGCGACCGGCAATCTCCTCGGGCACGTCGATACGAAGCGTCTCCACGCTGCTGTAGCGGATGTCATAGAAGAACGTGCTCTCGTAGGTGACCACGCCCGACTCGACACGGGTCGCCAACAACTGGCGAGCGACGATGTGCGGGCGTCGTCTCTCAGCCTTGAAGGTC
>CP070718.1:104326-106796 GCA_020350565.1 Phycisphaerales bacterium
GAGGCTCGGCAGCGGCTTGCGCGCCGTCATCGTCAATCGACAATCGAACCGATTCATCCGGCTCGGCTCGAGCACGGCGGAGAAAACCACACGTTTGCGGTGATCCTCATTGATGTTGCAATGCGCCTTCTCCGCCTGCGCTGCAATCCGCCGACCGTCGCGAAAGACCTCCGGCTGGGCAAACTGAGAGGTCCGATGAGGCCACGGCGGCTGGAGCTCGCACTCCACCGTGGCGGCCACACGGAACGGATGAGGGTTGTAGACGAGAATCGGAAACTCCCCATCTCGCGCTTTCCGCTGCCCGGATGCAAGTGCAAAGAAGGCCCTGATCCTGACGCGCGAGACAGTCTCCAAACCGTGGTCCAGCAACTGCACGGTCGACTCCTCGACCGGAGGAATCGAAGTGCCGGCAAGCGCGTCGTGAAATTCGCTGATCATCAGATCGCGGGTGGCTTCGCGTAGCTCGGAGTCCGGGTAGTCCATCAGCCCCTGGAACGCCGCAGTCGCGGCCATCTTCTCGGTCATATAAAGCTCGTTTTCGAGCAGGCGGTGCTTCTGCTTCACCCGCGCCATCGTCGTGTAGCATCCCACCGCCCACGGGTTCAGATCGCCCTCGTGCCGCGGAAGGGAGACCTTCCGCTTCTTCAGGTCCTTAAAGAAGCCCTCGGGCGTGGAGTGGAAGACGTCCGCCTCCCGCCGCTTGGACATGAGCTTTGCCAAGTCCTTCAGGTCACGGCGCGATGGGCCGCCCCCATGATTGCCCACGCCCCACGGAATGACGCTGCACTCCTTGTGGGCCAGCTTCGTCATCCACTCCTCGATCTTGCGCTGCCCGCCGCCCCGCGGGCAATTGTAATGCGGAGCCGCCAACGCCGTGGTGATTTCTGAACCGTCGTACCCGACCCAGACGAACTCCGTATCAGGAACGGGGCACTCGTGCCACCCGGGCCGACAGAAGATGTAGGAGTCGTAGCCGCTCTTGGCCAGGATCTGAACCAACCCCCGCGTATGCCCGAACGAATCAAGGTTGGCCGCCGTGCGCGCGGCGACGCCGAACTTCTCCCGAAACCAGCGCCGACCCGACAGAATCTGCCGCACAAAAGATTCACCGGACGGCATGTTGCAGTCCGGTTGCAGGTACCAGCCGCCCATAACGTGCCACGTCCCCGCCTTGACCTGCCCTTGGATCTCCTTGAAAAGCGCCGGAGCGTACTCCTCGATCCACTCGTAGAACATCGCTTCGTTTCGATTGAAGATAAAGCCGTCGAACTCATCGCAGAGCTCGGCCGCGGTGCGTGCCATGGCCAACGCCTCGGCCGCGCCCTCAGGCCACTCCCACAGCCAGACCGGATCGAGATGCGAATTGCATACGAGATGAACCGCCCTCTTATACTTCTTCATTTCTTTCCTTCTGCCTGCAAAAGCCGAGCATGGACAGCCAGGGAACTGCCCGCTCCCTCCCCGTATGCCCTTCCGTGAGACGCGCGTTTGCAGCGTCTCCCAGTCCGAATGATCCCAACGACCATGCGGCAACGAGATAGTTGACGCCGTTGTCCGCCAATCATACAGTCCGACCACTCGAATGCGGAAGGGATTCTTTCTCACGAACTGGCCCCGAGAAACGCCGTCCGCGGTCCTCGCGGCGCAACGTGCCGGATTCTGCCGTCGAGAAACGGGTGGGTGACTTGTCAGGCAATGATCTCATTCTGGGCATGGACATCGGCGGCACCAGCAGCGCCGTTGTGCTGGGTGACGATGAGGGTCAGATTCTCCGGCGCAATAGCTTTTCCACCTCCCCTGAGCGCGGCTTCCCCACAGTGTTTTCAGAGCTATGCGGATTCGCCGACAAGCTGCTACGTCACGCGCATTCGCAAAGTCTCTCCGTGGGATGCATTTCGGTCTCGATCGGCGGGCCGCTGGACATCGAGCGCGGCATCATCCAATCCCCCCCGAACCTTCCCGGATGGGATGACGTGCCCCTCAAAGCCCTGCTGGCCGACCGATTTAAGCTGCCCGTGTACATCGAGCATGACGGAAACGCCGGCGCCCTCGCTGAGTGGTTCTTTGGTGCGGCCCGGGAGGCACGAAACGTCATCTTTCTCACCATGGGAACGGGCTTCGGCGGCGGGCTGATTCTTGACGGCCGCCTGTATCGAGGCGCTTCCTTTCTGGCCGGGGAGGTGGGACATATTCGCCTTGCGCCGGCAGGCCCCGAGGCTTACGGCAAAGCCGGTTCCTGGGAAGCGTTTTGCTCCGGAGCCGGGATCGCGCGCCTGGCCGCTCTCCGCTTTCCGCAGCGCTGGTCACAGCAACCGACAACCGCACGCGATCTGGCGGCTCTGGCAACCGCGGGGGACGAGGACGCACTCGCGGTTATCGATGAGGCTGCTCGCCATCTTGGTCGAGGCCTGGCCATCCTGCTCGACGTACTCAACCCGCAGATCATCGTAATCGGCTCGCTGGCCGTTCA
>CP070718.1:106896-112455 GCA_020350565.1 Phycisphaerales bacterium
CACAGACGGAAATGACAACGCCGCCAACGACAACACCGGGCAAGTTACAATTACAGCCGAGATCATCAGCTTCAAATACACCTTCCCGATTTCGAAGAACGATAAGCCAGCCTCAGTTTTGTACAGCGTCACGGGACAAACCGAGGGCGCGATCATCGACGGCTTTTATCGCCCCATGCCCAGCGAATCGCCCGCCACCGATCCTGCAGGGCAAGATCAGGTCATCGCGGAGAACCTCCCGGCCGGGCAAAACCGAGCCTTCAGTTTCAACCCCGGCGACGTCATTGAGGGCTTCTACCTCGTCGGCATCAAAATCACACCGGCGGACGGCAGTGAAGTCATCGAGGCGCTCAGCCAAGCCACCATCCACGTGCAAGGCGTGCCTAGCCCGGTTTTCCGGCAGCCGGCCGATCCGGTCACGTCGGTGGACCCGGGAGACTTCGTCACGATCAGCTTCGACGTTCGCGATCCGGAGGACGACGCCGAGTGGCGGTTGTTCTATCTCGCTGAAGGGGCACCCACCGACGTTCCAGAAGACCAGTTGGGCACGCAGTTGGCGACGGGAAGCGGCAATGTGGGCATCTACACATGGCAGATCCCTTCAGGCCTGACACCGGGGCGATACAAGCTGGGTATTTCCGCGACGGATTCCGGCCGATCGGTCGCCGCGACGGTGGCAAGTGGAGATCGTGAACTGATCGTCACAGAGATCAACGGCCCCGCCATCAACGTGCTGGAGGAGCCCATCGAACCGATGCCGCCGACCCTCACGTTCACGGCGCCGGGACTCAATGATGTCCAACTGTTCCGCAACGAGGACTACACGCTTCGCTTTGTCGGGGACATCCGCGAACCAGGCGCAAGTGGAACGATTGACCTGTTCTACGACCTCAACCGCGACGTCAGAGACGGATTCACCCTTCTGACCGTTGACCTTGGCACCGACGTTACCTCCTTCGAGTGGCCTGATGATGTGGCGGAGGGAACCTTCTTCATCGGCGGACAGATCAGCGACGGAATCAATGACGTGGTCACCACCTACGCGACTGGGACGATCCAGGTGGTTCGGAACATCACCCTGGAGGTCACGTCGCCTTCGACGGTGGTCTCGATCTCCCCCTCGCCGCCGGGCGAGGTCGGCGACACCGTCGCCGTCGAGTGGACCACCAATGCACCGATCGGATCGGGTACGGTGGAGGTCGTGGCCGTCCCGGTCGACTTGACCGGCACGCCAAGCGGGGCGGGGATCCAGGTGCTGCCACCGACCGCCTTGACGACGACCTCGGTGCTCTTCTTCACTTCTACACCGGGTTTGTATCGCGTCACGGTACGCCTGAGGCTCAACGACGGCGACATCGTCGAAGAGAACGCACCGGAGCTGGTCCGCGTCTCATCGCTGCCGACCGTTTTGTGGCTCGGGTCGCTTGCCGCTGACGAGCCCGCGTTCAAGGGCGCCATCTTCGAGGGCGTCAATTTCGAGGATAACGCCGGAGTCGCCTTTGCCGCCGCCGGAGACGTGAACGATGACGACTTGGGTGACTTCGTCATCGTCGCACGATACGGCAAGCCCCGGTTCGTCAATCCTTCCGGCATTGGGCCTGGCGAGGCCTATCTGATCTTCGGCGACGATTCAGAGCTGGTCGGGGCCTTCAACCTCAACTCCGTCGGTGCAGCCGTCCCGGGCGTTGTTTTTGCCGGAATCCGAACGCCGCAAGGCAACGATGAGACGGACGGCCTGAGCTCCGTTATCGCCTTGCCCGACCTCGACAATGACGAGCGGCCGGAATTGATGTTCGGCTTCCCGGACGTCAACTCACGCGGTCACAACGTTTCGATTTTCCAGGACGGCGTCGTCACCCCGAGCACACTGTCGACATTGGAACGTGAGGAACAGTTCCTCCGAGGCGGCGTGGTGATCGTCAGCAGCCAAAACTCCGCCATCTCTGTCCCGGAATTTGCAGATTCGCCGGTGATCGAGTTGGATATGGTGGGGCAGGATTTCGACAGCACCGTTGTCGCGGCTGTGGACTCCTGGTTCGATGACCGCCTCGCGGTAGAGGAAGACGAAGAGGGTCTACCTCAGTGCATGGGAAGCTGCGACGACCCAGCTACGGACAGCTGGTTAGACACCGTCATAGGCCCCACGGCGGGCTTTAACACGGCATTGGCCCGCAGTTACCTCGATACATACATCCTCAACGGCAACAGCAACTATGTGTTCCAGGTTTTCGAACCGTGCACGGAGTTCCTCACATGCGTCACCCCGAGCATTCCCGCACCGGCCTCGCCGCTTTTGAGCAGCCGACCGGGCTTGTCGGGCTTCTACCCTGACCGCTTGGGTGACCCGGAAAACCCGACCGAAGGCCCGCTGAACGAGCCGCAGGAGCCGTTTGGTGCCAGAATCATCGGCATCGGAATCGGCGACGGCTTCGGCACGTCGGCTACGCTTAGTAAGCTCGTTTCAGACGAAGATGACGACGGCGCAGTTCCCGATCCCGGTGACATCATCGTCAGTTCACCGAATCGAACAGCCCGTGGCATCCTTCTGGACCCGGATCCCACTACGCCCCCCGAGGAGCATGGGGAGATAGAAGGTCTGGAGAATCCGCCAGGTACACCCAGCGTCCTATCCAGCGCCGGAGTCGCTTACGTGTTTGAACTCAGGAATCTGTGGGAGTCGACGGCCGGGCTTCTCCCGCCGAAGCCTCACCAATACATGGTGGGCCAGCCAAGCCATAACAACGGCGCCGGATTCGCCACGCGCATCCCGAACATCGACGCCAAACGCATTTCCGGCGCCGCTAACGACAAGATTGAGAACATCATCGGCATCCAAGACTTCAACGAGGATGGACTCAACGATTTCGCGATCGGCGCACCCGCCGCAGGCGGCGGA
Source organism: Phycisphaerales bacterium (assembly GCA_020350565.1). Classification (GTDB taxonomy): domain Bacteria; phylum Planctomycetota; class Phycisphaerae; order UBA1845; family UBA1845. The sequence continues at coordinate 109,793 of CP070718.1, forward strand.
AGTGGCCGCGTTTATGTTGCGTTCCGCCGGCCCAGCGCCGTCGAGGGCGACTTCGTGCTGACCAAGCTTCAGAAGGCTCCAACTGACCCGAACCGTCTGGCCGGCATTCTGATTCGCTGGGACGCTGACAGGGCGCCCGGCCGGCTGGGTGCGAGTCTCGCCACAGGCGTGGATTTCAACCAGGACGGCGTTTCCGATCTGGTGATCGGCGCCCCCGATGCGGAGGGCGCGGGCGAAGTCATCATCGTGTTCGGAGACAAGAATCTCACAAGCCCGGAAGGCGGCATTTCCGTCGAAGGATTGCTGGAGACGTTGACGAGTGACAACCGTCCGCGAGCGGCGCGAATCACGGGATTGCGATGGGACGCCGACGGCAATCCGCTCGATCAGTTGGACGTCGACAGGAAATTCGGCTTCAACGTTGCCAACGCGGGAGATATCGACGGTGACGGGCTGAACGACCTGCTGATCGCCGCCCCCAACGCTACACCACGCTTCGACCCTGACTTAACCGACGGGCTTGATGAGCTGACAGAGCCTGGCATTGATGCCAACCGCGACGGTATCAAGGACGATGTAAGCGGGGCCCAGGGCGTTCCGGACGGCGCGATCAACCAGTTTGATGATCTGGTCAATGGCGGGCTCGTTTACGTGATCTCGAGCAAGAGCCGTCTCGACCAGATTCGGAATGAGGAGCAGCCCTTCACGATCAGCATCGAGCAACTCGGTGGCGGCATTCTCCAAGGCTTCATTATCGCCGGCCGACGGGAAGGCGATCGCCTGGGTGGCGGGGATGCCGGTGACGTAGCCATGGGAGGAATCAACAAAAAGGTCGGCCGCGGACGGTCCAAAGGCCTGGCAGCGGCCGGCGACGTGGATGGCGACAACCGAGCCGATTTCCTGATAGGGGCGATACTGGCCGATCCAAGGGTGGATTCCAGCAGCGGTGAGGACACGCAGAACGCCGGCGAGTGCTACCTGATCTACGGTTCGGTAGCACCGTAACAGGACGAATAACCAGACCAACGGCATGCGTCCGGGACGGTGAGCGCCCTCTCGGACGCGCTTTTTTACACTGGACTCCTCCTCCGCAATGTCCGCTCAACAGATAGTCTCGGGTGGTGGTTTTTGAGGGTTATCGGAGGTTCCGATCGAGGTCCCCTATTATTGACAGACACTTGCAGCCAACGATACCATGATCGACGGGTCATAGCGCAGGTTCCGCGTCGCCCATCGCTGACGGGGATCCCATGCAGCAGCGGAAGGTCGGCAAAAGGCGAGGTACCATAGAGCCATGGAGCGAATCTGCCTGGCACCCTACCCCTACCGCTTGTGGTCCGTCGAGGCGTGGTACAGTTCGTGCTGTGTGGCGTAGGTCGCCTCTCTCGCTGCTCGGCCGCAGGGAAAGCGGTTCCTCCTGCCGAAGCGTTGATCTGACGGCCCCCTCCCACGGTCGGTCCTGAGGGAACTCACGGGAGTAACACAGAAATGAAACTTATGAAGCTTCGATTTAGAACATCGTGCAGGTTGCCCGTGTTCGTCCTTGCTTCGTTTGCCTGCGCCCTGCTGGTCACGGATGCAGCGCGGGCGGGAAACCGAATCTTCCTCGTGACGCTCGCCAACTCGCCCAAGCACTACGCTTGGAATGACGGGCTGCCGCCCGAGGGCCTGACAAGCAAGCAGGTCATCTCCAATGCCTACTTCCTCAAGAATCCCAACGACGGCGTCGGCTCCTTCGCGGAGTATTGGGAGGAGGTCAGCTACGGGGATGTGACCATCACCGGGCAGGTCACCGACTGGATCTCCCTCCCTTGGCCCTTCCAGCCTTTGCTGGCCGATCTGGATAGCATCGGGGATGACGGGCCCACGGACGCATCAGGCCGCATATCACCCGAGTCCTTCATGGATATGGATCGCAACGGCCAGTACTCCTATGGGCAAAGCGAGGAATTCCAGAGCCAGTACGCGATGGTTCCTGTCGACTTGGATGGAGACCCCCTGGGACAGGATAACGGTCCTTTCGAGCCCGGACCCGGAAGCTCGGACATCACGATGATCGGTGCCAAGGACGTCTGGAAGCCGGGAGAGCGATTCCTTGACCTTGACAACGACGGGAAGTGGGACGGCCTGGACGAGAACAAGAACTGGATGGACTATCACACCAAGGATGAGAACGGCGGCATGATCGCTAGGTTCGTCCCGGATGGACGGCCTGACAATCTTGGGCCCTGGGTCGATTTGAACGGTGATAAGCAACCTCAGGCACCCCAGGGCTGCGTCTACCTCCCCGACTCGGACAACGACGGATGGCCTGACTGCTGCCCGAACGGACCCGGAATGGGCGTTGGCTTCTGGGGCTGTAACGGGATTTTGGAGGAGAATCCTTGCCCACCGACCCAGTGGTCATCGCCGCAAGGTGACGTGATCGACTGCAACGGCAACCTGCTGAACGACGAAGATGAGATCGCCGACGGCCTCAGCGCCGATAACCTCCCGTGGGTGCCGATGGACACCGATGACGATGGGACCGAGGAATGTGTCGAGGGTGAAGGCGACGGCATCCCTGACGCATGTCAGTACCAGTTGTACGACGAGGACGGCGAGCCACTGTTTCCTTGCCGGGCTCCAGGCGAAGCCGACCCGGAAAATCCTTGCATCCTGGA
>CP070718.1:112555-115203 GCA_020350565.1 Phycisphaerales bacterium
GCAGCGTCTCCAGGAGCTGGGCCTCAATAATCGGTCCGCTGACGCGGACGAGGGGTTCATACGGAAAGACAACCGTGCCTTCGGGGATGGCGTCGATGTCGCATGAGAAACGCAGCGTACGCAGGTACTCGAGGAACTCCGAATCGAAGAGCGCGGCTTCGTCGTTTCCTTCCAGGCTTGCCAGGTACCGGACGTCACTGTCGTCAAAGCGGAGAGAACGAACGGAGTCGATGACGTAGCCCAGACCACAGGCAACGGCGAATCCGCCCTGAAAGGGGTTCCGCCGATAGGTCAGGTGAAAGACGGCCTCGCGATCGCTCACACCGGCCTTCCAGTAACCATAGGCCATCGTGAGCTCGTAGAGATCCGTGAGGAGTGCAAGTGAAGAACGATACAATTCGCCGGGCACGCACATGGGGGCGCCTCCTTCCGGGGTGTACGAATCCCACCAAGGCTACGCGGTGTCAAGACGGATTGGAGACGGTGCGAAGGAAACTTCGGTTGGCGGTTCGATGACCTAGCTGTCCGTTGAAAAAGGGGACAGGCACCTCGCCGAACGGCCTTTCGCAGGCGGCAGTGGCCCTACACCCGGAGCCAGTCCCCTTTTTCAACGGATTTCTAGGGATGCCGGTCGAGGTTTCGTGGCAAGATCAGTCGAGCGCCTGCAGCCTCACGGATCTGGTTTCCTGGCGGCCCAAGCGGTTGGTGGTGACTTCGACAACGTCTCCGACCTCATACCGCTCCAGCACGTTCAGGAGTGTGTCCGTGTCGGGCGTAGGTGCGTTTCCAATTCTCAGAATGATGTCGCCGAGGACAAAGCGTCCATCGCGGTCAATGGCATTACCACGCAGGCCGACTTTGTCCGCCGCGCCCCCGGGCGAGACGCTCCAGATCAGCACACCTTCGATGCCAAGCCGCAGCGGGCGGATATCGTCGGGCACGATGCCGAGCCCCGGCCGAATCACCCGGCCGAACTCGATGAGCTGCGGCACCACGCGCTTGATCGTGTCCACGGGCACGGCAAACCCGATCCCTGCGTATACGCCGGACTCGCTGTAGATGGATGTGTTCATGCCGATCAGACGTCCTGCGCTGTCCAGAAGAGGTCCACCTGAATTTCCTGGATTGATTGCAGCGTCGGTTTGGATTACGCCCTGGATGGTTCGCCCGGTTACGGAACGAATCTGTCGATTCAATGCGCTGACCACGCCGGTGGTCAATGTGAAGTCGAGGCCGAAGGGGTTGCCGATGGCGAAGACGCTTTGCCCCACACGGAGATCGTGCGAGGTGCCGATCAGAATGGGTGCAATCACCTCCGGGGGAGCGTCGATGCGCAGCACGGCGATGTCTTTGTCCGGCCAGATGCCCACGAGGCTCGCCTCATAAGTGGTGTTGTCCGGGAGGATCACCTGACAGGCCTCGGCTTCCTGGATTACATGGTAATTAGTGACGATGTGACCGTCTTCGTCCCATATGAAGCCCGAGCCGGTGCCCTCCTCGATGACGAATTGAGAGCCAAACCAAGTGCCCACTCGCCGCCTGAGCAACGGGCTGACGTACACGACCGACCGAGAACAGCCTTCGAACAGCTCGATGGTGGCCTTCTCGTTGTCTGCCAGATCGCCGCGTGGAACGACCGGACGCGGCGGCGGCGCGGCGCGTCCGCGGAGGAATTTCGGTCGGCCGCTCAGAAAGAGCATGAGCAGAACAATCAGAAGCAGGAAGCTCAGCATCAGGGCACCGAAGCTCGGACCACTGTTTCGCCTCGGCCTTCTTTGGTCGTCAAAGCCGTCCATAGCAGGTCTCTCAAGGGCGCCGCCGGCGGATTCCCACGGACTCCACGCGTCTATTCGTGCCGAAGGGCAAGAGTATTTCCGCCGTGCTGGGCGCGACAGCCCGTCATGTGCTGCATGAGTCTAAGCGCTTCCGCGGCCGTCTGGCAACATTTGACCGTCGCTGAAAGATGGAAGGATGACGGCACGGGGCAGCGTCCTGCGGATCGGCAGGACGCTACCCTGATCATCGTGAGGAGCCGAAAGCCGCCGGGGCCTTCAGCAGCCGCGCCATATCCTACGGGGCGTATACCATCTGGAAGAGGTCGAAGTCGAATAAGTCGACATCGCTGTCGCCTTCCATATCGCAACGACTGAACTCGTCGGCCGTGCAGCCGCCCGGCGGTGTCGAGACGTCTGGACCGTTTAAGCAATTGCTGAATACGGCGTGATCGGCCAGGGTGACCTCACCATCGTCGTTGAAGTCGCCCGGGATCTCGATGCTGCAGACTTCATCGTAGGTATGGGTCTTGGGATCCGTGAGGAGCAAGAGGTCCTTCTCGGGCGTCGGCGTATCCAGGCTGCCGTTGCCGCCGAAGAACCATTCGTCCGGATCAAAGACGCCGCCGTTGCCCTGATTGTAGGCCGGTAGCCGGTACGAGTAGCCGTCGTAATACTCCCATTCGCCGGAGCTCTCCCCGAACACACCATAGATATCCAGCAGGTTCGATCCGTCAGCCGTGTTCGTGAGGATGTATCGGTCGTTGCCGTCGCCGAATCGCGTCAGGACGTCGAGGTCGGCGGGAAAGCCGTAGATGCTACCGAATGCGCCTGTGCAGGCACCTGACTCGTTCGAGTTGATAACGAATGATTGAC
>CP070718.1:115303-116333 GCA_020350565.1 Phycisphaerales bacterium
ACCATGGACGGTAGCATCTGGCAATACAACCACGAATGGGTGCGCGATCAGGCCATGGTGGTCGCGGCCCGGGTGATGCTGGGCGAGTTCGAGGCGGGCCGGACGATGCTGATTCGCCTGCTGGAGGAGTTCGTGAGGGACGACGGCGGCACGATTGACTCAAGCTGTCGTCGCGACGACGCGGACATCGAGCTCGATCAAAACGGCGAGTTGCTCATTGCCTTGAAGACGTACGTCGATTGGACCGGCGATGTTTCGGTCTTACGAGCGTATTGGCCGAAGGTGCGTGCGTTGGCCGAGTTTCCGCTCAGGGAGGTCTTTCGTCACGAGCCTTCAGGGTTGCTGCACAATCAACGGGAATACTGGGAGCGGCACGCTGGCTACGGCATCGAGGACGGCATGGAGCTGGCCAACCAGTTGTTTGTCTGCCTGGGTTTGTCATGCGCGGCCTGCCTTGCCGAGATTGTTGGCAGAAACGAAGAGGGCGCTCGATGGAAGGCTGAGAGCGAGCGCCTGAAGAAAGCCATGATATTCGACCGGCGGTTCGGTATGGTCGAAGACGGTCATTTCATTAAGCGAAGGAAAGTGAACGGCGAAGTTCAGAGGGAAATCAAGGTGCCTGAGCCCGAGAAGCTGCCGGCCGGCATCCCCCTGGTTGAGGACGGGCCTCATTATCTTGATCCGGATGCTTCTTCGAGTCTGCCGATCGCGTTCGAACTGGTCGATCCGAAGGGCGACCTGGCGCGCAGCACGCTCCAGGAGGTCGAGCGGCTTTGGAACCTGCGATGGGAAGGCGGCGGCTACGGCCGTTATCACACCAGTTCGGAGCCGGATGCGCCCGGTCCCTGGCCATTCCCTACGGTGTTTGTGGCCCGCGCGTATTTCGAGGCGGGTAACGACGAGAAGGTGTGGCGGATCTTGCGGTGGTTGGGCTCCGTTCAAGGCGGAAAAGCAGGGGCGTGGTTTGAGTTCTATGGCTCACGGCCCGTCCCGCCGTGCCCTCAGGTGGGCATCATTCCATGGACCTGGG
>CP070718.1:116433-117520 GCA_020350565.1 Phycisphaerales bacterium
CCATGGGCCCATTCCGTAAACTCCCAGGGCTCGTCGATCCCCGCCTTGCAGAGTTCGGCCAGCGACTTCAGGGCATCTTCCGCAAGAGCCCTTTCTCCCAGCCGATACAGGAACCGTACCCAGAGCCCCCCGACGAAGGGCCAGATCCCCCCGTTGTGGTAGTGGTGTGGGAGGTTCTGAAGGTTGACGAGGAAGTAGTCACGCCAATCGGGCTCGCCGGGACGAATGGCCGGGTATAGCACCCGCACCGGATGGGGCCGATCGACGGCCACCTGCCGAGAGCGATCCTCATCCAGCACGCCGTACAGGGATGCCATGATGTTGGCGAATACGTCACACCGCCAACTGAATCCGAAGGGCGTGATCTGCGCGATCAAATACCGGCTGCGGCCAAGGTTGAATTGCGTTTGGGCGAATGACTCGGTCGTGCTGCAAAGCGTTTCAGGCGTTGGCCAGAACTGTTCGTTTAACAGGTGCCGTATGCGGGCCGCGCGGTTGACGTAGCGTTCCGGGGGGCGACCGCTGAGCCGACGCAGTTCAACGAAGGCAATGTTGGCCCGATACCAGAGGATCTCATCGTAGAGTACGTTGTATGAACGCGGGAACAGGTCGGTCCAGTCGGACGCCTCCGGGATCTCCAGAAGACCGCAGTTGTTCGAGTCGTGCGCCCGCAGCCACTTCATCGTGCGGTGCAGCTTCTTGAAGTGGGTTTTGGCAAACGCCTCATCGCCGGTGACACGCACGTAGTTCCACACGGCGATGATCACCCACATGGCACTGTCGATCCCGGCAATGTTGCCGATGCCGGCGTATTCCGGTTTGCCCGTGAGCAGATCGACGTAGTTGGGCAGATGCCCGTCCGGCGACTGGCACTGCAGCAGCGTCTCCAGGGAACGTCGGGCACACTCTGTCAAATCCTTGTCATTAAGGGGCAGCGACCACATCGAGGTCATCGAGGAATCTCGCGCCCAGATGCTGCGGTAGTTGCTCGCCGGATCCTCATCATGACTGACGCTGCACGCGGTGAAGCCACGATCGGTGACATTCATCCGCAGGACGTCAACCGCCTTGTGAAAGGCCTCATCGA
>CP070718.1:117620-124010 GCA_020350565.1 Phycisphaerales bacterium
CCTTGCTCGCCTTGCTGAAGCAGGTGCGCGACGGTGAGACCAAGGTGGAAAACCCATACTCTGTGGCCGTCAAACCGCAGGGTAATGAAACGGCGCTGCGCCTTCTGGATCGGGTATTCGTGGTATCGGATGCGCCGTGGCGCGCGCTGGGCGTGATTGAGCAGAGTGGGTTGGAGCTCCGGCCCGAATACAAGAGCTACGATGCTCTGGAGCGATTCGGCATCATGTTAGAGGAAGATCAGGATCCGGAAGATTGCCGGTGCGGTGAGGTGATTCAGGGAAGGGTGACGCCGGAGGAGTGCAAGCTGTTCGGCACGGTGTGCACGCCGACGGCCCCCGTCGGTCCGTGCATGGTCAGCAGCGAGGGGACCTGCAGCGCGTGGTTTAAGTACGGTCGTTAATGTCGAATGGAGAATGTCGAATGATTAACTACGCGAACGTCATTAACCTGGGCTGGTCATTCTGAATTCGACATTCGACTATTCGTTTTCACCCAACTGGAAGCTTGCTGATGGCACAGGCGTTTTCGGCAGGTCGGGATGAGTCGTTCATCGTTCGTGCCCACGGTGGCGGGGGCGAGATGATGGGCCGGCTGATCAAAGAGCACATCGTGGCCGCCCTGGGTAACCGGACACTCAATGAGCTCACCGACGGCGCCGTTGTGCCTTGCGACAGCGCCCGCCTGGTCATCACGACGGATTCGTACGTCGTTCAGCCGCTCGAGTTCCCGGGAGGAGACATAGGGCGCCTGGCCGTATGCGGCACGGTAAACGATTTGGCCGTGATGGGTGGCAAGCCGATCGGCCTGAGCCTGGGATTGATCGTCGAGGAGGGTTTTTCTTTGGAGCGGTTGGACCGAATTCTCGCCTCGGTCGCATCGGCGGCGAAGGAGGCGGGCGTCGAGGTGGTGACCGGTGACACGAAAGTCATCGAACATTCCAGCGACGACGGGCTGTACGTGAACACGTCCGGCGTGGCGGCACTGGATGACTCTGTGAACGTAGGCTTCTCCCACATCGAGCCGGGCGACGCGGTCATCGTGAACGGCACGCTGGGCGACCACGGCATGGCCATCATGTCCGTGCGAAACGGTCTGGAGTTCGAGACGGTCATCCGGTCGGATGCCGCGCCGCTCAACGGGCTGATTCAGGATGTGCTGTCGGCCGGTGTGAACGTGCGATTCATGCGGGATGCGACGCGCGGCGGCGTGGCCGGCGTCTTGGCGGACATCAGCCAGGAGACGAGATTAGGCGTTGAGATTCACGAAGAGCGCATTCCCGTAAATCCTTCGGTCCGCGCGGCCGCCGAAATGCTCGGCTTCGACCTGCTCTCGGTCGCCAACGAAGGGAAGATGATTCTGGTGATCCCGGGCGATCAGTCCGAGAAGTGCCTGCAAGTGATGCGGCGGCATCCCCATGGGAAGCAGGCGGCCATCATTGGACATACATACGACGTCGATCCACCGTTGGTTGAGATGGTCACAAGGACCGGAGGTCGCCGTGTAGTTCAGCGCCCGTATGGAGAGGAGTTGCCAAGAATCTGCTGACGGCCGAAACCGTGATTTCGTCCCCCATTCATCCCGGCGTTAAGGGAATGGATGAGCCTCCTTCGCACCGACAGAAGCCGCACTGCAGGGTTCAGGGAACATGATGACCGAGACGCGACCGTCAGGGAGCGTGCATGCAGCGATATGACGTTAGCCTCATGTTCTGAGCAGAGGTTTGGAGTGCACGAGCTTTCAATCGTCCTGGCGATTCTCGATGAGGCCACCGCTCAGGCCGAGCGGCATGGGGCGGCGCGCATCACGCGTATCAAGATTCGCGTCGGACGACTGCGACAGGTCGATCCTGCTTTGTTGACCGAGGCCTTCGAGCTGGCCAGGCATGGAACGCTGGCCGCGGATGCGACGCTCGACGCAAGCTATTTCGGCATGGAGCTTGCGTGCAATGCCTGCAGCCTCAAAACCGAGTTGGAGACCTGGGCGTTCGAATGTCCGAAATGCGGGTCCCCCGACGTCCGCCTCTCCGGCGGCGACGAGCTGGAATTGACCTCGATGGATTTGGAGGTGCCCGATGGCGATAGCGGTCCTGAAAAAGAGCATCCTGGCCCAGAACGACCGGGCTGCGGAGCAGACGCGGCAGCTTCTTAACCGGCACAACGTCGTCGCCTTCAACATCATGGGCGGGGCTGGTTGCGGCAAGACCACGCTGCTGGAGCGCGTCATCCCGGTGCTGAAGCGGGATTTGAGGGTCGCCGTCCTGGAGGGCGATCTGGCCACGACGAAGGACGCCACGCGGATCGATGCATTGGGCGTGCCGGTCGTTCAACTGCTGACCGAAGGGGGATGCCATCTGACGGCCACGCTGGTCAACGAGGGTCTGAAGAACCTGGCGCTGGACGAGCTTGATCTCCTGTTGATCGAGAACGTTGGCAATCCGATTTGTCCGGCCAACTTCGACCTTGGTGAGCACGAGAGGATCGCGGTCCTGAGCGTGACGGAGGGCGACGACAAGCCCGCCAAGTATCCATTCCTTTTCAAAATCGCCGATTTGGTGGTCATTACCAAGATGGACCTGATCGAGGTGACCGACTTCGATGCCGAGAAGGCGACGACGGACATTCACGTCCTTGATCCGGAAAAGAAGGTGATCCGCGTGGCCGCTATCAAGACCGGCGCGGACGAAGTGGCCGAGTGGCTTCTGACGCGCTGTCGGGCTCTTGCGCGCTTAGCCTGAGTGCTTCTCAACATGCCGGGGATGCTGCGGTCGGCAAGTCAGCCGTCGGCTCCTGTTCATCTCAATGCAGCCGATAATCCGCTCTGTTTCGCCGGTAGGGCGCGGTGACATCGATCGACCGTTGATAGCTCAAGCGGGACTGTTTCCCGGACGATACCGATGCTAAGGCTGTGTGGGTCTCTCCCGAAAGGGTGGACAGCCTGCAGAGGGGATCCGAGTATCGGCGAGCTCGGATTCCCCTTGTTTTATGCGCCTGCCGTCACCCGCAGGCGATTTTCATGCTTACCTCCCGACGAGCGGGCATTCCACCTGAAACACGATACGACTCAGGGCTCCGCTCCGCGCAGCCCTGCCACACCGCTGGCACTTTCATGCCAGGGTATGATACGGCACAGGGCGTTTACTCAGTCAAGGTGGGGAGCTTGCCCGCTTCTTCAAGCATGCTGATGATCTGAATCGAGGCCTCCTGAGGTGAGGTCTTCGAGGTATCGACCACCAGCTCGGGGTTCTCCGGTGGTTCGTAGGGATCGTCGATACCGGTGAAGCCCTTGATCTCGCCCGCCCGGGCTTTCTTGTACAGGCCCTTCGGGTCGCGCTGCTCGCACACGTCCAAAGGTGCGTCGCAGAAGATTTCGAAAAAGCTGTCCTTGCCCACGGTCTCGCGGGCCTGGTCACGATCCTTGCGGTACGGGCTGATAAAGGCCGTGCACGTGATCACCCCGGTGTCGACGAACAGCTTGCCGACCTCGCCGAGGCGGCGAATGTTCTCCTCCCGGTCCTCAGCGCTGAAGCCCAGATTCTTATTCAGTCCGTGACGAATGTTGTCTCCGTCCAGGACGTATGAGAGATGTCCCCGCTGCATCAGGGCGTGCTCCAGCGTGTAGGCGATGGTGCTTTTGCCCGAGCCGCTCAAGCCGGTGAACCACACCAAGGCACCCCGCTGATTGAGCAGCTTCTCCCGTTCTTCGCGGCTGACATGACCCTCGTGCCAGGTGACGTTGGTCGCTTTGATTTTGGTCACGGATCGACTCCTGCTGAACTTCCTCTTCGACCAGGCTCAGATGCAAATCTGGCGATGCCTAGGAAACCGTAACAAGATCGGTGCCAACGGAAGCCGACGGGGCCACGAGCCTATCATGCTGGCGACGCCCCGGTGGTGGGGTGCACCTCCGATCTCCCTCATCGGCATGTTGGTGGGGGATTCTCCCCAGCTTCTAGGGGATGGGACGATCCGGAATCGCAGCCTCTTGGGAGGCATCTGCCATCACGGGCCGAGATTCTCGGCGCTGCCCCGCGGGTGTTGCAACCTCCTCGAATCCAGGTACCATCATCGTGTTCCCCTGGGGCCATGGCGCAGCTGGGAGCGCGTCTGCATGGCATGCAGAAGGTCGGGGGTTCGAATCCCCCTGGCTCCATTAGCACCAGAAACGCCGCACGCGGATCTCGCGCTCGGCGCCCAGCCAGGCGTTCATCCTGGGGACTCATGCCGACGAGAGAGGGGAATGACGAGCAGGGATCGGGTTGTCCGCAGGCGATTGGGCCGAGGCTGAGTTGTCGCGTACGGCTTGCAGAAGATGCGTAATTCCTGTGAACAGCCGGAGTTAGGCTCATTCGATTCCGTCGGCCCAGACGGAGGTGCGTAAAATCGTCGCCACAGAAAGCCCATCTGATCCGCCCGTGGCCGTCCAGCGGCGCTGGCAAACGCCCCATCCGGTGTTCTGGATGATCGCGGTCGCGCTGGTCATCATCGCCGTGGAAGTGGCCTTAAAGTCCGACACGTCCGGGATGCCCGCGGCATTCGGCCAGGCGACCTCCTCTGCCGGGCTCCGGGGGGTGTTCGCGTTCTCCGGGCAGCTCTCGAAGACTTCCTACGGCATCTTCATGGTGGACGTGGACGCCATGACCATCTGGATCTACGAGTATCTGCCGCAGAAAGGCTGTCTGCGACTGGCGGCGGCCCGAACATGGCGGTATGATCGATATCTGGAGGATTACAACGGCTGCGGCCCGCCTCCCGACGTCATCGAGCAGATGATTGACGAGCAGCGCCGCTACAAGCTTCAGGCCAGCGAAGGAGAGGTGCCCTAGAATGTGGGCATCTCTACGAGCGAGACAGTGAACTATGGCAAAGTCCTTCTACAGCGCGGATGAGGCTGCGCAGAAACTCGGCACGTCGCCTGATGAACTGACGGAACTAGTCAAAGCAGGCAAGCTCCGCGAGTTCCGCGACGGCGACGAGGTCAAATACAAGGCCGAGGACATCGACAGGCTGGCACCGGAGGAGGCAGGGGGCTCCGCCAGTGATGCCATCGTGCTCGAAGAGACCGGTGACGAATCCAGCATTGTGTTAGCCGCTACGGGCAGCGACGTATTGAGCCTCGAGGAGCTCGAATCGGACGACACCTCCGCCAAGACCGCCGCAGGGGAACCGGAGAAGGAAGAAAACAGGAAGGGCGACTCGGTTGTCAGCTCCGTCGGCGTGAGCGTGTTCGATGACGATGAGCTCGACGACGTGGTGGATCCGTTAGCCCAGACGGCCATCAGCGATGTGGCCGGCCTGGGGATCGAAGGCGTTGGCAGCGGTTCAGGCATTCTCGATCTGACGCGCGAAAGCGACGATACCTCGTTAGGTGCCGAACTCCTCGACGAGATCTATGCGGCTGACGACAAGCCCACCGAGGAGATGGGTGAGGATACGCGTGCCGGCATCGACCAGGCGCTTACGGAGGGTTCCACGGCCGACGAAGCCGAAGAGATCTTCGAGGCTACGCCGGAAGTTGAGGAAGGCGCTCCCGCCCGCGAGCCCGTCGCTGTCGTAACACGCTACGAATATGCACCGGATGCGTTGTCCAGCGGGCTGACTGCCCTGATGGTGGTGGCCACGATCGTTCTCGCATTCGGCGGCCTGGCGGCGGTGGCGATGGTGCGCGGCGTCGTCCCCGGGATCGTCGAGGCGGTTTACAATAACCTGTTGTGGTTCAGTGGCGGGGCTCTTCTCGCCGGCATTATTGCGGCGCTGATCACCTTCATGGTGGCCAGACGGAGCTGACCGCGTAGCCGTAAACCGGATCCGGGCGTGCGAGGCGCGAGCGCGGCGCTCGGGTCTTCGATAGCGAGAAGTAAACAGGCGGCGGGAGCCGACACGGTTGACGCCGTCAGTCGAGGCGCGGAGGGCTTTTCTCTTCTTGCAGGTGGCTGCGCTTCTTTTCATGCCTGGAAGCAAGGCACGGGCCTTCGGATGGGATCGTTTTGCGTCGGAGGTCCGATTCCCTTCCGCGGCTTGGCGATGTTCTTCATGTGTCAGCATCTTTTCGGCAAGGCCACCGGTCGGTGGCGAATGGGCGCGGTTGGTTGAGGCGCGAGCATAGGAGGCTTGTAATGCGTGTTAGCGGATGGATGGCTGGTGGCTTGTTGTGTGGATTCGCGTTGACTCTGCTCGGCGGTTGCGTTGCGCTCGATGAGCACAACCGGTTGAAGATGGCCCATCGGCGGCTGGAAGCGGAGAAGGAACAGGTCGAGATGGATTTGTTCGACGCGCGTAGTGTCAACAATACGTTGCGCACGCGGGCCGATGCAGTCGAGGGTGAGCTGAAGACGACGAAAGAGTTGGCCAGAAACCTGCGTAAGGAGGCCGATCTGCTGGATGAAATCCGCC
>CP070718.1:124110-125822 GCA_020350565.1 Phycisphaerales bacterium
GAGGAAATCGCCGGAGTCAGGCGCTCCGTGTTCCGTAGGGTCTGGATCGCCCTTCGTCGCGCACCGGCCGCCATGTTGGCCAACTTCAGAGTCGCTTGGCGGGGTGACAAAAACCGGCCTAGGGCGTCATAGCCACGATCGTGATGTTGTATGCCGCGTGACAACCCGCCGCCGGCCCGTATCCGCGGTACCAGAAAATCGCCGCCAGGTACACGCCCGCGGCTACACGAAATGTGAAGTTCGTCGGGTTGTAGGGATCTGAACCGATCGGCGGATGATGATGAACCGCGAAGGCCAGTGCGGAAAGCAAGACTGCCGCAATCGCAACCGATGAACGCCGCAGGTGGAAAATGTCCACGCCGATGATCACGATCATCGACATCAGCACCAGCCGAAACACAAGCTCTTCGTAGATCCCCGCCCCGATGCTCAACGTGAGCTCCTCGAGCAGCCCGCCCCCATCGGGGGCCGCCTGCAGCGGAACGATGTCACGCACCAGATGCCGAATGACCTGGTTGATCAGCAGCAAGGGAACCGCCAGGGCACACGCTTCGACGTACATGAAGCCGATACGCTTCCAATGGATCCGCCACGGGTCCTTCGAGACGACGTGCATCGCCAACAGGATGACCACCACCGCGATGGCAGGCGCCCACTTCCCCACGTGGCCGAACAACTCGAAGAACATCCGCGTCAAATCGAAAGCCACGACCCGCTGGGTCGAATAAAGCGCCGAAATCTCGTACAGCAGGACCAGGGGCAGAAGGAAAACCAGCGTGTCCAGGGGGCGCGCGAGAAGCCCACGCTTCGGCGAGAGACCTGAGGCCGGTTGTGAACGCGCCATGAACGCAGTATCGTGGCGATTCCTCACACCCTTGCAAGACCAAAGATGCTTTCAACCTGAGGGACGCCGGATGAGGGGCCGACCAGAATCGACAATCCGAGTGATCTATCGAAAACTTCTCACAGCCTACGGCCCCCAACACTGGTGGCCCGCAGACTCACCCTTGGAGGTGGTCATTGGCGCAATTCTGACACAGAACACTGGCTGGAAGAACGTCGAGCGTGCCATCGACGCATTGAAAGAAGCCGGCTGCCTCTCCTGGCACCGGTTGCATAATCTTACCGAAGAAAAGCTCTCGGATTTGATCCGCTCTTCAGGCACCTATCGCGTCAAGGCCGCGCGAATCAAGGCCTTTGTGGATGCGCTCTTCAGAGACCACGCCGGGAGTCTCGACGCCATGCTCGGCGGCGACCTGGAAACCGCCAGGAAACGCCTCTTGTCCATCGCAGGCATCGGCCCGGAAACCGCCGATGCCATCCTGCTTTATGCGGGCGGCCGGCTCACCTTCGTCGTGGACGCCTATACCAGGCGCATCCTTCGCCGCCACTTCCTCGCCACGCCAAAGGACGATTACGAGTCGATCCGCCAAATCTTTCACAAGGCAGCCGAACCTCAGGAACAGATCTACAACGAATACCACGCACTCCTGGTGGAGCTGGGTAAGCGACACTGCCGACCCCGCGCCGCCTGCGACGAATGCCCCCTTCGCCACCTCCCTCACGACCCTTCCCTCTGATCCAACAACCGCTCGTGCGACAGGTCAAGCGGCATCATGTTCGCACGCCTTCCTACAGGAATTCCTTCCTGCCGCTCGTGCGAGAATCCCTTCTCGCACGCCTTCTTACAGGAATCCCTTCCCGATCCCGCC
>CP070718.1:125922-127843 GCA_020350565.1 Phycisphaerales bacterium
CTCCCGGTAGTGGCGCATGATGATGACATCGAAGTATTGGCTCAGAACACTGATGGTGTCCTCTTCGGTTTCGCCCTTGGCTTCCGAGGAGGTGGAGGGATTGCGGACCTCGTTGTAGCGCATGCCCACGATCTGCGTCGCCGCCGAGAAGGAGAGGAACGTTCGGGTGGAGGGTTGGATGAAGTACAGCATCGCCCGACGGTCGTTGAGTAGCGTCTGCAAAAACTGGTTGCCCGGCCTGAGCGACGCGATCTTGCGGATCATCTCCGCGAGGCGGCAGAGTTCTGCGATGACGTGGCGGTCAAACTGCTGAGCAAAGACGACGTGAAAAACACGACCCCCTCGTCGCAGTGCGGCGCGACGTTTGGCCTTTTGAGCCTTGATCGGCTGGGTTCGGTCGATCTGCGTCGTGTCCATCCTCACCCAGGGCTGGCCATGCCTACGGAGACGTTCGCTTGCGTTGGACGAATTCGATAGGGTCAGCGGTCGTCCGATTTCGGTTGACCCGGCATAGTAGAAAGGCGGGCCTCCGATTTGTCAATGATCGAACGTGGATCGCGCTTCGATCGATCAGGCAAAATGAAAGCGGGCTGGGCGGCCCCTTCTTGAGCGGCCTCGGCGGCCGCTACGTGGTCCCCGTATCGGCGCTGGGGCGCAGGAGGTTTTACTGCCTGCTCATGGCGGGGCTCTGGTACGATGGCCACCTTCTCCTCCGAACGGGGGGCGGAGGCGGCGTCCTCAGAATCCGGCCAATCACTGGGAGCGACCGCGATGGGCCTGTCTGAAGAACCGGTTTCCTCGACTGCGGGGCGATGGAAGAAGGCATAGAGCGCGACGGCCAAAAGCAGGCAGGCGGCCGCGGCATACCAGCCTGTTCGGTTCCACCACAGCAGCATCGGTGGGACAGGAACCGGCTTGACGTCCTCCTCGATGGTCACCCGCCCCGTAAGCTCTCCGCCTTGCTCCAGCGCCTCGACGGCCTGGGCCTGTGCCCGCTCCTCGAGGCCCTCGGGGACTTCCAGACGCCCCAGGCTATGCAGCTCCCCCGACAGGGACAGAAGACGATCGGCGAAGGCGCGGCAGGATTCGCATCGATTCAGGTGAAACTGAAGTCCCTGGGGGAGATCGTCGAAACCGTCCATGGCCACGTCATCGGCGAGCTGCTGGATCACCCAGCCTCGCTTCGGGCAATCGGTCTCCGGTGTCGTTATCTCATCGCGGGTCATGATGGGTCTCCTTTCTCAAGGAGCTCCGAGAGCTTCACCACTGCATGTCGCCGGTAAACGCGCGCAGTGGCGGGGTCGATGCCAAGGATCTGGCCGACCTCTTTATAGGACTTGCTGCCGAGGTCTCGCAGCACGATCACATTCCTCAGATGCGAGGGCAATTCCTGGATGGCGCCCCGGAGATTCTCGGGGTGATCATTCAGCGCCGACGATTCGCCGGTCGGGGTGCTCTGTGCGGCCTTGGCGGCCGCGACCGCAGGCCAGTGTGCCTGTCGGCACTTCCTCTTTCGCAGCATCTCGATCGCGATGTTGGCCGCGGTGCGATAAACGTATGCTTTCGCACTTCGCACATTTCCCTCTTGGACGGTGGCGGCTACCTTGCAAAAGCAGTCCTGGAAAGCATCCATCACGTCGGCTTCCTGCCCCAGGAGCCGCCATAGCATCCGCAGGATACCTTGGCCCTCCTTCTGCATGAGCTTCAGCACCCAGCCGTGGGCGACACTGGCCGTTGACTCCTGCTCCGCCGAAGCGGGCACGGAGGCACGCCCGTCCGCGATGTAGCTGAAGGTGGCCGTCATCATTGACTGGGACGGAGCAACTGATCCGGCGTTAGCGCTCGCGGCCTTGGCTGGCTGTGAGAAGGGTATCACCTGAGCTTGAATCCTTCGCAAAATGGCCATCTGGCAGCCCGCTTC
>CP070718.1:127943-134756 GCA_020350565.1 Phycisphaerales bacterium
CACCGCGCGCCCGCCGGGGAGGATCACCCAGCAGAGCAGAGCCAGCGTTCCCCAAGCGGCGAGCGTTCTTGGTCCTGCCAGAATTGGTTGTTTCGCGTTCATGGCCACCGACCTCCTGGTACTCTGCCCCGCGGCCCCTTCGACCCGGGCCGGAGCACTCGCCCCTGTGGAACCCAGGCCGGAGTGTCGCGGACACAAGCGCCTTGGGCACGCCCTGTTCCGACGCCTGCCAGAAGTTGTACCGACGGTAAACCCTTTATAAAAAACGCTTTATATTCCATCCGCGCATACCAAGAGGTCCTCAGGTCTTGTCCCATTCGACACATAATGTACGATAGCTGTACGTTTCATGTATGGGGGAGCCGGATGAAGGCGGTCCTGACCACTTCGGAGCGACGCTTCGCTGCATCGATTGCGAAACTGATTTACGGCAATCCCTTCCTGCCGGAGCGGATCGCGCGCGAGCGTGAAGCCCTCGGGGATGCGTTTGATGAGTCCATGGCGGATTGGAATCTTCGCGGCGAGATCAGCGCCGATCACGCCAACGTACGGAAGCTTTTGGACCGCTGCGCACATCTCGCCGAGGCCGTTCGCCAGAGACTGAAACATCATTCTCCGCAGCGCGGTGATCTTGAGCTGTACGAAGATCTCGTCCTCTTCGTGGCGTATTACCGTTTCCGGGATGCTTTTGATAAGGTGATCGAATCGGCGCTTTCGGGGCGCACCACGCTCACGCTGTCTGCCTGCTATGCTCGTTTCGATAAGACGGTGAGGCATTTTCTGTTTCCCCCCCACTTCGGGGATTCTGCTGCGTTCGACGTGGCACATTTGTTCGCGCTCTTTTTCCAGATCAAGCGCGCTTTTCACTTCATCTTCCGGAATATCATTGGAACCTCAGGCTCCGCCGCCCGATTCCGTGCCGCCGCGTGGCAATCGATTTTCACCCATGACCTGCGCCGGTACCGTACGGTGCTGCACGACAGGATGGGTGACATTACCACGCTCATCACCGGGCCCTCCGGCACCGGCAAGGAGCTGGCCGCGCGTGCCATCGGCATGGCACGTTATATTCCGTTCGATACAAAGAGCCGGAAGTTCGCCGACGAGTTTCATTCCTCGTTTCATCCGGTCAACCTCTCAGCCCTTTCCCCCACACTGATCGAGTCAGAGCTGTTCGGCCATGTACGTGGCGCGTTTACCGGTGCCATCGAGGATCATCCCGGACGACTTGAGGAGTGTTCGGGCACGGGGACCGTGTTCCTGGACGAAATTGGAGACCTCGATCCTGCCATTCAGGTGAAGCTCCTTCGCGTCCTGCAGGACCGCTCATTCCGGCGAGTTGGTGACCGTGAGGACAGGCGCTTCGAGGGCAAGGTGATCGCGGCCACCAACCGCGACCTTGCTGAGCAGATGCGTGCCGGGCGATTCCGCGAGGATCTGTACTACCGCCTGTGTGCCGACGTCGTGGTCGCACCTTCGCTGGAAGAGCGCCTGAGAGACCGGCCCGACGAGCTGGCAAGCCTCGTACGGTTCATCGCCACGCGGCTCGTCGGATCGGCCGGGGAGACCCTGGCCGAAGAGGTGACCACCTGCATACGCGAGCAGATCGCGGTGGATTACTCCTGGCCCGGAAACGTGCGCGAGCTCGAGCAGTGCGTGCGAAACGTGCTCGTTCGTGGGAAGTACAATCCCCCGCAGGGGCCGGCGCTATCGGCGAAGGAACGTCTTGCTCAGGATGTTTCGACGGGCTCGCTTACGGTCGATGAGCTCATGCAACAATACTGCACACTCGTATACGCCCAGGCTGGGAGCTATGAGGAAGCCGCCCGAAGATTGCAGGTCGACCGGCGCACGGTCAAAGCCCGGATGGACAACAAGCTGCTCGAGCTTATTCGACATCGAAAGAGCGACTGACACCGCTGAGACAATGGTGTCAGCGGCTTCTCGATGGTTCGTGCTTGCGCCCCTCTACTATAGGAACGCAATCAGTGGAACGGCGCATGCCCCCGGTCTCGGAGTCGTAGCAGGCCTCGAACCACTTTTCGTGGGCGTCCGCTCTCTTAGCAAGACCAGAGCCCCGCTCGCGTGGATTGGCCGCGAAGAGCAGTGGGGGACCGATCTGTCGTTTATACTGATCACGTGGCCCGCCGTGACGCACCGCCTCCAGTAGAAACATCGCCAGCCTTCCCGCGGTCATCATGTCGTTGGATACAAACATCGACGAGTAGGGTGAAGTGTAGCTGCAGAGGGTAAGATCAGGATCACGAACATGTCGGATGAGAACCGGTACGGCCTCCGCACCCACCTCCACGAACGCCATGATCTCCTCATTCGTTAATTTGTGGAAAACGTGCGTATACTGCCTAATTGGATCGGGAATCGAGAAGTTCGGCGGAGCGGCAACAAGTGCCTCAAACTGAGCCTCGACGCGGTCCGCCGTTTCCGAGTTGGCTCTTTGTTCCGGCCGGACCTGATCGTGCGGAGGGTCAGTTCGGCGTACTGCCGACGAGTGCGAGTCGCAGGCCGTGCTCGCCGCACCTGCGCTTGCGGCCAGAATCACGAGTGGGAGACGATACTTCATTGGACTTTCTCGTACTCCCGGTCGGTGCTCAACGGAAGTCAGCCAATGGACGCCGCCCGACGATGTCCAAGGCCTGCCCGAACGCAGGTCACCAGCCGCTTCACGTCATCGCCTTGAACAGGCCGATGGTAATGCCATCCAGGTCGGTGATCATGGCGAACCAGCCGACGGACGGAATCTCCGTAGTGGGCACGATCACGGTCCCGCCCTTCTCCTTCACCTTCGCCAGCGTCGCGTCGATGTCGTCCACGAGAAAGTAAACGTTCAGACACGGACCGGGTGCGTCGTCCGGCTTCTTGAAGATGGCACCATTGGGCTCGACACCAGGCCTCACCAACGTGTAGCCGGGCATCGACTCGTCATCGTACGTCCAGCCAAAGACGTGGGCATAGAAGTCCTTGGCCTGTCCGGGGCGATCCGACATAAACTCAAAGTGGCACAGTGGGCTGGGCATTGCATCTTCCTTATTCTCGGCGTCGATCGGAACGGTGCGGCGACCCTAACAAAATCCGATCGCGCTGTCAAGGCTGTTCTCCCGGCGTCGGGGACGGCGATTCCTCGACGGCGGGTGCGTACGTCAGACCCGTGATCTCGATTGGCTTGTTGGCCCAACTGATCGGCGTCTCGCCGAGCCTCAGGCCCAGCCGGCGGAAACAGCTATCCTCGGATTTCACGGCCATAGGGTCGCCTGGTGCGGCCGGGCCGCCGTCACTTCGTTCGATGCACAGATCCACCGGGCGAACCAGCGGCAGATCCGGCAGACCTCCGGGATGTTGGCGGGCCGGGTTCTGGATGCCCGGGTGCAGCACCAGGTCGACCTTGCGAAAATCCATCGGCGGGCAGCAATACGGCCCCGGCTCGGCCGCCACGGCGATCGCGGGCCGAACGCCGTCGCGCTGAGCGTCTTCAATGAACTTCGCGATTGTTTCCGCCGCGCGGATCCGCGTGCCGCGCGGACTCCTGTCCAGTGCGAAGTTCCGCAGGTGCTCCATCGCACCAAGGGTGACCCAAAGCACCACAATGGCTCCCACGATCCAGTTCAGCGCCGGTCCGAGTCTGGCCTCCGTTCGAATCAGCAAGCACGCCGTCCCGATCGCAAACGCAGTGCTGAAGAAAATCACGAACCGGCCGTACTCGCCCGGTTTGCCCGCGCCGATGGCGACGAATTGCAGGAAAAAGACAGCCGCCGGCACCACCAGGGGCCACATGTGCGGATTCCTGCGGACTACGCCGACGATCACGGCGCAGACTCCCAGTGCAACGATGGGCAGGGTCGACCCCTCGACCGCAAGTTCAACGACCCGGATGAAGCCCTCGGCCATTCTCGCCATCTCATACATGGCAAGCGAATTGCCAAAATTGCTCTTCAAGACTTCCCGATTCGCGAAGACGTTGATGAGGATATAAGGATTCGTGACCAGGTATACGAGTGACGCGATGATGACGCCGCCTGCGGTCTCCAGAACAGCATGGCCCAGCGCGAATGTGGGGCGCAGCTCTCGTGAAGAAGCCTGAGAGGATGCCGCATCAGACGCTCCGCGCCACTTGATCCAGGCGATCAAGGGAATCAACACGAAGATCGGCAGCGAAGACAGGACCATGCCAAAGGCAGCTCCACAGCACAGACACATGAGCCACCAGTCCCGCCGCGCCTGCCTGATCAACTCTGAGTCGCCAAGACGGCTCAGGTGCCTCATCGCAAAGAGAACCGCCAGCAGCATGAGCACTGCGCCGGGAAGATGCGGTTTGCCTTCGTGGGCCATACAAACGACGACCGGCAACAGAGTGAAGAGAAACGCCGCCAGCACGCCCGCACGCCAGTCCGCAAGACGACGCGCGATGGCATACACCGCCCAAACGCCGATCAGGCCCCAGAGAACGGAATACAGCCGGGCGGCGAGATAGAAGCGGGCGAACGCATCCGGATGGTCGAGGTAGTACGTCACGTCGCCGCGAAAGTCGATGAGCCCGAACAGACCGCCAAGCCTGATGAGCACCCCCACCGGATAGATGAACAGCCCGCCGTACTGGTAGAGCCGTGGGTCCAACCGGAGTCGGGAGGGGTCCATGGCCCGCAGGGCCATCATGGTGATCATCTCGTCGGGCTGATTCGTGTACAAGCGAAAGCGCAGGTAGATCTTGGCGACGTCCTCGTCCGTGGCCGTGAGCGGCACGCGCTCGCCCGCAGACTTGTCCAGCGGATCGACGTCCACGTCCGCCCCGCGCTGCGGCGCGAACCGCCCGGTTGCGCCGGCCAATCGGTAGATCTCTTCGCCGGGCCAGGGCTCCTCGCCACTGAACAGGTATCGATCCACGCGCGAGGATGGCAAACCCCAGCGAATGCCATACAGAGAGAGGCAGGCGAAGAGCAGCAGCAGACCGGCGATAAGAATGCGCGCAAGAGCGGTCGGAGATGGCTGCGTCTGGCTCATGCCGTATCAGGCTAAACGAAACACTGCCCCACCCCGACCGAGCGGGAGGGGACAGTGCCACGCGGGGCGCAACGTCTTACGAGCAATCCACGTCCACAAGTTCGTCATCCCAGCAGTGCCATTCATCGTCGCCGAAGTGCCGTGGATCACGCGCCCGTCCTTCTTTCGATTCGCGGTTCCATTCGATGTTCGTCGTGTTGTCCTGCCCTTTGTTGAAAATCTCGTAGAAGGCATCGAACGGCGTCTCTTGAGTCACGCCGTAAAAGATGAAACCGCCGTTCTCCGGACCGTCCGGAACGACGTTGGTGTACCTGATGTCCCCGGTCTCTTCCAGTGGGTTGCGATGCCACTCGATACCGACGAAAGGTAAGGGATCTTCAGGCGCCTTGAACAGCGTCCACGTGCCTTCGGTTGCGGGCAGGTTGGAGACGCCAGTGAACCAGTTGAAATCCTCGTAGAAGCCTTCCTTGGTGATGAACATGGCCCAGTGGATGTCCCCGTCGACCGTCTGGGCGTGCAGCTCGGCATGATGCGGCACGCCGACCACCTCGACGTCATAGGCCCACACCCAGGTGCCGTCGTCCTGACGCTCCGGTTCGTGGTTGAACGATTCAAGGAAAGCGATCACCGGCACGACCAACCCCACGGTGATCACGGTGTTCCACACGGCGACGTGGGTCACCGCCCAGCCCCAGTTCTGACGCATGAAAGGATCCCCGTCGGCCCGCACCTCAATACCGGAAAGCTTCGGCTCACCCGACTCGGTGAAATCATCGAAGTCCATCACGAGGGTCGAGGCCGGTGGGATGTCCGGCGGATTCCCGCCCCCCGGCACGTTGCTGCAACCGCTGAACCAGGGCATCAGAACCATCAAGGCAACCAGACCGCAGAGCCGTCTTTCGCAAGTCCTTTTGTTCATGAGTCGTCCTCCGTGCTTGGAAAGGTCCACCCGACCGGACAGGCCCGCGGTATGCTCAGCGAGGGAGCCATCATACCGGGGCGGTTGGTGGCCGGAAACCATCCTCCCCCGCAACGACATGCTATTTCATCGGGCGAACAGCGGGCAGGCCTCAAATCGATTGTCGTCCGCATTCCCGTTTAGCGCCTTCAGCACGCCCGCAGTGGTGTTGTGCCCGATGTCGTCCGCCCAGGCCAGCGGGCCCCGAGGAAACACGGAGCCCTCAACCATCGCCGCGTCGACGTCGCCCGACGTCGCCACGGCCTCGGCATGGACGAAGCCGGCCTCGTTGATGACCGCGGCGAGGATGCGCGCAAAAACGTACTGCTCGGTGCTCGTCGTCTGCGGCGCGCCTCCTTTCCTGGTGAACGAAAGAAGCGCATCGGAAAGCAGCGGATCCAGTTGGAAGCTCTTGCGATCCACCATAAGCGCCGGCACCGGGTGTTTGAAACGATAGTCATAAAAGCCGGCCCCCGACGGGCGGCCGGTCTGACCCGCGCCGACCAACTTGCGAAGAACAGGATGCGGTTCGAAGCGGCCCTTTCCGCCCGATCTCTTGTGGATCGATTCAAGCAGAGCGAGCACCGCGTCCAGCCCCAGCGCGTCCATATGCTCGAACGGGCCGCCTTTCAAATGGCCGTGCTTACGCAGGATGCCGTCGATTTCATCCACGCCCGCCACCCCCTCGTCGAGCAGCCGCATCGCTTCGAGAAAGAAAACGCCTTCGATCCGGCGCACGACGAAACCCGGGCTATCAGTCACACGCACAGGCACCTTGCCCCACGCGGAGACGGCGTCGACGGCACACGTGACATGGTTCTTCCCGGTCTCTCGCCCGGCGA
>CP070718.1:134856-140423 GCA_020350565.1 Phycisphaerales bacterium
CGATCGCGGAATGCGAGGCCGTCCTTCTGATCGGCGACAAGGTCGTCAACAATTCGCTCATTGACTATGAGATCCAGACCGACCTGGGACGAGCCTGGAAGTCGTTGACTTCGCTTCCGTTCGTCTTTGCGGTGTGGGCGGGTCCGCGCGACCATGATTTTGCGGATCTGGCCAGGCGGCTTGAGGCGGCGCGGGACCTCGGCGTGGCCTCGGCACCGATGATCGCCGCCGACGTCGGTCCCGGCATGGGCTGGCCGGTAGCTCTGGCGGAACGATACCTCACCGCGCGCCTGGTCTTTCATCTCGGCCCGCGGCAACGTTCGGGCATCAAGAAGTTCTTCGAGTTGGCCAGGCGATACGATCTGGTCTCGCCGGTTGAGGAGCTTTCCCTTCCATGACGGCGGCCCCACGCCAGTCGGTTCCCCCGTGCATCACGCGAATCTCGGATGCCGAAGCGTTCGACCTGTACAAGGGGTGCTCTTTGCACGAGTTGGGCCGGCGGGCGCATGCCATCACCCAGGCTCTGCATCCCGAAGACTACCGCACCTACGTGGTCGATCGAAACATCAATTATGCCAACTACTGCACCGCACGATGCATCTTCTGTAACTTCAAGGCCGATCCGCCCGGCATGAGCTCCGGGCGTAAAGATCTCCCCGAAGGCTACGTTCTGAGCTATGAACAGATAGGCCGGAAGATCGAAGAGTTGCTCGCCATCGGCGGGACGCAAGTCCTGATGCAAGGCGGCCTGGCTCCGGCTGAGATGCTTCCCTTCAACTGGTATCTGGACCTGCTTCGCTTCATCAAGCGCGAGTACCCGGGTATTCACGTTCATGCCTTCAGCCCACCGGAGATCCACGCCTTCGCCGAGATCTTCGACATGAGCGTGCGTGACGTGCTGCTCAGATTGCAGGAGGCCGGTCTGGATACGATCCCCGGCGGTGGCGGTGAGATTCTCGTCGATCGGGTGCGGAATAAGATCGGTCAGGGGAAAACCAACAGCGAGCAATACCTCAACGTGATGCGCGAGGCGCATCGCATCGGCATGCGGACGAGCATCACGATGATGTTCGGCCACATCGAGACCGTGGAGGAGCGCATCGAGCATCTTCGTCGCATTCGTGAGCTGCAGGACGAGACCGGCGGGTTCACCGCGTTCATCAGTTGGACGTTTCAACCCGGCGACACGCCTCTTGGCCGCGTGCGACCGTTCCCTCCGCAATACACCGGACTTCCCGATGGCAAGCACCTCATGTTGGCGGACGCCAGCGAATACCTGCGGATGACGGCCTTGGCGCGCATTTTCCTCGACAACATTCACAACGTTCAGGCCAGTTGGGTTACCCAAGGTCCCAAGATTGGCCAGATCGCCCTGTTTTTCGGCGCTAACGACATGGGGTCCGTGATGATGGAAGAGAACGTCGTCTCCGCCGCCGGAACGACGTATTGTCTTACGGAAAAGGAGATTAGGTCGCTCATAGCCGATGCCGGATGGCGGCCCCGGAGGCGCAACGGCTACTACGAACTGCTCGACTGAACTGCAGTATCTCTTTCCTTTCTGCAACGCCTGCCACTGACAAAACGGGTGGTTGCCTTTTGGAAGCCGCTGGACCCTTTTGGAAGGGCCGATCTCTTCTGGTGGTTACACTGCGCAATCAGATTTTGGTTGGCTGAGGGCCCCCATTTTCGTTAGAATGAATCCTCGTGGTGGTTGGCGAGACCTGAGAGTCGCGTGCCTGAGCAGCCGAGCGCGCCGGGTCCTATCTATCTGGAAACTGTTGCACTGTGTCGGTCGTTCCAGCACCGCGCGCGTTGGCAATAGAGGGAGTCTCCTGGGGGGGATGGGAGTCTTCCCATTTCAGTAAAGCGATGATCGGCATGGTTCCTCACGCGGACCCGGGGCTCGCAGCGACAAGGACAGGGGATAATGGAGGCCACCCGGTCACTTGTGCGCCACGTGACTGGGTTGTACATGCTTTGTGACGAAGCTCGATCCCATCTGGAATCGCGCCCGCGCCGACCTTTTGATCAGCACCGGCAAAGACGAGGCGGATGTCTTCCTATGGGAATACTCCGCCCGGATCGCGCGTACGGCGCAACAGATCGTTCAAATGCCTGAGGTGCGATCGAAGAGGGTTGATGAAGCGGCGTTGGTGGCCGCTGCGCTCTACCACGATGCAGCCTGGATCGTCCACATCCGAGAAGAGCGGGCTACAACATGGGACGTCGGGGGACGGCCCCGCTGCGAACGACACCGTGAGATCGGGGCGGGTATCATGGAGGAGCGTCTGGCCGATCTGCTGAGCCCCGAATCGCTGGATCGAGCCTCTCAAAGCATCCGGAGCCTGGATGGCCGGGTGATCGAGTTGATCGAAGGCCAGATCCTCAACGAGGCCAAAACCCTGGACGAGTTCGGCGCCGTTGCCCTTTGGCCATTGATTCGTAAGGGAACGATCGAGGGGAAAGGCGTAGAAGCCGCAATCGAGGGTTGGCGACGCCAGAAGGAATACCACTACTGGACCGCCCTGATCAAAGACTCGTTCCGCTTCGAAACTGTTCGGCAGGTGGCCATGCAGCGTCTCGCTCTGATGGAACGCTTCATGAACGAGCTCGAACTCCAGCACACCGGCGGTGACTTGACGATCTGACCGTTCCTGACCGGTTCGTCTTCCGTTATCGTGGATCTGACGGGGAGAACCATTTCCATCGGTCTTCCGTTGCGGGCGCGTTTGACGTACTTCCCGATAAACCTGTCTTCTATCGTCTGGTTCAGACCTGTACCTTGGCTGGCGGAGTGATTCATCGAGTCGGAGTGGAATTCGCCCGCACGCTGCGGTCCGGGGTCTGACTATCCGAACGACCGTACGTAATCCGGCGCCACCAATCGGAGCCCCAAGCGCGGTCGCGGGGGCCAACGACCGGTCGCTTGCGCTCCCGGCTCGGATAAGCGGTGCATCGTCATGCGCGGTGGTTCAGTTGGTGTGCCTCGTGGCCACCTCAACAACGCCGGGGCTCAACGGTGCCGGCGCCTGGCCCTCGAGCGCGGCGTGGACTATCCTCCTCTGCTATGGCAATGAAACCCACACATGATACGGATCGGACGGAAACTGGTGAGTGGATCGATTCCTTGAAGTCGGTGGCGCAAACCGCCGGGAAGGAGCGGGCGCGCTTTCTGCTCGGGTGCCTGATCGACTGGGGCAAGCGGCACGACATCGTCGCGCCGTTCACGGCGAACACGCCGTTTGTCAATACGATTCCCGCCGATCAGCAACCGCCTTTCCCCGGAGACAGGGCCATCGAACGGCGGATCAAGAGCCTGGTGCGCTGGAATGCCATGTCCATGGTCGTTCGTGCCAATCGGCGGTCTTCCGGCATTGGCGGGCATATTTCGACCTTCGCATCGTCAGCCACGCTTTTCGAGGTCGGTTTCAACCACTTCTTCCAAGCCAACACCAGGGAATGCCCCGGTGACCAGATCTTTTTCCAGGGACATGCGGCCCCCGGAATCTACGCAAGAGCCTACCTGGAGCGCCGACTGGGTGCCCGTTACCTCCACAACTTTCGCCGTGAACTAGCCGAAAGGGGAGGGTTGTCGTCCTATCCGCATCCCTGGTTGATGCCTGATTTTTGGGAGTTTCCGACCGTATCGATGGGGTTGTCGCCGATCATGGCCATCTACCAGGCGCGGTTTAACCGCTACCTTCAGGACCGCGGCCTGAGCGACACCGCCTGCTCGCGCGTGTGGGCGTTCCTCGGCGACGGAGAGATGGATGAGCCCGAGAGCATGGGGGCGCTGACCCTGGCCGCACGCGAAGAGCTGGACAACCTGATTTTCGTCATCAATTGCAACCTGCAGCGGCTCGACGGGCCCGTGCGCGGCAATGGAAACATCATTCAGGAACTCGAGGGTGCCTTCCGCGGCGCCGGATGGAACGTGATCAAGGTCCTATGGGGTGAGGATTGGGATCCACTTCTGGCGGCGGACACGGACGGCGTGCTGGTCGAGCGAATGGACGAGACGATCGACGGCGAGTGGCAGAAGTACACGGTGGAGTCCGGCGCCTACGCCCGTGAGAAGTTCTTCGGTAAGGACCCGCGCCTGCTCAAGCTGGTTGAGCATCTCAGCGACGAGCAGATCCGCAAGCTCCGGCTGGGCGGTCACGACCCCACTAAGGTGTGCGCGGCGTATCAGGCGGCAGTTGAGCATCAAGGTCAGCCGACGGTCATCCTCGCGCGAACGATCAAAGGCTACGGTCTGGGCGAAGCGGGCGAGGGCCGCAACGTCTCCCATCAGCAGAAGAAGCTCGACTTCGAGGAGCTTAGGCAGTTCCGCGATCGTTTTGACGTGCCCATAACGGATGAGGAGCTGGAAGACGCGCCGTTCTACCGGCCGCCCGAGGACAGTGAGGAGTTCAGGTACCTTTTGCAGCGTCGGCGGGAGCTGGGCGGCTTTGTGCCGCACCGCCGCGTCCGCGCGAAACCGCTGACGCTGCCGGCGGTCGACGTCTTCGAGGAGTCTCACCAAGGCTCCGGCGACCGCGAAAGTGCCACAACCATGGCATTCGTCCGGCTGTTGTCCAAGCTCATGAGTGACAAGGAAATCGGGCGGCTGATCGTTCCGATCGTTCCCGACGAGGCGCGCACCTTCGGCATGGACGCCTTGTTCCGCAAGTTCGGCATTTATGCCCACAAGGGTCAGCAGTACGAGCCCGTCGATTCCCATCTGCTGCTGTACTATCGCGAGAGCAAGGATGGGCAGATCCTCGAGGAGGGAATCACCGAGGCCGGCTCCATGGCGTCGTTCTTCGCCGCCGGCACGGCAAACGTGACCTTCGGCATCAACACCATTCCCTTTTATCTTTTCTATTCGATGTTCGGTTTCCAACGGATCGGCGACATGGCCTGGGCGTCCGCGGACGCGCGTTGCCGCGGCTTCCTGCTCGGCTGCACGGCAGGGCGAACGACGCTTGCCGGTGAAGGGCTGCAACATCAGGACGGTCACAGCCACGTGCTGGCCAGCATCTACCCCAACATCATGCCCTACGATCCGGCCTGGGCCTATGAGATCGCCGTCATCGTCCGCGACGGCATCCGGCGCATGTACCAGGAGCGCCAGCCGGTCTTCTATTACCTCACCCTGGGCAACGAGCCCTATCCCCAGCCGGCCATGCCCGAGCACGCAGAGGAAGGCATATTGAAGGGGCTCTACCGGTTCCGTCCGGCGCCGGAGGGTAGGTCGAGCGGTCGGTCAGGGAGCCGGTCGAAACGAAGGGAGTCGGACAGGCCCCGCGTCCACCTGTTTGGCAGCGGTGCGATTTTGCGCGAGGCGCTCAAGGCTCAGGAGCTGCTCGACGAGCAGTTCGGGGTATCGGCCGACGTGTGGAGTGCGACGAGCTACACGTTGCTTCGGCGGGATGCACTGGCCTGCGAGCGCTGGAATCTGCTGAATCCCGACGAGCCGCCGCGCGTGCCGTATGTCACGCAGGTTTTGCAGAATGACCCCTGCCCGGTGGTGGCTACGAGCGACTACATGAAGTCGGTTCCGGACATGATCGCCCGCTGGGTGC
>CP070718.1:140523-141622 GCA_020350565.1 Phycisphaerales bacterium
GAACGACCCAGGCGAATCATGTATCGTACTGTGCCGTTGAGTTGGGTTTCGCTTGCCACGGTTCTTCCGGGGATCGATCGCCAGAACGTGCGCAGGTGGATGATCTGCGTGATTCTCCGGCCTCGCTCCGCTGTGCTTGAGGAAACGCGCCTCAAAACCACGTCCACGTTTCCGTCAGGGCTGAGGTCGTAATAGCCCTCGTCGAATTCCTCGCGATACTGCTCAGCCGGTTCGCCCGGGCGGTGATCAGTGATCTGGAAGGTCGACAAATCCGGGGCGCAGCCGATTGTGTGCAGCAACACCGGCACCAAAAGCAGGCAAACGACATGGCGGATGCCAAGCCCAAGCTTGGTCATTGCGCCAGGCGAATTACAGCTCCTTTCACCGTGATCTTCGCCGGCCTGTATGCTTCGTGCTCGTTTGGTTGACATGGTTCCGTAGGCACGATAGCCAAGGGCTTCGGGAGCGTCAACGTGGTTCTGCACTGGCTTCTTGTGCGCCGACGAGGAACGCGGAAAAGCCGGGAACGGCGGTCCGGTCCTGCAGTCGAAGGGGCTCTGGAGGCCGAACAGGCTATTGTCCCCAGGCTCGCCGCCAAGCTCCGTCCAATGGAGTGCCGGGTGCGCCCATCCAGGCCCGCGCCTTTTCAAAAATGATGAAACCGACTGAGGCGGATGAGAGTTGCTTTCGGCGGTCGGCCCGTCGCCTCTATAATCGCGCAGAGTATAGATCCCAGTGGATTTCCTTGATCGTGGCGGCTCCTTGATATGCAATCAGACGGCGGAACGGCGAATCGAAAGTACCGGCTGGGCGTCGTGTCCTTCCTGAACGCCAAACCGCTCATCGCCGGTCTGGAGCAGCACCAGGACATCGAGCTCGTGTTCGAGGTTCCTTCGCTGCTCCCCGGGATGCTGGCAGACGACCGGGTAGACGTCGCGCTGATCCCCGTGATCGACCTGATCCAGTGCGGGCGGAAGTGGCAGATTGTCTCCGACGCCTGCATCGGATGTGACGGCGAGACGCTGACCGTGAGGGTCTTCTCTCGCGTGCCTCCGGAACGGATTACGCGTCTGTATGTGGATGGTGATTCGCACACCTC
>CP070718.1:141722-144561 GCA_020350565.1 Phycisphaerales bacterium
AAGATGCCGAAAGAAGCGATCGTTGACTGGGTCAGGCTGCCCGGTGTCGCCATAGGCAGTGACGGCATGCCGCTTGTTCCGGACGATGATCTGAAATGGGATACCCCGTACGAGGATCTTCCCAATACCCATCCGCGCTTCGCGGGCTCTTTCGCCAAGGTCCTGCGTATTGCCCGCGAAAACAACATCCCGATGATGCAGGCGGTCGCCATGACAAGCTACAACTACGCCAAGCCGCTGGGCGACATGGGCCTGAAGGCCATGCAGGCACGTGGCCGTATGCAGGAAGGCATGGTCGCGGATATCACCATATTTGATCCGAAGACCGTGACCGATAACGCCACCTATGCGAAAGGCACGCTGCCCTCAACCGGCATCCCCCACGTGATCGTCAACGGCATCGTGGTTATGAGGGATTCCGAACCGCTCAAGCGGTTCGATGCGGGACAGCCGATTCGCTTCGGACCCCAAAAGGAAGGGCGTTTCAAACCGCTTTCGATCGAGAACTGGACCAAGGAGTTTTATGTCGCTCCGGTCGATTTCGGCGGCGGCGTGCCCGGCTCACATCCAGGTATGGATGGGCATTAAGTTCCGCATCAGCAACCGGGTGTTGTGTGAGGTGGCGCGCCAAAACTGCGAGCATTCTCACGACATTAGGGTCATGGATCCTGGCATTGGCGAGATCCGTGTCCGTCATCGCATAGGACTACGATCTGGTTATCAACAACGGCCGGGGCATTGCCCTGGAGACCATGTACGACTCGGTCGCGAACGTCGGCATCGAGGACGGCAGGATCGCCGCCTTCACCAGGGAGAAGATCACCGGGAAGGAGGCGATCGATGCCACCGGCCTCGTGGTGGCACCGGAGGTTGCCGCGGAGCAATTGACGGCGACCGAGAATGCCGTAAGTCGTTGTGACGCTGCCAGTAGCGCCTCGATGACTCTCGCCGGCAATTGGCTGGTGCCTCCGACGGAAAGTTCTAACCGTGTCCGGTCACTTCGATTGACTGCAAGTCCTTTTTTCAGAGCGCCTTGTGGCGCGACATGCAACTGGATTTGAACCGCTGACTCTACTAGACCTCTCTGGCTAACGGTGGCGTGCGGGCAGGGAACACGCATCGTTCGAGGCGTGCCCGAGGGGAACCACACTCTGGACCCACAGCCGCGGGGCGCCGTATCGCGGGACTTCGGTCGGTCTTCGTATCCCCCCAAAGATCCTGTTTTCGCTGGATCTCATCCGGAATGACCACGCCACGAAGCGGCCTCAAGGCCGATCCTGGATCCTCGAGCCGTCTGAGGTCGATAGGCTCCTCCAGATCGAAGCGGGGCGAAGGCCCGGTCCAGGACCTGCTCGAAGGCGCCTCGGAGCGGGTCCCAGGCGACGAAAGCCTCGTGGAATGACCGTGTTCCGCTGAGATCAACCCGCCAGGTCAAAACGATCGAGACTCATCACTTTGGCCCAGGCCGCCACGAAGTCATTGACAAACCTCTGTTCCCCGTCGGCGCTGCCATAAACTTCCGCGATGGCTCGAAGTTGCGAGTTTGAACCGAAAACAAGATCGACTCGCGTGCCGGTCCACTTGAGCTCACCTGTCTGCCGGTCGCGTCCTTCGTAGACGCCCCTTTCATCAGGGGACTTCTGCCACTCCGTGCTCATGTCCAGCAGGTTCATGAAGAAGTCATTGCTCAATGTTCCGGGGCGGTCGGTGAAGACACCATGCTGGGAACCCTCATAGTTGGCATTCAGGACCCGCATGCCGCCGACCAGGGCCGTCATCTCAGGGGCGGTCAGCATCAGCAGTTGCGCCCGATCCACGAGCAGCTCTTCGGCCCGTCGACTGTGTGCCGCCCTGAGATAGTTGCGGAATCCGTCCGCGGTCGGTTCAAGGAAGGCGAAGGAATCGACGTCGGTCATTTCCTGCGACGCATCGGTACGCCCGGGTGAGAATGGAACCCCAACGTCGTATCCGGCTTTCTTCGCGGCCTCTTCAACGCCTGCACACCCAGCGAGAACGATCAAATCGGCGAGCGATACCCGCTTCCCGCCGGACTGCGAGCGGTTGAAATCCTGTTGGATTCTCTCAAGTGCCTGCAGCACCTTCGCGAGTTCGCCCGGTTGGTTGACTTCCCAGTCCTTCTGAGGTGCAAGGCGAATGCGGGCTCCGTTCGCGCCGCCGCGCTTATCAGAACCCCGGAACGTCGATGCCGACGCCCAGGCGGTCGAGACCAGTTGCGAGACAGACAGTCCCGAGTCGAGAGTTTTTCGCTTGAGGGCCGCGATATCCTGGTCCCCAATCAACTCATGATCAACCTCGGGGACGGGATCCTGCCAGATCATCACCTCTTCCGGAACATCCGGGCCGAGATATCGCGAACGGGGGCCCATATCGCGGTGGGTCAGCTTGAACCATGCCTTCGCGAAGGCGTCCGCGAACTCGTCGGGGTTCTCGAGGTAACGCCGTGCAATCTTCTCGTAGATCGGGTCAAACTTGAGTGCCAGGTCGGCCGTGGTCATCATCGGCCGGTGCTTCTTCGACGGGTCGTGCGCGTCAACCACCATGTCCTCTTCGGCCACGTCCTTGGCCAGCCATTGATGCGCGCCGGCCGGGCTCTTGAGCAGCTCCCAGTCGTACTTGAACAACACCTTCAGATAGCCCATGTCCCACCTGGTCGGATACGGCTTCCAGGCGCCTTCGATGCCGCTGGTGATCGTGTCGCCAGCCTTGCCGCTTCCGTAGCGGCTCTTCCATCCAAGGTTTTGCTCCTCGATGGGGGCCCCCTCGGGTTCCGGGCCGACGAGCGATGCATCCCCCGCACCATGGCACTTGCCAAACGTGT
>CP070718.1:144661-146146 GCA_020350565.1 Phycisphaerales bacterium
ATATCCAAAGGCAACTGCGTCTGAGCCATGATCTCCGGTGGGCACTTGCCGTTGGTGTCCCACAGATCGAACATCTCCTGGCCCTTGGAGTTGGTCGTGTTCTCGTCGCGCAGGAACTCCATGAACTCCTTGCTGGTGCTCTGGTAGTAGAGCGTGACTTCTGCCGACGCCGCACCCGGTGGAATTGCGTACGTTGTCATGTCCCAGTACTGCCCGTCAGGATAGGCGTAATCCACAGGTGAGCCGCCAAATTCTGCGTACGCGGCGTTGGTGAAGCCGCGTGGCGGGATGCGGTTGTCCTTGAAGATCTTGTTGTTCAAGACGAAGTGGAATGAGGGCCCTTCAGGAACGCCCACAATCGGCGCGGTGATGGAGTCAAGCCCCGGTTTGACCTCGTAGATTTTCACCTCGGGATCGTGGGTGAGTACGCCCGTGCCGGGCTCGTAAGCGCCGGATTCCGAGAGCAAGGTCATTGAGGCATCGTAGAACTTGACGTTGATCCAGACGCGCCGCCCCTCAGGATAACCGGTAGGCAACTTGTGGCCGGAGTTGTTGGTGATAGTGACCGCCAGGTTGGTCCCTTCCTGCGCGACCTCCATGTCCGCGGCATTCTGCAGCATGTACCTCGCTCTTTCGATGCCCGCCTGGATGGCAGCCGGGTCAACATCGTCCGGGAACAACGTGGGGAGCAGTCCCGGGTACCACGTGCTGCCGCCGGTCAAATCATGAAGCGGAAGATCGGTCCGGACGGGTGGATCGCCGAAGTTGCACCCCTGGCCGGTCACGTCGCGCATGTGACAATCCTGACACGTCGCAACGTACTCCTTGTTCCCCCCGAATTCGGGAGCATGCACGCCCTCCGGCGTATTGTACTCGCTGTAAAACCATTCGCTGTACGTACGCTCCACCGGCCCGAGCGTGTGGGCGGAGAAATTCGCCGCGGTGGTGTCGAATTCGTTGGGCACGTAATTGCCCTCCGCGTCCTTCTGAAAGGCGGGGTTGCTCACGTTGTGGCAGGTGCCGCAAATGGCCGCTTCGCGATGGAACGGTGAAACGAGAATCGGATGCCCGGTCGTCGCATCGATGAAGGGCCCGCGTCTTGCTCCGGTGGGGTCGATCACGGACATTCCGTTTCCGAATTCAGTCCCCGGAAAGCTCAGCGCCGCCAGGATGGCTTCATCTTCAGCCGGGTTCTGTGACGGGTCGAAGATTGGATCGACCAAGCGATGGCAAAAATCGCAGGCGACGCCGCTCCGGTCCGTATCGAGCATGCGGCTGCCGTCGGTGGGAACGGACCGCCCCTGGAGCCAGCCTCGCGGCAGGTGACATCGCAGGCACAGATCCCCCGAATCGGGTGCGTCCTGATTGGCGATCACCAGGAGCGCCTCCATCAAAAGATCGCGCGAGGCGTGCGACATCATGCTCCCTTGCCAGTTGAAGAAGGGCTCGACGGCTGGGTCATAGTTACCGTGACAGGGTGAGCAG
>CP070718.1:146246-148345 GCA_020350565.1 Phycisphaerales bacterium
AGAAACCTGCGTAAGGAGGCCGATCTGCTGGATGAAATCCGCCTCACGCAGCAGACCACCCTGGAGGACATGGCCGGCAGGCAGACCTTCGGCGACATTACCATCGCCGGTCCGAAGTTGCCCGAGGCGCTGGACAGCGCGCTCAAGGACTTCGCCCAGCAGCACCCCGATCAGGTGATCTATGATCCGAAACGCGGCACCGTGAAATGGAAGTCCGACCTGCTCTTTGCCCTCGGCAGCGACGTGGTCAAGGAGTCTTCCAAGAACGCCCTGCAGCAGTTTGCGAGCGTATTGAACTCGGCCGCCGCCAGTGACTTCGAGGTGGTGGTCGTTGGTCACACGGACACGGTCCGCATCACGCCGGAGACTCAGAAGAAACACCCGACCAACTGGCACCTGTCCACGCATCGCTCCATTGCGGTCGCGAAGGTGCTGATCGACTCCGGCTACACGCCGCAGCGCGTGGCGGTCGTGGGCTGTAGCGAGTATCGCCCGGTCGCGGACAATACCACCGAGGCCGGCAAGAGCCAGAACCGGCGTGTCGAGATCTATCTCGTTCCGGTCGGCACATTCGCCGCGCGGGCGGGCTGACCACGCGCAATCACCGCGACAGTCTCCCGCGCGACCCCCGCGATCGTCTTGCGCGCGACCGCGCCGAGGTTGATCCGGCGAGAGAATACGAACGTGAGCGCGTGAGGGCGTTTTAGCGCGCGAACGTGGAAATATGCCCGAGCAGGAGCCGCCCCGGACCGCCGGAGCGGCTCCTCTGCTTTCCTGCGGAGACTGAGCCGGGCCGGCAGGCGGAGCGGGCTTCTTGGGGCGAGTCTGGCGTAAGCGCTCGGTGAACCACACCCCCTCTGCGGCCCCGGTTAGCAGCGCGTAACGTGCTTTATGATACACTATCGCGAGGCGGTGGAGGCTGCCACGGCGCGCGACTCAAATGCGCGATTCCGGCGGCAGACGCCACTTTGGGCTGCTGACCCGCAAATCAGAAGCGGTGTTCACGGTAAGCCGGAGGGATGACGACTGCCTTCACGGGCTTGTCGGTAAAGCTTCTGATCGCCCCGAGAATAAGCGCGCCGTCGCGCTTGACGTCGCCGGTGTCGAACGTGATCAACCCGTCCTCGGCCTCTATGACTACCGTCGGCGCCAAACCGAAACCGCCAAAGACATAGATTCCGGGCGCCGGATTCTCGATGGTGGGTTCCAGATAGGCGACCTTCTCGGCGTTGTCGATGATGCGCTTATTGCCAATCGCACCGTTCGGCGCTGTAGCGAACTCTGTCGGCGCCCCCATGTACGGGTTCGACTCGACGGAGTCGACGGACTGGACTGATACGAGTCCGCTCCAGCCCAGCCCAAGGGCGGCGAAAGTGGCGGAGTA
Organism: Phycisphaerales bacterium; assembly: GCA_020350565.1. GTDB lineage: Bacteria > Planctomycetota > Phycisphaerae > UBA1845 > UBA1845. The sequence continues at coordinate 147,631 of CP070718.1, forward strand.
GCCTGCGACCGTTCGCAACAGTGCTCGGGTCTTCATCTTTGAGTTCTCCTCTGCATGTCCATCACGGACCGCTCTCTCACCGGTTACGCAACTAAATCCTGCCGGGTCACGCGGATCTCCGCTTCCGTCGGAGGGCACGGCCCTGGGGGGACGGGCTGAAGACTCGGCGTCGGGCATAAACCATTCGCTACTCCAGGTGCTCGTCGAAGAATTTGAACAGTTCGCGCAGCGCATCTTCGCATTCCGGCACGTAGCGAACCAGGTTCTGCATGTAGTCGCCGTGGGCCTGCCCGTCATAGACGTGGAGATCCGCTTCCACACCGGCTGCTCGCAGGAGGCGGTGCATCCGCACGGTGTCGCTGAGCAGCAAGTCTCGGGTGCCCGAGATCAGGATCGTCGGCGGGAAGCCCTTCAGATCGCCATTGACCGGCGACAGCAGCGGGTTCGAGAGGTTCACGCCACCGGCATACAGGTTCAAGGCGGCCTCGAGGAAAGGCTCGCGGGGGCCCAGCGGATCAAGCCCTTCCAACGTGTACCACGTGTCGGTCGTGTTCTCCAGGTCCGTGGCTGGCGTCCCGGCGAACACCGCGCCCGGCAACGGCTTGCCAAGCTCTTTCAGCTTCAGAACCGTCGCAAGGGAGATGTTCCCGCCCGCTGAGGTGCCGAACAGGGCAGTCTTGGCGGCGTCCTGGTTCTTGGTCACCGCCCGCCACAC
>CP070718.1:148445-155876 GCA_020350565.1 Phycisphaerales bacterium
ATTTCGATGTTGTAGAACTGCCCGACGGCCAGGTGATTGATGAAGTCCCAGGACTTGGCGCCGTCGTGTGAGACGTAGACGCCGCCGTCGGTGCCGATGAACAGGTGGTCGGGGTCGTCCGGGTCGATAACCATGGCATGATGATCAACATGCGGCACGCGTGCCCCACCGGCACGGAATGTTTTTCCGCCGTCTTCGGAGATGCCCAGTCCCCAGCCGGGCAGATAGACGCGCTGATCGTTGGTCGGATCGACGCGAATCTTTCCGAAATAGAAGGCGCGGGGTGTCAGATCGTTGACACGCGTCCAGGTCTCGCCACGGTCCTCGGTGCGGAAGACGCCGCCAGCCTTGCTGCGGTTGTCGAACTCGCTTACGCCCCAGCCACCGACGTCAGACTCGATAACGGCGTAGAGAATGCTCGGGTTTTTGCGGTAGATGTCGAGGCCGATGCGACCCGATTGTGGCGGCAGGCCGTTAGTGAGTTTTCTCCACGTTGCGCCGGCGTCATCGGAGCGGTAGATACCGCCCTCCGGTCCGCCGCTCTGGAAGCTGTACGCGCTGCGGCGGCGCATGTACATGGCCGCGTAGACGGTATCAGGGGCTTGCGGATCGATCAGGACGTCGCAGGCGCCTGTGTTCTCGTCGATTTGCAGGACGGCCTGCCAGGTTTCACCGCCGTCGATCGTCTTGTAGATGCCGCGCTCTTCGTTAGGGCCCCAGAGGTGGCCGAGCGCGGCGACGTAGCAGATGTCCGGATTGCGCGGGTCGACGGCGAGCCGCGGAATGTCATGTGAGTCAGCGAGGCCCAGGTGCTTGAACGTCGAGCCGCCGTCGGTGGAGCGATAGACACCGTTGCCCCACGAGGAACTGTTGCGGCCATTGCCCTCGCCGGTTCCGACCCAGACGATCTTGGCCTTTCCTTTCTCCCCCGGTCTGGCTTCGGTTTCGGGGGATTCGTCGTCACCCGGCTCCTCCGCCCAGCCGGGCCAGTCGGGTGGTGCGTCGCACACGACGACCGACCCGATCGAGGAGGTCGCTTCCTTGTCGAACGCGGGCGTGAAGGTGGTGCCGGCGTTTGTGGTCTTGAAGAGCCCGCCGGTAGCGAAGGCGACGAAGAAGGTCTTGGGGCTCCCCGGTGCCAGGCATATGTCAGCCACACGTCCTGCCATGTTGGCCGGTCCCACGCTGCGCCATGTGAGGCCTTTGAGGTCTTCCGCTCGCAGCATGCGCTCCGGACCGCGCGACGGTTGACCAGAGAAAGCGGCAACCGCGGCAACAGGATGACCTTTATCCCGCGAAGCCAACGCCGCATCAGTGGCGCTTTCCGCTGGTGAATGCGGCTTCGCTTGGACGATCGTCGTCACCGGTTGAGTGCAACCGGTGAGCAACGTGAGAAAGAAGAGCTGAATGATGGAACAGCCAATGGATCGAATCGTCATGGGTTCGCCACCCTTTCGGACGGTAGGGCAAGTGGATTTCACCGGCAGGCAAACGATACCTGCCACGGCTGTTGACGGTCATTGACTACAATGCTTTGCCGCCATGGTTCCTGAGGACATTGTAAGACAGGGATTCTCCCATACCAACTCAATCCCGACCGGCGTGCGCTGCAGACGGGCGGTATACGGTAGGGCAGGTGGAGTTCGTTGCAGACGAGCGACACCTGCCGCGGCTGTTAACGGCCGTTGGCAAGTCTCATCTGCCTTCGGCGGATTCGACGTGCCCCACGGTTTTTGACGTGTCCTGCAGCTTGTGGCATCGCCTAAGGAAATGATCGTTGCGTCTTGATGTCTTGCGCGGTGATTCGCCATATTTCGCGGGACTCGGCGGTGATGATGAGGTCATCCCCATCGAAGGCACAGGCCTCGGTCTGGTAGTGGCCGGGGAAGGTGACGCGTTTCGGTTGGGCATCGGCAAGCTTGGACAAGTCGTCGGGAATGTCTAAGACCCAGAGTTGACCGTAGCCACAGACGGCCAGCTTCTTGCCGTCGGCGGAGGCATCCGCGGCCGTGGCCGTCGCAATGGGCAAGGAGCAAACCGCTCTGGGGCTGAGGCTGCCGTCTTCCTTACTCTCCAGGTGAAAAAGCGTCGGGCGGCCGAGGAGGAGCTTGGTGATCATGTACAGCTCGCCGCTGATGACGAACAGCGACTCGGCGTTGTACTTCCGGTCGGGATAGCGGAAGTCCATTTTGGCCAGGACTTCCGCCGGTTCACTTGAAGCGCTGCGCGGGTCGGGCTCGCGAACCTTGTAGATGGTGCGGAACGGTCGGCGGGCGTGGTTGTCGCCGATGTCACCGACATAGAGATGGCCGGCATCGTCGATGGCGATGTCCTCCCAGTCGCCCCCTGGCGCTGCCTCGACCGCAAAGCGGGCGATCATCTCACCTTCGAGGTTGATGGCGAACAGGGCGTGGCGGTTCCCGGAGTCGTTGTGCGTCCAGAAGACGTCCGCATGCTGACGACTCTTGACCAGCCCGGAGGACTCGCAGATCTCCCAATTCTTGATCTCGGCGATGGGTGGCCAGTGCGTTTTCTCCCCGAGGAACTGGGCACAGCCGATGGCCGTGGCGGCGGCTACCAGCATTGCGAAGGCCGTCAGCCGGACGCGCGGCTGATGCCGGAACGGCAGAAGCCCGCGGAAGCGCCGTTGATGAAGCGCCGGTTCCAGCGGGGCGTCCCGCCATCCCGAAGGCGGCGTCGGGCGGTGGTTGAGAATCGGTGAAACAGGTTTGCCTTTGCCACTCATGCTGCTCACGGCGCCTCCTTGTTAGCCAAACTCCAATGTCCGATATCTCGATAATTATCTGGTGCGAACGAAGGTTCTGATCATTGTCGGCGGAGGCGGCTGGGGGCGGCAAGCCCTCGAGATCATTCCCGCGCTCGATCCGGCCTGGGAGAAGACTTATCTCGCCACGCTGGACAACCTGTGGTGGTACGAGCGTCATCCGCTGGACGGCCCGCTGCACATGGTGCCGCGGCTCAGGCCGAACCCCGGCGGCACATTACCGGCTAAAGTCTACAGCCTGAGTCGAACGCTTTGCGGAATCATCCGGTTGCTATGGCGTCTTCGTCCCCACCTCATCATCGGCATCTGCAGCGACCTCTCCGTTCCCGTCATGCTGTTGGGACGCGTGGTCCGCTCTCGAACCTACTACGTGGAATCACTGACGCGGGTTCGCACACCGAGCCGGACGTCGCGGATTCTCCAGCGGCTGAAAGCGGTCGACAGGATTTTCGTACAGCATGAATCGTTGGTGCCGGCCCTGCGGCGGGCGGTCCACGTGGGGGGTGTGCTGTGATCTTTGTGACAACCGGCACGGTGAAGGGTTATCGCGCCATGATCCAGCGCGCGGACGAACTGGCCGCCGGCGAGCTGGCCGACGAGCTGGTGGTGGCGCAGATCGCCAACTGTTCGTACGTTCCCAGGCACATGGCCTATTTCCGCTACATGGAACAGGTGGGAGTGGTTTTCGAGCGGGCGGATGTGATCGTGGGACACGGTGGTACGGGAACGACGATCGAGGCCCTGAAGCTCGGCAAGCGGTTCGTGGGTGTGAGCGATCCGACGCTGCCGGACAATCATCAATACGAATTCCTGGAGGAGCTGGCACAGCGGGGCTTGCTGATTCATTGCCGGGACCTGCGTCTCCTGGGTGAGTCGATTCGTGGGGCAATGGACCTGGATGTGCCACGAATTGACACTTCGAGCTTCGGCCGCCGTCTGAGTGAATGTATTCATGAGGAACTCGTCGCGGCACAAGTCGGATGGTCCCGACGACGTCATGCAACTACGGCGACCTCGGAGGATACCACCAGGCGATACCTGGGAGCTTGCGGCAGTGTCTCGGGCAGTCGGTCGAAGGCGTAAGAGGAGACGGAACGGTTCGCCCTCCCTTACGGTCGGGCCTCGGATCGAGCCTCGGATTGGGCCTCGGATCGAGCCTCGGCGATGGGAACGCAGTTGTACGGTGGCGCGTCCATGATGATCGTGGAGACAGCTCAAGCACCGATTTCCGTTCCGACGAGGTTGCCCCGTTCTGCAAAAGGGCTCCGCGCGGCCCGCCGTCGTGCGGAACGAACCATGCGTCTGCACCGAACGATGGACCGCCTGGTACAGATTCGACCTTTGTTGACCGGGTGCTATCCCTCGTTCGTTTACCCCGGTGTGGACCGCCGGCCAAGCGCCGTGCCGATCTTTGTACAACATGAGCTCAACCTGGAGACCTTCAAAGAGACGTTGGAGTACCTGGATCGCAACGGATACCGGACGATTCATTGCGATGAATTGGTTGGTCTGATGTCGGACGGTCGGGGAACCGGCAACGAGGTCATGCTGACCTTCGACGACGGGCTGCGCTGGCTGTATGAAGTTGCCTTCCCCGTGCTCAAGCAGTTCGACGTGAAGGTGGTCGCGTTCGTCTGCCCCGGGCTGATCGAAGATCACCATGGCCGCGGGGAGGATCCGGATTCGAACCTGTGCACCTGGGCGCAGCTTTCTGAGATGGTCGAGAGCGGGCTGGTCGACGTCCAATGCCACGGTCTGCGGCACGCGCGCGTTTGGGTGTCCCCGGATGTCATAGGCTTTCTCACCGCACGCAGTCGGCATGTCGTCCGCTACGAGCGCTTTATGCCCGCCTTTCAACGCAACACATCCGGGGACGGCAGCACACGCGCGTGTCCGACACCCGGTGCCCCGGTTCGCCCGCATCGGCCGGCATTGCAGTCGCCGCGGCGGTTTGATGATGCGGCCCTGAGCGAAAGATGCATGCTTGCGATCGATCGCCACGGTCCGAGGTTTTATGAGAATGCCGACTGGCTGAAGGGGCAGGAGACGTGTGAACTCGGTATGACGGGTCGCTGGGTCGAGGGCGAGGAGCGCGCCTATGAGATGCTCGACGCGCTTGTGGAAGCTCGGCATTTGCTCGAAGACCACCTGTCGCCCGCCAGCGCCAGGCACTTCGCCTGGCCCTGGTGGAGAGGATTTGCGATGGCGGCATGGGCTGTGCGGGAAGCGGGTTTTCGGACGGCGTTTGGTGGGCCGGATGCGTATCGCTTCAGGCAGCGCACAACGTCGTTGGATGCTTATGCGATTCCGAGGATGAGTCTGGATTGGCATGCACGGCTGCCCGGAACAGGGAGAAAGACATTCGCAGGACTCATCGGCCGCAAGTTGAGAGGAAGGTAGAGAGACTGGTGCCATGATCGCAACCGCCTTCAAATGGACCGCCCGCAACCTGACGCGGCTTTCGATGGTCGGTCTGCAGCGCGGGCCGCACGTGACGCGTTATTACATGTACGCGCGGCTGCGGGAGGTACTTGCGCCGCTCAAGGTGTCCGGCCGGGTGTTGTCCATCGGCTATTCGAGTTTTCTGTGCAACTTCTTCGACCGCCCGAACTGCGAGATCGCCGAGGCCAACCACCCCGAGTACGACATGCTCGATCTGGCCTTCGAGGATGAAGCGTTCGACCACGTGGTGAGCGACCAGGTTCTGCATTATGTGGCCGGCGACCCCAAGGCGGCGATCGAGGAGACGCGCCGGATCATTCGGCCCGGCGGGATCGCGTTGCACACGACGTGTTTCGTCAACCCCATCTGGGGATTCCCGAAAGACTACTGGCGGTTCACGCCGGATGCCCTGCGGCTGCTGGCGGAAGACTTCAGCGAGATCATCGACGTGGGCGGTTGGGGGAACGCCTACGTCTGGCCGCTCAGTTGGGCGGGTCTGCGGATGGACGGCGTCCCCCATGCGCGGTGGCATCCGATTCACCGTGTCGCCATGAAGAACAACCCCAGCATCCCGGTGGTGACGTGGGTGGTGGCGAGGAAATGATGAATGCAGAATGTCGAATGGCGAATTCAGAAAAAGGATGAAGGATGAGGGATGAAGGATGAAAGAAGAAGAATGACCGGGGGCACAATGTACTCTATGACGACGGAGTTGCTGCTCGTTCATTCGACATTCTGCATTCGCCATTCGCTATTCGCCATTCTGAATTCGACATTCTGGATTCGCCATTCTGCATTCGACATTCGACATTAGCCAGCGGTTTTTGTGACCTATGACTACGTTGACGGCTCCAACTGATTCGCCCGATAGAGCAGCGCTCTCCCACAAGGTCCAGGTTGGCGCGGCGCACTATGGGCGGAAGTACATGACCCTGCCGCGGGTGATGAGCTGCTGGCAGCAGGCGAAGTACGTGGCACAGTGCGGCGGAAAGAGCGTGCTCGAGGTGGGCCTGGGCGCAGGCCTGACCGGTTGGCTTCTGGAGAAATGGGGTCTCGACGTCGTTTCGCTCGATCTCGATGCAGCTCTGTCTCCGAGCCTGGCCGGCGATATCATTCGCTTGCCGATCGCGGACCATGCCGTGGACACCGTCCTCGCGGCCGAAATTCTGGAACACCTTCCATTCGAGGAATTCCAGCCGGCGTTACGCGAGCTGGCCCGCGTCGCCCGTGGGCATGTCATCATCACGATTCCGTATCGCACTATCGGGCTGGCCATCGGCCTGAATCTGCCGTTCATAGAGCCGCTGTTTACGTCGTTCGGACTACCATATCGCACGATGAACCGTTTTGACGGCCAACATTACTGGGAGATGGGCCGCAAAGGCTTCAGCCGGCGGCGCGTACGTAAGCACATCCGTGCGGCCGGACTACACATCGTTCGCGAGTTCCGCCCACCGCTCAGCCTGTTCGCCTACGGCTTCGTGCTCCGCCCCGCATGAGCATTCGCTGCAGGGTACCCACAGAAAAAAGAGGCAGAACGCCGATCACGGCGAGGCATAGGATGGTTCTGGCCGCGTTCATGTCTTGATCTCCGTGGAAGAGAGGTGTGGAAGGGGTCGTCTCTGCCTGGTCAGACACGTCCAGTCCCCGGTCGGCGAGTATCCGGCGCGCCGACAGGATGTCGGTTCCGTAGGTAAGAACGTCGCGCGTGGACGGTGTCTTGAGGGTGCGCGTGCGATCAAGTCGAGTGAGAAATGGCTTTTTTTGGCTTTTAAATGGCTTTTTTTCGTTGCGTGCGCCACAGGTGAAGAGGAACGGCGGCGAGAGGGCGGCGGAATATAAGCAGCCAACTGACAAATAGTTAGGACGTCTCATGGGGCGTTGATGATCCGCCGTCGGGCGGCGCATTGGTGGCATTTCCGAATTTCGATGAAACGCGTATGCAAGCGGTGGTTCGTCATAGGCGCACCTCTTCCGTGGGCAGGGGAGCATGCCTTCCGAAAGATAAAACGCACGGAGTGATCGGCGGGGTTTTAGCTATCAGCTATCCCCGGCGCGCCGGGATCTGCGCTTCGCTTCGACAGCTCTCAGCCATTAGTTGTCGGGCCGTTGCGGATTGATCCCGGGCGAGGGGGAATACCCTAGCTGTCCGTTGAAAAAGGGGACAGGCACCTCGCCGAACGGCGATTTCACGGGCGCCAGTG
>CP070718.1:155976-157266 GCA_020350565.1 Phycisphaerales bacterium
CAAGTCGTCCTCTTCGGACGTGGAATCGCGTCTCTCGCCAAAGTCCTCCGGGTCGACTTCGGGCCGGCATATCGCAATGACCCAGACGAACGCCAATCCACCCAGGACGAGGAACGAGATCACGGCCGTCGTGTCCGATGGCCGATGCCACGCGAACGACTGTCTCGGCGTCCAAAGCGCGTGCAATACGAAGCCGGCGACGGTCGCGAAGTTCGTGAAGCGCACGTCGACCCAGTAGTGCTCGAGGTCGATGGCCGACATCGCGAGCAGGGCCGCAAAGAGTATGATGTGCGCCAGGAAAATCGGCCAGTCGTATGCCAGACGGCTGCCGACGCCGAAGGTGGAGCTGGACAGTCCTTCGCGCGCCTGAGCGATGAGGAAGGCGTCGAAGAGCAGAAGTACAAGGAGCGCCATCAGCAGTTCGACGATGACATACCGCGTTGAAATGGGGGCGCCGCAGTCGCGGCACCGACCGCCCAGCCGGATGAAGCTGATCACCGGGAGGTTGTCATACCAGCGGATGCGATGGCCGCAGTGAGGGCAGAAGGACCAGACCGGTCGGCTGAGCGACTGGTCGCGTGGGATCCGGTAGATGATGACGTTGAGGAAACTCCCCAGCGACAGGCCGAACGCCGTCAGAAAGAAGAGCCACCAAAGAACCACGAAGACGTACAAGGAGAAGCATCCTCCGCCAGAGTCTATACGAGGAGCCGGGCACCGTTTCGTGGGCCTGCCACCCGAGACCGCGTACGAAAGTGGCCTGGGCCCTGCCGAGGCTTTGCTATTCTATGCCCCGATCAAGCTTGGGGTAGCCTGGAGTGCGTTCCATCGCACCAGGGCAGATTGCCGCTTTGGTGACACTGGCAGATTGCCTTCGTGCCTGCAGCTTCCACCTCGACAACGATCGGCTTGCACTGTGTGTTCTCCCGGCTGTGTGCGCCGTCACAATAGGGCAGCTTCGCCGACAGACCACACTGGCAATAGGCCTTCTTGCCCACCGTTTCCTCGATGACGATCGGCTTTGTTCCGTGCTTCGGTTCTGCCATGTTGATACCTCTCTGATCCCTGTGCGCTGCTCCTCGCTGATGACTCCCGGTTGTCTGAGCGGCCGCTGGGAAGGTCATTCCAGGTGAGACCGGCAGAGTTCCGCCGGCAGCCCTGTCTCAGGCAGCTTGCCGACTTCGGTTTGGTGCCGGCTTCGGAATCACAACCTGCCAGTCCGGACACGGCCGCCTCGACCGCTCTCTCAATTACCCTACTGCCACAAGCCGTACGTTACCGGAGCGGCAG
>CP070718.1:157366-160912 GCA_020350565.1 Phycisphaerales bacterium
ACCCGGCTTGTGCCATGGAGTTCCACGACGTCGCGACTGCCGGCGTCCTGGTGCAGCCCGTCGATGTTCTGCGTGACGACGCCGACGAGCATTCCGAGCTCTTCGAATCGCGCCAAGGCGTAATGCCCGGCGTTGGGTCTGGAGGCCGCAAGTTCCTGGTGCAGTTCGCGACGCATCTGCCAATAGCGTACGCGGGCTTCCCGACTGCCGAGGAATTCGTCGTAGTACACGGGCTGATGGCGCGACCAGAGACCCCCCGGACTGCGGAAATCCGAGAGCCCGCTTTCCGTGCTCATACCCGCACCGGTGAACGCAACGCCGGCCGAGGCACCTGCAATAAGACTGGCGAGATGCTCGATGTCGCTCATGCCGGCAGTATACCGACTTGTGTGCCGCGGGAAAACGGCGAGCCCGCCTTGTGGAAGGGCCAATCACCACCTCGCCTTATACGGCACCGATCTGCTTTGTGTGGTGATCTAAGACGCACGGGTGTCCGTGTCGGAAAAGGTGTTCCTTGCCTGCCGGCTCTCGATGTACTCGCGGCGTTTTTGGGCGTACTCCTCCGGACTCAGGTCTTCGGCTGCGAAGGCATTGGGGTCGTCTGCGATTTTGATGAGGAAAGGGATGCACCATCCGCATCCTGTGCCTGCGTTCAAGCATTCGGTCATCCGGCTGGGCGGCTTCGGGCGCTGGCGACGAGAGAAGTTCACCAGCTTCCGCAGAGAGACGTGGTAGCAGTAGCAAACCTCATCGTCCAGGTTCATGATGCAGGAAGTATAAGTCGACCCGCTCGCCTTGTCTCTGATTGCATTCTCTCAAGCGGTCGTATCGACCTTGAAGACAAGGACAGCAGCCCGACGGGTCGCTCGCCCGTCGGGCCGGCTCGGAAATTGCACGGAGATTGCCGACCAGAAGAGCCCGCTCAGAACAGGCGCCACAAATGCTGGTTGGTCACCTCGTGGTGGAATATGACTTCGCCTCGCTTCACGAGAGTGCCGAGCTCCTTCGGGCAGCGATCGGCCTGCATCTGCTTCAGTTCCACGTATTTGCCCTGGCAGTCCTCGCCGAGGATCTTGGCGATGAGCTGGCTGCTCTTGAACAGCCGAATGGCATCGTGGATGTTGTCCGGCAGAAACCGCGTGCGCGGACGTTTGCCCTCCATATCGGCCGGATCGGGAAGCGGCCCCTCCGACCCGGTTCGCAGCAACGTGTAGAACAACAGGTACGGATTCGCGTCCGGGCCGACCGACCGCAGCTCAATCCGCGCAGACCGCTCGTTACCCAGTGGAACACGGATCATGGCAGCACGGTTGGTCGCTGATGCCTTGATCTGATTCGGAGCTTCGAAATTGGGGTCGAGTCGGCGGTACGCGTTGACGCTGGAGTTCATGACGAGGCAGATGTCCGGCGCGTTGTTGAGGATGCGATCCACGAACTGCCAGCCCATTTTCGACAGCCCGGCCTCTCCATCCTTGTCATGGAACAAGTTCTTTCCGCCCTTGCTCAGCGACATGTTGGCGTGCATGCCGTTACCGTTGATGCCCGCGACCGGCTTGGGCAGGAAGCTGGCCGTCATGCCCATCGACCGCGCGACCTGTCGGCAAATCAGTTTGTAGAGCTGAATCTGGTCCGCCGTAATAAGCACGTCGGAGTATTCGAAATTCATTTCGAACTGCGACGGAGCGACCTCCGGATGGTCCTTCTCGTTGGACAGGCCGAGGCAACGCTGCGCCTCCGCGGAAACGTCCATGAATAGACGCAGCGGGTCCTGTGGCAGCGAATGGAAGTAACCGCCGGTTGAGATGAACTCGAACTTACCGGTGTCGAAGTACGCCCGCTCCGCGTCGGTGCCTTTGAACAGGAAGCCCTCGATTTCGGTTGCGGTATAAAAGCGCTGACCTTCGTTGCGAAACAGCTCATCCGTCAGCTTGTAGAGGCGCGAGCGGAAGTCAGCGGGGTATGGTGTACCATCCTGATCCTGGACTTCACCGAAGACGATGACCTTTCCGGGTCCGAAGATGTCGCTCGGCAGCCAATAGAACGCGGGCCAATCGATCCGAATCTTAAGGTCGGACTCGCTGATGACGGAAAAACCTCGAATGGAGGATCCGTCGAAGGTGAGGGAGTCGGTGTTCTTGAGCAGATACTTCTTATCGTAGTCGAGCATGTGGAACCGGCCCTCGAGGTCCGTGAAGCAGACAGTGACGGCCTTGAGACGCTTCTCGTCGGTCAGGTAGCGGCGCCGGTCTTCCTCGATGGTTCCCGGGTCGACGCGCTCGACTCGCTGGCGCTTGACCTCGAGGTTCTTCTCCTCAAGTTCGTCGTAGCGGAGCTCCAGAAAGTTGCGAAGCAGTGTTTTGTCCATGACATTCATCCCGTTGCCCGTTTCAGGACGTTGAAGCGTGGCTCAACCTTAAAGTAGCTAGAACTTGCCGTTACCATAGCCTTCGCAATAGTAAAAATCAAGATAATTAATTTAAAAACACTGACAGATATTCCTTTATCGGCAAGCGAGGGCCGTGAAACAGGTCTGGATTGACAGAACCCTCTGGGCCGGGTAGCGTACGGAACATCGGTAACCGATGCGTTGGGGGCCTCTTCGGGCCCCGTTTTTCTGGCCCGATCGACGTTATTCCTCTTCGACCAAGTAGAGACATGCCCACTGGTACTGGACAGCATGCGTGCGTATTCGGGCTCGGCTGGGGCGATGAGGGCAAAGGCAAGATCGTAGACCTCCTCTGCCCGCAATACGATTTGGTGGTTCGCTTCAACGGCGGGGCGAACGCAGGTCACACGGTGTGTGTGGGCGGGGATAAGTTTTCACTGCATCTTTTGCCGGCCGGTGTCCTCCATGAACACATGACGGCGGTGATCGGCCCCGGCGTCGTGGTTGATCCGCTGCAGGTTATTGCCGAGCTCGACGGGTTGGCCGAACGCGGCATCGATGCTGTCAATCGGTTGAGATTGAGTGACCGCGCTCATCTCGTGCTCGCACACCACAAAGCCGAGGATCAACTGTCGGAAGGTGCGGCTCGCGACGACACGCGAATCGGAACGACCGCGCGCGGCATCGGTCCCTGCTATGCGGACAAAATGAAACGCGCAAGCGCCGTTCGCGCATGCGACCTCGTTTGCGATCCGGAGCTTGAGGAGCGGGTTCGTCAAATCGTGGCTCAGCGTTCAGCAGCGTTCCAGGCTTTGTACGGTGATGGCGGTGGCTTGGATCCGGATTCGATCATCGAGGATCTCCATCGGGCCCGGCAGCGTCTGGCCCCTGTGATCACGGACACCTCCTTGCTGTTGCGGGAAGCCATGGATGCGGGGCAAAAGGTCCTTTTTGAGGGAGCCAACGGCCTGCTTCTGGACGTTGATCACGGGACGTACCCGTTCGTGACTTCCAGCAGCACAGGCCCGCACGGCATCGCCGCCGGGGCGGGCGTACCGGCCGGGCGAGTGACACGCCTGATCGGCGCAGCGAAGGCGTATTCGACCCGTGTCGGGGCCGGCCCGTTCGTCACCGAGCTTGCCGACGAAATCGGCGATCGG
>CP070718.1:161012-164782 GCA_020350565.1 Phycisphaerales bacterium
AATGGCGCTTTGTTGGGAACCGGGCCGACAATGTGTCGAGCCGGGCTCGATGCAGAACAGGCTGCGTTGGGGGGACGCAGGAGTTTGGGGTACTCCGAGTGCATCGTTCGGCATCCCCGTTTCGCGCCCTTCCTTGAATACAGCCTGCAAGAGGAGGTACTGACATCGGGTTGTGTCCGCGCTTAGGACATTCTTCCCGGGGGTCGAACTAACAGACGCACACGAAGTGACTACGGGGGCCGTATGCCACACACTGGCACGAACTGCCCTCGCATGGCAACGACCTGATACGCATTCCATGCCATTTTCGGAGGAGGCACGTTCAGATGTTGAAACCTGAATGGAGTAATTCCATGCGACGGAAACGCACCCATGTTTACGCCGCCGTTTGCGCGGTATTGGGCGTCGCCCTGTCGGCGTCCCAGGCAGAGGCACAGATTCGCTGGCTGACCGGCAGCAGCCCGCAGATGATCGTATCGGCCCCGGAGGCGGCGCAATCGATCGCCACCATGGCTGCGGCCGACGATGCGCGGCATATCGTGGTTGAGTTCGGCGAAGCGATCACACCTTCGGATCGACAGTACCTTGAGGGTCGCGGGCTAAAGCTTCTGGGTTATCTCGGTGACAACGCCTACTTTGCGGTCGTGTCCGGCAGAAGGCTGGACGTCGCCGGGCTCGCAAGGTTCGACAAGCTCACAGGAGCACGAGCGATCGAGCCCAATTGGAAACTCCACCCGTTGCTCGTGACGGATGAAGCACCACAGTGGGCGCTGCTCAACCCGGGCAAGCCGGACGAGCCGATGATTCCGGTGTACGTCCTTTTCCACCCCGACGTACCTCTGGCCAACCGAGCGGTTTCCGTTGCCTATCGGCACGACGCCCTCGTTCGGTCCCGCATCGAAACGATTAACGGCCTGGTGCTGGAAATCCCCTTCCGTAACGTCGCGGCGCTCGCTCAGGAGGACACGGTTCAGTACATCGAACCCGCCCTCCCGCGATGGGGCGAGGTCAACGACAGCATCCGGCAAAACGTGGGCGCGGACATCGTCCAGGCTCCGCCGTACAGCCTCGATGGTGCCGGCGTGATGGTGCTCGTATACGATGGCGGCAAGGCGCGCGCTACGCATGACGACTTCAGCGGCGACCTCGGCTCTCGCGTGACCATTGGTCCGTCCGACACGTCCAGCATGAGCGATCATGCCACGCACGTGTCATGCACGATCGGCGGCAATGGCACGGCCAGCGCTGGGCTGTACCGGGGCATGGCCCCGGCTTGTTCGCTGCTGTCCTATGGCTTCGAACAGGAAGGAGGCCTGCAGGAGGGCTTCCTCTACACCGATCCCGGCGACCTCGAGGCCGACTACGGTGAAGCCATCAGCATGTTCAGCGCCGTCATCTCCAACAACTCCATCGGCACGAACACCGCACCAAACGGCTTCCCCTGCGAGTGGGAGGGTAATTACGGCGTAACCTCAGCTCTGATCGACGACGTCGTGCGAGGGGTGCTGGGAGAGCCGATTCGCATCGTCTGGGCCAATGGAAACGAAAGGAGCAGCGGGCGGTGTGGGACCACGTATCACACCACGGCGCCGCCGGCCTGCGCCAAGAACCATATTACCGTCGGGGCGATGAACTCCAACGACGACTCGGTAACCTACTTCACCAGTTGGGGACCCACCGATGACGGCCGCCTCAAGCCGGATCTCTCCGCCCCCGGTTGCCAGAGCGACGGCGACGGCACGGTGACCTCTTGCTCCAGCTCAAGCGATACGGCGTACACCGGAAAGTGCGGCACGTCGATGGCATGCCCGACGGCTGCCGGTGTGACCGCTCTCGTATTGCAGGACTTCCGCAACCAATTCCCCGGGGAGCCGGACCCGCTGCCCTCGACCATGAAGGCGCTCCTCGTACAAAACGTGGAGGACCTCGAGAACCCCGGGCCGGACTACAAGACCGGCTATGGCATCATCCGCGCGCAGCCCACCGTCGACTTCATGCGAATGGGCTACTTCCTTGAGGGCGAAGTGGGGCAGGACGAATCTTACCTCTTCCTGGTCTATGCCGAGACCGGGGATCCGGAGCTGAAGATCACCCTGACATGGGACGATCCTCCGGGCACGCCGAACGTGTACCCCAATCTGGTCAATGACCTCGATCTGATTGTCACCTCTCCGTCCAGCGTTCGGCATTACCCGTGGACGCTGGACCCGGAGAACCCGAGCGCCGACGCCGTCCAGACCGTCGAGGACCACGCCAACAACATCGAGCAGGTTTACGTCCTCGATCCCGAGCCGGGAGCGTGGCAGGTGGAGGTCTTCGGCTATGCCGTTCCCCAGGGGCCGCAGCTCTTCTCCGCATGCGCGTCACCGCTTCTGGTGAACTGCTCCTCGCAGGGAATCATCAGGCTGGGCAAGGCGCGCTACTCATGCAATGACGCCGAGGTCGAGATCAAGGTCGTCGACTGCGACCTCAACACGGACGATCAGACCGTGGAGACCGTGGACGTGGTCATCGAATCGGATTCCGATGACGCCGATCAGGGCGATCCGCCGGTTATCGTTACGCTGACGGAGACAGCGGCCGAGACGGCGGACTTCCGCGGCTCCGTGCCCCTGACGACCACGACCCCCGGCGATCCCTCCAGCCTGTACATTCAGCCGAGTGATGAGATTCGCGGCATCTACATCGACGCCGATGATGGCTAGGGGGGCACGGACGTCGAGGTAACCGATACGGCCATCGTCGACTGCGACGCGCCGATCATCTCCAACGTGCAGGTGACCAGCATCGAACCGCGCGACGCGACGGTGGAGTTCGACACAAACGAGCCGGCGCAGGGGCTGGTCCTCTACGACACCTTCTGCGGTGGGACGATTGAGGCCACATCCGCCGGGTTTCAAACGCATCACGTGGTGCACCTTTCCGGGCTGGAAGACAGCACGACGTATTTCTTCTCGGTTCAGGCCACCGACGAAGCCGGCAACACGGCCGTCGACGACAACGGCGGCAATTGCTACACCTTCACCACGCCGGAGATACCGGACTTCTTCACCGAGCAGTTCAGCAGTGGTAACGATCTGGATTACCTGACCCTGACCTTCGAGCCCAACGAATCGGTGGACTTCTACGACGGCTGCACGGAACCGATCGAAAGTCTGCCCACCGACCCGGCCGGCGGGACGCCGCTGTCCATATCGGAGGACAGCTACCAGCAGGTGACGCTGAGCGATGGGGAAACCGTGTCGCTCTACGGGGTGAGCTACTCCAGCTTCTATGTCTGTGACAACGGGTACATCACCTTCACCGGCAGTGACTCGGATTACACCGAGTCGCTGGAAGATCACTTCGACATGCCGCGGATCTCGCTCGTGTTCGATGATTTCAGCGTCGACGATGCGGGTGGGAACGTGAGCTGGAAGCAATTATCCGATCGAGCGGCGGTGACCTACGAAAACGTGCCCGAGTACGGCACGTCCAACAGCAGCACTTTCCAGGTCGAGCTGTTCTTCGATGGGACCATCACGCTCAGCTATCTGGAAATCGCGGTCAGCGACGGCCTCGCCGGCCTGTCCGAAGGCGAGGGCTTGAGCCCGGACTTCTATGCGACCGACCTATCGGAGATGGGCGCGTGCGGGCCGAAGCCGCCGACGGCCATGCCGGTGCAGGTTACCGGCCCGGTGGGCGCGGGGTCCATCGCGATCACGCTGCAAGCCACGGATGACGGCTTGCCCGATCCGCCCGCCGCGCTGACCTACATCGTGAGCACTCTG
>CP070718.1:164882-168490 GCA_020350565.1 Phycisphaerales bacterium
ATCGCGAGCGAACCGCTGCCCACAAAGCGCGGGGGGGCGCGCGGTTATTTCACGCACTCACCCCAGGCCGGCAAGAAAGCCATTGACAATGCGGGCGAGGAACTGGTCGAGAACCTGTATTACAACGCCATGCGGAACTGGGCGACGCAGATCAGCTACGGCGGAGAGCTGGAGCTGGAAATCCAAGGCCTCACGCCGGTCCAGGTGCTGATGGTCAAGAAGAAACTGATGGAAATCGACAAGGTGGAGCGCGTGAATACCGACCGGACGAAGGACCTCGCCAAGTTCAGGATCCGGGCCATGATGACCGCCGAGGACCTGACGATGTACCTGATCGGCGAGGATTGGGCCGACCTGATCGACCCCAACTCCCTCGACTGGAAAGTGAATCGAATCCAGGCGAAGGCGCCAGGATCATAGGCCTCGAAACCCAATTGGATGTGGGACGGGCTTTCCGGCCTGTCCGCCTGGCCGGTCGGAAAGCCGGTCCAACTAGCGTCAAGCGAACCAGAATCTCGAGAAACGAAGAAAGAAGAACCCGCTCCCTCATCCCGGCGCGCCGGGACGGCTCGGATTAACGAAAGCATGAGCCGGGTCTTGATCGGACAACAACACCATGGCAAAGGAAATTCACGGACAACTATCGGTTGACGGGCAGCGATTCGCACTGGTCATCAGTCGCTACAACGAATTCATCACCAACAAGCTGCTGAGCGGCGCGATTGATGCGTTGGTGCGCCACGGCTGCGACGACGGCAATATCACGTGCGTCTTCGTGCCCGGGGCGTTCGAGCTGCCATTTGTGGCCAAGAAGCTGGCAGCGTCAAAGAAGTATGACGCGGTGATCTGCCTGGGCTGCGTCATCCGCGGGCATACGCCGCACTTCGAGTACATCGCAGCCGAGTCAGCGAAAGGCATTGCCCAAGTCGCACTCGAGACCGGCGTGCCCACGGTGTTCGGCGTCATCACCGCAGACACCCTCGAGCAGGCGATCGAGCGTGCAGGCAGCAAGGCCGGCAACAAGGGGGAGGATGCGGCCCTTGCCGCGATCGAGCTGGTGGACCTGGCCGGTCAAATAGAGAAGGCCAAGTAGTGGACTATGCACGCCGAGCGGCGCCAAGCTCGCATTCTGGCCATGCAGGCACTTTGTCAGTCGGATGTTCAGGGGCTGCCCGGCGACGAACAGCTTTCGGCCTTCATCGCCGATCAGCAACCGCCCCCGAAAGCCGTCGACTTTGCCGTCAAGCTGGTCCAGGCGTACAAGAAGGATCACGCGCGAATCGACCGGCTCATCAGCGATACCGCGGAGAAGTGGGACCTGTCGCGAATCTCACCGGTCGAGCGTAACGTGATGCGGATCGCGCTGGTGGAGTGGTTTGCGACGGACACACCGCCCAAGGTGGCGCTGAACGAGGCCATCGAGATCGCCCGTGAATTCGGAGGGGAGGACTCACCTCGCTTCGTCAATGGGGTGTTGGACCGAATACTGAAGAAGCATCAAGAGGACACAAGCTAATGGCGCTGTTCGATCGCCTTAAAAAGGGGCTCACCAAGACTCGCGAGCGGATCTCCAGCAGTTTCCGGTCGGTGCTGCAAATCGGGCGGAAGATCGACGAGGAGACCATCCGGCGGCTCGAGGATACCATGCTGACGGCGGATTTCGGCCCGGTCACCACGAACCAGTTGATCGACCTGCTGCGAACGGGATGGCGAAAAGGGGACATTACGGAGGAGCAGGAGATTCAGGGCTACCTCAAGCAGCACATTGTCGCGATGTGGCCCGAGTCGGACCGTCAGCTCCACTTCGCGGCATCGGGGCCGACGGTCATCGTGGTCACCGGCATCAACGGCTCGGGCAAGACAACCAGCATTGCCAAGCTAGCCTGGTATCTCACACAGCAAGGGAAAAAGGTCATCCTTGCTGCTTGCGACACGTTTCGGGCAGCCGCCGTCGAGCAACTGACCATATGGTCCGAGCGAACCGGCGTGCAGATCGTCAAACACGATCAAGGGGCGGACCCCGGGGCCGTCGCCTACGACGCCTGTGACGCGGCCATCGCGCGCAACGCCGACATCCTGCTGGTGGACACCGCGGGGCGGCTCCATACCCAGGAGCACCTGATGCGCGAACTGGGCAAGATCCAGAAAGTGGTTCAGCGCAAGATCGAAAACGCCCCGCACGAGGTGCTGCTGGTCCTGGACGCGACCATCGGACAGAACGCCATCAACCAGGCCAAGCAGTTCTCCGAGCACGTCTCCGTGAGCGGCATTATCCTAGCGAAGTTGGACGGCAGCGCGAAGGGCGGGGTCGTCGTCGGCATCCGGGAGCAGCTCGACGTGCCGGTGAAATTCGTGGGCATCGGCGAGACGCCGCAGGACATTGAGCCATTCGATCCGGCAACGTTTGTCGAGGCGCTCTTCGCGGAATAAAAACAAGCACGTCGGTTGCTGAAAGCGGCAATCCTATGACCGAGGAAGAAGGGCATCCCCGGCGCGGACTCGACCCGGAGTTCACCATTACCCATGCGGTCTACTGCGGGCGCTGCGGGTACTGCCTTTACTCCCTGCCCTATCGAGGCATCTGCCCGGAGTGCGGTCAGGAATACAACGCCAACGCCGTGGAGATGAAAGGCATCTTCAAACAGGATGACGTGGAGCTGCCTGTCGGTGACGGCCTGGGATTCTGCGTGTTTGCCATGTTTGCGATCCTTCTGATCTCCGTGTCGATCGAGCCGTTCGAATCAGGCAAGTTCTTCATCGGCTTGATTATGGGTGCCATGGGCCTGGTGTTTGCCGTGCGGACTTATGCCAGGCTGCAGGAGTTCATCCGCTTTCAGCATATCGCCAAACGGATCCGAAAGCAGGAGAGAGACTGAGCCTGCCGGCCCATAGCAGTGATGTTTCGACATGTCGGTTCACCCCGACCAGATCGACAAGTACATGGACGAGATCGCGGCCGAACAGGCCATTGGCGTCTCGCTGTACTGCGGCCGCTGCGGCTACAACCTTCGGACGCTTCCTGTCGTCGGGCGATGCCCGGAATGCGGGAGCACGTACAACGCCCGGCCCGCGAAGTTGGACGGCATCTTTCGTGAGGAGGACGTCGAGGTTCCGATCACGGACGCGCTGATATTCCTGGTCCTCGGGCCACCGGGCTATTGGCTGCTCATCCGTATGGTGACATCCTACTCCCCAGGCAAGTTATTCTTCGGCTCATTGCTGGGCGGTTTCGGGACCTACTTCGGCATCCGCGCGGTACGAAAGGCGATGCGGTTCATGAGGTATCACCAGATCGCCAGGCGGATCCGACAAGAAGAAGAGTACGACTAGCGAAATGCGCCCGCCCAGGAGGATGCAGCGATCGCTGAGCAAAACACAAAACCGAACAGACGCCGGTTCGTGACGCGGATCAAACGTCTGGTGGTCATCGTAGCGGGCACCTACGTCGCGGTATGCGTCTTCGTGTTCTTTTTTCAGAATCATCTGCTGTACTTCCCTGACCGGACGCTGGCTTTCACCCCTGCCGATGTCGGCGTTCCATTCGAGGATGTGACGCTGACGACGGCCGACGGCGTCTCCCTCTCGGCCTGGTACGTGCCGGCGGAGAA
>CP070718.1:168590-174399 GCA_020350565.1 Phycisphaerales bacterium
GCCTGCCACGACTCCGTGCGATACTGCAAGGCCTCCAGCGTGTTGCCCGCTCGCGCGGCCGCCCGGGCCCGCTCCTGCAGAATCCCGCGTTCCAGCAGAGCGACTGCCAGCGCCAAATCGAAACTTGTATCCGATTGCTTGGCCAATAGCGCGCGATAGCGATCCAGCGCGTAGATGGCGGAGTCGTACCTGCCGGCCTCAGCCTCGTTGAGGATCAACTGCAGCCGGGCCAGCGTTGCCGCCCATTCGACATCCGCACGATCCGCGGGATCGCCCAACCGGTTCGCCACCGACAGAGCGCGCTCGATGAAATCGCGGGCAGCTCGGTGGTCGTTTCGCATCCTGTGGGTCATGCCGGTCAGAAGCAACGTCTGGACCTGCACTTTGCTTTGCTCATGCGGCATTTCGAGGAAAGCGGGAGATTCCTGCAGGATCTCGAGAACTTGATTGAGGCGGCGGGCCCGAACCGGATCAAAATCATCACGCGGCAGGGAGTCGAACACGAGAGCCCACGAGAGCAGATAATCGGCCCTCGGGGCCATCTGATCCAACTGCTCGATGTATCCTCGCCGCTCGAGGGTCTCGAACTCGCCGATCGGTAAGCTGTCGATGCGGTCGTATTCGTCGATGATGTCCTGACGCACCATTTCAAGCCGCGTGATCGCACGCTCCGTCGCTTCAACGAGATATTGCCTGTCCTCAGCACTGCCACCGCCCCGGTAAAGCACGTTCTTGACGTACGCATCGCCTTCCTGATAGATCAGCGAGTGTGCCAGCGTAAGCTGCCAATCGAGCCGCCTTGGGTCATTCGGACGGTTGTCAATGAGCTGCTCGAGGAGCCGGTTCGCCTCGGCAATCGCGGCCTGGCGCTCATCACGGTCCAGTGCCGGGTCCGCGTATTGAGCCAGCTTGATTTCACGTTTGAGCAAGAGTTGTGAGGTAGGGTTTCGCGGCGGGTAGTCACGGAGATGCAGTTCAAGAATTTCCGTGAGCCCGCGCTCTTTGAGCCCGGTTCGAAAGAGGGAAGGATTGAGACGCCGCTCCTCCGCCGGCCAATCCTCCGGCGGCACCTGAGCCCACCCGACCTGGCTGCAGGACAAGACAGCCGCGAGAAAGACCGCGATCGTCCCCCGTGCCGCGGTCCGCTTCACGCGCCTCTCTGCGCGCCGGACCGGCTGGGTCGTTGTGTAACCTTTTTGACTGCGTGGGCGATGATCTCGCACGACCGAACTCACGTTTTGGTGACTCATCAACCTCCAAAGGCGATGTTCTTGTATCTGCAGCGGACGGCTGCGTTCCAGGCGTCGACGACGTGGTCCCATCGAACCTTCGGATCAGCCACAATGACGACCGGCGTCTCATCATCAAAGCCCGGCTTGGTTTGGATCTCCCCCAGCAGGACGGTCAGCTCGTGAAAACCGGCGGGAGCCTGCTCAATATTGTCGATGCCGAGGTTGTAGTCATCTATCTCCGGTCCGGTCTGATTCAAACGAACCACAATCGGACTGATCGGTAAAGGAACGGTCGGCGCGCCGGTGTCGCGGGGAAGTCTGGAGGAGAGAATCCCCTCCGCCCGCTCGAACGTCGTCGTCACCAGGAAAAAGATCAACAGCAGAAACGTGACATCGATCATCGGTGCGTAGTTGATCGCAAAGGGCATGCCGCGGGCACGACGATACTTGCGGGTCGGCCTGAAGTGAACGGTGTCCCCTCGCCCCTGAGGCCTCTCTCGACCGCGTTGCGTCTTCACCACCATCGCCTACTGCTCCCCTTCGCCCACATGCGCGACCACGTTGAGCATCTCGATGTTGTTCTGGGCCACCACGCTCATCATCGCCCGCACGTCGGCGTACTGCAGACGGCGATCCGCACGAACGATCACCTTCACATTGGGCGATTCCTCCTTCATCGCTGCCAGTCGCGCCGAGATCACCGATAGCGGCTCCGGACGGTTCGGACCCAGGCTGTACAACACCGTCCGCTGCCCGTCGATCGTGGGCTCCCCGGGCCGGCAGTTGATAATGACGCGTTCCGGCATCTTGACCGTCTTCGCCTGACTGACCTCGGGCTTTGGCAGCTCCATCCTGACTTGCTCAGCCGATGAGAACCGACTCACCAGCATGAAGAAGATGGTGAGCATGAAAATCACGTCGATCATCGGAACGGCGTTGAAGCCGATGGTCGCCGGTGCTCTTCGAGTTTGCGGATCGTATCGAATCATGCTCTTGAGGGTGCGTCGGGTGGCTTCTGTTGCTTTTGAGCCCTCTCTTTGGCCGCCTGAGCAACGGCCTGGTGCTGCGCGGCACCGGGTTTGAACGCAGAGAGAATCCGGTCCGCGACCAGCGCACATTCCGCCGTCAATACATCTATGCGGTTGCGGAAGTGGGCGAAGAAACTGAGCGCAAGAATCGCCACCACCAGTCCCCAGAACGTCGTGATCAACGCGACCGAAATCTTGTCCGCCACCACTCGCGGCGGCGGAAAGGCGTCGGCCTGATGAATCGCCTGAAACAGCAGAATCATCCCGAAGACCGTCCCGAAGAGCCCGATCATCGGTGAGATATTCCCGATCACGTTGAGGTACTCGGTCTTGCGGATCAAACGCGCCGCACGCTCCTCAAGCGACTCCTCAATGGCCCGTTCCATGGCTGCGTAGCCGTTCGCCGCTTCGAGCAGACCGCCATTGAGCACGTGCCCCATCATGCTCGGCTCCTCGGCGGTAAACTGAATGGCCGCCAAATACTTCTTCTCCTCGAGGTATCCCTGCACGCGTTCAACCGCCTCCGCCGGAATGATGGTAGCCCGACGGATCGACCACGCGTGCTCGATGATCAGGGCGATCGTGACGATCGACAGCACAATCAGCACAAGCGTGATCTTCCCGCCTTTGAACACGAAGAAGTCAAGCCAATTGGGTGAAGAAGCCTCCTGCTCCTCCTCGGCCTGATCCTGGGCCAGCACCGGAGCGGCCATGATGGCGCACAGCACCACCCCCAGCAGGCAAGCCAGCAATCCGATTCGCATCAACACGTGATTTCTCCCGCCGTTTAACAGCACAATATTTGGAATTGGATTCCACGGATCATGAGCCGGCCGATTCAGCAGTCAATCGCTTCATCGCCGCCTCGGCTTCGCTCCGGACCTCACTCCCCACGGAAGGATGAGCCAGACACTCCTCGAGTAATTGAACGGCCTTGACCGGTTGCCCCAGCCGTTCCAGGGCAGTCGCCGCGCCCAGCAGGCCTTCCGCCCCCCGCGGATCGCCAGGCATGTGAATCGTCACACGCAAGAAGGGCCAGCTTGCCCGAATGATCTCCTCGCGCGTCTCAGCGGAGTTCAAAAGAAGCCGCCCCTTGAGAAGCAGGAAGTCCGCCAACTGCTCGTCCGGGCAGTCCTCGATCGCGCGATCGAGGCCGGACAAGGCCGCCCCCGTCGGCTCCGTAAAGGCCCTTTCCATGGCCGACAACTGGATCTCGTATGCCCGACCAGATCGCACCGGCGCCGGGATCCGCATCCCGGCAACCACGCGAGCGTCCTCGTCTGTGCGATCGCTGCCCATACGAGTAAGGATTCCATAGCGCAGCAGCCGATACAGCGCCTCCTCCGAATCATTGCCGACCTTGCGAAGCGCAGCGTCGAGCTGCTCCACGGCCCGCACTGCCTCGGGCGTGCGCTTCTTCGGAATCGCCTGCGGAATCAGCATGGCAGCGGACTTCGGCCCACTGTGCTTGCCGCGTGCCACCCTGATAAAGTTGAGCGTCGCGCGGTCGATCCGCTCGGCCTTGTCGCAGGCGGCCAGTAGCCGGGTCGCGATCAGATCCGGCCAGAACCGCTTCCCCAAACGCCAGGACCGCTCGTAGCGTGCCAGCGCCTGTGCGGCCAATCCCTCCCCTACCAGTTTCTCCGCCTCATTGAAATCAGCGAACCCGGAAACGCTGTCGACGTAAATCAGACGGACATCCGAGATAGGGGCGGCACGCTCCGCCCCGTCGATCGAGACAAAGAGCAACTGTCCGTCGGAGAAACCGGTGACCCGAGCCCGTGGGTAATTCGTATCTCCCAAGATGATCTGATCGGCTCTGGCCGGTCGGCCCAACGTCAAAGTGACGAAAGCTAGTGCGCAACAAGCAACAAAGCGCACCCGGATCCTCGGGGCTGGGGACGGCCGGGGACTGAATACCGAGGCCCCAGCCCTGTTGTCGCAACATAATCGGATTGCTTCGGGTACGTGAAGGGTCACGGAAGATCGTCTTCGGATACGAATTTGAACTCGCCCCGATGCTCGCGGGCAATGGTTCTCAACAGATCGGCACCTTCCTGGTTGAAGTAGGCGATCGCAAAGATCCGAACTTTGCGGTCCCGGTTGATCTTGTCAAGCCGCCCGATCAAGGCCCGGTCAAACTCGCCGTCGGTGAGGAAGTAGATCAAGTCGGGTTCACAATCGAACGCGCGGATCATGGCCGGCGTGGGGTCCGTTCGCCCGCCCGTGTAGACGCTGTCCAGAAAATCGAAGAACTGCTCCTTTTGCGCTCGAATCGCGCTGACCGGCCGCCGGGGCGGATTCTCCAGCGGCTTGCCGGCGCTGAAGAAAATCACATGGAACTTCTGACTGCGGCGCAGCGCGGAGATCGACCGCCTGAGCTCCTGCCGCACGAAATCGAAGGTGTCGGTCATCGAGCCACTGCGGTCCACGACGTAGACGATTCTTCTTGCGCCCGTCGCATTCTCGCCGAGGCCGAAGAAACGCGGCCCGCGCCCGCCACCCACGCTCAAACCGAACTTCGAGAAATCGCCCCCTCCCGTCCCGATCCCAATGACCGCCAGATCGGGCTTGACCTCCGTGGCCAAGTCGGAAACGCCCTCGAAATCTTTGGGATCGAAGCGAATTTCCTCCTGCGGGCTGACCGTTTGGTCCTGGGAGAGGTCCGGCACCTGAGACGGCGAGAAGGAGACCGGCTCGACGTCGCCGACCAACTGGACGTTCGGCACCGGCACGTCCGGCGGTTTGTTGGCGGCCTGGCTCAGCCAGGGCACCATGAACATCGTGACGAAAAGGACGACATGGACGATGACCGAGGTGATCCAGGTAGCAAGGATTTCGCGCCCCGTAAGCTGGGGGGCGGCCGAGCCCTCATGGCCCGTACGCTTTGGCTCTTCGTCGTCAGGGATGGTCTTGGAGGTCTGATCCGCGGGCTCGACCTTGTCAGGTTCCGTCATAATCCGGGTCCATGCCGCTCGTGTAGTGCGCCCTGCAGTTCTGCCGGGTGCAAACGCGTGCCCGGCCACCGGGCCCACCGCTTGCCCCACATGCCCACGATGACCTACTGGCGCAGTAGCAGTTGCGCCTGAAAAAGTCTAGCCCTGGCCGATGAGGTGGTCAACGAACACCGGCAGCGGTCTCCAAAGTCGTGTTGCATTGTGGAGCCGTCCCCCATTCTCGTAAATCCGGTGTCGCCGTGAACGCGCGTCGACGGTACACTGCGGTGGACCGGGAAGAAGGGATTCAGTCATGACGAGCAAATTCTTACATTCTTACGTTCTGATCTTCGGCCTTCTCCTGTCGCCGCCGTCACTCGCCGAGGAGGCAGAACAGTCCCCGACGCCGGATAGTCTGCCCGCCATACCGGAGGTCGAGCTGGAGCCCCTTGGCAGCGAGCCGGGCGTCGACGAAGCCGCTTTTCATGAAGCCTTTCATCAGATCTCGTCGGAACTCAGCGAAAAGGCCAGGAACTCCGCCGAAGCGACGAAGAAGGTCGAGCTCCAATTGGCCGCCGTCAACGTGTTGCTCTCCGAGTACCTCGAGCCACCC
>CP070718.1:174499-180048 GCA_020350565.1 Phycisphaerales bacterium
ATGGCCTGGGCTGAGGGAACCGGCCTTTCAGGCCGAAGATGCGGGAGGCGGGGCTTTCAGGCCGAAGATGGGGGAGCCGCATAGTCGGGCCGAAGGCCGAAAGCTGGACGACCTGTATGCCCGGCCTGAGAGCCAGCCTTGCAGACCGAAAGTAGCCAAAAGCAACGGCAGTGCCATTCGGGACAGGCACCTTGCCGAAGAGCATTTTCACCGGCGCCAGTGGGCTTACGCTCGGAGCCAGTCCCCTTTTTCAACGCACTCCCGGGACCGCCGGAGCCGCTGCATGATGCATTCGGCGGGATTGCGATTCGCCGCGGAGGTTCACCAGGTTGGAAACAGATGCAGTGCCGGGCGAACCAGCTCCTCGGGATGTGTGGTCGGGTGATGCACCTCTTCCGGAGATGGGGACTCCGGGCAGGGGCTTCATGCTTTGCGGGATCGTCGTAGAATGAGCCGTCCGGTGGTCGACTCAAGTCTCAAAGGGCGCGGTGGCGGCGTATGCTGACCATTGACGGTTCACAAGGCGAAGGCGGCGGGCAGGTGTTGCGGAGTTCGCTCGCACTTTCGTTGGTGACGGGCAGGCCGTTTCGCATCACCAACATCCGGGCAGCGAGGAAGAAACCCGGTCTGATGCGCCAGCACCTGACGGCCGTCCGCGCTGCGGCCGACGTGGGCGGAGCGCAGCTCAGCGGGGCCGAGATCGGCTCGAAGGAACTGACCTTCGAGCCAAAGGGCGTCCGACCCGGCGAATACCACTTCAGTATCGGCACGGCGGGGAGCACCACGCTTGTGCTGCAGACCGTCCTTCCGGCTCTGTTGACCGCGAGCGGCGCGTCGGAGCTCATCCTCGAAGGCGGCACGCACAACATGCAGGCCCCGCCGTTTGATTTTCTGGAGAGAACCTTCTTGCCGTTGGTGAACCGAATGGGTCCGAGGATCGAGGCTCGCCTCGAGTGCCCGGGCTTCTATCCCGCAGGCGGCGGCAAGATCGTCGTCAGCATCGAACCGTCGGCGACGTTGACCGGCTTCGATTTGCTGGAACGCGGCAAGATCCGTCGCAAGGAGGCCCGCGCCGTCATCGCCAGGCTGCCGCGTCACATCGCTGAGCGCGAGCTGGACGTCATCGCGGACAAGCTGGACTGGCCGGAAGCGTGCCTCTCGATCGACGAGGTGCGCGCTTCGAAGGGTCCCGGCAACGTGGTGATGATCGAGATTGAATGTGAGCATCTGACCGAGGTCTTTACCGCGTTCGGTCAACGCGGCGTGTCGGCGGAAAGCGTGGCGAGCGAAGTGGTCAGCGAAGCACGAGAGTACTTGGACTCCGGTGTTCCGGTGGGCCGACACCTCGCCGATCAGTTGCTGTTGCCGCTTGCGCTTTCCACAAACGGCGGTGCGTATCGAACGCTGAGGCCCTCCAAGCACACGCAAACACACATTGATGTGCTGCGGTTGTTTCTGGACGTCGACATTGCCGTGGACCACCGGGAAGGGGGCTGCTGGCAGATCGGTGTTCGTTTGTCATAGAGTGGGCATCGTTTACGAAATCGCTGGGGCATCGAGGTTCAAGGCACGTCCATGGTGCATACCTTTGCTGCGCAGAAATAGCAGGCTATTCTGAGCCGCGAGCGTGAGCGAGCGGTCAGGCCCTTGGCTTGTTCAAACCGTGATCCTATACCGGCGCGCGCCGGGACATCTTTGACGCCGATACGTGCTTTGTGCCATCGAGCGTTGTTCAGGCGCGGCTTTACACGTCGTACCTTCAAACGTGCAATCGGCAACCCGCAATCGTCAATGCTGCTCGAACAGGCCCGTTGCCGGCAGGAACATTCCTTGCGATTTGAAGTATTCCAGCGCTTCCTCTGTTGACTTGAAGACCTTCGTCGCGGTCTCGGTGATGAACGGGCTCGGGTTGCGCTTCGGCTGCCAGATGACGTAGACCTCCTTACCGTGTTCGTAGGCGTGTTGGAGCTCGCGCTCGACGCCGCTGGAAAGGCCGGGGCCGCCGCCGGGCAGCACCGGCAGCAGGCTGACGATCATGTCCGACTGATCGATCAACTGGAAGTCGCGCGCGTAGATCTGGCCGTCAATGTCCCCGGCGAGCTCGAGCATTTGCTTGGCCGAAATGCGGAAGGCCTCGATGGAGCCGTCGGCCATCAGTGCCCGGCCCTCGATGAAGTCGTTCCCTTCCTTCAGCGCTTGCATCGCGTGCTCGACGAGCAGCTTCTCGTCCACATCGCCCGGATCGAACGTAATGAAGTATTTCGCCATCTCCGCGCGGAAGGCGTTAATCTCCGCCAGCACTTCGGGCATATCGCCCACGTGGGTCATCGGGAAAGACGGATACACCTTACGCATCTCGCGTCGGCATACGAGACGGTAGAGGCTGGTTATCGTCGGTTCACTCCGCCCACGCGGCAGCACGTAACACTCACTGCCACAGCCGTGGGCAAGGGCCAGCAGCTCGGTGGCCAGAATCTCCTCTTCACGCCAGACCATCAGATCCTTGAAGCTCGCGTCGACGGTGTGTTCCTGGTGCAGGCGATGATGGACCGCCTCGATGTTGTCCACGATGCAGATGAACATCTCCGGGCGAAGCTGCTTGATCTGGTCGAAGTCGAAGGCCCTGAACAGACCGTGACGCCAGCGGAAGGTTGCGTGCGTGTTGACGATGACGTTCTTCTTATCGGCGGAGTCATTGATGATGTCTTTGAGAACGGACCGCCGCAGCGCGTGCAGCCGACTGAGTGGCAGGTCGAGGATCCGCCCGGGGCGGACGTCCGGGGCCTCGGCGTACATCATGTCGCCGACGTGATAGAGGTCGAGAGCGTCGCCCATTTCGGCGGCCAAGCGGGCTGCCGCCTCCACGAACGCCTTCTTATCCATCCCGACTTGTCCGGTGACGATGGCGCGCATGTCTCCGATTCCTGGTTCTGCGGTCCGCCGGTGTGGATCGCTCTCCCGCCCGACGGGAGGAAACCGCCGGAATCAGACGCGGTATCCAACGGTGATGCCGTTCTGAATGCCGGCGGCTTCTCCTCGTCCGTCCCGACGAGACGCCGACATTGCATTGGTCCGGGCTTGAAACGCACTTGGGCTTCGAGGCAGCCGTTGCCGTACGATCCGGATCCACTGGGACGATTATGGCGGAACATCACCATCGGTCAAAGCCCTCGGGCGACGTTCCTGGTCCATGGGCGCGTTCCCCCAAAGACCGTGGTCCCGCTTGCTTCAGTTGCCGCCTTTGCACGTAAGACGTTGGACCTCTACCATGTCCCGTCCGGTCAATGGGCCGGTGATGCGATGACCCGGCGACGAGATTGTTGAGGCGGGACGCGATGGATGAACACGTACAAGAGCTTCTCATGCGGCAGGCGATCGCCGTGTGTGAGCAGGGGATGGCCGTCGGACAAAGCCCGTTCGGTGCGGTGATCGCCGACCAGGCGGGGACGGTCATAGCGGCGGCTCACAATTCCGTCCGCCTGAGATGCGATCCCACGGCGCATGCGGAGATTGATGTCATTCGTCAGGCGGCCGAACGGTTCAACAGGATACATCTTACGGGCCACGTGCTGTTCACAACATGCGAGCCCTGTGCCATGTGTGCCGCCGCCATTCACTGGGCCCGCCTGGACGCTGTTTATTACGGGGCCTCGATCCAGGATGCCGTCGACGCCGGCTTCAACGAGCTCCCTTTTCCGTGCGCGGCGCTCCTCGCAGGCGGTGGCAGCAGCGTTGAGCTTCATGGCCCGGTACTGGCCGACGAGTGTTCCGCCCTCTTCGGGAAATGGCGCGAGCGCTCGGACGCCGTTCCGTATTGAGCTCTATTGTGCTGGTGAGTAGTGAGCAGTGAATAGCGAGCAGCGTGTAAGTCGTTGCGGAGGACTTGGTCGTGTGCCACTGCTGTGTGAGCAGTGCCCGTTAAGAACGCGGTAAACTCACGTCGCTAGTGCCACACTCGTGGCATGCGGGGGACAAGGTCAGCGCAGTCTCTTCAGGCCCACGACGGCGCCGGCCAGCAGCAGGAGAAACGCCGGCGGCTCGGGGATGGTCTGGATGTTGAGATCGCGAAAGGTGGCCTCGCCGTTGCTCCAGGTGCGGAGGCCGACCAGTGATCCGGCGGCCGGCAACTCACCTTCATAAGACAAGACAAGATCACCATCCTGATAGGCGCGAAAAGCGCCCGGCGTCACGTGGAACGTGAAGTTGTGGAACACGTCCAAGTCAAGGGCGGAATCGACGCGCTCCACCGTGCTTTTGTGGTTTGCCATCCAGTCCTGCAACAGGTAAGCGCCGCCGCGAGATTGCGGTTCGTATTGAAAGCTGTATCCGTCGAGGCGGTCGTGGTCGTCGAGGTCGGCTCCAAAGAAAAGCCCCCATCCTTTGCCTTCGTGGAGGCTGGCGGCCAGGCTGATCTCGTATTCGGGGATGTCGCGCGAGAGATCCAGGAAGATGCGGTTTTCGCCGTAGCCGGCACTGGACAGGCCGTGTGGTTCCCAGGTCCACGTGCCTCGATTGGTGACCCACTCCGGGAGCGGCCCCGAACGCAAGTCGTCGGCATAGATCGCCTCGCCCGCAGCGGGAACCGCGGTGAGGACGATCACCACGCAGACAATAATGGCGATCAGTATCCTCGCCATGACGCCGTGCTCCTGTCGGTGCGGCTTGCGGCCGCAGGGGTCGGGCTCTACTTGAAGGGGTCTGTTCCGGCCCTTTCGATTCCGACGATTGAAGTATCCAATTCAAATGTCGGACGTGCGGGGCGAAGTCTTTGGGGTGATAACCCAGCGTTTGTCTCCGAGGCGGCCGGGTGACGCGAAGGCAGGCTGAAAGAAGCGTACGAAATCGGACGTCAGGTCATATCATCCGGGTAAAATCGCATGCGCGGAATTATTTTTCGACGGCCGAGTTTCCTGTCACAGGGCGTCAACGCGGGCAAGGAGCGGCTGTCCGCTAGGTTATCGGTCGCTGGCGGAGAATCGATCGTGCTCGGGACAGTCTGAAGGAAAATCAGGCGAGTGATCTTTGGCCTCTACACGCGATGGCTGCACGCCGGTTGGCCTGCGGGCCCGGTCGAGAAACTGCCCGAGGTCAATGAGGACGGCACCAGGGCCGTCCCTGCGTTGCTCATAGTCGGCGAGCTGACCGGCATACCTCTGCTGAGTTTCTCCGCAGGGGGTGGGGTTGGGGCCATTCGAGCGATCCTCCAGCAACCAGACTGCGGGAAGAACGGAACGACCGGGGATGAGGACCTCCTGGACGTGGCCATCATTGGTGCCGGCGTGTCCGGCATCTCCGCGGCCATCGAGGCGAGGAAGGCAGGGCTGCGGTTCGCCGTCTTTCAAGTCCTTAACGGCTCTCATCCACCCTGCCAGGCTTCCACCACACGCCTGGCTGCCGCTTTTGCTTGGTTATCTTCGGCATTGGGAGGATCAAGCGCCGGCGAGCACCGCGTAAGAAAGCTCAAACGCCGGTGGTGACGGCCATTCAGCCCATGCCGCTGTCTTTATCCCTCCCGGGTCACTGTCCCTTGGGCGGGGATGCACGGCTTG
>CP070718.1:180148-186890 GCA_020350565.1 Phycisphaerales bacterium
ACTCGGGAACCTGGTCAGGTGAATCGAGCCTGACCGGTTCTCTGAAGAGGGGCCGGGTTACCCGCCCAGCGTCGCTGATCCTTGCTGCAGCGTGGGGTGAATTCGTGCCATTCCGTATGACCTGCGCGTCCGCTTGCCCACACGACAAGACAAGGATGACTGTCAAAACCGCGATCGTAACGAACTTCTTCATGGCCTTTCTCCTCACATAACGCCGCGGCATAAGGGTGCACCGCGGCTCGCTGGCAGCGCCTGGTGTCGCAAGATCATTCAGGTTTCCCTAGGTCCTCCGTACTCGCATCGGGAAGTGCAGCTCTCCGCGATGTTCACTTGGACCAAGCTGGGCAACTCGGGTTTTAGCCGCACCCAGATCCAATGGGCGAGGTTTTCAGCCGTCGGATTCTCCAGCCCCTCGATGTCGTTGAGGTAACGGTGATCGAGTTGTTGGAGCCAGGGCTTGAAAATCCGCTTGATTTCAGCGAAGTCGACGAGCCAGCCGGTCTGCGGATCGACCTGCCCCTCGCACACCAGCTCCACGCGGAAGCTGTGTCCATGGAGCCGTCCACACTTGTGGTCCGCCGGGACCATCGGCAGTCGATGGGCGGCTTCAAAGGTGAAACTCCTGACCAGACGGACGTATCTCTCTGCCACGGACGTCAACTCCAGGTATTGAACTCATTTATAGTATAGAGGTTGGTGGATGGAGGGAGAAGGGGTGACGATCGTGCATCAAGCGAGGAGAAAGGGGACATTCTACTTCCGCTCCGATGATCGAAGGTCCCGAGGGACGATGCGGCCGGGTCACCGAAGGCGACGAACGGCAACCGACTCGCGAGAAGTAGAATGTCCCCTCCGCCTTTTCGACTCAGTCTTTCTTCTTCTCGGGGAGCTTCAGCGGCTTGCCCTTCGGCTTCACGGGCTCGGCCTTCTTTTCGCCCGGCTTGGGGGGCGCCTCTGCCTTTTTGTCCGTCGTGAGGAGTCGGGCGCTTTTGATGATCACGGGGTTGACGGGGACGACCTCGCCGCCTTGGGGATACTTTGGATGCTCGTGGAGCGGGAGCTTGGCTATCTTGTCAATCGTGTCCATGCCTTCGACGACGTGGGCGAAGATCGCGTAGGCTTTGCCATCCAGGGCGGGCTTGTCCAGGCCGGGGCTGTCCGCCTGGTTGATATAGAAGTCGGCCTGCGTGGATTGTTTGATTCGCAGATTGCGTGAGGCGCCCACGGTTCCGCGCAGGTTTTTCATCTCTGCGCTGTATTCACATTCGATACCCGGACGAAGCCCTTGGGACTTCTGTTCCATTTCCGGCGTGACGGCCCCTCCCTGAACGACGCTCGTGTGCTCCTGGCGGCTCACCTTGTAGAAGATCGTATTGTCGTAGAACTTCTCATTCACGTAGCGGAGGAAGTTCTCGACGGTTTTGGGGGCCTTGTCGGGGTGGAGCTCGATGACGAACTCGCCCTGATTGGTGACGAACTTGACGCGAGGTCGATCGGCCTTGACTACCGCCTCCTTCTTGGCCTTCAGCTCCGCATCCTTCTTTGCCTCCTGCTGCTTGTCCTTCTTTGCTTTTTTCTCGGCCGGTTTCGGCTGGTCAGGTTGGGTGCTGCTGTTGTCGGCTTGCGCGGCCGGTACGAAGACCAGCATTCCCACTAACAACAATAGGCGGGTCATGGCGTGTCCCCTTTCAGATAGGTGGTTTCTTCCTGCTATCCCAATCATTTGGACCGGATTCGTATTCTTTTCGTCATAGCCTCTCGTACGGCGGGCACGGGATGCCTTCAGGCCTCTGTCAAACCGATCCCTGGCACCGGACCGAGTTGATCACCCATAGCGACGAAAGGCAGTTGCCGCGTCCTATTGCTCGATGCTCAGGAGCTCGACGTCGAAGATCAGGGTCGCCCCGCCGGGAATGGAGCCCGGTCTTCCGGCTTCCCCGTATCCGAGTTTGGACGGGATGATGAGCTTCCATTTCGCGCCGACGCTCATCATGCCGACGCCCTCGGTCCAACCCGGGATCACGCGGTTCAGGGCGAACTTGGCTGGCGTACCGCGATCCACTGAACTGTCGAACTTGGTGCCATCGGTGAGCCAACCGGTGTAGTGGACCTCGACGGTGTCGGTCTTTTGCGGCGAGGGTCCGTCGCCGGGTTCGAGGACGATATAGGCCATGCCGGATTCGGTTTTCTGCGCCGTTTTTCCGGTTTCTTCTTCGAGTCGCTTAATCAGGTCGTCCATTTCCTTTGCCTTCTTTGCCTTTGCGAGTTCCTCCGCCTCCTTGGCCTTGCGGTCGGCCTCTGCGACGGCTGCTTCGATCTTGGCCTTGTCGTAATTGCCCGTGACCGTGACGGACTTGATGATGACCGGTTCGACCGGTGTGACGGCGCCGTCCCGCGTGCGGAGTTTCGCGTGCATTTCGACTTCGGTGTTGCGGATCTTCTCGACGGTCTCCTGGCCTTCGATGACGCGGCCGAACGCACAATATGCCGCGCCGTCCCGTTGCGGCACGTCCAGTTGGGAGTTGTCCTTCACGTTGATGAAGAACTGACAGGTGGCGGAATCCGGGGTGCGTGACCGCGCCATGGCGATGGTGTACTTCTCGTTTTTCAGGCCGGTCTTCCATTCGTTCTTGATGGGCGGGCGCACGTTCTCGGTCTTCCTGTTCATCTCCGCGTCGTAGCCGCCGGCCTGAATCATGAAGCCTTTGATGACGCGGTGGAAGATGAGTCCCTCGTAGAACTTGTCCTCGACGTATTGCACGAAGTTGAGGACGGTGATCGGGGCTTTCTCGGCGTCGAGCTCAAAGACGATGTCGCCGTAGGAGGTCTCCATCTTGACAAGCGGATGGAGCCCGTCTTGGGCGGTTGTCGTTTCGGTGGGGGTCGCCTCGGCTTCGGGCTGAGGCTTCTCCTCCTCTTGGGCCGGTGCGGGACCGGCGATTCCCATGGCCATCAGGAAAAGGGCCGCTGCGAGATAACGGTGCATCGTAATTCCTTTCGAGGTTGGCTCCTGTCTCACTCCTCGTGCCCGGTGCTGCTGATTTTCCCGGGCACGAACTAAGCCGCGCACCATACCGGATGGCTCGGAAGCGGGCAAGCAAGGGCGTCCTGTCCTTTTCCGGCTTCGGGGATTACGATAGGGCCGGCGCGGTGCTGATCGGGCACCTAGTTCGAGTGGAAGCCTGTCGCGGACGATTTCGCGATCCGGCCGCTAGCTGCCATGCCGACGAAAACCGGTTCCAATCCCGCTCCTACTCCTGCTTCAGGGCTGCTGGTCAACCGCAACTTCATCCTGCTCTGGTTCGCCTACGGCATCAGCGCTCTGGGGGACCATGTCTCGGAACTGGCCTTGCTCAAGACGCAAGACGCCTTGAGCCAGGAGGTGGACACGACACCCCTGGCTGCACGGATGACATTCCTGTTCTTTGTCCCGTTCTTTCTGCTGGGTCCGTTTACCGGCTATCTGGCGGATCGTCTGCCGCGGCGAGGTTTGATGGTGGCGGCTGATCTGGTTCGCTGCGTGATCATGCTGCTGTTCGTCTACCTGATGGTTTTTACCTCGTCGTGGGGGACGCTGGGGCCGTTTCTGCCACTTGTGCTGGTCGGCGTTTTCGCAGCCGTATTTGCGCCGGCGCGAGAAGCGATGCTGCCGTCGTTGATCCAGCGCGATCAGCTCGTGCGGGCGAACGGGTTGATGGCGGGTCTGGGGATCATCGCTGCGATGCTTGCGGCGGTGATCAGCGGGTATCTGGCGGATCATTATTCGCCGAAGGTCTCGTTTCGCGTCGACGCGGCGACGTTCTTTGCCAGTGCCGTGTTCCTGACGTTTCTGCGGCCCCCGCGGTTGCATGCGATGGGGGCAGAGCATGGGTCCCTTGCCGCGGCGGTTGGTGACGTGGTCGACGGGTTTCGCTACGTGCGACAGCACCGAAGAGTGATCGAGCTACTGGCCATCGCCGGTCTGGTGTGGTTCTGCGGATCACTCGTGCGGTGTGCGATGCCGGCCATCGTGCGCGACGTGTATGAGGGCAGCTATCAGCACATCGGTACGTTTCAAGCTTTCCTGGGTGTGGGCTTCATTCTTGGTGCGATCATCGTGGGCATTCTCGGGGACGCACTGCGGAGCGAGATTGCCATTACCTGGGGACTTTTCGGGATTTCGGTTGCGATTCTGCTCTTTGCTTTTTCGGTGTTCCTGCCGTTGTCGTCGGGCACCCTGTACGCGGTGGGTGCGGTGGGCGTGACCGGGGCGGGCATCTTCGGGCTCGGCGTGGTGGCCAGTTTCAACGCGCTCCTTCAGCGGATCGTTCCGGACCGATACCGGGGCCGTGTCTTCGGCATCAAGAACCTGGTGACCATCGGTGCGGTGCTTGCCGCTACGGGGGGGTTGGGCCTGCCCCAATGGCAGCGGGTGGACCGCTGGGTGGGCTTCATCCTGGTCGGGGTGACCATCCTGACGGCTGCGGCGGCGATGATCACGCTCAACGTGCGCTTGAGCCGGAGCCCGCAGAGCAAGGGCATTACCCTGGCCCAACACTTCAACGAGTTCTTTGCAAAGTTCTGGTGGAGGCTGCAGCGGATCGGGCGGCCGACCATTCCTCGGGAAGGTGCGGTGATTGTTGCCGCCAATCACGTGACCTCTGCCGATCCGTTCATTTTGCACGCGGCCGCGCCCTATCGGCAGATCTCGTTCATGGTTGCATCGGAGTACATGGAGAAACCGCTGCTGGGCCCGATCTTCGCGCTCAACGATTGCATCCCCGTCCGCCGCACGGGGCAGGACACGGCCGGTATGAAGAAGGCCATTCGGCTGCTGCGGGACGGCAAGGCGGTGGGGATCTTCATCGAAGGTCGGATCATGCTGCCGGGTGAAACGCCTGAACCGAAGGAAGGGGTGGCGATGCTGGCCCTGAAGACGGGGACGCCGGTGATCCCCGCACACATCAGCGGTGTAGTGCACACGAACGACGTGATCAAGGGGCTGGTCGCACGGCATCGTGTACGCGTGCGTTTCGGCAAGCCGGTCGACTTGAGCGGCCTGGGCGGGCGCAGTCGGGAAGACGTCCGAGCGGCCACACAGCGCATTTATCATGCCATCGTCTCTCTTGCCCCGAGAGAGGATGGCGAAGTGGAGCGGAGTGGGTAGATGGCGCATGGGAACGACACGGGAACGACCGGCAGCGACAGGGGGGGCGCTGCGCCGATTGGACCTGCCCCTGAAGTGTCGCCTCGGCCCACGGTTTTGATCATCGCCGGGGCTATTGCGCTTGTTGCGCTGATCCTGCTGTACCTTTGCGATGTGCCGATCGGTCAGCCGCATCTGCTGTATCGGCATTCTCCGCTGGTGCCGCTGCGGCTGATTGCGGCGGTTTTCGCGCTGATCTTCGGCGGGATTGCCATCTGGGCGCTTTACGAGGCCTTGCACATCGGAGGCCGGTGGAGGCGATGGTTCGGAGGCGTCGGCATCCTCGGTTACATCGCTCTCGTTTTTTGGACGTACTTCGCGCCACCGGCCCACTTTCGGCAGATCATCTTCAATCTTCAATCGCCTTCGCATGACGGTGCGTTTGTCGTCGAGGGCTGGACGATCGAATCCATTCCCGAGTACCTGTCGTCCGGCTTCTACGAGCGATTGAGGAACGAGCCCGAGGATATGGCGGGCCGGCGCGTGCTCAGCAATCCACCGGGTGCCACGGTTGTTGCACTGCTGTGCAGGCGTTGGGTGGAGCGGTCGCCGGGTCTTCGAACGTGGCTGCTCAATCGCTATGGGGAACTCAAGGAGGTGGATGAGCCGTTTCTGCAGACTACGTTTGCCGCAAATCTTGTTCTTGCGATGCTGTTTACCGTTGCCTGGGGCCTTTCGCTGGTTTTCGGATACAGGCTCTGTCGGCTGTGGATGCCGCCGTTGGCAAGCGCCGCCGTCGCTTTCGCCTGTGTGTTCAATCCGTCGACGGTGAACTTCACTCCGGGCAAGGACCCGGCCCAGATGCTGACGGTGCTGGCGATTCTATATTTCTGGTTTGCCGGCTATCTTCGAGGGGGGAAGGCGCGCGGCTTCGTCGTCGGCTTGATCTTCGCCGCGGCCACCATGATCGGCTTGATTCACGTCTGGATTCTCGCAATCGCCGCGGTGGCCACTTTTTGGCATGCGGTACTTGGTCGAAACATGCGGGACCGAGCTCTGGAGCTTCCCCATGCGCTCCGCAGATGGCTGACTTGTTGCCTGGTTCCTGCGGTGGGAGGCGGGCTGGTCGTGGCGATCGTGGCCTACCTGACATTGGACTGGAACGTCGTCAAGTGTGCCCTGCTCGTCGGGCTGCGGTACGGAGACATCCAGGAAGGGATCATCGCGGAGCCGGTGTACTGGGCGCTCGTCGGGCTGCCCATGTTTCTGCTCTTCGTCGGGCCCATGCCGTGGGTGCAGGTGCTGGGGATGCGGAAGGACGTCTCTGATGGATCGGTGGCGCTGGCTCGAGACATTATGGTTTGCACAGTGATCGTCCTTATTTACACCTACTTCTTTGCCAACAATAACGAGACGCCGCGTTTGTGGATGCCGTTCATTCCGCTGCTGATCATTCCGCTCGCCCTGCGGCGTTCCTTGTTTCGCTTGGATACGATAGCGGCGAGGCGCGTTTGTATCTTGCTGCTGGCCATCCAACTCGTCGTGACGGTCTTCCACTGGTCGCTGATGGACGTCCGCGAGAGCGAGTACCGCATCTTCGAGACTCAACGAATGTTC
>CP070718.1:186990-187992 GCA_020350565.1 Phycisphaerales bacterium
GCGGCTTTGTCAGCCTCCAATCTGCGTGAATATGGTGCGTCTGCGGTTGCCCCACACGTCACTAGGCCGCCTGCCGGTCCTTATTGTTGCGAGGAGGATGTCAACGGTCCGCGTGCGAGTGCACCTCAAGTCTCCCGAAGGCCGTTCCGAGATCGTGGTATGCGGGATGTTGGGGTCAACACATGAAGCGTAAGCGCAACAGCCATCGTGCAGCCACACGTGCTCGCGCCGAACGGGAACAGGCAAAGAACGAAACCGCAGGGCCGCTCGGAGCAGGCAAACCGCGTCACCCCTCGCAGAGCAAAGGGTTCTCCCGGAGCACACTACAGTCAGACGATCCTGGCGTGGAGGCCCTGTGCATCGACTTCCACACGGAAATCGCTGAGCGGCTGCTTCAGTTGCGCGCTGAGATGTCGGAAGAATGGGAACGTTGCCGTCGTGAGCTGTCGTCTCCGGAGGAAGCCTTGGTCGGCGACGATTGTAGCAGCGCTTCGGTTTCCAGCGCTTTCACGGCAAGAACGTTAGAACACCTTTCCGCTCGAATTAAGGAGATCGACGTCGCCTTGGAGAAGCTCAGCCACGGCGAATACGGCACTTGCGAAGATTGCGGCCGGAACATCTTCCCTGCTCGCCTCCGCTTCTACCCTGCGGCCAAACGATGCATCGAATGTCAAGACAAGGCCGAACGACACCAAAGGCAGCGAATTGCATAACTCACCACAGTGGGGATCCCCGACCGGATCTGACCCTCAAGAAAGGGTCCAGAGCGTATGTTGGAATCATGCGGATGTGAGCTTGCCCCCTTTTCTGTGCCAATCGCAGGGTTAGTGTTTCCGGCTCACGCGGTCCTGGTTTTCCGGCTTCGATCAGCATACTTGCTGGCTGCCAGGTTGCCCAGTGCGCCGTGCGGTCTCGATTCGTTGTAATCCCTTCTCTATGCCTTCAGTTTGTCCCGGGCATCAGTCAACGACAAGAACCAATGCTCGTTCAGGCATTCCGAAC
>CP070718.1:188092-192414 GCA_020350565.1 Phycisphaerales bacterium
CTGCCGCATCTGGTAAAGAGGTTTCTTGATTACTTGTTCATCGAGTGCGGGTTGGCGGGTGCCACCGTTGCGGCCTATCAGCGCGATCTGCTGGAATTCTGGGACCATCTCGTCGAGAACGACGTAGGCCCGGCTGACATCTCCATCGAGGATGTTCAGAAGCACCTGATCGCGCTGAGGAAGCGGGGCCTGTCCGTGGCGTCCATCGCCCGGCACCTGGCGGCGATCAAAGTCTTCCTTCGCCACCTCAGGGCGGAGCGCGTGCTGCGGCGCGATATTGCCGGGCTGATTGAGTCGGTCCGAAAGTGGCGGAACCTGCCGCACACGGTTCATTACGAGCAGATCGACGGTCTGCTCAACGCGCCCGATCCGCGGGAAGAGTTCTTTCTACGCGACAAGGCCCTTCTGGAGCTGCTCTATGCGACGGGGATGCGCGTCAGCGAGGTGGTCGAGCTGACCGTGGATCAGCTCAACCTCGATCTCGGCTACCTCCGGTGCATCGGTAAAGGTCGCAAGGAGCGGATCATCCCGATAGGCAGCGTGGCCGTCGAGGCCGTCCGTGACTACCTCGAATTCCTCAGACTTCATTTGCTCCGCGACCGCCACACGCCGAACCTGTTCCTTTCCCGTACCGGGCGCGCGCTCGACCGCACGAGCATGTGGCGGCTGGTGCGCAAATATGCCCAGGTGGCGGGAATCACCACGGGCTTCTCACCTCATACCATCAGGCACTGTTTCGCGACGCACCTGCTGGCCGGGGGCGCGGACCTGCGCATCGTTCAGGAGCTTTTGGGTCACGCGAATCTCACCACAACCGAAATCTACACCCACATCGACCAGGAACGCCTTAAGGAAGTGCACCGCAGGTATCACCCGCGGCAGTAGGGCCGTGACGGCGGGCCTGCTTACTTGGCGTGAAGTTGCTATAATGCGCCCGTCTGACCGTTTCAGATTGATGACGTGCCGTCCTGAGAGTTCGCCATGGAAGATCGTCGTTCGATCCTTGAGACGTTTCCCAACCCGCACCCGGGCCGCGACTATGTCATTGAGCACAAGGTGCAGGAGTTCACCAGCCTCTGCCCGATTACGGGGCAGCCGGACTTTGCCAGGATGGTCATTCGGTACGTGGCCGCGGGTAAGTGCGTCGAGCTCAAAAGCCTGAAGATGTACCTTCAGTCCTTTCGCAATGAGGGCATCTTCTATGAGGACGTGACCAACTTGATTCTCAATGACCTGGTATCAGCCTGCTCGCCGAAGTGGATGAGCGTCCGCTCTATCTGGTCCGTGCGCGGCGGCATCCGCAGCGTGGTCACCGCCGAACACGGCAATCGCCCCCAGCCGCTGTCATCCTAGTCCCTTCTTCTGATTGCCTTCTGCTCGCGTCGTGGGGTAGGGTGTGCCCGGTGGGTGGCCTATCTCCTCCGGAGGTGGGGGACTCCCATGCCACTCGTTAATTCGCGCGGTGTCGGCAAAGGGTCTATTCCGTTTTTTCTCCTCCGGCGACTTGGCTCTCGAGGTGGTCCAGTCGTTTGATCAGCTCCCTTAGTCGAGGCATCCATTCCGGCAGCCGCCGGACCCAAACCTGCTCGCGCCGGAATCGCTCGATTTCAGTAGCCGGAACGCCACGGAGGATGGCTCCGTCCGGAAAGTCCTTAAACGCCACGGAACAAGCGGTGATCTGCACGCTGTTGCCGATGTTGACATGATCGATGGCGCCACCCTGCCCGCCGATGGCCACGTGATGCCCGAGCTTGCTCGATCCCGCAATGCCGACCTCTGCCGCCAGCACACAGTGCTCGCCGATGTCACAGTTGTGGGCGATCATCACCAGGTTGTCGATCTTCGTTCCCCTGCCAATACGTGTCACTCCGTTGCGGGCACGGTCGACGGTGCTGTTGGCCCCGATCTCGACGTCGTCCTCGATGATCACCGTGCCGACCTGCGGGATCTTGCGGTTTACGCCGTCGCGCTGGAGGTAGCCGAAGCCGTCTGCGCCGATCGTGGCATTGGGATGAACAATGACGCGGTCGCCGATGGTGACGCGCTCGCGAATGACGACGTTGGGCCATAGAACGCAGTCGCGACCGACGCGCGTGTTCGAGCCGACATACACGCCCGGATGAAGTTGCGTGCCCGGTCCGATCGTTGCCCCGGCTCCGACAAAGACGTTGGGCCCGATGGCCGCGCCTTCGACGACGGCGCCCTCGCCGATGAAGGCCGTCGGGTAAATGCCCTGTGGCACCTTTTCCGGGGGCGGTGCCAGAAACGTGACAGCTT
Source organism: Phycisphaerales bacterium (assembly GCA_020350565.1). GTDB lineage: Bacteria > Planctomycetota > Phycisphaerae > UBA1845 > UBA1845. The sequence continues at coordinate 190,370 of CP070718.1, forward strand.
CGCACATGGCCACATCCGGGTCGGCTACTTCGATCACCGTGCGACCCGGCGGCGGCGTGCAGCCTTCGGGAATCAGCAGGACGCCGGCCTTGGATTCCTCCGCCTCTGGCAGCAGGTCCGGCGAGCCGACCCAGGAGAGGGCCTCCGGGCCGACCTCATCCAGCCTGCCCGTGGTTCGGACCACGCGTGCCTGGTCACCGCTGAGTTTGCCGCCCAGCAGCTTCGCCAACTCGCCGGCTGTGGTGGTTCGTTCTTCCGACATGATGCGTATCTCTATGTGAACGACGAATCGATGGCTGATCTTGATCCGATACCGATCGACGACTGCGCTTCCGCAACGGCACTAAACACCCATCGCGGGCTAAATATCCATTCCAAGGCGCTCTGAGAAACCGCCGCGGTTGTTACGGCTCTTCCTGGCCGGATTCCTATTCCTCGGGGTCTTGACCGCCTTCTTGCGACCCCTCGGGCTTGTCCTTCTCCCCATGTGGCAATGCCCATTCGTGCCCGTTCCACATGATGGCCCCGTCTCGCTCCATAATTCGGAGCATGGAGAACATCATGTTTCGCGACATATTGAGCATTCGGGCCATTTCCGAGGCGTCGTGAGGCCTCTTGGCCAACAGGTCCAGGATTCGCTCTTTTTCGTCCATCTTCCTTTCCAATAAAACCAACCGAGCACTGTGGCCCGTTGCGCGGGAGACATTCGCGGTTTGCGTGCGCGACGGCTGGCGACGAATGCCGTATCCCAAGGACCGAAGCCGGATTCGATCGCAGTTGCGATCAGTTTACCAGAGCGCCTTTAAAGGTCCATCAGCTTGCCGGCATAGCTTTGAAGAGGTCCACGCTCGCTGCTTCCCGCGGCAAGTTCTGAGAACGCGATGAGCAATAGCGGGTCGCATGCACGTCCAGAAGAAGAGGGGCTCCAATCGATGGCACGGTCTGCGCGGGGCTCGGGAATCAGTGTCGGCGATAGGCTGGCGGCTGCAGACAAGGCGCACGTGCCGGGCGTTTGATGGCGATAGACAGCTCACGCGGCAGTTCGCAAATCCCGGAAGGGCCCATGACGAGCGTTGAACGAAGGCCCGGTTCTTCTCCTCCATTCGTCATTGTTCGTTAGCGGATTCCCTTGAATCACCAATCCGTAATCGGCGATTCCCAATCGCATCACTCTTTCGCCTCAAATATGTTCGCCAGTCCTCCGAGGACGGAGCCTTCGCCTTTGCCTTTGGGGCCGACGTTGGCCAGGACTCTGCCGGCCAGACGGGTGAACGGCAGGGACTGGGCCCAGACGGTTCCGGGGCCCGTCAAGGTCGCGAGGAAGAGGCCCTCGCCGCCGAAGATCGAGTTCTTGATGCCGCCGGCCATGCTGATGTCGTAATTGATGGTCGGCGTCATGGCCACCAGGCAGCCGGTGTCGAGGCGCAGGGTCTGGCCCTGGCTGAGCTGGATCTTGTGGATCGTGCCGCCGGCATGGACGAAGGCGAAGCCGTCGCCCGTAAGCCGCTGCAAGATGAATCCCTCGCCACCGAACAGGCCGGCCAGGATCTTCTTCTGAAATGCGATGCCGATCTGCACGCCGCGGGCCGCACAGAGGAACGCCTCCTTCTGGCAGATGATCTCGCCACCCAGCTCGTCGAGGTGCAGGGGAATGATCTTCCCGGGATAGGGCGCGGCGAAGGCCACCTGCTCGCGCCGGCCGCTGACCGCGCCGAAGGTGGTCAGGAAAAGTGACTCGCCCGTGACCATGCGCTTGCCGGCATCGAGCAGCTTGCCCAGGAATCCGGTCTGCTTGCTGGGGTCGCCGAAGACGGTTTCCATCCGGATGCCGTCGGTCATGTACATCATGGCGCCGGCCTCAGCCACCACGACCTCATTCGGATCGAGCGTCACCTCGACGAACTGCATGTCATCGCCGATGATTTCGTAATCGATCTCATCGGCCGCTCTCGCGCGAGCTCGCGGCGGTGGCGGGGCGGTGGCCGCGGAACTTAAGCCGAGCGACGCGACGTGCCGGGCCTGTACCCATTCCGGAACGCCGGGTC
>CP070718.1:192514-201006 GCA_020350565.1 Phycisphaerales bacterium
AGTTTCCTGGCCGCTTGGATCTGCTGCCAGCGCTCGGCCATCGGGACGGAGTCCCAGATGCACACGGTGCCGTCGCCGGAGCCGGAGGCGAGCATGGTGCCGTCGGGGCTGAAGCAGACCGAGTGCACGTAGCTCTCATGTCCGCGCAACACGGCGACCTGGTCGAAGGTTTCCGCGCCCCAGAGCCTGATGGTCTCATCGTTGCCGCCGGAGACGATGCGGGTGCCGTCCGGGTTGTAGTTGACGGAGTACACTTGGCCGTCGTGGCCGTTCATCGTTGCCAACTCGGCGCCGCTTCCCAGGTCCCAGACCCTGACGGTGCGGTCCTCGCCGCCGGAGACGACTCGCTCTGCGTCCGGGCTGAATGCCACGGCCAAGACGCGGGGGCCCCGTTCGCCGATCTGCTTGATCGTCTTGCCCGTGGCGACCTCTTCGATGCTGATCTCGCCGGTATCAAGACCATGGGCGATGAGTGAACAGTCATGGCTCAGGGCATATTCCTCGCCCGCGTAGGGCGCCGCCTTTGCACCACCAGCGGCGACGCCTGCGTAACGCAGCCACACAGTGAGCGTGTCGCCTTGCAAAGCGTTAAGGAGGACCTTATCAGAAGCTGTTACGGAAGCTGTCAAACGAAGGCAGGTTGCTGTGTCCCACGCGGTCAGAGTCGAAGCAGCAAGATCCGGGTCGTCAAATGCCACCAAACGTGACCCGTCGGGGGTGAAACTCAACCCGCGGTAGCAGCGTGATGCATTGAGGACGCCAAGCGGCTCGCTGGTCAACGGATCCCAAAGGCGCACCGTGTTGTCCCATGAGTTCGAAGCGAGAAGCGAGCCATCGGGGCTGAAGGTGACGGTGTATACGTACTTCTCGTGGCCTCGCAGAACGGAATGGGCGTCGTATGTCCATGCCCAACGCCGGGCTTCGGTCGACGAGCCGGCCACCAGCACGGCGTTGTCCTGGGCGAAAGCCAGAGACGTTGCCCCCATGCCAACGAGCACACGCAGGGCTTCACCACTGGCAGGGTCCCAGATGCGGGTTGTGCCGTCGTCGGAAGAACTCGCCAGGTAAACGCCGTCCGGCGAGAAGGTGAGCGCCGTAACTTGTGCCGTGTGCCCGTGAAGAACATCGAGCACTCCGAGCGTGGATGCATCGAGAATGCTGATCATGCGCTGATGCTGGCCCAATACTAGGCGTGTGCCGTCCGGACTGAACGCCATCGAGGCACAGCCATCCCGGAAATCTTTCGAAGCGAGCAGTTGGCCCGTCGCCGAGACAACGGTCAAGCCAAAGTTGCCCCCAACAAGCTCATCAACCACGGCGACCCTCCGGCCTTCGGGGTCGAATTCGATACTGTCCTTGTAGGCCGGGGCAGTGTGTTTGTTAAACCGAACTCGCCCCGTGACCGTCTCTCTAACGGTTAGGGTGCCTTCGAAAGTAATGACCCCAACCAGCGAGCCGTCGGGGCTGAACCGCACGTACGGCAGGTGGATGGGGTCCACCGGCAACTCCAGCAGGCGCTCGCCGGCGGCAACGTCCCAGACGATCAGCTTCTCACCTGCGGAAGCCACGGCCGCCAAACGCGATCCGTCCGGCGAGAGGTTTGGACTTGTCACCCCACCCGCGTCCCGAAAGGCGGCGCACGCCTCACCGGACTCGAGTTCAATCAACTCTACGGCACCCTTGCGCTCCAGGGCGGCGACCAGCGTGCCGTCATCGCGGCGAGCGATCGTGGATGCATATTCAGTGAATCGATCGCCTTTGTACGTTGCGACGTGTGTCTCAAGACGCGCGCGCAGATGACGCCACTCCCAACCGCGATGCTCCTGAGGAGCCTTTTCCAGGTGGCGCAAGGCCTGCAGCGGATTCATATCGCCCACCGCGTCGGCGGCTGTGATACTCAGCTGGTAAGCGGCGCGCCGGGCTGCGCTCTCGCTGAGCAAGGCACGTTCTTCGCTGTCTCGGGCCGACCTTTCGCCGCGCAGGGCACGCTTCTCACTCTCCCGCGCGTGTCGCTCCCCTTCCAAGGCCCGGGTGGCGAAGGTGAGGGAGGACACAATCCCCGCGAGGAGGATGAGAAACGCCGCTCCCAGACCGGCCACCAGCCCCTTGTTCCGCTTGGCGAACTTGCCAAGCTGGTAGAACGTGCTCGGCGGGTGGGCGGCAATCGGCTCGCTCGACAGGTGTCGCCGAATATCGGCGGCTAGTCCCGCCGCAGACTGATACCGGCGCTCGCGGTCTTTCTCGAGCGCCTTGCCCACGATCGTATCGATGTCGCCGCGGAAGACCACGTTGATTGAACTCAGGCGTGTCGGCTCATCTTCACGGATCATCCGCGCCGCTTCCGGGATTGACTTTTGACTCAAGTCATAGGGCACGCGTCCGCTCAATAGCTCGTACAGGATGACGCCCAAGGCATAGATGTCACTGCGCGTGTCCAACTGCCGCGAATCGCCCGCGACCTGTTCCGGGCTCATGTAGGGCAAAGTTCCGATGAGCTGGCCGATGTCGGTTTGCATCGTCGTAACTTGCACGTCCGAGTCGGTCGCGCGAGCCACGCCGAAATCGAGTACCTTCGGTTGGCCGAGCTGGGCGAACTCGGCAGCGGCGCCCGCAGCGGTCGGCGTAGACTCCTCCACCACGAGGATGTTACTCGGCTTCAGGTCTCGATGGATGATCCCCTTTTGATGGGCGTGATGCACGGCATCGCAGACGCGCGCCACCAGCTCGAGCCGCGCGCGGACGCCGAGCTCGTGCGCTTTTGCGTACTTACGCAGTTCGGCGCCTGCGACGAACTCCATGGCGAAATACGGTTGGTGGCCGGCGTCGGTGTCGATCTCACCGGCTTCGTAGATCTGTGCAATGCCGCGATGTTGCAGCCTGCCGAGCAGATCCTCTTCGTGTTGGAATCGACGCAGCAGGCTGGGCGAGAGCACGTTCGGGCGGATCATCTTGAGTGCAACGCGGCGCCGCGGATGATCCTGCTCTGCCAGGTAGATCGCGCCCATGCCGCCTTCGCCGATCTTCTGCAAAATGCGATAGCGGCCAATGGTCTCGGGAAGCGGCAGCGGTGAAGCTGTCCCGTCCCGGGCAGGAGCCGCGGTCTCAGTGTCCCCGACAGCCTTGGCGAGCAGCTCGCGACCCATGCTGCCTTTGGCATCTTTGAACGCGTCGCGGCCGTTGCGATCATGTGCGAGCAGGGACTCCACTTCGCCGCGCAATTCAGCGTCCCCTTTGCAGGCCTGATCGAGGAACGCCTGCCGGGTCTTACCCTCGAGATCGACCGCTTCGTGGAAGATCTCCGAAATACGTCTGTATCGGTCCTCGTTCACGACTGGGAATCGCCGCTTAACTCACGCCGCAGGAACGCCTTGGCCATTCGCCATTCACGCTGGATGGTGCGGGGGGTCACGTTCAGCACGTGGGCCACCTCGCGCTCATCAAGTCCTGCGAGAAAGCGCATTTCGACGATCTGACCCTGGCGGGGAGACAACCTAGCCAGCTTCTCCAAGGCTTCGTCGAGCGCGATGAGGTCAATCTGTTGCTCGATCGTCGGCGGAGTCAGTAGCCCCGAAAGAGTGACTCGCTGCCCTCCGCCGGCCCGCTTGGCCGCTTTCTTGCGGCGCGCGTGGTCGGCAAGAATCTGTCGCATCGCCTTGGCGGCTACAGCGAAGAAGTGGGCCCGGCTTTTCCACTCACCGCCGGCGGGTTGGACCAGCTTCAGGAAGGCCTCGTGGACAAGCGCGGTGGGCTGAAGTGTGTGCCCAGGGCTCTTTCGCTCGAAGTAGCTGCCTGCCAGGGCTCGCAGCTCGTCATAGACCATCGGCAGCAATGTGGCCGCCGCCGCTTTCTCGCCGCGTCCGACCTTGGCGAGGATCTCGGTAATTTCTTCCGAAGAGCTATCTGTCATCGCTCGACCACCCCGGCTACGAGCGCTGCACTCCGCCACCATCGTAACCTCTTTGGTGCAAAGGACAAAGAGCTAGCGGATACGTAAGGCCATTGCCCGTCGCGCTCGCCCCGCACCCGAAAAAATCCGCGAATTATCAGATCGCATGTCGCACGACCGGGGCCTTTTGCGTGGTCTGTTGGAGGGGAAAAGTGATGGCAACCATCCGCCTGCCGACGCCCTTTTGTGAGCGTAAGCGGGCAGGCGCAGAGAGCGCTGTAAAGCGAGGGAGACCTGGTAAGGAGAAAGACATGTCTGCGAAGAACACCTCCAAACGGACGAATCTGACTGGGGAAATGTGGATGCGGCCGCTCCGGCCAACTGAACGAGCCTGCCCCGAAACGCGCTTGTGTCTGATCTGGACGACCGCTCTCGGCGTCATTCTGGCGGGCTGCATGACCGAAGGGCCCGAATCGCTGCTCAAGTCGGCGTTGCCGGGTATCGCGGGCGCACCGGAGATCACGTCGATCGTACCCGAGAGCGGCCCGCCCGAGGGTGGAACCAAAGTAGTCATTTGGGGAAAGAACTTGACACCGGGAACCGCCGTGCTCTTTGGCGAGCAGGCCGCACTTAGCGTCGAGTACGTCAACGAGAGCCTGATACAAGCTACGACGCCTCCGTGCGATCCTTGTGCCGTCTCTGTGACGCTTGTCGATCCGCTGGGCCAGGAGGCGGCGACGGGGTCCTCATTCACTTACGAGGATCAGGGAGAACCGACACAATCGGTGCAACCGGTGATCACCTCGATCGAACCTCCTCAAGGGTCGGCCGAAGGAGGCACGCTCGTGACCATTCACGGAAGCGGCTTCGTGGATGGGACGGATGTAGCTTTCGGCGGGCTTGCGGCAGGCAACGTCACAGTCGTGGACGACCGCATGATCACAGCGATAACGCCGCCGCACCCGGTTGGTGAGGTGCAAGTCTCGCTGCGCCCACCCGACGGTCGTGACCCATCCCCCATGGTTTTGCAGTTTGTCTACGTCCTCGACCTCGACAGTGACGGGGACGGGCTGAGCGACGCGGAGGAAGTCGCCGGCTGGAGCATTGCCGTGGACCTCTACGGTTTTGGCACGGATGATCCGCTGGGCCTGGTCTACATCGGCGTGGCCAGCGATCCGGAGGAGGCGGACTCGGACCTCGACGGCCTGACCGATTACGAGGAGTATTTGATCGGCTCCGACCCGGGCGACAAAGACACCGACAAAGACGGTCTGGAGGATATGGAAGAGATCGACCGCTGGTGGACCAGCCCGGTCAGCGTGGATACCGACGGCGACGCCAACGGGATCACCGACGATCTGCCTCCCAACACCAGTCTCTTCGACGGGGCCGAACTCAAGATCGACTTCGACAACGATCCGACGCACACCCCGGCGATCGACGCCACCTCGCCGACGTCCGCGGATACCGACGGCGATGGTCGGACGGACTCAGAGGAACTCGGTCACCCCTTCCTCAGTCCGGTGATCGCCGACCTGCCGGCACTGGAACTCGAGGTGGTCGACGAGATCGACGTGCGTCTGGACATCGAGTACTCCGAAGAGCGGGGCCAGACCACCGAATACGGCACCTCGTTCTCCAGGGCCTCGACGACCTCCCAGAGCTGGTACACCGGAGGCAGCCTGGAGGTCGGCGTCGGTGTTTCCACGAAGGTCGGGGCAAAGGCCGAAGCCGGATTCCCTGGAGGCGTCAAGGCCGAAACCTACGCCGAAACCACTTGGAGCTACAACATGAGTTACTCGCAGGAGTGGCAGGTGGGCGGCGAACAATCCGAGGAAATGCGAAACGAATACTCGGAGATGGAGGCCAAGTCGGTCAGCCATACCGAGACCGCCGCCAGCGGTTCCATAAGCACCGGCATCGCCCTGACCAATACCGGACCGGTCAGTTTCTACCTGACTGATCTGGGCATGACCGTGCGGCTTTTCGAGCGGGCGGTCGATCCCGACGATCCGCTCTTCACCGGCTCTTTTAAGACGGTGGCGACGCTGGTGCCGGCTTTGGGCGAAGGCTTCACGCTCGCCCCGGGTCAGTCCACGCCGGTGCTCCAGGTGCAGGCCGAGGACGTGAATACCGATCGCATCAAGGACTTGCTGCGCGACCCGCACGCGCTGCACCTCGAACAGGCCTACTACGAGCTTGAGACCGAGGACGGGCTCAACTACGGTTTCATCGAAGAGCACACTCGGGCGCGCACCGCCACGATCATGATCGACTTCGGTGACGGTGAATGGCACAAGTACCGCTTCGCCACCAACGTGAACCGCAATCCGGACGGCACCCCGACGGGCGTGCGCATGGAAGACGCCCTCAACGTGCTCGGCGTCGAGTTTCAGACAGACATGAGGTATGAGGACCCCGAACACACCATCCCGCTTAACCGTATCCTGATGCGCCTGCGCAAGGACGATGGCACCTGGGTCTTGCCGGAGGGAGTAGATCCGGATCCGTTTGCGTTATGGGCGGTCTTCGGCACCAACGCCGACTTTGACGACGACGCCTTGGACTTCGAGGACATCGTCCTCCATGCCGCCGACGTGGCCATGCTCGTTTTCACCCTGGACGCCGATCAGGACGGGCTGTACGCCTGGGATGAGCAGCACTACGGTACGTCCGACGATTCCGGAAACGACGACTACGACGGTGACACCTTGAGCGACGCCGAGGAGGTCAGCCCGGTCCAACTCCCAGATGAGGCCTGTGCCGAGCCGCCGTGCTACCGGTCTGCCGGTTGGGATGTTGAAGTCCAGGGCCAGGCCCCTTACCACGTCTTTTCCGACCCCCGGGCGGCCGACGCCGACGAGGACGGCCTGGATGACAAGGAGGAGCGCGGCGGGTGTGAAGTCGACGGCGACTACGACCCGACGTTTGGCGACGAAGCATCGTGCACGACCGGCGGAGGCGTATGGCTCGGCACGCCCACCGACCCCAACAACAGGGACACCGACGGCGACGGCATTTCCGATTTCGACGATGCCGCTCCCACGGTGCCCGCGAGGACGCTTCGGGTCACGCCGGATTCGCTTTGTGATCCCGAAATTGATGAGTGCGGGGCAAGCTGGACGACGGCCTTCCCGGACCTGCAGGACGCGATCTTGGAAGCGAAAACCTGCAACATCGACGACACCGATCCCAATAACGATGTCAGCGAAATCTGGGTGGCTACCGGCAACTACTTGTTCACCATGGAACAACCGCTTCTTCCACACGTCGGCATTTACGGCGGCTTTATCGGCGTCGAAACGAAATGCTCGCAGCGTGCGGGCCTGCCGACGACCATCGACGGGTCAGGGTTAGGCTTTGTGGCGTTTCATAATGAGCCTTATCCGGGAATTGTGGCCGATGGTGCCGTCCTTGACGGTCTCATGCTGACATACTGGTCCTCTGGCGCACTGAGTATTGGTGGCAACTCCGAAGATATCACGCTCCGCAACATGCAGTTCATCGGAAACGGGGACACAGGTGGTGACGTGTGGGGCGGCGCGATACGGATAATCGGTGGCTCGTGGACTTTTGAAGACTGTGTCTTTGCCAATAACCGCACTTCCCCCGCGGGAGGAGCAATCGCAGCCAATGACTTGGAGCTGGTGATCCGCGATTGCCAATTCCTTGACAACTGGGTCCTCGAATACGATCTCGTAACACCCTACGAGAATAATTGGGGTGGCGGGGCAATCGCCGTCTGGGGCCCTTACGCGAGTGTTAGCATCAGTTCCTCCAGGTTCATTGCCAACAGAGTTCAGGACGCGGCGCCGTGTGTTCTGCTCGGCGGGGCAATCTACGCCGGAAAGGGCCCCTCCGACCAGGTGGATAAGCTCCACCTGACAGACTGTCTCTTCTTGAACAACTCCTTGGAGGCGCCGGGATCCTACCAGGCATTGGGCGGGGCCGTGTATGCCTGGAAACCGCACGACCTTTCCGTGACCAATTGCATATTTCACCATAACACCGTTTACAGCGGCGTGGCCGGCCAAATGTGGGGGACCGGCAATGGAATGTTTGCAAAGATCGATACGCAAGATACCTCCGCCTTCACGAACTGCACGTTCGTCGCCAATACCCGACCTTGGAGTTACAACTGTGCGCTGTACCTCGCTGGTGACGGTGTGAGACGAATCCAAAACCTGGTTTCGGCGTTCAATCAAAGCACAACCGGGGCGACTTCCAATATCTGTTTTGACAGTGGCGGATTAAATAGTAACCTCGTCATCGACAACATCTGCCTCTACCCGTGCATGAACGTTGCCTGGCCGGACGACGCTGACCTCCTGGCGTTGTGGCCGACAGAAGTGCTTACTGCGGAGCCGGGATTCGTGAGCAATCCTGATTTGGGCGAGTCTTACTGGGGCGACCCGCATTTGAGTGATGATTCCATTCTGATCGATGCGGGCAACCAGTATGTTGACATCGACGCGGCCACGCCGGGCATCCAGTTCGTGCCGGACTTCGACCTTGAAGGGAATCCGCGCATCATGGACGGCGACGGCGACGGCCATGCCGAAGTCGACATCGGCGGATACGAGTATTCCCCCTATTAGGCGGCGGG
>CP070718.1:201106-209734 GCA_020350565.1 Phycisphaerales bacterium
GGGCGTGACGACCATTCGTCACGCATTGGAACGGCATGCGTGGCCTCAATCCGTTAGGCCTAGCGGGATACCGGCATCGTCCGCGACGAATCTGTCACCCCTCCGGGGTTCGCCTGTTTGCTGGGCGCCGCTACCCCGGGCTCCACCCGGGGCTACGGACCCTCGCCGCTTCGCGGCGAACGAAAGCACGTTACGGGCTTGAGCCTCACTCTACGTGTGGATCATGGTTACGCCGAGGCGTCCCGATGCATGCGTCCATCGGAGGCGACGTGGAGAAGGGAGCCCCGGAGGGACGAGAAGTTGTTGGCCCCGAAGGGGCCGGGGTGCTTAGCCCCGGGTCGACCGAAGCGGAATCCGGGGTCAGGCTGTGCTGCGTTGAAACGATATGCGTGGCGCGAACGCATCTGGCACCAAAATGGCATGCGTCCCCTCAATCCGTCACGCGTTGCGGGATACCGGCATCGTCCGCGACGAATCTGTCACCCCTCCGGGGTTTGGGTGTTTCCTGGGCACCGCTACCCCGGGTTTCACCCGGGGCTACGGACCCTCGCCGCTTCGCGGCGGATGCAATCGCGTCATACCACTGCGTCACCACAAACCTTCATGTTCACGTGAGCATCTCCTCGATATGTCGGCAGAACTCATCGGGGGCCTCGAGCATCATCATGTGGCCCACCCCGTGTTGAATGATGTCCGAGGCGGCGGCCCGGCGGACGGACGCCGGCACATCCCAGGCGGCGGCCGATCGCTGACCTGCCAGGAGGTGAATACGCAGGCCACGGTCGAGCGAACCACGCACGATCTCCAGATACTCCGAATCGCCGGTCTCCTCCAAAATGGCCTGGGACATGCCGAAGACGGTGCCCGGCGGCTGATGATCGAGGATCTCCTGTGTCCATGTGATGCGTTGCTTGGTCGGCTCGACACCACAGCGCCGCAGCCAGCCGGGGATGTCCGACTGCATGCGCTTAAACTCGGCATCCCAGGCATCCGGACCGCCCTCGACGATTCTGCGCGACCAGAAGGCGTCTTTCAGCGTGAAGTTCCCTTCGACGTTGATAACGCCGGCAATGCGCTCTGGGATACGGGCGGCCACCATCATGGCAATCGCTCCGCCCATGCTGTGGCCGAGCAGCCAGACGCTTTGCGCGCCTGATTCTTCGATGCACTGGATCACATGGTCGACTTGGCCATGCAGGGTCAGGCTGTCGGGCGCGGCGTCCTGATATTGCCCGTAGCCGAGGAGGTCCGGCGTGACAACCCGCGCATTCCGCAGTCGCTTCTCCGGCTCAAAGTAGCGCAGCGAGCCGACGAGACCGTGGATCATGACGAGCGTGGGGCGGGGCATTCTTCAGTTCGCGTTTCTTTGTGCGAAGGGGTCAGGAGCCCTTACCGAAGGCTCCTGACCCCGTTTTCTCCTGACCCTTTCCTGGCTTCTTGAGAAGCGATCGACTACCCGAGCTCGGGACCGGCCTCCTCCTTCTTAGCCCGCAGGCAGTCGAAGTAGACGAAAATGCAGAGCAGCGCGAACAGGATCAACCCAAGCCAGTTCTCGACACGAGCCAGTGACTCGGGGTTCACGCCTCCATCGATCATCCGGCCACTCATGTCCAGGAACGGCATGATCTTGCCGACCAGTTGCTCTTCGGTGCCGACCATGGTCTTGACGCCCAGCCATCTTTCATCGAGCGCGCCGGTGAAGCTGACCAGCACCTCCATGATGGCCCCGCCGGCGATCAAGCCGGAGGCCAGCAGGATGCCCTTGTTGACTCGGGCCTTGGATAGTTTCTCGTCTTTCGTGCTCTTCCTGACGAGTGTGGCCACGAATGCGCCGACGAGTATCGGCAGGTTGATGTAAATGGGCAGGTACATCCCCAGGCCAAAGGCCAGTGCCGAGATGCCGATGAGCTCGACGGTTAGTGCCATTACCACGCCAACGCCGTACAGCAGCCAGGGCACTTTGCCGGTGCCCAGGAAGCTCTCCAAGGCCCCGGCCATCATGTGCGCCTGCGGGGCTGGCAGGGCGACCTCATCGGCATATCCCGGGTTGACGTCCAGCAGCATGATCGTCAGACAGATGAATACGACTGAGACCAGCGAGCCAAACAGCGCGTTCCAGGCCACCTTGCGTGGGCTGGCTCCGAGCCAGTAAGCCAGCTTGAAATTCGTAACTAAGCCGCCGGCCATACCCAGCGCCGTGCAGACCACGCCTCCAACGAGCAACGTGGCCAGCATCCCCCGGTCGCCCTTGGCGAGTCCGCAGGCGGCCAGCACTACCGCCGTGATGATGATCGTGGTAACCGTCATTCCGGAGATCGGCGTCACGGAAATCATGGCGATGCACCAGGCGGAGACGGTGGTGAACAAGAAGGCGATCACCAAGACGACGAGCACTGCCACGAACGTCAGAAAAGTGGCGTGGTCCATTCCCGCGAACACCACGGCCCGGAAGAAGACGGCCATCGCGATGACGACCAGGATGCCAAGGATGGCCATGGTGGGATAACTGATGTCCTCGTCGGTACGGATGGGTTGGGCGTGACCGGTTTCACCCTTGACCAGGCCGCCCAGCGCCTGGCGCAGGGCCGTAACGATCACCTTGCCCATCTTGAGAATTGACAGCAGGCCGGCGGTGAAGATCGCCCCGATCCCCATGATGCGTGGAATCTGGTGCCAGATGTCGCCGGCACTGGTCGATTCCACCGCCGGGTTGATGGCCTGCAGGGATTCAAGATCAAGTTGACCAAGCATCGGCGTTATCACCAGCACGGACAGGAACGAACCGGCACAGATGATCGACGCGTAGCGCAAGCCGATGATGAAGCCCAGTCCGAGGTAGTAGGCACCCGCCCCCATCGAGATGACCGCCTTCACGCTGGTGGTCAACCTGGCAAACAGCCCATCCGCACCGAACGCCAGCGTCTCGACGGCCTCTTTGCCGACCGCTTCCAACCTGGCGAATCCGGTGGTGAACTTGTCACTGAATAGCTTCAGGCCGGTGGCCACGAAAGTGTAAACGGCAGAGAGAATGAACGAGTAGATCAGGATCCAGGCCTGCGCCGTGCTGCCCGACGCCCCGGTAACAAGGATCTCGTTGGTGGCCGTCGCCTCGGGGAAAGGCAGCTTCCCGTGCATTTCCTTAACGAAGTACCGACGGAAGGGGATCAGGAAGATGATGCCGAGGATGGCACCCAGAAACGGCACGAACGCGATCTCGAGGAACAGGGTAACATTGCTCATCCCCAGATTAGTGTTGAGCTTGAGAATGTAGAGGGCGGGCATGGTGAAGCACATGCCGCCGGCGACGTACCCCGAGGTTGTGCTGATGGCCAGGGCGTAGACGTTTTCGAGGATGGAGCTGGCCCGGCTGCCCATCTTGATCAGAAAGCCCGACATACCCACTGCCAGAATGGAGATCGGGATGGCAGTCTCGATGCCTTGCCCGGCCTTCAGTGCCAGGAAGGTGGCCGCCACCGAGAAGACGACGTTCATGATCAACCCGAAGATGATCGCCCGTGGCGTGATTTCCGGCACCGTCACGTGCGGCGGGATCATGGGGACGTATTCTTCGCCGGGCTTGAGTTCCGTGTAGGCATTCTCCGGGAACTTGAAATCTTGCGGTTCAGCCATGCTCGAATCCTCTCATGGGTTGCACTTAGGGCCAACAACCGTCGTTTCGCGGGGTGACCGGCAAGCCGATCTCGCGCCGGGACCGGGGCGCCGGTCGAGCTCCTAGCGTACCATCTTGCCCCCGACTGGGAAAGGGGGAATTGACAGGGCAGGAACCGAGCCACCGCCTGCACGCGGCGTCAAAATGCACAACCTGATGCTCTTGGGCGCTTGTCGATTCTGAAGCATGGCGAAGTCGGCCGCGTCGCAGCCCGGCGCACGCCACCCCTATTGTTGCCCGTGCCATGCGTTGCGATTTGCAGCGAACGACCTGCCGCACCGAGTCTGTCGTCAAAGATGTCGAGGCTGCTGCACTCCGCCGATCTTCACGCTCATCCAGACGGCAGTCGGCTCTAACCTTTGTGCTCTTGGGACAAAGCCCCAAAGGGAAGCCGGCGTTGCTTTGGAAGGGCCTTTTGTGAGGCGTTGTGCAGCCGCTTAAGCCTTATGAGTCGGACTTCGTTTTGAAATCCTTGCCGATCCATCTCTTGGCCAGGATGAGCATGACGGTCGAGCTCATTGCGATCAGGGCATAGATCAGCCACATCTGTTCCGTGTTCATCTCACCTTCTTGTGGGCAGTACCTTTGCAGGAAAAAGCCGTTGTAGAGCGGCACGATCATCTTCGTGAGGAACCACGGAAACTGGGCCACGCCCATGTACACGCCGGTCCGCCCCTCCGGTGCAATCTCCGCGGCGTATTGAAGGAACCGCGGCTGCCACATCGACTCGCCCAGCGTCATAAACAAGATGTACGTGAACAACGTCCAAGGGGACGGACCGATTGCCAACAGGAACGTCGGGGCGCCCATCACGAACGTCCCGAGGATCATCATGTTGTAGACTTTTCTCTTATAGGTCAGTGCCGTGATGATCGGCACGAAGATGAACACAAGTAACGGGTTAGCCGCCAGTGCCAACTCGAAGTAGCGGCTGATCCAGTCCCATGTCCCCGCGTACGCCCGCTCGATGTACATGGGCATCGTCAGCCACTGATGAGCGAACAGCGTTTGCACCGGGATCAGGCAGAAGATGAAGAAGAAGAACTTGCCGTTGGCTAGCGGGTGCTCGGCGAGCCAGGTCAGGACCGCGGCCATCGTTCTGGTTTCGAGCACGGTATCGCAGAATAGAAGGACCACTGGCGCGGCCGCGACCGCGCCCCATACGTAATATCGCCACGGTGAAGGAATGAAGACAACGCACGCCAGGGCCACTGCGAGTAAAACCCAGAGATGAGGCGGCGGAATCCTCGTTACCTTTTCAGCGCCTGGATCTTCGGAGGCCGGCTGAGCTTCCGTCTCGCTTGCTGCAGGGGGCGCACCGGCGGCCTTCTTCTCCGCCTCCCGTCCGGCCTTGGCCCGGGCGATCGCCTCCGCCACCGTGCGGCGCGACAGAATCGTATACGTCAAGAGAAGCGCCAGCAGCGTGAAGCAAATGAAGACCCAGTAGGCTCCCTTGATTCCAACCGTGTTTCGCACCAACCCGAAGGGCGCGGTGAGCACGATGCCGAGGTTCATCAGGGCGTACAACATCGCGAAGCCCATCGACGCGGTCTTCTCCGTGGTAAACTGCCTGACGGCGGCATAGGCTGCCGGCTGGTACATTCCGTATCCGGTGATGATGACGAAAATGCCCACCATGGCCATGATGTGTAACGCCGATCCAAGCCCGTCTGAGGGAAGTCCGACCGTCGGCCCAAGGGCTAAGATCGCACGCCCGAAGAAGAGCAGCGTGAACGCCGTCATGAGGGCAAAGCGAACACCCCATTTGTCGGCGACGAAGCCCAGACAGAACATGGCAAACGTGATCCCCGCGGTGAGCACGCCCACCATCATGTTGGCATAAACGTCGTTGAGATGCGCGTACTCATTGAAGTACATGTGCAGGTAGTTCAGCACGCCAAAGTAAACCATGCCCTCAATGAGGTAGGAGGCGTTCACGCCCCACAGCGCGCGCGGTGCATGAACCAGATCAATGAACGGCTGGACCATCTCCCGCAGCGGGTTCTTGCGCGCCTCTTCCGGCGGCTGCTCGGGGCGGGTCTCGCTTTTCGGCAGCGATGTGCCGCACTGAGCGCAGTATTGAGCGTTCGCCTCGTTGCCGTGTTCACATCGTGGGCACGTTTTAGAGCCGCCCTCGCTTGGCCGATCAACTTGTGAGCCTTCCGTTTGAGGGATGGCAACAGCGTCGATTCCGGCAAGGGCTTCACCACACTTCGCGCAGTATCGTGCATCTTCAGGGCTCTGATACCCGCAGTGGGTGTTGGGACACTGTTTGACTACAACA
Source organism: Phycisphaerales bacterium (assembly GCA_020350565.1). Classification (GTDB taxonomy): domain Bacteria; phylum Planctomycetota; class Phycisphaerae; order UBA1845; family UBA1845. The sequence goes on from CP070718.1 coordinate 207,061, forward strand.
GTCCCCTCTGTGCTGCCATCGGGCATGGGCTGTGTTCCTCCGGAATGGGTGGTTGCGGACTGCGCGCCTGCAAAAGCGCCTTACTTCTTCTCTTTCCCCCACATCTGGGCAAGCTCGATCAGCACCTTGACGGCCGATTCCATCTGTTCGAGGCAGGCGAACTCCAATGGGGAGTGGAAGTTGTGCATGCCGACCGAGAGGTTCGGTGTGGGCAGGCCCATCTCGCTCAGGCGTGAGCCGTCGGTACCCCCGCGGATCGACTGGAACGCCGGCTCCATGCCGGCCTTGCGGATGGCCTTGGCGGCCAGGTCGACCGCCCGCGGCTCCTTGTCCAGGTATTCCCTCATGTTGCGGTATTGCTTCTTGGTCTTCACGTCGACCTTGGCGCCGGGGTACTCGGCCATGATCGTCGCGGCGACGTTTTTCAGGATCTTGGCCTGATCCTTCAGGTCAGCCGCGTTGAAGCTGCGGAGGATGAAGCGGATCTTGGTTTCGGGGACGCCGCCTTCGATCACGTAGGGATGCAGGAACGGCTCGCGACCGGACGTCTTCTCCGGCGCCAGGATCTGCATCGGCAAACGCGAGATGAAAAGACCGGCCAGGCGGATCGCGTTGATCATCACGCCCTTGGCAAAGCCGGGGTGGATGTTCTTGCCGGTAATCGTGACGACCGCGCCGTCCGCAGAAAAGGTCTCGTTCTCGATGCCGCCCTGGCCTTCACCGTCCAGGGTGTAGGCGCAAGTGGCCTTGATTTTCTTGATGTCGATTTTGTCGGTGCCACGCCCGACTTCCTCGTCGCACGTGAAGACGACCCGGATCGGCCCGTGCTTGAGTTTCTTGTTGGCGAGCAGGTGGGCCGCGGCCGTCATGATGGTCGCGACGCCCGCTTTGTCGTCCGCGCCAAGCAGCGTCGTCCCGTCGGCCGTTATCAGGGTCTTGCCCTTGAGCTCCGTAAGCTCAGGCGTCTCTTTCACGCTGATGACCCGGCTCTTGTCTTTCGGAAGGACGATGTCCTTGCCATTGTAGTTCTTCATGATCTGCGGGTTGACGTTCTTGCCGGATGCCTCCGGAGAGGTGTCCATATGCGCCAGCCAGGCGATCGTCGGGGCGGTTTTGGCCGTTGCAGGAATTGTCCCCATGACGATCCCGTGCTTATCGACTCCGACGCCTTGCAGGCCGAGTTCCTTCATCTCCTTGACCAGCATCTTCCCTAGTTCGAGCTGTCCCTTGGAGCTCGGGTACTTCTTGGTCTCCTCGACGGCGGTTGTCTCCACTTTCACGTAACGTAGGAAGCGATCCAGCAGCTTGTCCATCGTCCGTCTCCCCTGTCAAAGCGTGTGGTTCCGGGTCAATCCTCTCTTCCACGGTCAGGTAACCCTCGGATCTCGTGTGGCCGTCGCCCGGTTTGGGGGCACCGCCGCCGTACCGTGGAACGGCTTTTGTAGTGCCTCCGTGACGGATGTGCAACATGCGGTCTCTCCGAAGCGGGCTCATCGCCGCACGATCCGTCTGATCCTGAGACCCAATGACGGCGAAGGTTTGGGATGGGGCATACATCCGGGCCTGGGGGCCTGTGAATTGCTGTTGCGCCGTCTCGTGAACAGACAGGTCCATCGGAAACAACCTACAGCCTGGCCGAACCCACAAGCTTGTGAAACAAGGCCCAGGACGATAAGTTCACTAGTTTACGGCTGTTTGCGATGGAGGCTGCAAAAGCCGGTCCGTGCATACCTAAGGAGTAAAAAGATGACGTTGACCAAAACCACCCGTTGGCTGGCGATCTGCACTTTCACGCTCTTACCGATGACGCCGGGAGGTGCCTTTGGCAAGGGCGGGGGAAAAGAGGTGCCCACGCGCGACCAGATCCCCGACAAGTACAAGTGGGACCTGACGGATATCTACGCAAACCAACAGGCCTGGGAGGCCGATTTCACCAAAGTCGAGGGCATGATCGACCGGCTCCGTAAGCTCGAGGGGACGTTGAGCGTTTCGCCTCAAAACCTGCTTCAAGCGCTGCAGCTTCGCGACCAGATTGGCACGATGATCAGCCGGCTGGTCCTTTACGCGCATCAATCGTCTCATCTCGACGTGGGCGACAGCAAAATGCGCGCCATCGCCGACCGATCGTCCACGCTTAACGTGAAGTTCGGCGAAGCGACCGCTTGGATGGAGCCTGAACTTCTGGAGATCCCCCAGGAAACGGTCCTGTCCTGGTGCCAGTCCGACGAGCACCTGAAGATGTATGACCACCATATCAGGAATCTCATCAGGCAGAAGAAATACACGCTGTCCGCACGCGAAGAGGAACTGCTGGCCATGGCAGGTAAGTTGGCTTCCGCGCCTTCGGACGCCTACACCGTATTGAACAACGCGGAGCTGACTTGGCCCATGGTCCGCGACGAGGAGGGTGAAGAGGTCAGGTTGAGTCACGCCCGGTTCAACAAGTTCACCTACTCGCGGAATCGCGACGTCCGCCGTGAGGCGTTCATGGGCCAGATGCAGGCCTACAAGCAGTTGGAAAACACAATGGCCGCATTGTTGAACGGCGCCGTCCAACGCTACCTTTACAAAGCCAAGGCCCGTGGTTTCGATACGACCCTCGAGGCCTCATTGTTCCCCAGCAACATTCCCGTAAGCGTCTTCAAGAACCTGATCAAGACGATCCAGGACAACC
>CP070718.1:209834-214947 GCA_020350565.1 Phycisphaerales bacterium
GCCCGTAGCTCTTTGACCATCTGCGCCGAGATATTCGCCATATTGCTGAACCTTCCAATCTATGCGGGGCGCGAAAGGCGTCCTCTCGATTCCAAACGGGCCGTTGGCCCGCCGATTACCTCAACATGACACAAGTGCCAGAATACTGGACAGAAGCCCGGAAACCTGAATTCAGGCCGAAGCCTCCCGCTCTGGTGAAGTCGCGGCCGCCGCCTGATCATCAGCCGTCGGCTCTACGCTGTTGCCGGCGGAGGATCGGTCCCCGACGTCATCCTCGACGCTCGGCACGGCCTCAGGCGTAGCATGGTCAGCACGCGCCAAAGCCCGTCGCGATGCCCTGCGACGCGGCGCTGGGCGCTCACCCTCTTCTTCCCTGACCATGGTCCGCCCTTTCAGCCCTTCCTCCACCGAGTCCGCCAGATGCGTGATCACGACCTCAATGGCCCGCATCGCATCGTCGTTTCCGGGGATGGGAATGTCCGCGAACGTCGGATCGGAATCCGTGTCGATCAAACATACCGTCGGGATGCCGATTTTTCTGGCTTCTCGAACGGCAATGTGCTCCCGATGAACGTCCACCACGACCAGCACACCGGGCAACTTCGTCATCTCGCGAATTCCCTCGAGATTGCGCTTGATCTTGCGCATCTCCCGCGCGCGGGTGGCAATCATCTTCTTGCTGTACTGTTGTGCAGTACCGTCGGCCTCAGCCGCTTCCAGTTCCTCGAGCCTCCCCAGCCGAGAACGAATCGTCCTGAAGTTCGTCAGGGTCCCACCCAGCCAGCGCTCGATGACGTAGGGCATGCCCACGCGATTGGCCTGGGCCAATACGTGGGGTCTGGCCTGGCGCTTGGTGCCCACGAACAAAACATCTTCACCATCGGCCACGGTTCGCGCGATAAACTTCTTCGCCCGCAACACGCCCTTCACCGTCTCGCGGATGTCGATGATGTGGATCGTGTTGCGCTTCCCGAAGATGTAGGGAGCCATCTTCGGGTTCCAGCGGCTCACGCGATGGCCGTAGTGAATTCCTGCGTCAACCAATTGACGTACCAACTCCGATGCCAAACAACACCTCCAAAGAATCTCCTGAATTCCTAAAGCTGCACGTATCCAGACGAAACGCACAATGTATCAGAATCCACAGGCGCATCAAGCTGAAAACGGCCCCGAAGCCTCCCACCCTCCCCAACATCTTGATGCCTACTGATTTTCGTCCGCCCCAACCATTTCCTCAGTCCAGTCGAACGGCAGCACCAACGCAAAACCCGGCTCATGATCACCCAGCTCGGAGGTCGCACCAGGCTTAGAAAAGAAGCCACCTTCACCAGAGCGCCTGACACAGGGAATCCATAAGTCCTTTCCTGTTAGAACGTTACGGGATTATGCCCCGATTAACCCCCCGGCTCTTGCCCCCCTTCCGCCGCATCACGGCGCTGATCACGCGGATATCACACCGTGCGCATATGCCTCGAAGCGAATCGCCGCACTTGGCCGGTTGATGCGGACCCGCATCTCCCTTAGCGTCACCCGGCCATACGCAGGGTGCGTGACCCTGAATGGCCGATTCAGTGCTTTTCGGCAGTCACATGCAGGATCTTCTGCCATCCGACGCCCAGGGCAACCCGCTGATCTTCATCAGCGCCGCCGAGCCGAGCGCCGATCTGCACGGTGCCTCGCTTATCCGCGCAACGCGCGCCTTGTGCCCGGAAGCGCGCTTCGCTGGCGTTGCAGGGCCGAAGATGCAGGCCGAAGGCTGCTGGCCCATCTTCGACATGAGCCACCATGCCGCCATGCTCTTGGGCGCACTCGGCGCTGTCGGTCGAGCCATCGCCATGATGCGCACCTGTGATGCTCATCTGCGTCTCTATCCGTTTGACGCGGCCGTCGTGATCGATTCGCCGATGGTCCACTTGCCGCTGGCGGGTCGAGCACAGTCCGCCGGCGTCCCTGTCATGTACTACATCGCCCCTCAGATGTGGGCCTGGGGCTCTTATCGCATCTACAAGCTGCGTCACCGCACGGACAAGGTGGCCGTGATCCTGCCCTTCGAGGAAGAGTACTTTCGCCATCGCGGCATCGACGCTCGTTATGTGGGCCATCCGTTGATGGACCATCTGCAGCGTGCGACCATCTCCGCGAAGCAGCTCGAGGACATTCGCGGCGAGGCGACCCCATTCGTGACCTTGCTGCCGGGCTCCCGCAAACATGTCGTGCAGGAGGTCCTGCGTGGTCAACTTGAAGTGGCGGAGCGGATCGCTGCTGAGTTCCCGCATGCAAGATTCGGCGTATCCGTAGCCAACGACCGTGTAGCCGGCGCGATTCGGGAGGCGCTCGCGGCGCGAAGCGGTCTCCCGATCAAATCGCACCCCGGTCAACACTCGGCGTTGATCGGGGCAGCGGACCTGGTGCTGGTCGCCTCCGGCACAACCACCCTCGAAGTGGCCTATCACGGCAAGCCGATGATCGTGATGTACAACGCCTCGCGCCTGTTCTATCACCTGATTGGTCGATGGATGATTCAGACGCCGCACCTCTGCCTGCCGAACATTCTGGCGGGCCGGGAGATCGTTCCCGAGTTCATGCCCTACTACAAGACCACGGGGCCGATAGCCGAGAAGGCGATCCAGCTTCTTCGATCCCAATCGATGCAGGAGCAGATGAAGCGCGACCTCGCACAAGTTGTCGCCTCGCTAAAGACGGAAAATGCATCACGAAATGCGGCGCAGATGTTGCTGGAGATGGCGACGAAAAAGCGTTCCCATTAGGCTGGCCCGCGGACATACAGGGTAATTACGGGTCACACGTGGGAACCCGCGGAAGTCGGTTCCCGATAGCTTCAACTAGAGGCTCTAGACCCTGCGGGTGACTCGCAGCTTCATCAGGAACAAGACCGACAGCAGCACAAGCGCTGCAGGACCGAAGATGCCGCAAAGCGTTCCTCTGGCGTTGCTCTGTGCGCTCGCCGCGTCGTTCTGCAATGATTCCGGCGGGCGATTCATGGCCTTGTTGATCGACGCCTGGACGGCGGCTCCGTTAATCTCCGGCAGTGCATCCTCCAACAGGCCCGCCAGATGCGCGAAATCCCGGCCCCAGGCCGCCGCTACACCCGTGCCCTCCGGCACATTCTGTACCCGCGCCTCAAAGCCGGCGGTCAATTCAAACTCCTGTTCCTCCCGCACCGTGTAGGTATACGTGTAGCTCTGGAAAGGAACGAGCACAACAGCCACGGACGCAACCGCATCGAGTTCTTCAAGGGCGTCAATCGCACTCTGATCGATTCCATCGGTGAGCAGCTCGATTCCGCCGATAGCGAATATGATCGGCCCCTCCGATGATGGCGTGGGTTCAGCGAACGGGTCTCCCTCCACGATCATCTCCGCCACAAAAAGCGGATTGACCTCAGCATCCCGCCCGACGATCACAGACAGCTCGCCACGGAAGCCCTCGAACGACGGGCCCGGATCAGTCGACCAGAAGATCATCGCCCCGCCGAAGAAGATCTCACTCTCGATCGTTCGCGTGCCGTCAGCGTTGAACTGGATGGGGAACGAATCGACACCCGACGAAGAGGAGAAGACCAGCGTACGGCGCTCGACGCCGACGGACCGTACGATGTAGGCGGTGCTCGGAAGATTGGAGAAACAGGACACTTCCAGGCCGAACTCGGCGGGGTTGGCCTCAGCCAGTCTCGCCGGGTCCAAAAGGTCACTGATCGCGCTGCCGAAAGACGCGACGCGGCCTTCGAGGTCGGTCGACACCAGCTCAGAAGACGCACCGAGTGGAAAGCCGACGCGATCGGGCTCCAGTTGTTCCTCGTCCAGGCTGGCCGACGCCGGCTCACCGCCGATCAATTCCTGAACGGTCGTAGTGACCTCGGCCTCGGTCGTAAGAATCGCTGCATCTACCGTGTCGACGAGGAGCAGGAGAAGTGAGAGGCCCAGAAGCGGAGCAGATCGAGTAGCCATGGTTGAAACCCCCATGCGGTGCCGTTTCGCTGCCGACGCAGCGATGGTCACGGCTGGAAAGGCCTTCACAACTGAATCACCCCACACGATCTATTGTAACACTTCCGGGCGGCGAAATCTCCCCAATCGCGGAAATGGTGCCGGTCGGTCCGTTGGCTTTCCACGACCTTCAGGCAACTAGAACGTCCTCATTGAGCCAATCTCTGCCAGCTACCCGTCTGATGATCTGTTCGGCGTCATCCTGCAGGGCCGCGGCCAGCTCACGAATCGTCTTCCCCACGACAGGATGAACGAGGTCGGAAGCGATCTCCGCAAGCGGTTCGAGCACGAATCTCCGTCGATGCAGATGAGGGTGGGGCAGCGACAACTCGGGGGAGGCACAAACCACGTCGCCGTACAGCAGCAGGTCAATATCGATGACTCTGGGACCCCACCGTTCGCAGCGCTGTCGTCCAAGGGCCTGTTCGACCAAGAGCAGGCGAGCAAGCAGATCGCCCGGGGCCAGATCCGTTCTCACGCGGACAACGGTGTTCAGATAGGAGCTCTGGCCGGCCGGCCCGCCGACCGGGCTGGTCTCGTACAGCGAGGCGATGCCGGCGTCTCGGTCCACACAGATGGCCTGATCCCGATCCAGGGCAGAGAGCGTCGCGCGGAGGTTCCCTTCGCGAACGCCGACGTTCGAGCCCAACCCGAGATACGCTGCCACGGTGACGTTCATCCGGTCTTCCCCTTGGGCCAGTTTCACCACGCAAGCCGCGCGAGCCGCAGCATCGCCTCCCTCAGACGATCCGCCTCAACAGTCAACGCAAAGCGTACATATCCTTCGCCCTGCAAACCGAAGCCTGCGCCGGGGATGACCACCACGTCGGCCTCATCGAGCAAGCGCGTTGCAACCGCCATGGAGTCCCACCCCTCGGGACATCTCGCCCAGATAAAGAACGTCGCCTGGGGCGTGCCGACGTTCCAGCCGGCCTCGCGAAGACCGGCAAGGACGACGTCCCGGCGCTCGCGATAGGTGTCGCGGATCGCCTGAACCTGTGCATCATCAAAGCGACGAAGCGCCTCAATCGCCGCATCCTGGATCGCCCCGAAGACACCGGAATCGAGGTTGCTCTTGACCTTCGCAAGCGCTGCGATCGCCTCGC
>CP070718.1:215047-220287 GCA_020350565.1 Phycisphaerales bacterium
AGCGGCGCGGATACCATCTACGTTCTGGAACGCAAAGGGGCCTTGGTGTTCGCCGGAGGTGGTGATTTCGAGCGAGAGCGTATCGAGACGATCCTTACGGAGCACGACTACGAGTTCACCCACGCCCGTGGGGTGCCGGGCACGCGGATCGAATTCGACAAGGCCATGATCTCCATCGTGCTCAACGTGGGCGGTCTGATTCACGCCGTCAAACAGAGCGGAGAGCTGATCGATCTGCGGATGGGCGATCTCTGCAAGGACCCCACCAAGGCCGAGTTCGTGGAGACGATCACGCGGGCGGTGTTCGACGTGGGCCAGGCCGTGGGTGCTTACCCTCCTGACACCACCTATGAACAAATCTGGCCCAAGCACCTGGCCACCATCATGGCCCACGCCGGCCACGTGACCAGCTCGCTCAAGAGCTTCCGCGACGGGCTCACAACCGGGCTCAGCAGCATCCGGCTGTTTTCCAACGAGGAATGGATCTTGAGCCCCTTGTGTCGCTATGCGGCCAAGGCAGGACTCAAGGATGAAGAGGGACTGTTCAAGTCACTCAGGCATCAGGTTCAGGCGTCGATGGCGCGGGCTATCCGCCATCGCGACGAGTCTCCCAGCGGTAGCATTTCAGGGACCAGACCAATGAAGCTCACAGCACAGCGCAACGTCGTCATAGAGCATTATGATGCTGGACCGGACGAAATCGTGCTGATTGGCACGCTGCTGGACAGCGACCATCTGGTCAAGCTCGAACTGAGCATCTACATGCCGGACGAACAGATCACGCGAAGTAAGCTCGATATGATCCGTTGCCCGTTCCCCGTCTGTCATGAAGTCGAGCCGCTCGCTGATCGTCTGGTCGGCCTGCGCATCGAGCGCGGCGTGGTCAGCGAAATAGGTCAGCGGGTCGGCGGCCACCTGGGTTGTTCGCACGTCAAGGAGCTGGCGACGAACCTGGTCTATTTCGCCGCCCTCAACATGGTGAGGCGCCGCATCGGCATGGATCCGATGACCACGGACTACAGTTACAAGTCACCGGAAGAACGGTTCGAGCTCAGCAAAGAGCTGCTGCGTGATTCGTGCCTGGCGTACTGTCAGACGACCGCCTTGGGGCTCGACGAGCGGATCGGGATCAAGCGGGTCGGCGAAGAGCACAACCATCCCGTGCCATTGGGCGACTATGAACCCTCTCTCGGCGTCCTGCTGCAGGACCGGACCGCCCGATGGGGCCCAAAGGTTTACCTCCGTTATCGCGAAAACGACCATGAGGTCACCATCACTCGAGACGAGTTCGCCCGCCGGACATTCCAGATCGCCCGCCATCTGCTCGACCAGGGAATCCGCCGCGGCGACCGTACGGCCATGATCTCGGAGAACCGTGCCGAGATGTTCATGTTCGAGTTGGCCGTGATGTCGATTGGGGCTGCCACCGTACCGATCTTCGCCGGCTATCAATCGGAGCAGATCGCCTACGTGCTTGGGCGCGCCAAGCCCCGCTTCGTAGTGGTCTCGGGCAAGCACCAACTCGCCAAGATCGAGCGCGGCAAGTATCCCTGGGTGGAGAAGTTCTATTGCATGGACTTCGACGCCGAGTGCAAACGCTGGGGAGCGGCGGACTATGCTACCCTCCTTGCCGAAGGCGGAGCCACCGAGGAGCAGTTGCACAAACAAGTGGACGCCGTTCAACCGGACGATCTGTGCATGATCATGTATACCTCCGGCACCACCGGCGCGCCGAAGGGCGTCCTTTTGTGCCATCAGCATCTGATCTCACAACAGAAAGCGATGTCCCTGATGTGGGACGTGAATGAGAACGACGTGTACATGAACTACCTGCCCTGGCATCACAGCTTCGGCGGTCTGTTCGAGCGCTTCATGACGCTCTACAACGGGTGTGAATTGTGCCTTGACGACTCTCGCGGCAAAGATATTGATCGGCTGATCGCGAACTGGAAGGTGTTCAGTCCGACGATCTTCTTCAGCGTCCCGCGGGTTCACGATCTCCTGATCAGCAGGTGCGCGGTGGATCCTGAAGTGGAGAAGATCGTGTTCGGAGGCCGGCTCCGTTTCGTCTTTTCCGCGGGGGCGTCGCTGCCGGCCCACGTGGAGGATGCCTATCGCAAGCATAACGTGCCCGTGCTGGAGGGATGGGGCCTGACGGAAACAGGCCCCTGCGTGACCGCAACGACGAAGGACAGCGGTTGGCGCAGCGGCTATGTGGGCATCCCGCTGCCCGGCGTCACCGTGCGCATCGATCACGAACAGGAAATCCAGGTGAAAGGACCGAACGTCATGGAGGGTTACCTCGATGACGAGGAGGCGACGGCTCACGTGATCAGCGAGGACGGCTGGTTCCGTACCGGGGACCTCGGTGAATTCACCAAGGACGGGTTGCGGCTGCTGGGCCGCAAAGACGGCACTTTCAAACTCACCACCGGCGAGAAGGTGCATCCGCTTCGCGTCGAGACCCTCTTGGTGAACGAGTCACGGTTCATCGGACAGGCTGTCACGGTCGGGAGCGGCAAGGATTTCGTCGGGGTGCTGATCTACCCGGACTTCGGCAATCTGCGTCTATGGGCGGCCGATCAGAACATCGTCGCTGATGAGCTGATCAGCCATCCTGCGGTCCTGGAGCTCTACGCCTCCGAGCTGCAGCGGATCAATCCGATGATCGAGATTAAATACCAGCGCGTGCGGCGGGCGGCGTTGGCCCACCGCGAGGCGTCGTTGGACAACGGTGAACTCACGCCCTCCGGCAAGCTCGTGCGCAAGGCCGTCTTGAACAACTTCAAGGACAAGGCGGAAGCATTATTCGCGCCGAAGCCGTCGGCGGACGTGATCTTGGTACCGCAGGAATCGCAAAGGACAGTTGCCAGTGAAGCGTAAAGACTATCCACGGGTCGTCATTGCGGGGGCAGCCCGCACGCCGGTCGGTCTCAAGTGCGGGACGCTCAGCACTCTATCGGCCGAGGACCTAGGCGTCCTCGCCGCCGAAGAGGCGATTCGCCGCAGCGGAGTCGCCCGTGAGCGGATCGACGCGTCCATCGGGGCCAACGTGTACCAGTACACCGCTCCCGGCGCTCAGGACATTTACTTCCCGCGCAACGTGGCTTTGCGGTGTCATCTCAGAACCGAGACGCCCGGCTTGCTGGTGCAGCGCATTTGTGCTTCCGGACTTCAGACCGTCATCTGCGCGCTTCAGCATGTTGCCCTGCCGAAGGCTTTTGACGACACGAAGGTCGTCCTTTGTGTTGCAGGCGAAACCATGTCTCGCGTCCCGCAGGTCATTCGGGCCCCGAGACGATCGGGCGCCAATTTCTGGGAGTTTACGGAGAACGGGAAGATCGAGGACATGATGTTGGCGGGGCTTAATCATGACTTGGCCGAGACGGCCATGATGCTGACCGCTGACGAGTACGGAGCCCAGATGGGGGTGACTCGGCGGGAATGTGACGAATTCGCCGTGCTTTCACATGACCGCGCCCGGGCCGCTTACCGCGAGAGCCATTTCAATGGCGGCGATGCGCTGAAGGGCATGTTTGCTCTGGATACAACGAATGCTGAGGGTCGGCCGGTCTACCTGGCCCATGACGAATGCGTCCGCAAGACCTCCCTTGAGGCGCTGGAAAAGCTCCCCGGCATTACCCCGAACCGCCTCGTTTCCCCCGGGAACGCCAGCGAAATCAGCGATGGGGCAGGAGCGGCGATCGTTGCCGATCGAGCGGAGGCGGAAAAGCTGGGTTTGCCGACGCGATACGAAATCGTCAGTTACGGGGTCGCCGCGGTGGAACCGCGCATTATGGGCCAGGGGCCGGTGCCCTCCATCCGGCAGGCCCTTGCCCGCGCAGGGCTTGAGCAGAAAGACATCGGTCTCTTTGAAATCAACGAGGCCTTCGCTGCACAATACCTCGGGGTCGAGAAGGAACTCAACCTCGATCGCGAGATCACCAACGTGAACGGTGGGGCCGTGGCCATCGGCCACCCGCTCGGCGCAACAGGCCTGAGATTGCTCACCGACTTGATGTACGAAATGGAGCGGCGGAGCGTTCAGTACGGGTGCGCCTCCGCATGCATCGGCGGTGGGCAAGGCGTGGCGGTCATTATTCGTGACAGCGAGCGATCGTGATACAGTACTGCCTTTTACCAGTGCATTCGGACACGCCAGCGCTAAACGCAAGAGGATGAGAAACGATGAAACGGGCGTTTTCTTTTGGCGACAAGTCGATCGAGCCGGCGGTCAAGCGGATCAATGAGATTCGTCGCATCGCCCTCGTCGGTGCTGGCACGATGGGCCTGGGCATCGCCATCGACTTGCTTAACAAAACGGACTATGAGGTCGTCCTGTTGGATGTGGCGCCGGAAGCTCTGAAACGGGCCAAAGAGCAACTGAGCAACCGTTGGCGGCAGCAGGTCGCCAGAGCCCAAATCCGAGAGGAGGATGCCAAGGCGCTCGAGGCCCGCACCATCTTCACCCAGAAATACGATGATCTGAAAGGAGCGGACATCATCTGGGAGGTGGCCACCGAACGCAGTGAGATCAAAGCCAAAATCTTTGAAGCCATAGAAAGAATCATCGATCCCGAGAGTATCGCGGCCGTCTTCTCGAACACGTCCTCCCATACGACCGAGGAGCTGGCGGTCCTGTTCCGCACGGAGGCGTTCCGCCAGAAGTTCCTGACCGTTCACGGCTACTTCCCCTTCGAGGCCAACCGTCTCATCGACGTGATGAAGGGCAAATACGCCTCGACGCAGACATTCGCGCTCGGCGTGGTGTTCGCTGATCAGATCCTCGAGAAAACGGTCATCGCGCTGCCGGTCGATCATCACGGGTACCTGACCGATCCGATCTTCCAGGCCATGGCGGCCATCATCTCGTGGGATGTACGGACCGGCCGGGACATCGTGCAGCTCGGCGGATTGTGGGATATGTTCACCGCCAATCCCTTCACGGTGCTCGATCAGACCGGTCACATGCCCTACACGGAATCGTCGAGGCATATGGGACAGCACCTGCCTGAGCACGATCGCCTTCGGGTCCTGTACGATCGAGGCGGAAAACACTATCCGGACTGGATCGCGAAGCTCGAGAAAACAGGATGCACCGGCGTGAGCGGCCCGGCGAGAAAGGGCTTCTACTTATGGAGCGACGGTGCCCGACCCAGGCCGCAGAAGGTGCTTAATCCCGACACGGGCGAATATGAACTTATCGCGGAGATCTCGCGCAGCGATTTCTGGTCTTACTA
>CP070718.1:220387-222163 GCA_020350565.1 Phycisphaerales bacterium
CCTCCCGGTCATCAGCTTCATCCGGCTGGGCGGCCGGTGCCGCGACTGCCGCGCCCCCATTTCAACGCGGTACGTCATCGTCGAACTGCTGATGGCGCTCCTCGTGCTCCTGCTCTTCGACGCTTTCCTCATTGCTCAGGTGCGCGAAGGACTATCCAGCTCCACATTCGGCGTGGGCAGCCGCTTAGCATACGACTGGCCGATTTTCCTGGCGCACATCATCCTCTTTGCCGCCCTGCTCGCAATGTCGGCCATTGACTTCGAGCACTACTGGGTCGACGTGCGCTTCACTCACTTCGCGACCATCGCCGGCTTCATACTGCACGCGCTTTGGACCCCCAAACAGTCATTCGCGTGGCACCGACCATCGGACACGACGGCCGTGATCTCGTTCCTCGTCCTCGGTGGATTGGCCTTCGTCTGGGTCCTACTGATTTGCCGCCCCGAAGTCGACCCGGAGGACTTCGGCGAGAGACGCGATTCCTTGCCCGAAGAGGACGACCTGGAACTGTTGCCGGCCAATCAAGCCGTGACACACCCCGTCCTCGACCGGGCGCGCTGGGGCGCCTGGGTCCTCGGGCTCATTCTCCTCGGGCTGATCGTTTCGGTCTTCTTGGTCGAAATGGATCGCCCCAACACTTGGATCAAGGTGGACTTCGCCCCCCTGATTGCGCATACGCCGCGGGCGCTCATTCCCCTGGCCTTCATATTCCTGCTCATCATTCGACAGAGCTGGGTAGTACGAGAGTCCGACCGCGAAATCATCAAGATGATCGAGGAGGAGCGCTTCGGCGCACGTCGGATGGTGGCGAGCGAGTTGGCCGTGCTGCTGCCGGTCGTCGCCTTCGGCGCATTGGGCTGGTGGTTGATGAACGCCGGTGGCGAGGCGGCCGAACGCATCTCAAACGTGATCCACAGCCAGACTCATCTCGGGGACCTCCGTGCCATGCGGACGTGGCAACCGATCTACGGCATCGCAACAGCCGCCAGCGGCTACGTGATCGCAGGCGCCATCGGCTGGGCGGTGAGGATCGCGTTCACCCTGCTGTTCGGCAGGGAGGCCTTCGGCGTCGGTGACATTCACATGATGGCGGCCACCGGTTGCGTCGCCGGCTGGCCGGTGGTATTGCTCGGCTTCATGCTGAGCTCGTTGCTCGCCCTCGCAGGCTGGCTGGCAACGCTGCCGAAGAAAAGCACGCGCGCGATTCCGTTGGGCCCATGGCTTTCGGTCTCCTTCTTGGCTGTCGTCGTGTTTTATGATCGAATCATCGAGCTCGGCTTCGTGAAACGAGTGATTGAAGCCGCTGGCCTTTTGTTTTTCGGAACCGCTCCCCCGGTGTAAGTTTCGAGGTCGCACCATGGCGCTCGCATTCAAACGCATCAGAGTCTACTTCCGCCTCACACTTCTCGGCATCGTCGCAGTCCTCGTCGCCGTCATCCTCATCAAGAACCGCAACAACGCGGTAGCTTTCTGGTTCTTCGGCCTGACCGATGAACAGCAAAAGGTCAACGTCGTCTGGCTCATGGTCTGCACCGCTGTCGCAACGCTCGTCGTCTGGTGGGTGCTGTCGCTCGGCTGGCGCCTCTGGCGAGACATGCGAGAACTGCGCCGGCTCGAGGAATCCAAGCGCGTCAAAGACGCTCAGGACAAACGCGAACGTGAACTCCAGGAGCGCGAAAAACGCATAGACGAAAAAGTCCAGCAAGCCATCGAGCGCGAAGCGGACACTCCGTAAAAACACCGAGGCACGACGAAGAAGCATCTTCATTGCCCCC
>CP070718.1:222263-226085 GCA_020350565.1 Phycisphaerales bacterium
CTGGAGAGCCATGCTACGTGGGTTTCCGCCGAGTACAGACCTTCCAGCCCGGAATGCTCTTCCGCCGCCACGGCATAGAACGCCGGGTCCTGCGGCGGCAAGTCCGCAAACTCGCAGCTGGCGATTCGCTCACGATTGACCCGCCGGTATCCCCGCCCACTTTCGGAACTGCGATAGACGTTGTAGCCCGCGATCTCCCGCGCTGCGGACGGCGGCTCCCAACGCAGGCGGACGCTCGGACCGTCGCGTCGCAACGTCAGTTTCCGCGGAGCTTCCGGCCGCCGCGTGAGGGCGACGTAGACGTCGGTGTCGCCCAGCATGTCGCACATGTAGGCGATCTTGGTCGCGTCCGGGCTGATACGCGAATACGTGTTGCTGTCCCACGAGTTGCGCGAGGTGAAGTCGTGAACGACTTGCAGCACCGTTCCCGTTTCGCGCCCGTCGATCAGCAGACGCTTGCCAGCCACCGCCCCTTCCGTGCCGTTGGTCACGAGCCAGCGGTCGTCGTCCGACAGCCGCCCGTAGTCGGACGGCACGTCCGTCGCCCAATTCGACCAGATGCGCACTTCGTCCGCCTGTTGTTCATCGGCAGGCAGCACGCCCCGTCGGTGGGTCAGCATCATCGTTCCGTAGCGGCCCACGACCCAGCCTCGTCCGAAGATTTCGTGTCCGCCGTAGGTCGGATACCGGGCGAGCTGGACCGCGCCCGTTTGCAGATCCATCTGCCACGGCTGGAAGTAGTAACACCGCTGCCAGTTGACGCGCTGGTCGTCGTGTGACAGCGAGGCGCCCTTCATCCGCATCGGCAGCGGCACGCGACGGACGCGCTGGCTCGGCTCCGGCGTCTTCGGGTCGATCAGGTACAGGGCGCGGCCTTCCTTCAGTCCCAGCACCAAGCGATCCGAGTAAGGCGAGGCCCCGAATTCGGCGCCACCCTGATCGGTGCTTGTCCAGTCGGCAACGGCCGTCGCGGCACCGGTCCGGAAGTTGACGGCCCGAATGACGTAACGTGCCTGGCCGCCCGTTTCGCTGCTTTGCAGCAGGTACATCACCGCCGAATCGTCGCGGCTGAACACAGGACTTCCCTGCAGGCCCTTGAGCTCCCGCAGTTTTCCCTCCGCCAGATCGTAGATGACCAAGCCCCGGAAACTGCGGTTGTAGATCGGCAGGGCGGAACCGTCGGGATTGAAGTTGTCCGCCGACTCGGTGCGGACGCTGCGTGTCAACTTCCAGACGACCGCGCCCGTACTGGTGTCGCGAAACACGGTCCGCTCTTCAGGAAGATCAAACCGCACGGGCGCTCCGGCGCGATCGTTCAGGGCTTCCAGGCCGTGGAAGGGAGTCGGCTCTCGCCGCTGGAATCGCAGATTCAAGCCCGCCGGGATGAGGCCCACCTGCTCCTCCGGTGACAAGGCATCGACCAAACGCACTTCATCCAGGGTAACCCTTGCGCCGGTGTTCAGAAACGTCAGCCGCAACTCGATGGCTTGCCGTCCGCGCAGGCTGGGCTGGGGGATGTCTCGCAAATCCACGGCATGCAGGCCCGTCGTGTAGCAGACCTTGGTATCCCAACCGTTCACGGCCAAGGCCATATAGGTTCCCGAATGCGCTATCCGGGCGACCAGATAATGGTACTGATCAAGGTCGACGACAACCGCGTACTTCTTCACGATGATCGCCAATCCGGCCGGCGCGTTCTTGTCCCAGTCCGGCCAGCTCGGCGCCCATGCGGCGGAGGCTCGGGTCATGAAGGTCCCGGCCAGCGTTGTGAACGTTGCCTGCCGGCCATCGCTGGTAATGGACTCCATCCCCGTAATGCCGGGCCACTTGCTGACCTCCCAGCCCTCGGCGGTGGAGAAATCTTCGCGAAAGCCGACACGCTCCGCCCCCGCGGCTGCGGCGGCCAGGAGCAAGCTGACCAGTATCACTAGGGAAATGCGCATTATTCGTGGTCCTGAACACGGTGAGAACCTAGCGAGGCTTCGCCTCAAACCAACTGACGCATTGTTGTATGGTCTGGACAAACGGCTCCGGAGCGTCGAAAAGAGGGACTTCGTCCCTGGGCATGAAACCGCCTTGCGGTTGGTGGTCGTTTCCGACCCGACGTCCGGAGCCAGCCATGAGTGTACCACGGACCGTTGCCGAAGTCATCGACAAACATGTCACCTTGGAGTTGGAATCCCTCGATCGGGTGTACCTCAACGTGTATCAATCGCGTCTCCAGACCCCCAAGGCGGCGTTCTATTTTCTCCGACAGCACCACGGACAAGGGGCCGTGTCGTCTCACCGGATGAGAGACATCACGCAGCGGTTCATCCGCAAGATCGAAGACTATGCCAAGCAGCATGATGTGCCCGTGATCGCTTTCGAGCATAAGCAGCGCAAGGAAGACTTGGCGGCCGAGTACCTTGCTAAGTTTGAAGGTTCCGAGGGGGTGCTGTTTATCGGCAAGGCCCAGGAGAAGGTCCGCACCTTCCGCACCGTGGGCCGCCGCAACGCCCGGGGCGAGACCTACCCGTGGATCGTCGAGACGACGGCGATGGTCAACCAGTACTACTTCTACGGGGTGGATGAGGACTTTGGCCCGTTTTTCCTCAAGTACAGCTCCTACTTTCCGTACGGCGCGAAGTTGTGCTTCAACGGGCACGAGTACCTCAAGCGGCAGTTGTCCAAGGAGGGGATCGGCTACGAGGAATTGGCCAACGGGATTCTCCGTTGCGAGAACCCGAAACGGATGCAGCAACTGGCAGACGGTCTGAGCGTCTACCGGATCGAGCGTTTCCTGCGCAAATGGCAGCGCCGCTTGCCGTGTCCGTTTCGCGCATGCGAGCAGGCGGCAGGCTACCGCTACGAAATCTCGATGACCCAAGTCGAATTCGCGCTGACCCAGGTGGTGGATCGTCCGGTCCATGGCCGCATTTTTTTCGAGGAGGTGATCCGCGAGAATCTCGACCTTGGCCGGCCGGAGAGCATTCAACTGATTTTCGATCGCCGGGTGACCAAACGGACGCCGGGTAAGTTCCGCACCCGCGTGGTTCGTCAAGGCGTGATCCCTTCGCTGCGTGTGGACTACAAGTCCAAGGGGATCAAACAATACTTCAAGGAAGGGCGTGCGTTGCGGACGGAATTGACCGTGCACGACCCGCGTGACTTCGGCGTCGGCCGACGGCTGGAACATCTTTCCGCTTTGCGGGAAGTGGCCTTTCAAACCAACCGACGTGTCCTGCACGTCCAAAAGACCAGCCAAGACTTTGTGATGTCCGAAGCCCTGTTCCGCGAGGTCACCGGTCCGCGCTCGGTCGGCGACCAGCGTGCCTCGGCCCTTCGCTTCGGCGACCCCCTGGTGCTGGCGCTGTTTTCGGTGCTGTTGTTGTTTCGCCTGTTGCCCTACGGATTTCGCAGCCGTGATCTGCGGGAGCACCTCGCTCCACTGCTCGGGGACGACCCCAGCCAATGGACCCAGGGCCGGGTGACCTATCAACTGCGCCGTTTGCGTCTCCACGCGTTGATCGAACGTGTGCCTAAGTCCCACCGCTATACCGTCACCCAGCGTGGCCAGCAGGTGGCCCTTTGGTTCACGCGTTGCCATGCCCGACTGTTTCGTCCAGCGCTGGGGGAACTGTTCCGCGCAGACGAATCGCAGGCCACCGCGCTCGGCCGTGCCGTCGTCCAATTCGACAAGCACGTCGACCGTTACCTGCACCGTGCAAAACTCCAAACCGCGTCCTGAAAACTTGACTCAAACAGAACCACTCCGCCCGTATAAGGGCTCTAAACGAAATTGTTAAGATGTCGGCGGTCACATTCCTGCGAAGAATCTCC
>CP070718.1:226185-229889 GCA_020350565.1 Phycisphaerales bacterium
ACGCTGCGAACCATGGGCCGCCAATCGATCCCGAACGGGCCCTCGTCTTCATGCATATCGAAGCCATAGGGTTCGTCCAGTTGCCCTTCTGCGGCGGCTTCAAGCGCAATTGCAGCCTGCCCCTCATACTGGTTGTTGGCGCAAACACCCGTCAGACAGGCAACGGCATCAAACATCCGGCCAAGGCTGGAGGTATTCGGCGCGTTGAGCCCGACCTCGAGCTGCCGCATTACCAGGGATCGCTCCCGGGCGTCGACGTTTTTCAACAGGGGCAGCTCAATCGTACGCCAGTCATCCGGGAAGGCCGACCGCAGCACCGACAGCGCCGGCCGCCAGGTAGCCTTCGCCGCGGCGTCTCCCCCGGGCAACCGGAAGTAAGCGAGATGCGACATCCGCTTGAACGAGGCCGCTTCGCAATACAGGACTTCCCCGCCCCAGATCGCCCCGTCCATCCCGTAACCCGCGCCGTCGCAGACGATGCCGATCACAGGCCATTCAATCCCCGCGTCCGCTGCACAACTGACCGCGTGGGCATAATGATGCTGCACGGGAACGAGCGTTGCCTCCTGCCGCCGCGCCAGCACGGTAGACAGATACATTGGATGCAGATCATGGGCGATGATGGGATCAGGTAGCGAATCGGATTCCCGCAACAATCGCACGGTCTCCGCAAAGTGGCGATAGTTGGCGGCCTCTCCCAGATCACCATGCGTCCCACTCACCGCGGCCTGGTCGCCGACCGCGACGCACACGGTATTCTTCAGCTCACTTCCGAACGCGATGATCGGCTTGGGCAACGCCCCCGGTAACGCAACCGCAACCGCGTCACGCCAGACACACTGATCTTCGGGTCTGACCGAGCGCTCCTCCTGCAAGAGCAGGGCGGCTAAAGCGCCATGGCCTCGGGAGGGTGAGGATTGACTTGTTTCCGTCCTAGCACTCACGCCTGAAGCATTGCCCCTTATCACTAGGCGGCTCAGCGTCCATATTCCGCCGAGGACCCGGGAAGCACACGGCTCTTCTGGAGTATAGGTGCACTGACCGCCCGCCTGAAACCCAGCCGGACCCGTAATATGGCTCCTTAATTAGCCCCGTTGTCGTCGCCGGGTCGGGTGAAGGCAAGTCCTATGGCGTAGCGTCCTGAAGTGCGGCGCCAAGCCTCCGCTGGGCAGGGGGCCTTACGGTTGACGGCTTTTGGCCCGGAAACCGCTCTAATCGATCGGGCCGGCTCAATCGTGCTCGGGCTCCAAAAGCACCAGCGCCGCGTCGCGCAGCAGCCGCTCGATCTGCCTTTGAGCCTTCTTCTTCACACGAAGGTATAAGGCGGGCTCGCCGCCGTCTCGGCGCATACGCGACACGACGGCCGTGATGATGTCTTCTCCAGATGATCTCAGGGCCCCAAAAGCATGAGCCAGGTCCTCGCGCACGTCGGGCAGGGCCACTTCCACACGTTTGCCGGTCTGATCCAAGCCGAGCACGATGAAGAACGCCCCGATCACGTCGTGCCGCGTGACAATCCCCACCAGCTCGTCTTGCCGCATAACCAGTAGGGCACCGATGTGCTTGCGGAAGAACAGCCCGACGGCCTCGTCCAGCGCCGCCGTGGCGGGAATCGTCGGCGGATGGGGGTCCATCACCTCCGCCACCGTCAGCTTCTCCCCTAACTGCCTGTCGTACCCGATGGCCGAGCGGACTTGCCGATCTGTGACCATCCCAACGAGCCGGCCCCCGCTGTCAACAACGGGGACATGCCGAAAACCGTGCCGGTCCATCAAGGCCCGGACGGTTTGCAGCGTATCTTCCGCACAAACCGTGCGAGGATTGGGCGTCATGTGATCTTCAACGAACATGGCTTGGACTCCAGAGGACCCTAGCGTGCGCCCAGGATACCGAGCAGGTGTGCGAGATCGGCGAGCTTGAACGGCTTCTCGACGTAGGCCACTCCGTTGGACACCGCCGAGGATTTCAGTGGATCGGTCACGGTGCGTACCAATTGCACCTCGGGGTTGCACTTCAGGGCTTGCTGCTCGATGGATCGGACCTCATCCGCAGGCAATGCGTCCGATACCACGACAGCGTCCAGCCGTCGTGCGTTCAGCGATCGCTCCGCCTCGCAACCACAGTCAACCGCCAATACGTCGAACCACTGCGCAAGGTACTCGACCAGGCACCATTGCAAAAGCCTCTCGGGCTCCACGACCAGCAGTTTGGGCAGCTTTTCTCGGGGCGACGATTTGTCGGGATGGTCACACCGATCCACCATATCGCTCCAGCTTGGGAGTTCGCATGCAGAAAGCGTGCCAAGTCTCACGGAAAGCCATAAACGGGGAGTCGATCGGCACAAGATGCATCTGTAAAGTGAGAACGAAAAGGCGGGTGGATCAGATCCAGGCCGGCTCAAGAGGCGGTGAGTTGATCAAGCAGGTCCTGAAGCTGCGAGCGATAGGAATCATCCGTGGGAATGCGAATGAGGGCTTCCTTCAGCGCCGCGATGGCGTCATCTCTGCGGCCCAAGGCCAAGAGCACTCGCACAAGCGTGTCGCGAATGGCTCCGTCCGTGGGTGAGAGTCGGACGGCCTCTTGCGCATGCTTGAGCGCTTTTGCGAGATCACGAACCGGAAGACCGGTGGTCTGGTGGCGCATGCCCTCGGGGGCGGTGATGAGAAACATGGCCAAGTCGTTATGGGTTTTCACGCGAACCAGTGGTGTGGGATGGCGCTGAAGGACCATCTCGAGGAGTTCAACGCCTGTGGCATAGTCTCCCTCCACCTCCACCATCAGATGCCCGGCGGCAAACAGCGTCCGCGGATCGTACGCCGCTCCTAGCTGGAGGGCGTGGGCCAAGACCTTCAAGGCTTCCTCGTTTTGGCCGAGATGCCACAGAGCCAGCCCGCGGGCCGAGTGCGGCCCCCACGTCTCCGGTGCGATCTGCAGCCCACGCTGGGCGTAATCGAGCGATCGCTGAAAGGCGGCCTGAGCGGCTTGCTCATCCCCTTCGGCGAGGTGTCGGCTTCCCTCCCTCAGTGCCATTTCCGCAAAGGAGCCCAGTACCTTGAAGCTGGTCCGCTCATGGTCACCCACCGAAAGGACCAGCGCTTCCGGCGAGCGCCAGTCACGATTCCGTTGTACTACTGAGTACCCATAGGCGATGGCCGCCAACGAGAGAATCATGGCAACGACAAGAGCCGCACGCGATCGCGATGGTCTGGCACTGTCCGTAGCTTTTCCGTGGGCTGTGATGGCCTTTGGGCGTGAAAATGGGGGCGAAAGAACCAGTCCCAAGGCCATGCAAGCCCCAGCGCTGGGCGCATACAGCAACCGCTCGCCAAAGACTGTTCCAATGATGATGACGAGATTAGAGACAATGGAATATGGAACGAGTGCCAGGCCAATGGCGACGAGAAGTTTCCGATTACGGACATACGACCAGCCCAGAACAATCAGGAAGACCGCCAGCCAGCCAACGCCTGCCCACAGCCTGGGGTCGCCGAAGCGCCGAATCTCCGGTAGAGCGGGGATCGAATAGTCGTGGATCAAAGGCCAGGGCCAAGCCATCATCCACGAGGCCTTGGTAAACGTGTACAGCGGCGTCGCCCAGCGTACGAGGAACTTGGAATCCTCATCGCCGAGCATGTCCGCGGGCAGATTGATGGGGTTCTCCGTGCGTTTCACGACGGCCCCGGACGTGAGCTGCCCCAGAACGA
>CP070718.1:229989-232909 GCA_020350565.1 Phycisphaerales bacterium
GTCATGGCAGTCTTCTCAGAAGCGGAATGGACCCTGCTCACTTTCGCTTTTTGGGCCATCTGTCCGAGGAATATCCAGGCGCGGAAAACGAATAGGCAAGGAGTTGACGGCGCCGCTGTGTGCGCCGACTTCCGTGTACGGCGCGCAGGGATGGGCGCGTCCGACCCATAACACCCGGTATGGCCGACGTACAGCAAGCCAGGATCGAACCACACATCTCACCGCCGCGACGGCCCCGCGCGCAAACCGCCTGCATCGAGCTGGACCGTTTCTGCACCGACTGCGGCTATAACCTTCGCACCCGGCCCGTACACCTCGACGACCGAACTGGAATCCCGATCGTCCTCTGCCCGGAATGCGGGCGGTTCCAATCGGCCAATGACGCTTCCACGACCTTGCGGCCATGGTTGGATAAGGCGACATCCGTGATGATCGTCGCCTGGATCATCATCCTGGTACTGATCCTGATGAACCTAGCCATAGCCGAAGGAGCCCTCAGCTACGGGACGCTGGACGAGTTGACCATTCACGGGGGCTCTACCACGCAGAGAATTGGCAACACGATCACGAGGACCTGGAGCAGCGGTTGGGGCCCGCTCGAGGTGAAAACCGATGTCCCCGATTACAAGCTGTTCCTCATCACCATCATCTTGTGCTCATTTGCTATCGCATTCGCATTCGGCATGTTTGTCGTCGTGGCCTTCCCGCACTGGCGCCGCATGGCGTGCGCCGCCATCGTGATCATTACACCCGCCTTGGTGGGCGGAATCATCGCTTTGACCTGGTGGAAGGAGGCCCCGCACCTCTTCACATGGGGGCTGGTGTACATCGCCGCCCATACCGCCGCACAAATCATCGGCGGCGTGGGCGGCATCACTATCGGGCGCCCCCTCGCACGTCTGCTGGTGCGAATTTTGCTGCCGCCCGGTATCCGCCCGCGGCTCGCCTACCTTTGGCTCACCGACGGCAAGCCCTTACCGAGCCCCCGGTAGATGCGCCAGGGGTGCATCCCGATAGAGGCGACAATTCCAGGGAGCAGCAATAGGGACGATTTGCGAAACGAGCGCGGCAGCGCCCGGATCGAACGCGCTGGCGCCGTGGATTGCCAGAACGGAAGGAGGTCAGGGCGCGGTGTGCTGTCGGATCAGATCGCCTGCCACAGAGTCCAGCAATCCGCGAAGTGCCCCACGACTCATGCCCACATCGTTGTTGACCTGAACCGCGACGGCCACGCCGTGATCCGCGTAGTATGTCATCTGGGAAACGTAACCCGGTACCCAACCGGCGTGCCCCAGCGTCAGACCCAGGTCCCCGTTTCGGATGAATACGCCCAGCCCGTATGACGTCCCACTCGTCTCATCCGTCGGCACCCCTTCCAACAATTGAACAATCGACGTATCCGCGAGCACATGGCGGCCATACAGGAGCCACGCCCACCGCGCGAGGTCGCGGGCCGTGCCAATCAGCCCGCCACCGGTCCATTCGAGCTGCGGATTCACCGCGTAGCGGCCGTTAACAGCGACTTCCTCCGGCATGGAGAAGATGTTGTCCGGAGACGTGTAGCCGCTGACCAGCCCAGGCAGATCGGGGCGGTCGGCCGGCGAGGTTTCGTCGAGCGTCAGTGGCCTGAGGATGCGATCGGTGAGCTCATCGTAGTACGTCCGGCCCGTGACCTGCTCGATGATCATGCCGACGAGGATGTAATTCGTATCGGCATAAGCCCACCCCTTCCCCACGGGAAAAAGCGGCTCTTTATCCAGCACAAAGGCAATCAGCTCTTCCGGACGCCAGACTTTTTGCGGCTCCTGCCTGACCCGCGCTTGCATTTCCGGTGTCATGATGTGACGCGGAATCCCAGTCGTGTGATTCAACAGCATGCGTAGCGTGATGTCGGATGCGTTCGGCAATCGAGCGAACCATTCCTTTTCGCCAAACCAGTGCGCGATCTTCTCGTCCAGCTCGACGCGGCCCTCCTCGGCTAGTTGCAGCAAGACGGCCGACACGTACGTCTTGCCAATGCTGCCGGAGAACATGCGATCGGTGGGCTCCATGGCCCGCCCACCCGTCTTCCGCGTCTTGCCCGCAGCCACCGCGCCCGTACGCCCGTCCGCCAGCACGAAGCCCAACGTCGCGCCTGGAGAGTCATTTTCCTGACAAAACGCCAGCAATCGGCTCCGCGCGTCGCTCAAGAGCTTTCGTGGCACAGGCCGGGGATCGCCTATTCGCTCTTCCGAAGGTCGAGCGGATCGAGCCGCGGCCTGCCGGCACTTCGCCACAGCTTGCTCCGCGCAGCCATGTGCCGCACAGCCCGCAGAGGCAGCGATGCTCGCCAGAGAAACGGCGAGCGCAAGCCAATTCGCATTCGCGTTTCCCATGGTCCCTCCGATACCCCCGGTTCGGCGCATCGAATCACCCCCCCCGTTTTCTTGAAAACCGATTCAGCACCGAACGAAGCGCCGGGCGATTGAACTCACACATCCTCCACAAACACCGCGCGCACCACTTCGGTGAGGGCTTTTCCCATGTGTCGATGTTTTCGGCCCGGCGGGATAAAGACGCCGTCGCCGGCTTCGTAGACGGCGGTCTCCTCGTCGAAGGCGATCTCAAACCGCCCTTCCAGAAAGTAGCCGACGTGCCCCTTCTCGCACCAATGCGGCTCCATCTCCGGCGTGTATTCCACGAGGCGTAGCTGCCGTCCCCCATGTTGGAACGCCTTGAAGCGAAGCCCGCTCATGGGTGTCTCCCACGACACCTCCTCGAAGTCGATCTTGTACATGCTCATCGGACCTGGTCTCCGACAGTCTGGTGAGCCCACCCGACCACCCTCCTGGAATCGACGAAGCCCGCACCAAGTGAATACGGATGATAACACGCATACCCTCCCGGTGCTTTCGGCTGCGCGCCTTTTTACAGAAAGAAA
>CP070718.1:233009-234246 GCA_020350565.1 Phycisphaerales bacterium
AATATCGTGAATCTCCTTGCGAGAGTAGTCTTCATAACGCTGTAGGCGTCTCATTTCTGCGTTGGTGCATGAATAGCTTTCGGGCCTGACGGCGCTCCATTATCCATAGGATTATTAGCATATATGGCCCAAGAAGCCAATCGGAGGTCAGTGTAAACGGGCCGTACAAGAGAAAAACTGATTTGTGCACCAAGGCAGCGTATCCTTGTAGCCGAACACGCCCGAACCGTCCTTGGCATATACCAGCTTGTGCTTCTGCGCCATGGCCGCCTCCGGCCAGAGCATGACAAAGAGAGCAAGACGCGCGGCACTACTGTGGAAAATCGTTCTCATGGTTTTCCTTTCAAGCGACGCTGAAGCTGAGCCTTGTAGAGATTTCTAGGACTCACGCGGCCGGGATCGATGGCTTCGAACCACCGGCCGTCGGCATCGGTGACGGACGCCTGTCCCGGCTGGACGGCAATGAAGTTCATCAGGTTCGGTCCCCACCCGGTGGGCCAGGTCTGGCCGCGTTCGGCGCGTATACACCAGAAGGTCTCCCAGGCTGCGCAGTGGCGGCCCAGGGCGGCGCCGCCTCCCGACTGGAACATGCGGGTGCCCCGGCCCAGATCAATGTCCGTGAACAGGTTGGCGTGGGGTGCGTATCGGTGGTGGTCGAAGCAGATGTCCACGCCCCGACCGTTCATGGCCACATTGCCGGACGATCCGCCGGTTACCGTGATGTCGTGCATGAATCTCGTCTGGAAGTGAAACTGGTCGAGCACGTTGTCCTGGCCGCCCAGCGTTATGCCATGGTGCCCCGTGGCCAGACGGGAACGTTCGTGGGGGCGGTTAGACGTTATCGTGATCGAGCGCAGGGTAGTGTTCGTTCCCGAGATGAACATGCCGCTGTCGGCATTGCGAATCTCGACAGTGGATATCCAGCAGTTGCGAACACCGCGCATTGCCACAGCGTTGTACCCGACTTCGGTGAAGTGCCCCTTGTAGGGTGTGACGGGGAACTCGAAGGTAAGGTCCTGGATGCCGACCTCCTCCACGCTGGAGGATGCGCTGTACAGGCGGGGCTTCCATTCAAGGCGGACGTCGGTTCGCAGGGGACGATCGAATTCGATACGCCGTTTCGCCGTATCGATGCTCGTGATACGGCAGAGAAACGACACGCGGGCTCGTCCTTTGAGATTCTTGATCGGTCCTGGATCACTTGCGTACAAGTACGTTGCCAGACTCTGCTGCTTGG
>CP070718.1:234346-236132 GCA_020350565.1 Phycisphaerales bacterium
AGTACATGTAGCCGTCCATCCTTCACTCCTACCGTTGGCCTGCAACTTCTCCTTGGAAGTCTCGCTGCACAAGAGGCCTAACGACTGTCGGTGCACCATAAGGGTTGCCTACCGGCGGGCTTGCTGCAAGCCTCTGATCCTGGCAACTGGAATCTCTTCCAGGCATGGCAAGATGCGTAATTTATGCAAAACAGGGGGCGTGATCTGAGGTCCATCCCTGCTTGCTTCGCGTCTGGCGCACAAAAGAAAAGACAGAAAATTTGCTATTTTGAAGCGGTCCTGATACCTTAAAGATAGGGTATGCCGTAGGTGGGCGTGACATGTTCGTACAAACCTTTACGGGCATACCCCAAACAGGTGGCTGCCGGCCTCGCCCGGGGCGAGGGAAGTGCGGGCTGCGCGTAGGGAGATGGTCTGGGCACATCTTTGCGGATGATGCTGAGAATGTGCGTGTATCGTCGGCCCGGACACTTGCAGCCGCAGAAACTTGAAAGCGCGGGACGTTGCCTCCGACTTTCCTCAAGACGCGGGAGGGAGGGTGACGTATGAATCCTAGGATGGGATTGCTTTGGGCCGCCGGCTTGCTCGTCGGCTCCGCGCTGTTCGGCTGCGGCGACGTCAGCACGATCCCAGGCCCCCCCGATGGGGATGCCGGAATCCAGACTCCTAGTGGGTCGCCGAACGAAGACCTTGCCACCTCCGATCCCTCACCCACCCCCGCAGAGGATGTCAACCAGGAAACACCTCCTGAACAGCCGCAGGCGCAATCGGTCGGCGATGTGACCGTGGAAATCGCGGGCCGGGCGTTTGAGCCTGGGGAATCCGAAAGCGCCGACGGCTCGATTAGCGCACGCGTTTTGAACGAAAGCGAATATACGATCGACGTCACGCTGCGCTTCATCAGTCAGGAAACGACGGTTCACCTGGCCTATTTGCGCGTCATGCCGGAAACGGTGACCACGGTTACGAGCCCGAAGCCTGCGAGCGAAGTGTTGCTCTCCGGCGTGGATGAGCGCGGACGAGCGGTGCCGGCAGCACGGTTCGTCAGTGGAAAAGACTTCGACGAGACCACGCCGGCCGTCTACCGATTCTCCGTTGTTGACGAGGAGGAGGCGACGTCTGAGCAGCCGGAGCCCGAACAGCCCCCCGCTAATGACCGGGTGGCAGTCGAAGTGAAGCCTGAGCCGTATTTCCCGCCCCTTTTGTCCATGCTGGAACCTGCGAGCGACGTGGACTTGGCACTTGGTTCGGCGCTCTTCGTCCAGTGGGAGGATTACGCCGTACGGCCGGGAACCACCGTTACCATCAGCCTGCATCCGGTTGGTGCGAGAGAACACGATCAGCACATCCAGCTTACGCCCGCGATGGGCGCCGCGCTGGACGGCATCAATGACGAACTCGTTATGGTGCTTGAAGATATTGAAGAGGGCGTCTACGAGGTCGTCGGCCGTATCGATGACGGTGTCAGTCAGATGATGGCGGTTGCGCCCGGCAGAGTCACCGTACGGCTGGATGAGGGTAACGAGGCCCCCGTCCTTGCGATCACCGCCCCGCTTGAGGTCGTGGAGTTGCAGGCGGGCTCGGCACTGTTCCTTTCCTGGGAGGATGAGGACGCCGACGACAATGCGACCGTGACGTTCGGTCTCGTGGCCTCCGCTCAGGACGGCACGGTACTCGCTGAGTACGCCATGGACTCGATGTTCTCCGAGGACCCGGACGGCAGCGCTGACGTTGCCTACTGGCCCTTGGACCACGTGATTCCAGGAACCTACGACCTGGTCGGCAC
>CP070718.1:236232-238740 GCA_020350565.1 Phycisphaerales bacterium
CCTCCCCCCACCCCTTCGCGAGCGAACCCCTTAGATATAACCCCTTCTTCCGAGACACACATTTCCGTGAAGCGATGCTGACGTTTACTGATCGTGGTGCGAAAGTGTGAACCACTTACGTCAAATACTCCTCGACACATTCAAGGCGGCTTGACGCAGATGATCCTGATGTGACCTCCGCTTCCATCTCATTCTGCTCAAGTTCCATCGAGTTATCCCTGTTCCTCTCCCCCGGCGGCAATTCGCCGGAACCGATCCCCAAAGCATTGCATCAGGCCGAACGCTTTGCTAAGCTGTTCACACAAGCATTTCCTCGTTCAATCGCACATTTCAGGGAAGGAGGCCTCGCCGATGCGCAGACGCCTTATCAGAACGATCCCGCTGACAGCAGCTTTCGTCTTGGCGTTATGGGCGGTCCCTGCGTTCCCGCAGGCGGTCTTTTACGTGGACGATGATGCCCCCCCAGGCGGAGACGGCACATCTTGGGGTACTGCGTTTCGCTTCCCCCAAGACGCCCTTGCCGTTGCCTCGAATGGCGAGATTCGCATCGCCGGTGGCATATACAAACCAGACGAAGACAAGGACAACCCTAATGGAACGGGCGATCGCGCCGCTACATTCCAACTTCTTGATGCGGTCGCGCTCCTGGGGGGATACGCAGGTTTCGGCGCACCTGATCCGGATTCCCGTGATCTCATCCTGCACGAGACCCTGCTTACCGGCGACCTTGCTGGTGATGACGGGCCTGGTTATCAAGGCATCTTTGAGAACAGCTACCACGTGGTGACAGCAGATGGTACGGACGGCACTGCGGTTCTCGATGGCTTCACGATCACGGCGGGCAACTGCTTCGAATCCTCTGGATCGGACGCAGAGCTGCATCAGAAATGTGCCCCTGGCGGTTGGCTTTGCCGATGTGGAGAAGCCCATCGTCGCGGAGATCGAAATCACCTGCGAAGGCGGGCGGGGCGGGGATGAACCCGCCGAAGGAGAAGCGGACGATGAATCGACATGGTTGGCCGTGCCACGAACGGGGCTACGTATTAAGGAGAGAAACAATGAACACGAGACTCGTATCAGTTCTGACTATCATGGCCGCGCTTGCCGCGGTTTCCGTCGCCGCGAGGGGGCAGGCACCGGTGAGTACAGCCTTTACGTATCAAGGCCAGCTCAAGGAAAGCGGTGTGCCCGTCACCGGCCAGGCCGACATGATCTTCCATCTATGGGACGCAGAAACCGGCGGCAGTTTGTACGACAGCTACGGCATCTCCTTCATTCCGGTGGACGACGGCTTGTTCACGGTGGAGTTGGACTTCGGCTCCGCCCCGTTTGAAGGCGAGGCACGCTGGCTCGAGATCGAAGTTGAATTCCCCTCCGGCGCGGGGAACTGGACCACGCTCAGCCCGCGCCAACCGATGACGCCGACCCCCTACGCCGTGACCGCCATGCAGACGATCGGCGTGGACGGACACTCGCTCGACGCTGCCGACGGCAGCCCAACCAACAGGGTTTACGTGGACAACGACGGCAGGATCCGGCTGGGATATCCAGGGGGAAGTCTGTCCAGAATGGTCAACATCCGCGGTGGGATGGATGTTTTCGACGACGATGGCACGGGCACCAGCGAGGGAATTCGCTTCACGAGCAACAGCTACGAGTTTGCCGAGCTAGTCGGCGAGACGCCCATCTGGGATTACTACCAAGCCACCGACACCCACCGCTTCTACACCGGCGACGCGACTCTCCGGCTGACCATTGCGTCAGATGGCAGCATCGGCATCGGCACGCCCAGTCCGAGCTACCCCTTGCATGTCGAGGGCAGCGGCGCGCGTACTGTCTACGCCGAGAACGACTCTGCGAGTGGCGCTGCTCTGGAAGCGCGTGCCACCAGCGGCGGCACTGCGGTCCGTGCTTATTCGACATCAACCGCATCGGGAGGCTACGGTCTGAATGCCTACGCGGCGGCGCCTAGCGCGCGCGCGGTCTACGCGTTTAATGAAGCCGAATCCGGCGATGCGTACGCTGTCTACGGCGAGAACATCAGCCCCGACGGCATCGCCATTTACGGACTTGCTGACAACGGCGACCAGTACAGCATGGGCATCGGCGTCTATGGCCGTTCCGACAGCGACCATCCCGGCATCGGCGTCTACGGTGAGACCACGAATACCGGAACCACCTATGGTGTCCGTGGCGTATCCGCCCATGGAACAGGCGTGCGCGGTGAGAACACCGACACCGGCAACTACGGTGCTCTCGGCCGTCACTTCGAAGGTGTGTACGGCCAATCAGATTACGGGGTGTCCGGAATCGGCGTGCACGGCAAATGGACCGGCGCGTATCCCGGATACGGTTACGGCGGCGCGTTCACAACCACGTCCCACCTGGCCGCCGGCGTCCTCGGGCAGAATGAGGCCACAGAGCCGGGCGGCATCGGGGTGATCGGGGTCCATGAACACACTACCGGCGCGGGCTACGGCGTCAGGGGACAAACCGCATCGAGTGAAG
>CP070718.1:238840-241301 GCA_020350565.1 Phycisphaerales bacterium
GCAGGCTATGGGCAATGAGCGAAGCACCGATCATCCCGGGAGTTGAGCCCGTCGTCGAGGAAGAGAAGCCCTTCGACGAGGAAGTGGTGAAGATCTACCGCTGCGCGGCCGTGGTCAAAGGCGGGCGGCGGTTCAGCTTTTCGGCCCTTGTGGTCATGGGCGACCGCAACGGCAATGTCGGCGTTGGTTACGGGAAAGCCAAAGAGGTCCCCTCGGCGGTGGAGAAAGGAAAAAAGATCGCTCAGCGGAATATGATCCCGATCAAGCTGATCAATGGGACCTTGCCGCACCGCATCTGGGGCGTCTTCGGAGCCAGCAGAGTACTGATGCTTCCTGCCAGCTCGGGGACGGGCGTGATTGCCGGCGCCAGCGTTCGTGCGGTGCTGGAACTGGCCGGGGTCAAGGACGTGTTAACCAAGAGTTACGGTTCAAACAGCCCGAAGAACCTGGTTCGTGCGACTTTTGAGGGATTGCGACAGCTGCTCAGTCGCGAGCAGGTTGAGGAGCTTCGCGGCGTGCAGCTTGCGGGATAAGGTCGCCATGGATATCGCAGAAATCACCAAAGAGGCTGGTCGGGATCGGCGGCGAAAGCGGATCGGACGTGGCAATGCGTCGGGCCAAGGTGGCACTGCCGGCAGGGGCCACAAAGGCGCCGGTTCTCGAAGCGGCAGCAGGCGGCAGGCGATGAAAGAGGGCGGGCAGATGCCGGCTTTCCGCCGCATGCCCAAGCGGGGCTTCAGTAATGCTCGCTTTCGCACGGTTTACAGCGTTGTCAATGTCGAGGACCTGGAGGCACGGTTCGAGACCGGCGACCACGTCACTCCGACGGCGCTTGTCCAGGCCGGCTTGATTCGCGATGTCAGGCATCCGGTCAAGGTCCTGGGGCAGGGTGAGTTGAAGAAGAAGCTGACGGTCGACGCCGCCAAGTACAGCAAGCAGGCGGAGGAGAAGATCAAGGCCGTCGGAGGTGAGGCGCGGGTCATCTAAACACCGGTTGAACGTGGCCCAGAAGGCTGAATAGGAAGCATGTTTAGCACCTTTTTGAATATCTTCAAGATTCCCGAGCTCACCAAGAAGCTGCTCTTTACGGTGGGCATGCTGGTGATTTACCGGCTCGGTTTTTATGTTCCCGTCCCCGGTGTAGACCAGCTCACCATGTCCATGCGCGCGCGTGGTGGCGGAGGCCTCGGCGATCTGGCGGATTACTTCCAGCTTTTTACGGGTGGGAATCTCAAGCAAAGCACGATCTTCGGGCTGGGGATCATGCCATACATTTCGGCCTCGATTATCTTTCAGCTTTTGATCACGGTCGTGCCGGCCTTGGAAAAGCTCTCCAAGGAAGGTGAGACCGGACGGAAAAAGATTAGCGAATACACCCGCTACGCCACCGTCGGACTGTGCTTGATCCAGGCGTTTATCTGGATGAAGTATATCGGTGGGCAGAACTGGGTGTTCG
Organism: Phycisphaerales bacterium; assembly: GCA_020350565.1. Lineage (GTDB taxonomy): Bacteria > Planctomycetota > Phycisphaerae > UBA1845 > UBA1845. Next base: position 240,297 of record CP070718.1, read on the forward strand.
CCGAGTACGCCGGCAATTTCATGTGGACCGGCCTGTCGTTCACTTACCTGCTCATGTCGGTCCTGATGCTGACCACCGGGACGATTTTCCTGATGTGGATCGGCGAGCAGATCGACGAGTACGGTATCGGCAATGGCATCTCGCTGATCATTACCGCGGGCATCGTGGCCCGGATTCCCAATGCGGTGATTACGGTATGGAACGGGTTCAGCCTGGCGGGCGCCTCAGGTGGGGCCACCAGTTTCGACCTTAAAAAGGTCGTATTCCTTCTGGTGATGTTCGTCGCGGTCGTGGCGGGGGCGATTCTCATTACGCAGGCGCAGCGTCGAATTCCCATTCAGCAGGCGAAGCAGACACGGGGGCGTCGTGTGTACGGCGGGCAGCGGCAGTATCTGCCGTTGCGTGTCAACCACGGCGGCGTGATGCCGATCATCTTCGCGAGCACCATGCTTGTTTTTCCGGGCATCATTTTCAGCGCCGCCTTCAACGTGTGGCCCAACGCCTTTTGGGGTTTCATGCGGAACGCTTTCCAGTCTGGTGTCGGTTATCTGTACACGGTGGTCTACATCCTGGCAGTTTACTTCTTTGCCTACTTCTGGACGACGGTGCAGTTTCAGCCAAAGGAGATGGCCAACAACCTGAGAGATTACGGTAGCTTCATCCCGGGCCTCAGCCCGGGGAAACGCACCGCAGATTACCTCGAGAGAGTGATGACCAGGATCACTTACGTGGGTGCGGGCTTCTTGGCATTGATCGCCGTGATCCCCTCGATCGTGGCTTCGTCATTGAAAATCCCATTTGTGGTTTCCGCGTTCCTGGGTGGAACGGGACTGCTGATCGTGGTGAGTGTAACGCTCGATCTTGTACAGCGGATCGAGGCGAACCTGATTATGCGTAATTACAAGGGCTTCCTTGGTGACGAAGGTCCCATTAAGGGCACGCGCCACTAGGGCCCGGCGAAGGTTGGTATTCTGGCGACCGGCATCGCGTCGGGAGGAGCCAAAA
>CP070718.1:241401-243231 GCA_020350565.1 Phycisphaerales bacterium
AAGAAGACACCAACGTGAGAACGTGGGAATGGTTGGAGTGGGGGCCGCGGCAGATTCGTTCTCGTTCCCTTCTCCCGGCGCGCCGCTCCATCTCTGGTCATCGGTCTGCCGCCGCAGCCGTTTTTCCCTCACCTCCGATGAAACGGGAATGGGGCACGCTGCGTAAGTGCACTCGCTCGTCGCGGATCCCGCCCCTTGCCGTCCACTCGCTGCCGCTTGAAAGCCGGTAGCTAACAGCTCATTCTGAATTCGCTATTCTGCATTCCGCATTCTGATGACGCTCCCTGACCGTCGCGTCTCGGAATAGAGTGATCGCTTGTGGTCGCGTCTCGGAATGGAGGGGACATTTTCCAGGTCTGGTCCGTGCTCGGGCGGGAAGGGCTTTTTAGCCGAATCTTTTGGGATCGTTTGCGTAGCGCCGGCCGGTCTCTTGTGTGATTCTGCCGATTTGGACGAGCTGTCGGAGTGACTCGTCCAAGCTCATCATGCCGTCGGTCTTGCCGCCGAGGATGGCGTCGTCGATCGACTCAATGCGTCCTGAGCGCATGGCGCTCGCAACGGGCAGATTGTTGAACATGACCTCGAGCGCCAACGCGCGACGCTCACCCTGCCGGGCGGCCGAGAGGAGATGCTGGGAGAGAACGGCTCGCAGGCTCATGGCCAACTGAGTGCGGATCGTGGGCTGCGCGTCCTGCGGGAACATGTCGGTCAGACGGGTGATCGCGCCCTTGGCGTCGCGCGTATGCATGGTTGAGAAGACGAGGTGGCCCGTCTCGGCAGCACTCAAAGCGAGCTGGGCCGTTTCACGGTCACGGATCTCGCCGACGAGGATCACGTCCGGATCCTGACGCAAGCCATATTTCAAGCCGTTCGCAAAGCTGGCGACGTCGATGCCAACTTCACGCTGGCTGATAATCGTGTCCGTGCAAGGCTCGAAGACGTACTCGATCGGCTCCTCGATCGTAATGATGCGGGAGCCGCCGGCCTCGTTGATCAGATTGATCAGCAGGGCCATCGACGTGGACTTCCCTGAACCGGTCACCCCGGTGAACAGAACGAGACCGTTGCGAAACTCGGCCAGACGGACGCCGAGCCCGCGAGGAAATCCGGCCCATTCAAAGGTGGGGATCTGCTCCGGGATGATGCGAATGGAGCAGCCGAACGTCCGCCGACTCCTGAACACGTTGACACGGAATCGGCGCCGCATGCCCCGGATGTCTCGCTGGAGCGAGAAGTCGGCGTCCCTGATCTCGTGAACGTTGGGGAGCAATTCCGCAGGGCAGATGCCGCGAATGAAATCCTCCGCCTCCGATGGGGACAGCGGGTCCGCACCGATCGTGTGAAGACGGCCGTGTATTCTGCAGGTGGCCGGATTGCCGGCCAGGATGTGCAGGTCTGAAGCGTCGCGTGCGATGGCTTCCGCAAGGAGTTGATCCGCGTCGAGGCCAATAGGGGGCGCATCTGCGACCGTGGTCATGCTTGGGTCTCCGGTGCTTGCCGGGCAATCGCCAGGGCCAATGTCTATGTCGGCAGGAAACAACGACCGCTGTGCAGCGGCCGCTTGCCAAGTGTTCCGAAAGAAGGGTCGCCTCACACAGCATCGCAAACCGCCTTATCGGACGGATCAGATGCTGGGGGAAACCGGACGTTTCGTTGTGACAACATCCGCTCGAAGGGATGGGGCGGCTTGCCGATACATGGACTGGAAGACAGCGATCGGCTGTTGTCTGCACGCAACGGCGTTCAACCATTGCAGGGTTGATGATGATGGAACCGGTGCGATTGGCGAAAGCGCCCAAAGGCCAGGCCCCGGAAACGGTGCCGGAGCAG
>CP070718.1:243331-246644 GCA_020350565.1 Phycisphaerales bacterium
CGCGATCGATGAGGCGGCGATTCAGTTCCGGATGCTCAATCGTAGCAAGGGCCCCGCGGTCTGGGCACCGCGGGCACAGGCGGACCGGGCGGCCTATTCGAGGGCCCTGCTGGGGCTGCTGGAGCGGGCGAGGTCCATCGACATCATCGAAGGGTCGGCCGAGGAGGTCCTGGTCGACGAAGGGCGTGGCGAAGACACGCCACGCGACACAGACCGGCTGGAAAGCCGGTCCGAAGGCCGGTCCCAGATGAACGGCGACCGGCAGGGAGAGTGCTCCTACTCGGAGGCGGACCGGGAGAGACGCCGGTCCTACTCTGAAGAGAACCTGCACGGAGGCCGCTCACGAGGGCAGTGCGTGCGGGGCGTTCGCCTGGGCGACGGGCGCGTGCTTCATGCAGCCGCGGTCATTCTGACCACGGGCACATTCCTTCGGGGCTTGATGCATTGCGGGCCGAAGAAGACGGAAGGCGGGCGGCTGGGCGAGCGAGCGGCCGTCGGCCTGAGCGCGTCACTGTCGGCGTTGGGATTCGAGGTTGGTCGCCTCAAGACCGGCACGCCGCCGCGCGTGCACCGCGACAGCATCGATTACGACGCCTGCCAGGCTCAGCCCGGCGACGAAATCCCGACACCGTTTTCCTTTATGAATGATGCGATCCACCGACCGCAGGTCGACTGCTGGATCACCTACACGAACGAGCAGGCCCACAAGCACATCCTGGCAAACCTCGATCGCGCGCCGCTGTATTCGGGGCAGATCAGTTCCACGGGACCCCGCTACTGCCCCAGCATTGAGGATAAAGTCGTCCGCTTTTCGGACAAGCCGCGCCACCAGGTCTTCCTGGAACCCGAGGGCTACGATAACGAGCGCGTCTACTGCAACGGAATCAGCACCTCGCTGCCCGTCGACGTCCAGCAAGCCATGGTGCACTCAATCCCGGCCCTGGAGCGAGCCGAGATCCTCCAGTATGGGTATGCCATCGAGTATGACTGGGTGCCCACGCATCAGACGCAGTGCACCCTCGAATCAAAGCTCGTCCGCGGGCTCTTCTTCGCCGGTCAGATCAACGGCACGAGCGGCTACGAAGAGGCAGGCGCGCAGGGTCTGGTTGCCGCAGTGAACGCGGTTCACTCAATGAACGGAAAAGAGCCACTGATTCTAGGACGCGAGGTAGCCTATATCGGCGTGTTGATCGATGACCTGATCACCAAGCCGCCCGTCGAACCTTATCGGATGTTTACCTCGCGGGCCGAGTACCGGCTTCAACTGCGCAGCGACAACGCCGACCAGCGCCTGACGGCGATCGGCCGCGAACTCGGCCTCGTCGATGATCAACGTTGGCAGCGCTTTGAGCGAAAGATGGCCGCCCTGGAAGTCATTCGCGGGGTCTGCGATCGAGGCGCCATTGACGGCGTACCCCTCAGCACGTGGATGCGCCGCCCGGAAGCAACAGTCGCGCGCTTCGCCGAAGGGCCGGGCGTTCAGGACGCTGGGCCTTTCGGGGCTGACGATCTCTGGCAAGTCCTGGTTGACGCAAAATACAGCGGTTACCTGACGCGCCAGAGCCTTCAGATCCAACGGCTTCGCCGCCTGGAATCGCTCGAGATTCCCGACCGCCTGGATTATGCACGCATCCCCGAATTGCGCCTCGAGGCGCAGGAGCGATTGGCGCGCCTGGCGCCAAGGACGCTGGGACAGGCGTCGCGAATCAGCGGAATCAATCCTGCGGACATCACCGTTCTTTGGGTTCACATTACGGGCCGTGGAAGGCTTCGCTCAGCCTCCTAAACAAGCCGTTTTCTGCCGCTCGCCACACCATAGACCAGCGTCCGGTAATACTGCCGGAACGTCCTAAATCAAGCAAAGTTTTAATCCTTGATCTTGAAATATATAGTTTGTATCGTATAGCGAATATGGGGAGAATGGACAATGTGAGGCAGTTGGGCGCTGAGCGGAGTTTAGTGCAAAGGAGTCAGGATGATGATCGACCCCCAGAAAACCGTCTTCACCACGGGTGAAGTCGCGAAGATCTGTAACGTCAGTCAGCAGACCGTAATCCGGTGCTTCGATAACGGTCGGTTGAAGGGATTCCGTGTGCCGGGTTCGAGGTTCCGGAGAATCCCGCGCGATTCCCTCATCGAGTTCATGAAGAGCAACGGCATTCCGCTGGATGTCATTGGCGACGGCAAGAAGAGGGTGCTGGTTGTCGATGATGACAACAACATCGTTGAGATGTTCGAGGAGCTTCTCGGACGCGACGGCCGGTTTGACGTTTATAGTGCCAGCACCGGTTATGAGGCGGGCATCAAGACGAGTGAACACAAGCCCGACGTCATTCTACTGGACTTCAAGTTACCGGACATTAACGGAACGGAGGTCTGCCGCGCGATCCGATCCAATCCGGCTTTCGAGCACATGCGGATTATCTGCATCAGCGGCGTGGCCGATCCCGAGGAAATCCAGGAGCTTCACCAAGCGGGCATCGACGAGTTTATCCGCAAGCCTTTCGAGATCCGTGCCGTCATTAATCGCATGGCTGAGATGCTCAATATGACCTGAGAGGATGCATTGGGCCTCTTCGCGAAAGCCGGAAGGGATCTTCGATGACCAGGCGCGGTACCACGGGGGTCGCCACACCGCTTGCACACGCTGAGCGCGTCGAACTCATCCTCAGCCAGTTGACCTCCCTTCCGACACTGCCAGCCATTGCCCTTCGCCTGATGGAAGTAACGACTTCTCCCAAATCAAGCGCGAAGGACGTCGTCCGTGTTATCGAGTCCGACCCCTCCTTAACGGCGGCCTGTTTGCGCATGCTGCGTCGAGCGGACCTCGGTGTGCGCAGGTCGGTGGTGTCCGTCGAGCGCGCCGTCGTACTCCTCGGTTTTCGAGCCGTCCGCAACGCGGTTTTATCGCTTCAGATCTACGACCTGTTCGCAACCGCAGATTGCGACGAGCGACGTCGGGCGCTGCGCAGCGGCTTCTGGAAGCACAGCCTTGCCGTGGCGTGCGCCGCTCAGTTGATCGGTAAACAGGTCAAGGACATCGCGGCGGAAGAGCTGTTCGTTTGCGGCCTGCTCCACGATATCGGCAAGATTGCCATGGACACCTGCCTGCCCAAGAGCTATGCGCGTATCGTCGAACAAGTGGAGCGGCAGGCGGTGAATCTCTCGGACGCCGAACGTGAGCTTCTGGGTTTTGACCACACGGTGACGGGCAAACGGCTGGCGACGCATTGGGGGCTGCCTTTGCCGGTGGTTGAATGCGTGTGGCTCCATCACCAGAGTCCCGAAGCGCTTCCATCGATTACGCGGTTCC
>CP070718.1:246744-249370 GCA_020350565.1 Phycisphaerales bacterium
GGCTTTGACAAGTGCATAGAGCTCGATTGCCGGTTTCCGCGTTTGTGCGGACGAAGAGGGAAGGTGGTGCAAATCCACCGCGGACCCGCCGCTGTAATCGGGGACGAACGCCGCATCATGCCATTCGCGATGGATGGCGCTGCACGCCGTCATGCGGCGGTGCAGGGCCCAACCGCGGAGAAGGCGCGGCCAGTAGGATGAACCCGTAAGCCAGAAGACCTGCCGGCAGTTGTGTGTTGTCGTGGTACCCACGATGGTTGGGGACCGCGATCCGTCGTGATGCGGGCCGGCGTGAATCTCAGTTCTCGTCCGCTATTGCAGCAAACGCGTCATGACCAAGATCCCGGTGCCCATGCATGGTGGGTGCCGGGATTTTTTGTTGGGCGGACGCAAACACTGAGACGTTGGTTCGCCCGAGGTTCCGGATCGTTGCTGCGCGAATCGGCATCGATCCACGGAAGAGGAGGCGCGTTGATGAAGAAAACAATGGCGCTCGCAACACTATGTTGGTTATTGCTGCTTGCAGGTATTGCGTCCGCGGCGACGGTTGATTTCGAGGAGTTCGGGGGGCCGCCCTGGGACCTGGGCCCGGAGTCCTACTGGAACGGCTCCGACGGCTCAGGCGGCTTTAACAGCGAAGGAGCCTTCTTCAACAACACCTATACCGATTACGGCGGAGGATTCTACGCGTGGTACGGCTGGTCGGTGTCGAACATGACCGATACCACGACCCCTGGGTATGAGAATCAGTACAGCGCCAACACCGGTCAGGGCGCGGATGGCTCCGAATTCTACGCGGTGGCCTTCACCTCCGAACCCGGAGAAGCCTATGTCGAGCTTCCCGCCGGACAACTGCCCGAGTCCCTGATGGTCACCAACACAACCTACGCCACGCTTTCGATGCTTTACGGTGACGACTTCACCGACCCCTTCGGCGGGCCGAACGGCGACGACCCTGACTGGTTCTTGCTGACCGTTACCGGCCTGGATGAGCAGGAGAATCCGATCGGGTCGATCGACTTTTACCTGGCGGACTACCGATTCGAGGACAACGAAGACGACTACGTCATCAACGAATGGACGCCGGTGGACCTGGCTGGCCTGGCCGGGGCGTGGAAGCTGTCGTTCGGCCTCAACTCTTCGGACGTCGGCCCATACGGGCTGAACACCCCGGCGTACTTCGCGATGGATAACCTGGTCTTCACGCCGGAGCCGGCGTCCGCTGTCCTGTTCCTCGTCGGTTTGGTCTTGCTGAAGAGGCGGAAACGGTCGTGTATGCGGACAATTGGTTCGCGGTCGGTAGCTCGCCCCGCACGACGTTTAAGAGATCTTGTTTGGTGCGTTCCAGACATGCGGAGTGAATCATGAGGCCTCAATACATAGAGACACTTTTTGCCACCTGCGTCAGCGCAATCGCCGTATCGGCCACATTCGCTTACACGCCCTGGGCCACGTCATACTTCGATTATCTGCCAGCGCCGGGACAGTACGTTCAGGATCCTCAGGATCCGGAAGACCCCTTCTTCAACATTCCCGACGCGGCGCTGGGGCGGCCGTATGCCGGGGGCTTTGTCGAGCCGGATACCTCATCGCTGGTGACGCTCGGGGGATTCGGCGGAACCATCACGCTCGGCTTTGATCACACGGTTCTGGACGAACCGACGAATCCCTTCGGTATGGACTTCATCGTCTTCGGTAATGCGTTTTATGCGAGCGGCAATCCCAACAGGCATTGGGCCGAGTGCGGGCACGTGGAAGTGAGCCGGGACGACAACGGCAACGGCCTTCCTGATGATCCGTGGTACATCATTCCCGGATCGCATATCGCCGTCCCCGGGACTCAATACATGCTGCAGACCTGGGACGACAATCTAGCTGATCCAACGTACCCGCCGCTTCCGCCTATCGCCGATGAGACGTGGATTCCCTACGGCCGGCAAGGCCAATGGACTTCGGAAGGTTTTCTGCTGCCCGAGGATCCCTTCAACGTGACCATTCTCGTGAATCCCAATGGCGAGGACGCAACGGAGGAGGGTATCCACGGCTATGCCGATTACATGCCGGTTTTGAAGCTGGGCGACGTCGACGCGGATGGTCAGGTGGAAGAGCCCGGCTTGCCGCCGGAACACTTTTATGTGCTGCCAGATGATCCGTTCACGGTGGGCATCTCCCCTGGTTCCGGTGGCGGTGATGCGTTCGACATCGCCTGGGCCGTTGATGCCGAAACCGGCGCGCTCGCGGAGCTGGACGGCATCGACTTCGTTCGCATCACCACCGCTGTGAATTACGTCGCCGGTGCCTTGGGCGAGATCAGCACGGAGATTGATGCGGTGGCCGACGTCGCCGGCGACTACGACATGGATGGGGATCACGACCTAGCCGATGCGGCCGGACTGCAGCGCTGTTTCGACCAGCCCGCTCCACCGCTGGATCCATGCGGCAGGTTGGATCACAACCACGACGAGTGGGTCGATCTAAGCGATGTGCCGGCGTTTGTGAATGCTTTGACCGGACCTTAGTGACACAAGGTGGCACTTGATGAGCGTGCCAAAGAGAAAAAGAGCCGCCACGAAGGGCATCTTCCCTTCGCCTCGTGATTCAAGGCGCCCATCGCATGCCCAGGCCC
>CP070718.1:249470-255355 GCA_020350565.1 Phycisphaerales bacterium
AGATGGGGGAGCTGTGCCGGGCGGTCGACGCCATGGCGGACGCGGTCTATCAGCGAGAGGAACAACTCAAGTTGACCGCGCGAAAGCAGATCGGCCAAAGCGAGAAGCTTGCCTCCATCGGGCGGCTTGCCGCCGGTATTGCACACGAGATCAATAACCCGTTGACCGGTGTACTGACCTTCGCCCATCTTCTTCGTCAAAAGGGAAACCTAAGCGCGGAGGATCAGCAGGACGTGGACCTGATCATCAAGGAAACGAGCCGCGTGGCGGAGATCGTTCGCGGGTTGTTGGACTTCGCTCGGGAAAGGCCTTCCGAGAAGAGGTCCGTGGACATCAATCATGTGATCCGCCAGACCCTTCGACTGCTCAGTGGCCAAAAGCACTTCGCGGACATCGTCGTACAGGAAAAACTGGACGAGAACCTGCCGAGAATTATGGGCGATGAGAACCAGTTGCAGCAGGTGATGCTCAATCTGACGCTCAACGCGTCGGAGGCCATGGCCGACGGCGGGACGCTGACGCTCACGACGTGCGCCAAAGACGGCAAAGTGCGTGTGACGGTGGCCGACACCGGATGCGGGATCCCCCGCGAGCACCTGGAGGATATTTTCGAGCCGTTCTACAGCACCAAGCCCGTCGGAAAGGGCACGGGTTTGGGGCTGAGCGTGAGCTACGGTATCATTCGGCAACACGGCGGTTCGCTGGAGGTTGAGAGCGAGGAAGGCAAGGGGACCGCTGTGACCATCGTCCTGCCGCTGGCCGGGGAGGAGCGGAGCGGCCCGCGCGACGGGAGTGAGTAAGCAATGAGCCATCCCGAGTCCGAGCAAGCTGAGCAGCAGGAAAAAGCGCCGCCGCGGAGGGTGCTGGTGATCGATGACGAACCGGTGATCGGGCTCAGTTGCCGGCGTTCCCTGACACCCGCGGGCTATGAGGTTGAGGCGTTTGAGGACGCCAAGGCCGGCCTGGAGAGGGCCCTCACCGACGAGTTCGATGTCGTTCTTGTGGACCTCATGATGCCCGGGCTTTCGGGTCTGGAGATCCTGCGCCGGCTCAAGGCGGCTGGCGTGGTGAGCGAAGTGGTCATCATCACTGGTCATTCGACCGTCGAGTCGGCGGTCGAGGCCATGAAGGAGGGCGCCGCCGACTACGTCAGTAAGCCGTTCTCACCGAGCCAGTTGAAGATGGTCCTGCAGAAGGTCTGTGAACGCTCGGCCCTGGTGCGGGAAAACGTCGCCCTTCGTCGCGAGTTGGAGTTGCATAAAGGCTTTGAGGGGATCATCGGTGAGAGCCGCCCCATGGAGCGCGTCTTCGCCCTCTGCAAGCGCGTGGCTCCGACCGACGGAACCGTCCTGATCATCGGCGAGAGTGGAACGGGAAAGGAGATGATCGTCCGCGCCATCCACAAGCTCAGTGGCCGGAGGGATCGTCCTCTGCTCGCCTGCGATTGCAGCGCCCTCGCACCAACGTTGCTGGAGAGCGAGTTGTTTGGGCACGTCAAGGGCTCCTTCTCCGGCGCTGTGGCAACGAAACAGGGTTTGTTCGAGGCCGCTCATCGGGGCACGCTGTTCTTGGATGAGGTGTCGAATCTTACTCTCGAAACCCAATCCAAGCTGCTGCGCGTACTTGAGACGCAAACCGTGAGAAAAGTGGGCAGTACGGAGGAAAGCAAAGTCGATAATCGTCTGATCGCCGCCACCAACCGTGATCTGGGCGCTTTGGTGGCCGAAGGCACCTTCCGGGAAGACCTGTACTATCGCCTCAACGTCGTGCCCATTCAGTTGCCGCCGCTCCGCGATCGCAAGGGCGACATCCCCAAGCTGGCCATGGCCTTCCTCGAACGATGCAGAAAGCAGCATGGCGTTGCGGTCAAAGGTTTCTCGCCGGAGGCCATGGCCAAGTTGGAGAGCTACAACTGGCCCGGCAACGTACGCGAGCTCCGGAACATCGTCGAGAGAATGGGCATCCTCTGCGAGGGCGACATGATCGAGTCCTGGCACCTGCCCCCAGAGATCAATCGACTGCCGGTTCATCCAACCGCGGTTCATTTGCCCAACAACTGGGAGGAGTTCAGGAAGATCAAAAAGCAGGCGCGCGACGTGGTGGGAGAGGACCTGGAGCGCCGCTTCCTGACCCAGGCACTTTCCCGGGCTGAAGGGAACGTCAGCCGGGCCGCCAAGGAAGTCGGCATGCAACGCACCAATTTCCATGCGCTGATGCGCAAGTACGGTCTCACCTCCGATATCAGCTCCTGAAGGTCCATCCCCGACGGCGTCGGCTTTGGGCTTCGCGCACATCTCGCCGGCGCCCGGAAGCTGCTTACGGACCCGATTTATGCGAGCCCTCAGAAAGACGGCGGCGAAGTGAGATCGGCTTTCCACTGGGCAACAGCGCCGTTTGCCCGTCCTCCATCAGTCCAAGATCCTGCAACTGCACTGCCGGTCTTTCCTGCTTGGATCGCATACACTGTATTGGCAGGGCATACTTAATCGCCTTCCAACTCGCAGAATCCCCGGGTCAGGTGGGATCGCCACCGCCCGACCACACTTGCATCCGGACCTTAATATCGCGGCCCCTTGGCGCGGCCGCGGTCGTCACTTCGCGTCATAGCCTGTTGCTAATGGCGGGTTCCACGGCAAACGCACGAGGAGGATGATCGCATCGCCGACGGCCCAAGCTGGGTCGTAACGCTCTTTTCCACGTCCTCAGGAGCCCTCTCAGCCTTGTGGCACACCCGTTGCTAAGACTTCACCTGGGTGGCAACTCAGGAGGGTCCGCAAAGGCGAAGCCATGTCCGCTGACCAGCACATACTGGTGGTTGATGATGAAGAGGTGATCTGTCAGGCCTGCCGGCGCATCCTCTCGCCACACGGCTTTCAGGTGGATGGCTGTACGGATCCCTTTGACGGGCTGTGCTGGGCCGCGGAGAAGGACTACGCCGCCATCCTGCTCGACATCAAGATGGCCGGCTTGACCGGTGTCCAGTTGCTCGAACAGCTAAGGAATGCGAAGCCCGACGTCCCGGTCATCCTGATCACCGGGTATCCGAACGTGCGAGACGCGGCGATGGCGATACGCCTCGGCGCGGCGGACTATATCACCAAGCCCTTCACGCCCGAAGAGATTGTGCAGGCCGTCCAATGTGCTCTGCAAAGGGTCGGTCAGCAACGCGACCGGAGTGCCATCGAAGCTCGTGGTCCGGCAGAAGCCTGGACACCGGTCACCGACGAGTTCCGATTCTGGAATGAGTCCTGGCTCCAAGTGGGAAACGACCGGTCCGTGCGCGTGGGCGCCGTCCTGACGGGGTCGCGCGGGCAGGAGCTCAAGGCCGTCGAGCTGCCTCGAATCAGTGAGGTCGTCTACCAGGGACTCCCGCTGGCAGGAATCACCCCGACAGATGGCCCTTCCTTCACCATTCCCGCACCGGTGTCCGGCGTCGTGTTGTCGGTGAATGAACGACTGCCGCGACGTCCTGACCTGCTGAGCAAGGAGCCTTTGAAGGCCGGCTGGCTGGCCACGATCTGCCCTACGCGCTTCGAGGAGGAGGTCGACCGCTGCCGAGTCCGCAATGTGCTCTTGGTCAGCAGCAACCGCGAGGTCGCAGACCAGCAGGCCGATGTGCTGAACGGACTCGGCTGTCGCGTCCGCGTCATAGAGGAGGCGAAGACACTAACGTCCGCTTTGCTGGATCCCGAGGAGGTCGTCATTGTGTTTGACGGGGCCTCTCACGGGGAGCGCGGCCCGGAACTGGTGCAATGGATCAACGAGTTGTCTCCGGACGTGAGGATTGTCGTCGTTGCCTCCCGCGGGTCCCGTTGGGAAGCGGCGTACCGTCAGCGCAAAATCCTCTATTACGCCGTCGAGCCCTTTGCAGATTATGAGATCATCGATGTGATGGATGCCGCATTCCGCACCTTGCTCCCTCGGTCTCCGTCGCCGGAAGGTCCCCACGGCGTCCATGAACCGCTGACGCGTATGTCCATCACCAAGGGCAGCGGCAGGACGGTGCGGCTGGTGGCCGCCCCGAACCTCTTTGTCCGGAACAAGCGACTGGCTGCACTGATTGCGGCCCGGCTGCGCGATCGGCTTTATAACGTCGAACTGTGCGGCAAGAACGACGTTGACCTGACACCGCTGGGCCTCCTCAACGAGTCCCGTTCCTGCGATCACCTGCTCGTGTTGGTGACCCGGGACGTGCACCGTCTCCCCGGCTCGCTTGTCCGCACGACCTTCGGCGACGTCGCTGCAGGACTGTACGAGAAACCACAACCCATCACCACCCTGACGGTACAACCCGCCAAGAGCGACAGGGGAGACCTCGACTTCGACGAGAGCACCCTGGCCGCCCTCGCAGAGCACATCGCCGAAGAAATGTCCTTGTGCTATCGAGCCACGGTGATGCGAAGACCCCAGATACGAGAGCCTCGCGCCGATTCCGAGCCCACGCACGCGGACGATTGAGTCCGCCGTCACACGCCTGTGTAACTGAAGCCTTTCAGGAAGAGAGCCCGGGCTTCGAATCTTCAGCAATTGTATTCGATTCGCTCCAGCCACATTCGGGACAGCGGCTGCCGGGCGCATGGGCGAACAGGTCGTACCCGCAGCGGTCGCAGACGTGCAGACCTTCGGCGGCGAGCGCCCGGCGGATGCTTCGCAGCCGCCCGATGTGCGCGAGGTTCTTCCGCATCAACCAGGTGAAATACAGCAGCAAGAACAGAAGGACGGCAGCGAGGGACGGCAAGGTGAGTTTCACCAGCACCAGCCGCCGTATCGCCGCGGCCATCAGAATCGCTACCGGTATGAGCCCGAACGTGAACGAACAGAACGCGCGAACCTCAAACTGCAATGCGGCCCCCTCTTCAGCCTCATCGACACCCAGCCAAACGCGAGGCCAGATATTGTGCACCCACCATCTCTGCCGCAGACAGAATCCAGCGGATCGCTCGACGCCCGTCATTCCATCGGCGCGGAGGTGGGCGCGAACGGCACGGTAAACCGCCTCAACCGATCCCCTCGTCTGCCAGGACTCCCGAATGACCGCAGGACCCGAGCGGTAATACCATTCGTTGAAGCGGTAGTAGAGATAGGTCTCGATGAGGCCCAGGAGAAACGCGACCACCGACAGCAGGAACGGAATCAGCATGTCAAGGGGAACACGACTCACGGCTCGAGCCTCTCGGGGCCGTCAAATCGTTGGTCAAATCTGCGCGCGACCACGGGCTTTTCGCGATCACCGGACGCCGCAATGCGGTATTGAAATGCACGTCACACGCTATCTTCTTGAACGTCCTATCGGCTTGGGCCAGTTGGCGTTGAGGAAGCGGCCGTTTTTGAGAATCTCCTTGCCGTCCACCTCAATCCGCCCGCTCGTGCGCAGGTTGCAGACCATGTCCCAGTGCAGGGCGGACTTGTTCTTGCCCCCGGACTCGGGGTAGGCGGCCCCCAGCGCGGCGTGGAACGTGCCGCCGATCTTCTCATCAAAGAGCGTGTTCTTCGTATACTGCTTGATCGCGTAGTTGGTGCCGATGGCGATCTCGCCGAGGATCTTCGCACCTTTGTCCTGTTCGAGCATTTCGTGCAGGAAGGGCTCGCCCTTGGCGGCCGTCGCGTCGACCACTTTCCCCGCGCGAAAGCGCAGGCGCACGTCCTGAACCTCCTGCCCCTGAAAGACGGCCGGGTAACTGTAGTGAACTTCGCCCTCGGTGGCGTCCTCGATGGGGGCGGTGAAGACCTCGCCGTCGGGGAAGTTGTTCCGCCCGTCGCAGTTGATCCACTTGCGGCCCGCGATGCCGCACCGCAGGTCCGTACCCGGAGCAATGAAGCGGATCTCCCGGGCCTTTTCGAGAAAGTCGCACACCCGCTGCTGGGCGACGCCGATCTTCTGCCAC
>CP070718.1:255455-264791 GCA_020350565.1 Phycisphaerales bacterium
CAGTGGAATTCGCTATTCGCTATTCTTAATTCGCCATTCCTTATGCATCCCACGCTTTTTACTTTGCCCGGCGGCATCCCGATCACGACCTACGGTTTTTGCATGATGGTCGGCTTCTTACTCGCCGTCTGGCTGGCTATGAAGCGCGGCATGCGGGTGAAGGCCGATCCGGACGTGGTCTTGAATCTGGGTTTCTTCTGCCTCGTAGGGGGAGTCATCGGCGCGAGGCTCTTCTACGTAGCCCATTACTGGCGGGCGCAGTTTGCGGATCGAGGAAATCCGTGGCTGGCAGTACTGAACTTCCGCGAGGGCGGAATGGAGTTTCTGGGCGGCTTCATCGGTGCGGCCGTCATCATCGTCGCTTATCTCGTAAGCACCAAGCGGTCTTTGCGGCTGTATCTTGACATCCTAGCGCCTTCCGTGGCCTTAGGGCTTGCCTTCGGACGCATCGGGTGCTTCTTCAACGGTTGCTGTTTCGGCGGCGTGTGCCTCGCCGAGAACGCCCCGGAGCCTGCTCCGCGCTACGTGTGGGCCGTCGAGTTCCCGTACGACAGTGCGGCACAAAGGCGCCAGTGGGAGGAACGACGGGTCACGGTTCCGGCGGAACTGCTCTTCACCGCCAAAGATGTGGTTCAGCCGATGCCTGTGCCCCGTGATGCCATTATTATGTCACCCGAGCGCCGTGAAGGCCCGGCGCGCAACCTACGGAAGGCCCAGGAAGCACTGCGTAAGGCGAAGGCCCGAAACGCAGATCAGGAGGAGGTCAAGCCGCTGGAGCGGCGAGTGGCGGTGGCGAAAAAGGGTCTCGAAGATCAAGTGAAAAACAGCTCCCTGGTGACCCTGTATCGCGCTCAGCAGTACCCTTCACGTGTCGTGCCTTCGCGCAAGACCTCCGTTTCGGAGTTGGAGGACCTGGCCGCTCAGGCTCATTCCCTGCCGGTGCACCCGACGCAACTCTATTCTTCGATGAACGGTTTCCTCATGTACGGCGTGCTGGTGGCCTTGTTCTATGTCCGCAAACGCCACGGCGTCGTCATGGCCGCCTTCTTCGTGCTCTATCCGGTCGCTCGCTTTCTGCTCGAGGGCATCCGCACGGACAACCCGCACGACGCGGCCGGCTTGACCGCTTCGCAGTTCATCAGTGTGGTCCTGTTCACGATCGGCGTGGTTTCCCTGATCGTGCTCTACAAGTTCATGCCCGAGCGCTCTCGATACGCTGTTGCCTGGGTGCCGCCCAAGGACGAGAAATCCGAGTGATCCTCAGGGCTTGGTGCGTGGAAGGCTTCTTGCGCTCTGCCCTGAGCCCGCTCGTAGGCAAGCCACCCGTTCCATGACCCCACAGACCCGTGGTCTTCGCGTCACGGTTGCGGGGGCTCTTCTTTCGGAACGGGAAGGGATGGATCGAAGGGCTCGGCCACCTCCGGCAATGAACCCAGTTCGTCGCTGCGGGCCAGCTTCACCGATGCCTGCCATTCCTTTCCTCCGCGGTCGATGACAAGGTTCACCTGCTCGCCGGCAGGGAGCATGTAGAGCGCGCGCATCAGGTCTCCGTAATGGCGAAGCGGGCTGCCGTTGGCGGAGACGAGCCGGTCGCCCACCTTAACATCGGCCGAGTGCGTCGGGGAGGGGACGGCCACGTTGGCGACAATGACACCTTCCATGAATCTCGTGTCCACTGAGATGCCCAACCAGCCGCGGTAAAAGGACTTTCCATGCTTGAGGACACTGACGATGTCATCGATGCGCTCACGGTAAAGGGCGAAGCCGACGCCCGAATCGTACATTTCAGCGCCTGCGAGCTCGCCATGTCGTTGGGCCATCGGCGTGCACAGGCCGACAATACGGCCCGACGAGTCGCATAACGGTCCGCCGTAGTTGGCCGGAGAGAGCTTGGCATCGGTCTGGATGGCGTTGCCGCTCATGCGGTTGAGCGCACTGATGATGCCGACGGAGACGCTGGGCTCTTGCTCTCCGAGGCCGAGCCCCAACGCAATGGCCCACTGGCCGACGCGGACATCATCCACGCCTGCCCATTTCGGCGTAGGCAGCCCTTCGGCCTCCACTTTCAATAAGGCGATCTTGCGAACCTGATCGCGCGCCACCAGGTCGGCGGCCATCCGGCGGCCGTCGGGCAATACCCCCGAGATCAGGATCGGCTCCCGGACGAAGTTGAAGCTGCTGGTGATGATGTAGCCGTCGGATGAGTAGACCAATCCCGTGGTTGGCCCGTCGGCGACGACGAAATCCGAGCCCAGCGAGTCCTGAAACTGATGCTGTCGCCGTTTCCTGGGCTTTTCCTCCTCGGTCTCGTCTTCAGGGAGGGGTGCTGTCGGTTGGGAACCGCCGACCGTTTCGATCCGCACCAGAAAAGGGACCACCTTTTCGACGACGTCGTGGAAGACCTCCTGGGTCGCGCGCAACGCCTCGTAGGACGTTTCGGCGGACGGGTCCTGATCGGATCCTGCGGCGGGCGAGCAAACAAGAGTAAGCCCCGCCACAAGCAAGCCCGTATGGATTCGTCGCGCGACCACTTACTCCTCCTCCCATTCAATGCGGACCGAGTGGATCGTCCGCCCACGCCGAATCACCAATACGACGGGTTCCTGCGGGCTGAGTGTTTCCAGCCGTCTGTTGCAGGCCTCTACATCAGCGACCGTCTTGCCGTTTATGGAAAGGATCAGATCGTCCGGCCTGATGCCCGCCCGGGCAGCCGGCGAACCACGCCGAACACGCTCCACGAAGGGAAGCACCTTCCGGTAGCCCGCTTTGCTGAGCCTCAGACCGAGGTCCGCGGGACGAGGCCGTTCTTCGTCTGCTCGACCGGACGGTTCGGGCTTGGATGGCGTCGCTCCCGTCGCTTCGAGGAAGAATTCGTGGAGAACATCGACCGGATACGCATAATTGAAATGCGTGTGCGTAAGTTCGGAGATGACCACGCGCCCGATCATGCCCACCAGCCGGCCTTCGAGGTTCACCAGTGCACTTCCGGGCGCACCGGGGTTACTGGTGATCGAGTCAATAACCAGGACGTCACCCGTGTAGGGGAACTTCTTGGTACGCCGCTTGGCGTCCAGCCGTGTCTTCGCGGACAACACGCCGTGCGCGATCGACACGGGCTCCGCACCGTCTGCGACCTTGAAGGGGTTCCCTGCGGCGATCACCCAGTCTCCCCGCCGCAATTCGGGTCGGCCTGACAGATCAAAGAAGGGGAACCGAAGCGCCGCATCGTTGGCCTGTTCGATCGTCCCGTCCGGCTGGTTCGGATGCCTGGATTGGACGAGCTTGAGCAAGGCCAGTTGGCGCTCTGTGTCACGGTGCACGACTTCCGCTTCGTATCGCGTACCGTCTGATGCAGTTGCTCGAATGGTCCGCGCGTCGATCAACAGGGAGAAGACCGTGAGGACCAGGCCGTCTTCCGAAACGATGATGCCGCTGCCATAGCCCGCTTGCAGACCCGCCCCCAAGCCGTAGAGCTTGACCGTGCGGATGCCGGCCGATTCGATCGCGTGGTCGAATCCTCCTGCACGCACCGCCGGCGACAAGACAGTTGCCCAAGCCGCAAGTGCCAGGATGTACGCGCCTAAGCGTGGCATCAGCGGATTGTCCATTTCGAGATCGAGTCTTCGTACGTAAGGCCTGGGCTTTCAACCCGGATTTCGCATGGCCAGTTCACACCGCCCACGTCGCGGTAGCCCGTAAACCGGACCGTGACCTCGATGCCAGCCAGCCGGTCGCGAACCACAGCCTGCATAAGTCGCCCGCTGTTGGCATCGAAGCCGAGTCGCGCTACGGCCGTTTGCGCCACGGGCCATTCGAGGACCTCCAGCAGCCGACGAGTGAATCCTCGCTGTGTGTGGTCGGGCTCGATCAGCGCGTCGCCGCCGGCATGGGCAACGTCCGAAAGATGAATCTGATCGATCGGCTGTGTCAGGATTCGCTCGACGATGTACCGGGTGGCCAACGCCATCCGCTCATCGGGCGCCAACTCGAAGGCATCCGCATTATCTTCGGATCGTCGCAGCGCGGTTGTCGCATCGTATTCAATGGCAGGTCCAGGCGCGGCGTCCGCGCGCATGCGCCTTATTTGGGCCGGCCCGCGCGGAGGCAACGACACCCGGTATCGCTCATATGATTCGGGGTTATTCTTCGCGTGCTTCAGGTCCCGGCGTGAGAGTTCGTAAGACCATGCTTCAGGAGGGTGCGTTACCGCCGCCCCGAAGACGGTTTCCTGGAAAGTCCTCAGGACGCGGCGGACCTGGCGAAGATTCACTTCGCGATCGGCCTCGAACGGCGTCTCGAGCCGCGGGGAAAGCGGCTCCAGGCGCGCGACGGTGTCGAGTCGCTGTCCTCCGCGGGCGTACTCGATGGGCACGGGCCAAGCTTCCGGGTAGGTGCCCAGCAGGCTGGCGAAGTGGTTGGCGGACCGGATGGGAATGCCGTCGAAGCTCAGCAACCGATCGCCGATGCGAATGCCTGCATCGTAGGCTGGGGCATCCCGCATGATCTCATCGAAAATGACCTCTCCTCCGATGTCGTCCACGGTTGCCTGAAGCGTCCCATGCCTGGCGACAAGACCCGCTCGAAGGGCCGGGATAAACCGCTTAATCTGATTGGCCGAGATGGCGTATCCGAAACCGACGTTAAACCGTCCGCGTGTGTTGACGGAAATGCGGCCATTGATGCCGATCACTTCACCCGCGGCATTAAACAGCGGTCCGCCGGAGTTCCCCGGGTTGATCGGTGTATCCATCTGAATGCAGTCGGAATAGACCAACTGCCTGCCTTGTCCCCACTGATAGCGGTGGACGCCGGTGACGATACCCATCGTGACCGTGGGCTTGTAGTCTTCGCTGACCATGAACGGGTTGCCCATGGCGATGGCCGTGTCGCCGATCCGAACGGCGTCGCTGTCGCCGAGGGGTACGTGAGGGAAAGCGTCGCGGCCCGAGAGACGGAACATGGCGACATCGCCGGTCGGATCGATCCCCAGGACTTCGAGCTCATAAAGCCGGCCGTCGCTCAGCCCGCCGAGGCCTCGGCGGGTTTCCAGCATGCCCGCGACCACGTGGTAATTGGTCAGCCCGTAACCGTCCGGGTCAATGAGCACGCCGGATCCGCCCCCTCGCTGAACTTCGTCGAAGACGCAAACCACGGCGGGCGCCGCACGCTCGATCATCTCGATTCGCGCCCGCTCGGCCTCGAACGCGAGCGAGGTGTCGATGTCGTCCGCATGAGACAGGCCGGCGAACCAGGCGGCCGAAAGATACGGAAGGGCACAGCAGATTGTCTCGATCGGTGATTTCATCCGGCCTCGCTAATCGACGCCCTCGTGTTTCCTGTTTTCCGCCGGCTTGATGAGTCTTGCGGCGCCCCATACCGCGTGGTCCGAGAGGTCCAGGTCGTCGCCGTAATCCACGACGAGCGTGAGATCCTTGATGCTCTTCACGTCAACCAGCACGTTAACCGCCTGATCCTTTCCGGTAATCAGGCCACTGTCGAACAACGTCTGACCGTCGCCGATCATGCGGAAGACGACGCTCCCGGCCGGGCGAACGCTGTCGTCGATGCCGATCGTGGCGGCGAACGACTCAAAGTGTCCTTCGATGGCGTAGGCCACTTCGGTCCGGCTGTGCATGCCCAGACCCTTGTCGAACGTGCGACCGGCGATGGACAGCGGATCGCCCGTCAAAGACCGATCGTGACCGACGGGCCACTCTCGATGAAGGCGGCCTTCTACTCGCTGGGTCACAGGCGTCAGGTCGCTGACGTAAACGACGCGTGAGCTGCGAAATCTCATCCGGGCCAGGACGGAAAGGTCCAGTTCGGCGACGACGCCGACCGAACTCTCGACCGTTATTCGCTCGGCTGATCCTGAGCGCAACCGCGCTGTAAAGACCGAGCCGTCGCGCAGCTCAAAGGTGGTTGGGCAATCCACTTGCTTCTGCACGCCACTGGCAAACACGACGCCCAGAATGTTCTCCGTCTTGATCGTGCGCGTCCGATCGCCGAAACGAAAGGCCGCATCCGCTGGATCCAGGGAGACCAAGGTGCCGGGCAGGGAACGGGCTTTGCCGTCGCTGCGAACGATCAACAGGTCCTCGCCGGAACGACGGTCGTTCATGGCTGATTCAAACAGCTCGAGGCCGCGATCATGTTCCTCATGTGATGCCGAGATTCCGTGCGGATCGGCCGGCCGAGCATTGAACAGGATCCCGGCCAGACGATTGAATGGAAGCGGCTTGCCTTGTCCCAGTGCGGTCGATGCGATCACGCCCTCTTTGGATGAGCCCAAAAGTGTGCCGGGCAATTGGCCGCCATCGGACGGGTAGAAAACGGTTTCTTGTCCGCGCTCCGCAACCTCAACGTTTCTTGGCCTCTGGATAACCACGGCCGCGACTTCGTCGAGGGGGAGGACTCGCTGACCTGCCTCCGTCGCGATTGTGATGCCATTCGTGTCTGACGATCCTTTCCATTCGCCGGAGATTTCCATGCCCGTGATGGTGACGATCTTGACGGTGACCGTGGCGCCCGCCTGGCGGACGCCGCAAAGGAGCAGCGCGCAGCAGCCCATGAGACGCCAGAGCGACTGTGATGATGACCGGCGGGTCCGTTCGTACATGATCATCTGCGGGCTATGGGTTCGGCCGTACGTTGCCAGGCCCGCCATATTCTGCCAATGCGGGTCGCGTATGTGGCGGACTCGAGGCAAGAGCACCTCGCGCGGCCTCGATGCACGTACTTGCTCTTTGATCCTAGTCTACCGCCTGCGCGACGGCTTTCCCACGTGGAGGGGTCCGAAGTTGTCGGGGAGCGGGCGGCGGGTCGGCGGTTCCGGAAGGCCCGTTCAGTGAGGCTGGTCAAAACTGGAGACGATGGGATTCGAACCCACGACCTTCGCATTGCGAACGCGACGCTCTCCCAGCTGAGCTACGTCCCCGTGGCCTGGCCATCTTCACAATACCATGCTCTTCGCTGCGGTCAAGGACTCGGCCCTCCAGGCTATGGTTCGAGCGCGGGGTGAGGAGGAGCGTCGGGACGGACGCATTCTTTCTGTCATCAAAGGTGTTCTTGCGATAGTCAAGGAGCGATGGCGAGCGTGCGGACGTCGATGCTGACGACCGGCGGGCCGCTGGCGAACACCAGTTCGAGCGACGCACTGTCTCGCGGTTCCACGGCGGGGGGAAAGACCCACACGGTGCGCAGACGCTCGTCGGCTTCCAGCACGCCGTTACCGGGGAGCTCTCCGTCGTCCAAATCGGCGATGGTCAGCTCGCGGTCGAGCGTCAGAATGGCCTGATCCAGGTTATCCGAACTGTCGCTGCTTAGAAGCTGACGGTTGACCACGCGAAAAACCTCGCCGGTGATTTCCTCGATGAAGAGGGTCTCTTCCTGGAACACGTCAACGAGGTAATCCACTTCCTGTCCGCCGAAAAACGCCGCGGCGTTGATAGCGACCTGAGAAGGAATACCGGAGGCGTTCGCGGGCACGTCGGACATTCCTGTCGCGATGAACGCCACCTGCACGCGCCAAGGGACGGGCAGGAGCACATCGAAGGCGGTCGTCCGGGCTCGGACCGGGACGGGCGCGAAGCGATCACTTGGATCAGGCACCCTCGGCATCGAGGACGATCCGATGTCCTGCTGCGCGTAGCGGAATGTCGATTGCGTGCGTCGCAGGGTGACGTAGTAGATGTCGATGGTCCGCGTCTTGTTGGCGTCCTTGAATGCCGTCTGGGCCAACTGGGCGTACGGGGTGCCCAACGAACGGCTCGGCCCGATCTGCTCACGCATCCGATGCAGAATCGCGACGGCGAAACGCCGGTCGTCCAACGCTTCGTCCCAGAGGGGATCCGGCGTGCTGAAGCTTTGGCTGATCCGGCGGCGCAGCGGCGGGTAAACCCTGTCCTCGAAGTCGATCTGCGGGTGAATGAACAAGGCGTCGTAACCTTGCTGCAGATCGGCGGGATTCGCGAAGGGGACAACAAGATCCTGCCGGTGCAAGTTGTTGGGGTCGCTCTCCGGAACGAACGCGCGGCTCTGTACGAGGAGGTTCTCCATGTTCAGGGCGTGAACCCGGGTGTCGCTAAAATAGTAAATCGTGACCGGGTAGGTGCCGGTCGACTTCTCTACGATCATGTCTCCGGGGAAGCTGCTGCCCACCTTGCTCAGCCCGTCGACTCTGGCCATTAACGTCATCAGCGCGTGGGTGTTGCCCATCACCGTCTGGCGTGTGGTGTGCTCACTGAGCTTGCGGGCCCGATCCCAGCCGACCGGGAACAGCGTCGCGACCATGATCATGCCGAAGCCGAGGATGACGATCGCGATCATCAGCTCGACCAGCGAGAAGCCGGATCCGCGCGCCGCCCGGGCGCCGCCGCGACCTCGGAACGCAGGGCGCCCCAAGCTTGTCTTACCCTTGTTGTGAAGCCCTGCACTCATTTACTCAGGCACCACGCTTTCACCCAACGGCCCGCGCACGATCTCGCCAGTGGAGGGCACCACGTAGAGCGGCTGGGCCGTGCGCAGAAGATACTCGCGTCGGTCGATAACGGATGGACCAGTGGCGTCGATTGCCCTGAATCCCGAATCGTCGTAGATCAAGACACCGTCGACCGACGGAAAATTGATGGCCGTCGGGGTCGACGCGTTGGGATCGATGACCAGGCCCTGGAGGGGTGTCCCATTCCCTGTGGGATCGATCGCGGCTTGTCGAGCCCCGAATGCTTCCTCATCGATCACGAAGTATTGGGCTACGTCAAGACTGCCGGAGGAGGCATTGGGCACGGGGAGACCGGTCCGGTCACCGAAGCCGTCACCGATCCCCTGCTTATCCTGGTCCGCGTCGAAGATCAGCACGTCTCGCCAGACTTCCAACTGCCCATCCGAGGAGAACACCATGGAGAAGTGGTTTCGCTGGCGTTGCGCCTCCTGCCATTGGGTGGGAGTCGGGGCATAGACGGGCCCGTCGCTAGCCAACTCAAATGGACCGAAAGCATAGGGCTCGTTGTTGCTATCCTGTTCAATGATGGCGTAGCGAGGCACCGCGCGTATCGGCTCCAGGAGCGAGTACTCTTGGCCTGGACTGATGACGAAGCGGTTTTGTGAGACGATTTCGCTCAGTTGTGGCGGCAGATTGGGGTCGGGCTGCTGCTCGATCGGGTAGATGTGCTGTACACCTTCGGCATCGAGGGCGAAGAGCAGCCCCGCGTCACCAGTGCCGGGCGACATGGCCGCGCGGCGGGCGACCATGAGCGCGCCGCGGAGGGTGTTGTCGGCATCCGCTAGTTTGCGGTCCTCCCAGAGGCGCTGGACGGCCGGCAGCACCAGCGTAAGCAG
>CP070718.1:264891-268489 GCA_020350565.1 Phycisphaerales bacterium
GAGGTCAGGATGTGGGCCGTGTTCTTCGGGCGGCGTTGGTCAACGTGCGGACGTCAAACCGCTCGTTCGGTCAGGTTGTTGGGTTCCTCCGTGGGGCAGAAGCCGATTTCGTCGTTGTGCTCGAAACGGACGAGGCCTGGGCTCGCGAGCTGCAGAACGGGCTCGTGGATTATCCGTACGTTCTTTCGGAGCCGCAGGCAGACAACTTCGGCATGACCCTGATGAGCCGCCTGCCATTCGTCCGGAGCGAGGTTCTGTGGATGGGTGACCTTGCTCTGCCGAACCTGAGGGCGAGGTTTCTCATTGACGGGCGTGAGTTAACCGTGCTCGGCTCGCACACCATTCCGCCCAAGAGCTCGGCCTGCGCGCGATGGCGCAATCAGCATCTTTCCGCCATCTCGCGCTTCGTCTCGTCACAGGATGGTCCGGTGGTGGTGCTGTGTGACTTGAACGTGACGCCATGGTCGCCGCACTTCGGGGTGCTGTTGGACGAGGGCGGCTTATTTGACGCGCGTCGGGGTTTCGGTCTGCTGCCGACGTGGCCCACGTGGCTGCCGCCGCTGCGCATTCCCATAGACCACTGCCTGGCGACACGAGAAGTGGTTGTAGGGGATTTCTGCGTTGCACCGTCGGTTGGCTCGGATCATTTTCCCATCGTTGTGGATTTCGCACTGGCGCCATGAGCCTCGCAGTGGGCCGGGCAGTCGTGGTTACCTGGTGAATCTCTATCGGTCGAGCGGACGAAGAGGGTCTTGAGGCGCGGTGCGGATCAGCCCAAACGCTTGCTGATATCCGAGTTCAGGAACACTTGCTTTCTTTGTGGGCGGGTGAGGGGCATGGCGTGTGCGGCAAGAGGGAGGGGGCCGTTCACTGTGATGGTTCCCGTGCGGGCGGTTCCTTTCTGGTCTGGATTCGAGAACCGAATCCCTGCTGTCTCGCATAGCCGACTCTCAGAGTCGCATTTGCCAAGCGTCGCGCTCGGTCGTTCTGGTGACGTGCTTCTGTCACCAGGGCGCATCCGCAAATGCAACCTTCATTGTGTACGGCAACGGAATTTGCTACTTTGGAATATCCTCCGGTTCGGCTGGAGAGGATTTGGGGTGTCTTTTGTTCGAGGAGTTGCGAGGATGAGGTTCGCCCTGAGGGTGATATGTGCCGCTGCCGCGGTGAATCTGTTCGCCTCGGAGCGGGCGACGGCCGTCAACCGATTCGAGTTCCGGTTTGAGTTCGGCCCGTGGTGTGGCTGAACGTCGGGTTCCATGGGCATCTGGTCAGAAGCCACAGACAACTTCGACGAGGGCATCGATTGGCTTATCAACCCGACCGACGGCGGCGCGGCGGGCGTCTACCACCAGCAGGAACCGGGCAGTTGGGACGGGCCGGAAGGCTTCTACTACAAGGACATACGAGGGCCTCTCGAGCCGGACGGCGCCAAGATCTGGGACACGCTGTACGTATGGGCGCACACGGATTTCCTGGATCCGACGATGTACCTCTCGCTCCAGGGAGACATCACCTATCCTCCGTCGGACGAGCTGGCTTATTACCTCGAGTTGCTGGAGATCCCTGAGGGGGTGACGGGTGCGCCGCCGGTTGGAACGGTATGGGACATTCCGTGGGAAGGGCTGTTCAGTCTGGAGTTGCCCACATTTCGCACGGCGGACGGACTGGAAGGCTACCGGTTCTCGTTCACAATCGATGCGTCGGTTCCAGAGCCGTCGAGCGTTGTCCTGCTTGGGGTGGGGGCCGTCGCTCTCCTGCCGTGGCCGCGAAGACGTATGTAAGGCCGTTTCCGGTCGCCTTGCAGCGGCACGCGGCCTGGGCGCGACGCGGGGGCATGCGCGCCCGGATTTCGGACTCTTCCATCCCAGAAGCCGGGTTTCCTTCCGGTGGTGGAAGATTCTCCTGGCACCCGCCGGATAGTCATTATTCCCCTCTAATGGTCTGTAATCGCCTTGCGGCGTGGGTGACATTCCTGTTAAGATCATAAAGAAGGCGGCACATGGGGTGACCCGCCGGATAACCGCCACTGGGGTCTCCACGATAGTTGCGGAGGGTCCGGTCCATCGGACACATGAGGGGGTGAAGAACCCCGTCGTGACGATGTTGGCGAGTGTGAGCGGCGGGCGCTCCGTAAGTTGCTCTCGGCGCGGGGGTGATTCAGCCGGATCGGGCCGATGGCTGATTGCGTCGTTGTGCTGCCGGTGCAGCGGGGGTCTTGGGAGAAACGCGGCAACGCGTTCTCATTGACATGGTCCAGAAAAGGGGATGCGAAATCATGAGGATGTTCCAGATGCCGACATGGAGCTGGAGGAAGGCGGGTGGTTTCCGCCATCTGGTGTTCGGTTTGCTGATCGCCGCCTTGGTACCGGCGGCCGCCGTTGCGGACGGGGACGTCGTGGCGACACGGCTTGTGGAGGACAGCGCGCAGCGGATCGTCATTGCCTATGACATTGGTGACTTCGTCCAGGAATCGGTGCGGATTGATGGACAGGAGTACATCAAGGTCGGCTTGCCCGGGGAGAGCACTATCAAGGAGCCCGTGGGCGTACCGAGCCTTCCGCTCGTTTGCCGGAGCGTCATCATCCCGCCCGACGCCCGCATGAAGGTGAGCGTGGTCGCTTCGGAGTTTTACGATGTCAGGGGCGTTGACGTGGTATCGGCCCGGGGATTCATCCCTCGTACGATTAATCCTGCCGACGTGCCGTACACCTTCGGCGATGTTTACGGCGAGGACGCGTTCTATCCGCAAGGGATTGCTTCGGTTCGCGATCCGTACATCTTCCGTGATTTCCGCGGCCAGGTCGTCGTTCTCTGCCCGTTTCAGTACAACCCCGTTTCGCACACGCTTCGCGTCTACACTGAGGTCACCGTGGAAGTGGCTGCGGACGGCCCCGGGCAGTTGAACCTGCTGGCGCCGCGTGAGCGCGAGCTGAGCTTGGCGTTTCATCAGATTTACAAGAGCCACTTCCTCAACTATCCGCGCGGAACGCGCTACGAGCCGCTGGATGAAGAGGGGGAGATGCTGGTGATCTGTCACGATGCCTGGCTGGCGAACATTCAGCCGTTCGTGGATCACAAGAACAGCATTGGAATCGACACGACGGTGGTGGGCGTTTCGACGATCGGGAACGATTGGTCGCAGATCAAGGATTACATTCAGGAGACATACGACACGACGGATCTGGCCTTCGTGTTGCTGGTTGGAGACGGGGCTCAAATCGATACGCCTTATGCGTCAGGCGGCTCCTCCGATCCGACGTACTCGAAGCTGGCGGGCAGTGACAACTATCCGGACATTCTGGTGGGTCGGTTCTCTGCGGAGACGGCGGCCCACGTCGACACGCAGGTGCAGCGTACGATCACGTATGAGCTGATGCCGGCTACGGAGCAGGATTGGTTCAAGAAGGGGACGGGCATCGCGTCGAACCAGGGGCCGGGCGACGACGGCGAATATGACAACCAGCATATGGACAACATCCGCGATGACCTGCTGGCCTATGGATACACGGAGGTTGATCAGATTTACGATCCCACCGCATCGGCGAGTCAGGTGAGTACGGCGTTGAACGAAGGGCGTGGCATCGTGAACTACTGC
>CP070718.1:268589-273668 GCA_020350565.1 Phycisphaerales bacterium
GCCTTCTCATTCGCGTAACCAGGAACTGTCCGTGGAATCGCTGTGCCTTCTGCCCGGTGTACAAGGGGAGCCGGTTTTCTGTCCGTGCCGTGGAGGATGTCAAGGCCGACATCGATTCCGTCCATGGACATGTATGCGCACTGCGCGGTTTGACCGAGCATGGCGCCGACGCTTCTCGAGCGCGGCTGCAGGAGCTTGCAGACCGAGTCGGGCCCGAGGAGATGCCGAGCTTTGCCGCAGCGGCCCACTGGTTCCTCAACGGCGGCATGCAGTCGATCTTTCTGCAGGACGCCGATTCCCTCATCATCAAGACCCAGGATCTCGTTGAGGTCCTGGCGCATCTGCGTAAGCGATTCCCCTGGGTACAGAGGATCACCTCCTATTCGCGGTCGCAGACCGTCGCGCGAAAGAAGCCGGAAGATCTGAGGGCCATCCGGGAGAGCGGCCTGAGCCGGATCCATATCGGCTTGGAGTCCGGCTCGGACGAGGTGCTCCGCAGGGTCGAGAAGGGGGCGACCAAGGAGCTTCACATTGAGGCCGGCCTGAAAGCCAAGGAGGCGGGGCTTGAGCTGTCGGAATACATCATGCCGGGCCTGGGCGGTACGGAGCTCTCGAAAGTCCACGCTCGAGAAACGGCGGACGCCCTCAACAAGATCGACCCCGATTTCATTCGCATCAGAACCCTTTCGATCTCCCCGCGTGCGCCGCTCTGGAAAACGTATTGCGACGGTGGATTCGACAAATGTTCGGATCTCGCCATAGCCGAGGAACTGCTCCTGCTGATCGAGGACCTCGAAGGGATTCACAGCGTGGTCAAGAGCGACCACATTCTGAACCTCTTTGCGGATCTCGAGGGGACACTCCCCCGCGACAAGGAGCACATGCTCGGTATCCTGCGCAGTTTTCTGAGTCTGGGGCCCGAGCGCCGGATGTTGTACCAGGTGGGAAGAAGGCTCGGCGTTTTCTCCAGCCTGCGCGACCTGGACGATCATGCGAGGTGCGCCCTGGTCGACGCGCGCTGTCGCCGGCTGAACGTCACGGTCGACAACGCCGACGAGTTCGCCAGCAAGATGATGCGGCGGTTCGTTTGAAAGCATCGCGATGGGAGGCTGAGCGTGCGCCTGCCTGAACCTCCCTAACCGCGCGGTCGTCGGGAGGATGCACGCACGACATCGCGACGTACATCCGGATGCGTGCTACGGCCCCGTCCGATGCGTGA
Organism: Phycisphaerales bacterium; assembly: GCA_020350565.1. Classification (GTDB taxonomy): domain Bacteria; phylum Planctomycetota; class Phycisphaerae; order UBA1845; family UBA1845. The sequence continues at coordinate 269,809 of CP070718.1, forward strand.
ACATTCCCTTGAAGAAGTTCGAAGGCGGCGACGGGAGCCGCGTCTGGGGCTTCAAGACCCGGCCGAGGGCGGCCAGGCTACATTTCTTACCGGGAATGCTAAATAACCGCGCGCGAATAAGCGCCAACCATGGCGTCCCCACGGACGCTCCCTTACGGTCGCGTCTCGGTTTCGTGGTGCGGAATCGCGCACTGTGACTTAGCTTTGTCGCATGGTGCTGAGGATGGGGAAGCCCAGGCGGCCCTTGCGTTGGCGGTTGACGCACCTGAGAAAGACCTCGACGACGGTTGGATCGAACTGGGTACCGGAGGCCTGTTGAATTCTGCGGATCGCTTCCTCGTGCGGCATGGCGCCCCGGTGAGGCCGGTCGGAGGTCATCGCGTCGTAGGCGTCCGCGACGGCAAGGATCCTGCTTTCCAACGGTATCTCTTCGCCGAGGAGCCCATCGGGGTAGCCTCTTCCGTCGTAGCGCTCATGGTGGTGGAGGATTACCTGCGCCAGGCGACCCATGTCCGGACTGCTGCCGACGATCTTGGCCCCGATGCGGCAATGCTCCCTGATGAGCTGCCACTCCCGTGGGCGGAGTCGCCCTTTTCTGGTGCGAATTCTCTTGGGGATTCCCACGTTGCCGATGTCGTGGATCAGGCTCGCGGTCCGAATCAGGCTGAGCTCCTGCTCGTCGAGGATGCCCATGGACTCCGCAACCTCGATGCACAGACGGCTGACGCGATCCGGATGCGTTGGCCGGAACGTTTCGCCGGCCTCGGTCTGATGCAAGCGGTGCACCACCTGTGACCAATTGCGCTCCATGACCTCGAAGATGTTGCAGACCTTCAGGGCTGCGGCTCCAATCAAACAAACGGCCGACAGGATCCTGTGCGCCTGCTCGGATACCCGGAAATCGGACGGTACATCAAAGACTTCAATCGCTCCAACCAGCCCGCCATAGGCAACGAGAGGCACGCGGAGGGAGGAGGTCGACTCTCCGCGGGATGAGGCAAACGGGCCGAGGAGTTCAACGGTCCGTTCGGGAAAGGAGTCTCCCGACGTCCGCAGGCGCATAAACCAGGCGCTGAGGTCTTCAGCAGGCTCGCATGGCTGCGACGGCTTGCTGGGTTCGCAATGACCGAGGCTCGCAAGCGGGATGAGCTTTTGCGTATTCTCTTCGAATATCCAGAGGACAACGCGGTCATAGCCCAATGTGGCCACGACTTGCTGCAACGTGTCACAGGCGACCCGGTGCTTATCGGGAATGAGCCTCATAATCGAGAAGGTTGATCCCATGACGGCCATGGTGTCTGCGCCGACCCCAAGGTCTTTGATCAAGTCCAGGCCGTTTTGGGCGTCTTCTGACACTTGTTCATCATCAGGTTGGGAGCCTTCTTCGGCCTCTGCGCGTTCCGCTGCCACGACCTTGTCACGGCCTGTCTCCTTGGCGCGGTACAATGCGGCGTCCGCCAGTCTGACCAGCGAATCAGGGCCGCCCGCGCCGCAGGCATGGGCTTCCGCGACACCGAAGCTCGCGGTGATTTGTAAGCGCAGTTGATCGATGGTAATCGGGTCGCAACGGAGGGCGTCGCGCAATTGCCAGGCGATCTCGACGGCCCGTTCAAGCTCCGCGCGCGGGAGAACGATGGCGAACTCTTCGCCGCCGACGCGAGCGGTTACGTCTGATCCCCGAACCAGGCTGGCGAGGCGCTGGGCGGCGCGTTTCAGCACGATATCGCCGGTCTGGTGGCCGTGCGTGTCGTTGAGTTGCTTGAAGTGATCGAGATCGACCATGATCAGCGAAAGCGGCCAAGTTTCCCGTTTGGACGCGGCACTCTCGCGGCGCAGCACGTCCAGCAGCACGCGGCGGTTGGGCAGGCCGGTGAGCGGATCATGGGAGGCATCGCGGTTCAGACGGCTGTGCTCCGCTCGAACCCATTCCGCGAGGCTCGATAACTCTTTTGCACATTCCTGCAATTCACCTAAGACGAAAGCGTCGGGATCAATCTGCAGGTCCAGCGAGCGGATTCTCTTGGCCGCCCCGGTGAGATGCGCCAGATCCCGCCGCAGACCTCGATTAGCCGATCCGAATCGAGCCGCGATACCGAATGCCAAGGCAACTGACGCCATGATGGCCGACAAGGGCAGATGGTTGATTTCGGGCAGGGCGGGGACCGCTGAAGACGTACCTGCGAGCAGTGCGTGACCGGCCAGGAGGGCGGCGATGCAGTAACACACACGGGAGAGCTTGATCCCTCCTGTTCTTCGCATCAGTTTCGTTTCCTGTGAAATCATCTTCTTCCCGCCATCTTCAGCGTTCCATACACTCTCCCGCAGTTGGCAAAGGGTCTGATTATGGGGCTTGCGGTTGATCCTCTGTAAAGTCTTTGAAGGTCTGGTAATCGATGTCGCCCGCGGTGTAGAGACCGACGATGACGGCCTGCGAGAGGGTGTGCTGCAGTCGCGATTCGTCTCCGTCACGATAGGCGAGGTTCAACATCTTGCAGTACCAGAGTTTGTCGTGTTTCAAGTCGGAGAAGGTCTTCGCCATTCGTGCGCAGAAGTCCAGCTTCTGTTGATACGACGCCTGGTTCCACTCGGTTCCCGTGTGGTGGAGTTCGAGTCTGGTCACGCCGCGGGTGGTCGTGGCGGAAGCCGATAACACATCACCCAGGACGGACGAAGGGTCCCTTGCCTGCCATATCACGGCAATGCCCACGACGCAGCAAATGGCCAACAGAAAAAAGCCCCACCGCAAGCGAGTAGGCTTTGCCGGCTGCTCGCTCCGCGGATCGGCGTTCGCGCTGCCTCTGGCACCGGGAGCTTGCCTTTGAGCTGCGGCATCGTAGACGCGACTTTGGTACCGGTTGATTTCTGAAAAGCGTTTCATCGTTCTATCCCAACGGTCATTCCTACGCGCTCACGTATCTGCGGGTAGAAGGCTCCTCATCTACGGACGGACAGCTAGCTTTCTCCAGGCGAACGTGGGCAACCATCGCGTCCACGATCGACGGATCCTGCTGAGTCCCCCGCGAGCGCTGCAGTTCCCTAATAGCCTCGTCAACGGATATAGCCTTCCGATAAGGACGGTCGGAGGTCAGGGTGTCAAAGACGTCGGCGGCGGAGATCAGCCTGGATGCAAAGGGGATAGCACTCCCCACCAGACCGGCCGGATAACCCAGGCCATCGTATCGTTCATGGTGATGCAGCACGGCTGATGCCACGAACTCCAGACCGGGGACCTGTTCGATGATTCTAGACCCGATCTCTGCATGTTCTTTGACCTTTGCATATTCCTCCCGCGAGAGCTCGGACGGCTTGCCGAGAATACTCTCGGGCACGCCGATCTTGCCGATGTCGTGCAACAGCCCGGACAACCGGATCTCGCGAAGGGTATTGGGATCACCGATGTTCATTCGCTGTGCGACGATGACGCACAATTCAGCGACTCTTGCGGAGTGGGAGTGGGTGTAGTGATCTTTTGCGTCGACGGCGGTGGCCAGTGCCTGAATGGTCGCCATCATCTGACGGTTGAGCTTCTCATGCAGGCGACAATTGAGCAGCGCCGAGGCGCCGACGGAGGAAAGCCCTTCAAACAGCTTGCGGTCGCGGGTGGTGAACTCATCGACGCCTATCTTCTCTGTGGCTGTCAGGACGCCAACGGCCTCGCCGTGCGCGTGAAGGGGTATGCGTATGATCACGAAGGCGTCAGATTCGTAGGTCCCGCGCGAGAGGCGCTCCAGGCTGGGATACATGGTGATGTCATTCACCACGAGTAGGCCGTCTTTCTCAAGAACACGACCGGAGACCGATTGCCCGACGGGGATGGATACCTCCCGGGCATGCGGCGGCAGACCTTTCGAGGCCAGGAC
>CP070718.1:273768-274784 GCA_020350565.1 Phycisphaerales bacterium
AAGATGAACGTGTTGATTGCTGACAAGTTCGAGAAAACCGGCGTCGAGCAAATCGAAGCCATGGGCTGCAAGGTGATTCAGAATCCCGACCTTTCGGGGGACACGCTCAAGGAAGCCGTCGCGGAAACCGGCTGCGAGGTCCTCGTCGTGCGTTCGACGAAGGTGCCGGCCGACGTTTTGAGAGCGGCCAAGAACCTCAAGCTGGTCATCCGCGCCGGCTCGGGTTATGACACGATCGACGTTTCCGCCGCAACGGAGCGCAACATCCGCGTGTGTAACTGCCCCGGGATGAACGCCGTGGCCGTCGCCGAACTGACCATCGGCATGATGGTCGCCCTGGACCGGCGCATCGTGGACAATACGGTGGACCTGCGCAAGGGCGTCTGGAACAAGAAGGAATACAGCAAGGCCAGAGGGCTGAAGGGACGTACCCTGGGTATCGTCGGCCTCGGCAAGATCGGCTGCGAGGTTGCGCAGCGCGCCGCCGCCTTCGAGATGAACATCCTCTACACCGACATCATCGATCGGAAGGACATGGAGAAGGAATACGGGCTCAAGAAGGTGGAGCTGGATCAGCTTCTGGCCGAGTCCGACTTTATCAGCGTGCACGTTCCCGGCGGTGAAGGAACGAAGCACATCATCGGCGAAGCAGAGCTCGCCAAGATGAAACTGACGGCCTGTATCCTGAACTGCGCTCGCGGTGGCACGGTGGATGAAAAGGCGCTCGCCCGAGCGGTCGAGGCAGGCAAGGTCGGTGGCGCTGGCCTCGACGTGTATGAGATCGAGCCACTGGCTACGGACAAAGACTTCGCCGACCCCGTGGTTCAATCGCCACGCGTCTATGGAACGCACCACATCGGCGCCTCCACCGACCAGGCGCAAAGCGCCGTCGCGGACGAGACCGTGCGGATCATCAAGAACTACAAGGACTCCGGCCAGTTCATCAACTGCGTCAATATGCCGGCTTGAGGAAGTACCTCACCTTCAGAGAAGATGGGGCACCCAAACCGAGCACG
>CP070718.1:274884-276614 GCA_020350565.1 Phycisphaerales bacterium
CCGTCCTGGTCGTCGTTGGCCCACCAATAAGCGTACGACAGAATCGGGTCGACCAGACCGGTCATGTCCATGGTCGGCGAAATCAAGTGCGTGGGCCCGCCATCAACGTCGCTGTTGCAGTTCTCCAAGTCATTGTCGGTCACGTAGCAGTAGCCCGACCCGTCAAAGTCGGACGGCGGATCGCCTCGGTCACAGTCTCCACGGGGATCGGCCCGCTCCCAGCCGCCGTCATAAAGGCCGGGATCGTTCTCCACGGTCCATCCCTGGTCGGTCTCGAAATCGTCCTGGAGGACGACCGTCATCGTCCCAACCATGGCGCTGTACACGGTGGTCGGGGCGTCATCGGGATTGTAGACCGTGGTTCCCCCGTCGCCGGCCGCGCTGAAATAGAACTCCGGCGTGTCGCCGCAGGCCGCGGCGGGCAGCGTGGCCTCATAGAGCGTTCCCCCCAGCGACGTCAATGGATCGCTCAGATACGTTCCCCCGTCGAAACGATAGTGAATCATGCCTGAGCCCGGCACATACGACTCGCTCCCGTCCTCGATGGAAACGGTGATCGGAGTGGCCACACCGGGCTCGACGATCGAGGGGGCCCCGTCCGGCAACGTGATGGTCAGCGCGATAATAGGCTCAGCCGGTTTGTGCATCGCGATGCAGTGAAGGGCACCGGCCGCAAAGATGATCGAGGAGCAGTCCAACTGGATGATCGTGTGGTCGGGCATGGCCTCCTCGAATACCGCCAACGCCACCGCGTCGTTGGCGTGGTTGAAACGCGAGATGAACACCAGGTCGTTCATGATGAGCGCGTTGGTATAGGTGTAGTGTGCGCTGCCCGGATTCCATCCAGGCGTTCGATAGACCGTGTAGCCTCTCGCTTCCAGGTCAGCGACGGCGGCCTCGGTGACCTCGTACGGAACGCCGGTCGAGGGGCTGTATTCACCGACGATCACCTTGTCGTCACCGACCGGCACCATCCACATGTCAATGTGCTTGGTCCCGTCGAACGAAAAGGGAAAGCTGCCATAGATGGTCAGGTTCAAGCCCTGATACTCGGCGTAGAGATCGATCACGTCCTGCTCGGTGAGTCCGGGGTTCTCGTCGAGAATCAGGTCCGACATGAACGCGTCGCCGTTGGAAAAGAGGTGGAAGTTGCCACCACCATGTGTCAACGGGATGTCGTATTCGGCCTCGTCCCACAGCTCGGCCAGGTAGTCGTTGAGCGCGTTGTCGTTGGGACGGGAAGGGCGGTTGTAGGTATGGTCGATGATCGCCTGCACGTTGTCTTCCATGATGTAGCGCGGGCCGTAGTCGCGAATCCAGACACTGTCCGTGGTTCGCACGACGAACTCGACCTGGCTCATGTCCGCTCCGGCGGAGTTCAGCGTGTTGTAAACGCTGGTCTGCTCCGAAGTCGTGTCCACCACCATGAAAACCGTGGCCTCGGGGTCACTCGTCGTGATGGCGACGGTCATTTCCGTCAAGAGACTGGTGTAGCTTTCCCAGGCGAAGAGGATTCCCTCGTTGAGCTCATATTCGGCGGGGCAGCGCACCGATCCACTGGGCGGCGTCCGGTTGGCGTATGTCTCCGGACTGACCCGCGGGAGAGGCATCAGCTTCTCCTCCGCGGTCATGTGTCGCGGAAGTGGATTGGGATCCGGATCGACGATCTGATCGAGAATCTCCTTGGGAACCCGCTTGACCTCCTGGGCCATCGCAAACGAGGTCACAAA
>CP070718.1:276714-285140 GCA_020350565.1 Phycisphaerales bacterium
GCAACTTAGCTTTCTCAAACTGTTTTCTAGGCGACGCAATGATGCATTTAGGTCAGTACGATGTAGGTGTCGATGTCGAGTTCCTCTTCAAACCACCCTTCTGGAATGTTCGTGTAGGTCATCATCACGGTCCAGGAAGCGCCGTCGTCGTTCGAGATCGCTACCGTAAATGGATCACTGTCCTGGTCGTCGTTCGCCCACCAGTAGGCGTACCTCAGAACCGGGTCGACCAGACCGGCCATGTCCATGGTCGGGGAGATCAGGTGCGTCGGGCCTCCATCGACGTCGCTGTTGCAGTTGGCCAAGTCGTTGTCGGTCACGTAGCAGTAGCCCGACCCGTCAAAGTCCGACGGAGGATCGCCTCGGTCACAGTCTCCACGGGGCTCGGCCCGCTCCCAGCCCCCGTCATACAGGCCGGGATCGTTCTCCACCGTCCATCCCTGATCGGTCTGGAAGTTGTCGTCGATGACCGTGACCACGTTCGCCACGGTGGTCGTATACACGGTTGTTGGCGCATCGGCGGGAAGGTAGACCGTTGTGCCTTCATCCCCCGCCGCGCTGAAATAGAACTCCGGCGTGTCGCCGCAGGCCGCGGCGGGCAGCGTGGCCTCATACAGCCCGCCACCCAGGGAGACCAGATCGCTGGTCAGGTACGTTCCCCCGTCATAGCGATAGTGCAACTGCCCTGAACCCGGCACGTAGATTTCCCCGGCGTCCTCGATGGAAACCGTGATGTTGGTCTCCTCCCCGGGCGTGATGAACTCCGGTATTCCATCAGGCAGCTCGATGAGTAAGGCAAGCAACGGTGGGAAGGGCCAGGCCATCTGTCCGGCCTGGTATACTTCGGCCGCGCCCCCGCCGCTGCTGGGAACCTGCGCCCAGGCGATGATCTTGATGTCCTCTTTGTTGGTCCAACTGAGCTCGTCGAACGTAAAGGTCTTCAGAACCTGCGTACACTCGCCGGGGGCCAGAGTGATGTCCGTCTCCATACCTGGCGAATCGGCGGCCTGCCTGAAGGTCTGACGACTATACGAGGGAGAAGCCGGGTAGTTGTCCAGCGTCTCCACCATGTAGATGCGCATCGTCTTGCCGGTTCCACCAGCTTCGATGCAGACATCCGCACCGACGTCGAAGGTCTGACCGGCGACCTGGTTGCCAGCCAACTCGATGGTGACGTCGGTGGGCACCGGCTGTCGGGCAAGGAACTTGGATATGTACGTCGATATCGGCCAGGCATCCCACAAGCCGTCATACACGAAGCAGGGGGTGCCTTGGAAAATGTCGCCGTAGAAACCCTGCCGCCAAGATCCCCACGCCTCTTCGTACTCATCCCACACATGAATTTCCACTACCGCGAACGTATCGGGATAGCTGTCGATCATGCCACTTACCACGGGACCCGAGGTTGCGCAGGTCCCTCACCCATTCCACGTGAAGTACTCTCCGAGTACCACCCGTTCCGCGCCAAACGCGATTGACGGACCTGCAGCCACCAGCGCCAGCACAGCCAGCGGGCAACAAATCCACATGCGGTTGTTTGTTGAGGCAAAATGATGGTGCATCCCTACTCTCCTTGAAGGCGTCAAGCGATCTATCCCCCAAACGCGGCGCTCCGGCCGATTGAATCCAAAGCTACCAGGTTCTCGCCTTCAATAATATCAAAACGGCGTACTCCACCGCAAGCGCAGTGAGGCAGGGCTCCGCAGAACCGCAGAACACCCGATACCGTGCACTCGATGTCTGCTGGGCTCCGAGCCACGAACGCTGGAACCCATAGAGGCCCGCTTCAGCTTTTCTTCAAACGCCAATCTCGGGCTCGATGTATCCGAGATAGCTGACAAGCCCGTCGGCGTGCTCCGCATCCGAGGCCGCGGATCGGCAGGCAAAACCGTCGCCGGTGACACGACAGAAAGCCGGGGGCGGGCTTGGCCATTCTGAAGGCGGCGCCGTACCTGAAGGGGCTATGGTCAAATGTTGTCTGCCGCCGACCAGTCCTCGGCTCGGCACACCTTCGACACCATCACCGAAATCGCCCGTCGCGAGCCGTTTCCTTCTATAGTGTCGCAGCAGAACCGTCGTAAGCGTCGACTCGATCGGCTTCGTCGTGTGGATATGCACCCGAAGCTCTGCCGGGAAGTCATCAAATGCCGGCGGCACTTCCCGGTCCTTGGTCAAACACGCGATCGCCTTCGGGTGCGTCGCCTCGTACCGCGCCACAGCAGCCCAGAACACCAACGCTCCATCGCGGATCGCCAACTGCGGATCCACCGTCGTCCCTCCCGAAGGCAGTCCCGCGGCACCTCCCGCCATCGAAGCTCGCGGTCGCGGCCGGCGCGCCGGCCGACGAGGGCATTAAGGCCGACCTCGCAACGACTCGCACGCTTGAGCAGGGGCGCTCGCCACGACCGGCGCGTCGAATGAGCCGGCCGAAGGTCGCACCGCGAGCGTTCGAATCCCCACGGTGACCGTGCGCCGGGCAACGCCGGTGATCTTGAGGAGCAGTGGGATGGTCATCGCCCTGCCGAGTGACGAAAGGGCGAAGATCAGCATGTACGCGATTTGTTGCTTTGCCAGCACCTTTAGAAGCAGACCGCCCGCGAGGGAGCCAGCGACGATGGCCACCGCGTTGAAAAGGTTGAAAGTCGTCAGCACGCTTGTTCGCTCGTCGTCGCGGATGGTGTCGAACAGCAGTAAGAAAGTGCCCAACTCGTAGGCCCCCCAAGCCATGCCGGCGAAGACCTGTACGATAAGCAGGAACGCAAGTGACTTGGATATCAGCCAGAGCGCAGCCAAAGGTACGATGCCGAATCCTCCAATCCAGAGCAATCGCCGTGAGCCGAAGCGCTGCGCGAGACGTCCGAACGCCGGCATCACCACGATCTTCGTGACAAAAGCCGTGGCCAGCAGCGAAACGTACGCCCCGTACGAGAATTCCGCCTCCAGCAGCATGTAGGGCGTGAAGTACGGTCCGGCGACCTGTGTAGCAAGCTGAACGATGAACATGTATTTGAGCAGACGGGCCTCTCCGTTGCTCACTCGGTGGAGGAACTCGCGGGGCGACACGACTCGCTCATCGATAGCCGTCGAGCCTGCTTCACGATGCGCAGCGAGGAACGCGGCGGAGATGAGACGGAACGCGCCAGCGGCCGCGAACAGCAGGGCAAATCCCAGCAACGGCAGGCCCCGGGCGGCTGTCATCTGTAGTACGACGCCACCAACCAGGAGTCCCGTCATGACGGCTAGCTGGGTAATCAGGGTCCGCGTCGCAAAGAACCGCGTTCGCACAGATCGGGGCACCAGTCGTCCGATCCAGGTGTTCCACGCCGGCCCCGTACTCATTCCAGCCGACCAGTAAAGCGCAGCAGCAAGCAGAACGCCGAAAGTCGATATGTGTCCCATTGCGGCCCCAACCACCAGTGGGACGAAGCTGAGCGCCTGAAGCGTCGCACACGCCAGCACCCAACGTCGGTGCGAGCCGACTCGCCGGACCGCGTGTGGCGACACAAGCTGAACCACCGAGCCCACAAAGAGCGGTACCGTCGCGATCAGTCCCGCGGTAACTTCGCCGAGGCCGACTGCGAGCACGAAAGCCGGCAGGTAGGACTCTCCCAGGCCGACTGTGAGACTGAAGGCCGTGCCGTCCGCGACACTGGCGCGCATGTCCCGCCGCAGGCGGTTCGGCCGAGCGACGCGTACGGGAATGGTCACGGCGCTCCGTACGGATGTATCGACTGAGTTCACTGCTCCTGCGTCTCAATGGGTTCGCAAAGACACCGCGCGGTGGCGCAGCTCTCTCTCAGCCCGGAGCCGGTCCAAAGGGTGGTCGCCGGGGGTGTGTGTTCGCATCCCGCTCTGGAAGATCCCGAACGCCCGCGATCGGTTCCGCTCCTCAGGGACTTCAGTCAGGGTGGGGGCTGCCTTGGTGGCTTTCTTGATGACGGCTTCTGTCGTGCGAATAGTGCGCACGCGGATACCTCCTCGAATACCTTGATTAGATTGTTGCCGGACTGGCTGAGGCCGGCATGAAATCGGGATGAAACGGCGCTAATCCCCACCGGTCCCGGGTAGACGATCAGTAGCCCAAATGAGTTGCGGCGAGGGACAAAGGCCCCAGCCGGACGGATCCGGCGAGCGGGAGCACGGTGATCCCATCCCTTGGACTGGCATGCACGGCCGGTGGTACGTCGGGACCGTTATGGGCCACTTTCTGATCCGCGGGGCTTCCGCAGGCGCGAGTCATACTCCGGGCTGAAGCCGGCCACGGCTCGTTGCAGGCTCGAGATGAGGTGCTTTGCGATCCTCATCACTCCGGCATCCGCCGCGATCAACCGCTGATTGACTTCCAGCTCAATTCCAAGGTACTCGCTGTCCGGGTATGTTCGTCGAAGCCATCTTGGCAATCCGTCTGCTGTGCCACGGTAGGGGTAGTTGCGACGGACAGCCACTCCACGGGCCTCATCGGCCAGCAAAGCCTGCCAGGATTTACAGAATTCTTGCTCACCAGGACGACTCGGGTCATACAGCAGACCGACGCCTGCCCTACGCTTTACTCCGCGCAAGCGCGGCGTGAACGTATGTACCCCGATGTGAAGCACTCGGTCGCCTTCGGCAACGATTGCGCTGACGGACGCCTCGACCGCGCTGCGGTATGGGTGGTAACACGTCGCCAACAACTGCTTCTTCTCTTTCAAGTCCAGGTTGCGCGTGGCAACGGAGAAGAGGTTTGGGCTGCCCACCGAGCGGTTGAGATCGACAAGCAGTCGGGTCGTGGTAGAGGCGATCAATCGACACCGTAGCGCCTTGGACAGACGCCTGGCCAGATCGAGCGCGCCGAGATCATATCCGCGATGGTTGGCGCGCAGACGCTCATGCCCCCGAAAAAGTCGGCTATACCGCCTCGGCACGCGATTGCCGCCGTGCTCGCAGGTCAGCAGCAGGCGGATAGGCTTGCCCATCGAAGCACCGTCCCTCAGCGAGGCAATGACATAGCTCATGGTACACGCCTGCAACGTCTTGATGGGAGTGCCCCGCGCCCAAGGTTCGCACGATGCGCCGGGACAAGGTGCCCTGCTCCCGGATCAATCGCAGCGGGTACCCGAATTGTTCCTGCCATGGGGCAGGCAGGGCACGCTCTTGTAGATGCCCCCACAGGTCGCCTGCGCGACACGGCACAGGCAGTCGGCATCCGAAGACCTGCAGGTAGTTGCTGTACGGAATCCGTGCCTCTTCGCCGTGGCGAATCGTATCCATCAGGATCTCCTCCAGGGGTTCGACCTGCCACGACTTCTGCTCCGCCCAGGAAGCCCACTCCTCCCGAACCAGGGCCTGGAGGACGGCTATGATTAACGCGAGGACCGCCAGGTCGGCGGCCGGGCATTCCTGAATATCGAGCACACGGATCTCGATCGTATGACGCTCGAAGCGCGCGATCGCACCGCGGGCATTGAGCCACTCGTGCCGCAGGATGCCCTCCGGATCGTGCGGCGCGATGTCCCCGTACATGGGCTCGAGAATTCGACGATGATAGTCAGCTATGGTGAAGACCGGTTCCGGGATGATCTTCCCGGCTACCGAGGGGATACGGCGCGAGTTGTTGCAATAATACTCCATGCGCGCGTCAGCCAGACCGGGAAGCCTGCCTTCGACAACGGGGGAGCTGGCCGCAAGCGCGGGGAGAATCGGAAGGATCAATCGGATCGCCGCATGCAGCCGACCGAACTCCTCGTCGTTGGCAAACGGCAGGTTCAGGTGCGTACTCTGCAGATTGGCCCAACCGTGACCGCGACAGTCGAAGATGCGATTGAACGACTCGTAGATTGCGTTGTATTCGTGCGGCCACAGACGCGTTTCCGTGTCTGGGTTCATCCAGGGGTGCATGGCCGTCGGCATGAGGCACGCATTCAAAGGCTCGAGTGCAGCGTTCACCCGCTGAACATCGTGTTGAAACTGTCGGTCGAGGCCCTCCAACGTGGGAGAGGGGCCGTTCGTCTTGAACTCGATCACGTGCAATACCAGCTCGTTGGACCAGCTCAGCGACCCCATTTCGACTTCGCTCTCATACGCGCCGCATACGGCGTGTAGCAAGCGATCACAGATCGGGAGCACACGCAGGTCGTCGCGCGAGACGATCGCGTATTCCAGCTCGACGCCGAAGCGCTCGAATAAGCCGTACGGCGGCTTCATCGCTTGTGGTTCCCGTTCGGGGCTTTCGACTGGACGATTCGTTGAAGAAACACCTGCATCACCGCGTGATAGAGATCGCGCTTCAGGACCCGATCCTCGAAGCCATGGTCAATGCTTGGATTGTCATTAATCTCGATAACGTACACGCGTCGGCCGACCTGCTTGAGATCGACGCCGTAGAAACCCTTCCCAATGAGCTGAGCGGCGCGCAGGGCGGTCTTCAGGACGATTGCCGGAACCTCCGCCAGCGGGACGGTCACGACCTTTCCTTCCCGCGTGTTGCCGTTCTCGTCCCTCAGGGCGATCTGCCAGTGTGCGCGAGCCATGTGATAGCGACAGGCATACAGCGGCTTACGATCAAGCACGCCGACGCGCCAGTCGAAATCGGTCGGCAGGAACTCCTGGGCAATGACCAGCTCGGAGGTCTCGAAAAGCCGATCGAGCGCCGCTTGAAGCGCCTCGGCGCTATCGAACTTGCGCACGCCCAGGGAGAAGGCGCTGTCGGGCTGTTTCAACACACACGGCAGCCCCAGTTGCGGGATGACCGTCTCCCGGTTGTCCCGGTGCACGATGAGCGTCTTCGGCTGCGGAACCCCGTGCCGATCCAGCAGCTCGGCCAGGAAGACCTTGTTGGTGCATTTCAGAATCGATTCCGGATCGTCGATCACGACGAGCCCCTCGGCGGCGGCGCGGCGGGCGAAGCGATAGGTATGGTGGTTTACCGCCGTCGTTTCCCGGATGAAGAGAGCGTCGAATTCGGCGAGCCGTTCATAATCGTCCTTTTGAATGAACTCGACGTTGAGCTGTAAGCGTTTTGCCGCGTCCGCAAAGCGATCCAGCGCGCCCTGATTGGAAGGCGGCAAAGGCTCCCCCGGATTGTGCAGAATGGCCACACTGTAGATGCTGTCGCGGCGGGCGTAGGATCGCTCTCGCTTCTGGTCGAAAAATGCCCGAGCGGCCGTAATCGCAAACTCGCGATGCGCCTCGGGAAGGTCGTTGCCGGCAACGGCCCGGATGCTTTTCAGACGCCACCTGTAATGCTTGCGCTCAAACTCGCCGCGCAGGAACGGCGCCCGAAACAGGCGAAAGAGCTGGCTGCTCAGCTTGTCGTAGCGCTTGGCCAGGTTCTTGCCGAAGTAGATGCTCAGCGTGAAGCTCGACGCTTGAACCGGCTTCAAGCTGCGCTGGATCGACTCCTCCAACTCCTCCGAGACCAGCCGCTTGATCGCCAGAGACCTCATGTCCTGAATCGTCGTGTTGTTCGGCAACGGCCTGTGTCCCCGAGCCATCGCCAGGAGCGAGACATAGTACCCCGTCGTCTGGTACTGATACGAGCGACACAGGTTGAACACACGTACGCCGCGACGTCTGGCGTATTGTGGGTCCGTCAGGTACGAACGCGCCGCGATGATCTCCACGCCGGGAATCTTCAGCGGCCAGGTCTGCGGGTTGTCAACCACGATCAACGGATGCAAGAGGTGTCCTCTTTCGTCTGGCGCGCGGCTCGATTACAAGCAGGTTGGCGTCGTAAGTCAGGACGCCGAGCAGGATCGCGCACAGCACGCGTTCAATGGTGATGGAATACATTGTCCCCAGCCCCAATGGGTTGGGATGCAGCGGGTCGGCGACCCGTACGGTCCGTTGCTCCTTGTCGTAGCCGCAAAGGACCACGAAGTGCCCGGCGGGCAAACCGCGGACGTCGTCCTCATCGTCCTCGGGCCCGAACTCTCGTGCCGCGTGATAGAGGTACGTGGAACTCAGGCCCGTCAGCACGGGGTGCCCCGCGAAAAGATGCTTGCGGATGAGCCGCGCCGTCAGATCCTCAAAACGGATTCTGCCGCCCAGGCGGAGATACTCCAGATATGCATCCGTTGCGACGCGGAGCTTCTCGTCCTTCTTGGCCGCGACTTGGGCCTCGAGTTTGGCACAGAGATCGATACCGGACCGCCCGAACCACGTCGGGTCGAAGAACTGCACGTTGTACGTATAGATGGTGCTGCGATAGCCGCGCCGCAGCGCATGGTTCGCCAGCATGACCGCCAGCGTGCCGCCGTTCTCCAGTCGCGTGACTTCGTCGATCACGGTCTGGAGATCGAGCGGATCGCCGAAATAGCGGTACACCGCATGCAGACACGTTGGACCGCACGTCATGTCGTCTGGCTGCGGAAGAATCTCGAGTTCAAGCGTCCCGATCATCAGCTCAAGTCCGTGGAGAAAGCGGCGGTTCGGCAGTGAGGATCAGA
>CP070718.1:285240-294671 GCA_020350565.1 Phycisphaerales bacterium
CCTTGAAGGTCTCCGCCGCACCGATTGGCAATTGCAGGACCAGCGGTTTGGCGTTCAACTTGTCGCGCATGGCCTGAACCGTGTGCTCGAAATCAGCACCGACCCGGTCCATCTTGTTAATGAAACACAGACGCGGAATGCGGTATTTGTCGGCCTGACGCCAAACGGTCTCCGACTGGGCTTCTACCCCCTCCTTGGCACTGAACACCGCGATCATCCCGTCGAGCACACGCAGGGAACGCTCGACCTCGGCGGTGAAGTCCACGTGCCCCGGCGTGTCGATGATGTTGATCGTGTGCCCCTTCCAGGGACAACTCACTGCGGCAGAGTAGATCGTGATCCCGCGCTGCTGCTCCTGCTCGTCAAAGTCGGTCGTCGTGGTGCCATCATCGACCTCGCCCATGCGATGTGTACGCCCGGTGTAGTACAACATTCGCTCCGTGGTGGTGGTCTTGCCGGCATCGATATGGGCCACGATGCCGAGGTTCCGGATTTTGGACAAGTCGGTGATCATTCGTCGCACCACCGCTCCAGGACGCACCGCGCGCCTGGGGAGTGACTCATCGCGGCAGAAGACCGTAAAAAACAAGCCCACCCAAAAGCGTGGGCGGGCTCCGCAATTGGCTGAATCAAGCGTGCACCGGGACGGATGCCAAGGAACGCGAGTTCGCAAGTTCCCGCCGGTTCAGCAGTGTTCCTCAGCTCGATCCTCTGTTCGCAGCCTCGCCGTAATCAAAACCGCGCAAAGTGGGCGAACGCCTTGTTCGCCTCGGCCATGCGGTGAACGTTCTCGCGAGTGGTCATGGCCGTCCCTTCGCCTCGGTACGCGTCCATCAGCTCCTGGGCCAACGTCTCGCTGGTCGGCCGGTTCTTGCGCGCGCTTCGACACGCATCGCGAATCCAGCGAAACGCCAGCGATTGCTGCCGCTTCCGGTTGACCGCGATCGGCACCTGGTAGTTGCTCCCACCGACGCGCTTGGAGCGGACCTCAATGTTCGGCCTGCAGTTCTCCACCGCCTCCTCGAAGACTTCCAGGGGAGGCTTGTCCTTGATCCGCTTGGCGATAATGTCCAACGCATCGTAGACCATACGCGTAGCCGTGCTCTTCTTGCCATCGTACATCATGCAATTGATGAACTTGGCAACGAGAAGGCTGTTATGCCGCGTGTCCGGCGCAAGCTGTTCAACTGACTTCGTGAATCGTTTGTAGGCCATGGAATCCTTTTCGTCCTCTTGGCTGTCAGAACCATGCGCCCCGAAGCGCACGGGGATCATATCAAGATCATCAATTCCTTACAACGAACCGCGGTTCAGCCGGGACCCGCGAACGCTCCGGACACCACGGGCCACCGCGACCGCCAGCGCGAGCTCCACGACGGCCTTGGGGGCAAACGGCAGAAGGCCCATGGACAGAGCCCGCGCGATACTGCCGCTCCACCATGCTACGCCGAACACACCGAGGCCAAAGACCACCGCCGTGCCCGCAGCACCGGCGAAAAACAAACGAAACAGTGACGCCGACTGGTCACCCCGGAGGGCGCCGATAAGCCACGCACCCACCACGAAACCGACGAGATAACCGCCGGTCGGACCAAGCAGACCGGCCGATCCCCCCGCGAGGAGAGCCGGACAGCAGCTTCCCCAAAGCAGATACAAAGCCATCGCCGCGGCCGCCCGCGTTGGGGAAAGCAACAGACCCGCCAGCACCACCATCAGCAACTGAAGCGTCATCGGTACCGGCGTCCCCGGCAAAGGAATCCGCACATGGGCGGCCAAGGCGGTAAGCAGGCAGAAGACAATAACGGGAAACACGTACCAAGCCCATTGGACCAGCAATTGGAGACGGGCCCCAGTTCCTCCGTCAGCCCACCGAATTGTCCCATGTCTGCGGTTCATTGATGCTCCCACACCGATGAATGGCGACGCAACGCCGATGAAGCGGAGACTACTTCCGCCTCTTCACCCCGTACCTGCTGCGACCACGATTGCGCGGGTGGCCTTCCTTGTCCGCTTCCACGCCGCTGGTATCGAGGGCACCACGGATGATGTGATACCGCACACCCGGCAGGTCGCGCACTCTGCCGCCGCGGACGAGCACGATCGAGTGCTCCTGCAGATTGTGGTCCACACCCGGGATGTACGCGGTGACCTCCTTTCCGTTGGAGAGCCGCACACGTGCCACCTTCCGCAAGGCGGAGTTGGGCTTTTTGGGGGTCTGAGTCTTCACGGTCAGACAGACCGCGCGCTTCTGCGGGCACTGGTCCAGGTCACGGACCTTGGACTTCTTGGTGACCCTGCTTCGGCCCCGACGAACAAGCTGATTAATCGTTGGCATCTTCTACCTCACCACTCCTGGCATGTTGATCCGCGGCCTGAGCCGATCAACAGGTTTCCAAACATCAAGACTCGGAAGACGGCTGCTCCGAAACCTCCACGTCCTCCGAAGACCCGGACAAATCACCTGAACCGCCCAGCGGCTTGAGCGGCAGCGGGAGACGCTGCGTCTCCATGCTCATCACATCGGCGTCCAACGGTGAAGCCGAAGGTACTTGCTCCGCCCCCGCCAGCGTACTAGGCAACCTATCCGGGGAAACCTCCGTGGGCGCCGGCGTCGGAACAGGGACGGGCTCGCCGATCTTCTTGATCCGCATGTTCAGGTAACGGTGGAAGCCGGAACCCGCAGGGATCAAGTGGCCTAATATGACGTTTTCCTTGAGACCACGCAACTCGTCCACCGCGCCGCAGAGGGCCGCCTCGGTAAGCACCTTGGTGGTCTCCTGGAACGAGGCCGACGAAATGAACGATTCGCTGGACAGACTCGCCTTGGTGATGCCGAGCAGCAATGTCGCCGCCGAGGCCGGCTTGGGTCTCTTCCCTTTGGCCGGCTCACCGCCCCCCGCCTCGACTTCCTCGTTGATCTCCACCAGTTCGGACTTCAGACGAAGCTGCCCTACCTCGAGCTCGGAGTCACCGGGGTTCGAAACAACCACGCTCTTGGACAGTTGCTCGTTTTCCATGCGAAAGCGGAACTTATCGACCACCTCGCCCGGCAGGAAACCGGAGTCGCCGGGCTGTTCGATCTTCACCTTCCGCAGCATTTGAGCGATGATGATCTCAAGGTGCTTGTCATTGATACGAACGTTCTGGCTGCGATAGACGGCCTGGATTTCGCTCAACAGATACGAATGAAGCGCCTCCTCACCGCGAATCCGCAGGATGTCGTGCGGGATGAGCGGACCCTCGATCAACGGGTCACCCGCCTCAACGTGGTCACCGGCGTGGACCAGCAGCTGCTTGTCCTGCGGTACGTGGTGCTCCTTCTCCATGCCGCTCTCGCTCTTGACCACGATGGTCATCTTGCCGCGGCGCTTCTCAGAGCGGATTTCAACTTGGCCGGAAATCTCGGCCATCACCGCGGGCTCTTTCGGGCGCCGGGCCTCAAAGATCTCCGTCACACGCGGCAGACCACCCGTGATGTCCTGAGTACCGGTCATCGAACGAGGCAGGCGGGCGAGCACCACGCCGGGCAAAACCTCCTGCCGCTCCTCAACCTCGATACGGGCCTTGGCAGGCAGGTAGTGGTAGTCGAGAACGTTCCCTTCCTTATCCTCGATGACGATCTGCGGGTGCTTCTCGCCCTTGTGCTCGATGACTACGAACTTCGCACTGCCGCCTTCCTGTTCAAGTCGAACGGTCTCACCTTCAGCCACGTCCTGCAGCCGGATGAAACCGCCTACCTCGGCGAGGATGGGCGTCATGTGAGCATCCCACTCACAGATGGGCTGATTCTTATCTACTTCGGCGCCGTCCGGCACAAGCATCGTGGCACCGTAAGGCACCTTATCTCGTGACAACTCGCGCCCCTTATCATCAACGACGAGCACCTCCCCGTTGCGTTTGAGGGCCACCGTCCGCTTCTCTGAAGTCTCGGGGTCAGGCACCTCTACCGGCGACAGATCTTGGTAACGCACCGAACCCTTCTGCGATGCGCGCAGCGTGTTCTCCAACGCCGCCTTCTGAGCCACACCTCCCGTGTGGAACGTACGCATGGTGAGTTGGGTGCCGGGCTCGCCGATCGACTGAGCGGCCAAAATGCCGACAGCCAAGCCCTCCTCCACCAGAGAAGCAATGGACATGTCCGTGCCATAGCAACGGGCACAACACCCGCGCGGTGCCTCGCACGTCAGCGGGCTGCGAACGCGGATCTTGTCCAGACCCAGCTCCTCGATCTTCGTCGCGATATCGAGCGTAATGATCTCGTTCTCCGAGACGATCGATTCGTCGGTGACCGGGTTGCGGATATCGTCACGGGCGGTTCGCCCGATGATTGCCTCACGGAGCGGGATGTCCACCTCTTCGCCCTTATAGATGGCGCCCTTGGTGATGCCGTTGATCGTGCCGCAGTCCTGCGAGTTGACGATGACGTTCTGGGCAACGTCCGCGAGCTTTCGTGTCAGGTAACCGGAGTCCGCGGTCTTAAGGGCGGTGTCGGCCAAGCCCTTTCGCGCACCGTGCGTCGAACTAAAGTACTCGAGCACGCTGAGGCCCTCGCGGAAGTTGGCCTTGATCGGCGTTTCAATAATCTCACCCGACGGCTTGGCCATCAGCGCTCGCATACCCGCCAACTGACGAATCTGGTCCACGCTCCCCCGGGCACCGGACTCGGTCATCAAGTAAATCGGATTGAGCACCGGCCTCGAGCCTCTCTCGGCCGGGTTCTTGTAGTTGTTTCTGTCGTCGCGGTAATCGTTCCGCAACTCCTTCATCATCGCGTTGGTGACCAGCTCGCGGGCATGGATCCAGATGTCGATGATCTGGTTATACCGTTCCAAGCGGGTAAGCGCACCCGCATCGAAGGCGTTCTGGACTTTGTCAACGGCCTTCTGTGCGGCTGCGATGATTTTCTGCTTGTCCTTGGGAATCCGCATATCGGTGACGCCGAAGGACAAACCGGCAGTGGTGCTCCATTTGAACCCGATCTCCTTAATATCGTCCAGAAGATTGAGCGTGGCCGATATGCCGAACCGTGCGTGGCAATCCGCGATCACCCGAGTGCAGCCCTTCTGCGAAATCGAGCAGTTGTAGAACGGCATCTCCTCTGGCAGGATGTCGTCGAAAATCAACCGGCCGACTGTCGTCTTCACGCGACCGTTCGCCGGCATCGCCTGGCGATCGCCCTTGACCTCCCAGACGATGTCCTTGTGCGGCAGCCGCACGATGATCCGATCGTGGATGCGGATCTTCTTGAGCGAGTAGGCCATGAACGCTTCATAAGCGTTGGCAAAGGCCGGGATGTCCTTCTCCTCCTCGGGATCCTGCGTGACGTGATCGGTAGTCAGGTAGAAGATGCCCATCACGATATCCTGCGTGGGGGACATGATGGGGCTGCCGTTGGCCGGACTGAACACGTTGTTGGTGGCTAGCATCAAAACGTGGGCTTCCACCTGGGCCTCAATCGACAGCGGGAGGTGAACCGCCATCTGGTCACCGTCGAAATCGGCATTGAAGCCCTTGCACACCAGCGGGTGGATCTTGATCGCGTTGCCCTCGACCAGGACCGGCTCGAATGCCTGAATGCCCATGCGGTGCAACGTCGGCGCACGGTTGAGCAGAACCGGGTGCTGGTAGATCACCTCTTCGAGGATGTCCCAGATTTCCTGATCCCGGCGTTCGAGCATCTTCTTGGCTGACTTGATCGTGTCCGCCAAGCCGCGCTCTTTCAGCTTGCGGATAATGAACGGCTGATAGAGCTCGAGCGCGATCTTCTTGGGCAGACCGCACTGATGCAACTTCAGTTCCGGTCCGACCACAATCACCGAACGCGCTGAGTAGTCGACGCGCTTGCCGAGCAAGTTCTCGCGGAAACGCCCCTGCTTGCCCTTGATCATATCGGTGATGGACTTGAGGGGCCGATTGCTCGAACCGAGGACCGGGCGCCGGCAGCGACCGTTGTCGAACAGCGCATCAACCGCCTGCTGAAGCATGCGCTTCTCGTTCTGGATGATGACCTCCGGAGCGTTGAGGTCAACCAGCTTCTTCAGCCGGCTGTTGCGGTTGATGATACGCCGGTACAAGTCATTCAGGTCGCTGGTGGCGAAGTTGCCACTCTCCAAGAGGACCAGCGGACGCAGATCGGGCGGGATGACGGGAATCACCTCACGCCCCATCCAGGTGGCCTCATTCGGCGAACTGCGCAGCGCCTCGATGATCTTCAGGCGCTTGGCAAGGTCCTTGGCCGTCTGCTTGCTGCCCGTCTTGGCGAGCTTCAACCGCAGCTCCTCGGAGAGCGCTTCGAGATCGAGACTGGCCAGCAACTCCTTGACTGCCTCGGCGCCCATCATGGCCGTGAACGAGCTACCGTACTTCTCTTGGGCCGCTCGGTACTCCTCCTCGGTGAGGAGCTGCTTACGCTTCAGCGGCGTGTCACCAGGATCAGTGACCACGTAATCCTGGAAGTAAATGATCTTCTCGAGGTTCGCCGTTTTGATGTCCAGGATAGCGCCAAGCCGCGAAGGCATTGCCTTGAAAAACCAGATGTGCACGACGGGCGCGGCTAGGTTGATGTGCCCCATTCGTTTGCGGCGCACGCGCGAGTGGGTCACCTTCACGCCACAGCGGTCACAGATGATGCCCTTATGCTTGGTACCCTTGAACTTCCCGCATGCGCACTCCCAGTCCCTTTCAGGACCGAAGATCCGCTCGCAGAAGAGCCCGTCCTTCTCCGCGCGATAGGTGCGATAGTTGATCGTCTCCGGCTTCTTCACTTCGCCGAACGACCAACTGCGAATGTCGTTGGGGGAAGCCAGAGAGATGCGAACGCATGCATAATCGTTCACCCGATCATAGATGTTGTCCACCATCGTCCGTGCGTCCTTTCTGCGATCTTATGGCGACCAGCAAGTCGCCGAACCATCCGGATGACTGCGGCTCCTCTCCCCTGGGCACTAAGGCGCTGCCTGCTTCGGCGCCACGGAAAACGAAGGGATCGGCGTCATGGAGTCAAGGGACATGGCCGAGACACCCTTCATGGGCTTGAATCCCAATTCCTCGCAAAAATCGACTTCCGTCCCGTAAGCCAGCACGTCAATCCGCTCCACGCCGTATTCGCGGAGAGCCTTGATGATCCGAATCGCCATCTGCCTCGCGATGCCCTCGGCATCGTGTTCGATGCGCCCATCGGTCTTGGTCACGCAGGCCGGCCCCTGATAATGCGGATCGAGCTTGCATTCCACCAGCCGGCCGAGCACGCCATCGGTCACCCCGCGGGCTATGCCGATGAGCTCGCCGTTCCTCCGCGCCGTGACGAAGCAGAAGGTGTTCTCAACCATACGCTTCAGCTTTTCGAGGCTCTGGGTCGTGTGATGGTGCTGCCGCTCGTAAAACTGCAGCAACTCGTCGGGCTCAGGCCTCGCGGTCACCTCATACTCAACGTCCATGGACACGGCTACTGGCTCCTCTGCATTCCTACTGCCGGATCATCACGCAACGCCCCTCAGGATGTCACGCCATCCCGGCGGTTCGTCAGCCGACCCGACGCTTCTCCAAATAGATGTTCAAACACAGACCCCTCACCTCGTTGCACAACACGTCGAAAGACACGGGCGTGCCGGCTTCCAGTGTGTTCTTGCCCTTGACCATCGATTCGTAGATCTTGGTCCGCCCTTCCACGTCGTCGCTCTTCACGGTAAGCAGCTCCTGCAAGATGTAGGCGGCCCCGTAGGCTTCACAACCCCAAACCTCCATCTCGCCGAAACGCTGGCCGCCGGTTCGTGCCTTGCCGCCCAACGGCTGCTGGGTGATCAGGCTGTAAGGCCCCGTCGCACGAGCGTGTATCTTGTCATCCACCAGGTGATGCAGCTTCATCATGTAGATGTAGCCGACCGTCACGAGTTCGTGGAAGTATTCGCCGGTGCGGCCGTCACGCAGGGGGACCTTCCCACCCTGTGGAATCGGGCAGAAGTGCAACCGCTCTTTCGCGGCTTCCGAGACCACCTGCGGATCAGCCTCCCGCGCGCGGGCTCGCTCATTGGCCTCGGCGATCGCCTCGTGAATCTCCCGCTCACGGCAGCCGTCAAAAACCGGCGTGACCGCCTGGAATCCCAGCACCTGCGCCGCCCAGCCCAAGTGCGTCTCAAGAATCTGACCCACGTTCATACGCGAGGGAACGCCCAGCGGATTGAGCAGCACGTCCAGAGGCGTGCCATCCTCCAGGAAGGGCATGTCCTCCTCGGAGAAAATTCGAGCGATCACGCCCTTGTTCCCGTGGCGCCCGGCCATCTTGTCCCCGACTGCGATTTGGCGCTTGGTCGCCACGTAAACCTTGACCATCTCCAGTACGCCGGACGGCAGTTCGTCGCCGCGCTTCATCTGGGCGGCCTTGCGATCACGCTCCTCCGCCAACTCCTCGACCCTGGGCCAGAAGCGATCGACGATCGCCATGCAATCATGGCGCTTCGACGCCGGCTTGACCCACCTGAGGTTGCGTCCACGCACCTGCTCGGTGAACGATTCGATCTGCTCAAGAATGACTTCGTCCAGGTTGCTATGGCCCACCTTCTGTCGCGTGTTCGGGTCAACCATCGGCTGGTCCATGACCTCTTCGATCTCCACGCACATCTGCCTGAAGCAGGCAATGATCTTGGCGTTTTGCCCGGAAGTGTAGGCCTCGATCTCTTCACCGAGCTTCTGCTTCTGCTCGTCGGTCATGTTCATCCGACGGCTGAACTTCTTGGTGGCGATAACGATTCCTTCCTCGCCGGTTGGCAGCTCAAGGGAATCGTTTTTGACATCCTCGCCTGCCCGGCCGAAGATCGCGTGCAGCAGCTTCTCCTCGGGGCTGAGCTCACTCTTGGATTTAGGGCTGACCTTTCCGACCAGAATGTCGCCCTGCCGCACGCGCGTTCCCACGCGGACCACGCCGTCTTCGCCGAGATTGGCCAACGCCTTCTCCGAGACGTTTGGGATGTCGTTGGTGAATTCCTCACGACCCAGACGCGTTTCGCGGACCTCGACCTCATATTCGTCCAGATGGATGCTGGTGAAGGTGTCGTCCCTGACCAGACGCTCGCTTAGAATGATCGCGTCCTCGAAGTTGTGCCCGTCGAAGGTCATGAAGCCGACCAGCACATTCTTGCCCAAGGACAGCTCTCCGTTTTCGGTGGCCGGCCCGTCGGCGATGATCTCGCCCTTCTTCACCCGCTGTCCCGGGCGCACCAGCGGCCTTTGGTTCAAGCATGTCCGCTCGTTCAGGCCATGGAACTTGCGGAGGATGTACTCATCGGTATCGTCGATCACCACACGCTTTGCGTCGACGTAAGTTACCTTCCCGTTCGTGTTGCTACGCAGGACCATGCCGCTATTCTTCGCGACCGCCTGCTCCATGCCGGTGGCAACCAGAGGCGGCTCGACCTTCAGGAGCGGCACCGCCTGAC
>CP070718.1:294771-296534 GCA_020350565.1 Phycisphaerales bacterium
ATATTGATCGACTTGATGGTTCCGAGTCCACCGCCCCAGCATTTTTCCAGGTGTCCGCGATAGTCTTGCAGGACCCGCTGGCTGCCGCCTGAAACGACCCGATTGTAGCGACGGGCCGCATTGACGACGAGCCGGCCTTCTCGAAGGGTAAACGTTTCCGGTTTTTGACAGTAAACGTCCTTGCCGTTCCGGCATGCTTCGATGATCATGATCGCGTGCCAGTGGTCGGGCGTTGCAATATGGACCGCGTCGATGTCCGTACGCGCCAGCAGGTCACGGAAATCCCCGTACGCCTTGCAGTCGCGATTCCCGTAACGCTTGTCGATGTTGCCCTTCCTATCCCTCAAGACGTTTCTGCGGACATCGCAAACCGCCACATACTGGACGCTGCGGTTGCCGGAGAACGCTCCAAGATCATGAGACCCCATGCTGCCCAGCCCGATTCCACCCATGACGATCCGTTCGCTGGGAGGGAGCATATCGGCATTACCCAGGGCCGTTGACGTAATGGCCAGCGGCGCGGCAAACGCCGCGGCCGCAGCAGTGACCGTTTTCAGGAAGTCTCGGCGGTTGGTACGGTTGTTGTCGTTCATGCGTTTCCATGCCTCGTTAAAAGGGAAAGAAGCTGTTTACGGCCCGGCCACGCCGGGAGAGACACCCCCCTGATTATCCTCACAAACTGCCTGGATTGGAAGCCTCTTCTGCCCCGAGATCACCAACGGCGGGCAGCCAGCTCGCCGAGCTTTGTTACACGTTCCAGCCCTTGTGATACGTGCGCCGGACGTATTCGTTGATTTCGGGCATGTTCGTGCACTGCATCTTCTTCACGTCCCACTGGAGCTTCTTCCCGACGCCGGCGAACATGGCCAGGTGGCCGGAGAGTGCAAACGCCGTGAGCGGGCCTGCGGAATCCGGGAAGTTTGAACAGGGCGTGGTGCCGTGCCTGCGCGCGTGGAACATGTCCTCGATGGGACCGCCGTGGGCTCGTGGAATGGTCCTCGGCGGCTCCGGGATCTCCTTGGCCTTCTCCTCGGGAAGGAAGCGCCCATCACTGCCGAAGAGGCCTCTATCGCCGACGAAGAGCGTGTACTCGCCGAACTTGCGGCCGTACTTCTTCTCGGCCTGCTTCATGACCTCCGACTTGAGTTTGCCGTGATCGTAAGCATAGACCTTGACGGGGGGCATATCACCCCGGGCGGGGATTTCCCAGCGGATGACGTTGTTCTGGGGGAACTTCTCCTCGCTGCCGCCGCTCTGGGTCAGGCACTCTATCGTGAAGCTCTTCGCCTCGCCTATCTTGAGCGCCCAGAACAGGGCATCCAGGTTGTGGCAGGCCATGTCGCCGATCGTGCCCGTTCCGAACTGCCGCCACGACCGCCAACTAAAGGGGTGAAGGCCGTCGTGGTAGTCCCGGTACGGCGCCGGGCCGATCCACTCATCCCAATGGACCCCCTTGGGTACGGGCTTGGCGGGTGGCCGGCCGCCCGTGCCGCCGAAGTTGCGCCCCAGAATTGCATGCGCTTCGGTAACCTTACCGATCGCCCCGGCCCAGATGTACTCGCATACGCGGCGGATCCTGCCGCTACAGTGTCCTTGATTACCCATCTGAGTCAGTACCTTGTGCTTCTTTGCCGCCTTGGCCAGGGCATAGCACTCGTAGATGTTATGGGCCAGCGGCTTCTGCACGAAGGTGTCCTTGCCCAGGCGGATCGCACGAATCGCGGCCGGGGCATGGTGGTGGTCCGGCGTGGCAATGAGCACCA
>CP070718.1:296634-305934 GCA_020350565.1 Phycisphaerales bacterium
AACGAATCCGTTTGCAGCGCGAGAGCTTGGAGACGGCGAGCGAGAGCCGGCGCGTGATTCAGGCCGCTTACGTGGCCGGCAAAGAGACTCTGATCCGCTTGAATGAGGCCCAACGCGATTTCACTAAGGCGGAGGCTGACCTCGCCCTCGCTCGCATCCGTCTGCGACGCGCCTGGAGCGACCTTGGCGCGGCTGCGGCGACGTTCGCGGAAGAGGCTAACGGCGGATGAGCTTCTCAGCCCTCCGCTGCGTTGAGATTCAATCTCCGATTGATGCACGCTCGCTGCGGGGGATCACGGCTGATCCTCACCCGAGGCAATCCTCTAACCTGTCGAGGCAGGAGATGACAAAGTCGGGCGCGCCACCATCGGGAGCGTCCTGGTCCCAGTAGATGCCGTCTTTCTGGAGGATCTGGATGGTTCGCCACCCCAGCTTACGCGGGGCGATGAAGTCCTTTGCGGGGTTGTCGGCCACGTAAGCACACGCCGATGGTTCGACGCCCAATCGTTCGCTCATGCATTCAAAGGCACGAGTGTGTGGCTTCCAGAACTCGCGGCCCAACTCATCGGTGATGATAATCTCGTCCATACGCTCATGGAGACCAAGGGCCTCGATCTTGGCCGACTGTGCGTCCAAGAAGCCGTCTGAGATGACGCCGAGCTTGTAACGTCCTTTCAGCCTGCTCAATGCCGCGTCGGCATGCTCGCTCAGGGCGATGGTCGGCTTATGTGACCGGTAGGTTTTGATCATCCGGGTTATGAGCTTATCGTCTTCTTTGAGGCCCATCTCACGCAATAGCTGGTTGAACACCCGCCGCCGATGCTCACTGTCAAAGAGTTGGCACATCCGCAGCCGGCACGTTTCCGGATCACCCAGCGTCCCAGCGAAGGCCTGGGCGACGGCCGCGAAACCACTGAGAGCGTAGTCCCGCTCGGCATATAGCGTGTCGTCAAGATCAAAGACAACAGCCCGGATCACCCTGGGTTTATCGTCGCGGGAACGTTGATGGATGTCCGTGGTCATACGTCCTGGGATTGCATGCTTTACCAATCGGCCCCTATGTCGGTCATGGCATAAGCCGGGAGATGTCCGGCACGAATACCGAATCGTCGAAGCGGAGCATCAGCATGTCGTCCCGGAAGCCGTCGGGCTTGATACGCGGCTTGCGGCCCATGACCTCCATGAGAATCCATCGGGGAAAATCCGCGCCAGCTTGGATGGCTAGAGGCACGCCGCCGCCAAACCGCGGGTTGATCTCGATGACACGGATCTGCTTCTTCGGTGTGACGATGCACTGCATGGTGATGACGCCGCGGCAGTTCTCCAACATCTCCGCTACCCGACGTCCCACGTGCATGATGGCCTCGTCCTTGACGATGAGCCCCTTGCTGACTTCGCCGGTGCGAACCTCCAGGCGCTTACGCGGTACGACACATCGAGGCACCCCGTCCAAGCCGGTGTAAACATCCAGCGTGTGTTCGGCACCGTTGACGAATTCCTGAACGATAGGCTCCGGGACGCGCAGCCCGAACGTGTGCAGTTCGTCCAGCGTGCGGATGACGTAATTGCCCATACTCGCGCTGCCGTTGCGCGGCTTCATGAAGTAAGGGAACTTGTGGGTCTTGCGCGTGATGGCCTCCGTCCACGCCCACGTCCTGGGCGTGTCGATGCGGGCCTTTTTCAAGGCCTCATAGGTCTGCAGCTTGTCGCGGCAGGTTCGTACCACCTCCGGCGAGGAAAGCAAGGCAAAGCAGCCCTCCTTCTCAAACCGCTTCGCCGCGTCGGCCAAGACGATCAGCTCCGAGTCGATCAGCGGGATCAGAAGCTCGATCTTGTTTTTGCGGACGATTCTCAGCAGGCCATCAACGTACTCGCCGGATTCGATCGGCGGAATCAAGTGGGGCCGATCGACCAGATGAAGGGCAGGTGCCGTCCAACTGCTGTCGGTACCGTGGATTTCCAATCGGACGTGCAGCCCCTTGGCTGCCCGGCGAAACGCCCGCAGCAACTCCACTCGCCGCCCGACGCAAGTGAACATCATCCGGAAGTGCTTTCTGGACCGGGCCTTCCGGGTCCGTTTGGCTTTGGCTGATGGCATAGCAACTCCGCAGCTCGACCGGTCGCCAGACGGGGTCGAGTCACATGTGTCCCGCAGGACTATATCGGCTATTCGCGGAGGACGCCAGTAACTCGCGACTTGGCGAGCGGGCCGGGAAGCGTTACTTTCCACGTCGTATGAATGCGTGCATCATCAGCGTTGGAACGGAACTCGTCACCGGGCAATGTCTCGAAACGAATGCCGCGTGGCTGTCGGAGCAGTTGGCCTCCGTCGGGGTGCAAGTTATCGAGCACGTGACGGTCGGTGATCAGCTCCAGCACCTTGCCACAACAATTCGGCAGTGCATTGACCGGTTCGATCTGGTGGTAGCCACCGGCGGGCTCGGGCCGACGCGGGACGATCTCACGCGAGAGGCGCTCGCTCAGGCCATCGGGCGGCCCCTCGCTGAGAACCAGGAGGCGTTGCGGCAGATCGAGGCTTACTTCCAGCGCTTGCAGCGGCCCTTCATTGACGCCAATCGGCTGCAGGCCCTGGTGCCCAAAGGATGTTCCATCATCCCGAATCGGCGGGGCACGGCACCTGGCCTCTCCTGTCAGAGCCGGGACTGCCTCCTCTTTATCCTGCCCGGCGTGCCCGCCGAAATGAAGGCGATGGCTGAGGAATCCGTCCTGCCTCAGCTCGGCGTGCGACCCGGTGGGCAGGCGATTCGCATAGCCAATGTCCTATGCTATGGGATGTCCGAAGCGCGGATTGGAGAACTGTTGGAGGATCTCATGGCGTCCGGCCGGAATCCTTCGGTAGGCACAACGGCCAAGGACGCGATCATCACCATCCGCATGGTGGCCCGAGCGGCAGATCCGCCGGGGGCTCAGCGGCTTCTCGATGCCGATGTGGCCGAGGTTCGGAGCAGACTGGGCAAAGTCGTTTTCGGTCGAGGGGACGGCACGCTGCAGGCCGCCGTTGCCGAGCTACTTGTGGAGAAGCGTCTTACGGTGGGGACGGCCGAATCATGCACCGGCGGCCTGGTCGCCAAGCGCTTGACGGACATCCCCGGTAGCAGCGCGTATTTCCTTCAAGGCTTTGTCACCTATAGCAATCAGGCTAAGACCGATCGGCTCGGCGTACCGGCCGAAATGATTGAACGCGAGGGCGCCGTCAGCGAAGCCGTTGCACACGCCATGGCCGAAGGATGCCGCAAGGTGACCGGCGCCGATGTCGCCATCTCTGTCACGGGCATTGCCGGCCCCAGTGGCGGCACGGCGGAGAAGCCCGTCGGCTTGGTATACATTGGCTTGGCCGACGATCGCGGTATTACAGTCAAGCGCTTTCTGTTCGGCGAACAACTCCTGCGCCGCGAGATCCGCGACCGTACGGCCAAGACCGCGTTGAATTTCCTGCGAATCCACCTTCTGCAATAGAAGCTCGACAAGAGGGAAGCCACGCGTGTGGACGAGCGCGAGGCGCCGGCATCTAAATGCCGGCGCCTCTTGTCGGTCGGGAGGGCTCTTCTCAGCGATCACAACAGGGCGTTCGATTCGAGCCGCTGGGGAGCGGCGCGCTCGCCAAAGACGATGCCCGCATCTCTCCGCGGTTTGGCCGCGCAGTTTGCCCGCCGAGACCGTTGCCGCAACGGTCTGCGCCCGAAGCGACCAGCGGGTTGTGTGTGCTAACGGTGGTAATAAAACGAGAGGCCGCCGCCGCGCCCGTGCGGACCATGCCCGCCGCCGATGCTGAAGCCCCAGCCGCGTCCGTGATGACACCGGCTGAATCCGATGCCGAAGCCGTAGCCACCGTGATGGTGCCTGGAGTGGCCGCTGCGAACGTAGTACGGTTGCGGTCGTGGGGAATACGTCCGGCACGGATCGTAGCGATGCACAGGGCGACGTGCCACCGGCCGGTAGAACGTGGCCGGGCGCCAGGGATCGTAGCACGCCGTACGGCGGCTGGACGGATACAGATAAGTCGTATGGGTCGGAACCGGATGCACCCGGACCGGCTCGCGATAGCGAGAGTTCCAGCGGCTCCTTGGCCCGCGGTACGCGTGCCCGCGGTAGCTTGGTCGGTGGTAGTCTGCCCTGCGATAGCTCGGTCGGTAGTAGTCTGCTCTGCGATAGCCCGGTCGGTGATAGTCCGCCCTGCGGTAGCTGGGTGTATGGTAGCTTGGCCGATGGTAATGGCGGGGCTGACGATGGACCCTCGGGGAAGGGTAGCGAACCGACCGCGGCGCGAGATAGGGTTTCGGGCGGTGATAGCTGGGCTTACGGTAACTGGGCCGATGGCCGTAGCGATTGGATCGCCCATAGCGCTGCGCCTGCGCTTGACCTGCACTCGCCAGGCAAACGGCGACGATGGTCCCCGCTGTGACCCATCTCGTCTGTAACACTGCGAGCTTCATAGCTGGCCTCCTGTCCGGGTGTCGCGGTTTTACAGCGGCACTGCTTTTTCGTTGGCCGGGAGCACAACCCGGTCGCAGGATAGCAGACACACCGCACCGACAGAAAGTTAGCAACGATATTTAATTATTTCTGACGTGTAGTCCGCGCATGTTAACTGTCGCCCTGAAGGCTCCGCTCAATGTGCCCCTGAATCAGACCGAGAATCCGCAGGAACTCAACACGATCCTCCGGCGGCAGGATCGAGAGGGTTTCGGTTATCGATCCAAGCCGAATCTCGCGGTACTTTTTATGGGCCTGCTTCCCACGGTCGGTCAGAACGACGTCGATGCGCCGACGGTCGTGCAGATTGATCGAGCATTTGATGTATCCGCCGCCCTCGCGGTCCTCTAGGGCCCGGATGATACGCGACATTTGAGCCGGGACGACCCCGATTGCCTTTTGAGCTTCGCCGATGGTCAGGGGCTCGTGCTTGGCCAGGAGGTCAAGGGTCAGGAACTCGGAGTCCGTAAGCTCCACAGGGCCTGCCGGTTTTCGTGACCGCGCCAAAGAGGCGAGACGGCTGAGTTCGAAGATTTGTTCCGCCATCTTTTCAAGCGTTTCGTGCGTGTGGGGCACGGTGTGGGACCTCCTAAAGTGATCACTTGCGGGGCGCCGCTGAGCGATTCGTCGCCCCGTGGAATGAGACGAAGGGGCACGTCCTACGGCGGTGTTTCCTACGGCTAACTTGCCTCGCCGAGCAAGTTTACCGCGATCGAGGCATTGTTGCCACTGCAAAATACCCTCTTTGGAGATAATTGGCTCGAATGAAGGGAATCTGAGCCGTACGAATGGCAGAAGATGAACGCATCCTCGAGTCTTGAAGCCGACTGGCTGCACCATGAGTTGTGCGGGGAGCGGTAGGCGGTGGGCCGCCCCAGCGGCGTGGAGGTCATAAGCTGGCGTCAGGCTGCCGAACAGGTGCCGATGGCTGTTTGGGGGGAGAGACGGATCGGCTAGCGCTTATGGGGATACCGTTGACTTGCGGCGCTGGCAGGTCGAAAGACGGGTGAGGCATCTGTAAAGCGGAGAAACGAAGTCGGATGTAGGGTGGGGCTCTTGGCTCTTGCGGGCCGTCCTCGCGTCATGCTGCGGAGCGGAAAAGCACTGCGGTTGACGCACGTGCTCGACGTTGGCGGCATTCGACTGCAGGCGCGCCGCTTCGGACGCCTTGTCGCCAAGCGGAACATTCCATGAGCCGGCAGACGGGACAGGTGACTCCCGTCTGGATTCTTTTCTTTGAGGACAAACTTATCTCTATTTTGTTCTTTTCTAAAGCTTGAGCGGATATGAGGAGAAATTTCGGCAGCATTTGTCTGCCGGAAGCATGTGGAGGCGCTGATTGAGGGGCCCGCGAGGAGGGAGTTCGGGCGTCGTGGTTGAAGGGGCCGCAAGGAGGCGATAGTTGCCCCGCGTGGAGGTCCACGATTCGCTCGTCCTGGGGGTTCTTGGTCCTGGTTTCCCGGGCATAATGCCCTCGACTGGATGAGTGGGAGGGGTGGGGGGAGAGTGCGACTTGTCCGTGTTGGGCTTGCAGATGAGCAGGGGGGCTCGGCTTGGTCGGCGTGGCGGGTCCTTGCGATTTTTTGGGTGCGGATCAAAAAGGGACTTGGAAATCCGGGAGTACGGCATAGAATCCGTCATGTCGGGCTCAAATGGATCATTTTTATCTGGTATAAGGCCTGGGGCCTGGGCGGAAGCTGGCAGGCCGTAAAGGTCACAAAGCTGACCAAGAAATCAGAAGGTTTTCCGTAGTCGTTCTGGTCCCTTTGGGAGACCGTACTATACTTAGGCGGGCGAGTGATTGCTGTTCGTTCGGGTCGTGGGCGGACCCCGCTAGGCAGGGGGTTGAGTTCAAGGGAGTCGTGTTCACAGGTAGTGTGTGTTTCCTTGGTGGCTTGGTGCGGCTTCCATAGTAGGCGAGATGCCTTGATACCTCAGGGCACGCCGTGGGAGATGGCCGAGCCGTTCTAGGTCTGTTAAAGAAGGATTGCAAAGAGAGATGCTAACAACGACAAGCGAGTATGCCATTCGTGCGATGGTCTACATCGCCCAACAGGGGGAAGGAGACCCGGTTCTCGCTCGAGAGATTGCTGCGGAGACGGGAGTGCCGTCGAGCTACACCTCAAAGATTCTGCGCGATCTCGCTCATGCGGGTGTGCTCAACTCGACGCGCGGTGTGGGTGGTGGATTCCGTCTGGCTCAGCCGGCCAGGACCATCTATCTTATCGACATCGTTGCGCCCTTCGAGAACAAGGCGCAGCGAACGCGTTGCCCGTTCAGCGAGCATGCGTGTTCGGAAGAGCATCCTTGTGGTGCGCACGGCTACTTCAAGCCGGTCAAGCAAGCGTACGACAAGTTCCTGCAACGAACGACGCTTCATGGGGTTGCGCAAAAGCAGCTTCGGGGCGCCGCGCCGAAGGGCAGGAAGACGAAGGCAAGGAAGGCCAGGCGACGCTACTAGGCCGTATGTCCTTCGTTGAGCATACCGCGCGAATGCGGGGGGCGGCGTGCTGCGCCGCCCCCGGTGCGACGGATCTGACGGCGAATCTGGTCGACAATTGAATCGTGCGTGCGCGCGTCGGGGTAAGCACTCCAATTCCACGGGTCACAAAGTCAACACCGAAGGGTCTCTTTTCGGCGTACATGTGTTGCCATGCGGGCTGGCGTTCACGACCGCTCGAGACGGTGCGCATTCGCTGGGTCCATGGGCCCGAGACCGAGTGTCAGGTCCGTCCGTATAGGTATTCATGCAGATACTCAATCGTGCTCTGCTGATTGGCGACTTCGGATGCAAGAATGTCGCCCGAGGAGATGATGCCGTAGAGGTGTTCATCCTCAACGACCGGCAGGTGGCGGATTCGCATGTTGCTCATGACGGCCCGGCATTCCTCCAGGGGTGTGTCCCGTCGGCAACAGGCCATCGGAGATGTCATTACGTCGCCGACTCTCACTTCCGAGGGGAATTTTTGGGTGGCGACCACACGCGTGAGGATGTCCCGCTCGGTAAAGATGCCCACGATCTTATCGCCGTCGGAAACGACCAGCGCCCCGATTTTCCTGGCGTTCATCATGTCGGCAGCCTCGACCACGGTTGCATTGCGGTCAATGGTTGCGACATCGCTTCCCTTCTTATCGAGAATCAGTTGTGCGGTTGGCATGGAACACCTTTCGTTTGCAGATTCGTGTCACTTGCGATGCGGCGGATCACCGGCCCATACCGCTACGACCTGGGATCGGCCTGACCCGAGTCGCCCAACCAGGCCGGCTGGCGGCCCAATGATTGTTTCCGCAATACGGCTCGGTGGCAAGTGCATTTCGCGGGCGGGATCCAGCTCGAAAGTAGGCTAAACGCCGGACTCAACAGCCCGAAGCAGGCGGTTGCGACCCTTTCAGACCGATGGACGTCCGGGCACTTGGCAGTCAGATCCGAGGTCATAGGCGGGGGGGGCCGAACACGCGCGGATCGAGCGGCAATCCGCAATGAACGCAATGGAGTTCATGCCGGCCGGTCAACAAACGCATGGATTGGCCGTGGAAGGGCCGATCGCAACTCGGGCACTTGCTTCTCCGGACCAGATCAAGACTGCTTCTTAATCCCCACGCCCAGAGCATGCCGAGCATCCCAAGCGCGAGGGCCAACGGCCAGCCGACCGGGCCCACAAGTGCCAGCAGGCCGATGACCGGAAAGACTCCCAGCAATACCAGACAAGCCAATCGGCGACGGACGAGAATCCGCCCCACGCCGCCTCTCAGGCGATCGATATCTGCCTCTGTCCCGAAGGGCCGACCGCATGTTGGACAACGATCGGTCGAAACGATGCCCGAAAGGTCGGTCTCGCAGAAATCGCACGTATGGTTCTGCACGTAGGTATGATCGGAGCTTACGGGCCGGATGTTCGTTTGCGGGTCGCGCCTGAGCATCATAGAAATGTACCGACCGGCACTCGCCGTGCGCTCCTTTCTTATCAGCGACGCCGGTGACGGCCTTGTTGCTGGCCGCACGACAGTGCCGATTATCGGAATAGTACAGGGTGGCCCCGGTTGTGAGTAGGCCCTATAGGACTGACCCGAAATGTAAGGCTCCGGCGTTCGTTAAACGCCCTGGCGATGGGAGATTACGTGCAAGTCGGTCGAATAACTCGCAGGCTGCTCGGTGAGGGTCCGGGGCAACGTGGGTCCTTGCGCGAGGCCTAATCGCCCAGGATCTTGACCAGAACGCGCTTTCGTCGTCGTCCATCGAACTCGCCGTAGAAGATCTGTTCCCACGGGCCAAAGTCCAACCTGCCTCCCGTGATCGCGACGACGACCTCCCGCCCCATGACCTGGCGCTTCAGGTGCGCGTCGGCGTTGTCTTCGCCGGTATCGTTGTGGCGATATTGCCGGATGGGCTCATGAGGCGCCAGGCCTTCGAGCCACTCCTCGTAATCCTGGTGCAGGCCACGCTCGTCATCATTGATGAACACGCTGGCAGTGATGTGCATCGCATTGACCAGGCACAGGCCCTCAGCCACGCCACTCTTCTTCAAAGCCTCTTCAGCCTGCGGCGTGATATTAACGAACGCCCGGCGCGTCGGCGTGCTGAACCAGAGTTCCTTGCGAAATGATTTCATGAACGTGTCTCCTTCGTCGCATGTCGGTCGGGTCGCGCCCCGCGTGCCGCGCTAGGGGGGGATTGACTCGAGCACGCCGGCCACATCGCCGAAGTTGGCGTTGCGCAATTCAACGCGGCATTCAGCTCCGGCCAGCATCTGCCGGGCGATCGTCAGGTTGGCAGGATCCACGTCGAGGCCGATCAACGTTCCTTCC
>CP070718.1:306034-308874 GCA_020350565.1 Phycisphaerales bacterium
ATTACCGCTCATCACGAAGGACACCTTGTCGTGATGCCACGTCAACGATCAGTCGGTCTTGCGCTTACGCTATGATTTGCTACGCACGAACCTGACCAGAGGTTCAAAGCCCGAGGTTCCCCTTTCTCTTGGAGCGGACTGAGTATGGAGGCCCGAGCCGAACCCCTGCAGCCGGTTGTAGAAGCCCTGCCTTCGCCCCTCCCTCAGTGCTGGAGGTGACTTGACCAAGAGCCGTCCAAACTCGCCAGAGGCGGACGGGATGCCGCCGAACGCGGAGTGGTTGACCGCCGCCGGGTGCGAGCCGAACCCTCATGACGAGAAATTGAAAACTGACAGCCGAGAGCTGATCCCGGCACGCCGGAACAGCTATTCCACCCCAAACATCCTCCGCAGTTCGGTAATCCGCGCCAGGTGATAGTCATCGTGTTCCGCGATGAAGAAGCACATATCCACCACGCGCATCGGCTGTTGCAGTCGTGGGTGCAGCGCCGTCGTGGCGAACCCGTCATCATCAAGCGCATCAAGACGGGCCACAAAGCCCAGCCGCGATTCGCGAAAGGCCGCCGTGATCGACTCGATCGTGGACGCGTTATGGTCGGCCTCCAGCGTTGGCCGGTTGGACATGTCGGCCGCACGCAACGTCTCCGCACCGGCCTCAAAGTCATCCAGACGCTTGTACCACAGACGCTCCACCGTCAGCAGGTGTCCGACGTTTTCCTGAATCGACCAGCCTTTCTCCGGCCTGCGCGTCAGCAACGCAGGCGGCAACCCGCGAACCCGATCCTCCACCCGCGCTGGCGTCCCGCGCATCCGTTCGACGATTTCCGGATACCGCTCCACCGGGAAATCAAAGTCAAATGTCCGCTCAATCCAAGGAATTCGCTTGGCCATGGCTTTCTCCTTTAGACGGGCCCACATCAGTGTAGCACACGGACGACAGCATGAAACATAAGAGGTGAAGCGTAATGCCGAGAGGGGCGCCGCGCGTGGCTCAGGTAGAATGCAGACGGGGCCGAAACGCCCTCAATGCATCGCCAGGCGCTACGTGGTATGCCAGCGCGCACAGACAGTCAAGAACTTGAATGATCCTGCTGCCGGCACAGCAACAAAGCAGAATGCCGGCGCGTCAGTCTCTCAATTGTCCGCCCTGGAACACCGGATAGCTGGATAGGCCGCTGAGCAGATCTAACAGGCGGGAAACATCGTCCGTGTTGACCATGCCGTCGCGGTTGATGTCCGTCCGGTATTTCGGATAGCGCTGATCGCCGCTGATGTGACCGAGCAGAGCGTTAACATCCGCCCCACTCACGTCACCGCTGCCGTCGACGTCACCCGGAAGGTAACCGAGCCGCACGCTCGAGCCGCTGGCCCGATGCACGATGCTCGTCCAGGCGAACAGCTCGATCATGTCGCTCAACTCGATGACGACGTCCCGTCCATGCGCTTCGGCAGTAACGACACAAGGCGGCGGACCATCCGTGGTCTGCGTAACGATGAAGTCACCCGGTGACAGGCTGCCGGCATCACCTGTAACGGTCAGTTGAACGATGTCCCAGCCGAACACCACCGTACCGTCCGGCGTAGCCGGCTCGCGTGCGTCGATGGCCCCGTCTGGCGGTAGCGAATCCACAATGGCAACGGCCCCGGGCGAGACGGTGATGCTCAGGTCGGACAGCCGGCCGCCTTCGACCGGAACGGTCTGCCACCTGCCGACGCCGTCCATCCCCGGCCTCGCCACCACCGCTTGCGCGTACACCGGCTTGGCCGCCAGGCGACAGGTCCCGGGCCTTGTGGGCACATTGACAATCCCGCTGGCGAGGACGACCTCGTAACCGCCCCCGGCCGGCCCGTCGGCAGCCTGGCTCTTCATCGGAACCGGCAACCCGAAAAGCTGGGTGAGCATGTCGGACATGAGGTCGACCGGCCACAGATCGACGACGAAAACCTCACTCAGCTCCGTCCCGGAAGGGGTCTTCATCGGTTCCAACGGCGAAGCGTCACTGCCAATCGGCGGCGCGATCGGCGGCGATTCCGGACCGGTCTCAAAGCCGACGCGAGATAGATCGAAGCACACCGAGGACAGCGTCACGTTGGAATCGGCGCTCAGCTCACCGATGATCTCGTATTCGACGGGAAATCCAGGAGGCACGGTGATCTCGCTCTGCCCCCCGCTCTCCACGCGGATGTGCAATTCCGCGCCCGTCACGGCCACCGGGCTCGCAATCACGCAGATAGCGAGCAGCAGACCAACGGAGAACCGAGACAAAATGGCGATCCTGTTACCGCTAATGGTGATGCTCCGTGCCGCCTTCACCCCGATAACCATCGCAACGAAGGTCAGCGGTTATCGCGCCAACATTCGACTCAACGTTTCAGATGCGCCTGCGGCTGGCAGGTTAACCAGACGCCCGTTGCCTTCTCCGCCTCATACTTGCCCCGAGGCGTCGCCGCACCCATCAGGAGCCTGTGCTCGTCCAACTCAGCCTATCCGCCCGGTCCGGCGAATTCAAGACGAGCCACCATCTACCGAAAGCCCGCCTCCCTTCGAAAACCCAACCAGCCGTTACAGCCGCAGTTTTCCTGGACCACCGGGCGCCCCGATGATTAAACGTCTCCATCCTATAAAAGCGTCACAAACGGCCTCTCAAAACGACAAAAAATCCGCGCACCACAGGCAAACACACAAACAAGCCCCGCCCACGCCAAGCGCATAGCCACCGTCCCCAGCACCGCGCCAAAAACGCGCGCCAGTGCCGGCGCGAGAATCCCTTCTCGCACCACTCATTTGCGAGAAGTGGGCCCTGCCGAGGCCCCGGGGAGGCATGCACCTGCGGGACTGC
>CP070718.1:308974-314362 GCA_020350565.1 Phycisphaerales bacterium
CGGCGGTGTCGAAGCCCTGCGGCTCCTGCTCGGGCGGCTGCAGGAGCGATTCGTCGATGGTTATGCCCTCAGCATCCAGGGATTCGCGAAGCTCAGGCTTGAGGCGAAGCGCTTGGGCGAAGCGGTGGTGGGCTTCGTCCTGTCGGCCGGCGTCGCGGAGCACGCACCCCAGTTTGACGAGCAGGTCCGGCTCATCGGTTTGGACCAGAAGGATCAGCTCGAGCTCGCGGATGGCTTCGTTGAGCCTGCCTGCATCTCGCAATACGTCTACCAGTTCTTTGCGGATTTCCTGATCGTCGGGCTTGAGTTCCAGCGCCGTCCGATAGCGGAGGATCGCCTGGTCGAGATCGTTCATACCGGCGAGGGCTCGTCCGTACAGGGCATGGGCGGACGCGAGCGAGGGATGCTCGCCGAGGATCTGATCGAGGTCTTTGATTGCCTCCTCGTGTCGCTCCGTCTGGATGAGCAGGGTGGCCAGGTTCAGTTCGATGGCGACCGGGTTGATTCTGCGTGCGACGCGGTAGGCCTCGACGGCTCCCTCCAGGTCGCCCTCATGCCAGCGAGCCGCGCCGAGGTTCTTGTAGGTCAGCCAGCTCGTATCTGTGTGCTTTGCGGCGTGGGTCCACAGAGAGAGATCGGATGTCCAGACCCTGCATTGCCGCCAGGTCAGGAAGCCGAGAACGCAGGCCACACACAGTGACGCGATTGTGGCACCCAGATAGAGCGGTCTGAGACCGCGTCGTCGTTGGGCGGCGAGTCCGGCAATACAGACGATTCCGCCGATGAGCATCATCAGGCCGATCGAAGGAAGATAGCTGTATCGTTCCGCCACCTCCTGCGGGCCGCTTTGCAGGAAGCCAAGAACCGGTGACAGCAGCACGCCGTAACATAGGGCGGCGGCGACAATGGCAGGCACCCGGCGGCGCAGGAGCCACAGCGCGATGATGATTACGGCTACAGCGACCATTGAAGCCGCGTATTTGAAAGCGCTCGGATCGACGGGCAGGTAGAGCTGATACAACGGTCTCAGGCCGAACGGCGCGGCGGTCTTGGAGATGTAGAAGAGCAGGCCGTACGACGCTTGGGCGATGCGCCCGACGACGTTGTGGTCCTGCAACGTGGAAGAAATGCCGGTCTGGGCGAATGCGGCCACCACCGCGGTGGCGATCGCCAAAAGGAGGAAAGGTGCCTTTTCCAAGAGGATCCGGGTGACCGATTCCTTTGAATCACCTTCCGCACGAGTCGATCGAGGAAAGCGGCGGAGCGGATACCAGTCGAGGATGAGCAGGACGACGGGCAGGGCGATCCCTCCGGCCTTGCTGAGCAGGGAAAGAACGTAGGTGACCAGGGCGGCGGCGATCCATCGAATGCGGGCAGCCCGCTGACGCATCGATTGGGCTTTCAGATAGGCGAGTACGGTCAGCAACAGGAAGGCGGCGCCGAGGACGTCGCGTCGCTCGGTCACCCAGGCGACCGATTCGACGCGAAGGGGATGCAGTCCGAAGAACAGAGTGGTGAGGAACGCTCCAACGACAAAGGGAGCGACCGGTTTCTTCGCGTCCGGTGAAGTCGATAGGGATAGCGTGAGCAGCCGGAGCGCGAGGAGAAACACCAGGACCACGTTAACCAGGTGCAGGAGCAGGTTGGTCAGATGGTAGCCGACCGGATTCATCTTCCCAATGGTGTAGTCGATCCCGAGGGTGAGCCAGGATAGCGGCT
The DNA here is from genome assembly GCA_020350565.1 of Phycisphaerales bacterium. Taxonomy (GTDB): domain Bacteria; phylum Planctomycetota; class Phycisphaerae; order UBA1845; family UBA1845. Next base: position 310,694 of record CP070718.1, read on the forward strand.
GATAGTGGCCCATCTTTGTCGTGGTGAACATCCAGCGGAGGTTCGCGGGAGCGAGGCCGCGATAGTCGGGGTTCTCGACGATGTTGGGCGTATCGTCGTAGACGAAACCGGCGTTAAGAACGGGGAAGAAGCAGATGAGCACGGCTGCTGCGATCAAGGTGATGATCGGCCAGGAGCGCTTAAGAGTCCGTTGAAAAAGGGGACTGGCTCCGAGCGTAAGCCCACTGGCGCCCGTGAAATCGCCGTTCGGCGAGGTGCCTGTCCCCTTTTTCAACGGACAGTTAGCGGGTCGCGAGCCGGAGGCACCGACGGCGCTATCCGCGCGCCACGGCTCCGCCGCGCTGCAGCGCGGTTGAGCAGGGGAGTTGTCCGAGTGGGAAACCATGTCGAAGCTCGCGGCTGGTTTCTATGTGCCTGTGCTCTTCGGGCATTGTATTCGTTATCGGTGGCATGGCTCCTGTCTATTCGCGATTTGGAACTGAGGCGTGAGCCTGCGGTCTACGGGGAGGGTTCGAGACGTTCTTCTGCGGCCGGCCGGCCCAGAAGCCAGCCGAGACAGCGGGCGATCAGGCCTTTGATGTCCAGCAGGATAAGGTAGAGCGCCGGCACGGCGACCAAGGTCAGGACGGTGGCGAAAATCAACCCGGCGGAGATGGAGATGCCCATGGGGATGAGGAACCTGGCCTGGAAGGACCGCTCCAACATTAGCGGGGCCAAGCCGAGGACCGTGGTGGCCGACGTCAACAGGATCGGCCGGAGTCGACCCTTCGCGGCCTGGATGACGGCGTCGTAGGGCGGCACGCCGCTCTCGACCAGGCGATTGATGAAGGCGATCAGAATGAGCGCATCGTTGGCGACGATGCCCGTCAGCGCGACCAGCCCGATCAGCGACAGGAGCGTGAGCGGGTAGCCCATGAGCAAGTGACCGACGACCGCCCCGATCAGACCGAATGGTATGGCGGTCATGATGATGATCGGCTGGATGTAACTACGGAACAGGCCCGCCAGAATAACGTAGATCATCACGATGGCGAAGGTGAAGCCTTCCCTCAGGGAGCCGAAGGACTTCTGGGTCTCAAGCTTGTTGCCGGTGAATTCCATCAGCAGGCCGGGAATCTGACGTTTGAGATCCGGCAGCTTCTGAGACAGGGCGGCGATGACCTCCTCGGCGTTGGTCACGGCGTCGTCGACGTCCGCTTTGACGGTTACCGTGCGCCGCTGGTCCTTACGCTTGATGACGGAGTATCCGGTTCCCTCCTCGAGTCGGGCCACTTCGGTGAAGGGCACCATATCGAGGCTCGGCGTGGCCACGTACATCGATTCGACGTCGTAGATTTGTGTGCGCCGCTGGGGCGGATAACGGACCATGATCTTCACGTCTTCGCGCCCCCTTTGAATCTTCCGGGCCTCGAAGCCGTAGAATGCCGACCGGACCTGCGTGGCGAGTGAGCGGGTCGTCAGCCCCAAACCGCGCGCGGAATCGAAGAGCTCGATCTGCACCTCCGGGCGCCCCGAATCGTAATCGTCCATGATGTCGGTGACGCCGTCGAACTCGCGCAGCCAGCCCTTGACCTGATCGGCGGCGGCGACCAGATCCTCGATACGATCGCCGCTGATCTCGAGTTGAATGGGCGCACCGCCCGGACCGCCCTGGATGGTGTCGTACTTGAGCTTCTCGACGCCGGGGATGTTTGCGGTCTTGGCGCGCAGTTCCGCCAGGATCTCCTCGCTGCTGCGGTCCCGATCCTCGACGGTCTTCAATTCGATGAAGACGTTGCCGACGTGGGACTGAGCGACGTCGGAAGTGAGGTTGTCGTCGAATTCCGATCCGATCAGGCTGTGGATGTGCCGGAGTTCGTCGAGTTGGAGGGCGGCGCGCTCGACGTACTCGGCGGCTTCCTGGGTCCTGGCGGCCGGTGTGCCGACGGCCATCTGCACCTTGGCGATTAGGGTCTCCGAGTCCATCTTTTGAAGAAAGACGAACGGCACGTGGTGCCCGAGGACGAGTCCGATGGCCATGGCCAGGGCGGAAACCATCGCCGCCATGGTGACATAACGGTATCGCGTAGCCAGGCGGATCAGTTTCTCGTAACCCACCATCAAGGTTCGACGGACAATGTAGTCCTGCAGTTCGCGAAAGCGGTAGCTCAAGGTGCCGAGCACGCCGAGCCGTTTCTTCTCGCTATTGTGATCGGTCCGGGATGCGGGTCGTATGCCGTGAGCCAGATGCGAGGGCAGAATGGACAGGGCTTCAAACAGGGAAACCGTCAGGGCGATGCAGACGATGACCGGCAGGACGCCGAACCAGTCCCCCATGCGCCCTTCAATGTGCATCAGCGGAACGAAGGCGACGATGGTCGTGGCGATCGCACAGACGACGGGCCAGGTTACCTCCTCCGTTCCGGTGATGGCCGCCAGCCGCGGCTCCATACCTTGCTCGGTCTTCGAATACACGTTTTCCGCGACGATGATGGCGTCATCGACCAGTAGCCCCAGCACGACGATGAGGCCGAACATGCTGATGAGGTTGAGCGACTGGCCGAGGGCGGCCATGCACATCAACGAGCCGCAGATCGCCAGCGTCAGTCCCATCATCACCCAGAACGCAACACGCCAGTGCAGAAAGAACAGCAGCGAGAGAAACACGAGCATCAGCCCGTAAAAGCCGTTGCGCTTCAGCAGGTCAAGCCGCCCTTCGATGAAGCGTGAAAGATCGCTGTGGTAGGCGACTTCAAGACCGGCAGGGAACGGTGATCCCTGTGCCTGTTCGTATGCGTTCTGGATCGCGTCGCCGCCGGAGAGCCGGGCTACGAGTTGGTCGACGAGGGAACGCTCGAGCGGCCGGCCCATCTTTCCGGCAACCACCGCCTTTACCAGTCCGGCAATCTTGATCGCGTCCTGATCCTTGGTCTTGTAGACCATGACGGTGACCGACGGTTTGCCCTGGAAGCGGGACCCGAGCTCCACGTCCTCGAAGCCGTCGACGATGGTGGCCACGTCACGAAGGCGGACGACTCGCCCGTCCGGATCGCTCTTGACGATGATGTCATAGAGTTCCTCGCCCCAGTCCCGCTCCCCGAGCGTGCGGACCGAGACGTTCGTCTTGGTGCCTTTGATCTGACCGCCGGGGAGGTCCATGTTGCTGGCGGCGACGGATTCGCCGACGTCCATGAACGACACGCCGTATTCGATCAGTTGCTCGGGCCGAACCTCCACACTGATCTCGTCCTTTCGTGCCCCGGTGAGAATAACGTCCGTGATATCGGGCAGGTCCAGCAGTTCATCACGCAACTCCTCGCCCAGGACCTTGAGCGTGCGGTCGTCGACATCCCCATAGAGCGAGACCATGATCACGTGCAAGGTCAAGTCAAACTTCATGACCTGCGTTTCGAGGGCTTCTTCGGGGAAGTCCTCGCGCGGGATGGCATCGACGGCGTTCTCCACGTCGCGCAGGGCCTGATCCATATTACGGAAACCGCTCTCCAACTCGATGAAGATCCGGCTCATACCCTCGGAGACGGAGGATTCAATGGTCTCGACGCCTTCGATGTTCTTGATCTGTTCCTCGATCTTGCGTGTGATTCCCTTCTCGACTTCGGCCGGTGTAGCGCCGGGATAAGGGGTGATGATCACGATGCGGTCGGGCCTGGACTCGGGGAACATCTCCCG
>CP070718.1:314462-315627 GCA_020350565.1 Phycisphaerales bacterium
ACGCCGAGATCGTGCGTGATCATGATAATGCTCATGCCGGTCTCACGCTGGAGCGAGCGGAGCAGGTCGAGGATCTGGGCCTGGACGGTCACGTCGAGGGCCGTCGTCGGCTCATCGGCGATCAACAGCGAAGGGTCGCAGGAAAGAGCCATGGCGATCATCACTCGCTGTCGCATCCCTCCGGAAAGCTGATGGGGGTAGTCCTTTGCGCGCAGCTTTGCCGCGGCGATTCCCACGCGCCGCATCATGTCCGTGGCCGCGGACCAAGCCTGTCTGCCCCTGAGTGAGCTGTGGAGTTCCACGGCCTCAGCGACCTGCTGCCCAACCGAATAGACCGGGTTCAGCGAGGTCATCGGCTCCTGGAACACCATGGCGATTTCTCCGCCCCGGATGGATCGCATGTCGCGTTCCGACAGGCCGAGGAGGTCGATCGGTGGCTTTCCATCATCTGCCCGAAACAGGATCTGTCCGTTGACGATCTCGCCGGGCGGTGTGGGAATGAGCCTCATGATCGAAAGGGCGGTGACACTCTTGCCACAGCCGCTCTCGCCGACCAGGGCCACCGTGCGGCCTCGCGGCACGGTGAGCGACACGCCGTCCACAGCGGTGAGCGCGCCTGCATCGGTTTTAAACGTGGTCCGCAGGTCACGTACTTCCAGGAGCGGTGTGTCGGTCTGGCTCATCGGCGCGCGTCCGGGCTTGCTTACTGATTACGGGGAGTTGAGGTGGGATGCAAGCGGAGCGGGCCAGGCGATCATCCTGGGGTGCAGATAGAATGTGTCCCCAGGTCCATGGATGCGAGCTGGAAGCTCGCGCTCCAGTGTGCGCGTCGCCTGGATGCGGGTGCCGATGCGCCCGGAGATGCCGGGCGTATGCGATATCGGCATGCCCGGCCCGTAGGTGCCAGAGAGAATCCGCTCCCATCATCCTCCGGCGATCGGCGGCCAGATGCTCAGCACGTTGCCCTCTACCAGTTGCCGCTGCTTATCCGCTTCATACTTGCCGTCAACAAGGACCAGGAAGGCTCTGGCGGGTGGAATGTCCAGGCGGATGAGCACGTCCAGAATCGAGGAGCCGGCGGGCAGATCCAGGTGCGCACTGGTCCTGCTGCTGCCCGGGGGCAGATTCTGGCGTAGCGATGCGAATAATCGCACTTCAATGTTCA
>CP070718.1:315727-318452 GCA_020350565.1 Phycisphaerales bacterium
ACGATCAGGCCGTTTTCTACGAGCCGACGAACTTTAACGTGGGGGCGGAACGGGCGGCTTACTGGACCCGCCAGGTCCTCGAAGATGAGTCGAACAAGGCGCGCCGCAACAAGCGTTGGGAAGTGCTCGGTTCGCTTCCTACCCACTTGGAGGACAAGGGGCTGATGATGGTCCATGCGTCACCGCGCCGGCCGGTCAACGAGTATCTCTTTCCCGAGGACGTTTATACGAACCCCTCGAAGATCCTGGCGAACTTTGAACGTTTAAACGACGAGCAAAAGGCCTGTACCGTCGGGCACACGCACGTCCCCGGCGTATTCCTGGACGATCCTTATTTCGATCCGCCACACGAGCTGCCCGACATCAACATCTATACGATCACGGAGGACGAGAAAGCAATCATCAATGTGGGCAGCGTCGGCCAGCCGCGCGATCACGATCCTCGCTTGTGCTATGCAATCTTCTATGAGAATGGCGAAACACCGGAGGATTACGAGCCACCGGAAGTCGGGGACGGCGAGTTCTCCCTGACGGTCGAATTCGTTCGGCTCGAATACGACATAGAGAGTGCCGCTCGGAAGATTTTCGACACGCCTGAACTGGATGATTTCCTCGGCTCGCGTCTTTTTGAAGGTCGATGATGCCAAAGATCGCAGCCGATCTCGGCGGACGCTCATGCGAGATGAGGCTGTTGAGGCAGCTACTTAGCCGGCGACAGGCCGGCCTGTCGCCCGACAATACAACTGAGCCCTGATGCGCGACAACGACACAGTACGCAACTTATTCATAGCGGCAGCCGTCTTCTTTGCTGTCCTCTACATCGGCAACAAACTGCTGCCTCCGATGCCGCAACCACCTGCCGATACACAGCAAACCGACCAGGCGGCGGATCGCACGCCGGGTCCGGCGGATGAGACCGGGGTCGCTCAACAGGCAGACGCAACGACGCCCGCGGGCGAACCGCAGCCGCCGGCCGAGACGGCACCTCGCTCACCTTTCATCGTCAAGGGAGCCGAGGAAGCGCTGACGGTCTCGCTGGGCTCCGCACCTACGACCGAGCCACCCAAGGGCAAGAAGCCTAAAGAAGACCCTTATCGAATGTGCTTGACGCTCTCCAACGTGGGGGCATCGATCGACACGGCCACGATGACCGACCACAAGGAGGAGCTCAAGAAGCCTGACCCCTACAAATTGCTCGTCCCGATAGAGACGGAAGGCGGCATCCCCTATCGTTCGCTGGCTGTCGAGAAGGTGAACATCGACCGTCAAGACGTGCCCCTCGACCAGGCAATGTGGACGCTGAGCAAGGAGGAGATCGACAAAGGCGAACGTGCTACCTTCGGCATCCAGGTTGAACAGGACGATGCCCCGGTTCTAAAGATCACGCGCGCTTTCACCCTGCCGCAGCAGTCCATCAAGTCCGGTCGGCATGACCTGTACTGCGATCTTGAAGTGACGAACCTCTCGGACACGCCGCGCCAGATCATCCTGACCTTCGGTGGCGGCGTCGGTGTCCCTATGGCCGATCCGACCCTGGACGATCGGGTCGTCGACTACGCCGTACGCTCGCCTGCGGTGAACGTACCCGAAGGTCAGCGCAAGAAGAGCGGTCAAATCGCCAAGGCCGAGGACGCCAGCATCAAACTGTACGAGGCGGCGACCGCGCAAACGGGAGACCACCTGTCCTGGGCGGCCACCGCGAACAAGTACTTCACCTGTACCGTTGCGCCGCTGGACCCCGAGGGACAAGGGGACGGCGATTATCTCTCCTCACTTCAGGCATACGACATCGACAAATCAGCGGAGACGGTAGACGATACCGCCCTTCGCTTCGTAACCGAGCGCGTCCTCATCCAGCCGAATGAGACCCGCTCGTTCTCTGCGGCCATCTACCTGGGTGAGAAGGATCACAAGTCCTTCAAAACCATCGAGGAATACAGAAGCCGCAACTATTACTACCAGATCGCCAAGTACATTCCCTTCTGCACCTTCAGCCCGTTGGTCGAGTTGATGATCTGGCTGCTGAACGGCATGCATTCGATCTGGCCCCACAACTTCGGTTTGGCCATCATGGTCCTGGTGCTCGTCGTCCGCGCCATCCTGCACCCCATCACCAAGAAGGGCCAGGTCAACATGGTGCGGATGCAGAAGAAGATGGGCGAGCTTCAGCCCAAGCTCGAAGAAATCAAGAAGAAGTACGCCAAAGACAAGACGCGTCTCCAGCAGGAGCAGATGAAGATCTACCGCGAGGAGGGGATCAATCCCGCCGGCCAGCTCTTCACCTGCCTGCCGATGCTCCTGCAGATGCCCATCTGGGTGGCCTTGTTCTACAGCCTGCGGCAGAACATCGACATACGCCATCAGCCCTTCATGCTCTGGATCAGAGACCTGACAGCACAAGACGCCTTGTTTACTTTCTCTTCACCGTTCAACGTGCTGATCGCTCACATCGAATCGTTCAACCTGCTGCCCATCCTCCTGGCCATTGCCATGTACGTTCAGCAGAAGCTTATGCCCAAGCCGAAACCCAACCCCAACATCACCGATCAGCAGCGACAGCAGCAGGAAATGATGCAGAAGATGGGCCCCATGATGTCCGTCATGATGCTCATTTTCTTCTATAAAATGCCCAGCGGTTTGAACCTGTACATCCTCAGCAGTACCGTGCTGGGCGCAATCGAACAGCATTTCATCCGCAAGCACATCAAGAGGCACGAAGAAGCAG
>CP070718.1:318552-322396 GCA_020350565.1 Phycisphaerales bacterium
ATGTAAAGGAAGCTCGCGCGGGATTCCTGATAGCCGGCCTTAAGCGCGGCGTTAAGCCATTCCTTGCGCACCCAGGCTGTTGACTGGTACTTGGGGACATTTCCCGGCCGAAGGGGAAACTGCAGCACGATGGCCGCCATTCGCTTCGCATGAATATCTTCGATGATTTGAGAATCGTCGAGAACACCCTGATCGGCAAGGCCGGTCATGGTGAGCGGGTCCATCAATACGGCGTTTCTGCACAGCAGATTGAGCGTGTCGAACTGGCAGAGGATCGGCCCGTCCAGCTCATCGAGCTGACAGGCGAGCGTGTTGAAGAAGTCTCGTTCGACTTCGTCGCGTTCGGCCCGGTTCTTGATTTCATCGAACAAGCCCGGTAATGCGGCCACGGATCGGGCGGTCGGTGCCAGGTAAAACACGACGGAAATCAGCAGGACAGCGTGAGCGGCTTCTCTGAGGCTGATAGCCGACTTCATTTTTCCGGCGCCTTGTGTCCCGCCGCCCACGACGCTCGCTTCGGAATCATCGGCCGGCCTTTGCGTGTGGAGCCAACGTGCGAGCTCCTGGCCGCCAATCAGGCAGGCGACGGCGATCGGCAGGACAAAGTAATTGTGGGCCGATCCATCGCGGATCGTCCCGGCGGATGCCATGCAGAAGCTCAGTACGAAGTAGAGTGAATAGACGTCGTACTCGCGCGCTCGCCAACGCCTCACGACGCCCGCGAGCGCCAGACCCAGCGGGACCAGGCACGGCCTGAGCACGGTCTCGCCAACGACGGTCGAGAGGTTGCCCAGCGTCATGTTGGCCTTCATGCCTGTGAACGCGTTCAGGTAATACAGCCCGCCGGTCAAATGATTGGCGATGAGGAAGGCCGCACCGTAGCCGATGAGGGCCAGGGCTGCGAAGAACACGGCAGCACCCCGCCGACGCTCGAGAACGAGCCAGATGGTGATGGCAACCGGCGCGACAATCGCGGACTGCTTGAACAGGAAGGCGGCCACGAACAGCGGCAGCGAGAGGGCTAGCCCGTTGGATTTCCGGAGCAAGACACAAACGAGAAGCCCGAGCAAAACACAGAGCGTGACCCACGGGTCCGGCCTGAACGCGGCCGGCCAGTGCGGATCCGCGGCGACGTACATAAGCGTCATAAGGACGATCAATCCGGGTCCGACGCGCTCGTGCCTCAAAAGCAGCAGCACGATGACGATCGAGCCCAGCGTTGCCAGGATCGACAGTGCCCGGCCAATGCGAAACATGGTGAACTCGTCCGCGTCGAACCAGCGCCCGACCCAGCCGGGAAGTACGTAGGAAAGCGGTCCATACAATCCCAGCACGTGCGGTCTTTCGCGGAAGTCGCGGTAGATCGGATGCCCGTCCTGAAACTCGCGGGCGTGATAGACCATCACGCTGTTGGGATAAGTGATCTCACGCGGAAGCGTGAAATCACGATAGGTTTCAAGCAGCCGTTGGAAAATCAGGAGAGAGAGCAAGACGAACAGGATGCCGAGGAGCCAACGCGTGAGCGAGGATGACGCAGAGTTTGCAGGCATCGAGATGTTGAACTCGGTGATCCGGTCAGCACACGCACTGTTGGGCGGTGCCCGCCCTACGATGCTCTCTCGGCGATCCAGGCTTTGGCGCGGTCGACGGCTTCGGGGATTCCGCCCGGGTTGTCTCCGCCGCCTTGGGCCATATCGGGTCGACCGCCGCCGCGGCCGCCGACGAGCGGGGCTACCTCCTTGATCAGGTCGCCTGCCTTGATGCCTTTGCCGACGACAGCCTTGCTCATACCCGCTACCAGGGTCACCTTCTCTCCATCAGTGCAGGAAAGCAGGACGGCGGACGCCTCCGTCTTGTTGCGAATCCAGTCGATCGCGCTGCGCATCGCTTCGGGCGGCGCCTGCGGCACCCCGCCGACCACGATCGTCACGCCGCCGACGCACTCGGCCTCTTCCAGCAGCTTGGCCACGCGGTCCATCACTTCACCTGCGGCGTTGGAAGCAGCCGCTTTTGCTTGCTTCTTCACTTGCTTCTGCAGCTCAGTGATGCGCTCGCGGATTTCATGGCGGGCCCGGACGGGGATCATCGCCTCCTCGACCTTCTGCTGGAAGCTGCGGAGCTTGTCGGCGAACTCTTCTGACAGGGCGGCGCCAAACGACTTCAACTCCTCCAAAAGCGCTTTGCCTTCCGCCTCCGCCTTCCTGGCGGCCTCGCCCGAGATGCCCACCACGCGGCGGATGCCCTTGGCGACACCCTCCTCGGAGATCAAAGCGAAACGCTCGATCTCACCGCTCCGCCGACAGTGGGTCCCACCGCACAGCTCGACGGAGCATTTCATCCACTGCTCGTTCTTGGGGTCGGCCACCATGGCGTCGATGTCCCCGCCGATCGAGATGACGCGGACACGGTCGGGATACTGCTCACCAAAGACGGCCCGGAGCGAGTTAATCGCGAGGGCCTTGTCCTTGTCCACCTCCTCGATATTGCATGGCCTGTCGGCCTGGATGTATTCGTTGCACAACTCCTCGACGCGCATGAGCTCTTCGATGGTTACTGGCTTAGGGTGTGAGAAGTCGAAGCGGGTCTTCTCGGGGTCAACCAACGATCCCTTTTGATCAATGTGGCTGCCCAACACTTCGCGCAGAGCCCAGTTGAGCACGTGCGTGGCCGTATGGTTCTGCATCGTCGCCCGGCGCTCGCCGCGCACTTGACAGTGCGCCGGTCCCTTAGCGATTTTTCCTTCGCGCACCCTGCCGATATGAATGACATGGTCCTGAACGCGGTGCGTGTTATTGACCTCGAACGTGCCCGTATCGGTCCTGATAAAGCCCTTGTCTCCGACTTGCCCGCCTTGCTCCGCGTAGAAGCAGGTACGTGCGAGGACAAGGGCAGCCTCCTGACCTGCGCTCAGCTCGTCTTCCTTTTCGATTTCCCTGTCGTAGGGCCAGCCGAGGATTTGCGTTTCGCAGTCAAGAACCTCGTACTTCGCGGCATCATCCGTGGCCGGATAAGCCGTGTGCGTCCCATGCACATCACGCGTGTACTTGCTGGCTGCCGAGTCCTCCTCGACTCCACGAGCACGTTCGCGAGCCTCTTCCATCAGACGTTCATATTCGCCGATGTCGACCTTCAGCCCGCGCTCTTCGGCCATCAGTTCGGTCAGGTCGATAGGGAAGCCGTAGGTATCATGAAGCCGGAAGGCATCCTCGCCGCTGATGCGCCCATGATGGCGGCGCAAGGCGTGGTCGGCAGCCTCGCCGAAGAGCCTGATGCCGCGGTCGAGGGTCTTGCCGAAGGACTCCTCCTCTTCGCGGATGAGGTCGGCGACGTGTTGAACGTTCTTGCCTTTGTGGGCGTTTTTGAGTTCGGGGAATACGCCGCCCATTAGCTCAGCTATCGGCGCGACCAGGTCGCACAAGAATGGCTCGTGCATATCGAGGTATTGCCGACCGTAGCGTACCGCCCGACGAAGGATGCGGCGCAGCACGTAGCCGCGACCCTCGTTGCTGGGCACGGCGCCATCCGTCAAGGCGAAGGTCAGACAGCGCGCATGGTCGGCGATGATGCGATAAGACACGTCGACCATGACCTGCTGGCGGGAGACGATCTCGGCGTTGGCGCCCGAATCTTTGTACGCTCCCTGACGGTCGCGTCTCGGTTCGCAATACGCTCCCTCATCCGGATGATCGTCCGGTCGTCTTGGTTCGGTCTCGCGCCGTGGTTTGTCTTCGTCACCGGGGAGGGTGCCCAGGTAATCCGGGGCGCCGGTGCGGTCCTGGATTGCCTTGAACACCGGCGTCCAGACGTCGGTTTCGTAGTTGCTGTCCCGGCCGTTGAGCACCGC
>CP070718.1:322496-333910 GCA_020350565.1 Phycisphaerales bacterium
TCGAAACCGCAGCCAAAGCCAAGGCGGAGGTCTCCGCCGTGCTCGAAGAAAGGCCCCTGGAGGAAGCAGCGGCGATTCCTGAAGAAGGGGAATTGATGGAAGCCGCCGAGGACCTACTGGTGAATGAGGCGGCGTCCGTCGACGAAGGGCTCGCAGCGAAACGGGCTGAGTCGCCGACGTTGAAGGAGCGGCCGCCTGACGAGGAGCCTGCTCCGCCCGCCGAAGGCAGAGTGGCAAATCGGCAGGGGCACGTTAGCCAGCCGACGACGCTTCGCGAGCGGGAGGAAGCCGGGGCGAAGGCGGGCGCAGCCGCGGCTCCCCAACTCGTGGAGGCTCCGCTGGAGCTGGACGTTCGAGAACCGAAGGCCGCTCCTGTCGCAGAAGCCCGCCAGGCCCCGCGAATCGCGGAGGCCCCGGAACCACCACATAGAAAGCATGAACGCCTCAGGCGAAGGAAGAAAAGGACGGCAGTCACCGCCGAGATTCCAAAAGCGGCGCCGCCCAAGGTCGTTTCCACGCCGCAGACCGAGGATATTGTCCCGCTGGGGCCGGCTGATCGGGAGGGAGTCTCCGGTTCGGTCCGCGAGATGGTCGTCAACGTTTCAGCGGGCGACGAATGTCGAATCGCGGTCCTGGAGAACGGCAGGTTGGAGGAGCTGTTCATCGAGCGGGAAAACACCCAGTCCCTCGTAGGCAACATCTACAAGGGCCGAGTGATCAACGTCGAGCCCAGCATTCAGGCCATTTTCGTTGATTTCGGGTATTCGCGCAACGGGTTTCTGCACATCTCGGACGTCCAGCCGCAATACTTTCCCAACCGCAAGGGCGAGGTGGAGGACGTCGGTCGGAAGATTCCCCGCCATAGCCGACCACCGATTCAGGAGTGTTTCCGCCGAGGTCAATCCGTGATCGTCCAAGTCACCAAGGCCGGCGTGGGGACGAAGGGACCGACCCTCACCACCTACCTCTCCATCCCCGGGCGTTTCTTGGTCATGATGCCCGGCATGAACCGCCTGGGCGTTTCACGGAAGATCGAGGACGAGGAGACGCGCCGCAAGATGCGCGAACTGCTCACTGAGTTGCAGTTGCCGCAGGGCATGGGCTTCATCCTGCGAACGGCCGGGCTGGACCGTACGAAGCGCGACCTGCAGCGCGACTTGAACTACCTCATGCGCCTGTGGAAGAAAGTAGCTGAGCGGGTGAAATCCTTGCCGGCGCCGGCGGAGCTGTACCGGGAGTCCGACTTGGTGACCCGCACGATCCGCGATGTCTACACGTCGGACTTCGTCCGCCTCGTCGTGGACGACGCGGAGACGGCGGAGAAGGCCCGCGAGTTCCTCGAGATCGCGATGCCCCGCCTCAAGCCGAAGGTCGCGCTCTACACCGCGCGGGAACCGCTGTTCCACCGCTTTGGCCTGGAACGCGAAATTGAGAAGATCAACATGCGGCAGGTGCCGCTTCCGTCGGGCGGTTCGATCGTGATTGACGCGACCGAGGCCATGGTGGCCATCGACGTGAATAGTGGCAAGTTCCGCAGCCCAGAGGATGCCGAAGAGACCGCCCTCAGAATCAACCTTGAGGCCGGGGAGGAGATCGCCCGGCAACTGCGCCTGCGAGACCTCGGCGGCTTGATCGTCTGCGACTTCATCGATATGCGCTATGAGCGCAACAAGCGAGCCGTGGAAAAGACCGTGCGCGAGGCCCTGAAAAAACACAAAGAGCGGGCGCGCGTCCTGCGGATGAGCCCTTTCGGGTTGATCGAAATCACCCGTCAGCGCCGAGGCCCCTCCATCAAGCGCAACATCTACTTCGACTGTCCGCACTGCAAAGGGACGGGGGCGATCAAAACCACGGCGTCCGTCATGCTCGACGTGATGCGAATCGTTCAGTTGGCCGCCCACAGGGAGGACGTCTACAAAGTAACCGTCACCGTCTCCAATGAAGTGGCCTATCAGATTCTCAACGCCAAACGCAAAGCGATTAACGATGTCGAAGTCGAAACCGGAACCGCAGTCATCATCCGCGGCGACCCAAGTGTCACCAGCGATGATGTCAGCTTCCGCTGTGAGGACGTGCAAGGGCGGACGGTGAACTTCCTGGTTTCAGGCGAGTGATCGTACGGCACGTTCAGACGGAAGGAAAAGCAACGAGGCAGGAAGGCGGCCAGGCAACAAAGCAGAGACGACCCTGGATGCGCATGATACAGGCAGGGACAAAGCTGCGGGCAAAGCAAAGTCCGCAGGCCCCCTAAGAACAAACGCCGCCCAATCACAGAGTCACCACAGAGTTGCAGTTAAACGCTGGAAAATTCGCCTGGTCAAGGAGTCGTGGCGGGGATCGTCTCACCTTCCAAGACCTCGTCCTCGTCCGGGCAGTTGGACAAGTCGGTGAGCATCCGGTGGGAACGAGTCATCTCACTCATGGTGAAGCCGTCAAGCATCAGCTCCACATACAAGGCACGAGCCGTCGGGGGGTGCTCAGCGCGTGACACGTGGCCGAACCCGAGCGTGTGGGCGGTCTCGTGGGCACAGACGTTGGAAAAGACGTTGACCCACTCGTCAAAGGTATAGCGATCGCCGAGTCTGCGAATACGCTCGCCGAAGATGACGGCTTCGTCATCTTCGTGCTCATTGCAGGGATCGTAGTGCGCCCGGCCGATCTCCATACTCCCGTCAGGTGAGATCCCTTGCGTAAGGTGGACCGTCGTTTCAATGGACTTCCAGTCTCTGTCATCGTTCGCCACAACGACCTCGGCGAACAAACCGACACCCTCGAGGATTTCCTCCACGCGCGTCCGAACCTGCTCCTTGAAAAACGCGGAGTGTTCCGCCAGGGTATGCCCACCATCGGTTTCGAACATGCTGAGATCAACCGCCGCCATCGGGTAAGCCGGATAAAGGGCGTTGTGCCCCGCATCCCAATTTAGAACGACGACGGCCAGAGCGCCACCGCCCTCCGCGCCGGGGGTGAAGCGGGCGCTCGGCAGACCCGAGTCCCCCGCGGTCAAGCCGGGGAACGAAACGCCACAGCCCGGGAGCAGCCACAGCATGGCCAGCGCAAGGCCGATAAACGCTTCCTTATGAGCGCACGGATAACGCATAGGGGCACTCAGCTTCCTCAAATGTCTCAGGGACGATCCGTTGCTTCTTTTGCGGTCAACACGATAGAGCAGGTGCTCTGTCTATTTGTTGACCTCCCGCTTTTCGAAGTCAACCTCGGGCATCCCTTATGGACGTGTACCGTGCGTCCTCATGCTCGCAAGATACGGAGTATGGGACTTGGGCTTCTTTTTCCCTTTCCAAAGGTGCCGGGGTCCTCCGTGATGAGGCCACTTCGGATGGGGGTACCCGCCACGTCCAACAGGATTATAATAACGCGTTTCGTGGGGAAAAGACAAGACCCGGAGGCTGGGAATCGCCGTGATGCGCTATGAAAAGGTTCATCTCGAAGGCTTCGGCTACGTCCTGCCGGATAACGTGGTGACCTCCGCGCAAATCGAACGTGAGCTTGCCGACGTTTACCGGCGCTTCAACCTCCATGAAGGGCGCCTGGAATTGATGAGCGGTATCAAGGAGCGCCGATTCTGGGATGAGGGGGCCGTGCCAAGCGAAGGAAGTACCCTGGCGGGCAAACGGGCGCTGGAGGCGTCCGGCGTCGCACCAGAGGAGATCGAATGCCTTCTCCATACTTCCGTGTCACGCGACTTTCTCGAACCCGCGACAGCCTCCCTAGTGCACCGGAACCTTTCACTTTCGCCAAAAGCCCTATTCTACGACATCTCCAACGCTTGCCTCGGTTTCCTGAACGGCATGACGTCACTTGGGGACATGATCGAACTCGGACACGTGCGCCGCGGTTTGATCGTCGCGGGTGAGAGCAGCCGTCAGCTCGTCCGGTCGACGATGGACTTCTTGCGCAACTCACCTCATCTGACGCGCCAACAGCTCAAACAGGCTTTCGCTTCCCTGACGATCGGTTCCGCGGCCGTCGCTCTGGTGATGGCCCATGCTTCGGTGTCCAACACCAACCACCGGCTGGTCGGAGGCGTCATCCGGACCGCCACGCAGCACAGCCACCTGTGCCAGGGCAGCAACGATACCGGCTTTACGCCTGATGCCTCCATGGTAATGAGTACCGAGGCGGAGACGCTCCTGGTCAACGGTTGCCGGCTCGCGGCCGAGACATGGAGCGAATTCAAGGACACACTCGGCTGGAGACAGGGAGAGATCAATCGGAGCTACTGTCACCAGGTCGGACAGGCCCACCGCGACCGATTCCTGGAGTCAATCGGACTCGATCCCGCGATTGATTTCTCCACGTTCCCGTTCCTGGGCAACGTCGGTTCGGTGTCCTTGCCGTTGACCATGGCCATGGGTGTTGAGCGCGATCCACCTGCCGAAGGAGACCGGCTCGCGCTGCTCGGGATCGGCAGCGGCCTGTGCTGTGCCATGCTGGGCGTCGTTTGGTAGGAAAACCCGCTGGCACCGATTCCAAGGGCAGGGGGTACCGCCGCTTCAGCCACCAGACAACAGTTAAAACGTCGGCTCAACCATGCCGCTTGACCTCGCATCTCTACATCGGCTGTTCCCTTTCCAGCCGAATTACATCGACGTCGATGGGGCGCGCATGCATTACGTCGACGAGGGAACCGGCCCGCCGATCGTCATGCTGCACGGCAATCCCACGTGGTCGTTCTACTATCGGGAATTGGTCAAGGGGCTGAGAGACGTTTGCCGCGTGATCGCGCCCGACCACATCGGTTGCGGTCTGTCGGAGAAACCCCAGGACTATCCCTATACGCTGGCCACGCATATCGAGAACCTCGACCGGCTGCTGTCCCACTTGGACCTGGGAGACGTCACCCTGGCCTTGCACGACTGGGGCGGAGCCATCGGCATGGGCTGGGCCACCCGGCACCCGGAACTCCTCCGAAGGTTGATCGTGTTCAATACCGCAGCGTTCTGGTTTCGCCCGACCCCGAAACGGATACGGATCTGCGGCTGGCCGGTGATCGGAGACGTAATTGTCCGGGGCCTCAACGGCTTCGCTCTCGGTGCGCTGCGTATGGCGGTCGCCCACCCTGAAGCGCTGACCCGGGAGGTCAAAGACGGTTACCTCTTCCCCTACAGCACCTGGGAGAGTCGGGTCGCCCACCTGGCCTTCGTTCGTGACATCCCCCAGCGGCCGAGCATGCCAAGCTTTGGCGTGCTCAAACGGATCGAGCAGGCGCTGCCGCAATTCCAGGACCGCCCCATGCTGATTTGTTGGGGATCGCGAGACTTCTGTTTCGACGACCACGCCCTGGCAGGGTGGACATCCCGCTTCCCGCGGGCGGTCGTCCACCGTTTCCAAGACGCCGGTCACTACGTCGTTGAAGAGGCACACGAACGCATCGTGCCCCTGATCCGACAATTCATGGTGGACCGGAATCACACGCCCGATTGATGCCCCCGTAGTGAACGCCAAACAGCCGAAGCCATCCGGAGAAAGCCCTCGTGGCGGCTTGCCCCGGTCGCTCCATTGTGGTTAGCATACATCATCCTCAGATTCGGAGGTGAATCGAGCCATGGCCAGTGACCTGCCACCACCCGACGTGCTCGCGTTGCTGATCTGTGATCAGATCATCACCGATCGAATCACCGGTAAGCAATCTCTGATCGGAATGTTCAGCAAGATCCATGCACCCGGTTTTCCAGCCACTCATCCGCAGTTAAGCGTCTTCGCGGCGATGACGGACGGACGGGGCAAGACCGATCTGCTGATCCGCATCGTGGATGGCGACGAATCTCGACCGCCGCTCGTGGAAGGAAGGGGATCGGTTCATTTCAAAGACCCACGTGCCATCGCCAACCTTGCCCTTCAGTTCCACGGCCTGCGGTTTCCCGCACCGGGTGAGTACCGCGTGCAGCTCTGGTCGAACGCAACGTTGCTACGCGAGGCACGCCTGGAACTGGTGAAACTGGAACGTCGGCCCCGACGTCCGGGCGAGATGCCGCCCCCACCGGAGGCTTGAGCACGACTCTCCCCTAGAAGTGGTATTACAGCACTTTCCGAAATGGTATGGCCATCCCGTGGCACCGCCTCGCCCGGCATAAACCGGTCGAAAAACACGTGACATGGGGTACCCGCCGATGTTCCTGCCGGCTGGAAGCCGGTCCCGGCGCGCCGGGGGGGCTCAACGAACTTCTTCAACGGGCTTGCATACGGGTGCGACACTTCTGCGCACGACCGTCACTCGTCGTGCCAGGATCGGAACACCATCCGGCCAGACTATTCCTCGCCGCGAACCCCTCTGCGATCCGGCTTGGGAGGAAGCTCGCCATGCTCGAAAGGTGTCCTGAAGCCGGTGATTTGCGGCATCTCGTCAGGCTTCTCGTCCGGGTGAACCGCGAAGACCTCCACGCGCACGATCTCGTCAAACGGTACGGAGACGACGAAGGCCCCCACCTTGTACTGATCGTCGACCGGCTCGCATTCGAAGGTCAGTTGAGACTTGCTGGCGACCTCGGCGAACGCCTTAAACTCGTAGCTGAAGCCGTCACGAAGGTAGACCAGGCACCGTGTCTCCAGCTCGCTGAAGAACTTCTGGAAGTCCTTGTTGGACTCCCGCTCATCAGGCGGAAGGTCCGGGAAGTGCTTCGCCGCGCAGCGCCGGGCAGCATCCTCGCGCTGCTGCTGGAAAGAGTTGCCGTGGAACCAGTCATAGTCAAACATCTTGCCTTCTTCGCCTTTGGCGGCTTGGGCCTGGATTCTGCCTCCCCGACGCAGGGGAATCGCGCAACGTACGCCCTTCCCGGCAGCCCGTCAACGGGCACATCTTGTGTTTGTATCGGCCATCGCCCCAGCTACCATGCGTGCATGTCCCCCGAAGAAACCACCCACTTGATCAAGGATCTCGCTCAGGAAATCGGATTCGACCGCTGCGGCATCGCACGGGCAGGACCTATCGGACGCGGAGATTATTTGCGAGGTTGGCTGGCCGCCGGCCGGGCCGGCTCCATGGCCTACCTCCACCGCTACCTCGAACAGCGGATCGATCCGCGACAGTTGCTGGATGGAGCCCAAAGCGTCATCGTCGTGGCCCTGATCTACCACCAACCCGCCCCGGAGGTCCCCACAGACCCCGCCTCCTCAGGCCGCGGTCGAGTAGCCATGTACGCATGGGGGGACGATTACCACAGAATCGTGAAGGACAGGCTCCTGACGCTGGCGGACCGGCTTCGAGAGCGACTTCCCCAGCCGTTTCATGCACGCGCCTGCGTGGACACGGCCCCTCTTCTCGAGCGGGAGGTCGCCGCAGCCGCAGGCATCGGCTGGATCGGCAAGAACACCGTCCTGCTCAACCGAGAGCTGGGAAGCTACTTTTTTCTAGGGGCGCTGCTCACGACGCTGGATCTACCTCCTGACCGGCCGGTCGACGATTACTGCGGCACATGCGCCCGATGCCTGGAAGCCTGTCCCACCTCGGCCTTTCCCGCTCCCTACCAGATGGACGCCTCGCGGTGCATCAGCTACTTCACCATCGAGCATCGAGGCGAAATCCCGGCCGAGTTCCACAAGGCCATGGGCGACTGGATCTTTGGATGCGACGCCTGCCAGGAGGTGTGTCCGTATAACCGCCGCGCTCCCTACACGAGAGAGGCGCGATTCGCCGTTCGTCCACCGGGCCCCCGCCCTGACCTTCGCGAGATCCTGCAGTGGACCGAGGACGACTACCGTTCCAACTTGCGGGGCAGCGCGATCAAGCGAGCCAGACTCGACATGCTTCACAGAAACGTGGCGATCGCCCTTCAAAACACCAACCGCGACGAAACACCAGTGTGATCATTTGACTTCCTGCCGTGTAAATGACGCCTGGTAGCAGGTTTTGTCACCTCGCCGATCCTCGCGTACACGTCTGATAACCGGACAAACCAGGTGCGACTGCCCTCTATACAACGTGCGACGTGAGCGGCGGCCGGTTTTGCGTCGATAAGAACGTGGCTAACTCAGAGTGCGCGATTCCGCACCACGAAACCGAGACGCGACCGTAAGGGAGCGTCCGTGTGGACGCTATGGTTGGCGCTTAATCACGCGCGGTTATTTAGACACGTCGTGGGATGCTTCCCGCCGACGGTCCGCGAATGGGCTGTTGTGGTATGAATCAAGATTGGACCACGCTTGCCGAGGGCACCAGTCATGCATGGACATGTCCGATACACTGTCAGCTTTTCGTCGCTCGCACTTGGCCTTTGCATCTTCTTGGGCTGTGACACTGGCATTATCCCGCAGAAGTCGGCGGTCAGCGCACGCTACGGAGTGCAAGCGTCTGCGTGCGAAGTGGAAGTGCGCTTCGCAGGACCGATCGTCACACGCGAACCGTTGCAACAGGAGTATTACCGTCTGACCTCCGGCGCCATGCCCGTTGCGACGGAACACCTCCCCGCCGATTACGCCGTGGTCCTTACGTTCGCTGGACCCGTAACGCCCGGGGAGCTGGTCGAAATCGGTGTGAACACCGGCTCGTCGCTGCTGTTGCCCATCACGGCTAACCCTGCGGACGAGGAGCCTGCCCAATTGCTCGCCATGCGCTTCCCTGCCGGCGGTGCCCAGCCGACCGTCACCCTCATCTTCGACGAAGCACTGGATCCGGACAACGCGGGCGATCCCTCGCACTATGCCTTGGCGGGAACGATCGACCATCCGGTATCGGCCACGGTCAGCGACTGCGGCAAGACGGTCACGCTGGTGTTCGAAGAACTCAGCGCGGTGACAACGCTGGACATCGACGGCCTGACAACGGTGAATGGGCTTTTTCTGGAAAACAGTGTCAACCTCCCGGTTGAGGCAGCCCCCGAAGAAAGCCGCCCGCGAATCGAGGCGGCCGCCTACGCCGCCGACAGTGAAGCGGCCTCCATCGTGGTCACCTTCAGCGAAGCGGTCGACCGGCAAACCGCCACTGACGTCAAACGCTATTCTCTCTCGTCCACCGGACTACAGCCCAGCGCTGCGGCACTCGAGCCGATGGGCCGATCGGTTATCCTCTCTTTCGACGCGCTTGAGCCGCCCGCGTCATTGGATGTCGACGGCATCGTCGATCTGAACAAGAATCCCATGCTCCCAACGAACGTCGAAGTGCAAACGAATGCCACGGATCAGACCGCCCCCGGCGTCACGTCGGCCGCAGTCGCCGGGCGCGGCGACGGACTCGTCGTTCGCGTTGCCTTTTCCGAGGCGGTCACACGCTCCTCGGCGGAGCAAGTCGGCAGCTACCTTCTGGTCAGTGCTGATGGCGCCGAGCATATTGTACCCTCAGACATCGCTCTGCTGCCCGGAGGGGCGGGCGTTGAACTGACCTTCGACTACGTTCCGAACGGGGCAATGCTCGAGGTGGAGGGAGTGACCGACCTTGGCGGGAACGCCATCGTTGGCAAGACAGTCGTCTCCCTCAATGGAAATAGCGACGGCGTCGCACCCTCCATCATAGCCGCCACATTCGTTGCGGACGCAAACGTGCCGACCATCCATGTCGTATTCGACAAACCACTTGACACAGCATCCGCACAAGACACGGCCAATTACGTCTTGGGCACCGACGAGAGCCCTTCCTCCGCCGTCCTGCTCGACGATGGCCGGACGGTTCGCCTGACGGCTCCACCAGTCGCGCGAACGGCCAAGCTTTCCGTCTCTTCAGTAGCCGACGAGTCAGGCAATGTCATGCCTTCGGTCTCCAACCAGCCCATTGCGGCCGCCCATGATGAGACGCCGCCGCAGGTCCGGTCGGTTGACTTCGCTCCGGACCAGAAAGCACCGACGATCCAGGTGGTGTTCAGCGAAGCCGTCGATAAGGCAACCGCCGAGAATGCCGGCAACTACACGTCAACGGCAGGTTCAGCCAGGGGCACCGCGGCAACGCTGCAACCGAACGGTCACACCGTGTGGGTGACCTTCGGCCCGCTCCCGTTCAACACTGAGCTCACAGTGACGAATGTGACCGACCTGAGTGGCAATGCAGTCGCCGTCGTTACGTTACCGGTAGGTGGATCGCTGGACGACAATCCCCCGGCCATCGAGTTATCACGGTTTGTACAGAACCCGACCACCCCCACGCTGGAGGTGCGTTTCACGGAGTCCGTCGATCTGAACCTGGCGGAGTCGACGAACCTCTACCTCCTTGGAGAGGAGAGGACCCCCGCCGCGACGGCCACTTTGTCCGAGGACGGACGAACCGTGCGGCTCCAGTATCAGACCATGAATCTCGACGACACGTTGCAGGTCCGCTCGATCATCGACCTGAGCGGGAACATGATCGAGCAGGTGTCAGAGCTCGGTATCGAGCGCGCAACGGACGACATTCGCCCTTTCCTTGTTTCCGCCGCGTTCACGGCAGATCCCTCCACACCGACGGTCATCGCGACGTTCAGTGAGGCCGTCGATCGGTCCACAGTGGAAACGCCGTCGAGCTACCAAACCAGCATCACGGCGGAAACAGCATTGACGGCCGTGTTGCAGGAGGATTCGCGCACCGTCCACCTGACGTTCCCCCCGATCGCCAGGGAGGACCAACTGATGCTGGACGGGATCAGCGACTTCGGCGGCAATCAGGTCGATCCCCAGCTCGCAGCGCTGATCCTCCCTGTAGCCGACACGACGGCCCCGACCATCGTCTCCGCCACCGTGAACCCCAGCCAGACCATCACGATTGAGTTCAGCGAGGTCGTCGATGCGACGACGGCCACCGCATTCGACAACTACACGGTTCGACGAGACACAAGGATCATCGAGAGCCTTATTCAACTGTCCGATGGAAAACGCGTTCGTATCATCGTTACCGGAGGCACGATCAGCGCCGGAGATACCATCAACGTGGAAAACGTGAGCGACCTCAACGGCAACGTCATGGCAGCCGTCGCGGACCGGGAACTCGAATAAGCCCGCGGTGCCGCCAAGCTGGCAAAGCCATAGGTCGCTCTGCTCAAAGCAAGCAAACCGAGCGATCACTCCTCGTCCAGCGTCCTTGGCTTGGGAATGGCAACGGGATCGAGCTTTTGGCGATCGATGTCGAGCGATCTGGCCGCGTCTTGGAGTTGCGCTGGATCGAACTGAGCGCGTTTCGCCAACTGCTGCAACGCCGCCAGTGTGACATAGCGTGCGTCGATCTCAAAATAGTCGCGGAGTTCCGCGCGGGCCTCACTTCGGCCGAAGCCGTCGGCGCCCAGCGGATGCAGGCCCGCCGGCACCCAGCGGGCGATCATGTCCGGAACCGACTTCATGTAGTCGCTCGTAGCCACCACCGGGCAGGGGTCGTCCTGCAAAACCTGCGTGACATACGGCACGCGCGGCGGCTCGTCGGAATTGAGCAGATTCCAGCGCTCGCAGGCCAATGCATCCCGCCGAAGCAACGTGTAGCTCGTCGCACTCCACACGTCGGCCGA
>CP070718.1:334010-336847 GCA_020350565.1 Phycisphaerales bacterium
CGGCGTGCCTTTTCGGCCTCGCGGCGTGAATCCAGTGTTCCCGCGATGGCCTTGTCCAAGGCCCGGTGCCGCCCGTCCAAATGCTTTTCGGCCATCTTCACCAGGCGAGGACTCATCCCCAGCCGCGAGGCAATGATCAGCGCATTGCTGTTGCCCGGCTCACCCATCAGCAGCTTGTAGGTCGGCCTGAGCGAATCCGCGTCGAACTCGACGGAGGCGTTGTCCACCCGATCGGCTGTATACGCCGTCGCTTTCAACGCCGAAAGGTGGGTGGTCACAATGGCCCTGGCCTTCAGACGCAACAGCTCGGCAATGATCGCCCGCCCAATGGCAGCCCCCTCATCCGGGTCCGTGCCCGCACCCAGCTCGTCAATCAGTACCAGCGACTTTGATCCGCTCCGCCCGAGAAACGAAAGCTGGTGCGACAGGTGGGAGCTGAACGTGCTCAGCGACTGTTGGAGGCTCTGCTCGTCCCCGCTGTCGATGTAGACCTGGTGGAAGACGGGTACGCGTGAACCTTCACCGGCCGGGATGGGAATGCCCGCCTGGGTCATCAACGTCATGAGCCCGACCGTCTTCAGAGCCACCGTCTTGCCGCCCGTGTTCGGCCCGGTGACCACCAGGACGTCAAAATCATCGCCCAGACGAACGTCGATCGGAACGACCTCTTGCGCCTCTCGGCCGGCCTCAGTCGCGTAGTGGTACAATTCCAGCAGGACCGGGTGGCGGGCCTCGTGCAACTCCAGGCTGCCGCCATCGTCAATGGTCGGGCAGACGCACGAACGGGCCTTGGCATAACGTACTTTCGCGGCCACCAGGTCGAGAACCGCGATGGCGCGCAACGACTCGAGGATCCCGTCGGCCTCGGCGTGAACCTTGCGGCACAACGCACCGAGGATGCGGGTGACTTCCTTTTGCTCGGCGTCACGCAGCCGGATGATCGAGTTGTTCAGTTCGACGGACTCGGCCGGTTCGACGAAGAGAGTGGCGCCGGAATCGGAGCTGCGATGGATGATGCCGGGAATCCGCCCGCGATACTCGACCTTTAGCGGCAGGACCATGCGGTCGCTGTGGAACGTAGCCCCGGCGTATTGCAGCATGCTGCGATAGCTGGACTTGGCCAGCAGGCGATCGAACACGCAGCGAATCTCACCGCGGCAGCGCCCGATCGTCGCACGGATGGAAGCCAGCTTCTCGCTGGCATAGTCCCGCACCTTTCCGCGCGGGTCGATGGCGTCCTTGATCTCCGCAGCGAGCGCACCGTAGTCGCGTATCCGTTCCCCGACGCGGTGGAGCTGGGGCGCCTTTTCACCGATTATGGCGAACCACGCGGCGATCGAAGCCGTCGCATCGAGCGTTTCACCGACCCGGGCCAGCGCCTCCGGCTCGAGTCCCGGGGGCGAGGCGCAGGCCCGGACGTCCTCGCGGACGTCGTGGACGCCGGCCGACGGTGGCATCGAGTATTCTTCCGCCAGAGCCGCCAGCTCGCGCACCTGCTCATGCCACTGCCGCACAAGGACCGGCTTGGTGGCCGCCCTCAACGAAAGGGCCAGGTTCCGGCCCAAGCTGCAACCGCAGTATCGGGCCAGCGTCTCTCGGATGACCTGGAATTCCAGCTTCTCGTAGGTGTGCTCGTTCACGCCCCGCTACGCGTACAAGAAATCACAAACCACCGGCGCCCCCGACCTGCGCTCCGCAATTGGGCTATGCGAAAATCTTGCAGACCGACGCGGATCGCCTGCTTAGAATATACGAAAACGGCCCAAAAGCGAAGACGCACGTTCGCGGAGCCTCATCATGGACCGAAACCCCCGATTTTGGCTGCTTGGCACGCCGATTAGGCCGAATCTCGGCAGGGATACCCGTTTCGACCTCCGCCGGGTACCGATAGCCTGTGGTCTGCTCGCCTGTCTGATGGCCGTTTCCGCCGGCGCCCAGTCGCCCGCCTCTGTCGAATTACCGGACCTTAAAGCCGTCGAAGCCGCTTTTGTCAAGCTGGCCGAGGATGTCCAGCCGAGCGTGGTCTCCATCCAGACCTACACCGTCAGCGCCGTGTCCGAGGACGGAACCGTTTTCGCCACGATCCCCGAAAGCAAGGGCAGCGGCTTCGTCATCGACAGCGACGGCTTCATCGGCACCAACGACCACGTTGTCGCGGGTGCCGGACTGATTTCCGTGGTGCTGCATAACGGGCTGAAGTACGAGGCCAGAATCGTCAAGGAGGACGAGCGCAGCGACCTGGCGGTCCTCAAGATCGACGAGCACCATCTCAAGCCGGTCCGCTGGGGGGACATGGGCAAGACCCGCGTGGGGCAATGGGCGTTCGTCTGTGGCAATCCGTTCGGCCTGGGCAACATGGATGGCCGGACGTCTTTCACCTATGGGATCATCTCCGCCCTGGGACGGCAGTTGACCGACCGGCTGGTCGGCAGCCCACGGCAGCGTGCCGTCCGGTACTATGGCAACCTGATCGAGACCTCGGCGGCCATTAACCCTGGCAGCAGCGGCGGACCGCTTTTCAACATCGAAGGGGAGGTCATCGGCGTGGTCACCGCGATCGAGACCGCATCCGGGGTCAACGAAGGCCACGGGTACGCCGTGCCGATCAATGACAACACGATCCGGATCTTGAACACCCTGAAGCGCGGAGAGCAGTTTCCGTACGGTTTCCTCGGCGTCAATCTCATGGACATCGAGCTCGACCCCGCGAGCGCCCGCCTCGTCCGCGGCCGGGTTCATCGCGGCGCCCGGATCGACTCAATCGTTCTTCAAGACGGTCCGGCCGCCCAGGCCGGCTTGCGCATCGATGATGTGGTCGTCGAAGTGGACGGCATCCC
>CP070718.1:336947-338108 GCA_020350565.1 Phycisphaerales bacterium
ATGGTTCGATTCGTCGGCGTGATGGCGATCGCCCCCCCACTGGCACCCAAGCTGATGATGTACGAGAGGTTGGGGGTTCTCAGGGACGTGGTCTTGTGGATGACATCATTGATGGCAAAGGCCTGGCCTTCCTCCTCGGAGTACTCCGAGGGATCCGCGCCTGGGGTATCCACAAAAACGACCACCGGCCATCCACGCTCCTCGGCCAAGCTCATGGCGTAGACGGCCTTGCGATAGCTGTCGGGGAAGCCCATGCCCTGGTTCCATCGCCGGTACTCCGAAGCAGGAAGCTTGAGCAGATCATCGCGTTGCGACGATGGCCCGGTCTGCTGACCGACGATGATCACGTCGATCTCTTTGCGATCGATTTCAATCTTGCCCTCGCCGGCGACCATCAGGTGGTCCCCGCGCACGTCGGGGTTCTCGAACAGGCGAACATCATGGAAGATGTGCCGGACGTAATCCAACGTCTTGGGACGAAGCGGACTCCCCGACAGCAGGAACACTTCGTGGGCGCTTAAACTGGGATAGACCTCGCGTTCGCAGGCCTCCAACCGCGCCCGTATCTGGGCGTAGGCCGGATCGCTCTCGGGCAATGCAGCAAGCTGCTCATCAAGCGTGACGATCTCGGTCTCGAATGGAAGAATGAATGCCACCGTCGCTACTCTCGCATCTCGCCACCGCCCTCTTTGCGGAGCGTTCGCCCACCTCGGCCTTAATGCGCATTGAGCCGCGCAGTATGAGTGGGACGGTCGCGCAGGCGTCAGGTGCCAACTGCCCGAACACCCCTCTCCGAAACGGCTGTTCCGAACGCCGTGATTGTACCACAAACACATGGGGAGCCGCCAGCGTGGGCCCTGCCCCAGGGCGGGCCGGCAGGCCGGGGTAAGTGAGGGGGCACAGTACCACCCAATCGGCCCCGTTA
The DNA here is from genome assembly GCA_020350565.1 of Phycisphaerales bacterium. Lineage (GTDB taxonomy): Bacteria > Planctomycetota > Phycisphaerae > UBA1845 > UBA1845. The sequence goes on from CP070718.1 coordinate 337,873, forward strand.
ACGCGTTCCGAATTGGTGGTCCCAAACGCGCTGGAAATGCATGGTATGCACAGCGAAGCGATCTTGATCGGTGTCTTTGAGATTCTCGCCTGCTGCAGCTTGCGGATTGGGAAGGCCTTCGGGGGAGTGGTCCGATATGGTTCGTGGCCCGGAGGTCGCAGGTTCGAGTCCCCCCACTAATCCTTTATACGAGCGGGGCTTGCGTTCATGCGGGCCCCTTCCACGTGTGCACTTTG
>CP070718.1:338208-339975 GCA_020350565.1 Phycisphaerales bacterium
GACGGCTGGCGAGTACTTCGTGGACATCGAGGCCTATGGTAGCGCCACCTGCGGCAACTACGTCCTCGACGTCTTCTCCGAAGGCCGGAGCGACAGGGACGAGCTCTACTGCCAGCATGTGATTCCGGACGACACGGGTGCGGGTGGTCTGATCGCCACCGCCAGCAGCACGCCTCACGGCTATACGTCTGCGGACAACTTCACGCTCGAGGGCGGAGTCCCGATGATGATCACCGAGGTCGAGTGGCAGATGCGGTACTACGGCTACGCCACCGATTGTCCGGGTGATGATCTGATCGACATCCGGTTCTACAGAGTCGAGGGTGGCGGTCCCTCCACCGGCGACTGCTGCCAAGACCACTATCCGGTCCCCGGCTGCGAGGATCCGGACTGCGAGGCTTCGGTCTGCTCGTACGATCCGTACTGCTGCACGTCTGGTTGGGACGACATCTGCGCCGCTGAGGCGATGTTCGACCCGGCCTGCGATTGCGGCACCGGCGACTGCTGCCAAGACCACTATCCGGAGCCCGGCTGCAACGATCCGGACTGCGAGGCTTCGGTCTGCTCGTACGATCCGTACTGCTGCACGTATGGTTGGGACAGCATCTGCGTTGCTGAGGCGATGACCGACCCGGCCTGCGACTGCCCCAGCGGCGGGTGGACGCTCGTGGCCGAGTACCTCGACGTGTCGCACACCAAGGAGCTGCATCCGCGTCCATGGGTCTTCGGCGTCTACCCGGTGTACAACTTCGTCGGGCAGCTCTCGCCGTGGCTGATGGTCGAGCCCGGTCAGGAGTACTTCGTCTCGGTCACCAGCGACCCGTCGGTCGGTGGCTGCCCAGGCATTGCCGGCTGGATGGCCAGTCCGGACGTGCCGCCTGGTGACGCGACCTACTGGCAGGATACCGGCTCTGGCTTCATGGTCGGCGGCTACGCGGCCGACCTGGCGTTCTGCCTGTACGGTATGCCCGCCGGTGCTCCGCCGAACGACTGCAACGAGAACGGCGTACCCGACGAGTGCGACATCTCGACGGACTTCGGTCCGTGGTACTTCTGCGATCCTGAGGTCTCCGATTGCAGTATCGACTGCAACTACAACTGCATCCCGGATGAGTGCGACGAGAGCGTCGAGCCCTATCTGTTCGGTATGAACATCAAGGGCGGCGCTTGCCCGGCACCGTTCAACCGTACGAGCAACGGCGTCACGCCGATCGTCCTGGTCGGCACTGAGGAGTACGACGTCATGGACGTCGACCTCTCGACGGTCCGGCTCATGCGTGTCGACGGCGTGGGCGGTGGCGTTGCACCGCATGACGGACCGCCAGGACCGAGCAGCCAGTACGGTGATTGGGACACACCGTTCTTCGGTGAAGAGATGTGTGAGTGCCCGGACACGGATCCGACGCCCGACGGCATCACGGACATCAAGATGAAGTTCGATAGCGACCTCATGAACGAACTTCTCGAGATGGACGACCTGATGCCTGGTGCTTTGGTTCCGCTGAAGATCACCGGCAACCTCTACAACGGGTGCGCGATCGTCGCCTACGACTGCGTGCGACTCGTGCCTCCGGGAAGCTCGCCCGGGTTGCTGATGGTTACGTCCGAGCCGGCGTCGGATGCGTGGGTCGATGTGACGCCTCTGGATGACACACTGGACGGTGGCGGATGGACCACGTTCCAGCGGACCTATCCGTCGAGCACCGTGGTGACCCTGCGTGCCGAGGAGCGCCTGGGCGATCTACGGCTCGCCGGCTGGATGGTCGA
>CP070718.1:340075-343619 GCA_020350565.1 Phycisphaerales bacterium
CAACGCGACCTACAACTGCTGCCCGGATGAGATTGTCATCTCCCTTTCCATCCAGGGAACGACCCTGATCCTGACGGAAGAGGAGGTGCTCACCGTTGGCTGCGACTGCATCTGCTGCTACGACGTGGAAGCGACGATTGTCGATCTCACGCCCGGCAACTACACGGTGCAGTTCTGCTGGTTCGATTATGAGACGTGGGGAGAGAGATGCGACGTGCAGGAGATCGAGGTTTCTCAGCAGGGTGAAGCTCGGAGCAGCGGTACCCCCTCCCCTGCCCCGGAGCCCACTGCTCAAGACCGCCCGGAGGCTCCCAGTATGGCGCCGTCCATTCCGGCGGATCCGCCTCCTCTCACGCCCCTCGTACCGCACGTGGCCGATCAGCAGTATTACGGTTGCCTGCGCGACGAGAGCCTCCCTTGCCCGGAACCGGACTCGTTCATCTTCACCGTCGAGGGCAACACCCTGCATGTCCTCCACGAAAACGCTACCTACAATTGCTGCCTGGATGAAATCGTGATTTCTCTCTCCGTCGAAGACGACCTCCTCATCTTGACGGAGGAAGAAATCGCCCCCATGCCCTGCTGGTGCATCTGCTGCTTCGAAGCCGAGGTCACCATCGTCGACCTGCCTCCGCGCGTCTACACCGTGGAGTTCCATTGGTTCGACTACGAAACCTGGCAGGAGCAATGCTACGTCGAGGAAATCGTGATTGAGTAGCGTCATTCAAGAGTCAGAAGCCCGTTAAACAAAGGCGTCGTCGGAACTGAGCCCAATCGGCAATCCGACGACGCCCTTTTTCTGCGCGGCCGAATGACGATCACATGATCCCACAGCATGCCGGTCCCATGTGTCATGGAAGGGACTTGTTTCGACCTGCATGGAGCTGATACCGCTCTTTTCTCTGCTGACTCCAGCCTCCCATGTTGTCGCCGCAGGCATGTTCCTGTCGTCGGATGCCTGAGAAGGGCCCAACTCGGCGAACCCTCCAGAGCGGAAAGAGAAGCTGAGCCGACCGGTGAAGACGCTTCGTCACGATTCGTCGCATGGAGGGGCTACGGTTGTTCTGCTATGATGGGTCTTTCGTCGCCAAACGGCGATTCTCAGACAACCAGGCCCAATTGGCCGGAGCGCCGCAATGAGACCCGTGGTCAAGTTTCTGAGCGACGAGTTGATCGAGCGGATCATCGAGGAAGCCCGCGACGTGCTTCGAAAGCTCGGGCTGGAGGTTCATAACGATTCCGTGACCTCCATGCTCGCCGATCACGGTGCCAGGCTCAATGCCGATAGGGGCCGGGTCCTGCTCACCGATGAGATCATCGACAAGGCCCTGGCGGCGGCTCCGAAGTCGTTTCAGCTCTTTGACGTCCTCGGCCGACAAACGCATGATTTTTCCGAGTACAAGGTCCACTTCACGCCGGGCTCAGCCGCCATCAACGTCCTCGACCATGAGATGGAGCGCATCCGACCGCCAACGTCCGCCGATTACGTGCAGTACGCAAAGCTGGTCAGCAGGCTCGACCACCTGGCCTCTCAGAGCACGGCGTTCATTCCGGCCGACGTGCATCAGAACATCTCCGACAGCTACCGGCTGTTCCTCAGCCTGATGTGCTGCGAGAAGCCCGTGGTGACCGGTGCGTTCACCATCGAGGCCTTTGAGGTCATGCGGGATCTCCAGCTTGCGGTGCGCGGAACGAAAGAAGCGCTGAAGGCCAAGCCGCTGACGGTGTTCTCCTGCTGCCCGACGGCGCCACTGAAATGGAGTGACGTGACCTCGCAGAACGTCATCGATTGCGCGAAGTACTTCATCCCGGTGGAGTATATCTCGATGCCGCTTTCAGGCTTCATGGCCCCGATCACGCTGGTCGGCACGCTCGTGCAGCACACGGCCGAGACCTTGAGTGGCCTGGTCATCAGCCAGCTCGCCAATCCGGGCACGCCGGTCCTGTACGGCGGCTCGCCGGCCATGTTCGACATCCGTTACGAAACGACGCCGATGGGCGCCATCGAAACCATGGTGATCGACTGCGCCTACAACGAGATCGGCAAGTTCCTCGGCTTGCCGACGCAAGCTTACATCGCGTTGAGCGACGCCAAGCAGCTCGACGCCCAGGCCGGCGTGGAATCGTCGATGGGCGCAACCTTGGCCGCACTGTCCGGCATCAACAACATCTCGGGACCGGGCATGCTCGATTTCGAAAGTTGCATCAGCCTCGAGAAGCTCGTGCTCGACAATGAGATATGCGGCATGACCCTGCACATGCTCAAGGGGATCGAACCCAAGGAGGATTTCCCCGCGCTGCCGCACTTCGAAGAATTGCTCAAAGAGCAACACCTGCTGATCGCCAAGCACACGCGGCGTTACTTGAAGGAGGAGACCTGTTACCCGGGCCCGGTGATTGACCGGGCGAACCGCGCCCGCTGGGCTGAAGAGGGGAGTAAGACGCTGCGTGAACGGGCGCATGCCGAGGTGGAGCGGCTCATTGCGGAACATGAGCCGTCGAAGCTGCCGGACGATGCGAAAAAGGAGATGACCCACCGGATGGAAAAGGAGGCCCGGCGACATGGAATGGACCGCCTGCCCGCGTGTGCCCTATGAGTGACATCATCACATTCCGTGCCGAGGAAGCGGCTCCCGAAAGGGAAGCCGTCTTCCGTCATCAAGGCATCCCCAGCGGGCGGAGCGTACCCGCACGGACGGAAGAGCTCTTCGACCAGTCCGTCGAGATTTTCATCCACTCGGCGGCTCCATCGGGCGTGCTGGCGCGCATTTCGCAAACCGAGTTTGCAGACGTTTATCGCGGCGAGGGGATGAACGAAGCACGAACACCGGTAGCGGACATTTACGAGTCGGCGGACGATCTGGCGCTATTTGCCGTCACGGTGGGGGCTCGCGTTTGCCAGGAGATTGATGCTTGCTTCACGTCGGGCGATCCGGCGTTGGGCTGCATGCTTGATTCGGTGGCATCCAATGCGGCGGACCGGACCGCCGAGCTGGTGCAACGCTTCTTTGAAACCGCCTTGCATGTGCATAAACGGCTTCCGCCGGAGTCGGCCGTCCTGCGCTACAGCCCGGGCTACTGCGGCTGGCACATCAGCGGGCAAAGAAAGCTATTCGACTTTCTCAGGCCGGAGCGGATCGGAGTCTCGCTTCGTGACAGCTTTCTGATGGAGCCGTTGAAGTCCGTATCCGGCGTGATCATCGCCGGGCGGAAGGAGATTCATGACTTCGCCAATACGTACGACTTTTGCAGCCGGTGTGAGGATCAAGGCTGTCGTGAGCGCATTCGGGCGCTCGACGCCTATAAACCCAAGTGAGAAGGCAGGGGAATAACGCCCATGGAAATAATCGATCGGATTTCTGAGCGTCTTCAGGCCGGTGACGATGAGGCCGTTGACAGGCTGACACGCGAGGCCATCTACCAGGAGATCGGCGCAAAGGAAATTCTCGACAACGGCCTGATCGCGGGCATGAACGTCGTCGGTGACAAGTTCAAGGCACACGAGATCTTCCTGCCCGACGTGCTGATCGCTGCGAGGGCCATG
>CP070718.1:343719-347674 GCA_020350565.1 Phycisphaerales bacterium
AGCGCGTTCGCCAGATTCAGAAGAGCGCACTCGACAAGCTGCGGGCGCTTGAGCGTTCGGGGCGTTTGCGGGCCATGTCGGCCAGCGCGACCAACGCGTAGTCCGTCTTTCGAGTCAATGAGAGCACTGCAAATCCACCCTCACGGGGTATCCTTACCCGCTTCAAACCCCCTGTCAAAGCCCGATGCGGGATGGGTCCAGTATGATCTACTGGAGCACCGGGTCAGTTTCGATGATCTCACGCAGCTTATCGAGCGCGCTCTTCTGAATCTGGCGAACGCGCTCCTTGCTGAGCCCGATGGCGCTGCCGACCTCACCCAGGGTCAACCCGAGTCCACCGTCCATGGGGAATCGCCAGCCGAGAATCAGAGCCTCACGGTCGGTCAGATCGCAGAGGTTCTCGTTCAAAACGCGGTTGAGACGATCAGCATACAACTGGGTCCACGCGTCCTCGGGTTCCGAGGGCTCGTGCCAGTCGTCGTGCTCAACGGGGAACCGGCTGCGATAAAGGTTCGTCTTGCGCGCAATGTGCACGAGGGCGCGGACGATGGCATTGCAGGCGTAGGTGCTGAACTTGAAGCCCGCCCAGGGATTGAATCCCTCGACCGCCCGCATCAGAGCATAAAGGGCCTCGCTACGCTGGTCCTCCCAGTCGACCTCCCGCGAATGGAAGCGATTCATCATGGTGTAGACCAGCCCGAGATTCTCCTCGACGAGGTAATCGCGGAGGCGCTTCCAGCGCTCGAACCATTCCAACTTTTCTTGATGGTTTTCCGGGTTCTTCCTGGTGCGGCGCGTTACGCGATAGGCGCACGTCTGCAGAGCGCCGAAGAATTCCTGCTCGTCGGTCGGGTCAGGCGACCGCCCGGACTGGATTTGAGCCGCCAACTTGACGGCTGCGCGCAGCGCTTTCTCGGACGTTGCACGCCGCTCGCCAACGAAGCGGACGTTGGGTAGCTCCTTCTGGTCGGAGCGTTGGGTCGTTGGAGTGTTTGGGATTACCATGTTTGTTTTTCCGGAGCTTGCTCGAAGGCATCAGCTTACCTGGAAACATCACTAATTTGGTGTTGTTTTATAATATATCACCAAATCGGTGGACTTTCAAGCCCTCTGAAAGGGAATTTTCGATTTTTTCGCGAAAGCAGGACGCACGCGTCCCGATCTGGGAATTGTCGTAAGCCACTTTATTAAAAGGGTTTACGTTCTTTCGAGCCTTGCGGGGGGGCAGTGGTCGTGGGTCCGGACGGGCGTATCGTGGCTGACGAAGAGGACTGAGTGGATGCTCCCGCCAGCTCACGGCGCCTCGATCCGCGAGCCATGTATCCGCTGACGGTACACTCTGCTCGACGACCGGGGAATGTCAGGGTCATGTCATCGCGGCATTGATTGGCGTCCCATAATAACCGTTCGTTTGAAAACCGAGTCGTTGCATCGTGCGGGGCCTCTCAGCGTTCGCGCCGCCGCCAAGCTTGCGCGGGCACGAAAGCGTCGTGTTTCCGGGACGCTCGAAGCGCAAGGCGCATTCGGCCTCCGGAACGCAGGATCGCTTCGGCATCTTAAGAAGCGATCGCGTCGGACTCATTGCGTGTCCCTTGCCAGGCTGGGTTTCGATGAATGGCTAGCGGTGGACCTGCGGTTGTGGAGAGGTGCGTTGTCATCTCGGACATTCACGGTTGCTGGGACGAGCTGCTCGATGTCATTGAGCCGACGACTGACGATGAAACCATTGCACCGGGCGACATCGTGGACCGTGGGCCGGACAGTGAGCAAGTCCTCGGCTTCTTTCGGGATGCGCCCAATGCCATTTCGATCATGGGCAACCATGAGTGTAACAACATCCGTTCCGCCCGGGGCGAGACGAAGCCGGAGCTGGCGCAGCTCATCCTCCGCCATCAGTTGGGCGAGCGATATGAACAATGGCTCTTGTTTATGGAAACGTTTACGCGGCACGTCGAACTGCCGGAGGCGATCCTCGCCCACGGAATTCTCGAACCGGGCGTGCCGTTGGAGCAGCAAAAGGGCCCGGTGGTGATTGGCGCGCTGAGCGGGGAGAAGCTTCTGCGGGAGACCTATTCCCGTCCGTGGTACTAGCTCTACGAGGGCCCCAAGCCGGTCGTGGCCGGGCATCACTGCTACCTTCGGAATGCCCGACCGCTCATACGCGAAGGGCTTGTCTACGCGATCGATACGATTGTGGCCCATGGCGGGTGCTTGACCGCGCTGATTTTGCCGGACTTTCGCCTTGTGTCCGTGCCTTCGCGCGGCGACCATTGGACGGCCCAGCGCCGCAAGTATGCGGTCTTGGCAGGCAGCAGCCGTTCGGATTGTGACTTGGACTGGGAAGTGCTTCACGGTTATGCTGACTTGGCTGAGAACCAGGCGTTGTCCTCTGAGTAATGCCGGCGTGCAGTAAACTGCGCGCGGATTGTAAAGGAATGCGTCGGGATCAGGGAAGCCGTTGTTCAGTTTGTTATGGACGACGTTGACCGGATCAGGGAGGATCTGCAGCGAGCTGAGGACTGGGGCGAATGCGCTCCGCCAGAGTAGTCCGCACGCTTTGCACGATGCGTGAGCGATCGGCCGGCTTTGCATCTATGGTTCGCCGCCTGGAAAGGCAACCTGACCGGCAAGTCGGTGCGGCGGCAGGCGAAGACGCCGCCCGAGATGCTCGCCCTGGCCAGGCGGCTCGGCATCGAGCGAGACCTCAAACACGAGTGGGATGATGGGGCGGCTATGACCGATTGATTACGCGGAAGTGTTGAATGTTGGGCGCTTAGCAGCGGTCCCTGGAAGCGAGGAATCAGGTAATGCGTATCGCTATCGATATCGACGACACGATCACCCGGCACCCGGAGTTCTTTTCGCTCATCACGAAGCTGTTCAAGGCTGCCGGCCACACTGTTCATGTCATCACGTACCGGGCGGAGCGGGAAGACGCCGAATCAGAACTGGCCGAATACGCTATCGTCTACGATGAGCTGATTCTGGCCACCGGTGAAGAGCTCGACCGCGTGGGATTCTACGAATGGAAAGCCGATGTCTGTCGGCAGAAGAACATCGAAGTGCTTTTCGAAGACATGCCGGAGGTGATCAACGAACTGGACTCCTCGACCCTCGCCCTGATGGTCGTTGATCCGGCGTTGGGCAAGGTCACGTACGCTGACTGAGCGACACCCACCCGCTCGATGGCATGTGAGCGCGTTGTACACGCAATCCCAAGGAAATCGGCGGCCCGGGGTTTCAGGGCCGCCGTTGCATCGGTGGCGGTCAACGCATCAAATAAAGGCCCCGCACGCGGAAGTAACCGCGTGCGGGGCCAAGTCGTCTCATCAAATGGCGCCAGACGAGTCGCAAGGCGTCCGAAACTCGTCCACGCGATGCAGCGGCGCTTTTCCGCAGCTACTGGAATAAGCCCATCATCATCTGGAACGCGGCGAAATCGCCGAGATCGACGTCGGCGTCCGCGTCGGAGTCGAACACCTCACATTCCGTCGTCGCCGGGCCGGCATCAGGCCCCGTCATGCATTCGGGGAAGTAGACGAAGTCGGCCAGGTCCACCACGCCGTTTTCATCGTAATCGCACGGCAGCTCGACCTCCGGCAGGCCCCAGATCTCGATGGCATCGATGGCCGCCTCGGTGATCGAGTTGTTCGGGTTGTCCGTTGCGCTGAAGCGAACCTTCATCTGCGCGGTTGGCGTAATGTAGTCGATCATTTCGATCGTCGGCTCCACCCAGCCCACCGTATGCGGCACGCTCTCGATCAGCACCCACGAGGCGCCGTTGTCGTTGGAGATCTCGACGTCCAGGCGATCTTCGTCGATGTCATCGCAGGTGAACCAGCGGGCGTACCGTAGCTTGGGATCGATCACGCCGGCCACGTTCACCGTCGGAGAGATCAGCCGCGTGGGACCGCCGTCCACGTCCGCACCGATCGCCCGCTCGGTCAGGTAGCAG
>CP070718.1:347774-348923 GCA_020350565.1 Phycisphaerales bacterium
CTGATCGGCGCAGCGAAGGCGTATTCGACCCGTGTCGGGGCCGGCCCGTTCGTCACCGAGCTTGCCGACGAAATCGGCGATCGGATTCGCGAGGCCGGTCATGAGTACGGCACGACCACACAGAGGCCCAGGCGGTGCGGATGGCTCGACACGGTGGCCATGCGATATTGCGTCGAACTCTCCGGGTGCACCGAGATCGCACTCATGCATCTGGACACGTTAAGCGGCTTCGAGCAGGTCGGCTTCTGTGTGGCCTACGAGTGCGACGGGCGACGCGTCAATACGGTCCCTGCCGACTTGCGCACGTTGCAGCGTTGCAAGCCTGTTCTGGAGTTTCTGCCGGGGTGGGCGGAAGATCTGCGGGGCGTGCGTCGCTATGATGATCTGCCTGCGGCGACCCGCCGATATGTTGAGCGAATTGAAGCCCTGGCCGGCGTGCCGGTCACGATTATCAGTGTCGGCCCGGAGAGGACGCAGACCGTGCTTCGTAATCAACTGGATGTTGTGTCGAACGTCGCGGAGTCCTCGAGCGTTTAGTCGTCATGTTTACCGAAACGCCTCTTGATCCACAGGAAGTGCTGGGCGTTCCGCGCGAGCGTCTGCCGCGGCATGTTGCCATCATCATGGATGGCAACGGCCGGTGGGCGCAGCAGCGCGGTTTGCAGCGCATTTATGGACATCAGGAAGGGGCCAAAGCCGTCCGCAGGATCGTCACCCATTGTGCCCGTCTCGGCATCGAGGTGCTTACCCTTTACAGCTTCAGTACGGAAAACTGGAAGAGGCCGAAAGAAGAGATCGATTTCCTGATGGACCTGTATACCAGGTACCTGATCTCTGAGCGGGAGACGATCATGGCCAATGATGTGCGCTTTGTGCACATCGGCCGCCGCGACCATCTTCCGGAGAGCGTCCTCGCCGAGATGGATAAAACGCTGGAGATGAGCCGTGAGAACACGGGGCTGAAAGTCTGTCTTGCGCTCAACTACGGCGGGCGCGACGAGATCGTCGACGCGATCAGAGCGATCGCCCGTGACGTTGCGGAAGGCAAGCTGAGCCTGGCCGACGTTGACGAACACACCATCTACAATTCTCTCTACACAGCCGGCTTGCCCGATCCGGATCTTCTGATTAGCACGGCCAACGAACGAC
>CP070718.1:349023-361453 GCA_020350565.1 Phycisphaerales bacterium
AGCGGAGCTTCGGCTTAAGGTGGAAACCTACGTCAAGCTGGGTGCGCAGCATCGGGCGGGCAGTTTCCCGAACGCTGCTGATGAACATCAGACAGACGGGGGTCTGTCCGAAAAGCCGTAGGACACACCCTGCTCGACGATACCCTGCTTCTGCATTGCAAGGCAATTCCCCACAAACTTCTCGAATCGCATTGTGATCCGCCAACGCCCTGTCAGGCGCGCGACGCACTTCGCGGCTGCACCGAAGTGAGACGGACCTCGAATAGAGAATGATGACGAAAAGAACGGCGCGATACGCGCAGGCTACCGGCTCGCCGCCCCTCTAGTCGCTGAGCACGCGCAACCGATCTGGACAAGAAAGAAGCCCGCCGCTACCTCACACAGCGATAGGCCTTTAGATTAGCCGGCGCAGGACTCGAACCTGCTGCCTCCGATGACCTGAACCCAAGAACGGACTCAAGGCGTTTGTCAGGATCATGCGGATCCTCGATCTGAAATGGAGCTCTGACGATGTCATCGCGGTCCCGGAACTGGGGGGCGCGGATCTTCGAGGGGACGTTGACTGACGATCAGAATGCGACGATCGGTTCAGTGACGGACGAGATCGAACTGGGGGACCTTGAGGCAACCATACCGGGCGGCGAATTGGCGTTCGAGGGCCACTCGGCATAGTATGTTGACGTGGCTCGGGCCTGTGTTCACTGAAAAGGGAGAAAACGCGTGAGTGCTAGAACTTTGACCCTTTGCGCGGCGGTCCTGTGGGCGGCGGGAATGTACGGGTGCGCGACGACCGCAAAGGCGCCGGCGTCGCGATCGCAAGGTGAGGCGGCTCCGGTCTTCCAGGCCGATCAGGTGATTGCTCCGCAGCTTATTCGCGGCTCGAACTACCGGATCGCCGAGCGTGTTCCGGTGGAGGAGTATGCATATGTCTTCACGATCAAGTCCGACTTCGGTGATATTGTGGCGCAAGGCAGGGATATGCTCGACCTGCGTCTGCGCGAGCTCAAGTCAATTGAAGCGGCGAGGAAGCTCAGCAAGGATCCGCATGTCGTTGACGGCATTCTCGACCCGTTGGAGGACACGGGAAAGGGACTTGTCCTGATTTTCACCGAGCCGCTCGAATCCCTGGACCGCGCCCCTCGTGGCTTCGTACGTATGGTCAATCAGTTTGTCGACCCCGCGGACCGCCGGGCCGGCAGTCCGGAGCGCCGGAAGCTGGCAACCGAACTGGATTGTGATCCCGAGACGACCAATCCTGTGCTCAAGGAACTGCTGGACGAGATGGCGGTCCAGCAGTTCGGAGGAAGCCTGGTCACGCGTGCGGCCATATCCTTCGTCCCCGGGCTGAGCGTGCTTCCCACGACGGCGGAGATCAAAGACACCATTGCCAACAGCCCGCCAAGTGCCATCAATGACGAGATCGACAAGGAGCTTGAGGCCGCCGGAGTCGAGAAGTCCATCCGCTCCCGCTTCTGCAAGTCAGCGGCCTTCACGACCATGCAGCGTTTGCAGGTCATGGAGCAATTCAGAGCCCTGGAAGCTGTGGGGGGCCGCGCGGCGCTGCTGGAAGAGGCCGCGGAGGCCCGCACCCAGGCCGAAGCCCTCGGCACCATCCGCGAGGGCAAGATGCTGCTTGAGATCCATAAAACGAAGCCGATACAGCGCATGAAGTTCGTCGGCCTGCCGTTGGCGGTGCTGGGTGACGGAACGCACGTCGTCGTCTGTCCGTATGACTATGTCAACAACACACAGGAGCTGGCCGACGGTGTGCGTGCCTACCGGGAGGCGAATCCAGGCGTGACCACGGTGTTCCTGACCGCGGACCCGGTATCACAAGCCGCGCGCAAGACCCTCGAGTCGGCCAACATCGCCGTCATCGAAGGTGGACCGTCGAACTGGTGATCCGGGCATTTGCCTGATCGGTTTCGCCCAGGGCAGTGTTCAACGACCGAGGTTTGGAATACAAGCCTCACCGGCAGCAGAAACGATGGAGGAGGCCATGGCCTCACAAGCTCAGCTGAGTTTCGACCGGCCGGACAACCGGACACTCATTGTCCGGCTTGCGGGCAGCTGGCGTGTCGCCGATGGCGTCCCCAGCCCTTCGGCCGTTCAGGATGAGTTGGAGTCCGATCCCCCGGTTGAATGCATCCGGTTTGACACTCAGAATCTGGGAGCGTGGGACACTGGATTACTCATATTCCTTCGAAAGCTCCAGGATGGATTCGCCAACCGTCAGGTCGAGGTGGATGCCGGCGGGCTGCCGGAAGGAGCCGGGCGCCTTCTCAACCTTGCTGCCGCCGTCCCGGAGAAGAAGGACACCGGCAAAGGTGCGAAACGCACATCCTTCCTTGCCATGGTCGGAGGAGAAGTCATCACTGCGGTCGCGTCGACGGCGGAGATGGTGCGGTTCATCGGCGAGGCCACGATCGCGCTGGGCGCTTTTCTTCGGGGCAGGGCCAGCTATCGGCGGTCGGAACTGATGTTGATCATCCAGGAGTGCGGTGCACAAGCGCTGCCCATCGTATCCCTGATCAGCTTCCTGGTCGGGCTGATCCTGGCGTTCGTGGGTGCCGTGCAGCTCATGCAGTTCGGGGCGCAGATCTATGTGGCAGATCTCGTCGGGATCGCCATGGTGCGCGAGATGGGTGCGATGATGGCCGCCATCATCATGGCAGGGCGCACCGGTGCGGCCTTTGCCGCCCAACTCGGCACCATGACCGTCAATGAAGAGATCGATGCGCTGAAGACCCTGGGCATTTCGCCCATGGAGTTTCTGGTGCTGCCGCGGATGCTCGCGCTCATCTTGATGATGCCGCTGCTCTGCCTGTATGCGGATCTGGTAGGGATGCTCGGTGGCTTGCTCGTCGGTGTCGGCATGCTGGACATTACCTTCGTCGAGTACTTCAACCAGACCGTCGGCGCGGTCGATCTCAACGACATTGCCTTGGGGGTGGTCAAGAGCGCCGTGTTCGGCGTGCTTGTCGCCCTCTCCGGTTGTCTGCGCGGCATGCAGAGCGGGCGCAGCGCCTCGGCGGTCGGCGTTGCGGCCACCTCGGCGGTCGTAACCGCTATCGTTTTTATCATTGTGACCGATGCTATCTTCGCGGTGGTGACGAACATCATCGGCGTTTAGGGGCTTATGCATGGCGGTTGATGCGACGAAGCAGGAAGCCCACATCACGGTGCGAAACCTGACGATGGCGTACGGGGATTTCGTGATCCAGCGCGATTTGAGCTTCACGGTGAATCGCGGCGAAGTCTTCATCATCATGGGCGGAAGCGGCTGCGGCAAGAGCACGCTCATGCGCCACATGATCGGTCTCAAGACCCCGGCAAAAGGAGAGGTGTTGTACGGGGAGAAGGACTTCTGGGCCGCGGATCTGGAGGACCGGCAGCGCATGATGCGGCACTTCGGCGTGCTTTACCAGAGCGGTGCCCTGTGGAGCTCCATGACGCTGGCGGAGAACGTGGCACTGCCCCTGGAGGAGTATACCGATCTGAGTCCGAACGACATCCGAGAGGTAGCTTCCCTGAAGCTCGCGTTGGTCGGCCTGGCGGGCTTCGAGGAGTTTTACCCTTCAGAGATCAGCGGCGGCATGCAGAAGCGAGCCGGGCTGGCCCGGGCGATGGCACTCGATCCGGATATCCTCTTCTTTGACGAGCCTTCGGCGGGATTGGACCCCATCAGTGCCCGGCTGCTTGATGATCTGATCCTCGAGCTGCGGGATAGCCTCGGGGCAACCGTGGTTGTCGTGACCCATGAGCTTGCGAGCATCTTTGCCATCGCGGACAACTCCGTTTTCCTTGACCCGGAAACACGGACCATGATTGCGGTCGGGAACCCGAAGACGTTACGTGACGAATCGGAGGATCCAAAGGTGCATCGTTTCCTCACGCGAGGTGAGTCAACCTTGCCAGGGGAATGAAATGGAGGCATGGGCCGGCTCGGTTAGACGATCGGCCCGGAAAACTCATGAGTATGAAAGCGAATCCGACGGTGATTGGCGGCTTCGTCGTGGGGGCTGTGGTCCTGGCCATTGCCGCCGTCGCCTATTTCGGTGGCGGCGAGTTCCTCGCCGAGAAGTATACGTTTGTTGCTTTCTTCGAGGGCTCACTCAAGGGTCTGAATATCGGGGCGCCCGTCACCTTCAGAGGAGTCCGGATCGGCACCGTGTCGAATATCGTGGTGCGTTACGATCGTGACGATCAAAGTGTGCGAATACCCGTTTACTTCGAACTCGAACAAGGTCGCATTGAGGCGGTCCGCCAGCGCGCCCAAGATCCGGAGCAGAACATGCGCGTGCTGATCGACGAGGGTCTCCGCGCGCAGCTCGTGACGCAGAGCTTCGTCACGGGCCAGATCGCCGTGCAACTGGACTTTCATGACGATGCACCGCTGACCCTCGTAGGCGCCGATCCGGATTACTTCGAGTTTCCAACGATACCCTCTACCGTGGAAAAGATGGGAAAGGCGCTCGAGGAATTCGACCTCGCGGAGCTATTGGACAACTTGGCGAGTGCTATCGAGGGCATCGACGAGCTGGCCCAGTCCCCGAAGCTGAGAGACGCCATTGCCTCGCTTGATGCAACGATCAAGGACTTTGGCGAGCTTGCCCGAAACGTGAACGCCAAGGTGGATCCGATCACCGAGGACATCGACGAAACGGCCGTTGCCGCGCGGCGCACCCTGGATCAGGTCACCGAGTCCGTTGCGTCCGTCGAGGATACCCTGAATCCGGCGATCGAGGACGCCCGGAAACTCATTCAAAACGTCGATGGGCAGGTCAATCCGGTCGTGACGAATTTCGTCCAGACCGCTGAAACGGCGCAAGCAGCGCTTGAACAAGCGAGGGAAACGCTCGCGGTTGCGAAGAGCGACATCGCCGAAGATTCGGAGTTGTACCGCAGCGCGGTCGGCGCGTTGGATGAGCTGGCAGCGGCAGCCCGCTCCATACGGATGCTCGCTGATCTTCTTGAACAACATCCCGAGGCCCTGCTGCAAGGCAAGGGCACGGCAGGAGCACAGTAATGCGAAAGATGAACTACCGCGTCGCATCGGTCATCATTGGACTCTCGCTGTTGGCCCAGGCCGGCTGCGCCAGCTCCAAACCATCGCGGTACTATCTGCTGAGCGCTCTGAGCCCAGCGCAAACCGCGAAGCAAGACCGGGGCGTGTCCGTGGGTGTCGGCCCCATCGAGTTTCCGAAGTACCTGGACCGCCCGCAGATTGTGACCCGGGGGAGCCAGAACCGGCTTTCCCTTGGGGAGTTCGATCGATGGGCGGAGCCTCTGGAGCACAACTTCGCCCGCGTGCTGGCTGAGAACCTGGCCGCGCTTCTGTCGACGGATGACGTGGTTCACTATCCGTGGAAGCGATCCGCGCGAGTCGACTATCAGATCATCGTCACGGTGAACCGGTTCGATGCCGTGATAGGTGGCGACACGGTTCTGCACGCCCGCTGGACCGTCTGTGATGGCGGTGGCCACACCATCATCCCGCCCCGTGCCTCCAGGATCGCGGAGCCCGCAGCGTCAGCAGATTACGAGGCGATCGTCCAGGCCGGGAGCCGTGCGCTCGAACAGTTGGGCCGCCAGATCGCCGGAGCCATCCAGTCCATCGTAGCGTCACCAGAAAGTGAGAGGAACGAGCCGTGACCGTGTGTGCCGGCGGCATTGTCCGCCTGATTGGTCGGTTCTGTAAGCGCAATGTCGGGTAACCACAAGGGCAGATTGCGGAACGTCGTGACCCCTCCAGGGTAAGCGCTGCCGTGCAAAGAAGCGCAGGAGCCTGATGATGGATCTGTTCTCCAAACTGACACCCCAGGCAATCCTGGACTCGGTTAGCGACGGCGTATACGTCACGGACACGTCCAGGAAGATCGTTTACTGGAACGACGCCGCGGAGCGGATCACGGGTTGGCCGGCGAGCAAAGTTCTGGGCACCCACTGCTATGACGACGTGCTCTGCCATGTGGACAAGGACGGGCATCGCCTGTGCGGAGAGGAGTATTGTCCCCTGCACCGCTCGATCGTGACGGGGCAGGCCAGCGCGGTGCCCTTCGTCGTGTTTGCGCAGCAGCGGCAAGGAAAGCGTGTTCCCCTGCAGGTCAGCGTCGCGCCGGTGCATGGTCGGGATGGTGAAGTCATCGGCGGCGTGGAGACATTTCGCGATCTGTCCGGCGAATTCCGGGACATCAAGCGCGCTCAGACCATCCAGTCACTGTCGCTTCAACAGGACCTTCCGGAAGACCCGCGCGTTCGCTTCTCGGCGCAGTACATTCCGCACGACATGATCGGTGGTGATTACTACGCCGTTGCCCCACTCGATTCCGACCGCTACGGCTTCTTCCTGGCGGACGTTACGGGGCACGGTGTGCCTGCCGCCCTTTACACCATGTACCTGAGTTCACTGTGGGACAGCGCCTATCAGCGGCTGGTGCAGCCGTGCGAGTTCGCGCTTTGGATGAACGAGCATCTCCACGGTTTGATCCGGGAGGAGGGTCCGTTTGCCGCCGGTGTCTGCGGCGTACTGGACCTGGGGCGTGGCACGCTGCGCCTTGCCGGGGCCGGGAACCCGAGTCCGTTCCTGATTCGTGCGAACGGCGAGTGGCGGCGTCTCGGAGCGGAGGGCTTTCCGCTGGGCATGTTGCCGGAAGCGTCGTACGAAGAAAGCGCCGTGGAAATCGGTAGCGGGGACTGCGTGTTGCTCTACAGCGATGGCGCTGTCGAGATCCGCCAACCGGATGGCGAGCTGCTCGGCGTGGACGGATTGGAGCAGGTTCTCAAAGAACTCGGATACCCAGGAACTGGCGTCGATCTTCCCACCATTGAGCGAGAGCTTCTGGCTCGCTCGGACTGCATACGATTCGACGACGATCTGACGTTGCTCGAGGTGCGCATCGCGTAAGCCTGTCCCCGATCGTAAGCTGCTTAGGTCGCCACGAGGCTGCGCCATACCAGAAGGTAAGACCCCATGTACCGCTGCCGAGGGTCGGAAGAGACGGGGCAAGTGCCATCCCGCAGGTTGGCTGTTTGCATCATCGATACGGTCAGGCTGCGTAGATCGTCTTTCTCCGCTGTCGACTAGGCCCTCTTGCTTCGCGGGTACCACCTGCGCCGAGAGGCGCATCGGGCACGAACCATCCCTCATCGAAGACGCTGACCGCCGTCTATGGGGCCGACGGGTCACGTAGCGGCGCAGAGGGGTCGATTCGGGCGCATTCGATCTAGCTGGCATGGCGTTTTCGGTAGGGACGAGCTTCTGCCGAGTCATAGCGCCGCTTTAATAGCTGATGGGCTTACGGCACGCCTTCAATTCCTCTATCCGACCGAATTCCGTGAGAACGGAAAAAAAGTCGGAAATTTCCAGCGCTGGCTGTTATGAAATCGTCGATTCGCCTACTTGATTATCAGGGTTATCCCTATGCGCGGACTTACCGAAGACCGCGGCTCGCGCTCTACGACTTTCGGGCCGAGTGGTGGGGGAATTTGAGCATGCGCAAATCGGTTGAGCCCATTTGCTGAGGCGACTGTGAGCGATTCCACAACCAACAAGGTTCAACGCTTCCACGAGCTGGACAGTTTGCGCGCTCGCCTCGATGACCTGACGGGGGAATCACAACGCCATGATGAAGAAAAGGGGCCGCTGATATTCCTGGCCGAACTGGTCGAGAAAAGCGAACAAGGTTTGGCGATCGTCGGCCTGGAAGGCAAGGTCATTTTCGTCAATCAGGCGTTCGCCACCATGCATGGCTTCGACGCGAATGAACTTCGTGATGAGGATGTGCGCATCCTCTATCCTGCTGGCCAACTTGCTGAAGTAGATGAGGCGGAGCGGTCACTCCAGGACGCCGGCGAATACCGGGGCGAGATCTGGCGATTGCACCGCGATGGCACCCGGTTCCCGACGTTCACGACCAACTCGCTATTGCGCGATGTGTCAGGTAACCCGATGGCCGTTGTGTGCGTGGTCACGGACCTCACCGACCTCAAGCAGACCGAGGCGGAACTTTTACGATTGAGAGGCCGGTACGAAGCGGCGATCGAAGCCACAGGTCATATCCTCTACGACACGGATCTACGCACGAAGGAATTGATATGGGGCGGGAACGCGAAGAAAAGCCTTGGATATGAGCTCGAAGAGCTGGGCGATCTTGACAAGTGGGTCTCCTGCCTCGTGCACCCGGAGGACCGGGAGCGCTTTCGGAACGAAGTCGACCGCTGTCTCGCTGAACGCAACAATTTCCATCTCCGATACCGTGTCCGCCACAAGAACGGCGATTACATCACCGTCGATGATAACGGGCGGATCTTCTTCGACGAAAAGGGAAGCCCGATCCGAGCGGTCGGCTGTCTTGTGCACATCACATCGCGCCAGAAAACCGAAGAGAAGCTGCGAGACAGCGAACAGCGGTTCCGGCTGGCAGCACAGGCCACGCGCGACGGGATTTACGACTGGGACATCGTTGCCGATCGATCGTGGCGCAATGACCGCTATCGTGAGTTGTTCGCCCCTCCCGAATCGTCCTCGTACGACTGGTGGGCCGCCAACATTCACCCCTCGGATCGCGACGGGGTCGTCCAGCGGCTGGAACGGGCCTTCGCCATCCTCGAAGACTTTTGGGACGCCGAGTATCGATTCCTGGCCCGCGGAGGCGAGTACGCCCACGTGTTGGACCGCGGCTTCATCCTCCGTGATGAACGGGGGCGTCCGCTCCGCATGATCGGAGCCATGACGGACATCACGACTCGTCAAGTAGCTGAGGAACAGGCAAGAGAACAACTGGCTCAACTCGCCCACAGAGACCGTTTGAGCTTCATGGGGGAGATGGCGGCGGGCCTTGCGCACGAGCTGAGTCAGCCGCTCGCCGCGATCATCGGCTATGTGCAGGGATGCATCCGCCGCCTGGCTGCAACCTCGGACGACGCGACCGGATTGCTGGAGCCCTTGAATCAGGTAGCTGAGGAGGCTGATCGTGCCGCTCGCATTATCGACGGACTGAAGCGATTCATGCACAAGCGTGTGGGTGCTCGTTCCGCAGCGGCGATCAATGAACTGGTCCGCAACGTGCAGAACCTGGTTATGGCCGAGGCTCGGAGGAGACAGGTTGAAGTACACGTGGAATTGGACGAGCAATTGCCATTAGTCCAGGTCGATTCGATCCAGATCCAGCAGGTGATCCTGAATCTGATTCGCAACGCGTTCGAGGCGATCGAGCAAGGCAAGCCAGCGAACCGTCGAGTGGCCGTGCGTACGAGTCGATGTGCGGAAAGTACGGTGGAAGTCTCGGTCGCCGACTCCGGGCCAGGGTTTTCCCCTAAGGTAGAAGAGCAACTTTTTGCGCCGTTCTTCACGACAAAGGCTGCGGGAACGGGAATGGGCCTGCTGATCAGCAAGCGAATCGTCGAGGCCCATGGAGGACAACTGGTTGCCAGCTCGACGCCTGGACAAGGGGCGGTATTCAAGTTCACCTTGCCCGCCCAGACGCGATCGTCTTTCTAAGAGTTGCTGACAGACATGGACGGACTTTGAAGACAGACTGATTCGGTTCGTCAAGCTTTGCTGTGAGATGCATGGTGCTGCAATCGGTGGTTCTTCGAATCGTTCTCGTAGTTGTTGGGTGCCGCGACAAATCGAGCTTGGAGGTTGTGCAAGCGCCCCTGTAGCGGTATCTTGTACAGGGAGACATGTCTGGCCCTTGACACTCTCGTTGT
The DNA here is from genome assembly GCA_020350565.1 of Phycisphaerales bacterium. Taxonomy (GTDB): domain Bacteria; phylum Planctomycetota; class Phycisphaerae; order UBA1845; family UBA1845. The sequence continues at coordinate 358,738 of CP070718.1, forward strand.
CTGAGTGCTGGCAGATCATTGCCTCAGGATTTGAGGCAGGGTCCTTGAGCCCTTTACCTTTCTCGGAAGCCTCACTATGTCCAAGCACGGTACAAAACCAACGGTATTCGTTGTTGACGATGATCCGGGCGTAGGCGGTTCTCTGCGCTGGTTGATTGAGTCGGTAGGCCTCGACGTTGAGGTTCATAAGTCCGCCCCCGCATTCCTGGAAAGCTACGAGGAGTCGAAGCCCGGGTGTTTGGTGGCCGACGTCCGCATGCCCGGCATGAGCGGATTGGCACTGCTTGAACAGTTGCGAAACGACGGCGTGACGATTCCAGTGATCCTGCTTTCCGGGCACGGTGACGTGTCGATGGCGGTGCAGGCTATGAAATCGGGTGCATTCGATTTCATCGAGAAACCGTTCAGCGACGATTTGCTACTGGACCGAATTCAGAAGGCGGTGCAGCTCGATCGCGAAACCCGGCGGAATCGTGCTCAATGCCGAAAGACTGCGACTCAGATCTCGTCGCTCACCCGACGTGAGCGGGAGGTGCTCGATCTCGTGGCTGCAGGCTTACTGAACAAGGAGATCGCGGCCGAACTGGGCTTGAGCATTAAGACGGTGGAGACCCATCGCGGACATATTATGGAGAAGATGGGAGCACGTACGGTTGCTGATCTGATTCGAACGGTGCTTCCGCTTTACGAGGGTGCTTCGAGAAACAAGATCCAACGCGCGAGGCACAAAGCCTCTTTGGATGAGCAAGGCCGCATAAAGTAGCACTGAAACGACCGGGTCCGGGATATGAAGCCCGGGTGAGTCGTCAATGCTCGACGCCTCAAAACGGCGAAGCCCTCGCACTCCCCGAATCTGTATCTCCTTGGTTCCACCTCTGTGAAACGGTTATTCTCAGGATTTGAGTCACCAATCAAGATGCCAAGGTCTGACCTTCAGGACGCCGCTATCTCGGTCAAACGGAGGCACAGGTCTGGAAGATTGGGGAAAACCCTGATGTTTTTCAGCGTTAATGCCAATTTACAGGGGACCGGGCTCAGCCTTACCTTGAAGGTCCACGGATGGCAAATTCCTTACGCGTGACGTAAGCGGCCGTGCTGGAGCGCGATGGCGACGCTCCAGGTTTCGGCTGACAATCAGAAAAATGGCGGGGACCTTGCGCAGCGGCGCATGGGAGCGTGAGCTTCGCAAGGACAGGAGGCGTCAGCCGAACGGTGAAATGTTCACAGATCCTGCTTTGGCGCCCAACGATCGAGTCCAGGCTCCTTGGATCGAGCGGCAACGAATCTGCCGACCCGTCGAATGAGCGCGCGTAGCAGCGACTAAGTCGGAAAGCGAGTGACAGTGACCAACGCATGGGCCCGCAAACGGGTATCAACTCCTCCCGGCCTGCCGCCCAATGCGGTTTCGGACGCGCCCCCGGCTGGACCGCTCGGTCCAGCCGAGGCGTCTTTCATGGGGCGGTGGAAGCGCTCCATTCATCTCACAAGGATTTGAAGGTCGACGGCCTTCGGCTGCGTGCCACGCGCAGCACGTGAACCGCACGGAGGGGAGGTATCGTGGCCTCTCTTATCCAAGTCTCGTCGCCCTCGCGAGAAGACCCCGGGGCAAACTGCTTCCAAGAGGCTTGTACTGGCCTCGCAACTTGTAGCAATGACGAAAACGATCACGCGCCATTTGGGCCGCGTAAACGGAATCGCTGCGCTCAAGGTAACGTTTTGGGCTTCGCTTGAGAGGAGGAATCAGGACAACGGCTACAGGACATCAGGCATCGGATGAAAACCGGTGAATAGTGGAACAAGAGAGCGGACCAGTGCGCCACTGGAAAGAGACTGACACTGGCCCGCCAGGCGGTCCGCGTGAGCAAATGCCCACACGGGCCCGTCCATCTCCATTTTTGGCCTAGTTCCACTTCGAAGTCAAATTCAGGCGAATGGCGCGCTACGGAGACGTTGCGTGGATGTTACCGGTCTCACGCAACACCTGGGTGATGCCGGGACCGCCTCCCGTGCCGCGGCATTGAGGTGCGGGGCGCAGCGCACGAATGATTGGGATTCGAGAGGGAAAGGAGTGTCAGATCCTTGATACCAGGGCGGCGCGTGGCCGCTGCCTGAAACCCCAGAAGGAGGTATGCGAATTATGAATGCAAGAGCAGGAACTGTGGCGGGCCTCGTAGCCCTGTTGCTCGTACCGGCGATCGCAGGCGCAAACGACGTCCCATCCTCCACCATGTACTTTCATGGTGCGCTGACGGACAACCTCGACGGTACGTACACCGGCGTCGTAGCCATGATCGACGAAGGAGGATCAGACAGCGGCTACGACATCTACGCCAAGAACGGTGCTACCGCCTGGTTTGGGGATGACCCTGGTTCAGGTCCGGTTTGGACCAGCCAGGCCATCGGCGCCGACCACGACGCTTGGCCCGGATGGCCCACTGATACGCCCGACTGGTACCAGTACAGCCTGAACCTGCACGAAGAGGAAGGTCAGCAGAAATGGGCTGTCCGAAACCACCCGGGCGCCACCGCTGACCATCCTTGGGATGACGAGACTTGGTGGGGTGCTGGCGGAAAGATCGCGCGGGGCGTTCCCATGTCCGGAGCCATGGACTGGCTGAGGATGTACGCCAAGGAGACCGATGTCGGCGCCTACCTCCCTGGAACCGGGACCGCAGAGATTCCCGGTGGGGCGGCCGGGTACGGCGGCGGGGCCGGC
>CP070718.1:361553-373922 GCA_020350565.1 Phycisphaerales bacterium
AATGGATCCTGTGGAATGGGCAGCCGGGTCGCGCCGTCGTCGTCATGGCAGCTCATGCAGAAGTCGGAGAGGTCGGGGCTCGCTGCAAGATCAGTCGGTAAAACGAAGCTGTAAATGCTTCCGTCATCGGCGTCCACCAGTTCGACGTTGCCGTTCATGTGTGTCGCGAGGTCGTGGCAGATGAGACAGGCACTATCGTCAAACTCTGCCCCGTAGTGTGCATGAGGGTTGTCTACGGGAAACTCCCCGACGATCGCGCGACGCCCGCCGGGGGGGACACCGTCCCCGTTGTCCTGTGCCACGCCATGGCATTCGATGCAGGATCCTCCCGCCGGCATGAAGCCCGTGCTGTGAGGGTGGCAGTTGGTGCAATTCGAGCCGCCGTGGTGCGGTGCGCCGGTGCCGTCGTGCCGGTGATAGCTGGTGGCGGTGTGGCAAACCTGGCAGATCCCGTCGATCACGCTGGGGCTTCCATCGCTGAAGCTGTGGGGGCCTTGCCGGGCGAGGAACACAACAGGCTTGTCCTCTTGGAGGGTCTGGTTGTAAACGATCCTCGCCACCAGGGAGAGGTTCTCACTGGGAGGGTCGTGGACGTCGTGGCACTCGATGCAGGTCGGCTGCCATTCGCTGGCCGGCGTGTGCAGCACATGTTCCTGATGGCACTTCACGCAGAGGGCCTCGTCGTTGGTGGTGCGCAAGAGCATGCCGTCGCCCAATCCGTCGTTGGCGCCGCCGGAGTCGGCGTAATGCGGGGCATGACAGGAGGTGCACTGGACCAGACCGTACGGGACGATCAGCGGAGTTAGCTCGTCGGCCGGTGGGAATTCCCCGACGCCCTCGGGGTAGGCGAAGCCTACCGCGTGGGTGCCAAGCTCCCCGAGTCCTTCGTTGCGGGGCGCGTGGCACTGCTTGCACATCGCATCGCCCTGATTGCTGATTCGCAAAAACGGCGTCCCTGCCTGGCTGTTGTGCTGGTTATGACACGTTCCACACTTGATGTTGCCGTCATCAAGGTGCAAGGCCATCGCCCCGCCGGGCGTGGGGCCGATCGAATCCGCCTCACTGTTTACGGCGGGCACGCCCCAGGCATGGGAGTGTCCGTGCCCGTCGGGAACCAGCGGGTTTGTTCCATACGGATCTGCGATGTTCATCCAGCGAAACGGCTGCCGAAGTGCTTGTCCGGCGACCGTGTGGCATGAGAAACAGAGGTTGGTTTGGCCCTCCGCCAGGCCCAAGTGCCCGCCGGGCTGCCCGTCAATGTCATGGCATCGCCCACACATGACGTCGTCCAGCATGTGGGGCGGTTCCCATTCGGAAGTCCCGGCGGCGAGACCTTGCGGAAGCCAGGGCAGAATCGAGGACCCGGGCCAAGCAGGATCGGCGATACCGCTCACGACCCGCTCGAGGTGCCAGGCATTCGTTCCCTCGTAAACGACCCCTCTCCCCGACGACCCCTTGTCCCGACTCTGCGAAAAGATTTCCACGCTGCCGGCCCCGCTGTTTGCCACAAACAGCCGTCCCTCGCCGTCAAAGGCGATGCCCGCCGGCGTCCGCAATTCTCCCGGGTCGAAGCCGTAGTCCGCGACCACGCCCAGTTCCGCACCGGTTGGCGTGAAAGCGCGAATTCGGCTCATCGAGCTGTCGGCTGCGTAGGTCAACCCGTCGTCGTCGACCGCCAGACCCGCCGTTCGCACAAACCACCCTTCGCTAGACCCGCCGGGCAAGTATTTGATCCGGTATCCGAAGGAGAGCAGAAACACGCCGCTGGGCGTGAACACCTGCACCCGAAAGTTGTCCTGGTCAGCAACCAGAACGCGCTGATTCACTTCATCGATGGCGATCGCGCCGGGATACTTGAATTCGCCTGTCCGGCTGCCCCGCACGCCAAACATCAACACCAACTGCTCATCCGCATCGAAGGCCGCGACGCGGTCGGCACCGCTGTCCACGACGTAGAGCCGCCCGGTGACCGAGTCGGTGGCCAGGTCCGTGGCTTTCTCGAATGTAATTGCGCCGTCACCCAGCAGGCGCAAGAACGCAAAACCCGCATCGTAAACCGCCACCTGGCCATCATCTCGGCGCGAGACGAAAATTCGTCCGTCGGGATGAGCCTGGACAGCTACCGGCCCAGCCGGTTCAGGCCAAGAGCCTAAGTATGCACCGTTCAGATCGTAGCGCACGACTCGATTGCCGAATGTGTCCGCCACCAGGACTTGATCCGAGGTGACGGCGATTCTTGCGGGGCTGTCGAGTCCTTCCGTCAAGGTCGCATCGTGATCCCACGGCCCGATCTGCACGAGAGAGAAGAGGCCGTAAACGACAAGAAAAGTCTGGCCTGCAGTCACCATCTTGGTTCTCCGTATACGGCTCGTTCCGCGACGACCTGCCGGGTGGAAGGCAAAACGAGCTCCCATTTGAGGGAATCTGCAAGGACCGTTCCCAAGGTGTGCGTTCCTGAACGTTGAGACGCTCAGGCCGGCCGGGGCCCATAAGAGACGGATTCAAGTTGGAAATCCGAGAAGAGGTGTCGGTCAAATCGTTCCGGGCATGTTTGGTCCTGGTTTAGCACCTCTCACAACAGAGAATCCGCCCGATATGAAGTCTCATAATTGAGAAAGGGCCGGCCGTCCATGTCGTTGAACGTCATCTCGGTGGTTTCGCGTACGGGCCGCCTCGGCGACCATGCCGTCGGTATTCGCCGGCGTCACGGCGGGTGCCGTGGAGATATCGTACCACTTCCTGAGCGGGGACCGGCCGCCTGCAGGCATCCCCCCTTGTGCCTTGACGGCCCCTTCAACCCGAAGAATGAGGCGTCCAGCAGACCCTGGGAGGCTGCGTCCGGAATCGTTTTCAAAGAGACGCTGCGCAGACGCATCCGCCGATCGGTGAGGGAGCTGGCCAGATGGCGCTTCCCGGAGTCTCGCGAATCGTCTTTATGTTCTTTGCGGCTTCGGTTTCCGCTGCAGCTCTTACGCCTGCAGGAATCGAAAGCCACGGTGACCCGGTCCTGGCGGATCGGCTTCGGCATGGTCCGGGAATCAGCAACCATCCTGTGAACGTACTGCCCTCGCAGGCCGTCAGTATCCCCGCGGACTGGCCTTTGAGTAACGAAGGGGCGATCACCTGCCTGACCTGCCACGTTCGACTTCCGTCTATGAGGGGCGACGGTGCCAGGTATCTGCGTGACGGGGAAGTCCGTGCTACCGATGCAAAAGCGTACTGCGCCAGATGTCATGCTACTGATGGGGCTGACGCCCGATCGGCGATGCATTGGATTGCCCTTGATCGGGCCCACTATTATCGCGACGACACACAGCGTTGTTATGATCGAGGAGCGCCCTTCGGGAGTGCGCTTGATGCTGAGTCCAGGCGTTGCTTAAGCTGTCACGATGGCGTCACCGCCGGCGATTCAATCAATCCGACGAGCATCAATGAAGGCAGCACCCACATCTGGGATCCGAAACGCAGCCACCCGGTTGGGGTCCTGTTTCCACGGGCAGGGGCGCGCGGTTGCGAGGTCTCCTTTCGTTCGGTTGCGTTGCTGCCTCCCGAGGTTCGCCTGCCGGAGGGGAAAGTGAGTTGTGTGTCGTGTCACGATCTATACGCCCGCGACCGACACCTTCTGAGCGTACCCATTGAAGGATCCGCCCTCTGCTTCGCTTGCCACGACATGGATTAGGCGCGGCTGGAAGAGGGCACGCCCTGTTGGGGCATGCTCGGACGGTACGGGGCGCTCTTATCCGCTCCTTGCGCATTCCGGACTGAACAGAATAAATGATAGAATAGAGGCCACTCTCCAATCGAGCGATGGGCGAGAAGATCGCGTTCGCGATGCGTCTTCAATTCAGGCGTCTTAGCGAACCGCTTCGGTACGAAACTGATCGAAGAGAAGATCGATGGCGGCAGTGAGGATCCCCACACCTGCGGATTCAACGGCGTCTCTCGGTACTTCATTCCCAACCACAATCGCGGTCGTTGCGCCTGCGATCGCGTCAACCGTCGCGTTTTGAAAATCGGGGCACCCTCCCATTAACAGGGGAAGCAGCAGCGCAAGACCGAGTCCGCCGGAGCCGGCGGACGAAATTTTCCTGTGTGGGCGGATCGTGGACACGGCTTTACTCCGTAGGCGTTAGTTGGTTACAATGCACAAGAGTCCATAGGACTGGCGGGCCGGCACTCCGTCTGTTCGTTCTTTTGGGCAATCTGGGCATGTGTGTGCTCCGCCTTGCAGACTCTAGGCTCTCGGCATGATGCCGAATCTCAGCATGGGGTTAGTGTCAAAAGAAACAGGCTTCATCGGGCTGTGCGCCTGATGCACCAGACGGATTCTAGCCTCCTCCCTCGTCGTTCACCAGGAGGGCGGGAAATCGGGCAGACCAACGCCACTATAGCAACCGCGGCAAAGGAATGGAACTGGGACTGGCTGACCTGAACTCTGACTCGGTTTCCGCCTCCGCCGACTTCCGCGAGGCGACCACCGAGAACGTGGGGGGAGAAGACCTTTCCCCCATACCGCCTTGCGCCCTATTACAAGGACAATCTCACGGATCCGCTCAACGCATGAGGCGGGTCTCTCGATCGCGAGAGCGCCGCCTGACCTTCATTCTCATGGTGCTGGTGATTCTTTGCTGCTTCGCCGTGCTCCTGGTCGGATGGGAGGTCCTGCAACAGCGTCTGTTTCCGTCGATGTCCACCGCCCTTCGGCATGCGCTCCTCACGATTCGCGCCGGGGTGGTCACGGCTATCGCCTGCACCGTGGTTTACATGATGATGCGGCGCCAACAGAGGCGACTCAGCGATACGGCTGATCAACTGGCGCGCCTGCTGGAGTCGTACCAGAGCGATGCGGCGGCGACCGCACGTTTTGAGAACCCTCATCTCGTCCACTGTCGTGAACTGATGGATTGCCATTGCGCCGAATGTCCGGTTTATGACGCGCCCGGGATGAGGTGCTGGCAGTTCTTTGCCCTGGGACGCACGGACGGCGGACACGGTCCCACGCGCCTGGACATACAGAATTGCCATCGGTGCGAGGTCTACCGCGCTTCCTGCCCGGACAAACTGACCGAGCTAGGGGAGAGCTTCAACAGCCTGATGTTTCTCCTGAACGAGGAAAAGCAGCGGCTCGATTGCCTGCGCAGCGATATGGCCGAGAAGGAGAAGATGGTGGCCGTGGGCCAGCTTGCCGCGGGTGTTGCACACGAGGTGGGGAATCCTCTATCCAGCATCTCATCGATCATTCAGTTGCTTAAACGCGGTCGATCCAAGGAATTGCCGATCGAGCAATTGAATCTGATCGAGTCCCATCTGAAGCGGATCTCGACGATCGTTCGAGGAATGGTGACGTTTGCCCGCCCCCGAGAGGAGCGCTGGGAGCCGCTCGACGTGTCTGACATTCTCGATCGAGTGATTGCCCTGATCACGTTCGACCGCCGCGCACGCGGCGTCCAAATCGAGTTCGAACGCCCAAAAGCATTGCTGAAGACGCGAGTTTTGGGTGATCAGTTGCAGCAGGTCTTCTTGAATCTGACCATCAACGCCTTGGATGCGATGCCACACGGAGGCGTGCTGACCATCCGCGCTCTGAAGAATCGCAGCAACATATTGGTTCGAGTGCAGGACAGCGGCTGCGGCATCGACCCGGACGCGGGACGCCGGATCTTCGAACCCTTCTTTACCACGAAGGATCCGGGCTGCGGGAGCGGTCTGGGGCTGTCGGTCAGCTACGGTATCATCCAGAAACACGGCGGTACGATCGATTTTCATTCAAAGCCCGGCGACGGCACGGAGTTCATCGTAAAGATCCCTATCACCCATGCGAAACATGAAGGAAATGACACGACGAAACACGGTCTTGCTGGCAGATGACGAAGACACGCTCAGGACCAATCTGGCGCAGGTGCTGGAAGAAGAAGGCTTCGACGTGATCGCGTGTCCGGACGGCACCAGGGCCTTGCGCGCTCTGAAAATGCATACCGTGGACGTCTTGGTCACCGATCTTCGTATGCCCGGAATCTGCGGTATGGATCTGATCGATCATGCCAAAAAACTCTGCCCCGAAGCTTCGATCGTCGTGATTACCTCGTACGGCGAAGTTGAGACCGCGGTCGAGGCGATGAAGAAGGGGGCCAAGGACTACTTGTGCAAGCCCCTGATCTTCGACGAACTCATCTTCAAGCTCAAACGGCTTCTGGCTCATGATGGTTTGGCCCGTGAGAACAGGCTGTTACGTGAGCAGATCCGACAGGTCTTCGATCCTGCCGCGGTGGTTGCGAAATCGCCGGCCATGGTCTCCATCGTGGAGACCGTGAAACGCGTCGGCAAAACCATGAGCAACGTTCTGCTCTATGGCAAGAGCGGCACGGGGAAGGAAGTTCTCGCCAGGATGCTGCACTATTCCGGCATCACTTCGGATAAGCCCTTTGTCGTGGTCAACTGCGGCGGATTGGTGGACACTTTGGTGGAAAGCGAGTTGTTCGGCTATCGACGCGGCGCGTTTACCGGCGCGGAATCCGATCGCACCGGCTATTTTGAGGCCGCAGATGGGGGAACGCTCTTCCTCGATGAAATCGGGAATCTTCCGTTGGCCAGCCAGGCCGTCCTGCTTCGGGCGATCGAGGACAAGGCCGTCACTCGTGTGGGTGACAACCGCCCTCGCCCGGTCAACATCCGCATCGTGGCCGCGACCAATCGCGATCTCGGCAAGGCCATTGAAGAGGGCGAGTTTCGAGAGGATCTGTATTTCCGCCTCAACGTGGTCCACCTTGCCATTCCGCCGCTGAGGGATCGACCCGAGGACATCCCCGCCCTCGTGGATCATTTTGTCGCACTGTACAACCGGCAGCTTAATACCTCGTGCCCGGGCTTCTCGGACGAGGCCATGGAGGCCATGTGCCAGTATCATTGGCGCGGGAACGTTCGCGAGCTGGAAAACGTCGTTGAGCACGCCCTGATTTTTGCCGGAGAGAGGCCGGTCGGCCTGGAACACCTGTCCATCGCCGTTGCCGGAGGAACCGTCAATCGGGTGTCAGCCATCCCTCTGCGGGACGCGATGCGCGAGTTCGAGCGAAGGCACATTTCCAAGGTGCTGGAGAGGCACAATTCCAGCAAGGCCGCCGCGGCCGAAGCTTTGGGCATCGGCCTGTCCAGCCTCTACCGCAAAATGGAGGAACTCGGGCTTTCCAAGACCGATGGCAACCGTGAGCAGAGGTCACCGGCGAATGGTCGCGACGTCGGTGTTCCCGTCCGTAGAAACACCTGAGATCAAACGATGAACAGTTATTGGCTGCGCTTGAGCCTCACCGGATGTTTGGTGACGGCGTTTTCCGCCTCCGCGAGGGCCCAGATGGGAGGGCATGGCTCCCACCCGCTCATGCCCGACCAGAGGCTGGTTGTCCGCGTCCGTTTCAACGAGAAAGGACAGAGCCGTTCCACGGAGGCGGAGTTGGAGCTCCCCATGACCGGCGCACCGGCCGACGTGAATCAGACAATCGCCCTACCCTCACCCTTGCCCGCTGTGCGGGTGACCCGGTATCTGCCGCGTGCCGAACTGAATCAGGATGTCGAGCCGGGCAATCATCGCAGCGCACGCCCCGCCATCCTGCTTTCCGTCGACGGGGCGAAACAACATTACAAACGGTGGCTGCTGGCTGACGATCCGGAGCGAAACCGCCTCGTCAGTTTCATCGCGACATGGCGTTACATGGCCGTTGATGACCGAACACAGCGCGATGCCCTGTTGGCACAGTTTGAGCGGGAGTTGACGCGCGACCCCGTCGTCTCCGTCGTCGGTCCGGATGGGAAACAGCATGCTCAATCGGCGGTTGAGCGGGGCGTCGTGCTCGATCTTCGTGAGCTCGGGTGCAGGATGCGCATTAAGGATTTCTTTCCGGATTTTGCGATTGACGACGCTACGGGCAAGCCGGTCAACCGATCCGACCGTCGCCTCAATCCGGCGGTATTGGTCGAAGTTGATCTCGAAGGCAAGCGCCTCGAAAGATGGTTGTTCGCAAAGTTCCCCGACTTTAAGATGCAGGACGATCCGGAGCTGCCGTTTCACGCTCGGTTGGATTGTCCCCTTGAGAAGCAGGGTACAGCACCGGACTTTGCCCTGGTGACGATCAAGCCGGACAGCCATGAGATGTGGATCCGACGCCAGGATCAAACCGTCGCTCGCCCATTGATCGTGAATAAGCCGGTCGCCGTGCCGGAGGCGCGCTATACCTTCCACGTCGAGCGGTATATCCCGTCCGGCGTCCTGAAGGAGCGGTATGTGCCCACGGACGGCCGCGGCGGCGTGCCGGCGATCCGACTCGAGTACATCAAAGAGACCGGCGCAGCCGCCGAGGTCTGGCTTGAACTCGGCAAGGAACGCAGCCTCCCTCTGGCGGACGGTCGGGTGGCCGTCGCGTTTGACCAGAAACAAGCGAACCCATCGGGAACCCATCGATGATGATTTCGTCAGCCATCGTCCCGCTGCTCATTACGTCACTCATGATCATCCCGGCCCCCGCCGATTATGGGGATGATTGCACGGCGTCAGGCTGTCATGATGATTTCCAAAAGAAGGCGGTGGTGCACGATCCGGCCTCTTCCGATGGATGCGACGTCTGTCACACGCCTTTGCCGGGTACCGACCATGAATTCAAGTTCGCTGAGGAGGGCGCCGAGCTCTGTGTCCAATGTCACGACGCCTTCGAGGGCAAGGTGCGTCATGACCCGGTGGAAGAGGGGGAATGTACTGTCTGCCACGATCCCCACGCCAGCGCCAACCGATTTCTCCTGACGCAGCCATCCGTTGGCGACCTTTGCCTGGATTGCCACGACGGTCTGCGGGACGACCTCTCTTACGTCCACGGGCCGGTTGCCGGCGGCGCTTGTACGGCATGCCACGACGCCCATGCCTCGACTCATCGCGCGCTGCTGCTGAAAACCGGCACCGAGCAGTGTTATTCCTGTCACACCGAGATGAAGGAGGCGATGGCCTCGCGGAAGCATGTTCACGCGGCCGTGGAGGACGACTGCAGCGGATGCCACCAGCCCCACGGAGGAAAGAACCCCACGTTCGTGAAGAGCAGCCCGCCGGCGCTCTGTCTGGATTGCCATTCGGACCTCGAAGAGGCACTCGCAGAGGCGGCTGTCCCTCATAAGCCCGTTTCAACGGGGGCCGCGTGCGGCAACTGTCATAATGCTCATGCGACCAAGTACGAGCACCTTCTTCTGGCAGACCCTGCGGAACTGTGCTTCCCGTGCCATGAGAAGGCGGTGAAGGACGAAGGCAGCAATCTGCCGGATATGCGGTCTTTTCTCGCCAACCATCCGCAGCACCATGGGCCCGTTGGAGACAACGCCTGCGGCGACTGTCATGCCGTTCACGGAAACTCCAATTTCCGTTTTCTGGTGGAGCCTTACCCTTCTCGATTCTACGCACCTTTCAAGGAGGAGGATTACGCCCTGTGCTTTAGCTGTCACGATTCCGAAATGGTGACGGAGGAATCGACGGACTCGGCCACCGGGTTCCGAAACGGCAACCAGAACCTGCATTTCATTCACGTCAATCGCAAAGTGAAAGGCAGAACCTGCCGCGCTTGTCACGAGCCGCATGCCAGCAGCCAGCCGAGCCATATGCGGGAAAGCGTGCCCTTCGGCTCCTGGCGGATCCCCGTTGGATTCCGACAGACCACCAATGGTGGCTTCTGCGCCTCCGGGTGCCATAAGCCGTACCGCTACGACCGCCTCACGGTCGTCGAGAACATCCCTCGGACCTCTCCCGTCGAGACGGCAAATCCCTAGGTTGCCCCCTCCGCACGCGACCCTCATCGGCCGCTGTGGGGCCTGCCTCCCGTCATCCTGTGTGGGCGCCGGCGCTCGCTTGTCGGCCATGAGCCCACCGAGTTGCTGCTCCTGTGCAGCGCCTGGTTCTCAGACTCTGGATCGATCGCCCCCTCGGTTTTCTCAGCGATGGGAAGCACTTCCGCCGCAGGATCCCGTCGACCAGGCCGATGCGGAGGGCGAACCGTCGTAAGTTTTTAACAGGAAAGCGTTTACGACGTGCCAAGCTAGACGCTGAAACACCCCTCCCACGTAGCGCTGCTATGGCATGGATGGTGCACGGGTGCCGAATGAGGGGCATCCGGTTCGCCCGCGGTGCCGTGTGTTGGGGACGTGTTGATCCTTTTTGTCAGACCGGGATGCCGGCCAACCCCAAAGGCCAAGATCGATAACGCCCGGATGGAGCTTGTGACGACTGTGAAGGAGGATTCGATGAGACTCATGATCCGCATGACGCCGATTCTGATGATTGCTTTTCTGGCTTCGACGGCTTTCGGACAGATCGTCCCGGGCGATCCGGGAACGTATCCGTCGGTCAGCGTGGTGAACACGCCTCACAACCTGAACAACTTCCCTGGTGTCAGCATCCCTGGAAACCAGGTATGTCTGCCGTGCCACACGCCGCACAATGCCTTGCTGCCGGGTGAGGAAAACGTGCTGTGGAATCACGAGTCGACCGCCGAGACCTTCATCATGTACAGCAGCACGGCCGGGCAGCCGGAAGGCCCGAGCAAGATGTGCCTGAGCTGCCATGATGGCGTGACGGCCATCGACAACTACGGTGGCACGGGCGGTACGGGTATCGTGATTACCGGGCCCGCTGCGCTGGGCACCGACCTGACCGACGATCACCCCATCGGCATCGAGTACCCGAACGATCCGGCCGAGTACCATGACCCCAGCACGTTCGCGCCGGGCATCAATAACGGCCCAGGCGTGCAACTGGTCGAGATCAACACGGTGGAACGTGTGGAATGCACGTCTTGCCACCATGTGCACAACAACGGGCTGGGTAACTTCCTGCGTGTCCCCGTTCAGGAGAGCTACATCTGCTTGCAATGCCACATTAAGTAGCCTGAGGCACGAATCGCCGCCCGGCCCGGCTCCTTGAGCCGCCTTCCGGTCGCAGCCAACGGGCCTCAGTCTCTTGGGTTACTCAAGCGCGCGCCTGCCACGATTGGGGGCGCGCGCTTTTTGATAGGCTCGCCGATCTGAGGAGATCAACCGCCTTCCAGGCACCTGCCTCCCCCGCTGGGAAACCCCTGCCGATTATTCGAGCACCAGCCGGCTGGCGTCCCTCTGTTTTACGGTACAATGGAGAAGGATGTGGTTATGCGAGGATCTCAGGTTCACCTCATCGGCATGACTGCCTTGGCAGGCGTGATAAGCACTCTGGCGGGATGCCAGTCCGCGCCCAAGCAGGACGCTCCGCTTCTGTTCTTCCCCGCGCCCCCTGCCGCCCCCCGAGTCCAATTCCTGACGTTTGCCAGCGGCGCCGAAGAGGTCGAACCCAGCAGGGGCAGCTTTGAGGAATTCATTCTCGGAGAGGAACCTGCTGTTCAGCGTTTGATCAACAAGCCATACGGCATAGCCGCGCGGGATGGCGTGGTTTACGTCTGCGATACGAAAGGGCTGTGTATCTGCCGTTTGGATTTCAAGAACCGAAGGTACTCGACCTTTGGACACCAGGGTCCGGGGCGACTCCGAAAGCCGATCAATGTGGCAATGGATCCGCTCGGCTATAAATTCGTGGCCGACCCGGAAAGGAAGCAGGTCGTCGTCTTCGGCCCGGAGGACGAGTACGTCACGGCTTTCGATGTCCCCCAGCCGTGCCGCCCGGTCGATGTTGCAGTCCATGGCAATGAGGTCTATGTTCTGGACAACGATGAGTCATGCCAGGTGGTCGTCATGGACCGCCGCAGCGGCGAGGTCATTCGGACCTTCGGCGGACCGGGAGGAGAGCCGGGGCAGTTCAAGATTCCCAACAGCCTTTGCGTTGATGACGAGGGCTTCGTCTACGTCAGCGATACCCACAACTGGCGCATGCAGAAACTGACCTCCGAAGGCGAAGCCATTTGGGTGAAGGGCGCCCCGGGATATACCTTGGGCAGGTTCGGTCGCCCGCGGGGCATTCGGGTCGGCCCGGACGGCATCATTTATGTGGTCGACGGGGCAACCGAGATCGTTCAGATGTTCAATCCCGAGGGGCAGACCCTCATGCGGTTCGGCGGACCCGGCAACGTGCCTGGGGCGCTCGGCCTGCCCTCCACCGTCGCGATCGACAAGACGTCGATACCTTATTTTCAAGAGTACATCCACGAAGATTTCGACGTCGACTACCTGCTGTTCGTGATAAGCCAATACGGGAGGCATCTGGTGAGCGTCTACGCGTTCGGAGCCTTCCCCGAAGGGTACAAGCTTGAAGAGACGATGGTCGCCAGTCTTCCCGAGATTCCCGATGACCTGGGCATCGGCCCCGCAGGATCAGATGTGGCGCCTGCCTTCGAGTCCCAGGAATCGCCGACCCCCACCACGGAG
>CP070718.1:374022-375025 GCA_020350565.1 Phycisphaerales bacterium
ATGATGAATAAGATGCTCATCCGTATCACCCTTCCAGTCTCCCTCATTCTCTTCACGTTCACGCCAAGTTTGGCCCAGGAACTTGTTCCGGCCGTTCCGGGCGCCACGGTGTTGACCGAGCGGACCATTCCCCCGCCGTTCGGCGTCTCGCTGGAAATGATGGAAATCGTCGCGGCTCGGCGCCACGTCCTCGGTTTTCCGGTGCCCACGACGAAAGAGGCATGGCTGGAGCTCCAAAAGAGGTTCGATGTGGCTGGAGAAGAGCTGGGCCGTCAGGGTGCCAAGCACAATGGCGCCACCTACGAAGTCAAGGAGATCGCTGGCATCCGGACTTATGTCGTCACGCCGAAGAAGATCAACAAGCGCTTCGCGGACCGTGTCTTCGTGCACGCGCACGGCGGAGCCTGGGTCTTTGGCGGTGGCGACTCTGCCCTGCGCGAGGCGGTCTGGGCCGCACACGGACTCGGGGTCAAGGTGGTTTCGGTCGACTACCGAAGGCCGCCGCTCCATCCCTTCCCCGCGGCGATCGAAGACGTCATTGCGGTGTGGCAGGCGGTGACCAAGGACCAAGACACCGCCAAGACGGCGCTCTTCGGCACCTCTGCGGGCGGGAACATCTGCTTTGCGACGGTTCTAAAGCTGAAAGAGCTTGGCCATCCGCTGCCGGGAGCGGTCTTCGCGGGGACGCCAGGCACGGACCTCGAGAACACGACCGACACGTGGTACACGTTGGAAGGGCTTGATCCGCTGGGCCCCCGCGAGCCCTTCCTTGAGGCCGTCATAAACCTGTATGCCGGTGGCGAGGACCTCTCGAATCCGCTGCTGTCGCCAGTCAATGGCGACCTGAAGGGTTTCCCGCCGACGATCCTGATCTCGGGCACCCGGGACCTGCTACTGAGCGACACCGTGCGGATGCATCGCGCCCTGCGGGAGGCCGGTGTAGAAGCGGATCTGCACGTCTACGACGGGCAGGCCCATGCCGACTACATGCAGAACCTGCTCC
>CP070718.1:375125-376344 GCA_020350565.1 Phycisphaerales bacterium
ACCACCCAGTCAAGGTACGCGCCCTGCCCGGCACGGCGAGCCCAGTCCGCCACGCCCCAGGCACGTGCCGTATCGGCATCGGGGTATCCCAATTGCTGGTCGAGGGGATCAGGGGTGTACCGCTGGCGGAAGGTCAGCGACGTAATCCCGGCTCCGGCCCGGGCGCGCGCCGCGGCCGCCAATGCGAACTTGCGCTCGTACTTGTAGCCCACCGGGACCGGCTGACCGCCTACGAGCACATCCTCCGTCGTGTTGATCCACTCGAAGTCGGGGTTCCAATGCTGCAGCAGGGCGTAAAACTCCTTGATCGCGGTCAAGTAATACCCCCACGCATCGCCGTGACCCTGCGGGTAAGTGGCCACGGCCTCCTCGACGTCACCCATCTGGTAGTTATTGGCGTAGGCGATCTGACCATTGCCGCTGGTGAAGTTCCAGGGCAACCGGTTATCCACCGTGGCGATGATCGCGCCGTCCGCATCGTAGTCCGGTGAGCGGGAGAAATCCCGGCCACGCAACAGCGCCAACTCCTCTTCCAGCAACGATTCTACCTGGTCCTCGAAGCAGAACACCGCGTGCGGGTCGTAGGTACCCGACGGCTCCCCCTGATCGGCAAAGACACCGATCGTCGGATCGAGCGCATCGGCATAGGCCTCGTTACCCAGAAGCATGTACAGTTCGGAGATCTTTCCCGCTACCAGGAGGATCGCCTTGATGATGGGGTCCGTAGGAGTGCCGCCCTGGTCGATGCTGAATGCCCGCGCCCGGCCCAGGACCGTCTCATACAGTTCGATCAAACCGATCTTGTTGATGTTCTCCGGATCGCAGTTCAGCGGAACCGGATCCATGTATCGCTTGCCCGCCTGGCGTATCATGTCCACATAGGTGGCCGCCTCGTTGACATGGAAATCCTCGACACGCTGATCGAACGGGTTGATCCCGCGAATCACCCGCTTGACCCAGCCCTCCGACAACTGAACCTCGGTCCACTCACTGATGCTGGTGCTCTCTCCGTCGATATGCCAGCCTTCCGTGCCGTGATTGCAGTCGCAGTCGCCGTCGGGAAGGCCATCGCCGTTGCCGTCAACAGGAGTACACGGCAACCCGCCCGAATCGGTACAAGGACAACTGGTGTAGCCGCGGTAGCGCACTCGCCAGTAGCTATCCCCCAGCGTGAATTGAGACGCGCCTTCGATCATGACTTCGCGAAGTGCCAGCCCGT
>CP070718.1:376444-381928 GCA_020350565.1 Phycisphaerales bacterium
ACACAAACCATGGTGCAGCAGAACGTGTCCTGGCAGCCCGGGGATCCGTTGCCGGTCTGGCAATCGCCACTTCCGGGTCCGCAAGCGTCGAACGTTCCCGTACCGCCCACGCAAATCGCCTCGGCCACGGCCGCACATTCTTCGTCCCAGCCGTTATTGCAGCACTCCGGTGCCAACAGGCACACCATGCTGCAGCATTCCATGTCGTCACATCCGGGTGTTCCGTTTGCCGTAAAGCAAGCGCCGCTGCCGGGTGCGCAGACGGATGTATCTGCGGGCTCCCCACAGAGGATCTCCGCCGAAAACGCGCAGAGGGGATCCCATTCCTCGGTGCAGCAGTATTCGGACTGCGGCGATGTACACACCAATGTGCAACAGGTCCCATCCTCGCAGCCCGGCGAGCTGTGCGCCACCATGCAGTCCCCGGCACCGGGACCGCAGGCGGAGATGTCGACGTCGGATTCGCAGAAGAAGTCGGCCTCAAAAGCGCACGTATCGTCCCATTCGTCTGTACAGCAGTAGGACATTCCTGGAATCGTGCAGACCAGTTCGCAACAGGAGGCATCGTCGCAGCCCGGTGTGCCGTTGGCGGTCATGCAATCCCCTGCATCCGGACCACACGATGGGTAGCCGCCACCGCCGCATTGGCTCTCCGCAAGCTGGGCACAATTCCCATCCCACTCAGTGGTGCAGCAGGTCGGCTGAATCGCACAAACCGTTTCGCAACAAGTGACGTCCTCGCAGCCTGGGGTGCCGTTGGGAGCAAGGCAATCGCCGGTTGCATCTTCACAAGAGAAGGGGGACATCATCACGCAAAATTGCTGCGCGGACAAAGCGCATGTCTGATCCCAATTGCTCGTGCAGCATTCCGGCATGAACGCACAGATGATCTCGCAGCATGATTCATCTTCGCAGCCGGCGGAGCCGTTGCTGGAGTAGCAGTCGCCGCTTCCGGGGCCACAGGCGGAGGTATTGACGTCGACGCAGACGAGCTGGGCTCCCAATGCACACTCCTCGTCCCATTCGGCCGTGCAACAGGACGGCGCGAAGGAACAGATGAATTCGCAGCAATCGACGTCCTCGCAGCCGGGCGAACCGTTCTCGACCATGCAATCACCGGCGCCGGCCCCGCACGCCTCGGCAGGATCGGGCGGCGTGCCGCAGGAGATCTCCAGGGCGCCCGCCCCCATGTCACTGGCGTAACCGCCCACCTGAATCAGGTAGCTTTCTCCCGGGCTCGTGGCGAAGTCCACCTGAGAGCCGGAACCCACGCCGCAGTAGTCGTCGTCGCATGCGAGAGGGCCCGAGTCGTCGCAGGTGCAGCCTTCGTAGACGACCATCGTAGTGTCGAAAATGCTCTCACAGAGGCTGATGGTGGCTGCGTCCGAGCAAGTCGTCGTATAGCAGAACCAGACGTCGGCCCCCATCGCAATGGAGCTGCACTCCGTCCCGAAGAAGGTGGGGCGCTCGTCGGTGGCGGCCAGGTTCTTGAATTCGTGCGTTCCCTCGCCGACGGAGATGGCATCGGAACACAGGTCGTTGTCCGGCGGGTCAACATCGAATATGAATCGGCATCGGGCGTCGCAGATGACGCCGTCCGGCGGGTCGCACTGCTCGCCGAATTCAACGAAACCGTTCCCGCAGAAGGTCGGACATCCTCCCAGATCGACCGAAGTTCCGGACTGGGTCCCCGGGCACAGGTCGTCGTTGTCGGGAACGCCATCCGCATCTGAGTCGCGTTGGACGGCGGCGCAGCCGACGGCATCGACGAGGGAGTCGGCCGCGGTGTTCGGACATTCGTCCACCGCGTCCTTGACACCATCGCGGTCGCTATCGCGCTGGCTCGCGCTGCAGCCGCGTTCATCCACCCGTTTGTCCGCAGGCGTATCGGGGCAGCGATCGTCGGCGTCGAGGATCGTATCCCCGTCGGTGTCGCGCTGCGTCGCGGCACAGCCGTTTTCGTCGACGTCACTGTCGACTGGGGTGTCGGCACAACGATCGCGTCGATCAGGGATGCCGTCCCGGTCGGCGTCGATCTGATTGGCGGAGCACCCATCCTCGTGGGTGGCATCGCCGGCGGCCGTGTCGGGGCATAGGTCTGCGGCGTCCTCCACGCCGTCTTCGTCGGCGTCAGGCGCGAACCGGGCTTGGGCCTCGCTGAATTCGTCACCCATGATGCTCACGGGGTTCTCGGACGAGGGGATGTTCCCCCAACCTGCGAAGAGCCACCCCTCCTCCGGTACGGCCGTCAGCGTGATCACCGGCCCGGCAATGTCCTGATTGACGGAGCCCTGACCTTCCACTTGCACCGGGATGGGATCTGCCTGGGCAAGCGCTTCCTCCCCCGGCTGTTGCTGACCCGCCGGATTGTCGGGGTCTCCGCCGCTAGGGGTGCCGATGTCACAAGCACCGATAACAACGAGCAGCAGGGAAGCGAGGAGAGAGAAAAACGGGGACAGGACCTTTCGACGTGGTAGGATGATCATGGCACACCCCGTGTGTTTTGGTGGTGAGCTGTTCATGGGCGGCGGTCGGCCGCCGCATGCCGCCTTTTCAGGGATTCCAGTCCACCTCTGTGAGGGTTTCATTCTACTGAAACCGTGCCCTGACAGCAAAGCAAGCGCGTCCCCTCCACCCGTGCGGGCGGCAAAAGGGCCAGGGGCTTGAAGCGGTATGTATCCGAGCACGCCGGTTCTTTGCCATGATGCCCCTCTTGGTGGGGTTGGTACGGCCGGAAGGCAAGGGCGGGCTATCGCTCCTGCCGGCGGTTGGTGGGTGACACGTTCAGCGGAGCACTTGCGCGGGATGGGTGGCCCAGGTCCTCCGGACCTGGGGTAGCGAAAGAACACTGCGTGAACTCAGCGACCGCAGACGGAGATGATTCGCTGCCCCGGCGAATCGCTGCCCCACCTTCAGAGGAGGTGGGCCACCCATTATTTGGGGGGCCGGCTCCGCCGGAGGGTAAGGGCAAGTTATCGCTGCTGTCGGCGGCTCCCAGGCTCCGAAGGCCTTGAATCCGATCCGGGCAACTCGTAGGTTACCCGTTTGCCCTTTCCCCGGCCTGGGCGGCCGTGCTTCGAAGGGGCGCCGCAATCGAGAACCGTTTGGAGAGCCACCTTGAAAGACCAGTTCCGCGTAGGCATTGGATATGACATTCACCGGCTGATCGAAGGGCGACGGCTGGTCCTGGGCGGCGTCGAGGTCAAGCACGAGAAAGGCCTGGTCGGGCATAGCGATGCAGACGTGGTGCTCCATGCCGTCACCGATGCATTGCTGGGTGCGGCAGGTCTGCCGGACATCGGTGATTTGTTTCCGGACGACGATCCGGCCTACGAAGGCATCGACAGTCGTAAGCTTCTTCAGGATGCCGTGAAGCGGGTGCGTGAGTGCGGCTTCGAGATCTGCAACGTCGACGCAATCGTGCACGCCGAGGCACCGAAACTGACACCGCATAAGAAACGGATCGCGGAGTCCGTCGCGTTGCTTCTCGGCTTGGGATCTGGGGCCGTCAGCGTCAAGGCCAAGACCAACGAGGGCATGGGCGTCCTGGGACAAACCGATGCCATCGCGTGTACTGCCACGGCCTCCCTGTTCCGGTCGGGCTGAGTCGGTCATTCCCAAGCCGCAATCTGATACGAAGGAACCAATTGATGCCGCTGAATGTTTACAACACGCTCACCCGCCGCAAGGAACCGTTCGAGCCGATCCACCCCGGCAAGGTGGGCATCTACGTCTGCGGGCCGACGGTGTACGGACATAGTCATCTGGGGCATGCCAAGAGCTACGTCGGCTTCGACGCGATCATCCGCTGGCTCGAGTTCAGCGGCTACGCCGTCAACTACGTGCAGAACATCACCGACGTTGGCCACCTGACGGATGACGCCGATGAAGGTGAGGACAAGGTGACGAAAGAAGCGCGCCGCCGCGGCCTGCACCCGATGGCCATCGCCGAGACCTACACGCGAAGCTACCTGGACGACATGGATGCGATGAACATCCGGCGCCCGGACGTGATGCCACGGGCCACGGGGCACATCCCCGAGCAGATCGCCTGCGTGCAGACGCTGCTGGACAAGGGGCATGCCTATGAGGTCAACGGGGCCGTGTACTTCGATGTCTCCTCGTTCAGCCGGTACGGGCGCTTGAGCCGGCGCATCGTGGAGGACATGGACGCCGGAGCGCGCGTCGAGGTCAATCCGGATAAGAAGCACCCGTCCGACTTCGCTTTATGGAAGCGGGCTGAAGAAGGGCACATCATGCGCTGGTCCAGCCCTTGGAGCGTGGGCTATCCCGGCTGGCACGTCGAGTGCTCCGTGATGAGCCAGAAGTACCTCGGCGAGACGTTCGACATTCACGGCGGCGGAATCGAGAACCAGTTCCCGCATCATGAGTGTGAGATCGCTCAGGGCGAGTGCGCCACCGGTAAGCCCTTCTGCCGCTACTGGCTGCACAACAACATGTGCACGATCAACGGGCAGAAGATGGGCAAGAGCCTGGGGAACTTTGTTTTGCTCAAGGAGCTTTTCTATACGGGCCACGATTTGCTGGAGAAGACCTTCGAGCCGGTGGTGGTGAAGCACTTTGTGCTGACGAGTAATTACGGTGCGCCGCTGGATTTCTCGAATGACGCGCTGAAAGCGGCCGAGAGCGGGTCGTACAAGCTGCGCGACGCGGCCCGGGAGCTGTCGCGTGCGGCCCTTTCCGGGTCGCCGAAGCCGCGGGCGGAGAAGATCCGCACGGCGCTGGAGGACATCGAGAAGCGCTTCACCGACGCGATGAATGAGGATTTCAACACGGCCGCGGCCCTTGCGGTCTTGTTCGACCTGGCCAAGCAGAGCGGCGCGTGGATCAGCGAGGGCGCCGGGCAGGAAGACCTGCTCGCGGCCGACACGCTGATGCAGCGGCTTACCGGCGACGCCCTCGGCCTGAAGTGGCCATCACCCCTCGGCGGCGACGCGGAATCCTCCAATCAGGACGACCTGATCCGGTTGTTAGCCGACCTCCGCGACCAGGCCCGCAAAAACAAGGACTTCGCCCTCTCCGATCAAATCCGCGACCGCCTCGCCTCTATGGGCGTGCAACTGCGTGACACTCCTGACGGAACGAAGTGGTAGAAAGTAGGGCGCTTCCTACCCGCTGGACAGGGTAGGGGGTTTTGCTCGCCGGAGTACAGCGGATCTCCAATCGGGCGAACGGAAGTAGATCGTAGGGATCGTGGGGAGCGATCCGGACGGAGCCATCGCGTGCCGACATTTGCATGGTGCGGCGAGGGACGCGCGCCACACGGCTTGGCAGTCAAGTTCGCGGCGCCCCGGCACCGTACATCACACAAGGCCACCGGACACTACAGGGCATTTATGCATTCTTCTTTTGTTTTTTCAACTTCCGTTTGTCCTTTGGACTAAGCTGGGCCTTTTTCTGTTTCTCCTTTTTGCCTTTATCTCGCTTCCCCTTATCACCCATCTCCATCTCTCCTGGCTTGAA
>CP070718.1:382028-386841 GCA_020350565.1 Phycisphaerales bacterium
GGCAACCCATCCGAGAGCCTCGTGACGAAACATGCGATCGCCCAGTCGCCATAAGTACCACCACATCAGACGCTGCCGGATTTGCTCGTCCCTAAGCTGCACACCGACTCGCGCGCAGGCCTCTTCCAGTACCATCACCGGCAACTCCCGGTGCACCACCCTGTGCCTGGCAAGCAGCGGCGGTAGAAGTTCGTACATGCAGTCCAGCAGTCGGACGAGCTGGGGATCGCCGTATTGTCTGCGCTCCTCCTGGTGGAACTGTTCCGGCGTCTGGGACGCGTGGCTCACATAAGAAACGTCACAGGTGTATCGCTCGATCTCTGCGGCGGTCAGGGGATCCCCGGAGAATCTCTCCGGAGAGGTGGGAATGCGGGCGTTGAGAAACTGCCTCGGATTGCAGCCGGCGCGGACCCACAACGGTTTCGAATAACCAACGAGGAAGTCGGTCGGCGGCACTTTGCGCATATTGTCCGCGGTGAAGACGTGCGGCAGTTGATCCTGGTCCCAAGTGAGTATGGGTAGATTCGTTGGGACAATCGAGGTCAACTCATGCCGCAGGTGATCGATGATGAAGAACAGGTCGGGCTCCAGCTCACGAATGGCCTTATGGTAGGTCAGCGGACCTGGGACTTCGTAGTGCGTATCCTCCATGAGGACCGTACACTTGTGACCCAGCTCCTCCAGCGCTCGCCGCACGTCCTCCATGGAATACTGAAGGAAGCTCGTGTGTGTGCTGACGACCGCAAGAACTCGTAGCGGCTCGTCTTTGCCTGAGAGGGCCTTGCTGAGTCGCTCAGCCCAGTACGTCAGGTCTCGCCCGACATAACTGGATTCCACGTCGGCGTAGGACTCCCTGATCGCGCGCTCGCGCTGTTTGCCCAACTCCTGGACGGCCTCTACCGCCGTCGGCTGACATCCGGGCCGGAACCGGCTCATCGCGAAAGCGTGCGTAGGCAGGGGCAGGTTCAGGTTTTCCTCGAAGACGGTCCTCAGTGGATCGACGCAGTTCTCGCCGGTGAAGATGTGAACGCGAGTGTCCGCCAGCAGTCCGGACCAGTCATGCAGATGGAACACGAGCGCCAACAACGCCGGATCAGGCTCGACGATGAACAGCGCGCAGCTAAAGCCAAGGAAGCTATCGAGCGTCGCGTTGTAAACCCGCGCGAAGTAATGACCCAGATCCAGCCCTTCGAACAGATACGGTCCCGGTTGGAGGGCTTTGATGCCTTCCGGCAGCGGCTTGACGCGCTCCAATGAACCATGATCGCCGAAGAAGGGTATCCATCTCCACTTCCCATCGCCGCCGAGCATGCGAACGTGCTGCACGTCAGAACGGTCGAACCAGAGCTGGAAGCGTTCCTGATTCGATTTCCAGGCGCGGCGGATCGGTCCCGTGTCGATACCGCGTGCTTCGAGTGCACCCAAGTTGGCCTCATATCGCCCGGCGAAGTCGGACCACGGCACCGGGCGGGACTGCATCCGCAGCAGAGAATCGCGTATTGACGCCAGTTCCCGGGGGAAACCGGTTCCTTCAAGTTCGATGCTCAGCAGGTCACTCGCCGGCTGGATCAGGCCGAGCTTGAGATACTCCTGAACCATACGCAGGCGAATCAAATGGTCTTTCGGCACCTGTTCGAGATAGGCCTCGGCGCGGGGAATGAACTCGTAGACCCGGCCCCGAGTAAGCAGATCGAGCGTTTGCTCGCGGAAAGCACTGACTGTTAACGTTGACATGGGGCTCGCTTGATCCTCGTCCACGGAATGTTCCCGGCTGCGGATGCCGCACGCAGAACCAGGCGATCCACACCAGCCATCGAAAGGCACTGCCGGCGTAACAAGGCTGTATGGGCCCCCACTCGTCCTACGCACGACAAGCCGACACCGTGGTTGCCGTAGATATCGGCGCCCGGTCTCTGATTCCCTGGGGCGAAATCAATGGGTGGGAAGGCCGTCCGATCTCTGGATGGTGCGGGCGGTCGGAGACGAACACGGAAATGTGGGGTCCAGTTACGGTTGGATGACGACTCAGATCCGGACAGCATTCATCGATATAATTCACCAAACCCCCATGAGGAAAAGAAGAATAGGAAACTGACTTGAGGGCGGATTGCCAAGGGCCCCATCCATCTATCACCCAGGCGGGGGATACTGGGTTCGTCGGAAGAACCGTCGGCGCGAAGTGGACGCCAAAAGTCGTGCATGATCCGCGAGAACGCGGATGAGTCCTGTTCGACGCCTACCTTCATGCCGAACAACCCTTTAGCAGCACTGGTGGTTTAAGTGACGAGTTGTGACACTTTACCCTGTTCAAGCACCTTCACTTCTCACATCCGATAACGATCGCTTCAAGGGGGAGTGATTATCGGACACCCTTGCTTATTTTTTCGCCCTTTTTGCACCTGGCATCTTTCCTAGTCCACCAGCACTCGGACACAGCGTGCAACCATCACTTGAGCGGCTCGCCTATTGGGAATCCCTCCGCCGGCCGATAATCAACTGCGACACGCAACCCAGTTTGCCCGCGACAGCCCCTTCCGGCGCCCCTTCCAGGTGCGCCGGCAGCCGGATTGGGTTTGGATGGCCGAGCCGAAAACACCCCTGGTGATGTTCGCGTACAACCGGCCGACTCATGTCGACCGTGCGCTGGAGTCTCTGGCGCGCTGCCTGCGGCTGGACCAGTGCGCGGTGTACATCTACTGCGACGGCCCTGAACGCCCTCAAGACATGGCTAAGGTGGCGGAAGCACGCGACGTCGTACGCGAGTGGGCCGGCAGGCTCCCGGCAAGCATCGTCGAGCGGGAGGAACACCTTGGCCTGGCCCGATCGATTGCAGGCGGCGTGACCGAGGTCTGTGAGCGTTTCGGCCGCGTCGTTGTTCTGGAAGACGACCACGTCGTCGCAGCGGATTTCGTGGATTACATGCTCGAAGCCCTGGATCGCTATGAGGATGAGGATCGCGTTTACCAGGTTTCCGGTTTCATGTTCCCGGTCAATCACCCTCCCAAGCCGGACGCCTTCTTCCTGCCGCTGACGACCACTTGGGGCTGGGCGACCTGGTGGCGGGCGTGGCGGAAATTCGAGTTCAATGCCGAAGATGCTGAAGAGCAGTTGGCGAACCCGGCCATCCGTCGTCGATTCGACTTCTATGACAGCTATCCGTTCGCCAGGCTGCTTGCGGATCGGATCGCCGGGCGGAACGACTCGTGGGGCATCCTCTGGTGGTGGACGGTTTTCAAGGAAGGCGGGCTCGTGCTCCATCCGCGACGACCGTTGGTTTTCAACGACGGCTTCGACGGTACCGGCAGGCATTGCGGTCGCAAGGGTGGAGATGATCCGAGCGTGCGCGAGGCCACGCTGCGGTTCCGCTTTGACAGACCCTTTGTATTCCCGACCGCGATCGCTCCGGATGAAGAGGCAGTACAGAGAATCGCCCGGTCAGGAGTGATGAAACGTTACGCGTAGCGCGTTCACAAGGTGGGCACGCCCCTGAGAAAGCTTGGCAATCCGATTCGGGAATCTGCGGGCTCCGGGATCCGGAGCTCTGAACGCATCATAATCCTAAGAGGCATCCATGGCACACGATCCCAACGGCTCCGATCTCGTCGCACATCAAGGACTTTGGTCGCGGACGAAGCGCCGGTTTGTGGAATGGATCGCGCATGAGATGCGCGCCACGGCCGCCAGGCAGCAGCGTCCTGTGAAAGCCATATTGCACCCCACGGCTCAACTCGGCCCGGAAGCAGCCATCGAAAACTACTGCGGCGGGAAGGAACACATCGTGATTGGCGCCCACACTTTCATTCGGGGGCGTTTGTTCACGTATGGGCATGGCGGCCTGATCGACATCGGCGAGTGGTCCTACGTCGGGCCGCGCAGTGAAATCTGGTCCATGGATTCGATCACGATTGGCGACCGCGTCCTCATCGCCCACGATGTCAACATTCACGACGGCACGGCCCACTCACTCGATGCCCATGAACGGCACGAGCATTTCCGACATATTTTGGAAAAGGGCCACCCACGCACCTGGGAAGGGATGCCCGGTGTCCGCTCGGCACCGGTGATCATCGAGGACGACGTCTGGATCAGTTTCGGAGTCACAATCCTGAAGGGTGTGCACATCGGCGCCGGCAGCGTGATTGCTGCCGGCTCGATGGTTGTTGATGACGTGCCGCCCGGCATGCTCTATTGCTGCGAAGTCACACCCGTCCTGAGGCCACTTTCGGCCGACTGCCTCGTCGGTACGCCTTGAGCCCGGCCACCGCCGACAACAACAGCGAAGGGTGCCAGCCGGACGCGCACGCTTACCCGGCGACCAAATCACTCCCAGACGGCCTCAGCGCGCCTGCTTGACGAACGCCATCAGCGTGTGGGCCAGTAACAGTGGCTTAAAGTCCTTCGCGGGGAAGACGTGCTTGTCGATGGCGGGGTGGACGTCGGGAACGACGTCCGATTTACCGTTGTGATTCCCGTAGCCGTAGTCGTGGAAGATCATGCAGCCGCCCGGAGCGAGCAGGCCGCGGTAATTGTTGAAGTCCGAGACCACCTGGCGATAAGAGTGGTCGCCATCGATGAAGACGAACGACGCAATGCCCGGCCTCAGCCTGCGCCAAGCTTCGTCTGAGGAACACGTGAATTGAACGAGCCGCCTTTCCTCATTGATCTGGGCAAGGGTCAAGCGAACCTGGGCCAGATTGGCAGGCTCCCCATGATGGGGATCGATCGAGATCAGGATCGCTCCGCTGCCCGCATCGCGCAGAGCCATGGCCAACATGGCCAGCGACTGCCCACGATACGAGCCGATTTCGATCCC
>CP070718.1:386941-388928 GCA_020350565.1 Phycisphaerales bacterium
ATGTCCGCAGAAACGTCTTGAGGGATAGGAAGGGCAACATCGACAAGCGTTACGGGAATCGCGACTGCAAGGCGTACGGGGATTTCCGTGACCTGCTGGCGCGTACGGACATCGACGCGGTCCACATTGCAACGCCCGACCACTGGCACGCCATCATGATCATCGAAGCATGCCGGAACGGCAAGGACGTTTACTGTCAAAAACCAGAGACGTTTACCCTTCGAGAAGGCCGGCTCGTCGTCAATGCGGCCCGTCGCTACAATCGGGTCGTTTCAGGCGGCAGCCAGCGGGTCCTGCAAGATTATCGCGGACACCTGGAAAAATGCTGGGGCGGCGGACTCGGGACCATCAAGTCGATCAATATCAATACGCGGAACTTCTCCTCCGTATGCAATCTGCCTGAAGAACCCGTTCCCGACACCATGGACTGGGATATGTGGCTCGGGCCGGCGCCGTGGGCTCCTTACAACAGCAAGCGCTGCAGCGGCAGCTACAATACGGCCCGCGATTCGTGGCGCGCCTATAACGATTACTCCGGCGGAGACATTACCGATTGGGGTGCGCATCATTTCGGGGGAGCCACCTTCGTTGCGGACGTCCGGGACTTGCAGCCCACGGAGGTTACCTACAATCCAACCAAAGGGAAGCCCCACATCAGCTTCGAATATCCGAACGGCCTTGTCCTGCACAGTTGCCGCCCGGAGACCGGACAGTTCCATATCGAGGGAACGCCCGGCGAGACGCTCCCCCCGAAACCGATTCCTTCCTACGCAGACAGCAAGAAGGGAGGAGGAAGGGGCAGCATTTACGGCGATTTTCTTGAATGCGTGAAGACGGGCAAACGACCGTTTCGTGACATCGAATGGGCGGTCAACACGATGGCCGTCTGCCACCTGGCGACCGCCGCCAATACGTTGCAGCGATCACTGAAATGGGACGCCGCGAAGCAAGAATTCTCCGGCGATGCAGAAGCGAACCGGCTTCTCGACCGCGCTCGTCGTGAACCGTGGTACCTGTAGGAGCCGTAGTCGTGCACTTCGAAACATTCAGAAGACAATCCAAGGAGATCAGCCATGTTGGATAAAGCCTTTGAAGCACTGAAGACCTACCATTGGGGCCAGGACAGGAAGCTGGTCAAGCCCATAGATGATGCCGTGATCGCCACGCGCGGCGACGCCGCGGCCCGCAAGAAGCTCGAAGCCCGTCTCGCCGCCGTGCTCACGACGAACGCGCCGTACGACGCCAAGCAGTACGTCTGCCGCAAGCTCATGATCGTCGGCACGGCTGTGTCCGTACCAACACTGGCGGGCTTGCTCACCGACAAGAAACTCTCGCACATGGCCCGTTTCGCTCTTGAACGGATCCCCGCCCCGGAAGCCGGCCAGGCGATACGTGACGCGTTATCGAGGGTCAACGGCGAGCTGAAGATCGGCATGATTTCATCGCTCGGCGTTCGCGGGGAAGCGGCTGGCGTCGCCCCGCTTGGGGCATTACTCGGCCACAAGGATTGTGCCGTCGCCACGGCCGCCGCCCACGGACTAGGGGCGATGGGCTCACCCGCGGCGAGCGAGGCCCTGGCTGCCGGCAAGCCGACGGACGAGATGAAGGCGACCATCGCCGACGCCTCACTGGCCTGCGCCGAGAAGCTCCTTGCCGCGGGCAATAAGGCCGCGGCGCTGAAAACCTACGAACGCCTGCTAGCCTCCGGTCCCTCCGAAATGGTCCGCGTGGCCGCCAAGCGTGGCAAGACCGCGTGTACTGGCACGTAGTGGATGGACATCTCATCAGAGAACTCGATCGCCTTATCATTGCACAGGCTACAGCCACGCCTCGACTCAGTCAGCCTGGCCTGGCCCCAAGCCCACATGCGGCTTCTAATACATCCTTCTCATCGAGAGACTCTTTTCAGGAAAGGATTCGACCATGAGAACTATCGCAGCACTGATTCTGTTGATATCCCTCCAAGGCAGCTTGGCAGCGGACTGGA
>CP070718.1:389028-392940 GCA_020350565.1 Phycisphaerales bacterium
AAAGTAGCTGGTCGTCGGGTAGTGGCCCGGAGTGTCGGGCGGGAACTTGGGCTCATAGTCCCAGCAGGTGGGCACTTCGATCTCGTTGGTGGCAGCGACAATGTCGCCGGACGTCGTCAGATCGGCCACAAACAGCAGGGAACCGTCGGCCTGCCATTCGTAGAGCTCGAGCTCGGCCACCCCGCCGCCCTGAATGAAGTGGGCCAAGATCAGCAGGTCGCCAACGGCGTGCTGCCCGCTGAAAGTTCCATCCGGGTTCAAGCCGACGGGATTGTGGAAGATCCAGAAGCCAATCTGCGCGTCACCGTTGTTCGCCGAACGGTCGCCGGCAACCGCCAGAATCCGGTCGCCCGTATCGGGATCCTCCAGCAACACCGCGATGCCGTTCAGAAGATTGTCCTTGTCCGGGACACTCCCGTCCTTCCACTCCCAGTTGGGGATGTCGAGCTCATCCTTGGAGCCCCCCTTTGTGAAAATCGTCAGAGGCGCCGGGTCCACGACTAGGTCGCTGGCAACGATGATTCGCGGGTCACCAGCGGCGGAGCCATCGGCCACCGCGCCAAAGTCCAAACCAACGTCCCCATCATCGGTACAGTTCCCATCGATCTCGATCACGTTCTCGATGGGCCCGGCCAGTGCAAGGCCGGGAAGCGCACCGAATGCCACAAACATGACGCACCACTTGCGTCGCCACGGGCATACGCCCCTTTTCTTCTTCGCAACCATAATCATTCCTCCTCTTGTTACGCCCCTCGTCTGAAGACTACATCAGTTCCGGGACATGAACTGACAGACATGCCGGCCCTGGCGCCACGATCGAAGAACCATCCTGGTCTTCGCATACTCCAAGCTGAGACCCGGGCTCTCGGCGCAGTGCTAAGATTATCTATAGACTCGCCCCCCTCCTGGAGGAGCAGAACTTGATTCGATTTGCGTGCGAGTCGAAGAGACTGCTCTTCGAACTTACCCCTAACAATAATCGCGGCCGAACAACTTATGAGAGTAGAGTGCGGTGCTCATTTTGTCAATGCCTCCAGATCATTTCCGGATCGCAAGCCATATCCAAGACTTGTTCCACTAGTAGTGAACGCATACCGATCCGAGATAGGTGCGAGCGTCGCCAACGATTTGCTTCGTTCAACTTGCCGCAACGCGCTTGGCTTTCCTTCACACGTCCGGCGCCAAAAGTGTGTCAATATCGTGACCGGAGTCGCCTCGATGCGGCAGAGCATCAGGGCCAATACGGACAGCCCTCAGCCTTTAACGTCCCATAAGCTCCTTGAATGCGTCGAGGGTGGCCGCCTTCGGCGATCTCAAGCAAAGTAGCCCTGAAACACGCCAAAGTGGTAACTGACCTCGGTCTTTCGAGAAATTGATCAGGCCGAACGCAGGCAGGTTCATGAAAGGACCACCGGCGGGGCATTCAGGAGATAGCGCGCAATCGTCCCGGTGCGTCGGCAGATGCCACGCCATTCTGGCGCGTGATCCTGACATTGAACGCGACGAATGTGCGATTTTTCTCGCGACGAGATTTGCTGAAGCGCTACCGGCGGTTCACATGCCATCCTCTTCAAATCCCCCGCGCGCGAAGATCGGCCCGGCATCTACCGCGCGCAAGAAGCATGGCGTGACGGAGTTGATCAGCTGCATCATGCCGACGCGAGCGACACCCCGAAAGCCGAGCCCTGCTGGCTGGCATAAAAGTAGCAGGCCGATAGGCCGAATTACACATTCCGGTTTGCGGTCAGGTCAAGGATCCCTTCCCGGCGCAGGGCGGCATTGGAATGCTCCGGGAGTCACTCACTCGATAACCAGAGAAGAAACAAGGTCGCCATTCTCGCTCGAGCGGAAGACTCTTGGCGGCGCATGGTCGGGGCGGCGTCTGATGACTATTCGATTGTCGCGAAGTCGCCGGGGATCCCGTCAGGACATGTCTGAATGCGATGAGTCGCGGGCTCACCTCGGATGATCCCGTTCGTCCTCAGCCCGAGTCAGCTTTCAGGAAACGACCGCATCCTGGCGCCGATCAGCTTCAAGATCGCCTGTTCCGCAAGGAGGTATGCCGTAACTTTCATGCGAGGCCGAGTCCGGTACCCGACATCAACTACATTCCGGACGGCGTTCGAGGAGTTGGTCAAGTGCCAGCGAAGCCTGCTTGCCACTTAACTTCCTCCCGGCGCGAGTTGTCGCATGCAGCCAGCACCAGACCCTTGTGCTGGCTGCGCGGGACCTATTTCTTCAGTCGCTTTTGGGTCTTTTCGATGATGGCCTCACTGATGGCTTTATCACCGACGGTTCCAACTTTGATGGAGGCCTTGCTCACGCCCTCAGCCTCTCTGTCCACCCTGATGGTGACTTTCTTGCCCTGAGCCGTCTGGGCAACGATCTGCCCGTCGAGCTTGGTGGCAGAGGATGAGAGCGTCTGCAGTTGCAGTTCGTCGAGCGCCCCTTTCGCTGCTTCCACCACTTGGTCAGGCTCAGCGGCGAAACGGGCGTAGTGCGTACCGGTAGCCTTCGCGGCGGTCTTGCAGCCTGCAAGAGCCAGGAGCGAAACCGCACAACCAACGACTGCGAGAACGAAACACGAGCGCCGTAGCATGATGCAATCTCCTTTGACAAGCCAACAATCAAGCGGACCTCACTGATCGTCTACGCCTTCTCGGGAAAACGGCATTATAGGCCGGGGGGGCGGCTGCACAACCTGGAGGGCGCACGTCGGAATGAACGACGCGCCGCTTGCACCTCGTCAAATGCAGCTAGCGTCCGACGGCACGGTTGAGTTTGCCGGAGCAGGGCTCTCGCGGGCTCTGCAGGAAGAATCCAGCACCAAGAACGCGGCCCCCCCTCAGGGTGAGCGCGGATTCGATTCCCCTTGCTTGCCTCCGTTCACGAGAGTTCCAGCAACCTGCCTCATCGACGAGGAATCGCCCGATCAGTGCTTCGCCGTCGCGGGGCGGTCGGCTCGAAAGACCAGCGCATAACCCGCCGGAACGACGATCAGATTCAGCAGGGTGGAGCTGAACAGGCCTCCCAGGACCACGGTCGCCAGTGGTGCAAGCAGTTCGCTGCCCGGCTCACCGGCGGCCCACGCGATCGGCACCAGCCCCAGTACGGCCGTGAGCGCCGTCATCAGGATGGGAATGAGCCGTTCCTGCGAGCCCTGGATGATCGCGCCGTAGAGCGGCTTCCCCTCTTCCTTCATCAGATGCGCATAGTGATTGACCAGCAAGATGCCGTTGCGGACCGCAATGCCGAACAGCGCGATGAAACCCACCATGCTGGCGATGGAGATGACCGGTGCCTCGTAGCGCCCGCCGACACCGAACAGCGCGAGCATGTTCCCCAACACGCTATCCGATTCCGTCAAGAAAACCACGAAGATTCCCCCGATCAACGCAAGCGGCAGGTTGATCATCACCAGCAGAGCCGCCCGCGTCGAGCCGAACGACATGTTGAGCACGAGGAGCATGACCAGCGCAACGCCTGCGCCCATGATGTAAAGCGTTTGTGACGCCGATTGCTGTGCCTCGAATTGGCCGCCGTAGGAGACGGAGTAGCCGTAGCGCGCGACAATCGGGTCAACGCGCTGGCGCACCTCTGCCACGAGGTCGCCGAGATTGTATCCTTCGGCCACATTGCAGGAGACGACGGCTTTTCGCTGAGCATTCTCACGCGAGATGAGGTTCGAGGCTTTCTCCAGGCCGACGTCGGCGACCTCCTTGAGACGAACCAGCTTGCCATCGCGGCCACGAAGCATCAGATCCTTAACCTGGTCGATACGCTCACGATGCTCGGGCGCCAGGCGAACAACGATGTCATAAACGTTGACACCTTCGTTCACGACCGCAACGGTCTCACCGAAGAAAGCGGTACGGACCTGTTCCGCAGCGTCAGCGGGTGTCAGACCCCAGC
>CP070718.1:393040-396655 GCA_020350565.1 Phycisphaerales bacterium
AGCCGGCAGGGACGATCGGTGCCTCGAGCCGGCAGGGACGCCGGCTCTACTCTCTCGTGTTCGCTTGCCTTCCCGAAGGGCCGGAGAAGGTGCATCAGGATTCGCCCCACTGCTGCTCATGGACCAGCGGCACACCGATGCTCTTCGTGACCCGGTGGTTGACAGCCAGGGTCGGATGACCGATCTTGCGTCCCTTCGCTGGTTGATCGGCAGCGGACCAACCGAAGCACACGCTTATCATTGAGACCATACGAGGAAGGGAATCGAACGGACATGACTGCTCAGGACAACGTCACCCAGATCGAGGAACTAGAGCCAAAGGCCGTCTGGCGTCTTTTCGCCGGCATGGCCAATGTACCGCGGGAATCGAAACGCGAGGAAAAGATCCGTGCCCACGTATTGGCGTGGGCCAAAGAGCAGGGCTTCCCCGCACGCGAGGACCGAGTGGGGAATATTGTGATCGAGGTGCCGGCCACACGCGGACACGAAAACGCCCCGATCACCGTCCTCCAGGGCCACCTGGATATGGTCTGCGAGAAGAATGCCGGCACCGCGCACGATTTCACCAAGGACCCCATCAAGCTCATCCTCGACAGCGATCCCGAAAGCGGCGAGCAGATCATCCGCGCGGACGGTACGACACTCGGGGCCGACAACGGCATCGGACTGGCGCTGTCGATGGCCGCAGCGACGTCGCCGGACGTCGTCCATGGCCCGCTCGAGATTCTCTGCACGATCGACGAAGAAGCCGGCATGACCGGCGCCAAGGTCCTTGAGCCGAAGTTCTTCAAGGGCAGGCGCATGCTCAATCTCGACTCCGAGGAGGACGACACAATTTACATCGGCTGCGCCGGCGGCTGTGACAGCACCTTGACATGCGACTTTCCTGCGGACCCGATTTCTACGACCGAAGAGGTCGTGCGGCTGACCGTGGACGGTCTGCGCGGCGGGCACTCCGGTTCCAACATCCACGAGAACCGCGGCAATGCGGTCCGGTTGTTGGTCACGACGATCCTGCGAGCCGTCCTGCCGGACGTTCGTCTCGTGTCCGTGAGTGGCGGGAGCAAGCGCAACGCGATCGCGCGGGAAGCCCATGCGATTCTTGCCGGTCCCGACGGCTTCAGCAGCGAACTGAAGTCCATGGCCGGCGATGTCGCCAAGGAGTCGGCCGAAGCATCCAGCGAACCCTCGATCTCCATCCGCGTGGAGCAGGCTGAGCGCGAGGAAGCGGGAGTCGCCCTTTCGGTCGAGGATACGAGCACGGTACTGGCCATGATCGCCGCCCTGCCGCACGGCGTTCTGGACATGCATCCGCAGATCACAGGCCTGGTGCAGACCTCCAACAACGTCGCGAAGGTAAGCACGGTGGTCTCGGGCGACCAGACCGCGATGCAGATCACAGTGGAGACGTTGTCGCGCAGCTCGTCCGATGGATGGATGAATGCCGTGCTGCAGCAGATTGCGGCTGTCGGCACGCTGGCCGGTGCCGACGTCGAAACGGGGAACGAATACCCCGGCTGGGAGCCGGACGTCGACTCGAAGGTGCTGGCCGTCTGTCGCGACACCTACAAGGAACTCTTCGACGAGGAGCCGATCGTCACCGCCATACACGCCGGGCTGGAGTGCGGCCTCATCGGCGAACGGATGGGCGGCATGGACATGGTCTCCTTCGGCCCGAGGATCGAGGGGGCTCACTCACCCGACGAGTGCGTGTGGGTCGCTTCCGTCGACAAGGTCTGGAGATACCTCACCGCGGTGCTGGCCAAGCTGGCTTAGACATCGTCTTGAGTGGCATCTGCCAGAGGCGGACCGCAAACGGGGGCGTGAGACCGAATCCTTCCAGCCCACTCTGGCGGCAACCACTGCTCTCCGGACACACCGGGAGGTTCGTGCGGCGCGGAGCAACATTGCCCTGAGCCGCACGATCCGGAGCAGTGATCTTCGAGATCAGGCCACGTGCTGCGTGGCGACTTTTACGCTGACGCGCGTGGACACGCCGGGTTCCTGCATGGTGATACCGTACAGCTCGTCGGCCATGCTCATCGTTCGCTTGGCGTGCGTGATGATGATGAACTGCGAGTCCTCAACGAATTCCCGAATGATGGTGTTGAAGCGTTCGTTGTTGGCCTCGTCGAGCGCGGCGTCCACCTCGTCGAGGACCGCGTATGGTGCGGGCCGGCTCTTGAAAACACTCATGAGCAGCGCGATGGCTGTCATCGTTTTCTCACCGCCGGACATCAAGGAGATGCTCTGCAGCTCCTTACCCGGCGGCTGAGCCAGGATTTCGATGCCGGTCTCGAGCACGTCCTCGGGGTCCTCCAATACGATGTCCGCCCGGCCCCCGCCGAAGAGCTTACGGAAGAGCGTCCGGAAATGGCCGCGAATGACGTCGAACGATTCGCGGAAGCGCGTGACCGATTCGTGATTGAGCCTTTCGATAAGCTGCTGCAGTTGCCGCAAGGATTGTTCCAGATCTTCACGCTGGTCGGTGAGAAACTTGTGGCGCTCCTCGAGTTCCTCCAACTCCTGGATGGCATCGAGGTTGACGTTCCCCAGGCGATCGATTTTGCTGCGCAGCTCCGCAATCTGGGTTTCCACTGCCTCCCAGTCCTGCTCCGCATGCTCGTATGACTCGTAGCGCTCGTCGAGGTCGATATCGAGCTCGCCGCGGACTCTGGCGGCCAGCTCGTCGCGCCGCACCTTCGTCTCGGTCAAGGACATCTGCAGCTCATGCAGCTTTGATTCGACCTCGCCCAACTCGGTGCGCGCGCTCTTGACTGCCTGGCCGAGCTCCTCCAGGTTCATCCGCATTGTCTCACGCTTCTCTCGCAGCCCGCGAGCGGTTTCCTCGAGCTGCTCGATCTCGCGTGTCAATTCCTGCAATCGGCGCTCGCTGGACCGAATAGTCTCGCGAGACTCTTCGATACGCTCCCCGCATTGCTCCCGATCGCGTGCAGCCGTCTCGACCGAGCCGCGAAGCTCGTGGATCTGGCGTCGCAGGACGTTGATGGTCTCTGCGGCGGCCGCTCGCTTCTCCGTAAGCTGTCCCGCGCTGACCTTCAGTTCCGTGACTTCATCAAGCACGGCCCGCCGCTGCTCGACCAGCTCGTCAATCGCCTGATGGCGCTGGGCCACGGCCCGCTCCCGCTCCACGTTTTCTCGTTCCATGGCTTCAAGGGAGGCACCGCTTTCCTGGCTCTTTCGATGCACCTCTTCGATCTGCTGCTCGATCATGTCGACTTCGCGGGCAATGATCGGCTGCTCTTCGGTGAGGCGGCGAATCGACTCCCCGATATTCTGCAAGGACGCTTTGGCCTCGACCTTCGCGGTATTGCATTCGTAAATCGCCGTGCGCAACTCCTGCTGGATACGGTCGAGATAACCCACCTGGGCCTCGGTACGATTGAGCTGCTCCTTGAGCTTGGCGATCTCCTCCTCGACGACCGCGTTCTGAATCTCAAGATCCTTCAGTTCGCTTTTGCGCGAGATCAAACCCGCGTGCGAACCCGCCGGCCCGATGCCCACGAGCCCGCCGCCATCGACCACCTCTCCATCCAAGGTGACAAAACTGTGTCTCTGAACGCTCTCTCGTGCCAGCGCGGCGGCATGCTCCAC
>CP070718.1:396755-403688 GCA_020350565.1 Phycisphaerales bacterium
GAAGCCACCGCGCCCGTACCGCCGGCATCCTGCCGGCCCTTCTCCCCTTGCCGCCGACAAGTCCGCCTCCCTGTACCGCCGGCATCCTGATGGCCCTCTTCCCGCTGCCGGCCAGAAGCCGCCGCGCCCGTACCGCCGGCATCTTGCCGGCTCTTCTCCCCTTGCCGCCGACAAGTCCGCCTCCCCGTACCGCCGGCATCCTGCCGGCCCTCTTTCCACTGTCGGCTGGAAGCCGGCGCCACAAACAGCCGGCACGCCTTCCCCAACCGGCTGCTAGGTGCGACCGAGGGCTGCCTTCAGCTCTTCGACTTCCTGTTCCAGAACCTTGAGCCGCTTCATGGCTTCCGGAAGCTTCTGCAGGGCAATAGCCGCACGCTTGGCATCAGCGACGGGCACGGCCGGCGTGCCCCAGAGCTCGCTTCCGGCTTTGACGTCGCCTGTGACCCCCGCCTGAGCTCCAACCCGGGCGTCCTTGCCCACGGTGAGGTGACCGGCGATGCCAACTTGGCCGGCCAAGGTGACATGGCGCTCAACCGTGGCGGATCCCGCGACGCCGACCAATCCAACGAAGAGGCAGTCTGGACCCACCTTGGCGCCGTGTCCAATAACGACAACGTTTCCAAACTTGGTGCCCGCACCGATCTCCGTTCGGCCAAGCGTGGCACGGTCTATGGTGCAGTTGGCGCCGATCTCGACATCGTCGCCCACGACAACCTTCCCGACCTGCGGGATCTTGAGCCACTGATCACCGACCGGCGCATATCCGAGCCCATCCTCCCCTATGACCGAACCGGCATGTACGGTCACGCGATTCCCCAGCTCGCAACGGTCGTACACGACCACGTTCGGAAACAGCGTGCACTCGTTGCCGAGCCTGGCGCCCTCAGCCACATAGCAGCCCGGGTAGATCGTGCAGTCATCCCCAATGGTGACGTCGGCTGCGATGGAGACGTATTCGCCGATGTTGGCCCCTTGGCCGAGCTTGGCCGTCGGGTGGATCGTGGCCTTCTCGCTGATTCCCCATTGGGGGTGTCTCCGATGGCCGTGGATATGGACGATCGCCACCGCGATCCCGGCATACGGATCGCTGCAGCGGATCGTGGAGAGCCGCTCCGGCGCCTTCACGCCTTCCCCGACGATCACCGCGGAGGCTCGGGTGTCCCGCAGCGCGGACAGGTATTTCTCGTTGGCCAGGAAGGTGATCTCGCCTTCGGCGGCCTCTTCGAGGGAGTTTACAGCCCTTACGGCTCGGTCTTCGCCCTCGAGGCGCGCGCCCACTCCCTCTTTCTTGAGCCTCTCGCATAGGTCGCTGAGCAGGAGTTCTGCCACGGGCGCGCTCGGCCTCCGTTCGGGTTCTCACGGGAATGGGCGGCATTCTACGAACCGCCTTTTGCGACTGTCAAACGGGCGAAAAGTCAGTCGCCTAAAGCGGTGGTTTACACAGGTGGTGGCATGTACGAGCGGCACAGGCCGCAATCGTCGTGGTTTTGGCATGCTGCATACCCTAGGAGTCCGTTGAAAAAGGGGACTGGCTCCGAGTGCAGGACCACTCGCACCCGCGAGAAAGCCGTTCGGCGAGGTGCCTGTCCCCTTTTTCAACAGACAGCTAGGCGGGCGCTGGTACGGCGCTGTCTCACAGTCCCTTCCGTTTTCCCGTCTCCGAAGCGTCGTTCAGCATGCCCAGGCCATTCGGCCGATTGTTTGTCTGAGCGAGCTCATGGTTGTTTTGGTGCCGCGTCGGACGGCTGAGGCCCCACGGGAAAGTCTTTGGTGAACGTCCCCACGGCCGTGGTCTGTCCGACCGTGATGTATCCGTCACGTTCGATCTTCCCGGTTATTCTTCGAATCGAGGCCAGTACGTCGGCAAGCCGCTCCAGAGCGAGCACCCCTGATTCGTAAAGCCGTTCATCCCGTACCAGCAGACCGGCCGTTCCTTCGCCGGCCGCTACGCCCTGGAGAATGCTGTTCAGCTCCTTCGTTGAATCATCGAGGTTTTCGACCACGTCGATCAGCTTGACCAGGGCTTCGTTCAGATTGCCCTCCGTACGCTCTATCCCTTGGTTGGCGTTATCGGCGATCGCCTTGGTTTCGCGCTTCCACAGCTCCACAAGATCCTGTGCCTCTCGGACGGCTTCGTTCAGCCCGCTTACGATCGCTTTGACGTCCTCCTGAACGCTCGCATCACCCAGAACCTCATTGAGGTGTTTGACAAACTCGTCGATTCGCTCCACCACCGTGGCGACATTGGCGGTCGTACCGCGCTCCATGGCGCCGGGCTGCTCGACCTCGTAAACCGTTCTCCGTTCCAGGAGTCCTGCCAGGTTTCGAGCGACCGGAACGCCCTCGCCCGCGAAATCAGCGATGTTGTTGACCGCCCGCTGCACGGAGTTCGTCATGTCCTCCGTCACGATCTCGCCGAAGACGCTGGCCATCTCGCCCCGAATGTACGCCTGGTCCTTCGGCAATAGTTCAATCCTTGTGGTGGGTTGTACGATGATGTGGATCGAGCCGGAGCCGAGCCCCAGTGTGGCACCGTACATCTTCGCTACCGCGCCTTTGGGCACGGCGAAGGTGTTCTTGATCCGTGCGACAACCTGCACGCCGACGCCGGGATGTTGGACGTCCTGGAATTCGAGGCGATTCACGCGGCCGATTTCCACGCCGTTAAGGTAAACGGGCGTGCCGTCCCCGATGCCCCGCACTTCTCCGGGCGCTCGGATCACCAGCTCCCATTCGTTGCGGATCAGCCAGTCGGGCGTCTCGCCGAACAGAACCATCAGACCGCCCAGAACGCACAACCCGCCGATCACAAACAGGCCGATCAAGGAATTCCGCAACGATTCTCTCATCGCCGTCCTCCTTCCTTCAGGCTGGCCAGGTCCTCCGCCGCGGCCCGTCCGGCGACGAAATCGGCTACACGCGTGTCCGAGCACTGCATGATGGACTGCGGCGTCCCGTCGAAGATGAACTTGCCGTCGTCAATCATCAGGATCCGATCGCCGACCTTTCTCGCGCTGGTCAAGTCGTGTGTAACCACCACACTTGTGACGCTCAGTTCCCTTTGCAGTTTGCGGATCAACTCGTTGATGACGTCCGAGCGGGGCGGGTCTAGTCCGGTGGTGGGCTCGTCGTAAAGGATCACCTTGGGATCGACGGCGATCGCCCGAGCCAGGGCGACACGCTTCTTCTGCCCGCCGGAAAGCTCTGCGGGCCACTTATGTTGGATCCCGCCGAGGCCGACCATGTGCAGCTTCTCTTCCGCGACCTCTGCCGCCTTCTTCGGCTTCATACGCAGATGTTCGATGAGCGGGAAGGCGACGTTTTGACCGACCGTCATGGAGTCGAACAGAGCATTGAGCTGAAACAAAAAGCCCAGGCCCGGCCTGATCCTCGACAACGTTCGCTCCGGCAGGTTGTCGATTCGGCGGCCCTCGTAATACACCTCGCCGCGATCCGGGTGGATCAGCCGCACGATGTGTTTCAGGATGACGCTCTTGCCTGCGCCGGATTCGCCGATAATGACCGTCGTCTTGCTGCGTTCCAGGGCCAGGTCGATCCCGTCCAGCACGACGACGCCGTCAAACGCCTTGTGAACGTCGCGCAGCTCGACGACTGGCGTCGTGTCCCTTTTGAAACCCGGTCTGAACGTCATCCTCGCCATCTACGTGCCCTACAACAGCGGTTTGAATCCGTAGATGCCTTTGTACAAGCCGGAGAAGAACGTGCCGATGAAGAAGTCCGTGATCAGGATCGCCAGAAAGCTCGACACGAAGGATTCCGTGCAGGCTCTTCCGACGCCCTCGGCGCCCGTCCGACAGTGGAACCCCTTGTAGCAGGCGATCAAACCGATCAGACCTCCGAATACGACACTCTTCACCAGCCCGACCATGATGTCCCACCACGTCAGCGAGTGCTTGATGTAAAACCAGTACGGAGTCGATGGGATGGCCTTGAGCTGCACGGCCACAAACCAGCCGGACAGCGAGCCGAACAGATCGCAATACAAACCCAGCAGCGGGGC
Organism: Phycisphaerales bacterium; assembly: GCA_020350565.1. Classification (GTDB taxonomy): domain Bacteria; phylum Planctomycetota; class Phycisphaerae; order UBA1845; family UBA1845. Next base: position 400,777 of record CP070718.1, read on the forward strand.
AAACAGCATGCAGGCCAGGAACCGCGGCATGACCAGTTGGCGGATCGGGTCCGAGCCCATCACCCTCAGGGCGTTGATCTGTTCCGTGATGCGCATCGTGCCCAGTTCGGCCGTCAGTGCACCGCCCACGCGCCCCGCCAGCATCACCCCCGCCAAAACCGGACCGAGCTCCTGCACAAGGGTGATGGTCAACAGAACGCCCATGCGCTCTTCGAAGCCGGCGTTGCGAAGCTGATCGTAGCTTTGTATGGCCAGCACCAGCCCCACGAACGTGCCGGTGACGGCAATGACGGGAAGGGTCCGGTTGCCGACCTCGTAGAGTTGCGGCAGCACGAGCCGCCAGGTGCGCCAGCGCACCAGCCCGGGCACCAACCACAGGGTCATATGCCAGGCGAAGGTCGATAGCCTCCCCAAGGCCGTTAGACCTCTGACCGTCCTGGCGCCGATCCGTGACAGCAAACCAAAGCCCCTGGTCGATTCCCTTCGTTGATCGCTTTGGCGGTCGTTCTCCACCGGTATGTACCGATCTGAATCTTCTATGTCAACGAAGTTGTGGAAGTTCTCGTTGTTCCGGGAGGTGTGGCGGTTATGATGCGGTCCCATGCAAGCCCCTTCAAAGGCAGCTTCGATCGTCGTCCCGACCTACCGCGAGGCGGACAACCTGCCGACGCTTGTTAAGCGGGTCTTTGCTGCCGCCGGCGAGGCCGCCATCGAGGCGGAGATGATCATCGTTGACGACGATTCCCGGGACGGCACGGCCGACGTGGTGGCCACCCTGGCCGATCGGTACCCGGTACGGCTGATTACCCGGGTCGATGAACGCGGTCTTTCCAGTGCGGTATTGCGGGGTTTCTCGGAGGCCAGTTTCGATCGGTTCGTCGTGCTCGATGCGGACCTGCAGCATCCGCCGGAAATCGTTCCCGCGCTGCTGACGCGGCTGGATGAGAAGCCTTGTGATTTTGTGTCGGCCACACGGTACGCAGGCAGCGGGGGGATCGTTGAGGACTGGCCGTGGCACCGGCGCGTCACCTCGCTGGTGGCGAAGTGGATGGCCCGGCCTTTGACGCCGTTGTCCGATCCCCTGTCGGGATGCTTCGCCCTGCCCCGTCACGTTTGGGAACGGGTGGACCACCTCAATCCCATCGGCTACAAGATCGCCTTGGAGTTGTACGTCAAGGGCAGGTGTCATGACCCTGGCGAAGTGCCGATCCGGTTCGAGACGCGCAAGGCCGGCGAGAGCAAGCTTACCGGCGCCGTGATGTGGCGCTATGTCCGGCACCTGGCGGCACTCTACTCCTATCGCTTTCCATGGTTATCGTGGGCCGGCGTCGGGGTCCTCTTCGTGCTGGCCGCCTGGGCAGTGGCCGCTTGGTTGACGCGATGCTGATAGACGCTAGAAGCGCTCGCGGCGCGAGCGTGACGTAAAGGTCTCAGGCTGATTCTTTTGACGCTACGCTCGCGGCGTGAGCGTCACCAACGAGTGCTGCGACGATGGCCCGTCGCAAACGTGTCAGGATGATTCTGGAGCCGTACGCTCGCGGCGTGAGCGTCACCAGCGAGCATCTTCGGCCTGAAAGGCCGCTTCCCTTAGCCCAGGCCAACGGCCTGGGTGCCCGAGGCGCGAGAAACCGACCGGCCCTGAAAGGGCCGTTCATCTTCCCCTCCGACCCGAGGATCTGATCATGGCTGGCAAGACGCCCAAACCACCGAGCACCTGTCCCGCGATTCGCGTGGTCATGATGCCGCGGGACACGAACGCCGACGGCACCATCTTCGGCGGCGTGTTGCTCTCACTGATCGACCAGGCCGCTTTCGTGGAGGCGCGCCGCCAGGCGCATCATCGTTACGTCACGGTCTGCTTCCGTGAAGTGGAATTCCATGAAGCGGTCTACGTCGGCGACGTGCTGAGTCTCTACGCGCATACCGAGAGCATCGGGTGCACCTCAATTACGATCAACGTCCGCGTCCGCGCCAGCCGCCGCGACGACCCGGACTCCGACATCCCCGTCACCCAGGCCCAGGTCGTCTTCGTGGCCGTCGATGACCAGGGAAAGCCGGTCGAGGTGCTCTCGTGAGCGCTCGACGAGGGACAGGTTGATTGCAGGGCGGGTGTTCATCAGCGGTAAACCAGGTCCTGCGTGCCCCCGAACAGGTTGAAGGCGGCTCGATTCGCTGTCGTGGCGGCAACGTCGGCCGCGACGCAGAGAGTACCCCCGAGAAACCACACGGATGAGGAGCCATGCCGTGAAATCCAAAAGAGCTTGGACTATTCTACTCATCTGCACGCCCCTGTGCGTGGCGGTTGTCAATTGTAAGAAGGTCAAGGACGAGCGTGCTGCCCTTCAGGCGAGAGGACAAGAAGCGCCTGAAGTCGGAGAAACGCCGAGCCACGCACCATTCATCCTGATCCTGTCCGATAGTTACGGTATTTCGGAAGTTGACGAAGAACTAGGCGAGCCGCCGCGACTCGTACTAGCTGTGTGGGAAGACGGAGCGGTGATATGGTCTGACGACCGTTACAATGGTGGTGCCCCTTATTTTCGGGCAATGCTCGGCCGCGACGAAGCGGAGGCTTTGCGCCGCGAGATCGCGGAGTTTGGGATTGTGGCGAAAACACTGGAAACCAAGAGCTTCACCGTGCCGAGCGGGGCCTTCATGGAGATTCGCATGTTGGTTGATGGCAATCAGGTGCGGCTGACCTCTTGCCATGAACTCTACGAATCCCCGGATATTGTGGCTATTGACTCTGGCCTTGTGTTAGTCGAGGGTCGAGAGGTTCACGAAATCGAGGCCGAACGATCCGATGATTTCAAACGATTCATAGAGCTCTGGACAACGATTCGTCAACGTCTGGAACTTGTCGTGCCCGAGACTGGCGAACGGCTCGCTGACTTACCACCGTACTTACGCCC
>CP070718.1:403788-407776 GCA_020350565.1 Phycisphaerales bacterium
CCGGCCCCCTGCGCCGGCGTGTCGCTCCGGTAGCTGTCGTTGCCGCCGCAATCCAGCAGTAACCCGATGGGACGATGAGCATTCGAGGACGCAACCTCGCCGGTGTAGATGTCGTTGCCGTCCAGGTCGACAATGAGGAACGAATCCGTGCCGTCCACGAAGTCCATACCCCTGCCACGAAGTCGAATCCAACCCCAGGGCGTCTCCCAGTCGAAGGAGAACTCCGGCACTTCACCGATCTCCATGAGTGCCAGGCGTGCGTCATCGAGTGCCTGGACGCACTTCTCTGCGGCATACCACAGACTGGGCTCATCCCAGGTGCGGGCGACGTCGTCGAACTGAGGGCAATAGTCCCAGGCGTCCACCTGCTCTTCACCAAGATTGAACCGCCGCGTCACCGCGAGACGATCATTCCCATCGACCTTGCGGAACGCCAGATCGACCCAGTGACGGGCGTCGATGACGTTCATGATTAGCTTGCCGATAATGGGACGGACGGGCTCGGGAACGACCTGCATCCGCTCTTTGAGCAGCTCCGCATACTTCGGGTAGGGCAACTCCATGTAGAAGGTGAACGGATAGGTCGTCCGGTCGGCCGCTTCATAAATCGCCAGGACGGCCTCATCGAGGGGCGTCTCCTTGGAGGTCAGATTGGCCGTATAGCCTCGCATGCCGCCGAACTTGGGATTAATCCCCAAAAGGTGTACTGCCTGATACAGGTGCGTGGTGCCACGCTCCTGAGGTTTGTTTATCACGGCCGGATCGAGATGCACTCTGACCGCTTCTGCCAAGGAACGTGTGAAGGTGATCGAGTCGAGCGGCTCGTTGAACAGCGTATCGAATGCCCGCAGCTTGTACGGGATATCCGCCGGGAACCGAGCCCACCAACCCTTCGGTGCCCAGCCCAGATCTGCGCGCTCAAGCCCCACCAACGTGAGCGTTTCGTCCAAGGCGTCGGGCCCCTCGCCGAAAGCCGGGAGCACGCACGCAACAGCCGACAGCAACACAACCAGCATTCTCGTCTTCATCATTTGTGCTTCCTGATCAGTATGAACACCACACCCGGATCTCCGAGTCTTCAGGGAACCCGCGGCATCCGGTCACTTGCTACCATGCGGACGCCCGGTCCGCGCCGTCACCGCGCCGTCCGTGTCCTGATAGTCCGGCGAAAAAGGGGACTGGCTCCGAGTGCAAGCTCATTCACGCCCCTGAAAACGCCGCTCATCGAGATGCCTGTCCCCTCTTTCAACGGACACTTAAGAACCACCGCCGTTAAAGCACGGCATGACTCGATCGACATCATGGTGATGGATGAAGGCGTTTTGTTCAACAGCACGGCCTGGGAATGCCCATCGACATGACTTCGTGGCGGGACTTCCGTGCTCACCAGAATCGTAAGCGTGGACCTTCCGTGCAGACGCTGCGCCGCGGAAATCACAACAACACCGCATTCTGGCGCCGAGTTCTGCTACCTATCATCGAGCGAGACCCGAATCTCGACATTGCGATGTACTTCCGCGCCGACGCGGCGCCGAAGCCAGCGGGGCTTCCGCCGAGGCCAGTGGATCGCTCGCAAAAATCTGGAGGCCACTGTGGGAACTCCACGGAGCGGTTAGGTATTTACCCGGATCGCCCGGGGGACTCTACGGACCGGTCGCGTACTTACCCGGGTCCTCCGGGGGGCTCTACGGATCGGCTGGGGATCTTCCCGCATCTCTCGGGGAACCCTCTGCATCATCCGGGGATGCCCACGGCCAGCTCGCCCGGACCCACGGACGACGCGTGCAAACGGGGTGACATGATGAGACCCCGAGGTCCGACACTGGTTGACACCACACAATCCGGGTGGCGATTATACCGGCCTGGGCCGCTGTCGACGTCAACTCTCACAGAAGCAAGCTGTTATGTCCGACGACTGTATCCTGCACCCGGACGCCCAGGACCGCGCTTGGCGGAGCAACTTGGTCACCTACGTCAACGGGCACCTGGCCGATTTAGCGCTCGCGGCCGGCGACTTCGTGGACCTTTACGACACCGCCGCGACATGGCGGACCGACTACCGGGCCCGGAAGTGTACGACAGCCAGCGGGCCGCGGACCATCGCAAGACCGCGATTGCGAAGGCGGCAGCGGCCGAATCGACCTCTCGGCATTCCGGAAGGCCGGCTCGGTAGGTAAGAGCGGGGACAAGAAAGGCAGTTTTCGACTAGATCGGGCCTATCATCCGCGTACGATGCCGGCCTCAGGTCGGCTAAAAGGAAATCTCGCGCTTAGCGCCTGGAGTGCCGGGCGTGACCAAGTTTCCAGTACATCTATTGACCTGCATTTCCCAGCGGACGCTGCTTCCAGCGATTGGCGACAACCTCCAGTTCTTGACTGAAGGGGCTCCGGTACTTGGCGGGAGGGAGACGTTTGACTTCTCTCTGGAGTCGTCGCGGGGACAGGCAGCCCTCAGGCGTCGGATCGACCGCGTCCTCAACCGGGGGGAAAAATGCTCTGTGATCGTCATTTCAGACGGGCTGACGGCTAGTGAGTCCGAGCGTGGCCTTGTGCCCAATGAACTCGTGCGAGAAATCCGCAACAAGTTCTTTGATTCGCACCACTTGTGTGGGCTGGTTGCGTTGGTGCCGGGAGTGTCGCGCCGCATCCGTGACATCGACCGCACCGTCGATTGCCACACGCTGAGCCGCGAGAGTCTGAGGAGCGCGGTTATGAAAGCGGCCAACGGCCTCCGTCTCAAGGCACCGCCTCCGCGTGATCCGGTGCTGGGCGACAATGATGCCGTCAAGGTGCAAGCGGTCCAGAGCCAAGAGCAATTGGAAGAGTGCTTACGATTGCGGTTCCAGGTCTATGATGTGATGGGGTACCTGGAGGACGCCGTTTCAGAAAGCCCCACGAAGATCGAAATCGATTCGTTCGATCTGAATTCGATCCATTTCGTTGCATTCGAGCACAATAGCGGCCGGGTTGTCGGAACGACGCGACTCGTCGTCACCAATGTCGCCCGGGGCAGAAACACGTTGATTGGGGACCCTTTCACGACACTTCGGCGCCACCGTGAATGGGGCGAGGCCATTGTCGAACCTTGCGGTGACGCCGCGTTAAGGCAACGATTGGAGAGCCCCTACTTCTGGCCGCTGCCCATTCTGCAATCCGGCGATTTTCGTGAACGTTGGGATAAGGTTCTTCGTGAGGCCAACCGCGGCGGAGAGATCAGCCGCGTTGTGGTTTCACCCGAGTACCGTGGCACCGGCGTATCAAGCCTGTTAATGCGATGCGCGATCGCGACAGCCTACAGCATCAACAAGAGATTCCTCCTTCTGGAGTGTTTGCCCATACACGAGAAGATGTATGCGAAATACGGCTTTGGCTTGCTCGAGGGACACCACACCCGCCTCCAGGAGCTGGACCAGGTGGCTATCGGTATGCGGCTGGAGCTGCGCAAAGATCCGAACAACCGCGCGTTTTGGATCGCGCAACAGGACACGGAGAGGATCAGCGCGGGAAAGGACGACGACGCCATGCTATCCGGCACAAAGTATCTGTGTGTGTGCCGGCTTCGCCCGTGCTGGTCGCAGGCGGGATATCAGTTGAAGGACCACCCGGTATGCCCATTACGGGAGGAGCGTCTCAATACGTAGGGCCACCGTCGAAACGGACGTGATCGCGAGGCATTCGCCATGGCACCATCTAACCGAGTGAAACGAGTTCTTAGCTTACCGGATGAGCGGAGCTTTGCCCGGGCTATCGGAGGGGTGATCGTCGTGGCTGGGCTGGCAATGTGCATATCGATCACCATTCGCATGATAACCATGGAGGACCCAAAGTTTGGAGAGCATGCTCCGTTCCTTTTAGTTGGAGCATTCCTGGTCGTCATAGGCGCCGGCGTGTCGATCCCAGCGGCGCAGGTCTTTCTGGAACGGCTCTTTGGTGTTTTGGTCGGTGCGCTTGGCTTGAAACGCGCTGTTTTGTCGCAGGCGCCGAGAGAC
>CP070718.1:407876-414502 GCA_020350565.1 Phycisphaerales bacterium
CAATGGATGCATGAGCGTTGAAGCCGGATGTTTGGGACGCTCTTGGTGAAGCAGGATCGCGGGATCATCCTGAAGAGTGCTCGAGAGATCGAGCTCATGCGTGAGGCGGGGCGCGTCGTTTATCGCGTCCTGAAGAGAATGGAAGAGCTGGCGAAGCCCGGGGTGACGACCGGCCAGCTCAACAGCGTTGCCGAAGAGATGATCGCTGAGGCGGGCGGGACACCCCTGTTCAAGGGTGTCGAGAATCCACCGGCGAAGTTCCCGTTCCCGGCCGCCTTATGCACAAGTATTAATGAGGAGCTGGTTCACGGGATTCCCGGCGATCGCGTTCTTCAGGAGGGAGACCTCCTGAGTATCGACTGCGGCGTTCGCCTTGCGGGCTACTGCGGTGACTCGGCGGTGACCATCCCCATCGGGGAAGTTGCCGACGAAATCAGGCATTTGGTTGAGGTTACGGAGAAAGCGCTTTGCCTGGCCATCGACCGCATCCGCCCGCACAAGATGTGGAGCGAGGTGGCCCGCAGGATTCAGGCGTACGTGGAGGGCGAGGGCCTTTCCATCGTACGCAAGTTCGTCGGGCATGGTATTGGACGGGAGTTGCACGAGGACCCCAAGGTCCCGAACTACTGGGTCCAAGGCCAGGAGAAGATGGACTTCAAGCTGTCCCCGAACCTGGTGATCGCCGTGGAACCGATGGTCAACCTGGGAGGTCAGCGTGTCCGCTTCGGTGATGATGACGGCTGGGTCGTTGTGACCAAGGATGGCAAGTGCTGTGCTCATTTCGAGCACACGGTCGCCGTGACCAAGGACAGCGTGGACGTGTTGACGGACGGGCGATGAGGACGGCTTCGGCTATTCCCGCTTTTGGGAAGGGTTAGGATCATGAAAGTCAGAGCCAGTGTTCGTCGCATCTGCGAGAACTGCAAGATCGTAAAGCGGAAAGGCGTGGTCCGGGTTATCTGTACGAACCCGCGCCACAAGCAGCGTCAAGGCTAGAGGAGGAGCGTTGTGCCTCGTGTAGCAGGTGTCGACATTCCACCGAACAAGCGGATCGAGTATTCGCTGCGGTACATCTACGGGATCGGTCCGAAGATCTCAACGGATATCCTGAAGGAGGCCAGCATCGAGGCCGGCGTCAAGGCCAGAGACCTGACCGAGGAGGAGGTTGCCCGCATCAATGCGGTGATCGACCGCGATTATCAGGTTGAGGGGGCGCTCCGTCGAATCGTGCAGGCGAATATCGCCCGTCTTCGGGACATCGCGTGTCATCGCGGCATCCGCCACCGCCATCACTTGCCGGTCCGCGGGCAGCGGACGCGCACGAATGCTCGGACGCGCAAGGGCCCGAAGAAGACCGTGGCCGGGAAGAAGGGCGTCAAGTCGTTGCGGTAGGACGGCCGGCGCGGTTGTGTTCGGCAGGGATTGGCTTGTGAAGGAGTAACCGGGTGGCTAAGCGAGCGGGAAAACGTCGCGTGCGTCGCAACGTGGCGCGTGGCGTCGCGCACATTAAGGCGACGTTCAACAACACGATCGTGACGATTACCGACGGGAACGGAGACGTGATCTGCTGGGCCTCGGCAGGGACCGTGGGCTTTAAGGGCACGCGAAAGAGCACCCCGTTCGCTGCGCAGCGGGCGGTGGAGCAGGCGGCGAACGTGGCCAGAAAGCACGGCATGGTGGAGGTCGAGGTTCGCGTGAAAGGCCCCGGAACGGGACGCGAATCGGCCATTACCGCGCTGCAAAGTTCGGGGCTGCGGATTCAGTCGATCGAGGACGTAACCCCCTTGCCGCACAACGGTTGTCGCGCCGCCAAACGGCGGCGGGTGTAAGTTGGTGCGGCCGGGCGACGTTGGACAATTGAATCTCGGGATATAGATACGGGTCGCGCGAGAACATGGCACGATACATCGGAGCAGTATGTCGGCTTTGTCGGCGTGAGAGCATCAAGTTGATGCTCAAGGGCGAACGGTGCGAGACGGCGAAGTGCGCCATGGAGCGCCAGTGGCGCAACAAGCCGCCGGGAATGCATTCCTGGCGCCGCATGCGCCGCGGCAAGACCGGGGCTTACGGCGTGCGCTTGCGGGAGAAGCAAAAGGTTAAGCGCTATTACGGTGTCCTGGATCGCCAGTTCATGATCTACTTCAGGATGGCGGAGCGGGCGCGTGGCAATACCGGTGAGGCGCTGATGACGATCCTGGAGCGCCGCCTGGACAACGTGGTCTACAAACTCGGCTTTGCTCAGTCCCACCGGTCAGCCCGGCAATTGGTTTCGCACGGTCACATCTATGTCAGTGGTCGGCGGCTGAATCGCCCGGGGTACTTGGTGAGAAAGGGCGACCAGATTTCGGTCAAACCTTCGGACCGTAGCCTGAAGCATGTTCGCCAGGCACTCGGGGAGGGGGAGGCAGCGATCCAGTCCTGGCTGCAACTGGATCCCAAAAGACTTGAAGCAACCGTGGTTGCTTTTCCGACCCGTGAGGACGTGATGATCCCGGTGGAAGAGCAACTGATCACTGAGCTGTGTAGCCGCTAGTCGTTATGAGGCCCTGCGCGGGGCGGTCGAAGGAGGCCCCGCTCGCCTCATTGGGTCGCCGAACTTTCCGCGTGGAGGTCTACCCAATGCGCATTAGGTGGCGAGGACTGGAGTTGCCGAGTCGGGTCATTCGTGACGAATCCGTGAGCACGGACTCCTACGGGCGATTCATCGTGGAGCCATTCGAGCACGGGTTCGGCACGACGATCGGGAATTCGCTGCGGCGAATCCTGCTTTCGAGCCTGGAAGGTGCTGCGGTCACGTCCGTGAAGATCGCCGGAGTTGCGCATGAGTTCTCGTCGATTGACGGCGTTCTGGAAGATGTGACGGACATCGTCCTGAATATCAAGGGCATTCTCGTAGAGATGGAGGGCGATGAGCCCAAAAGCATGCGTCTGCATGTCGAGGAGCCTGGAGAGGTGAAGGCCGGGCGGATTGAGCCGGAGGCTGGGCTCACCGTCGTGAACCCGGACCACCATTTGGCCGTACTCACCGCACCCACCCCATTCCACGTGGATTTTGCGGTCGGCCGGGGGAGGGGGTATGCGACGGCCGCGGAGAATCGCCAGCCGGACCAGGAGCTGGGCGTGATTCCGGTGGATTCGATTTTCTCTCCGGTTCTGCGCGTCCGTTACAAGACCGAGGACATGCGCGTCGGGCAAAAGACCAACTACGACCGTCTCATTCTGGAGATCTGGACACGCGGCACGCTCAGGCCCGAGGACGCGTTAGTAGAAGCAGGTGCTATTCTGCGAAAACATCTGAACCCGATCGTGATGTACAACGAGATGGGCGACAGGTTCTCGGCTCCGCTTCAGCAACCGGCGCCGGTGGAATCCGAGGCGGAACGGGCCAAGCAGGAGTTGCTGGAGAAGCCCGTCTCGATCCTCAACCTGTCGGTTCGGGCGAGCAACTGCCTGGAGCAGGCACGTATCGGTACGATCCGGGAATTGGTTGCCAAGACAGAGGCGGACCTGCTCCGCGTCCGCAGCTTCGGAAAGACCTCTCTCCATGAGGTGCAGCGCAAGCTGGCGGAACACGGATTGGCACTGGGTATGAGGTTCGGCGAGGACGGGGAGATCGGGGCCTCCCCGGCTCAGAGTCCCTTTACGATGATCGGTGGCACGGGAACTGCTCCGGGTATGCCTACGCCTCCGCCGGGTGAACCTACGCCTCCTGGGCCCGAAGCCGAAGATACGAGCACGACCAACAGCGGGCACATGGAAGCGTTTACAATGGAGGATTGAGCGGGGAGATGCTTAGGGCCGCGCTCCTGCTAGGCGGAACGAACCATGCGACATCGTTTACATCATAAAACACTCAACCGGACCTCCGAGCATCGCAAGGCTCTGCTGCGCAACATGGCCCAGAGCATGGTCGAGCACGGCAAAGTTCAGACCACACTGCCCAAGGCGAAGACGTTGAAGCCATACATCGAGAAGCTGGTCACGCTCGCAGTCAGGGCGAGGCGGCGTGCGGCCGACGGGGACGATGCGGGGAGCCTGCGGGCCCGTCGTCGCATCCACAGGATGCTGGGCGACCGAAGTCTGATTCCCAAAGAGCATCAATCGACGTATGAGCAAATGTCCGACGCGGCACGTGCCAAGACGTTGCGCATGGCCAGTGGACGCCGCCACCGTACGGGCGAGCCGAAGGGACGTCTGGTGTTCACAGGCGAGTCGGTGATTCATCGGCTCATTGAGAGTGTAGCCGCGCAGTACGAGGACCGTCCGGGGGGGTACACGCGCCTGATCCGGCTTGGAAAGCGCCGTATAGGTGATCACAGCCCCCTGGCGATTCTTCAGTTCGTCGGCGATGAAGAGGTGCCGACCTCGTTGACCAAACCGGCGAAGTCCGCGCGGCAGCGCCGTGCCGATGCACGATACGCCCTGGCGGTTAAGCTCGCCAAACAGCGCCCCGGAAAGAAGGAGGCGGACCGGCTCGCCGAAGAGGAGGAAGCCTCCGCCGAGGAGGATCATCCTGAGGCTTCCGGAGCGGCGGATCCCGAGGTTTCCCAGGGCGGCGAAGAGCAACAGGACACGGATGCTTCTTCGGAAGGGGAGGGTGACGAGGACAAGGCCGGCTCCTGATCGCATCTCCGCAAATCTCCAAGAACGTCGGGAAGACAGCCCTCCGCCAAGATACGGAGGGCTTTTTTAAAGGCGTGACGGTCGCGCAGCGGGAAAGAAGCTTCCGGCTACTCAGCGGTCCGGATCTGTTGACGCGCCTTGACCCGGCTCCTACTGTACCCCTACTCGAGGGCAATTGGATTCCTGTGGATGTCGAGCTTCTCCTTTCGCCTGTCTGCTCTCCATGGAGGTCGCCATGTTGACCGATCCGAATTGCATTTTTTGCAGGGTCGTTGCCGGCGAGATCCCCGCTGCGACCGTGTATAGGGATGCCAACATCTTGGCATTCCTGGACATCGGTCCGCTGTCCGATGGGCACGTGCTGGTCATTCCACTCGGGCATCATGAGAAGCTGTCAGAGATGCCGCCCAAGCTGGCCTGCGCACTGGCCGCCGAGTTGCCGCGTCTGGCCAAGGCGGCTCGTGCGGTCACCGGTACTGAGGGCTTCAACGTGCTGGTAAATGAAGGCAAAGTTGCCGGACAGGAGGTCAAGCACGTGCACTTCCACATCGTTCCGCGCAGGCCGGGAGACGGCCTGGGCTATCGCTGGAACGCGGGCAAGTACCCGGAAGGCCGCATCGAGCAACTGCAGGCTGAATACAGGGAGACGATCGCGAAGGGCTCCCGCTGATGAATTCGCCGCAAAGAACGCTGAGATCCCGGGGGCGATTGAGAGGCTAAGATTCCGGCGTTGCTCGAACGACTCGGTGCCCGACGCCTTCAAGAGCCCGAATGGCGCGGTCCAAATTGCTGTCCTGCACCAAAACGTAATCCGTGTTGAACGTGCACGCCGCGAGAATCGGGATACTTGCCTGGGCGAGCGGCGCCGTGACTGAGGCCAGCACCCCGTGCTGAGAGAAGTCGAATTGCCCTTCAGCCTTCAAGGCTCGCCAGCCGTCGGAGCGCCACACCCCGGCCGGTACGATCGTCGACGAAGTGACGATTGACAACTCCTCCGACGTCCGCGTGATGCTCACAAACGCACCACGATCCGCCCAATCCGGAACATTCTGGTCGGCTCCCAACTGACAGATTGACAATCGTTCGCGCTGGACGGCCAGGTTGAACGTGCGTCGCACATCAGGCATCGTCGTGTCTCCGATGAGATTCGGCACAAACGCTGCAGATCACCGAGGAGTAGCAGGGCTGTGGCAGTTGGCTGCCAGATCCGGCAGACGTGAAGTCCGGATGCGCCCTTAAGCATCGAACGTCGCTGGACAAGATCGGCCCGACGATCATCGCGATCGCGTTTGATGCAAGCCCGTTAGCTAATGGCCGAGGAATACAGGTCGGCGCTTGTTGAGGAATGCATCAAGCCCCTCGCGGTGATCATGGGTCTGCGTCGCCGAGGTCTGCAGCCTCGCCTCGTATTCAAGTTGGGCCGCCAGGTCACTCGTCCACGCGGCGTTGAGGGCTCGCTTCGTCAGGCCGATGGCGCGAGTCGGAAGCGACGCCAGCTTCTGAGCAAGATTGGTGGTTTCGGTGGTCAGTTCGCTATCCGGGACCACTTGGTTCACCAAACCGATCTGGAGCGCTTCCGGGGCACTGACCCTACGTCCGGTAAAGGCCAACTCCATCGCCGTTGATATCCCCACAAGCCGGGGCAGCATGAAAGTGCTTGCGCAATCTGGCACCAGACCCACATTGATGAACGCCTCCATGAAGCTCGCAGACTCTGCGGCGATGCGCAGATCGCACGCGAGGGCAAGGCTGCATCCGGCGCCGGCGGCCACGCCGTTAACCGCGGCGACGACGGGCTTCTCCATCGCCCGGATGCATACAATGATCGGGTTATACATCTCTCGGAGCCGCCGTTCGAGGTCGATCGGCTCGTCTTTGCGGTAGCTCTCCGCAAGCTCGGCAAGGTCCTGGCCGCTACAGAACGCTCGCCCCGCCCCCGTGATGACGACGCAGCGTACGCTTTCTTCGCTTTCGGCCTCGCGAATTGCCGCCGCAAGCGCCAC
>CP070718.1:414602-417652 GCA_020350565.1 Phycisphaerales bacterium
GACCAACGACATGGCGGACCTGGAGGCCAAGCTGGAAGAGGCCAAGGACGCCCGCTACCGCGTCATCGCCACGGATGGGGCCTTCAGCATGGACGGCACCGTTGCCCAGCTCGACAAGATCTGCGCCTTGGCCGACAAGTACGACGCCCTGACCATGGTAGACGATGCCCATTGCACCGGCGTGATCGGCAAGACCGGCCGCGGCTCGACCGAGTACTGCGGCGTGATGGGGCGCGTGGACATCGTCACCGGCACGCTGGGCAAAGCCCTTGGCGGGGCTTCCGGCGGCTTCACCTCCGGCCGAAAGGAGATCATCGAGCTGTTGCGGCAGCGTTCGCGACCCTATCTGTTCTCCAACACGGTCTCGTCGGTGGTGGTCAAGGCTTCCATCGCGGTCTTCGACCTGCTCACCGAGACCACGGAGCTGCGGGACAAGGTCGAGGCCAACACCAAGCGCTTCCGCGCGGGCATGACCAAGGCCGGCTTCGACATCAAGCCCGGCGACCACCCCATCGTCCCGATCATGCTTTACAACGCCAAGCTCAGCCAGGACATCGCCCGCGACCTCTATGCCGAGGGCATCTACGTGATCGGATTCTACTACCCCGTGGTGGGCAAAGGCCTCGCGCGCATCCGCGTCCAGCTTTCCGCCGCCCATGAGTTCGAGCACATCGACAAGGCAATCGCAGCCTTCACCAAGATCGGGAAGAAGTACGACATCCTTCACAAGACCAAGGAGGAGATCATCGCGAAGTACGGGGAGTAGCCGTAGGCTTCTCCCGGCGCGCCGCGGTCAACTTTCAGGCATTTCCGGCGGCACCGGGATTAGCTCTTCGCTTCGAACGAAGGGTGGCATGGGTCGACCTTCAGGTCTACCCGTGGCTTGCCCGCTGGTGACAGGCGGTAGTTCCTCTCTCATGCATATGAGAACGAGCGGGACGCTTACGTTCGTGTGATGGCGCGATGAAGGCACGGGCAGGTCATTCGACCTGCCCATGCCACCCACTAACCTGCCTACGCCAACCGTCGGCTCTGAGAAGCAGCGCGCGGACCAGGCGCTGGCCGGTTGCGCGCCCGGCTCGGAGAAGCGGCGCGTTGTGGTGCGGCGTCGTTTCAGATCACGATCGGCTTGCCGAGCTTTCGCCGTACGGCGACGAACTGCGCGGCATGCATGCACACGTGGATGCCAACGATGTTGAACATGACACCGATGGTCGGCGCGTATTCGCGCATGGACTCAGGCGCCTGCTTGTCCAGGTCGGCATCCGAGAGTGCGTCCAGGGCGGCCAACGTGGCGGCCCGCTGCTCCGCCAGCCATGTAAGGTACTGTTCTTTCTTGTGGAACTTGGCGGAGTCGTCGGAGGTGGCCGCCTCTTTCGTGTACGACTCGGCAAAGCCGTTGGGCAAGGCGGGCATGGTGAAGCCGGCTTCGGTCAGCATCTGATGCTCCGATGCGATCATGTGCCCGAGCTGCCAGGCGAGATGATTCGCACCCGGAACGGCCCGTACCATCAGGTCCTTATCGCCCAGGTCGCCGAGGTAGGCCATCAGCACGTCATGGCAGGTGTTGATGGTGTTCTTGATCACGTCCTTCGCTGTCATTTCACGTCTCCTTTCCGTCGACCCGGCTCGAGGTGGAGCCCATCCGGACCGACCGTTGTTTCCATTTTTGCAGGATGTGTCCGAGTTCTGCGTTGGCAGCGACCGTCCCATTACCGCCGACATCTGACCGCTCACTGCGTGCAGCATACCACAAAACGCATGTTAGGTCAATGTTCGGTACCCGTTTTTTGTGCCCCTTCTTTCGGGAGGCGGGATTAGTGTGGCGTCGTGTTGAATCGAGGGCCTTCAGTCAGCATTCGGCGCGTGTTGGGTGAGGAGGACGCGTATCGACTGCAAAGGGGTACTGGAACGAATGGCACTGCCGTCGCTCTTGGCCGCTCGTGAGGGCATTGGAAGTCTGGCTCGTGGCGGTGGGATCGGGAAGGGATTCCTGTAGGAACGCGTGCGAGAAGGGATTCTCGCGCGAGCGGCCGCCACGATCTGGAAGAGTGACTCGACTAACTGGTGGCGAAAAGCGATCCCGTTTATGCGCACATTACCAAGGGTCCGGACGGCATGCCGTCACACATCAAGGCCGCTTTGACGGCAACAAACCTGTCGCTCCCGATTACAGAAGGCCGCCTGCAACTGGGCCCATGGCAAGGCGCAAACTTGCGGGCGCATCGCCGTTTCGGTTCCGCGCGACGGCTACTCGCCGACGTTGGCCCGTAGGATGCGGCGGGCGATGTCGAACAGAAGAGAGCACCTCGACGAAACCGGCAAGTCATAACGCGCGTCCCCGACACATCACCGCTTTTGCAGGCGCCCGAAGGGATGCTCCCATTAAGCCGTTGGAATCCGCCCGTGCCTGATCGTTCCTCCCCCTCGTTCATCCCTCATGCTTTCCTCCCCCTTGACCTCCCGCCCTCGTCGGTCAACATGTCGTGGAGGAACGGGACACGCTCGGCCCGGAATCCAGTGCCGTTCCTCGAGGAGCTGCCATGAATCTGATCGATGAGGCCTTTCACAAGGCGGTTGACGTCCTGCGGATGAATGTCACCGATCGTGGTTTCAGCGCGTGCAGCGTCAGCCACGATGAGGATCCGGCGAGCAACTATCGCAGCATCTGGGCACGAGATTCCTCGATGACCTCGATGTGGTCACTTCCGCTCAATGACAAGGATTTGACGCAGTGTGCCCGACGGTCCCTGGAGACGCTGCTCCGGTGCCAGTCGCCGGAAGGGCATCTACCCAACTACGTCGATCTGCTCACCGGTAAGCCGGAGTACGCCGGCATCGGCAACATCGCCGGGATCGATAGTGCCATGTGGGTGATCATCGCCGCGTGGAACTACGTGCGCGTCACCGGCGATGAGGCGTTCGCCAGGACCCATTTCGACAAGCTGCACCGCACGATGAAGTGGCTGCGGGCGCTCGAATCGAACAACTGCGGTCTTCTGGAGATCCCGGAGGCGTCCGACTGGACCGACCTGTTCCCGCGTTCGTAC
>CP070718.1:417752-430528 GCA_020350565.1 Phycisphaerales bacterium
ACGCGGACCACGCCGTCTTCGCCGAGATTGGCCAACGCCTTCTCCGAGACGTTTGGGATGTCATTGGTGAATTCCTCACGGCCCAGACGCGTTTCACGGACCTCGACCTCGTATTCGTCCAGATGCGTGCTGGTGAAGGTGTCGTCCCTGACCAGACGATCGCTGAGGATGATCGCGTCCTCGAAGTTGTGCCCGTCGAAGGTCATGAAGCCGACCAGCACGTTCTTGCCCAACGACAGTTCTCCGTTCTCGGTGGCCGGCCCGTCGGCGATGATCTCGCCCTTCTTCACCCGCTGGCCCGGGCGTACCAGCGGCCTTTGGTTCAAGCACGTCCGCTCGTTCAGACCGTGGAACTTGCGGAGGATGTACTCGTCGGTATCGTCGATCACGATACGCTTTGCGTCGACGTAGGTTACCTTCCCGCTTGTATTGCCACGCAGGACCATGCCGCTATTCTTCGCAACCGCCTGCTCCATGCCGGTGGCAACCAGCGGCGGCTCAACCTTTAGGAGCGGCACCGCCTGACGTTGCATATTGGAGCCCATCAACGCCCGGTTGGCGTCGTCGTGCTCGAGAAACGGGATCAGCGAGGCCGACACACCCACGGTCTGCTTCGGTGAAATGTCAACATAGGTCACGTCACCACTATCCACTTGGTACAGCTCGCCGTGAGCGCGCGCAATGACCTGTCCCTCGCTGAGCAAATCCTTATCCGGGATCACTGCTTCCGGCGGTGCCAGGATTTCACGCATCTCCTCATCAGCCCGCATGTAGACGTGATCGCTGATCTTTCCGGTCTTACCGACCTTCCGATAAGGCGTAACAAGGAAGCCGTAATCGTCCACCATGCTGTAGATACTCAATGAAGCGATCAGGCCGATGTTGGTGCCTTCCGGCGTCTCGATCGGGCAGATGCGACCGTAGTGGCTGATATGCACGTCGCGCACCTCGAAGCCCGCACGCTTTCGGTTCAGTCCCCCGGGGCCCAGGGCCGACAAACGACGCTCGTGCGTCAATTGCGAAAGTGGATTCGTCTGGTCGACGACTTGCGAAAGCTCACCACGACCGAAGAAGAACTCGATGCTCGAACTGATCGACTTGCTGTTGATGAGCTCAGCGATTCGGCCGATCTGGTCCGGATCGCGCATGCTCATGCGCTCCTGCACCGTGCGGCGAAGCTTGAGGAAGCCCTTACGAAGCTCGTCAGCACACAACTCGTCCAGCGTGCGCAGACGGCGATTGCCCAGATGGTCAATATCGTCCACGGCAAAGGCTGATTCGCCGCTCCGCAGCTTCAAGAGGTACCGCAGGCAGTTGACCATGTCCTCAACGGTGAGGGTCATGGAACCCTCCTCTTCCGGAACATCGAACTTCCGGTTGAGGCGGAAGCGGCCCACCTTACCCAGGCGATACCGGTTCTCGTCGAAGAATTTCTCCGAGAAGAGCTTCTTAGCCTTCTCCAACTGGGGCGGGTTGCCGGGGCGCAAGCGAGCGTAGATCTTCAGCAAGGCCTCCTCATGCGTGCAACTGCTGTCCTCCGCAAGCGTATTGAGTAACAGAGGATCGTAGACGTTGCTGATGACCGAGACCGTCTTGTTGGATGACTCACGAATCCGATCCACAGCGTCACCGAACTGACACCCGGCTCGCACAAGAACATCGCCCGTCTCCTCGTCGGCGATCGTCGCCGCGGCGTACATCTCCGGCTTCAGAGAAGAACTGCGCACGGTCTTCGTCGAATAGAACTCCTCGATGACGGCCTCGTCCAAAGAGTACTGCTCCGACATAGCCCGCAGGAAGATCGTAGCGGGAATCCGGCTGGACTGGTCGATACGCATCATCAGAAGGTCTTTCTTGGTCACCTCGATCTCGATCCAGCTTCCGCGTTCCGGAATAATGCGGCAGGAGTGCAGCGCTCGGTCGCCCTCCACCTGGTCCTTGACGAAGTCCACTCCCGGCGACCGATGAAGCTGAGAGACGATGACTCGCTCCGCGCCGTTGATGATGAATTCACCACCCCCGATCATGACCGGCAGCTCGCCGACATAGATGAGGTCTTCTTGAATCTCATCCTTGTCCTTGCGCGTCAGGCGCAAGCGGACACGGAACGGCATGCCGAACGTGAGCCGAAGCTCACGACACTCGTCCGGCGTGTAGCGCGGCTTGCCGAGCTCGTAGTTGAGGTAGTGCAACGTAAGCGTCCCATCGTAGCTCTCGATGGGGAACATCTCGCGCAGCAGCGCTTCCAACCCACGGTCCTCGCGTTCATCCGGCGGCGTATCCGCCTGAAGGAAACGCGCGTAGGAGGTTGTTTGGATGCCGATCAGGTCTGGGACCGGAAGCGCATCGCCCACCTTGGCGTAGTTACGAATCGGCCTCGTGGCATACATGGAAGATAGCCCCTCAGTTTAGAGATTTCCGTGCAATGCCAACGATGCCTGGTGCCCGGAGAGGACGCCAAGCCCGTGCATGTGCGTTAACTGCTGAAAAAGAAGGGACAAACCGATTCGCGTAGGCCCTCTGGGGGACCGGACGTCCCACCCGATCCGGTCGATCTCGCCCACGCGACGGGAATGCAATCTGGGACGCGCCGACGCCCTGCCCCATAGGGCGCCGGGGCTGGTAACCTTATTCATATAACGCAATTATCGGTTCTTCAAGGGCTAAGGGCATTACGTTCAGTGCTACTTGATCGTAACGGCGCCGCCGGCCTCCTCGATCTCCTTCTTGACCTTCTCGGCCTCCTCCTTGTCCACGCCCTCCTTGACGATTTTCGGCGCGCCCTCGACCAGTTCCTTCGCCTCCTTCAGGCCAAGACTGGTGATCGAGCGAATTGCCTTAATCACCTGGATCTTCTTGTCGCCAAAGCTGACCAGCTCGACATCGAAAGAGGTTTTCTCCTCCTCTCCGGCTTCCTGGGCACCGGCCGCACCCGGGGCTGCACCCGCCATCACCACGGCGCCACCGCCGGCCGGCTCGATACCGTGCACCTCCTTCAGACAGTCCACCAATTCCTGAGCCTGCTTGACGGAGAGACTCACGAGCTTCTCCGCAAGATCCTTTGTTTCCGCACTGAACTCCTTGGTCGGGGCCTCTGCCATTTCCTCACACTCCCGAATCTGGATCCATTCGCCGTCCGATAGGCGACCCGCCCGGTGCAGGTCATTTCATCCGCCGGCAGCGGACCAGTCGGACCAAGCGAGATTAACTGTCGGCTTTCACTCCCGGCGCGCCGGGATCAGTTATCAGAGTCTACGCGGCCTTGTCGATCACGGCCTTCAGGCAGCCGGCAATCTTCGCCTGCGGCGAACTGATACAACCGGCAACGGCGCGGGCAGGCGAAGTAATCAGCATCAGCACCTCGCCGGCCATTTCGCTCTTAGTCCGCATCTTCGAAACCTGCACGACGGTGTATAAGGTCGGCTCGCCATCCAGGATGCTCTCTTTGAGCTTCAACGCGGAGAACTCCTCGGCCATCTGGACCAAGGCCTTCGCCACCTCGATAAGCGACTCCGACGACGTCACCAGCGCGCAAGGTCCCTGCAGCGCCGGAGTCAACGGCTCGAGCGCTGTTCCCTTGAAAGCCCTGCGCGCCAGGCTGTTCTTCACCACGTGCATCTCGGCGCTCTTTTCGCGAAGCTTCGTGCGAACGCTTTGCATCGCGGCCACGTCCATGCCCGCCAAATCGACCAGACACGCGCTCTCACAATCGGCATAGCGCCGAGCCAACTCCTCAGCAATAATGTTCTTGACGGGTTTACTCATCGGATAAGCTCATTGACTCTTTAAGGCCGAAAGCACTTCCTTCGATAGGGCTGTCGCTCCGAACATCGCCCATACTCAAGCGGGCGGCATCACGCGACGTCAAGCTCAACCGCAGGCGTCCTTGTTGCACAAAGGCAGGCCTTTCTGATGTATTGTCCCTTGGCGGCGGCCGGCCTGATCCGCACCATATGCTCGATAACCGCCTCAATGTTTTCCTTTAAATCCGCCTCGGCGAAATTCGCCTTCCCGACAGGAAGGTGGATGTTGCCCCCGTCGTCGTTGCGGAACTCGAGCCGTCCGGCGGCGAATTCCTTGATCGCCGTTTCAATCTCTGGCGTTACGGTGCCCGCCTTGGGCGTCGGCATCTTGCCCTGCGGCCCCAGGATGCGACCCAGCTTGCCAACCTTGCCCATCATCGAAGGATGGGCGACCGCAACGTCGAAATCCGTCCAGCCCTTTTGAACCTTTTCAACAAGCTCGTCGCCACCGGCTTCCTTGGCGCCCGCCGTCTTGGCGGCGTCGACCATATTATCCGGGACAAACGCCACGACCATGCGATCCTTGCCGAGACCCTTGGGAAGCGAGATCGCCCCGCGGAGCATCTGGTCGGCATGCTTGGGATCGATGCCCAGGTGCAGAACGATTTCAACGGTCTGATCCGTGCTCTTTCGCTTCTTGCCGTTCTTGTATGAGCGATCCGCCTTCATGGACGCCCACTTCTTGACCAGGGTGATCCCTTCGTCGATCGAAACGCGATCGCCGCGAGTGCCGCCGGTCTCCAACTGCTTTCGATAGAGAACGCTCCGGTGAGCCATCAGACCTTCTCCGCCGACGCCGTCACGCGTCTAATCAATGATGTCAACGCCCATAGAGCGAGCAGTACCAGCCACGATTCGCTCGGCCCCTTCGACGTCGTATGCGTTCAGATCAGGCAACTTCTTCTCCGCGATCTCACGAAGCTGGTCCTTCGTGATTGTCCCCACCTTCTCCCGGTTGGGCACACCGCTGCCCTTCTCAACCTTCGCCGCTTCTCGAAGCAGCACGGCGGCCGGCGGGCTCTTCACCTCATAGGTGAACGACCGATCCGAATAGACCGTGATCACAACGGTCACGGGCATGCCATTCAGGTCCGCCGTGGAGGCGTTGAACTGTTGAACGAACTGCCCGATGTTGACGCCATGCTGCCCCAGCGCCGGCCCGACCGGAGGGGCCGGTGTCGCCTGCCCCCCGGGTGCCTGAAGCTTGATCGTTGCTGATACTTCCCTCTTCTTGGCCACCTGATACTATCCCCTGCCGCCGGCCCGAAGTCCGGCTCTCTCTGTCGCCGGCTCCGCACTGGCGATTTCGCTAGTCGATCCTCTCGATCTGCCAGTAACCCACTTCGACCGGCGTGGAGCGGCCAAAGATCGAAACGATCACGGACACCATCCCACGACGCTCATCCACCGAATCGACCTCACCCTCGTAGCTTTCGAAGGCACCGTCCATGATCTTGACCTGGTCGCCCTTACGAATACTCAAACCGGAAAGCCCGGGCTGCTCCTCGGACTTCTCGCAGGCCTCGAGCATTTGTTTCACGTCGTGGTCCGGCATGGAGGTCGGCTTGCCGTCGGCGCCGATGAAATCGCCGACCCCCGTCGTCTCCTTGACCATAAACCACACGTTCTCCGCAACGGAGCCGTCCTCCTCGCACGCCATTTCGACGAAGACGTAGCCAGGGTAGAGCTTTCGCTCGACGACCTTCAAGACCCCCGCCTTCATTCGCTTCTCTTTGATCGTCGGAACCAGAATCCTCCCGACGCGACCCTCCAGAGCCTCAATCTTGACTTTCCGGGTCAGCGTTTCGCGCACCTGCTCCTCTTTGTTCGACGCGACGCGAAGAACGTACCACTTCATACCCGGCTGACTGAGGGGAGTCTCGCTGGTTGTCGTGTCCGCGTCACTCATTCAGCAACCTTAAGCACCCCAACGAAACGGAAAACCTGCTGGAAAACGAAGTCCGCAACAAACAGTACAATCGCGAGCAGGACCGTAAACATGATCACGACCTTCGTGGAACCGATGAGCTCACGTTTGCTCGTCCAGTTCACCTTCTTCATTTCGCCTTCGGTGGCGATCATGAAATCGCTGCTCTTGCGGCTCACGTACACCACCCAGTAGGCCAGAAGGCCTAACAGCACAATGACAAGGATCGGGACGCCCTCGGTGACCAACAGCGCGCCGACTCCCTCGCCCTCGAATACGGAGAGGTGGTCCCGCAGGAACATGCTGCCCCAGAAAACGAGCGTCAAGGCGCCGGCGAGCGTACCCAACCGGGTCCACTTACCCTGATCCGGTTTGTATTTCTCCAAGGCCCCGTGGCCCACAGGGCCTATGGGGCGCTCGGCAGCACTCGACCCTGAGGTCGATCCCATCGTCTTCTCCTCGTCACTCGTATCGCCGCAATGACCGCAAACCCGATGCGGTGATTCAGGCCATGGCCCGAACCAGACCCCACGTCTCCCAATGTACGACCCGGTGCCTTACCGCATCTCAACAGGAGCGGAGGGACTTGAACCCCCAACCGCCGGTTTTGGAAACCGGTGCTCTGCCAATTGAGCTACGCTCCTCGGTGCCTACCCGACGAACGTCGCGGCGTCAGCCAGGGAAACTCGTCTCACAGTCCCGCTTGATCGATACGCCGCGAAACGAGAGCCCGCCCCAACGGGGCGGGCCAGCAGCTACTTCCGCTTAATCTTATGAACCGTTCGCTTTCTGGAACGCTTACAGTATTTCTTCAGTTCGAGCTTAGGGACTCCGCCCATCACGTTGACGCTGACGCGATAGTTTAGATCCCCGCAGTCTTTACACTGCAACCAGACGTATTCTCGTTTCGCCGCTTTTGCCATAACCGTTTAGTCTTCGCGTCACTTCGGCCACCCGCCCTGTCTGCCGCTTCGGTGCCACCGTGCGTCTGAGACTACGTACGGGGGGGTGAGCCGGAAATCTACCAACTACTCGAGAACCTTGGCCACGACACCCGAGCCAACCGTTCGACCACCCTCTCGAACGGCGAACCGGAGCCCTTGCTCCATGGCCACCGCTTTGCCCAGCTCGACCTCGAGGCTCACGTTATCACCGGGCATACACATCTCAGCGCCTTTCAGCGTCAAGCCACCCGTAACGTCAGTCGTACGGAAGTAGAACTGCGGCCTGTAACCGCTGAAAAACGGCGTGTGCCGACCACCCTCTTCCTGAGTCAGGACGTAGACCTCGCCCTCGAACTTGGTGTGCGGGGTGATCGTTTTGGGGGCGGCGAGCACCTGGCCTCGCTGCACCTCACGCTTGTCGATTCCACGCAGCAGGCAACCGACGTTGTCGCCGGCCTCCCCCCTCTCCAACAGCTTGTTAAACATCTCGACGCCGGTGACCGTCGTGGTCTGCGTGTCACGCAACCCGACGATTTCCACCTGATCGCCAACCTTGACCACGCCGCGATCGATACGCCCGGTGGCCACCGTACCACGTCCCTTGATGCTGAAAATATCCTCGATGGACATCAGGAACGGCTTGTCAATGTCACGCTCGGGCAGCGGAATGTTCGCATCCAGCGCCGCAAGGAGCTCCACAACGCACTTGGTGACCTCGGGATCGTCAGGCTTCTTGGTCGCCAGCAATGAATCGCCCCGAATGACCGGGACGTCGTCGCCCGGGAACTCGTACTTGCTCAACAGCTCGCGAACCTCCATTTCCACCAGATCGAGCAACTCCGGGTCGTCCACCAGATCCACCTTATTGAGGAACACGACGATGTACGGCACGTTCACTTGGCGCGCCAACAGAATATGCTCTCGCGTCTGGGGCATCGGACCGTCCGCGGCGGACACCACGAGGATCGCCCCGTCCATCTGGGCTGCGCCTGTGATCATGTTCTTGACGTAGTCGGCGTGCCCGGGACAGTCGATGTGGGCGTAGTGTCGCGTTTCCGTCTCGTACTCCACGTGCGACGTGGCGATTGTAAGAATCTTGGTGGCATCCCGACGCCCTTGGGACTCCGATGCCTTCGCCACCTCATCGTAGGTCTTGGGCTTACTCAATCCCTTTAGCGCCTGGGAAAGGCAGATCGCCGCCGTCAGTGTCGTTTTCCCATGATCGACGTGACCGATCGTCCCCACGTTCACGTGGGGCTTCGTTCGCTCAAACGTTTCCTTAGCCATCCGACGCGTTCCTCCACTCGAAATTTGACGTTCGTAACGAACGTGTCAGCCGTGGAACAGAGTCTCCCGAAACCAGTTCACTCGGGCACGTTCGCCCACCTGTCCAACCCGCCCGCGAGCAGTCTGCCGGGTTCCGGCCATGACGCCATTCGGTCCACCGCGCGCATCCGGCTTCGACGGAGCGGCCAATCCTCAGAAGCTGCTGATGGGACTCGAACCCATGACCTCATCCTTACCAAGGATGTGCTCTACCAACTGAGCTACAGCAGCGAATTGCGGAACCGCGCTCACCGTAGAACACACAGCTCATCGCGGCCTCCGCGACGACTCACCATGCAAGGCCGACGTGGATGAGGTCACCCGAGGGCCCGATCCTGCAGGATTTTCGCAGAATCGGCGCGCACCAACATTTTTTCGCACCCGCCCGACGTTACAACGCACGGCCAAGAGCGTGGCGAGTATACGCCCTCGCGTCGCATTGTCAAACGCAAAAATCACCCCTGGCCAACGCCTGGCGTACCTGATAACCGCCCAATCAAGGGCCCGAAAATCCCCCGAACCACCCATGGGGCCCCGGGTGGACATCCGGCACCCATGCGGCTCCCGGGCAGAGCCCTCCCAGACTTTCCTTTCCGTAGACGTACCGACGGTGCGACCCAGGAAGGCCAAAAGCCTCGGCTGGCGGCCTCGTGAGAAGACGAGAGCCAGCCCATTGCTTGTGGACCCGTCGCGGGCTTCGTAACATGCTGGAGACACCCTAGTCGGCCCGCAGGGCCGTGCACCGCGCTTTCCCCCGAACCAAAGGGACTCGATGAAGGTGAAACGAAGACCTCTCGGCAAAACTGGACTTGAAGTCTCGCCCCTCGGACTGGGCACCTGGGCGATGGGCGGACACGTGCCCACCTGGGGCCATGTCGACGACAATGAATCCATCGCCACCATCCAGCAGGCGATCGATCTCGGATTGAACTTGTTTGACTCGGCCCCGATCTACGGCCTCGGGCATAGCGAGGAGCTACTGGGCAAGGCCGTCCGCGGACGCAGGGAATCGGTGGTTCTGGCCACCAAGTGCGGACTTCTGCCGCCAAACAGAGAGGGGCAGTTGCCGCCGCGGTGCCTGAGCTTTGACAGCATCCTCTCCGAATGCGAGGGCAGCCTGAGACGCCTCCGAACGGACAGAATTGATTTGTACCAGTGTCACTGGCCGGACCCGGAGACGCCGATTCGAGAGACCATGCAGGCCCTGACCACGCTCCAGAAACAAGGGAAAATCCGTGCGATCGGCCTGTCGAACTTCAGTTACGAGCAGATTGCGACCGCGAGTGAATACGGGCCGATCCATTGCCTTCAGCCCCCCCTGTCCATGCTGCAACGCCGGTCCGCCGAGGACTTGATCCCCTATTGCCAGGAGCGTGACATCGCCGTCATCGCGTACGGCCCGCTCTGCAAAGGATTGCTGACCGGCAAATTCAGCGAAAGCTCGTCCTTCGAAGACATCCGGGCAAAAGACCCCGAGTTTCTCGGTGACCGATTTCGCCAGAACCTGAGAACAGTGGAGCGGCTGCGTACAATCGCTCAGAGGCTCGGGAAGACGATGAGCCAGCTTGCGGTCAACTGGGCGGCCAACCATCCCGGCGTGACCTGCGCGATCCTCGGGGCCAAGCGGCCCTCCCAGCTTACGGAGAACGCAGGCGGTATCGGCTGGGCCCTCAGCGATGATGATCGAATGGAAATAGACGCCATACTCCGAGAGGGCGGGTCTTGAAGCCTGGAGACGAACCGACCACATCGCCTGCGCGTCCTCGATCCGCTCGGCATCAGCGGTCTTCGCAAGGGCCGACGCCGGCCCCAGACGGCGATCCGCTCGTCGACCTGCAGTCCGCGACCAACCGTTTCCAGGACCAGAAGAAGGGTAGGGGGAAGGGACGCCACGGCTTCAGTCTCGCGCTCTCGGCCGTGACCGCGCTTCTTGTCGGCTCCGTCCTGGTGGTGGCCGGCGGGCTGGAGTACCGCTGCACGGCCGCCATCAAGGTCTCGGGGATTAACGAGCACAACCCGCTCGAGGAATACCGGCGGTCGCTTCTCGCCTACGTGGTGGATCAACGCCGGGAGCTTGGGGAATCCGCTCTGCCGGCATGGGCCTGGGGCGTCCAATCACTCGGAGAGGACACGCTGGAGCTGTCCATCATCGCGTCGAGACGGGCGCGCGGTCTCGCCCGCGTGGAGGCCGTCGCGCAGGGATTCATCCGGCACGTCCAGTCGGAACTGGCCCAGCTCCAACAGACCCCGGACCTCGCTGAAGAGCTACTCTTGGAATATGTCGCCCAGTTGCGGAAGCGATTGGCCGAGGCGGAGCAGGAAGTCGAGAGCGCGATCCAGCAGATGCCCGCGGACGATCCCCGCACCGACCGGAATGCCGCCTTGGCGCGGTGGCGTGGACTGCGTGCCGACTTCGCTGACCTGCGGCGGCAGCTCGCGGCTCGAGGTGACCAACTCAGGGAGCTTCAGAACGTTCCGGAGCCCACTCATGGCATCGTCTCCGCCGAGGAACGGCAGAAAGCCATTCAGCGCGATCCGGCACTGATTCAAGACCTCGAGGAGCTGAAGGTTCAGCTCGCGCAGCTCAAGTTTCAGATGCTGACCACATGGCAGGAATCGGCCGCGAAGCTGGACAGCCTGCGTCACGAGGTTCAGGCGCTGCGCGCTTCCACCCAGCCTACCGGCGAGGACGAACAGCCCCAGTTCGTCGCCGGATTCACCGCAACGGTGGAAGAGTACGCACAAGCACTCGATCACTTTGCGGAAACCTGGAACCAGGAATTCACGGCCATCCAAACGGTGGATTGCGATCCTTATAGCAAAGAGATCCTGGACGCGCTGGGCCGCCTGCGGACGCTCGTCGGCGACTTCTTCTTCAAATCCTCCCAGCTTCTGGCTTCCATGCGGACCCATACACAGGCAATTAACGAAGGGCTGAGTGACAACGCGCGGCACCACGTGTTCTATTCCAAACTGGTGCGCGGCTTTCGGTCGCCGGAATTGCTGCATCATCGGCTCGAGTTCGCGGCCTGCATGGTCAAGCCGGCGAACAACTTCCGCGTCGATGCGGCCCTGCGCAGCGCACGAGGTCTGCGGCGGCGCACTCAGGCTACTCTGTCCGAAATCGAAGAACGTCTGGAGGCCGAGGCACGTAACAAGGCACAGGAGGAATACACGCAACGTCTTGCCGAGGCGGAGCTCGCCATGGAGAAAACGCGCAACGACGCCGCCCGGATGATCGAAGAGATCGTCAACCTGCAGGATGAGCTCAACCTCTCCAGCGACCTGACGGAACAGTTCCTCAAAACCGTTCTTCAGAGCGAGTTCGCCACCGACCTCAAGGAACTGGCTGAGAAAGACTTCAAAGACGGCGAGCAGATCCTGCAGAATCTCAAATCCTTGAGAACGGACCGCGTCCTGCAAACCAAGCTGCAGATCGTCTCCTGCGAGGCCAGCGACATACCCATTAACCTGCCCGAGCGCCTCCGCTTCGGTGGTATCGCGGCCCTGATCACCCTGGTCGCGGTCAGCCTCGTCCAGTGGTGGTTTGCGCGCTTGAGATGAAGCGGCGCACCACGTTTGCGAGCGACGTTTCATAATACGACCTGCCTGATACCCCTTCGCGGTCGGACCACCTTCTTGAGCCTGCTCGGCCGGCACTTCTCCACGCCCGTACCTTGAATCTGCCAATGCGATAGAGTTATCATGAGCCTAGGTTCGTATTCACATCGCGGTTCCTGCGAACGCCTTCGGGGAGGTTCCGTCATGATGCGCATCAAGACCCGCCCGTTACTGTTTGCGATCGTGGCCTCAGCAAGTTGTTCGTGGCTTTTGGCTACGCCCCACGCCGCGGCCCAGTGCGTCCTCACCGAGAGCCAGCAGCTTGTGGCACCCGACGCCGCAGCGAACGCGGGCTTCGGGGCCGTCGATGTCCACGGCATGCGGGCCATCGTCGGAGCTGCCGGCATACGGAAGGCGTACATTTACGATTACGATAGGGCCACCGCTCGCTGGACTCATGACACGACGATCAGCCCACCGCCTGAACTGGATCCCGGCCTGGGTTTCGGATGCTCCGTCGGGATCGCCGGCCCCTTGGCCGTCGTGGGTGCATGCTATAGTCCCAAGACCGGGTATGGTGGAGCGGCCTGCATGTACCACTTCGATGGTACCGATTGGGATTGGGTCGATAGCCCTAAATGGGATTGGGAGGCCACACGCTACTACACCTTCGATTGGAATGACGGCTACGGCCAGAGCGTCGCGATCGACGGCAACACGGCGATGGTCGGTGCGCCCCATGACGCACATTGGTTCTTCAACGGCTATGCCAATGTGTACAGCAGGAGCACGGACGGCTCCTGGTCGAAAGGCTGCTCGCTGCCGGACTCATTCCACCCATGGTACAACACAGCTCACTTCGGGCAGTCCATCGCGATCCACCACGACGTGGCCGTCGTAGGCGCCCCGAAGGACATCTCCCCGTGCGATGGTGAGAGCATCTTGGGCGCGGCTTACGTCTATCGATACGTTCAGGGCGAGTGGCTGCAGAAGGCTTGGATCGGACCTTCCGATTGCGACGGCGTCTTTCGTTTCGGTGATGCGGTCAGCGTCGCGGGTTATCTGATCGCCGTCGGTGCTCCCAGTTCCGATATGGCAGCCAGAGATGCCGGCGCCGTTTACGTGTTTCGCTATGATCAAGACGAATGGGTGGAGATCGCCATGCTGTCCGGATCCCGTGCCGGCGACAAGTTCGGCTCATCCGTGGCCCTCTCC
>CP070718.1:430628-435370 GCA_020350565.1 Phycisphaerales bacterium
CAAGATTGGCCGCTACAGCCCCGTTGGATCGCTGGTCCTGACCATCGGCTGCAAGTTCGCCTGCCCCTACTGCCCCGTCCCGGCGTACAACCAGCGGAAGCACCGCTTCAAGAGCGGAGAGCGCATCGCCGACGAGATGGGGCGACTATACCAGGAATACGGCATCCGATACTTCTTTGGGACGGACGACAACTTCTTCAGCCAGAAGGAGCGGGCTCTGGAGATCGTCGAGACGCTGGCCCGGGCGGAAATCGGGGGAGCAAGGCTTCGTCGCAGAGTGCGCTGGGGCACGGAAGTCACCGTCCACGACACGCTCCAGTTCAAGGATTACATGCGCGACGTGAGTAACGCGGGTATTCGCGCGCTGTGGCTAGGCGTGGAAGACATGACCGCGACACTGATCAAGAAGGGGCAGAGCGTGGACAAGACGCGGGAGGCCTTCGACCTGCTGCATAAGCACCACATTGCCCCGATGCCTATGATGATGCATCATGACACTCAACCTCTGTACACCAGGAAAGGGGACTATGGGCTGCTCAACCAGGTCAGGCTTCTGCGGAAGGCCAGAGCCATCAGCCTCCAAGTCCTCATGATCACACCGGCAACCGGATCCAAGCTGTACGAAGAGTGCTTCACATCAGGGATGGTGTACGAGACCGTGGGCGGGCGGCAGGTGGAGCCGCGCATGTTCGACGGCAATCATGTGGTGGCGTCGCGGCACGAGAAGCCCTGGCGGAAGCAACTCAACGTCCTGGCGGCGTACATGTACTTCTACAACCCGTTGCGTTTCCTATACGCTCTGGTCCGGCCCAAGAGCAAGCTCTACCTGGCCGACGCGGTCATGCAGCTCACCGGCATGTGGGGCGTCGGCCTGACGGTTCGCCGCACGCTGGGCTGGTTGCTGCGCCTGAGGTTCGGCCGCATTACGCGGCGCAGCCAAGCGCCCGGCGCGGTCATACCCATGCGCGCACCAGGAGGAGGCCCCGCCAGTCATGCTCTGCCGGGAACACCGCAAGGCGGTTATGTCTCCGTGGGGATCAAAGCCAAGGCGTACGTATCACCTTGAGTCCCGCCTCCCCGGCAGCGCCCGACGACCTTCCGGAGAACGCATCTGAGGCTCCGGCAACCGATATTCCGGCCGCCTCGAAACCCCAGCCAGCCCGCTGGTCCGAGCTGTGTCAGCGCAGCACCAAACGTGGCCCGGCGCCGGCGTCGTGGACGTCCAGCGTCCGGTCTGCAAGCAGATCAGCGACTTGCTCCTCCATGACAAGGACGGTCCGACCCTCGTGGGCAAAGGTCGTGTCGCCCGGCTGCTCGCCGTCCGTCCGCATCTGGAAGCCTTTGGCTTCGTAGACGAATCGAACGGCCATATCGTCCGGCGCTTCCGCATCAGACAACAGTCCAGCCAAGTACTCGGTCGCGGCATCAGTCACACTCAGCATAGAAACACTTCCCGTTCTTAAACTGCGTTTCGCGACTTCCCTATCGACGATAATGACCACTTCCTGGCATCCGTCGCGTTCCTGAGCGGATGCCCGGAGTCGTAACGGAATCCATTTTTTTGCCGCGCAGAGTTACCAGCGTCGTCCGCGCCCGCCGCCGCCAGGCCGCCCCTTTCGCTCGCGGGCCTCGTTCACGGTCAGGGTGCGACCATTGAGCTCCGTTCCGTTGAGAGCGCTTATCGCCGACTCGGCTTCCTGCTCGTTGTCCATTTCGATAAAGCCGAATCCTCGGGAGCGGCCGGTCTGGCGATCCACAATGATGGACACACTCTGAACTGACCCATGGGCGGCGAAGGCCGCTTCCAGTTGCTGTTCCGTTGTGTCAAACGACAGGTTCCCTACATACAGTTTCTTCATCATCAACTCCTGTAATCATCCGATTCTGACGTGCGGCCCAGCCCGCATGTTGAACCGGCACATGGATCGCTATCCACCCCATGTAGGGCTCGTTCAGATTCAGGGCGAGGAGCTTTCTTGCTCTTCATTTGTCTGCCCTGCTTTGACTTCCTGGTCGTGAAGGTCATCGAGGGAGACCACCTCGGGTTCGGAGGTTATGTGCTGCTCTCGGCGTTGCCGTTTGAGCGCGGCTTTCTCCGCCTTCCGCATCTCCCGTTGGCGCTTTTTTTTCTCCCTTTCACGCTTAAGTACTGAGGTTCTGTTTCTCCTGGCCATGTTCACAAGCCTCCGCTTTCGGCCACCCGCCACCGTGCGCCCGGTCGCGACGCACGAGAGCCCGCCGGCGTTTCCGGTCGGAGGCTCTCGGGAACCATCTAAGTAACCGGTTCCCGCAGCCCGGATTACATTTCCCTTCTGTTTCGAGAAGACTATACAGGACGACGCACCGGTGCACCTGCCCGTGCGCTGCCTGCCGCCAAACGCTCTGGCCAAAAGGAGATGTCAAAGCCAAGGATGGGGCCTGGGAAAGGCAAGGACATATCCATTCGGTCGCAGCGAGTATACGCTCACCGGCGTTGTCCGTCAAACAGCGGCTCGTGCCGCAGCCGGCAGGCGGAGGTTTGTTCTATCAGCCCTCTGCCATCGCTGCTGAGCGTCGGGCGGTGAGAATGACCGTCGGTGTGCCGCGAACGGCATGAGGGTCCTTTCCGGATGGCTGTGGCAGACTCCGGACGGCCACGCGTCCGTGGGTGAGGTGGCTGGTGAATCCGGTTGCTGATGGGCGCGTTTCGGGATTATGATGTTTGACGCATCACATCGTATGAGGAAGCGCGGATGGCCAGTCCACACGTATCTTGGATTCTGGTTGCGGCTCCCGTTTCCGCATCTCTCGTTATCTTGGCCGGCTGCCGCATGCCCTCAACGCCGGCAGCAGAGAAGGCCCCGGAAGGAGTCGAAGCGATGACCTTTACGATTCAGAGCAAGGCATTTGCTCCGGGTGAGGCGGTGCCCCGCCAGCACACCGGTGACGGTAAGGACGTGTCGCCGGCGCTGACCTGGTCAGGTCTGCCGAACGGGACCAAGGCGTTGGCATTGATCATGGACGATCCGGACGCGCCGACGCCTGAGCCGTGGGTGCATTGGGTGATCTATGGAATGCCGGGCGAGTTGACCGGCCTGCCCGAGGGGATTGCGACGACGACGGAGCTGTCGGATCCCAAGGGGGCCTTTCAGGGAAAGAACTCGTGGGGCACGGTCGGATATCGCGGCCCCGCGCCGCCGAAGGGCCACGGCGTGCACCATTACCATTTCAAGCTGTATGCATTGGACGCATCACTGGAGATGCCGGCGGGGCTCAGCAAGAAAGACGTGCTCAAGCGAATCCAAGGGCACGTGCTGGCCCAGGGTGAGTTGATCGGGACATACCAGCGCTAGCGACCGTGATGCCCGGGGCTTCGTCAGCGCCGAGGCACGCGTGATGCCCGGGGCTTCGTCAGCGCCGAGGCACGCCGCTACACGCGGGCGTCGGCGGCATCGCGCGCCCGGTCGATGCGATTGGTGACAAGCTTGAAGATCAGCAGGCCAAAGAAGGCGGAGAAACCGATCCCGGTGAACACATACCAGATGCGGTGTGCGTTGGCGTAGACCTCCGGCAGCGGCGGCGTTTCTTCAAGTGAGCGCGGCTCATTGGCGTACACCAGGACATCCCGCAAGGCTTTCGACCGACCCTCGGATCTGGCGTCGGCATCGGTTTCGAGCTTGGACTCCTCGATCGAGTAGTGCCTGATGACGATCTTCCAAACCTCCCCTTCCTTCTCCCCGTCTCCGGGCTCATCTTTTCGCGCGCTTGCGGTGCCTGGCACCTCGAAACCGTGCTGTTCAAAGGCCGTTCGGAGCACAGCATCGAGCGCCTCATCGTCCTTGAGATACTTGTGGACGTCCCCGTCCAGCGCGAAGCTCTGGGGAGCCTGCCCGGCCGCGTCCGACCAGCGCGGGCCGTCCGGCGTAACCGCTAGCGCATCGGGAGAGCCCCAGCGCTTCCACCAGGGCCGGGGCCCGGTCCGGCGCTCTTCGATGGTGAACAACTGCTCCTCAATCCTCCAGATGCGCTCGGGATCGCTCTTCCAGCCGTTCTTCGGTTCCGCCTCGGCGAGCCCAACGTTCTCGGGCAACTCAAGACCACGGTCCTTCAGGGCCTGCGCGATCGGCCTGGGGACCGAGATGTGATCGCCCAATTCGCCTCGCAGCTCGGTCGCCAGCGTGAATTCATACTTCGGATCCGTGGCCAGGCGCCATTCGTGCCGTGTCTCCGGATCGAACTTGCGGGGATCGGGGCAGTACTTGTCCAACAGAAGGCCAGCGGCGATGAAACCGGCAAGCCAAGCAAGGAAGGTAGTCAGGTGTTGATAGCCGAGGTACAGGCCGACTTCGCCTTTGGGGGCCTGCTTCGAGGCGTACTCCAGGAACTTGGGCGAGAGGAAGCACTCGGCCAGGCCCTGCAACGCGATCCCGCTGATTACGAGGAGGATCAATGGATGCACGGCGAACAGGCCGAGGCTCATGGAGCCACCGGTGACCGCTTCCAGTTGCGGTCCCAGCGAGATCACAAGTGCGGTGAACGGAATAATGAACAGACCGATGCCGATCGCGTTTTCGGGACGAAAATGGCGTACCAGATGCGTGATCGGTATTACTAAGATGACCACCGTCAAAGGATTGATGTTCGC
This sequence comes from Phycisphaerales bacterium, assembly GCA_020350565.1. GTDB lineage: Bacteria > Planctomycetota > Phycisphaerae > UBA1845 > UBA1845. Next base: position 435,253 of record CP070718.1, read on the forward strand.
CAGCCATTCAGGCTTGTAACCCTTGCCCAACACGCGCTCGATAAACGTGGGCATGGCACCATAGAGCTGACCCTGAATGAGCCAGAAGCCGGCGATGATCACAATCAAGCTGAGAAAA
>CP070718.1:435470-436611 GCA_020350565.1 Phycisphaerales bacterium
CAGCTATGCGCGACGATGCGCCCCGGCATATCGACGCAAACACGCCACTTCTCATCTGTGAGGTCTTCGGTAATCGAGTAGCCTTCGCGTGCGAGCTCATACGCTCTGACAAAACGCTCGATCAGGCTGCCAGGCAAGCCGTTGTTACTAAGCGTGGACTTCAGCGTTTCGAGGACATCGGCCAACACGCCTTCCTCGAGCTTGGCCGCCGCGTCTGCCATTTCGTCCGTGTGCAAGAACGACATCAGCTCCAGGGTCTTTGCCCGCAGCTCTTCGGAATGATAGATGGCCCTCACGTTCGGCCGGATCGGCAGCCAGACCTGTGGGGGGATCTCGTCTTCCAACGATCGGGCGGCCTGGTCGATGAAGGTGATGGTCTTTTCCGCTTCAAAGTCGATAAAGGCCTTGGTCAGCTTCTCACGTTCCTCATTCGTGATTTCCTCGGGGTCCTTGCCGGCCAGCTCCTGAATCTGTTTGTCTTCGAGAATCGATTCATTGAGATACCGGATGCGTGCGGCGGGCCGGGCGCGGTATACGCGACGGAAGTGGTAGTAGGTGCCGTCGTTCTGCTTTTCGATTCTCAGCGTGGTGGGGAATTCGAGTGCGATTTCTTCCACGTCCGTCCTCGGCTCGGCATATGAGGCCGGCCATTCGGCCCCGGCGGAAAGATGCAGCACGCCGCTCCTGTCGATGTGCTTGGAGCCGTCGTCCTCCTTCGCGATCTTGTCGCTGATTTGCCAGCCGGTCTTTTTGGACGGCATGGCGTCACCGTTTTCGAGGTCTTCAAGATCGCCCTCGAAGCGTACCATCAGCTTCGCGGAACCGTCGGGGGCGATCACGATTCCTTCGGTACGTTTCAGGCAGCCGATGGCGAGAAGGGAAGCTGCGGCTGCCAGGGAGAGGATGGTTCTGATCATGGCGTGTGCTCCTTCGAATGCTCAAACGGTCGATCACTATCAGACACCTGGGAAACGGTTTCCACAAGGCTTGACGCATGAGGGGCGGATTTGGACGACACGCACCATGTGGTTTTCTGTACAATGGGCATCTGATCCAACGGCCCTCCAAACGCCACTTTGACAAGGGATCGTTTGCATTTCGATCGGTCCTCAGGTCCAATAATCGGCCAATGACTCGCCAG
>CP070718.1:436711-440865 GCA_020350565.1 Phycisphaerales bacterium
GAGATGTGCCGCCGTTTGGCGAACGTATAGATTTCGATGAAGTCCAGGAAGTCGCCCGGATAATCGGTGCGGATCAGGCCGTGCAACGCAAGAGCCATGCGCTTGACGTTCACATACTGGAGGCCCCAGCGCATCGAGCCGCTCATGTCCATGCAGACGACGGTTGCGCACTTGGGATTGTTGCGCGTGAGGTGGATCTCGATGTCCTCAGGACCCATGCGGATCGGCAGACCCGGACCGCCGCGCACCATGGCATTGATCATGCTCGAGCCGACGTCCATATTGGCCAGTGAATCGCCGAACTCGTAGGGCTTGGTCCGCTGCATCTCGACCGCACCGTCTCCGGATATCTCCACGTGATGCCGCCCGCTCTTGGCGGCCTGAAGGTCGGAGAAGATCTGATCCAGCAACTTGGTCTGGAACAGCTTGTACGCCTTGGGCGTGAGGCTGAACCGGCCGTCGTCGCGCCGCAGACCCTGTTGCTCCGCAAGCCTGTGCAGCAGATCGGCCACTTGTTGCTGAAGTCCCTGCAGATTGTCGATCTGTTCCTGATCCACGAACTTTGCCAGGGCTTCGGTGTTGATCACGTAGATCTTGGCGTCCTTGGCAGCCTGCTTGAGCTGCTCGATCAGCCTGTCGATGGTCTCCAGCTCTTCCTTGATCTGAAGCGCCAGGGGGATATCCATCTCCCGCTTACCGGTGAAGGTGTATTTGGCGCAGAGTTCCTCGATCTGATACTTGTCCCCGAGCCGGTCCATGATGAGGACGAGCCGGCGGGCGAAATCGCTGCGTTGATCCTCGCGATACCACAGGCGTTCGAAGTCGACGATCTGCTCGTCGCGGACGGCCTTGTGAAAGGCTTTGCCCCGATGTTTGGGCGCCGTGGTTCGATCGACGGCCTCGTGGTAACCTCGATCCGCGAGCCGCTGGACGTGCGCGGTTTCGTAGGTTTCCAGGATGCGGCGCTTGCGCTCCTCGAGGATGGCCAGGAGGGACTCAATACTGGGCCCGAGCCCGGCGATCTGGCTTGGATCCAGCTCGATCGCCTCAGCCAATTCCTCTTCCGTCAGCTCCCGCAAGCTGCCGTAGTAGAGCATGTGCTCGAAGGCCGGCGAGACCAGGTCGGGCGCCTGCGCGTCGGGCATGGGGAAGCGCTGGGGATCATACTTGCGGTAGGTCTGAATAATCCCGCCTTGGCTTGGACTGTCACCGCGCTGCGGCATGAGCAACATCCGTTAGGAATGGCGAATGGCGAATTCAGAATGTCGAATGAAGGAGGAATCTTGCCGAAAGGTTCTCCCATTCGACATTCTGAATTCGACATTCTTCATTGGATTTCGTATACGATCCTGCCGTGGCGTGTGGATCGCGAGACCCGTTCGTGAGCGTGCAAGCCCGCGAGCACGAATTCCACGCACGACGCCCGCATGGCCGGGTCCTGCGAGGGATTGATTTCGAACGCCTTCTCCCAGGCGGGCGGCACACGCTTGAGCCGCTCGGCGTAGGCTGACGACGGCAGCATATCGCCCACTTCGATCTTCACGCCCTTGCCGAAAATCTCGCTGATCTCGTCGAAGCCGTGGCGGTCGGTGTACTCCTCGAAGACCTTTTTAATCGCCGCCACCTGCACGGCCTCGAGCACCTGCTGCTCGCTCATCTGATGGCTGCTCATCAGGTCCAGCTCGAGCTTGCCCAACGACGAAGCGAGCAAATGGCCCAGATCGCTGATGCGCGGCACGGCGTGCGGCTCGCCGAGAATCGCCGCCCGCCGGCGGGCGCTGGAGATCATCGTGCGATAATTGGCGATCGAGAAGCGGGCGCTGACGCCCGACTGTGCGTCGATATAGTCCGATTTGCGGGCTTCGATCGAGATCTGCTCGCAGATCTCCTTCATGAATAAGGGTACCTTGACCGCGATATCACCGCCGAACTCGATGCCGGCTTCCTGCTCCATAATGGCGATGCCGGTCTCACGATCGCGGGGGTAGTGTGTGCGAATGATGGACCCGACTCGGTCCTTGAGCTGGGGAATCACCTTCCCGCTTCGGTTGTAGGTGGCGGGGTTGGCGGAGAAGAGGATCAGCACATCGAGGTCGAAGCGGATCGGATACCCGCGGATCTGCACGTCGCGTTCTTCCAGGATATTGAATAGTCCCACCTGTACGAGCTCATCCAGCTCGGGAAGCTCGTTCATTGCAAAGATGCCGCGGTTCATCCGCGGGATAAGTCCGAAGTGGAGGGCGTCTTCAGCACTCATGCTGGTACCGGTAGCCAGTTTTGCGGGGTCGATCTCGCCGATGAGATCGGCGAATTTCGTGCCAGGCGAAAGGCGCTCGGCGTAGCGCTGTTCGCGCGGCCACCAGGCGATCGGCGTCTCGTCGCCCTCCTCCGCGATGCGCTGCCGGGCGTATCGGCTGATCGGACACAGCGGATCATCGTGAAGCTCGCTGCCGTCCACGTAAGGAACGTAAGGATCAAGCAGATGGACCAGCCCGCGCATCATCCGGCTCTTGGCCTGGCCCTTCTCGCCGAGGAAAAGCAGGTCATGCTGGGCCAGGAGCCCGATCACCGTTTCAGGGATGACGGTGTCCTCGTAGCCGACGATGCCGGGGAAGATCGGCTCGCCGGTGGTGAGCTTCTTCAGCAGGTTGTCGCGGAGCTCCTGCTTGACGCTCTTGGGCTGCCACCCGGAGGCCTTCAACTCGCCCAGCGTGGTCGCCTTGATCGTGGTCGTGATCGTCATAGTGTTTGGATTTTAGCGCCGCCCCGTCCGGATGGCACCGCCGCCGGGGCAGTTCTCACAACCGTTGCTGCCACCGATAGTTGCGGCAACGGAGCTTGACTCGCGAGCGGGGAACGGTTCGGGGAAGAACCGCCGGGCATGACAGCCGGACGCTCGAAAAGCCCCTCCTGCAAACTACGCCGCTCAGGATTCGAACCTGAAACCTTCGGTTCCGTAGACCGATGCTCTATCCAATTGAGCTAGCGGCGCGAAGAAGCGGATCGCGGCGGCTTTGACAGCCGACTGGACCGAATCCGCCGCGCAACGACTCCGCCAAGGAGCGTATTCTAGCCCTCTTCAAATGTGCAACAAGAGGCTTCAGGGCTGGCTGCAACAGGAGAACAAGTCGCCGTGGACCGTCCAGGCTCCGGAACCTCTTCACAACCGACTCGGAGCCCACGCCGGCGCTTTGTCACGGCCGGGCTGGGGGAGCTTTACCGCGGCGTGGCACGGATTCCAGGGTGTGTGGAAATCCATTCAAGGGATTGAGGACACGCAGGAGACAAGTTCGTCCTTGCGTGTCAGCTCAAGGTCCGCCGGAAATGAACCGTCACCAGGGGCCCACCTCGCGCCGCATGCTCCCTCGGACGAATCTCAGCGAAGGGGCGCTGTCTGCATTCTGCTTCTCGATCATGACGGCGTCGTCGATCCTGAACTCCTGGTTACTCCACGTGGTCTCGACCTTAAAGTAGGCCTCCTGAAGCGTCCCGGGCCAGGATGGCGTGAACGTACCGGCCACCTCCGTCCATGTGCCACCGACCGTTGCAAGGGCGGCGTCGAAACTGCGCCAACCGTATTCGGTCCGGACCCAAAGCCCCACCCAAACTTGTTCGGAGGAATCCTTGGTCTTGGCCCATATCGACACGGAGTAGGTGGCGCCGTCCGTAACTTCGGCGGTAATGTCCTGGCGTGGGCCCGCCAGGTAGTCAACACGATTCTTAACCCACAAACAGGCCGTGCCGGCGTGGGCCTGGCTGTTGTCCCATTCCAGGTCGCAGACGCCCATGGCGATCCACGGCGTCAAGCCGCTTTCCAGATCGCCGTTGTCGATGAGGTTGGCGGGAAGAGCGGTTGCGCTTTCCGGCTGCACGAGCACGCTGTAGACTCGCACGGCCTCACCGCAGACGCCTTTTCCATAAAGACGAACGGGAGCAGCAGTGTCCGAGGTGAGGTCGCCGTTGATTTCATCCACCAGCTTCCAGGTGTAGGTGCCCTCGCCGATCGGCTCCTCGTTCAGCCATTGATCATGAGGGAAATCGGCTCGCCAGTAGGGGTCGGCGCAGAGCCAGTGCATGCCGATCTCCAGAGCAGACTGAGCGTACAGGCGAGCGGCAGCCATGTGGTTCGTGCTTTCAGCGGCCTGAGCCTGGAC
>CP070718.1:440965-454363 GCA_020350565.1 Phycisphaerales bacterium
ATTCAGGAGTATGAAACGCTTTGGGCCAAGGCCATCGCCGCGTTGAAGGGCGAATCCCGCGCAGCCGGCCAGGGAAAAGACCGGCCCAGCGAGCCTTCAGCCCCTTCCTCCTAAGACCTATAATGGATTATAGTAGGTACTGCTGCCCTGACGATATGAACGCAACGGCGTCGTGCATCGCCCCTTGATCAGCGCTGTGGGGCCCAGTCAACCGTCTTTGGAGTGATCAGCCATGTCGACATCGCGTAGCGATGGCACAAGATCAAACGGCGGTGGAACAGGTGGACGCCGGACGAGCACATGCAGCTTCTGCGGCAAGAGCCAGCGAGAAGCCGGGCCTATGGTCGAGGGGCCCAAGAACGTCTACATCTGCAAGTCCTGCGTCGAGTTGTGCCACAACATCATCAAGCAGGAAGTTCGCAAGGCCTCGGCCGCGCGGGCGATTGTGGAGAAGATCCCGATCCCCAGGGAAATCCACGAGTTCCTCAATCAGTATATTATCGGCCAGGAGAGTGCCAAGCGGACGCTCTCGGTGGCCGTTCACAACCACTACAAGCGCCTGCTGCATTACGACAGTATGGCTTCGGAAGACGTCGAGCTGGACAAGTCGAACATCCTGCTGATCGGGCCGACGGGATCAGGGAAGACCCTCTTCGCACGGACGCTTGCCCGGCTGCTGAACGTTCCCTTCGCTATCGGCGATGCAACCACGCTAACTGAGGCCGGTTATGTGGGCGAGGACGTGGAGAACATACTCCTACGGCTGTTGCAGAACGCCGAGTACGACATCGAGCTGGCCCAGCGCGGTATCATCTACATCGACGAGATCGACAAGATCGGGCGGACATCCCACAACGTCAGCATCACCCGCGACGTTTCCGGCGAGGGTGTCCAGCAGTCGTTGCTCAAAATGCTCGAGGGCACGATCTCGAACATCCCTCCGCAGGGCGGTCGAAAACACCCCGAGCAGCAGTACATCCAGATTGACACGACGAACATCCTGTTTATCTGCGGTGGCACGTTCGTCGGCCTGACGGACATTATCAAGCGACGCATCGGCCAGAGCGCGATCGGTTTCAACAATGAAGGCGAAGTGCGGGACGACCTCAAGGAGCAAGGCGACATCCTCGCCCAGGTTGCTCCCGAGGATCTGGTCGGGTACGGCATGATTCCGGAACTCGTGGGCCGTCTGCCCATCGGGACGACGCTTGCGCCCTTGGGCGTGGACGATCTGATCCGTATTCTCACTGAGCCGAAAAACGCTCTGGTCAAGCAGTACCAAAAGTTCTTCGAGTTCGAGGATTGCCAGTTACAGTTTTCCGAGGGCGCACTCCGGTTGATTGCGGAGAAGGCGCTGGAGCGCGAAACCGGAGCTCGCGGCCTTCGCGCGGTCATGGAGGAGATCATGCTCGAACCGATGTACGAGTTGCCCGAGCGTGGTCGATCCGGAAAGAAGGTCGTCACCGAGGCGGTTGTGGAAGGAAAGGAACCCCTTATCCGGCCTCGCTCAGGCCGACGCCGCGAGTCCGCGTAATCACTTCATTGTCGTTCGTCTTTGATCACTGTGGGGTAGCTTTGTGCATGGATCCACCGCTCCTCGCGCAGGCGAGTTTCCGCCGCGTGCTTGTCACGCGCGCTGATCGCCTTCTTCCAAAATCCTCTCTTGGTTGAGCTTCAAGCGGGACGTCCAATAACTTGCCCATGGGTCGATTGGGGCACCAAGTTGGCCTGCTCATCCGCCTGGGCGCCGCGAATCGCATCAGATAAGACCCGGGTTGGCGGCATGGCCCCGGCGCGTAGCGGGTCAAGTCAAGTCGCGGTGTCCGCAGGTCGATCCAATGCAGAGAGTGGCCTCACTTGTTCTCAAGCGGGTCAGGTCAAAGAAATGGCGATAACACTGCTATGCCCCAAGCTGACATGTCGAGCCATGCTGCGCGTGCCGGAAAGCGTACGGGGCAAGAGGGTACGTTGTCCTGAGTGCGGCACGGCGCTCATGGTGCCTCTCAAGACCGGGCCCACGCGTCAGCAAGCCAGCCAGACGCCGAAGAGCAAGTCTCCCCAGTGATGACGGCCTGACGTTCCCTCCTGTTCCGCCCCCTTGTTGGGCGATCGAGGTTCCCGTATCAGGCGGCCAATTGCATCAGTCCCGAGCAGACAACGAACGCGAGTTGCACCCCGCAGATGACCAAGGCGATCACAGCCAGGCTTCTCTGCCGCTCGCGGAACACGCCGACGACGCCACAGATGACGGCCGCAGGCCAGGCGACACAAGATAAGAGGACGGCGATGACCGCACCCGCGAGCCACCCGGGCAAGTTCCCCTGATTCTCCTCCTGAAACTTCTGAATGGCATCGATTTGTTCCTTCATGGTCATCCCCGGTTCGAGGACATCCATCATGTGCGTGGCGGAAATCACGTTGGAAATGAGGAACGTGAGGAAAGCCAGCACGGCGAGGACCAGCGCCGCAATAGCCCAGTAATTGTGCTTGGCAGTCTCCGTGGCGACATATGCCGGTTGCCTCAATTCGGGAAAGGCTTGAACGTCGTCCAGAGGACTGGCGACGGGGATCTCGCTGAGATTGCCAAGCGTTGATTCGGCCGGTGCAGTGACGGTTTTACGGCAGTAGGGACATGCGACGGTCCTCAAAGCCCATTCGTCGTCAACCTCGATCGGCTGGTTGCAGGCTGCACAGTGGAATCGTATCGCCATGGCAAGGGGATCCTATCCGCGTGAATCACCCCCGGTCAATATGGGCGTTGTAAGCACATCTGCAGGACTTGTTTCGGTTTGCTTTTTCCATCCTTCGACGAGCGTCTGGCCTTGAAAGCAGGGCCGCGCAAATCTCGCGGGGCGCAGGGGCATGTATTGACTACGCCCGGCCTGTGGCTGCGGGCAGACACGAGCATGCGCAAAGCCTGCCCTTCGCTTGCGCAGGGGCTGCGTGTTTGAGTTCTTCGCGGTGAACGGGTGGCCGCGAATCAGCTTCAAGCGCGCTGACGGCGTGTACCGATAGTACGTCGGTTTCATGTAGTAAAGTCGTCGAGAAGGGCGCAGCGTCGCAACAGAATGGGTCTCACGGCGACGCGCAAAGGATTCTACGATCATGATGACGAAACGCGACCTCATGGATGCGATCATGCGGCTCAATCCGACGGCCAGACCGGAATTCCTGGCCGAGTTCGCCGCACGTGAGCTCGAAGAATACCTCGGCAAGCTGGAAAGCCTCGAAAAATACGACCATCAACTTAATCTCTTCGAATGCGAATTGGGCTCGGGGCTCAGCCCCGCATAGCGTCTGCGCAGCTTGCCGGTAGGCGATTCAAGAAGTAACGCGACGCCGGGCTGGAAACTTCTCCTCCGTCCAGCACCGGCGTCGTGGTGCATTCCGGCTTCCACGTACAAATCCGTTCCTTTCCCTGTTCTCCGGATCGCCCAAGTTCGAGAGCGTACCTTGGCTGTGTGTGGCGTGTACGAAATGAAGCAGTGCGTCGAAGGTCGATGGATGCAAACCGCCGTCATGCGGAGAGTCAAGAGGCGACTGGGGCGGCGCTCGTTCCGGTGCGCCGGGATCAGCTTGGCCGTCGCCGCCAGGCGCAGGTGAAAGCCCGCGGCCCGCTCCTCACGCCGGCCCGCCCACAACCGGCTAAACGACCATCCGCGACTACGCGCCGTTTTTCCGAGCCGGGAGCGCAAGCGACCGGTGGTTTGCCCCGCGCTCGCGCTTGGGGCTCGGATTGGTGGCGCCGGACCACCTATGGTGATTTAGCGTTTGGTTTGTCCCTTGCGCCTTGCGGTATCGGGGCGTGGTTGCCTCTGTGGTTTTGCCCGGTGCTTCTCGAGCAGGTCGAGAATCTTACGCAGCCGGTCGGGCAGAGGTGCCTCGATTTCCAGCGGCTTTTCGAGGATGGGGTGCATCAACCGCAGTAGTCTCGCATGTAACGCCTGATGGGTGATCAGCGGTTCGGTGCTTCCTTCGCCCGCGATGTCGAGTTCGGAGATCGGCCGGCCACCGTACAGCGCGTCGCCGACGATCGGGTTTCCCAACGAGGACATGTGCACGCGCAACTGATGGGTCCGGCCGGTCTTGGGGAAGAGACTGACGGTGGTGAATCCTCGATAGCGTTTCTCAACGCGGTACTCGGTGATCGCCTCCTTGAACATCGCCTGCCTTGGCGGGCTGGCGCTCGGCAGGATCATGCGTTGGGTGGTTTCCGGATGCGGAGCCAGCGGCTTGTTGATAATGTCGCCATCGAGTTCGATCTCCCCTTCGCAGATGGCGGAGTATTCCTTTCGCACGCTGCGCCGTTCAAACTGCAGCGCCATCCGCCAATGGGCCTCATCCGTCTTGGCAATGATCAGCACGCCGCTGGTGTTCTTGTCCAGTCGATGAACGATGCCGGGGCGGAAGGGATCGTCCCCGTGGCTGAGGGATGCCGCATAGAAGGCGGCGGCATTGGCGATGGTTCCCGTCTGGGCCGCATGAGCCGGGTGGCAGACGATGCCGACCGCCTTGTTGACGGCCAGCACCCACTGGTCCTCATAGAGGATGTCGAGCGGAATATCCTCCGGGGTGATGTCCGTGGGTGGCGGCGGGGGAAGGGTTATGGCTACGAGGTCGCCGGGCATCGGCTCGTAGCTGGCCTTAGTGGGCGTTTCGTTGACCGTTACCAGGCCCTGCTTGATGTAGCGCTGAATGACGGTCCGGGAAATGCGGGGGTAACGTCCGTGCAAGTACTTGTCCAGGCGCCTCCCCGCAACGCGACGCCGAACGCGATGACGGCGAACCTCGACCGGCGAGTCCTCTTCACTGAACACTTCGTCCTTCGAAGAAGGATTTCTTTCCGGAGATTCGTCCACCGAGTTGTTGGAGTCTCGGGCCATGGAGCCACAAGGCGCGATCAGGCCTTCATCATATGAGCGGTATCGAAGGCCGGCCCTTGCCGAAAGCAAGGGCATCTGTTGGACATCTGCACGTAGCGACCATTAAGAGATGATAGCCGCATGTGGAAACGGTTGTCCAATAGCGCAGAGGATAATGGAACCCGTCGGCGTATTGTTGCAGGAAGCCCGCACGGAGGTGCGGCCAGACTCAGTGGCTCGGGTCCGCCATCAGCGAAACCGTCGGATCACTCCGATGACCACGCCCTGGATCACGACGTTTCTCGTGTAGATGGGCTTGTATTTCCGATTCGCCGGCTGAAGGCGGACGCGGTTCTTCTCTTTGTAGAACTTCTTGAGCGTGGCTTCCTCTCCATCGATCAGTGCTACAACCGTGTTTCCATTGCGAGGATTGGCCCGCTGTTCGTATATGACGACGTCTCCGTCGCGGATTTGCTCGTCGATCATGCTATCGCCCGAGACGGTAAGGCAACGAACGGGGTAACGCGATGAGAAGACGCCTTCCAGATCGAGGGCATCGGGGACCTCGATGGCTTCAATCGGTCGGCCTGCCGCAATGCGCCCCACAAGGGGGATGAGCGTGGGGCGCTCATCGGGGAACTTCGCCAAGGATGTCAGCTCCAAAGAGCGTGCCTTGTTTGAACGACGCGTGACGAGACCCTTTTTGATGAGTGCGTCGACGTGCTCGAACACGGTGATTTTGCTGATGCCGAGTTGGTCGGCGATCTCCTGCAAAGTCGGGGAATAGCCGCGGTTCCGCCGACTGTCCCGGATGGAGGTGAGGATCTCGAGCTGCCGGGGTGTCAGGCAATGAGCCGGATCGGTGCTGGCGGGTGACATTGGGTGACTCCAAATAGGGCTCCAGGCCGTAAGGGCCGAAAACGACGGGCGGCACGACTTTGCCTGACCCGAATGAGCGTAGACGCCGCCTTTCGAGGGACTCTCTGTGAGCGGCGTCCAAAGCGCGGGTGAGCTTCAACCAGAGGGTGACCAGCACGCCCAATCCATCCCGGTCGGTGCCGGGCGTGGCGGTCAAGGGGACCAATTCGAAGGATGCAGCGCCCCGCGCGGTTTCCGGGACAGGCCCCGGGAGCAGAGCGGTCCTGAAATCGCCCCCGGGGCCGAACACGCAAAGCGGTGCCACGTTGCCGCGTACATTGTGCTTGGGTCTTTTGCAAAAGTGTGCAGCCATGCATCTCCGCTCCGGCATCCCTGCCGCGGTTCGAAGCTGGATCGGGTTCGCTATTTGTTCGGTAAAAGTATATCCTAACATGGACCGAACGTCAAATGGCTTTTCTCTGGTTTTCTGCCAAATGGGGGCGAAGCCTGCCCCATGATGTGCGTGCTACGGCCGGGCGGGTCCGTCGGCGCCGGGGTGGATCAGTCTCCTTAGATTCCGCATGGTCTGCCGGCAGATTTCGGTGAGCGGGCCGCGGCGGTCCTCCGGCGTCTCGGGCAGCTCCACGCGATAACGGATCGTTGTACCCCCTTCCCCGGGCTCGAGCTCAAAGCTGACGTGGAACAGGTTCGGTGTGCCGAAGCAGTACCACTGAGGCGGCTCCCAGCCGAAGACCTGAACCTCGCATTCGTACCGCTTGCTGAGCAATACGCCCAGTTCGCGCCATCTGAATTCGGGGCCCATACTGACCGCGTTCAAGCGCTCGGTCTCCTGAATCTCATACCCGGCGAATTCTCTCTGGCGGAGCGGGTTGGCGATGATAGGCCAGATCGAGTTGATCGAGGCCTGTACAAACTCGGATAATTCGATGATCAGCATTGCCCGGGCCCCGGCGGAGACACACCCTAGAGTATACCTGCGCGCAACGGGACAGGTAGACGTTCGGAACCGAACGGTCCTGAAGCGGTGCTTTTTGACGCCGTCGAACGGCCTACTACAATCCCTCAGACCGAGGCGCGGGGCCGGTCAATCCTGATGAGAATCGAGGGGGCCGAACCTCATGTCCCCAAAGCGCAGGTTTGTCGCCCTGAACGTCATCTTCGCGTTGTCATCCACCTTTTTAGCATCGGGCGTCACGATCGGCGATAAGGGCGAGCTCCCTGCCGGTCCGCCGCAAGACGAGGGCAACATGAAAACCGCTAAGGAAGCCCAACACACGAACCGGCTCATCCACGCCACGAGTCCGTACCTTCTTCAGCATGCCCACAACCCCGTGGACTGGTACGAGTGGGGTGATGAAGCGCTCAGCAAGGCCCGCAAGGAAGACAAGCCGATCTTTCTGAGCATCGGCTATTCCGCCTGTCACTGGTGTCACGTGATGGAGCATGAGAGCTTCGAAGATGCGGAAGTGGCCGGTCTCCTGAACGAGCATTTCGTCAGCATCAAGGTGGATCGCGAGGAGCGTCCCGACATTGACGAGATCTACATGGCCTACACCCAGGCCACGACGGGGGGAGGCGGCTGGCCGATGAGCGTATGGCTCAAGGCTGACGGCGTTCCTTTTTACGCGGGTACCTACTTCCCGAAACCGGCACTCATCAACATCCTGAAGCAGATCAGCAACGAATGGCAGAGCAATCGCGAGGGATTTAACGAGAGAGACGGCGCGGTTCGTCGCTTTTTCGATCAATGGTCTTCCGGACTACCCCCGGCCGACGGCGTGATTCTCCAAGAGACGGTGGAAGAGGCGGCGAAGCAGGTGGCTCGCTACTTCGATCGCACGCATGGCGGCACCAGCGCAGGCGGCACGAACAAGTTCCCGCCGAGCATGACCATGGAGCTGATGCTTCGCGCCTATCGCCGGACGGGCAACGAAGATTTGCTCGAGGCCGTTCGGATCACACTGGATCACATGGCGCGCGGCGGCATCTACGATCACCTTGGCGGCGGCATCTGCCGCTACAGCACGGACATCGAATGGTTGGTGCCGCACTTCGAGAAGATGCTCTATGACCAGGCGTTGGTCAGCTCGATCTACCTTGACGCATACCAATTGACGAGGGAGCCGCTTTACGCGTACGTCGCCTCGGACATCTTCAACTACGTGATGAACGACCTCCAATCGCCACGGGGAGGCTATTATTCCACTCGGGACGCCGACAGCGACGGGCTCGAAGGAGCCTACTACATTTGGACCGTCGAAGAAGTTGTGGAGATCCTGGGCGAGGCGGAGGCCGAGCTCTTCTGTGCCTATTACGACGTTTCCAAGACTGGCAACTGGTTTGAGTCGCGGGGCCACGCGCCCGCTGGGCCCAAGAACATCCTTCACATTGCCAAGCCGCCAGACCTGTTCGCCAAGGCCCACGGATTGCATGTTGACGATCTGAATGGGCGGATCAAGCAGTGGCGAGAGAAGATGCTGACGGTACGGGCGAAGCGGGTGGAGCCCGGTCTGGATGACAAAATCCTCACGGGATGGAACGGTTTGATGATCGCCAGCCTGGCGAAAGGCGCACGCGTGCTTGACGATCCTCGCTACGCGGAAAGCGCTGCCAGGGCCGCCGACTTCGTCCTGAAGGAGCTTCGCAGAGATGGACGTCTCCTGCGCACCCAAAGGAACGGTCAGTCGCGGCTGCCCGGATACCTCAGCGACTATGCCTTCTTCATCGATGGCCTGTTGTACCTTTACGAGGCCACTTTTGATCGGAGGTGGCTTGATGCGGCCGCCGAGCTGAACGAAACACTGATCCGTTATTACTGGGACGAGAAGGGAGGGGCTTTCTTCTTTACTGCCGCCGATGCTGAACAGTTGCTTACCCGCTCGAAGAATCCGCGCGATGGGGCCATCCCTTCGGGCAACTCCGTGCAGGCGATGAACCTGCTTCGTCTGGCCATCCTGCTGGATCGCAAGGACTATCGGCAGAAAGCCGAGGGCATCTTCCGAGCATTTGCCGCCGATGTCGAACAATCCCCCGCGGCCTTTGAGAAGCTGCTTTGTACGGTCGACTATTATCACGATCAGGTCAAGGAGATCGCGATCGTGGGTGATCGCGAGGCGGACGATACGAAGGTCCTGATCCGGACTGTCTACGACCGGTTCTTGCCCAACAAGGTCGTCGTCCATGCGGCGGAGAAGGATGCGAAGAGCAACGATCTTCCGCTGCTCAAGGGCAAGGTGACGGTCGACGGTAAAGCGGCCGCGTATGTCTGTGAGAATTACGCCTGCAAGCTACCGGTCACCACTCCCGCCGCTCTGGCGGAGCAATTAGATCATCGGTAATCCATGCACGCCGACGACCGCACGAAGCGGGCACGCCTCTTACCGTACTGGACGCCGCGCAAGTGATGTTGATGATCACGTTGCCCGATCCCGGAGCGCTGGGACGCGTTGAAATGGGCGACCGCAGTTGTGATGCCGGTCGCATCTGGTCTTTGGCCCCCTCCTGGCTCCATCCCATTTTGGGTGGCACCGCCTAACTTGTAAGACGGTACGTCCGGGGCTTCCGCGATCCTCCGATGAACCGGTGGACCGTGCGAATCGCCGCACACTCCCCGACTTTTTCGGGAGGCTCCTCTCCTCCGTTGAATCCGTGCTTCCCCGTTGCCTCGAAGCAGGGTAGCATTCGGCCTGGGTGCCGCCCCGGCGCACCGGGGCGGGGTGCGCGATTCTGCGGGTGGTGAACCGTTGCGGTTGATCTCTTTCCCCGGTGCCGACGCGTCGGGATGAGACGCCCACGGGTTTCTTTCGGTGTTTCGCCGGAATGTCAATGGAGGATGAGCAATGTCTCGGCTCCTATCCCTTCTATACTGTGCTGCCTTGATGGCGGCTGCATCTTCGTTTTCCTATGCTCAGGAGCCGCCGGCGTCGGAGCCTCCGCAAGAGGAACCCAAACAGGCTCCGCCGGAGAAAACAGAAGAGCCGGCTCAAGAGCAAGAGCCCGCTGCTGACGAATCAAAGACGCCCGTCCCACAAGTGGACGAGAGCCAAACGGCTGAAGAGATGCTTCGCCGTCTCCAGGAACAGAAGCCCGCGAGGAAGGCAATCCCCTCAGCGACCATGCTTCTCGAGGAGACGTCGCCGGGCGAGGCGAAGGCAGGTGGCTCGCTGCGCCCCGAGGGCGACCTCGTCAGCCGCCGCCCCGGACGCGTGGTGCGTGAAGGCGAATGGTGGACGTTTGTGCTCGAGTCGGATCATCCCGAGCGCCCTGAGCCTCGGCTCAAGCTCCTGCCGAATTCGGTGCTGGAGCAAATGGTGCGCTATGTGGAGAGTCACACGGACGCGGTTTTCGTGGTATCCGGCGAGGTCACTACGTTCATGGGGGAGAACTACCTGCTGGCCCGCATCGCCATGCGGCAGCTCGAGTCGGGCAATCTCAGCAAATAGGGCCCTGGCCGACGTCCCGTCGGCAAGTGATCGGGGCCCGGGAATGGAGTGGGCACACGATGCTTGAAAAGAAGATCGACAAGAGCGGCCCTTTCGTGATCGCACACCTGTCGGGTGAGTTGACGGCCTCGGAAAGCGAGGGCGTGATCGAGGAGTTGCACGAGCATGTCGCCGGCAAGGGGGCCAAGCTGGCGGTGGACCTCTCGGACGTCGCACTGATTGATTCGAGCGGGCTGAGTGCCCTCGTCAGTCTGGTGAATCATGCGCGGCTCGGTGAAGGCGCTGTCGTGCTTGTGGCACCGTCCTCGTTTGTGAGCGGCATCTTCTCGGTAACCCGCCTGGACACGTGGTTTGACATATGCGCGAACATGAACGAGGCCGGCAAAGCCCTGACCCAACGGTAATGCGGGTAGAGGCAAGGGCCGGCGGCGAACCCGCCGGACCCTGGTCTTGGTGCGGCCCGCGGCGGCTCCGGCTGTCCATTCGCTGAGTAAGGGCGGCAGGCGGAAGCCGGCCCCTGGTCGCTGTTTGCGAGGAGTGAAAAGCAGATGTACCTGTCGTTCTCGGTTCTTATCGGTGCTTTGTTTTGGCTGTTCGTCATGCTGCGCCCGACGTTTGGCTGAAGGTGGACCATGACAAACGGCTTGAACGACACGCTCTGCGTGTCGTTTTTTGTAGGCGCACTGCGGCAAGTCCAATCGATTCATAAGGTTGCGAATCGTTGGCTCCTGGATTGGACCGGACAGCAACCACGAGCCTAGAATCAAACGACGAAAGGGTTATTCGCCAGGATTCCGGTCATGCACCCACGAGCCAGAGGACAATACGAAGAGCGAGTCGGTAAGCACATGCTCCAGACCATTGACAGCCTGAGGCAGCATCAGCTCGTGATCCTGCGTCGCCTGCTCCACGGTCCGCTGACCGAGTTCGAGCTTTCGCGCGAGGTGGCGGCTCATTCGGGTTATGCGCCGGACGAGGCCGCCGAGCGCATGAGCGCATGGCTGGAGGAGCTTCGCGAAGAAGGGCTCGTCTGGGCCGGCAGACTCACCAACGACAGCGATCAGCACATCTCCGCGGCCGCGCTCACACGCCGTGGCCGGGAACTCGTCGGCTGACCTTCTATACGCCGTCTATCCTACAAGATTTTCACTGCTGAGATCGCAACGACTGCAGAGACGGATTTGCACACTCTCTGACGGGACACGCCAGCATGCGCTTGTGCAGGCCCGCCGGCACGCCCGCAGGAGAATCGCCATGAAAAGCAAAACCCGACGCGAAATCGCGCCGGGTTTTGCCCGAGAAAGAAGAGGCTGACTTATTCCGGTAATAAACCGCGGGTTCGGCGGGATGGTTTTCGCCCGCCGTCATCTCTGATGATCAGGAGGCGTAAACGGAGGCCGCGGCCTCGACCATCGCCTGAGCCTTCGCTTCGGTCAACATCAGCTTGGCGGTCTCGGCGCAAACGGTCTCCTCCTCGCCTACCAAGTAATGCATCTTCTGGCCGCTCTTATCGCATTCCGCACCGGCCATCTTGTCGCAGCAGAAGCTCTTGTCGCCGACCTTGTAGGACATCTTCACGTCATCCGAGGCGGCCTTGACCAGCTTGACGGCCTTCTCGGCCTTCTCCTGACTATCGAAGTCGAAGCCCGCAACACGGTAGGTCACTTTGCTGCCGCATTGATGGGCCATGTGGGACGCGGACTTGGGGCAGCCGACGGTCTTGCCGTCCACCGAGTACTGCACGGTCTGCATCTGCTCCACCTCGGCCTCGAGCAAAGAGACGAGGCGCGTCTTGGCCTCACCCTCGGTCCCAAAGGACTCATCGGCGATCCAGTACTTGACGACCTTGCCCTCTTCCTTGGCCTTGGCGGCCGTCTTCCAGCAGCAGGTCTTCTCCTCGCCGATCTGGTACGTGATCTTGGGCATCGAAGACAGGACGGCGTCGGCCTTTGCCCTGATCGGGCAACCCTCGCTCTTGTCCGAGGCAAGCTTGGCGCAGCTCTTCGAGCAGCTCTTGGAGCAGCCGGACTTGGCGTCCTTTCCATGAGCGCAACCCTCACCGCCCTTGTCGGCTACGGTCTTTGCAGACTTGCCGCACTTACCGCAGCAGCTCTTGTCAGCCACGGTTTGAGCGGTTTTGCCGCACGGGCTGGAGCAGCCGCTTTTGTCGGCAACGGTCTTCGCTGACTTGTCGCACTTGCCGCAGCAACTCTTGTCGGCCACGGTCTGTGCGGTCTTGCCGCACGGGCTGGAGCAACCGCTCTTGTCAGCAACCGTCTTGACGCTTTTGCCTGTACAGGGCAGGTCACACGCGAAGGCCGACGAGGCAAAGCCCGCGACGGCCAGCACACAACATGCAACGATTACCTTCTTCATCATTTCAAAACTCCTCTTGCCTGGTGGAATCTCGCTTGGGAAGACGCCACACCGCTTCCCCGCTCTCTCGATTGCTACCTTATAACCTGGGTACGCTCAGCCTGCAGGGTCCGGCCCGATTGGCCAAGCACGCTTGGATCATAGTGTGCCGGCCGCCGGGAACACAGTAACAACCATGTATTTGGTCGTGAAATTCCCGAAGCGGGCACACGCAAAATGCGGACTTGTAAGATGGTGTCGTTACGATAGACGTCGATTGTCAGCCTCCAGCTTTCGGCTTTAGGCCTTCTGCAGCTTGGCGAATGGCTCATGATTGGGGTGCGGATGCGTCCACCGTTTCGGAAACGAACGGGGCGCAGGGGCAAGATCAACCCGGAACCGCCCTGACTGTCTGTTGAAAAAGGGGACTGGCTCCGAGCGTAAGCCCACTGGCACCCGTGAAAACGCCGTTCGGTGAGCTGCCTGTGCCGAATGGCACTGCAGTCGCTGTTGGCTGGTCCGTGAAGGAATTCGCGGTCTGACTGCCGGCGCGCAGGATCAGGAGGGGACTCCCGTAGGAAGGCGTGCGAGAAGGGCTTCCCGAACGAGCGCTGAAGAATGTCGAATGTCGAATGCAGAATGGCGAGTGAAGAACCCCGGCGCTCCGGGACCTTCGGCGTCGAATGTCGAATGAAGAACCCCGGCAGGCTGGAGTGGTGTCGGGGGCGGAGGTAAGAACGTCGCGGGTGAACGGTCTGAGCGGGGTGTGTGAGCGATCAAGGCGGGTGGAGGGGGCCTTTTCTGAAATGGAAAATGGCTTTTTTTGGGTTAGAAATGGCTTTTTTTCGCTGCTCGCCTTG
>CP070718.1:454463-456838 GCA_020350565.1 Phycisphaerales bacterium
CCCGCCCGATGATCTCCGTCATCGTGCCCAGTTCGTGTTTAAACGTCCTGCCATCCGGGAGTTTGATCAGCAGTTCCATCGGTCACGCCCATCCCGCAATGCCGGACGGTTCTGCGGAGCTCAAAGTCAGACGTCCGCCTGAAAGTGTTCGGAAAGCCCATTCCAGACCCCGATGATACCACTCCCCCGTGGTTCAAGGTAGAGGCGTCGGTCACGGCTCAACGTTTTGAGATCGCGGAGACCGGGTCGGCCGCTGCAGAGAGCGACATTCGGGTGGGAATGCGCAGGCCGAATCAGAAGACTGCCGTTCAGCGCTTGCGTCCGCCTCGGCTGTTGACGGTCTGCTTGAGTGGCACCCTGCCGAGGATGGTGGCGCGGGGTGGGCAGTGTCAGAGGTTCTCCAAGACGTAGCTGGCCAGATCCTTGTGAACGACGTTGAGCGATCCCTCGCGGGACCACGGGTAGGCGACGCGGTACTCAAGACCGGCCTCGCTGACCGCCTTGATGGTACCCTGCAAGCCGGCCCGGCCGGCAACGAGCTTTCCGATGCGAGGGAAAGCGGACCCGAGTCAACTTCTGAACGCCGCAAGCACGATGCCCTTTTCAGGTTGAGCAGTCCGCATTACAGAGACGGCCCGTAGTGTTTAGGCGCTAGCGGGCACGCATCCGATGCATTCCTTAAGGTGAATGCACTCCCAGCCGATCTATTATCGGATTCTGAGAAAAGGAGCGATCTCCGCGCGCCCACGGTGTGCGCGGCGCTCGGGTCTAGGTTCGCGGAAGATCTCGTCGGTTCCTAAGTCGTGGCACTCACAGATCAGTCATTCCGTTGCGACGCCCCACGGTTCGTCGCCCCATCAGTGCGCTGGCCGGCGTTGGGTTTGGTGGTTCTCCTGGTGTTGACGGTCGCGATTCGCGTAGCCGATCCCACCGGTTGGTTGGGCTCGGACGATGCCTGCTACTACTCGGCCGCTGAACACATACTCGACGGCAAGAAGATCGATCGGCAGCACCATCAGTTCGCTCGCATGAGCACGATCGTTCCGGTGGCCCTATCGGTTCGCCTGTTCGGCCATTCGCCGCAGGCCGTAGCGTTCCCGATGCTGCTCGCGTCTGTGCTGTGCGTGCTGGCGGTGGCCTCGCTGGGCAGGATGATCTGGGGCTGGTGGGAGGGACTTTTGGCTGCCACCATCGTTTCGGTTTTGCCTTATTTCCGCGTGCTGTCAACGACCGGGTACCCGGATGTCCACGCCTGCCTGTGGGCGACCGTGGCCGTGCTCCTGGCAGTGATCGGGGTCGCCCGGAATCCACCGAGGCGCATGCTGATCTGCTGTCTTGGCAGCGGACTGGCCCTGGGACTCGCGGCTTCTTCAAAAATCTTCGCGATGACCGCATCGCTCGGGCTTCTAGTCGTTATCTTCAGCAGCGAGCAGACTACCCGCCGCGAACAACTCCGGGCGTTTCTGGCTTTGGTTTGCGGCGGTGTGCTCTACTTCGCAATTGACGGCCTGTTCTATCTCTGGGCGGCGGGTGATTTCTTTTACAAGCTTCAGGCACTGCAAAGTGCCCAATCGAGTGATCACCTTTTTGCGGGTCTACCGGACTACCCTCAGCTTGCCCTGGACCGCCTGTGCATGTTGTTCGAAGTCGGCACTTCCGGATGGGGCAGAATCGCGGTGCTGTTCTGGCCGGCGGCTGTTGCCGTTTTGCTGCTCAACCGACGGGGCCGCGCGATAGCCGTATGGGCCCTGGCCGGCTACCTCCTGGTTGCGCTCATGCCGATTCGCTTCAGGAACGGCCCGCAACCGATGCCGATCTTTCACGGACGGCACATCCTCACCGCCTGTATCCCATTCGCCCTGTGTTCGGCTTGGATGATACGGCGGGTGGCGGCATGGATCCTTGCTGAGAAGTGGGTCCATCGTGTATGGCCGGTAGTTGCCGCCGCGGTGGTCGCGCTGGCTTATGTCAATCCCCATGAACTCAACGGCTTCAGGAGCCGCCATACGAGCTGGATCGGGGAAGGCATCGGGCAGATCGTCGCTCTCAATCACATCCAGGCGGGGCGTGACATCTTTGTGTCGCCTTCGCTGTACTTGCGCTACCGAATTCTCTTTCCACCCGAGCTGCGATCACGGCTTCGAGTCTCAGTCGACGAGGGCTCGCCGCATTGGTGGCGCGACGCGGCGGTGGACATCGCGTCGCGCGAACGCCCGTTGCCGCTGCCGGGCCATGCATATCTGATCGCTACCCCCTCCCAGATGAAGGGCGAGCCCGAGTTCTGGGATTACGGCGTCTGTCTTCCGAAGGAAGGCCTCGAAGCCTGGCGCCACCTTGGACCCTTGACGACCATCGGAGTGTTCGAGCGCTACGCC
>CP070718.1:456938-467698 GCA_020350565.1 Phycisphaerales bacterium
AAGACTACTGGTACGTTGTCGGCGTGGGCTGGAACACCCCGGCGGCGGAGTACAACTACGGCATCGAAAGCGGCGCGGTGAACTACGGCAAGTTTACGCTGGAGGGCGGCGCGTCCCTGTCGAAGGGTCCTGACGTGATCGGCGAGCAGGAGACCTTCTCCCCGTACCCCAACAGCCATTATGCGATGCAGATTTGCTTCCAGCCCGATCCGGGCGCGTGCTGTGGGGTGACCCCCGGCGATCCGCAATCCTGTGACGACACGTTGACCGCGACCGAGTGCCTGGGATTGGGGGGCGAGTTCGCCGGTCCGCTGACTACCTGCGACCCCAACCCGTGCGAGCTGGATCATTGGGCCTGCTGTGTTGGTGAAACATGCATCGACAACCTGACAGAGTATCAGTGCACGAGCACCGAGGGGGGTGTCTGGCAGGAGGGCCAGGTTTGTGCTCAGTATCCCTGCGCACCAAGTGGGGCCTGCTGCTATCGCGCATCACCGAGTGATCCGTGGGGATGTACGGTTTGGCCCGAGGCGCAGTGCGACGCCCAGCCGGAGGGAGTGTACAGAGGCGACGGTGTAGCGTGCACGGAGTTCCCCGGCTGCAACGCCGGTGCATGCTGTTTCGGCGACGTCTGTGTGCCGGGCATTCTTGAAGTCGGCGACAACTCCTGTGAGGCATTGGGCGGCGTTTATCAAGGCCCCGGCAGCGAGTGCGGCCCCGGTGTCTGCACGCCCACCGGCTGCTGCTGCTTTGATGACGGGACGAGTATTTCCGATCTGACGGAAGCGGAGTGTACTTCCTTTCCAGGTGGACATTATCGAGGCGACTATACGGATTGCGCGACTGTCGAGCCTCCTTGCGGCGATGGGGCGTGCTGCGCCTTCGATTTCGGCGGCTGCGTCGATGAGATGGGCGAGTCGCTTTGCGAGAACACGCTGAACGGCACCTGGCAAGGTGAAGGGACGCAGTGCGCCACATTGAGCCCCAGGTGCCCGGGCACGTGCTGCTGGGGTACGGACCAGTGCAACGGCGCCGGAGGCGCCCCCGTGACGCCGGAAGACTGCACGGCCCTGCCCGATGGTGTGTTTATGGGCTACGAGGTCGAATGTAGCGCCGGCCTTTGCCCCGCTTCGACTTCCGGCGCTTGCTGTTTCGTCGGCGGTGATTGTGTCGTGACGACCTCGTTGAACCTTTGCACTGCCGTCCTGGGCGGTTTTAGCTGGCTACCGGGCGGCGATTGTTCCGCCGGGTGCCCCGCCTGCCAGGGCCCCGAGGACTGTGACGACGGTGACCTGTGTACCATCGATACCTGCACTGATGGCACATGCGACTTTGACCCGATCACTTCCGAAGATTGCAGTGACGGCGTTTCCTGCACGGATGATTTCTGTAATCAGGCCACCGGCACCTGCGTGAACACCGACAATTGCTTGCAAGACGGATCGTTCTGCAACGGTGTGGAGTCCTGTGATCCAGGACTGGACACCTGCGTGTCTTCGGGCTTTCCCTGCCTGCCGGAGGAGATCTGCGACGAAGTGCTGGGATGCGTCGAGTGCGTGGGCGCCGTGGATTGTGAGGACGGATTGTCTTGCACCGATGATGTCTGCGACCCGGTCGACCACGTCTGCTCCAATCCGGACAACTGTATCGAGGACGGGCTCTTCTGCAACGGCGTCGAATACTGCGATGGCGGCGTGGGGGACTGCGTATCCCCAGGCAATCCGTGTCCGCCGGAAACGCCCATCTGTGATGAGGCGCTGGGATGCGTCGAGTGCCTTGATGTCGGGGACTGTGACGATGCCGTGGCTTGCACCGATGATGACTGCGTCGACTACGCATGCTCCAACACGCCGAACGACACGAACTGCCCGCCTGAAACGCCCATCTGCGATGCGGTGCTGGGATGCGTCGAGTGCCTCATTGACGAGGACTGTGATACCGGTGAGATCTGCGATGCAAGCCACTCTTGTGTGGTGGAGAACTTCTGCATGACCCTTGTCGAGCCGCCGCTTTGCATGGGCGACGGGAACGGTGACGGCGTTGTGGATCCGACAGACGTCGGCTTGGCTAAATACTACTACGCCTCGACGGAGGAGGAAGCGATTTGTCGCTATGACATCAACTGCGATGGGACGATTGACCCGGTGGATGTGGGTTTGATCAAGTATTACTATGGCGTTATCTGCAATCCCGACGATCCCAATCATGAGCCGCCGTGCTGGTGGCCCGATGGAGGCTAATCGACAGGACCTGCAGGACCGCGTGATTTTTAGCGCATCATCGCATAACCGGTGGTCCGGTGTTTCCCGGGCTGCCGGTTTTGCTTTTTCAGGGTTTTGCTCCGGATTACCGGGCAGGGCTTATGGGGTGCGGCAGGGAGCCGTCCTTGCGCGGCAAGGGATCGGGCGGGGCGATGGTGACGTCCTGGTGGGCGAGCTCGATCTCGCCGCGTTGGACGCGCTGAGCGAGGGCCTTCGTTTCCTCGTACAGGGCGTCGAGCATCTCGTCTTCGGTGACCGTACGCACCTGCTTGCCTTGTACGACGATCATGCCGCGGTTCTTGCCGGCGAAGATGGCGACGTCGGCGCCCTCGGCCTCTCCGGGACCGTTGACCACGCAGCCCATCACGGCCACCTTCACCGGCACCTTGATCGACGCCAGCTTCCGGCGAACCTCCGTAACCAGGCTCACCAGGTCGATCTCAATCCGGCCACACATCGGGCAGGCGATCAGCTCGGGTTCCGTGCGGTTTCGCAGTTCGAGTGAGCAGAGCAGCTCTTTGGCGTCTTCCACTTCCTGGACCGGATCACCTGCGTAGGAGATGCGGATCGTATCCCCGATGCCCATGGCCAACAGCGAGCCGAGGGCCGCGATCGAGCGAATGCGGCCCGTCTCCGGCGGACCGGCGTGCGTGACGCCGAGATGCAAGGGATAGTCAAAGCGATCGCTGATCGCGCGATAGACGTCGATGACCATGCCCGCGTTGATGCTCTTCGCCGAGAGAACGACGTCGTGGAAGTCGTGCTCCTCGAACACCTGGAGGTACTTCTCCAGGGTCTGGACCATCAGGCGAATCATGTTGCCGCGTGGGTCCTCTTCGAGAGCCTTCTTCTGAGCGCGCCGCTTGGACCAGTCCTGGCGCTCGACGACGCTCCCCTCGTTGACGCCGACGCGGATGGGCAGACCCTTCTCCTTGCACGCGGTGATCACGTCGTCGATCTGGGTGCGATCCTTGATGTTGCCGGGGTTCAGACGGATCTTGTGCACGCCGGCCTCGATCGCCTCGAGGGCTCGGTTGTAGTGGTAGTGAACGTCGGCCACGATCGGAATCGGGGATTGCTCGAGGATGGCCGGCAGGGCTTCGGTATCGCGTTTTTCGGGGACGGCGACGCGGGCGATGTCGCAGCCGGCCTGAGCCATCCGGCGGATCTGCTCCACCGTCTCTTTCACGTCGTGCGTGTGGCAACTGGTCATGGACTGAACGGCCACGGGCGCACCGCCGCCGACGGGAACCTCACCCACCTTTACCTGGCGTGTCTTTTTCCGTGGAATCACCGCTTGATCCCCTGAGGGAAACCAGCCTGGAGGATTGTAGAAATCGCCGCGGCGAGGTGTCAATCTGAGCGGTTCACCCTTGACGCGACCCGTTGCGCGTGGTCTGCTATATGCCCTTGAGGGCGGTCCTGCGACGCCTGCTGCAGCATCCGTCGGCCGAAACGGTTTCCGATCTCTTTTCGGTCCGCTCACGCGCAGGGGCGTACCGTTTGCAAGTCGAAGGGCAGGCCCTTGGGCTCTCATCGGTTAAGGCGCGGCCGGGAATCGACAAGGCCGATACGTTTATTCTTCAAAGGCACGCTACAGGGAGGATACGGAACCAATGCCAGGACGTATGCCAAAGATCAGGTTGTCTGCTTCGCTGATCTTGCCGCTGTTCTTGCTCGGGTGTGCGACGGAGCGGGCGATGGTCAGCTTCAGCTATGCGGTGAACCCCACGAAGGGGCTGCCGCCGGGGATGAAGGTCATTACGATCGAGCCGGCCAACATCGGCGAGACGACCGATCCCAAGTGGTCGGAGCTCTGCGTTTCGATTCTCAACTCGCTGGTGAACGAGTCGAAAAGCAGGTTCGGCACGGACGTGCTCGTGTCGGACCGTCGCGACGCGGACGTGACCTTTGATGAAGCTGATCTGCGGGCCGCGGGAATGGCCACGGAGACCGGCCAGCAGGGCGGAAGGGTTCTCGGCGCCCACGGGGCGATCCGCAGTACCATCAACGTCAAGGTCGACGAGAAAATCGGAAGGCAGCGAACCCTAAGTGGTTTGATGTTGGGCGGTGGCGGCGGCCACGGCTTCGGCGGCGGAGCAACGGACATTCAGACCGAGGAGGTGGAGACGGTCACTCGCACGATGGTGGTGCAGACGGAGTTCAAGTTGCTGGACACGGCCAACAATCGCGTCTGGGACTACTCCGAGCCGATGACCTACCGGTCGACCGAGGCCACCCAGGCAAGCCCCATCTTCGGCTCGAGCCAGACAGCCGCGGAACTCACCCCGGAGGATGAGATCATCGGGGCGCTGGTGGAACGCGGCGCGCGACGGTTCATCAGCCGGCTTATGCCGACGACGATTCAGGTGGATGCCGTCGTCGAGTCGAGCGTGAATGCCGATTGCGTGCGCGGGGTCAAGATGCTTCGCGGTACGATGTACGACACGGCCCTGGCCAACTTCAAGAACGCTTTGGCTGAAGACTCGGACGATCACCAGGCGGCGTTCGGTGCCGGGTTGGCCTGCGAAGCCATGGGCCGATATGACGAGGCGCTTCGCTACTACAAGCAGGCCTGTGTCGGGGCGGCTGACCCACAGTACGCAGAGGCGCGCGACCGGCTGACCGAGTACGGCTCACGGGTCCGTCCGTAAGGGCCCGGTGGAAATCGAGGGGCAGGAATCGCCAGAGGAGGGCGGGGCGCGGTTTGCCCGGCGGATCCGGCAGGGGAAGGCTTCCCAACCTTCGGCGATTCGGTGTGTCCAGTAATGTGCAAAGTTGGTAGACGGGGCAATTTCGGAGCCCCCGGGCCAGGGGGACGGCTTCCCTTCAATGTGTTCAGGAGAAACATGAAATGAACATCAGGAGTAGAGGAACTTCGGTACTGGCGACGCTTTTGGCGCTGGCTGTGGTATGCCCGGCATGGGCGCAGAGCGTGACCGACGCGCAGAACAAGCTGCTGGCCAAACGCGCGGCGGAGGCGGATGCGTTCCGCAAGCTGGCGGAGGCCGTCTACGGCGTGCAAATCACGTCTGACACCTACGTGCGTGATTTCATCACCGAGAGCGACCAGATTCGCTCCTACGTTGACACCTTCGTGAAGGGCGTGCGGCTCGGTCCGCCGCGGTATTATGAGGACGGCGTCTGCGAGGTCGACGCCGAGGTGACCGTCGCCAAGCTCATCACCACGTTGGAAGAGGCCTACAACGCGCACTACAAGGGTGATGACATCAAGATCACGGACTTCCAGCACATCAAGGAGACGGTCCAGAAGGACGTGATCCGCGCCACCGGTATGGGAGCACCGAGACCGGAATTGCCTCCGGACCTCCCCGAAGGGGCCGAGGAGTTCATCGAGCCGGTGCCGCCCACCTATTCGCCGCCTCCGACGATTCCGGTTCCCGGTATCTGGAAAGCCGTCGGCCCTCAGGGTCGGCTCATGGCGATTCGCGCGGCACGGGTGGATGCTCAGCGGCAGTTGCTCGAGCGGATCAAGGGGCTGCGGCTCAACTCCAATACGCTCGTGCGTGACTTCATCACCGAATACGACGAGATCATGACCCAGGCCCAGGGGCTGGTGATCGGCGCCAATGAGGTGGGCAGGCCTTTCCTGCACGACGATGAGCTCATCGCTGAGGTGACCATGGAGGTCCCGGTGGAGAAGGTCATCACCAAGATCAACGAGCTGCACAACAGTTATTACCGAGGCGACGAGGTGAGCTCAACGGACATTGTCAAGCTTCGCCAGACGGTGAAGCGTAAGACCTTCCGGGCGACCGGCTCCGGTGTTCCCCCGCACAAGTTCGTCCAGGAGGCCCGCAGCAAGGGCTTCGATATCCCCGACTGGATCAGCACACGAATCGAGGCGGTGGGTGAGGGGACCGACCCGGCGATCGACACGGCCCAGGGCAAGCTGAAGGCCCGCCGGGCGGCCGAGCTCGACGCCATGCGAAAGCTCGCGGAGCAGATTTACGGTCTGAGGATCAGTTCGACGACCAGCGTCCGCGACTTCGTCACCGAGTACGACGAGATCGCCACGCAGGTGAGCGGCGTGATCTCCGGTGCGGTCACGGGCGATCCGATCTACACGGGCGGCGTCGCACGGGTGACGGTTTCCATTCCGGCTGCGGACGTTTGGCGCGTGGTTCACCAGCAAATGTTGATCATCGAACGGCGAGGCTAATCAGGCGGCGTGCATCTAAGTCGCCTTCAGGAGGAACATCATGAGTTGTAAGGTATGGAAATGGGCGGGTCTTGTGTGCCTCGGGCTTGGCACGGTCCTGGCCACTTACGCGTG
Source organism: Phycisphaerales bacterium (assembly GCA_020350565.1). Taxonomy (GTDB): domain Bacteria; phylum Planctomycetota; class Phycisphaerae; order UBA1845; family UBA1845. The sequence continues at coordinate 463,497 of CP070718.1, forward strand.
TGACGAGCCGGAAAAGCGCGTCATCACGGTGCGTGAAAGCACCAGCGAAGCGCCCGACAGGGATCCCGAAACCAAATCGGAAGCCGAGTACGAAATGGTCGCGCCCGGCGAGATGGTCGTCGATGACTAAAGGTCTGGAGCGATCCCGCGCGGCACAGGCCTTCGACCTGTAGCCACAGGCCAAGGCTGCGCGGTTGAACGAGGTCCGGAATCGCCCGCGGGCGAGGTGCTCCTGCCTGCGGGCGTTTTCATTGCGCCGTCGGTTTCTTGAAATCCTGCGGCGTGGCGAGCGTGGTGCCCACTCGCAGTGCTTCGCCTTCTTCGACTTGTGTCTCGGTCAACCACAAACCGCCGTCCGCCGTGGCCGCAAGGACTCCCTTGCGCTGATCCACGTGGATGATCGCACCGGGATGGTGTGACTTCAGCGCGTCGAGGTCCGATGCATCGGCGGGCCTGGCGCGCCAGACGGTTACCTTGGCTGAACCTGCGAAGGAAAACGCGCCCGGATAGGGCCGGCCGGCAGCGCGGATCAGACGATAGATTTGATCGGTGCTTTGAGCCCAGTCGATCAGCCCGTCGGCCGGCGTGCGCTTCTCGTAATAGGTAGCCTGGCTGTGGTCCTGCGGTATGCGGGGCAAGTTGCCGGATTGGATCATGGGCGCGATCTCGATGATCGCGTCGGCCAGTACCTCGTTGGTGCGCTGGATCAGGTCTTCAGAGTAGTCGTCCGGTTGAACGGGGACCTCGCGCTGAATGATGATGTCACCGGCGTCCGGCTCATCGGCCAGGAAGAAGAGGTTGGCGGCGGCGCGTTCGTTTCGCAGGATGGTCCAGGCCACCGGTGCCCGTCCCCGGCCTTTGGGCAGCATCGTGGGGTGGAAACCGACGCCGCCGTGTCGGGCGATCCTGACCAGCCGATCCGGTACGAGTTGCGAGAGGCCTATGACCCAGAGCAAGTCGGGCCGATGGCCACGCAGGAACGTTTCGACTTCGGGCTCGCTGACTTTGACGAACGGGAGGTATGGGATGCCGGCCCGCCCCGCCAGCGGGCGAAGTGAGCGGTAATCCGAGATTCGCTCGGCGCGGGATTCGTCCACACCGCAGACGGCGGTGATCTCGACGCCCACTCGAATCAACGCGTCGAGGGTATACCAGCTCGAACTCACACTGCCGATCAAGGCCACGTTCATGACGGAAACTCGGATCCCTATGATACTGCCGAGTGGGCGTGAGGCGAGCAATCTGTGGAGATCGGGTCCAGGCTTCTTGCGTGGCGGCTGAGGTTCTCGGAGGGGCACCACTGCCTCGCCCCGGTGCGATGGAGCGGCGCTGGCTCGTCCGGCACTCGCGCAGCCGGCTGTGCAGCGCCTACGCCGCTGTTTCTATCCTTCGTGAGGGAGACGATGCATATCGTGACCGTGCGGGGGCGAAGGTGCAGGTGCTTTCGCGGTGGCGGCGTTTGATGCAGAGGCCCTGGCGCTCCAGCCTGCGTTGCTCCCGACGACGGACGCGAAGCTGCATCAGCGTGGAGATGCCGTTGGGATCATCCTTGAGGACGGGGGATCGCTCCGCTTCCGTCAGAACCGACATGATCCGATCCAGGCATTCGTCCCGGTATCCACCGATGAGGTCGCCGGGCAGCTCCCGTCGGGAATACTTGTTCAGCATGGTGATCATGCGGCGGAACCGCCGGTGCACGCAGAGCCCGTTCATGCCGTCGAAGATCATCCGATTCATGTTGTACGTCAGCAGCGTGTCGGTGATGTAATCGCGAAGGAGCGAGTGGTAGCTGGCATGGTTCTTTTCGAGCACAACCTCCAGGTGTTCCCAGGCCGATTCGGGGGCCGTTTCGTCGGCGCGAAGTTCCCAGTAGAGGTGCCCGAAGGCCACGGTGGTTTCATGCTGGGTAATCTGGTGCGGCACGAACTTGCCGTGCGCTACCGTGTCGGCGGCCAGGTGGGAGATGTACCCGTACGCGAAAGCCTTGTTGCGATCACTCGGCGCGGAGTGCAGCAGTTTGAAGCCCGTGGACCAGTGATGGCAGAACCGCCTTACCCGACTGAGGCGCTTAGCGAAGACAATGTCGGCGGCGATGTTGCCGAACAGGAAGGCGATCCTGTGCCTTGCCAGGAGTGCCCCCACGGCCGCCGGCAGCAAGGAAAGGTGGGCAAGGGCGGCTTCACCCAGTCCGATATGCGTTGCCGGTCCCCAAGCCAGGGCCGGCTGCGTCACCAGCAGGACGGCAGCCGCCGTCATCACCAACAGGCCTACCTTGCGCATCTACGTGGTCTCCAATCCGCGCCAGCGGTGCTTAAGGCATTATACACGTTACCGAGCAAACCGGTTAATGCCCCGCATCCGTTCATCGTCTGCAAGTGGCGGCAATCCCACTGTTTCTTGACACTCCTACCCGCCGGGCTAGACTTTCCCTGATGTCGCGGGGTGCATTCGTGTATTGTGAAAGGACAGGAGCTGGCCCGTCATGTCGGAAGAATTTACACACCTGAAAGTGAGGCAGGTCGACTCCGTGCAGGTCGTCGAGTTCGCGGACAGGAAAATCCTGGAGGAGTTCTCGATCTCGGAAATCGGCGAGGAGCTATCCCGCATTGTGGACGGATCGGAGGGGGTCAAGATCCTGATCAGCTTCAAAAACGTCGAGCATCTTTCAAGTGCTGCTCTCGGAATGCTGATCACACTGAACAACAAGATTACGGAGCAGAAGGGTCAACTCAGGTTGTCGGACATCACCCCCCAGATCTTCGAGGTCTTCAAAATCACTGGGCTGAACAAGCTGTTCCGCATTCACGACACGGCCCAGAATGCCCTCAGGTCGTTTTAAGGTGAGTGGTCCTCTCACACGGTCTCCCTGTCTCTTTGTCCGCTCAGTGACCGGGTAGTGCGGCATGATATGATGCACGTTGATCCTGATAACGAAGCCACCTACAGGATTGCCGTCGTACCCAGCGACCCGAAGCGGATCAGCAAGCCCAAACATGCGATCCTGAAAGAGCTGGAGCAGTGCGGCTTTTGTGGGGATGCCGTCTTTGCGATCAAGCTGGCCCTTGAGGAAGCCCTCATTAACGCTCTGAGGCACGGCAATCGTAGTGACCCGTCCAAGAGCATTACCATTCGCTATGCGGTGACCCCGGCAAAGGTGGTGGTGATCGTGCGCGATGAAGGGGAGGGCTTTGACGAGGGGAGCGTCCCGGACCCGACGCAGCCGCACCGTCTTCCCGTCCCCAACGGGCGCGGCATCATGTTGATGCGGGCGTACATGGACGAAGTCGACTACCGCGACGGGGGGCGCGAGGTCCGCTTCGTCAAGCACCGGGAATAGAGGACAGCGCATGGCATCAGCCGATACCGCGGTCATTCGCCGGACGATGTACTTTTCAGGCTTGGTCCAGGGTGTCGGCTTTCGCTGGACCGTCGAGCACGTTTCGGGAAAGTTCCGCGTGACGGGCCACGTGCGCAACCTTCGTGACGGTCGGGTCGAGGTGATGGCGGAGGGCGAAGCCGACGAGTTGGACCGCTTCCGCCGGTCCATCGAGCACGCCATGCACGGTCACATCGATCGTGTCGAGATCAGCGATTCACCCGCCACCGGGGAGTTCCCTGCCTTTCGCATCGCCTTTTAAGCCGTCCCAGTGCTGAAACCCCACCTCCCGGTCCGTAAGAAAGCCGCCTTTCCCCCTGCACAACGCCACTGAAATCCGCTACCATGCCGGGTCCCTGCTCGGGTGCGAGCAGGAAAGCCGTGTTTGTGAATTCGTGTATCAGGAGCTCGGAAAGCCGTGAGAATACTGACCGTGGTGAAGCAAGTGCCGGACTCCAACGCCTCGATCAAGGTGCTGGATGACGGCTCCGGGATCAACTTGACGGGCGTGAAGCAGGTGCCGGACCCCTTCGACGAGTTCGGCATCGAGCTGGCCATCCAGTTGCGGGAAAAGGGACAGGATGTGTCGGAGATCGTTGCCCTGACCCTCGGCGGAGACAAGGCCGCCGAGGCGCAGCGCGTCGCCCTGGCCATGGGCGCGGATAAGGGGATTCACGTCAATGATCCCGCCTTCGAGTCCAAGAACGAGTTGTTCTACGCCCGCGTGGTGGCTGAAGCCATCATCAAGGATGGCGACGGTTTCGACTTGGTCTTGTGTGGCAAGTACAACATCGATCTGGATGCGGGTGCGGTGGGGCCCGCCATC
>CP070718.1:467798-468902 GCA_020350565.1 Phycisphaerales bacterium
ATGTTCTCCACCGTCCAACCTTGATCCGTCTCGAAGTCATCTTCCAAGATCATGGTTAAGAGACCGACGAAAGCGATGAACGGTCCTGACGGACCCGCCGGCGGTTCGGTCACGGAACCAGTGGCGGTGCCCTCGGCGCTGAAGTAGAACTGGGGATCGTCCCCGCAACTCGGCGGCGGCAACGTGGCTTCGTACAATCCTTCGCCAACCGCGGTCATTGCCACGCTGTTGAAGTCGCCGCCGTCATAGCGGTAGTGCAGCGTGGGCGAGCCGGGAACGAGCGTGTCCCTGCCTTCATCAACTGCCAGATACACGGTCGTGGGCTCACCCGGAGGCAGCAACTCCGGAACCCCTAGCGCTTCGATGGTCAGCGGAATGAAGTACGGCGGGTAGTCGTTGGTCAGCATCAACTCGTCGACGACGATGCGGCCCTCGTTCGATCCCCAGGACGGGCCGAAGTCGAAACGAACCGCTGCGATGTTAACCAGGTCCAGGTCGCTGCCGTTGGTGAGGAAGTCCGTCGGGCGGATGCGGATGACCTCCATTTCGTTATGCCAGCCGCCTTCGCGCTGATAGGGCTGTTCCAGTCCGCCGCCGTAGGCTCCGATGTTGATCGAGCTCGTCGTCCCGCCGCCGTCGCGCAGCGTGACGCTGAATGTCAGATCACCCAGCTCGGCCAGCGTGTAGGGATGCTGCGTGCCCTGCGCACCGCGGAAGGAGAGATACAGATCATCCGAGAAGTCCCTTTGCGATGGGATGACCTCCCATTCGTAGTAGGCATTGGTGCTGTTCCAGTCGAACACGACGCCGCGGCTGGTGTCGACGGCGGATGCCTGCGTCGCGCCGTTGAAGGGATCGCTCGCGGTCCAAGTGAAGGAAGAATTGTTGTCGTGCAGCCTACCCTCCTCCACGTTCTGTACGCTGTAGCTCACCGAGCCGCCGGAACTGCTCGTATACAGCGACTCCTCGGTCTGGTAGTCGTCAATGAAGAAGTTGCCTTCATCCGAGCCGTTGCGGTATTCGTTGGTGACGACGACGCAGGGGTCGGACGTATCCACGCCGATGGGATGGAATCGTTCATACTGGCGCCAGAAGAAGTCCGTC
>CP070718.1:469002-472751 GCA_020350565.1 Phycisphaerales bacterium
CAGGCGTTTGACGACATTGAAGCAGCGTTTCGGACATCCTCGCCCGAGGAGGCTTACGCCAGGCTGCAACGGTGGCGAATCACACACGTGTTGGTGGGCAGCGCGGAGCACGAGCGGTTCGGGACCCTCAGCCAATTTGCGGACTCCACCTATTTCGAGAACGTGTATAATGACCGCCGCGCGGCGGTGTACGGTGTGATCGCGCGCGATCAGGAAGGGGGGGGCGTACGGGAGGACGGTTTCGACACGTTGGCAGGCGGATCGCCATGACGAGCAGAGTCGCGAGCGTGGATCGAATCATTCACAGGATACCGAGTCATGGCGCTGCAAAGCGGCGCATTGGCTCATGGTTCGCATTGGCGTTGGTGGCGATGTTCATCAGCCCTGTTGCGGCCGGCCAGCCCAAGGTGACTGTCGAAGGCGGCTCCGACGCCTCAGGACACAACTACGCCTGGACGATTACCAACCATCACAACGTGCCCATCACTCGGATTTCTTTCCCTCATTTCGGTGCCGACGTAATGAGGGGGCCTGACGGCTGGCAAAGCAGTTGCACCAATGCCGTCCGGGTCGGCGTATCCGATCCAACGGGTGTCTGTACGGCGATGGTGGAGGGAGTCCATGGGGGGATCAAGCCGAGGTCATCAGGCAAGTTTACGCTGCGTGTCGCCAGGCCCGATGCGAAAGCATCCGCCGGTGAAATGGAAATCATTTTTGCCGATCGCTCCACTTATGTTGTCTCCGGCGTGGAACTGCCCCACGCTGAGCCGCTCGGTGACAAGTACATGCCATTGATGGGGCTCGGGGGGATTTTCCTGATCTTCTTGCTCGTCTCAGCCCTCCGACACTGGGCTAAGAAAGACCAGCGCCCCGCAACAACTGAGGAGGGCTCGCCTCCCGGTGCGCCGTAGATGCCTTTCTGTCGTCTTCGGTGGATCGGTCGCACGCAGTGGTATTCGCCGCAAGATTGAAAGGCGGTCCGGTCGAGTAGTGGCGAATGCGCCTCTTGGTCTTTTCCGGTGTTATTCCTCGTCAGCGGGCGTTGGTGCTCCGGCATCGCCTTCCTGGGCTTCTTCCGTTGGCTGGAGCCGCTCCTCGATACGGGAGAGCAACTGAGACCAAGATTGGCCGAGTTCCGGGATCGCCGAGCCCTGAAATAGTGTGAGGAGGCTGCGTGTGCGACCGGCGTTACCGGCGACTTCGGGCGCGTCGAAGTACGCGGTCACCCGCTCCACGATACGCTGTTCGGCGGATTCCTCGGGTGCGGCCGAAGCCAATTGTTCAATCAGTGCCAGCGCGTCGCCATCAAGCTGCCCTTTGAGCATCGCTTCCAACAACAACAAGCCGACGTCAAACGCACCCGGATCGTTCCGCTGCGAGAGCGAAGCGTACAGTCTCTGGAGCTGTGTAACGGCCTCGGCGTATTGTCCGTGGCTCGCCAATGCGGCGCCGAGCCGGCGTTGGACGGCTTCGAGATCCGCCGGCTGTGTGCCTCGAGCGGCCACTTCGTTCTCCAAGACCAGCAGGAAGCGGATTTGCGCCTCCGGAAGATCGCGAAGGCGTTCCGACCACTTCAACTGCTGAGCCAGAGGACGGGCCTTCATCAGTCTTAGAAAACCGGTCCAGGCGGCGTCACGAGCCGGTTGGTTCGGGTCGGTCATTCGCCCGAGCAGGCACTCGACATCGGTCTCATCCTGTCCCAGTTCTCCGATCGCCTGCATGGCGACCAGGCGGACCGCCAGATCCTCGTGCGAAGTCAAATCGCGCAGCCGAGGCAATTTGGAGACCTCGCGGACCGCAATCAGGCCGTGGATTGCCGGCCGTAGCGTCTCGGGATCGTCGGAATCCAACGCTTCGATGAAATACTTGCCAAAAGAAGGGGTGCCGATCCCCGCCATCGCTCGCAGAAGCGCGGGACGCAGGGCGTTGTTTCCATTTGGGATGGCCACATAGCGCCGCTCCAGGGGCTGAATGGCGGCGGCCAGTTGATCCGCCTCCGTGACCTTGCTCGCCAGCAGTCCCAGCGCGACGGCAGCCTCGCCCACACATGACAAGTCGGCCTGTTCCGAATCAATCTCGGCAACGAGCACGGAGATGGACTCCACGGCGCCGAGTTCGCCGAGCGCCCGGAGCATTGCCCGGCGTGTCGGCACGTCATTCTCAAGGGGAAGCCTGGCGAGCAACGCGCTGATCGTGGAGGCTTCGTGGAGGTTCTGCACGATTCGAAGAACTTCCTGGCGTAGCTGGGCAGAAGGGTCATCCAGCAATTGCAGGAGCGAGGTCATCACCTCTCCGTTGGGACGATACCCTTCGTCGCCCATCCGCGTGGTGATGATGCCCAGGGCGGTTCGCCTCACTGCACTGACCGGCTCACGGAGCCATTGGGCGAGCTTTTCCTCACGCAGATCAGGGCTGAGAAGACGAAACTGCGTGCGTTGCATCTCAGCAAGGCGGTCTGTCAGCAAGCTCTGCTGGCTTTCGGCGACGTTGCGATAATCGTCAAACGTTCGTCGAAGGCGTCGGGCCTGCTCGCGGTAATAGGCAAGCCTGTAGGCGGTCCAGTCTGACGATTTTTCGGCCCACCAACTGCGCCAGCGTTCGGGGTCTGATCCGAAAAGCTCGCCGGTGGCGGTTTCGAGCACTTTCATGACGCGGGCGTCGGTTTCCTGGCTGTTCCCGTTGAGGAGGCTGATGAGACGGCCGACGACGTCAGGCCGGTCGATATGCGCGGCGAGTGCGTCGATCGCCGCCAGGCGAATCGGAAGGGAAGCTTGCTGATCCGCGGCGAGATCGCAGAGTTTCTGGACCACTTCCGGCTCAGAGGATAGGGCAAGCGCCTTAGCGGCTTGAGCACGAAGATCCGCCTCTTTCGTACTGAACAACGCCAAGAGCGGTTCGACGAAAAGCGGGTCTAAAGCTGTGGTGGTCTCCTTCACTAAATCGGTCAGCGCGTTGCAGACCAAAGCCTGGGTCTGCGGGTCATCCTGTTTGCCCAGCAATTCGGCGACCAAGGCCGTGGCCCCTCCGGATGGGTACCGGACGAGGAGACGGGCGGCCGTTCGACGAGAATCCTTGCTCTGCGAAGCATCGAGGACCGTATCACGCATCTCTTTCAGCATGGCGGCCTTCTCATCGGGAAGGCCTGGCGGCGTCTGAGCGGGAGGCGAAGGAGGGGTCGGTTCGGGCTCTGGTGGGACGGTTTGACCGAAGGAATGGCCCAGGAAAACTGCCAAGATCACCAGGGAGGCGACTCCGCGTACTGCTCGCTGCAACAGGATTGCCTTTCGTGTCATTCCGCCGGTCCGCCGGTCAATGGGTCCGCGATTATCGCGGTGGTCCACATCGGTGTGGGTGTCTCAACGACTGTGCCTGATGTTAGCTTTGCCGCTTTCCCGAGTGCTAGTTCTACTGGCCAGCATGGCCTTTGGCAATGGCAGCACCGTGGGTGTTTCCGCCGACCCGCGGCATCGGGTTGAGTCCCGCTTCGGACTTGGTGTAGACTCGGTCGTTCGTGAGTCGTTCCTTTGGTCGAGACAGGGGAGGCGATCGTGTCTGCAGACTCCGTGATTTCCCGGGATTCTAACAGATGCCCGCGTGTGCAGGACCATTCAGCGTATTCGCGGATCGCAGTCTTCGCCATCTGCTTGCTCGTCTGCGTGCGTCCATCAGCGCGAGGCGGCGGCCCGACCGAGGCTGCGGAGGCGCTGTTCCCGCCGATCGAGCCGTATGAATCAGGCTACTTCGAGGTC
>CP070718.1:472851-475963 GCA_020350565.1 Phycisphaerales bacterium
GCCTCGTTCGTAAGTTCATCCGCCTGCTGCCAGATGGCTTCAGTTTCACGACGACGATCACGTTGGCATTGCTGACCCACGGTTACCGCGTGCGTTACTTGCCGATCAGCTACAGCAAACGAATCGGCGCATCGTCCATTCGCCCGATTCGGGACACGATGAACTTCGTCAGCCTGATTATTCGCACGGTCATGTATTTCAAGCCGCTGAAGATCTTCGGGCCGGCCAGCCTGGCTTTGCTGATGCTGGCCTTGGTCGTTGGACTGGTGACGAAGTTCGCGTTCGGGCAACTGGCCGATGTCAGCGTCCTGGTCATCGCGATGGCTTCGCTGCAGGTCCTTGGCATCGGGCTGCTCGCCGACCTGATCGACAAGCGCTTGCCCTTTGAGGACCCCGGGGCTCACGTCGGGGCCTCAGCGATCAAGACATATCCGAGGGAGGACACCTGATGCTCACGGTGGCCACCAGACCCGGCGGCGTGATGGATGCCGGCTACGCGGAAGGTCGTGCCAGGAAGGCACACCTGGCCTTCCGGCTGCGCGTTCGGGCGCAGGTCGTTGTGGCTGCGGTCAGACGCTATGGCCCGGCGGGGCCGATCCGCTTGCTGGAAGTAGGGGCGGCCGAAGGGCGAACCTTGCTTGAGATGGCCAGGTCGCTCGGTGATGGGCAGTACGTCGGCATCGAGTACGACGACGGCCTTCGCAGCATGCATCCCGAGCTTCCATCCAACGTGCGGCTGATCTTCGGGGATGCCATGGCCCTGCCGAGCGAGTTGGGAGAAGCAAGCTTCGACGTGGTCTCTATGTTGGCCCTCTTGGAGCACGTGCGGGATCCACTCATCGCCCTGGCAGGGGCGTGGCGTGTGCTCAAGCCGGGAGGACTCCTCGTCGCCACGTGCCCGAATCCTGCGTGGGATGGGATTGCCGGCCGACTCGGCATGGTAGATGGTGCGCACCACGTCGAGCAGATAGACCTGCGCCGCTTGAGTGATCTGATCCGCCAATGCGGTTTCGAGATCCTCGAAGCTCGCCGCTTCATGTGGGCGCCTGTTGCCGTTTTGCCCTACGTGCGCATTCCGGTTTCCCCCGGAGGTTCGTTGAGAATCGACGGAGTCGTCGCCCGCATCCCCCCATTGAGAAAGCTGTGCACGAATGCATATGTGGTTGCGCGACGAGCGCCAGCGACTTAGCTCAAGCCTTGGTGTTCAGGACGATTCGACATGGGCTCGGTAACGGAAGTGGCAACACCCCTGACAACGACGCGCGGACACGCCACTGCGGAGTCGACGGGGAAATGTGGACCGGGGGACCTCCGTATCCCTGAGTCGATAGGCACGTCAGCCGAAGCGGATCAAGCGCTCATTGAGCAGAAGCGCTACTGGCGGCAAGACCAGAGCCGGCGTCGCAAGCCTGGTCATCCCGTGATCGAGGCGATCTACGAGCCGCGGGCACGGTTTCTCCGCAGCCTGGTTCCCGGCCTCACGCAGGCATCCGTTCTCGACGTGGGCTGCGGTACCGGTGTCATGAGCCATTACCTCGCCCGCAATTTCCCGACCGTCGGCGCTGTGGATTTCAGCGAAACGATGCTGCGCGAGAACCCGTCCGCCTGTCGCATCTGCGGCGATGCAGCCCGGCTGCCCTTCGCCTCGGATTCGTTCGATATCGTGACCGCGTCGCACTTACTGCACCATCTGCCTCCGCCCGGCAGGCTTCAGGCCGTGCGGGAATTCGGGCGGGTCGCCCGCCGGTGGGTGGTTCTGTATGAGCCCAATCGCAATAACCCTGCCATGTTTCTGTTCGCCCTATTGAAAAAAGCCGAGAGAATGGCCCTGGCGTTCTCACGTCACTACCTCACGGGTCTGACCCGGGCGGCCGGTCTGCGTGTCGAAACCCATCACGTTGAGTGCACCATCCTGCCGAACAAAACGCCGCTCAAGCTTTTGAAACTCGCGCGGTGGTTCGATCGTCGACCGTTCAGTCGGTTGGGGTTCTACGTTCTGGTGGTTGCGCGGCCCAGTCCGGCAGGTATTCCGATGTGCGTTGCGTCATGCGCAAGAGCTGATGTTTCTACTGCCTCCCGGGGCAAGGAAGGTCCGGTCAGTGATGTCCTCTGTTCTTGAGTCCGCCGATCACGAAGTGGTGTCCCGCAGCGGCAGGAAGGCTGTCCCCGAACCGGTGGCTGAAGACTTGCGCAACGTCTACGCCAACCAGGCGATGCCTTCGGTGGCCCGGATCCTCTCTTTGATGGATCGCAACGAGTTCTCGCCGACTTATGGCTGCGTCGATCGCGAGTACTGGCTTTGCCGCACAACGGACTTTCCCTCGGCCATCGCCCAGTTCGGTGTGCATGTGCTAGCGCTCTGTTGGGCTCATCCCATGCCCGGCAACATCTACCATCAGCAGCCCAAGATATTGCAGTGGACGCTGGCCGGCATGGACTACCTCACCCGAATCCAGCATCGCGACGGATCGTTCGATGAGTTCTACCCAAACGAGCGCGGTTGGGCCGGGCCCACCGGCTTCCTCGCCTACGCCATGCTCGACAGTTATCAGCTTCTGCAAGCGCACATGCCGGACGAGCTTCGCGAGCGATTCCTCAAAATGATCGAGCGGGCCGCCGTGTTTCTCTACAAACACGACGAATCCGGTGTCTTGGCCAATCATCATGCGATGGCGATCCTGCCGATCTACTACGCGTATCAAGTGCTGGGCGAGAAGCACATCCTGGACGGCTTCCACGTCCGTCTTGACGATTTCCTCGGATACGCGCGCGAGGAGGGTTGGTGTCTCGAATATGACGGCGCCGATCTCGGCTACTTGTCCGCAACGGTGAGTTTTGTGGCCAAGTTGCGGAGGATGTATCAGGACGAGCGGATCGATCGGGTCCTCGACCGGGCCATCGAGTTTTCCAGCTATTTCATCTATCCCAATGGGCATTACGCCGGATCGATCGGAAGCCGCAGCACGCTGCACTTCTACCCGCATGGTTACGAGCTGCTGGGCAATCACTGGCCCCTCGCACATGCGGCGGCCGATGCGATGCTTCGCGGTCTGGCGGCCGGCGCCCTCGTCCCTCCGGACATCCAGGAGGACCGTTACTTCCTCTATCGCAC
>CP070718.1:476063-480706 GCA_020350565.1 Phycisphaerales bacterium
CAGACTCAACCGCACCGGCTGACGACTCAGCAGGCCCAGCCAGCGATCGAGATTCTCCTGGCTCAGCGATTTCTCCAACGCCGTGAGTCCGTCACGCTTTTTTGGCAGGAGCACCACCATCGCCAGGCGATCGCCCTGATAGGGCAGCTCGAGGACATCGACATCATCGACGGTTGCCAGCGGGAATTGGGCTACCTGGTGCATCATCGGCACCACCACGTTGTCCTTCTCGTTCATCCAGAACGGACCATCTTTCGTGTACTTCTCATCGAACCGACTCGCCCAGCTCCCCTTGAAGTAGATGGCGTTGGTCAACACGAGCACGGTGGCCGGATCCAAGTCCGGACGCTGCAGGAGTTCCCTGATCCTGTGCTCGGTTTGATCCTCGATCCATGCGTTGATGATCTGCCTGGCCTGCTCAGTGGCCTCTACAAAATCGACCTCCCGAAAGCCCGCATCGTAGTGCTCGCGGTTGAGCGCAAGAAACTCCTCGAGAAAGCCGTATCCTTTCTGCCCCCACGCCGCGTTGGCCACGTCAAGCCGATAACCGGACTCCCCCTCGGTCGCCTGGTCCGACAACAACATCGCTGCGAACGCAGGGTGCAGCCGCCCCGGTTCCAGCGAAAAGTGCAGCACGTCCGCCATCTGCCTGGCCGTCTCGCCCTGTGCGCCGGCGTAGGTCATGGCCAGCGCCGTGGAAATGCTGTGCGGCGAGAGGAACAGATTGCCGCTCTCTTCCCGAAGCTCGGCGTAAAGATCCAGGGCAAACTGCGTGTTCCCTTCCACCACCGCCTGCACGTCTCCCTCCGCCGGCGCCGACGCAGCAACACCGGGAGAGACCCAAACCAGCCCGATCAAGACGAGCCCAACCATCGCCACACTTTTCGACGATCTCGATCCGCGTTTCATTGAATACATTCCTCCATCAGACATGAACCTGAACCAGCCAAACCACCATGCACGACTACGCACCGCTTTTCCGAGCCGGGAGCGCAAGCGACCGGTGGCTACCCCCCGCGCCGGCGCCTGAGCCGCGGATTCATGGCACCGGATTGCACACGGTGGTTCAGCCAAGCGATACCGTCGCATCAGTACGATTTTCATGGAAAACTGCTCCCACAGGGACGGTGACCGCACCGCCGCTGCCTGCCCCATCCGACGCATTCCGCCCGGATGGGTTCCCAAGGTTTTCCAAAGGAATTGTCAGCTTCGCCCGCCTCACCCCGCTCGTGTACCCGCTCCTGCACCCGCTCGTGTACCCGCTCGTGCGAGAATCCCTTCTCGCACGCCTTCTTGCAGGAATCCCTTCCTGATCCCGCCCGGCAACAACACGGACGTGAAAAAGGAATGCAGCCGCCCCCGGCTGGGTCATCTCCAGAACTCACCACTCACCGCCGCAATCGACTCCCCCCATGCGACCAATCCCCAACAGCCTTCATCCTTCATCCCTCATCCTTCATCCTTAATCCTCCATCCTTGTTAACACGCGCTCGCCCGACCCGACGAACCTGCCGATCACCACGCGTGTTCTATACCATTGGGACTCTGCCCCGCCCCGTGGAACAGGTGCATCCATGAGCAGGCATCGCGCACGCACGCTTCTCGCCGAAATCGGAAATGCCACAAATGCGCCGCCCGACGCCGGATCATCAACGCACCACGAAACGCCTAACGCTCTGCCCGATAGCTATTTACGCTCCGCCGTCCCCTCGCCCACCCTCCGTTTCACACACGGCGCATACAGCGCAAAAAAGCCATTTTTAAGCCAAAAAAAGCCATTCTCCATTTCAGAAACGGCACCCTCGACCCGCCTTGATCGCTCACACAGCCTTCACAGACCGTTCACCCGCGACGTTCTTACCTCCGCCCCCGACACCACTCCAGCCTGCCGGGGTTCTTCATTCGACATTCGGCATTCGACATTCTGCCCGCTCGTGCGAGAATCCCTTCTCGCACGCCTTCTCACGGGAATCCCTTCCTGATCCCACCCGCCCAAGCGCGCCCAGCGGACCGCGCATGGCTGAGAGCGGCCTCGACTCCACAAAGCCCTCGAATTTTCTCACCCTTGGGCGTATGCCGTTCGTCTAATGGGGTAGTAAGCCAGACTCCTGATCGTGCGGGATGGCCTCCGGATGGCGGCGACGGACAACGATCTGGTGGAGCGCATCTGCCGCGGAGATGCGGCCGGTCTCGCTCTTCTCGCCGAGCGATACGACGGGGAGGCATACGCGCTCGCGTACCGCCTCCTCCAGAACGCCGCAACCGCGGAAGACATCCGGCAGACGGCGTTTCTGCGAGCCTTCGGCCGACTCGGCGAGTTCAACGGCCGGGCCGCCTTCTCGACCTGGCTGTTCCGCATCGTGATCAACCTCTGCCGCGATTGGCACAGGTCGCAACGGGTGCGCGAGAAGGTTCTGCAAAAGGCGCGCGACGCGCATTTGCAGGAGCAGGCGGCAGCCCCGGCCACCGGTGATGGCCCGGAAGAAGCGGAAATGGGCCGGCGCGTCGCCAGGGCCGTCCGAGCCTTGCCCCGACAGGCCCGCGAGGTCGTGGTGATGCGGCATTACATGGACCTGAAATTCACGGAGATCGCCGAGATTCTCGAAACGCCCGTCTCAACCGTGAAGTCGCGCATGGCCGTAGGATTGAAGCTGCTGAGAGATTCGCTGGAGGACATCCAATTATGAGCGGGTCATCGGAAACACAGATGAATTGCGAGACGGTCCGCGAAGAGCTTCCCGCCCTGCTGTACGACGAACTGGAAGACACAGTGCGGCAGCGCGTGGAAGAGCACCTGCGCCAGTGCGAAGCCTGTCGCGCCGAGTTGACCGGATACCGACGCGCCATGCACATGCTGGACGAGTGGTCAGAGGTCGAGCGTCCTTCACAACCTCGCCGTGAACGGGCGATCCGCCCCGGGCGGCGCGGCTGGAGACGGGTGGGCCCGGCGGTCGTGGGCGCGGCGGCCGCAGCAATCGCGTTCGCCGTGCTGAGCCTGCTCGGCCTGTCCGTTTCCTACAACGAAGGACGGCTCCTCTTGACCTTTGGCAGCAGCCCCGACGTCCGACCGGGAGCCCCTGACGAGGCCTTCGCAGAGCACCTCCCCGCGCTCCGAACGGCCGTTCAGGAAGCGATGGATACGCGTATCGCTACGCTGCTGGAGGGATTAGAGACCGACCTGGTCGAGATCGTAAACGCGGAAGGGCAACGACAGTTGTTGCTCGTGCATGCCCTGGACCAGCGACGGGAGACGGACCTCCGCCAATTCGCCGCCGCCGTCGACGTGCTGGTCCAACGACAGGAAGAGGAGACACAACGCGCCCAGCGCTTTCAGGCCGACATGATGGCCTGGCGCACGAGTATGGAAAATCGCCTTCCTCAGACTACAGATAAACAGGAACCAAAGGAGAAATCGTGATGTCACGCACCATAATCGGCTGCCTGATTGCCCTCCTGGTCGCCGCACCCGTGCCCGCCGTCGAGAAGGACGAGGCGGCAGGCAAGGAAACGGACCTTACCGCCATGGCGGAAGACATCGAGATCATGCAGCGAATCATCGACCGGACGCTGCGCGAACACTTTGCCGGCCAACGTACACCCGGCATCTGGTTTGACCCAAGCGGCGGTTACGGCGTCCTGTTGGATGGCGGCAAAGACAAGGAGAAAAAGCGCTCCGACCTTCATTATTACATGGCGCTCGGGCAGCTTCAACTCGCCTACTCCGGCTTCCGCCAGTTCAACGTCGTCGGGTATTACATTCCCGGCACGGGTGTCCTTTTCACACTAGACATCTCGGTTCCCACCGAAGAGGTCGATGCGCCCGAACAGGAAGAATCCAAGCCCGACCTCTGGAAACAGATGGAAGGCGAGGTTCGCGGCCTGCGAACCGAATGGCCGTCAATCTCGCAAACGGAAAAGCCACAGAAGACGCTCATCGTCGACCAGGACGAGCTGGACGACACGGTCGAAGTGCTCATCAGGACAATCGGCGAATACGGCTCGCGGATCACGCAACTGAGCGATAGCGAGTCGATGATCCTGGCGATCAGGGCCACGGCCCAGGTCACGTTTTTTTCCAGCGGCCGAAAGACCGCCGAGTCGCTCCTGGCCACAACCTACAACCTTTATTACCAAGGCAGCCACGGCGCGCCGCCCCAGCGCGTGATCGTCCAAGTACCGGCCACCGCCATCCGCGACTTCGAGTCCCGCAGCATCGATCTCGACGCTCTGAAGGAAAAGGCGATCATCACCCAATACCAGGCGCACGCGTCAAGCTCCGGCACTTCATCATCCTGGACGATTGAACAGGATTAGAACGTTCCTCGAAATCGAGCAGTTTCCAGGATCATGGCCCAGCTCATCCCGGTACTCCGGGAACGAGTTCCCGTCCGGACCGCGGCATGCTATATTGCCGCGGCCATGATCCGCAGACTTGGGTCGATCGCCTCACGTGTCTTCTACCACATCTGCCCCGATCCGTTCGTGATCGCCATTCTCCTTACGATTCTGACCGCCATCCTGGCTTTGACCTTCGGCGACATCCCGACACAACAACCGAATCAAGCGCAGGCCAGCACGCTGCTCGCTGCATCGCGCTCCAATGACGGCCTGTGGAAGTTTCTCAGCTTCGGCATGCAGATGTC
>CP070718.1:480806-487557 GCA_020350565.1 Phycisphaerales bacterium
GACGTTAAACCTGGCCAGCGTGTCGGCCACGGTTTACTTCGGTGGATTCAGCAAGGTGATCGCGGCGCAGGAGTCCGGCGTGCCGCTCGGCAAGATGGCCTTCATCCTGGTGACGCTCATTCCATTCGCCGTGCTCATGTCGGCCATCATGATTGCGGTATGCAGCTACGCTCGGACGTTCAAGGAGGCGCAGAACTATGTCACGCCGGTCATTCTGGCGGTCCTGATTCCCGGCGGCATCGCGGCCCTGCCGACGTCACGTCTCGAAGGCTTCATGCTCGTGGTGCCGGTCGGGAACATGGTGTTGTTCGCGCGGGACATGCTGCTCGGGGCCGAGGTGCCCTGGGGCAAGACGGCGGCCGTCCTGCTTTCCACGACGCTGTATGCGGCCTCAGCCGTGGCCATTGCGGCGAACCTGTTCGGCCGGGAATCGGTGGTCTTCGCCGACGCGGGCTCGGTCAAGAGCGTGTTCACCCGTTCCCTGATCCGGCCCGCCGCAAAACCGAGCGTGTCCATGTCCCTGCTGGTGGTGGCGCTGCTGTTTCCAGCGTGGTTCTTCGTTCAGGGCTCCCTGTCGCCGGGCGAGGGCGAAAGTGCCATTCGTCTTCTGGACTGGACGGGCATCCTCATGCCTGTCCTCTTCGTGCTGCTCCCGTTTGCGCTTCTGACCTATTGGAGGATCGACATTGTCAACACGCTGGCTCTGCGCCGGCCGGGTGGGCGCTACGTGTTGGCGGCGGCGCTTCTCGGCCTGTCCGCGTGGGTGCTTGCTCATGAGGTGAATGTCTTCCAGGCACAGTACATCCTTGTGCCGGAGGATGTGCTGAAGAGCGCAACAATTCTCGAGGAGGCGCTTCAGGAACTTAGACCTATAGACATCATCCTTCTTCTGGCCGTCGTGCCGGCCATCTGCGAGGAACTCCTGTTTCGAGGATTTCTGCTGAGCGGCCTGCGCGGCGCGGCCCGAAAGTGGACCGCCATCCTCGTCACCGCCCTGGTCTTTGGCACGTTCCATTTCTTCTTCTTCAAGCTTCCCGTCACCGTGGGCCTGGGCGTCGTCCTCGGCCTCCTTTGCTGGCAGTCACGCTCGATCCTGCCCGGCGTGATCGTCCATCTCTTGCACAATGGCGTCGGCGCGATGACCGTGATCAGCCCGAACTGGATGACCAGACTCGGCATTCCCCAGGACATCGGACTGGAGCATTTCCCGGCTGGAGTCATAGCCGTGGGCGCGATCGTCTTCGCGGCTGGAATTGTGCTGACCGCTGTAAGGTCCCCCCGTTCATAGACCGCGCCGGCTTCACGAGTGTCACAGATGTGTCATCCATGAATTTCGACCCGTCTCAAGGAATCGGAGTTGACCCATGCGGGCGCGGTTGGGTGGCGCGGTTTCGTCCTTGCACGCGGGACGCGCCGATGCAGCCCCGCCTCACGGACCTCAAAGGGGGACGACGCCGATTCGCAGATCGCCGTCCTGGATATGAATCGAATCGATGCGGAAGAGCCGATCGCCGTTGGGCCAGGTGAAATAGTTGTCAATCTTCACGCCATCAAACAGGTCATCCACGGACTGGATACGACGTGACCTGTCCACGAGGGGTTCGAGCAACGCTCGTACCACGGTCTTGGGGACAGGAAGGGAGCCGCCGCGGACGGTCTCGAGTTTCAGCATGAGGTGATCGCCGCCGTCCGCGATCTCCGCAGTGACCGCAAGATTGATGATCAGCCGCCATCCCTGCTGCTCGTAATGGGCTCCGGCGAGGATTCTTCCGTCATCGAATTTCACGGCCCCATCGCTCAGCCCGGCAGGTACGGACTCCTCGAACTCGGGCCAGAGCACAGGCAACGCCGCCAGCCAGCGCGTGATGGACCAGTCGTGAAGCACGACCTCGAACGGTTCCCGGTCGACCATCTTGCCGCTGATCCAATCGCCCATTCCTATGGCGTCGGCCCGGGCGTCGCGAGACTCTTCGGGATCCAATTGGACAGGTTGATACCAGGCGGGCACGTGCTGAAACGTGAGCCAGAGCACCAGGAGTGCTCCAAAAACGGTGGCGAGCACGCCGATTCCGGCTACGCCCATCCAACGAAGCAGTCGTCTTCGGCGTCTCCGTGACTTCATCCGGTCGTCGCCGTTTCCTTTCCGCGTGCCGAGTTGTCGCCCTGATTGACCCGCCTTACGCCTTAAACCTACAATCATTAGCCTAAGCGGGAAAGCATGATTCGTCCGCCGTCTCCGCCATGACCTCTAAATTCTTGGGACTTCTGATCTTCTGTTTCTGGGCGGCCTCCATGGGATGGCTGGTTGCCCATGACGTCTGGCCGGCTATTTCCGCCCAGGACGTGCCTGTGCTGCGGGCAACCGAGTGGCTCGAATCCGAAGGGCGGGAGAGCCAGGCAGGGATCTTTGACCAGTCAGGCCGCATCGGCACGGCCTGGACGACGTACCTGATCGATGATGTCCGGGTTCCCGTGGAGCGTGCGAGAGCAAGTTCGAGCGGCTCTTCCACAAGGACGGTTGAATCCACCTCGATCATCCGTAGTGACCTCATCATCATTGACCGATTTCCCCTTCCCGTTACTCCGTTGAGGGTCAAGATCGATTCAACGTTCAATCCCAAGGGTGAGCTGGACGAATTCACACTGCGCCTCCGGGCTCAGGACAGGGAGATCAAGATGCACGGGGAGCGGTTCCACGCCGACTTCTCCTTCGAGCTCGAAGCCGGGCCGAAGGAGTACTTCTTCAAGATCCCACTTTCGGATGCCGGGACCATCACCGGGGCGTTCAGCCCGTTTGCACAGCTTCCCGACCTGCAGGTGGGGCAATCCTGGCGAATGCAGGTGTTCAACCCGCTGTCCGCGGTTGCCGGCGTTGGCGACCGCTTCATCCCGATGCTCGCGCAGGTTACCGGCCGGGAGAACATCACGCTGCACGGCGTCGTGCGAAGCTGCCTGGTGGTGGAGGCCGCCGGGGCCAAGGCCTGGGTGGATCGGCACGGCGTTGTCCTTCGTCAGGAAACGTCGTTGCCCGTCGGCGGTACCATCACCATCATCCGAGAACCGTTCGACGAGGAGAGCAGGGACCGGGCGATGGGCCTCTTTCGGATGTTCGGCCGCCCGCGTCGCTGATCGAGGACTGGGACATGGAACCGGCTATCGTTCTCAATGGCGTCTGCAAGCAATTCGGTGACAATGTCGCCGTAAGCGACCTTTCGCTGGAAGTCCCGCGGGGTGAGCTGTTTGCCTTTCTCGGGCCCAACGGCGCCGGCAAGACCACGACGATCAAAATGATCGCGGGCCTGCTCCGACCCAATCGAGGCGAGGTCTACGTCTGCGGTCACAGGATCGGGGCCGATGGTCTGGCAGCCAAGGCCAAGCTTGCCTATGTGCCCGATCTGCCCTTCATCTACGAGAAGCTTACCGGGCGGGAGTTTCTTCATTTCGTCGCTGAGATGTACGGGCTGTCGAAAAAGCGCCGCGATGAGCTGCTGGAGCGGCTGGTGAATCGGCTCGACATCGGCGAATACTTGGACGAGCTTACCGACGGCTACAGCCACGGCATGAAGCAGCGCGTCGTGCTGGCGGCCGCCCTTCTTCATGAGCCCGCCGTACTGGTGATTGATGAGCCGATGGTCGGCCTCGACCCGCGAACCGTTCGCGCTGTGAAAGACCTTTTCGTCGAGCACACGCGAAACGGCGGATCGGTCTTCATGAGCACGCACACACTCGAGGTGGCTGAAGCCGTCGCCGACCGCATCGGTATCATTCATCGCAGCGAGCTGCTCGCCCTTGGAACGCTCGAGGAATTGCGGCGGCAGGCGAAGCAACAGCATTCTCTGGAAGAGATCTTCCTTCAGCTCACGGAGGAGGGCGATGGATAGTGCCGCGGCTCTCCCGGTCGACAGGCCTCTGCTGGCCTTGCTAATCCGCGTGAAGATGCGGTCACTGTGGAACCGCGTCGTCAAGGCTGCGGCTGAAGCACCGATCCGTGTTTCCCTGGGGGCGTTTCTCGTCGCTCTGATCTGGCTGGGCCTCTTCGGCTTGTTCTTGATGGTGTTCAGCCAGATACAGGAAAGCACGCCGCTCGAAGCCACCGTTGCCATCCCACTGATCTACAGCCTTTTCTTTGCTACGATGATGATCATGCTGGCGTTTTCCAACGCCATCATCGTCCACGGTATGCTGTTCAGCCGGCAAGAGGCGGAATACCTCCTTTCCGCACCCATTCGCCCCCGCGATCTGGTGGCGGTCAAGTTTTTTGAATCCCTGCTGCTTGCAAGCTGGTCGCTGATTTTGTTGGGCTTGCCGCTGATGATGGCGATGGCCCAGCGTACGGAAGACAACTGGTTCTACGTCCTGTTTCTGGCCTTCTTCGCCTGCTTCATTCCCATTCCTGCCTCGCTGGGCTTGTTGTTCGCTTGGCTGACGGCGCGCTTCTTCCCTCGTAATGCTCTTCGGGCGGCTGCGTTCGCGCTCGGAGGGGCGCTGGTGGTGGCGGTCATCTGGTGCATGCGGGCGATTCGGATGCGCGAAATGGCCACCGACGTCTGGCTTCGTTCCTTTCTCCAGCGAGTGAGCTTTGTCGAGTCGGCGTTGCTGCCGAACAATTGGATCGCTCGGGGGATCGATCACGCGCTTAACCATCAGTTGACCGATGCCTTGATGTATCTGGCGGTTACCGCCGCCAATGCGTTGTTTCTCAGTTGGGTGGTTGTCTGGCTGGTCTCGCACCATTTCGGCCCAGCCTACGACCGCGCGTCCACCGGCGGCCGCGGGGGACGACGTGATCCGGTTGACGCATCGGGCGGCATTTGCGGGCGGGTCTTCTTTTATCTTCCCCTGCCCTTGCGTCTGATCGCGGCCAAGGACCTCCGGACCTTTTTCCGTGATCCCGTTCAGTACAGCCAGCTTCTGATCCTTTTCTCGTTGATCATTCTCTACCTGACGAACATGCCGACGCTGCAACGGGAACTGGGTCATTCGACCTACGCCCTGGTGATACCGCTGCTCAACCTCTGCGCAACCTGCCTGATTCTGGCGACCTTTACCTGTCGTTTCATATTCCCGCTGGTGTCGTTGGAGGGGCGGCAGCTTTGGTTCATCGGCCTGCTTCCATTGTCGCGGGGCCGGATATTGCGCGCCAAGTTCGCCTTCGCCATGACCGTCGCCCTTCTGGTTACCTGCGCCGCCATCGCTTACGGTGCCATGATGCTCGACATGCCCATGGTGTGGACCGGCATTCACCTGGTGACGACGGTGGCGATCTGCTTCGGTTTGTGCGGCCTGGCGGTCGGCGTCGGTGCCCGCATGCCGATGTTCGATCAGCCAAACGCGGCCCGGATCGCCAACGGACTCGGCGGGACCGTAAACCTCATCGCTTCGTTGACCCTCACCACGTGCGTGATCACGGCCGTCGGAATTGCCACCTGGCACTCGAGGAATCTCCATCCCGAGCAAGTGCCAGCGATCGGCGATTTGATCCTGTGCGGATCGGCGGCCGGCATATCCGTGTGCTGTGGGCTTCTGGCGCTTCAGATGGGTGAGGCGCATTTCAACAAGGTCGAGGTGTAGATCGAGTCCGAGCGGTCGGCCGCCTCTTCACGGGAACGCTGCGTTGCCGGGGCCGACCTATAGGCCCAGCCCGGCGTCCGTAAAGATGTAGGCCAGACCAACAAAAGTGACGAAAAGAAAGAGGAACAGAGTTTGCATAATCGCCATCACACCCTCCCGTCAGCATTCGCTTCTCGTTCTGTAAACGCCAAACCATTGTACTCCCTGCCGGCGTTTCCATAAACTGATCCTGCATCTAACCAGGATCTCCGCCTGATAGTCCGTTGAAAAAGGGGACTGGCTCCGACTGCAGGCTCACTCACGCTCCTGAAAACGCCGCTCATCGAGATGCCCGTCCCCTTTTTCAACGGGCACCTGAGGCGCGTGGCGAAGCAGCTCGAGACAGCCTGCCTGTTTCGCGCATGTGATTTTCCTGTGACCGAGGGTGCAGCCGGACGTGACCCACTCAGCATTCGACATGTTCTGACGTTTGGAAATGGAATGTCAGGCCATGGCAAGGGTAAAGTCTATCGAGGCATCCTTCACGGTTCGAGGGAAACGAAGCCCGGGCGGCGCGTCCTCATACGATCCCATCCCGATCCATCGTTCGCTGCCCCGAACGGAACGCTGAACAAAAGGATGGAGGATGCCGAAGATGAACGTTCCATTCCCTGTGTCTATTAGCTTGACGTTGTTGATCTGGTTGCCGCCGGTGTATGCGCAGACTTCGCCGCCTCGTGCTTCATCACCTCCTCAAAGCGACCCGGATGCCGGCCGCGCGGATGAAGGCGAAGCCGTCCGCGTTCTTCGAACAGCGGTGCAGGATCTTACCTGGGAGGAAGTCACGTTCGAATACGTGATCGGCTGGCTCAGGGGCTTGGGGGAGGTCAATGTGGTCGTGGATTTCGATGCCCTGCGAGCGGTTGGCGTCGATGCGGATTCGACGGTGACGCTGGTTATCCGTCGCGCGACCGTGGCGGAAGTGCTCAACGAGGTCCTGGACCAGTTGGCTGACGCGGAGGAGGTGCGCTATCGTGCGACGGGCCCCTGGATTCGCATTTCGACGGCCGAGGAATTCGACCGCAGACTTCACGTTCGTGTCTACAACGTCGTAGATCTCTTGATGAACCCACCTCATTTCACGAACGCCCCGCAGATTGACCTCAGCGTCGCCCAGCAGGCCGGCGGGTCCGGTGCGGGC
>CP070718.1:487657-494687 GCA_020350565.1 Phycisphaerales bacterium
GCGCGATTATCGGCGCCGCCGCCCTCATCGCCTTTGGCGTTCTGGGCTACGGGCACTTGACCGGCATCTGGCTTTCAGCGGCGGGCGGCATGGTGCTCTTCTTCGCCATCATCATTTTGACCATCACCACGCTGCTGCTGAAGATCGAGGCCACTACCTACCGGTTGTTCAACGAACTGCGGGACGCCAACGAGCATCTCGAGAAGCACATGGCCAAGCTGGAGCTCATCGCGGAGAACACCCGCATCTCTGACGCAGCGAAATCCCTGGCTCACCGCGAGGAAGAGCTGGACGCGCTTCGACTGGCCATCCTCGACGACATTCGAATGGAGCGATGGGACCTGGGATTCAAGCTCGTAGGAGAAATGGAGCGACGTTTCGGCTACGAAGAGGAGGCCCGACACCTGCGCGAAGAGCTGGAGCGGGCACGCAGCGAAGGAATGGAAGCCAAGCTCACCGCTGTGATCAAGATGATCGAAGAGCATTTCAAGGAGAAAGAATGGGAGCGAGCCCAGTCGGAGATCGACCGGCTCAAGCGGCTCTTGCCCGCTGACGAACGGATCGAGGGCTTGACGCAGCGGTTGGCGGATTTGCGCAACGGGCACAAGAAGGAGCTGCTTGCTGCCTGGGATGAGGCGGTCGAACGAAGCGACACGGACCACGCCATAGAGGTCCTGAAGGAACTCGACCAATACCTCACGGCGAAGGAAGCCGAAGAGCTGAAGGCGACCGCGCGCTCCGTTTTCAAGGAGAAGCTGTTGCAGATCGGCGTCCAGTTCCGTTTCGCGGTCAAGGGCAAGCGTTGGAGGGACGCTCTGGAGATCGGCCTCGAACTGGTTCGAGAGTACCCCAACGCGAGAATGGCCCACGAGGTGCGCGGCATGCTCGAGGTCCTCAGGGAACGCGCTCGGCAAACCGAGACGAGCCGCGCCCCACAGGCTTCCAGCGGCCCGGCTTGATTCCTAAGTCCGCATCCGCTGCAGCCTTCGAGCCCCCGGAGCAACCCCGGTCCAAGCGCCTGGGCCGCAACCGCAACGGGCCCGGTGGCTACCTCAACGCTCACATCGAGACATCCCACCCCACCGAAGAACGGGGGCGCCACCTCTAAAGTGTAAGTTATCGGACAACCTCCTGCTCTGATCGGCCCTCCGTCGAGGCCGGCGAGAATTGTCCCATAACCGATCGTTCAGCCCTGCCTGATGGCTTCCGATATTCAAGCGGTGGTCTGCTCAAGGGGTGCACTGACCTTCTCCAACGGAGTCTTCCACTGCGAAGCAGAAAGGCATGTCCCATCAACCTTGCGACACTGCCCCGAAACGACCATTAACGTGGCATCGCCTCTGGGAAGCGGCCTGCAGCCTCCAGTGCAAGGCTACGGTCCTGGTGGTCGCCTTGACGTTACTTGTTTCGGCCTGCGTATCGGGCTACCTGCTTCGCTCCAGCGTCAGGCTGGCCCACTCGCAGCAAAACGAGCAACTAGTCCAACTCGCCGCGCGGATTGCGCTTGGGGCTGGCGAAATGCTGCAGGCCGGAGACCGGCAGGCACTGGAAGATCTCGCATCCGGCGAGGCGCATTCCGCCCCCCTGGTCTACGTCTCCATCACGAACCTCGACGGACGCACCATTGCCGCAGCAAGAGACCGGGAAGCCGACTGGGTGGATTTCCTACGGCTGGGAGAAACCGGCCGGCGCGCACTCCCTGGAACGCCCATTCGATTCAAGGCCACGCCGACGAATCCACCTTATCTGGAGGTGGTCTATCCAGTCACCGTCGAGTCTACCCCAACGAACTTCGTAAACGAAAAGGTGCCTCGGCTATTGGGGCACGTCCGCGCGGGAATGTCCGTTGAGAACTGGGAACGGGAGCTCAGCCGAAAGGTCGATCTGTTAATCGGGCTGGGTATCCTTGCCACGGCTGTGGCGATTCCGCTGGGTTTCCTCGTCGTTCGTCGCATCACCGCGCCACTGAGAGAAGTATCGGACGCGATGACACGGTTTTCCCGAGGCGAGCTCCACGTGCGGAGTCCGTCTCGGCGAAACGATGAGATCGGGCGACTGGCGAGCGTCTTCAACAACATGGCCGACGAACATCAGCGGGCTCATGAACGTATCGTCCGCATGAACGCGGAACTGGAAGAGCGAGTCGCTCAACGGACCCGTCAGCTTCGTCAGTTAGCTCTGCGCGATCCGTTGACCGGGCTCTACAACCGCCGGCACTTCCAGGAGGTCCTGACTCGAGCCTTCGCGGAATCGGTTCGATACGACACCGACTTGTCGTGCCTGATGATGGATCTGGACCATTTCAAGTCGGTCAACGACAAATTCGGTCATCCCACCGGAGACGAGGTCCTGTTGCTGATCTCCCGCACCATCAGCAGCCAGCTCCGCTCTTCCGACGTCGGTGCTCGCTTCGGCGGGGACGAGTTCGTGATTCTCATGCCGCAAACCAACGAGGAAGACGCGCGGATCCTTGCGGAGCGAATTGCGGGACGCTTCATCGAAGACCTGACAGAGCAATGGGGTGAAGTCCAAACCACGATAAGCATCGGGATCGCGAGCGTCCGCTCCTCCGGGCTGAGCCAGGCGGACGCCCTTGTCTCTGCCGCCGACAGAGCCCTGTACGAAGCCAAGAAGGCCGGCAGGAACCGCACCACGACCGCCAGCTCGCTTGGACAAGCTACACCGGCTTGAACGTACAAAGGCGACACTGGCGACCCTCCAGAGAATCACGGATGGAGGCCCCTTTCGCCCCCGACCCGCGTGGATACTTCTACACCTAGTGGATAATTGTCGGT
The DNA here is from genome assembly GCA_020350565.1 of Phycisphaerales bacterium. Classification (GTDB taxonomy): domain Bacteria; phylum Planctomycetota; class Phycisphaerae; order UBA1845; family UBA1845. The sequence goes on from CP070718.1 coordinate 490,453, forward strand.
TTTGGCCGAATTATAGGGGGCAGGGACGATTGTAATCGCCCCGGTGGTCGCCGGACGGTAGAGTATAATCCGAGGGAGACGACAGGCCCCGGAATCATTCGGGGGGCGAGATAGGACCAGAGGCCATGCTGCAGGCGATTGCGGAGAAGGTCGGTGCGAAGGTGCTCACCGCGGTGGTTGTTTTCGGCTTGGCCTGCGCCGGCTTCTGGTTCTACAAGCACCCCGATGACCTTGCGTCGCTCTGGTCCGTGATCAAGTACACCTTAGCTTGGCTGGCCTTTGCCGCGATCTTCCCCTGGGCGATGTTCCTGGTGACCCGATGGGTCGTCTCACTTGAGTCGAACACGGCGGCCGGCATCATGCTGGCGGGATACCTGCTGGTGGACGTTCTCGCCGGCTTGTACCTTGCGGGTGGCGTCGGCGGTCACAACGTGCTGACGTGGATGGTGATGATTGCTGGTTTTCTTGCGGCCGGCGTTTACAATTTCCTCGTCTGTGAGTTCGTGGCCGAGCGCCTCGAAAACGCCTGACGCCGCACATCGGCCTGCAGAAAGGATCCGAGGATGGCCGAGCTTCGAGAAGGCGACCGCATCAGCAATTACCTGCTGGAAGAGCAGATCGGCGCCGGCAGTTTCGGCGAAGTGTGGCGGGCCAGGCATCACGTCTTCGAAGAGGTCGTCGCCATCAAGGTACCTACGGATCCCCAGTTCGTCCGAAATCTCCAGCGCGAGGGCGTGACGATTCATGGCTTGCGGCATCCGAACATCGTCCGTGCAATCGACATGGACCCTTACGGAACACCGCCGTACTTGGTCATGGAATACGTGGATGGGCCGTCGCTCCGGGCCGTCATCGACGAGTGGGGCCCGAAGTTCCCGATCGCCGCGGTCTCTGCCATCATGAAGGGGATGCTGCAGGCGCTCGATGCGGCCCATCAGGCCGGCGTCATCCACCGCGATGTCAAACCGGCCAACATTCTGCTCAACCATCCGGCAGCCGAAATCGCTTCAGTGACCGTAGAAGCGGTCAAGGTGACGGATTTCGGGCTTGGACGCGTGGGCGGCGTGACCACCCACTCAATCATGCAAAGCGGCAGCCTCCTGACCGAGGATGGCCGAAGCATCTCAGGCACGTTGGCCTACATGGCTCCGGAACAGAAGGAGGGAAAGGAGGCGGACGCACAGAGCGACCTTTACTCATGCGGCATCGTTCTCTTTGAGATGTTGACCGGCGAACGACCTCAGGGTGGTGAGGTGCCCTCCATGGTCCGCGCCGACGTGCCGGAGAGCCTGGACGAAGTGTTCAAACGGTGCTACACGAGACGGTACCGCCGCTTCGGCTCGGCGGCAGAAATGATGGCGGCCTTGTCGCCCGATGAAGAGCAGAAGGCTACGGTGCCTCCGCCGCCGCCCCGCACGGCGTCAAGGTACCCCGGTGTGTGCCCCGTGTGTGACACGCCCGCGCAGGCGGACGATCAGTTCTGCATCGCCTGCGGCCGCCAGTTGGTGAACTCGGTGCCCCGCTGTCCGGCCTGCGACGCTTACGTGCGTTCTTCCGACCGGTTCTGCATTCTTTGCGGGCACGACCTGAGGGTACTTCAGGCCTGATAAGGGAAAGTCGACCATGCCCGACGGCGCACTTTCCATTTTGATCCTTATGGTCATCGTGGGGTGCATTGCGTTCTTCTTTGGCGTAGGATGTTTGATTTGGAAGGTCATCGTCGCCATATTCGGTGGAATCGCCGGTGTTTTTCGGCTTCCAGGAGCGGGCAAGGCACAGGTGTGCTCCCAGCGACGAATCGTCTGCCCCAACCCCAAATGCCGAAAAGTGGAACATCGTCCGGCTAGGTATTGCAGTCAGTGCGGTCAGCCGCTTCCCCAACCGGGGCGGTCGAGCATCTGCTAGGCGGAGATGAGTGTGAACGCTTCTCAAGCTCTTCAATGTGAATCGCATTTCCTCTCCGGCGTCGGCGCCAACTTCGAGGCCTTCAAAGGTAAAATCCTGCGGGGCAGCATCTGGCGGCGCGTTCATGAGGACGAAAGCGACCAACTGCGCGCGCTGATGGCCCAGCATCGTAACTACGACCGTGATCGCCTCAAGTCGCTCCCCGCCAACCGACGGATCGAGCTTCAGGGTTTTGAGCGTCGATTCATTTTCGGCAAGAGGCCGACCGGTGTCGCGGTCGCTTCCACGCTCTGCTCGCTGGAGCACTTCGCGGCCGGCGAGAGCAGCGAGGGACCGCCGATTGGCCTCGGCGAATTGAGGGATCACGTGCGGCGACTTGTGGGAGATTCGAAGGTTCCACACATCATCGGCGTCTGCAGCCCGTCGGGCTTTACCCAGGAGGCGAAATCAGCCAAACTCGAGCTTCCCGAGGTGACACTGCTGCTGATCGAGCCTCACGAAAGCGGCGGTTACAAGGTCATCCCCACATCCGACGAAGTGGACCATCGGCTTGTCGAGCTGTTCGACCCCGAGACCACGGCCGATAAGCACAAGAGAATCCTCGAGGCCATCGACGAACATAGTGCCGACATACTTACGGGCGGGCTTTCGGCCTCATCCATCGCCACGGAGTTGAATCTGCCCGAGCACCTGGTCCGCCGGGCGTTCGATGAAAGAGCCGAAATCGACCCGGAATTGCGGGTGACCCGGCAGGATGGACAATGCCTGCTGTATCCCGGTGCTGTCGCCCCCACTCAGGAGAGAAGAAGGATGAACGTGATTGACCGCATCAAACAGCTTTTCTCCAGCGAGGGCGACGAGCAGGAGAAGATCAACGTTCTCTCGGAACGCCGTGCGGCGCTCGCCCAGCGTCGTGACCGCCTCTATGGAGACATAGCCAAACTGGAAAAGAAAGAGGCGGAGCTTTTGGAAGAAGGCAAAGCCGCCAAGTCACACGTGCCGCGACGACGCATCGCCGCACAGCTTGCACAGGTCCGAAAGGACATCGCCCGCCTCAATACCACGACAGGCATGCTGAATCAGCAGGTCAACATCATCAGCACGGACATCCACAACCTCACGTTGATTCAGCAAGGTGAGATGGCTCAGCTCCCCGACACGGAGGAACTGACCCAGAATGCGGTGAAGGCCGAGGAGATGCTCGAATCGCTCAGAGCGAACAGTGAACTGGTCGGCGGTTTGGAGACGGGCATGGCCGACGCCGCTACCAGCGAAGAGGAGCTCGCCATCCTCGCGGAGTTCGAGGCCTCGGACGAACCGCCGGTGAAAGAGGAAGAGAAAGTCGCAAAAATACCCGAGCGGGCGGTCGAACCGCCGTCGTCGCTGGAAGAGCCTCCGTCGCCGGCCGAACAAGAGCCGAAAGAAAAAACACGTGATGCGGATCCTGAGGCAAACTAGGGCCGTCGCCAAGCCTCGGGCGTTCGGATAAGGTCGCCCCAGTTCTTCAAGAGGTCGTTGCATTCATGGCGTTTCTCGAGTGGTTGACCAAGCGTAGGAAACGACTCTCCAATATGACCAGGGCGGAATTGCGCCGCCAGGAGCTCCTGCTGGAGAAGGACCGCACCCAGCTTGTGAAGAAGATCTCCAAGCTCGCCAAGGAGAAACAGGAACTCTTCGGGCGCGGCGCGGAGGAGAAGACACCCGAAATACGCCGCATGCTGGCACAGGAGTTCGAGTTGCGGACGACCGAGCAGCTTATGCTCGCCAGGCAGCTCAACATCCGCAGCAAGGAAATGATGACCGTGTCTCGGTTGCGCATGCTGCGGGAGAACGCCGACCGCGCCGGCACCTCGACCAAACTCGGCCTGATCAGCGAGACAGACATGCTCAAATTGAGCAAGCTGATCGAATCGGACGCCGTAAAGGCGGAAGTGTATCAAGAGCGCCTGGATGAGCTTCTTGCGATCGGCGCCTCGGTCGACGAAGGCGCCGCCTCCCTCAGCGAGGCCGGGCAGACCGTCATGAACGTCTGGGAGAAGATGGACGCCGGCGTGATCAGCGACAAGAACGAGGCCTTCGACGAGGCAGACCGGAGCGTACGCGAACGGCACGCGGCCGCTGAGGAGTAGCGTCCGCACCTTCGCACCGTGGAAGGAGACAAAACCAGTTGGCTCGACCTCTCCGACGCAGCGTACTGAACCGATGGATCGCCGGAGTATGCGGCGGCATTGCGGAATACTTTGATCTCGATCCGACGCTGGTGCGCGTGGTGTACCTGCTGCTGTCGATTTTCTCGGCCGGCTTCCCGAGCACTCTGGTTTATATCATCC
>CP070718.1:494787-499120 GCA_020350565.1 Phycisphaerales bacterium
CGGCTGGCTCGAATTCTCTGCACCGAATGTCGTCAGGCCTTCAAGCCGGATGAGGCCACTCTCAAGAAGCTCAACCTCCCAGCCGGCAAGATCGACCGTTTCTATCGCCCGCCGCCTGAACCGGTTCTCGATAAAAAGGGCAACGAGATCATCTGCCCGAATTGCCGGGGCACCGGCTACGTCGGGCGCACCGGCGTCTTCGAGGTGCTCGTCGTGGACCCGGCTATCGCGAAACTGCTTTCGCAAGGCGCTTCCGTTAACCGCATCAAGAGTCAGTGCCGGAAGAACAAAATGTACTACCTGCAGGAGGAGGCACTACTGAAGGTCATCGACGGCACGACGAGTATGAACGAGGTCTTGCGTGTGATGAGGGAAACGGACAAGAGGTAGAATGGGGGTCCGCCATGATCCTGTCCATCCTTTTGTTGCTGCTGATCCTCGCGATCACCAGCTACCAGGCAGTGCAGGGCTTTTTCAACGCACTGCTGATGTTGATTCTGACGATTTGCTGCGTCGGGCTGGCCTTCGGCGTGCATGAGTACGTGGCGATAAACTGGCTGAGCAAATGGCGCCCCGATCTCGCGTACCCGCTGGCGCTTGCCCTCACCTTCGCCGTGCCTCTGCTGATCCTGCGGATCCTCTTTGATAAGCTCGTTAAGCGGGCGTGCTTGGTGCCGGCCGTCGTGGACCGCATCGGCGGCGGCGTTTGCGGGCTGATTACCTCCATGCTGATGGTGGGGACGGCGGCGACGGCCGTTCAAATGCTGCCCCTCGACTACAATGTCCTCGGGTACTCGCGGATCGAGGTCACCGCGGAGGACGCCACCGAGCCTATCCCGCACGATCAGAAGGAGAATGAGCTCTGGCTCCGGCCTGACCGCTTTGCCGCCGGTCTCGGCGCTCTGCTTGCAGACAGCTTGTTCAGCGGTGGCGAATCCTTCTACGAACGCCACCCGGACTATATCCAGACCATCGGCTGGGTCGGCGCAACACACTCCGAGGTCAACCGCTTCGCTCCCCCGGGTTCGGTCCGCGTCGTCAATGTCGAGCCCATCGAATACGTCTATCGCTACGCAAGAGGCAACCCACGATCAAACATTCCTTCAACATTTGAGCCCGTCGAACCCCAATCGAATAAGAGGTTCTACGCGGTGAGGGTCAAGCTGGGCCGGGAGGCGCGCTCCAAGAAGACCAGTCGGCATATCTTCACCTTGAGGCAGTTCCGGATTGTTGGATATGCCGGTTCCTCGAAGTCGCTCACACAGGTTTATCCGATCGCCATTCAATGCGACGACGAGGAATTCCCCGGTCGTCACATCGCGGAGCGTATAAGGGCGAGGGACAATTTCCATGTCGTGGATAGAATCTACGAACCTCTTGAGCACAGAGACGAACCGGAAAAAAAGGACACAGTAGAAGTCGTGTTCGAGTTGCCCAGAAGATTCAGGCCACTGTATCTGGAGTACAAACTCGGGGGAAAGACTTCCATCTCGTTGGAAAAGAAGGGCGATAACGTTACGCAAAGCACCTCTTCCCGAGAGATTCCTGCTCCTGCGCCGCCACGAGCGGAATCCCCTGCCGTGACCACGGCTTCAGATCGAACAACGTCCGGCAGCACCGTGGCGCCGGCGGTCAGAGGGGGCCGGGCACGTAAGTTCACGACGCGCAGCGGGTCCTCGTTCTTCGGCGATGAGCTGCCGGTCGCATTGACGGACTACGAGCAGTACAACAACTTCGAATCACACGAGGGCGTGATGTCGAACGGACACGTCGTTGCCAGTCTCGACGTGCAAAAAGAAAGCGGCCCCGGGGCGCTGTCAAAGCTTGAGGTGCCGTCCGACAAGCGCCTCCTTCATCTCAACGTAGCTCACTTGCAGCCTCAGAGCCTCTTCGGAAAGATCAAGGGGAAAGCCATCTCTACCTTGCAGAATTTCATCGTCGAGGACGCCAACGGAAACCGGTACAAGATCATTGGTAAGTACGCCATTGCCGAACTGGACAACCAGGAAGTGGTGATGGAAGTGCAGTACTATCCGGAACACGCAGGAACCATCGGAGGGCTCGGCGAATTCCGCAGAATCAAGGACCGGCACCTCGAAGAGGATTACGATCTTGTCTTTCTCTTCCTGGTCGATCCCGGCGCGCGCATCCTGTACTTCAGCACCGGCGGTACCGCCGATCGCCGGGACGACCTCCAGGACGAAAACCTCGTCGCACCAAACTAGCGCCAGCGCCGCGCTCATGGCGTACGTGCCAATTCAGGCGGCCCGCAAATAGCAGACTTGAGGAGCGCTCCGACCCGGTAAAGGATTTTGAGTATAAGACAGTCAGCAGGTGTCAGCCCGCAGGTCAAGCGGCACTGAGCGCGGACACCTTGCTTCCTACCACCACCAGAGGAGCCCGGGAACGGCTCGTAAGGGCGTCTTGATCGTGCCATTGTACTTTCGGACAACGGCGCTCAAGGCTCGTGTGAAGCCCGGATGATCGAATTCGTGTGGCAGCATGACAACGAACTTCTGACCACTCTGGACGAGCGGGTTGGGGCCCGGAACGACGCGCCGTTCCCCGGTGTGCCCTACCACCAGCATCCCGTATTCCGCGAGCAACTCCGTAATCTCCGCGATGAGACCGATCGCGTCATCCGTCAAGATGTCGAAGCCGTGCAGTTCCTCCTGGAAACCTTCCGGCACGGTGGGGTCTTTCATGGGTTGGAACACGACGCCGCACCCGCTGGCCTTCTTCAGCTCCTCCTTCTCGGTGTCCATTCGCTTGATGGCTTCAGGGTTGGCACTGATACTCATGAAGACGACGCACTTCTCGCCGAACTTGTCTGCGATATTCTTTTCGATGTTGCCGCCTCGCTCGGCCACCCATCGGGCACCAAGGTTGAGCAGGCCCGGCATGTCCGGGCCCAGAAGCCACATCGCCGCGTGTTGGACAGGACCGCGATATCCGGCATTTGCGTACGGCATGGCCACTCTCCTGAATTGATGCGGTTGAAGGATCCTGCACTCGCTATGCGCGGGGGATTATACCTCCCCATCGCCGAAACCATCAAGCAGACAGACCATGCTGGGCACACGGGTCCCTCGGTGCCCTGCCTTGCCGTCGCGTCGGCACAACGCCCGTGATCGGGATGCCCACATCAGGACGAGTGACGGAGCGGATGCAGAAGTGGACAAGTCTTCCCGAGAGCTTGGTCAGCCACAACCCTCGGATGGGCTCGCTGGGATACCGCTACGGGCTAAACGGCGTAACTCGTTTCCGGCTCCAGGCCGTAGCGTTTCATTTTCTTGTAGAGGGTCGTACGGTTGATGCCGAGTTGAGCAGCCGTACGTTGGCGATTCCAGCCGTTTGCGCGAAGTGCTGCTTCGATGATCCCCTTTTCCGGCTCTTCCAGCGCCTGTTTCAAGGGTCTCGGCTCGTATTCGCTTTCGGTGCGATGACCCCTCTGACCGCCCAGGACCTTGGGCGGTAGATCATCGGCCGATATGTAGCGACCCTTGGAAAGCACCACCGCTCGCTCGACCGCGTTCTCCAGTTCACGAATGTTGCCCGGCCAGCCATATCGCTTCATTGCCGCCAACGCCTCGTCATCGAAGCCGAGGATATCCCGCTGGGCGCCTGCTATGAATTGCCCCAGAAACCGCTGGGCCAAAAGCTCTATATCCGAAAGACGCTCACGCAACGGCGGCATCGTCAGGGTAACGACGTTGATGCGGTAAAACAGATCCTCGCGAAAGCGACCGGCCTCCACCTCCGCCTCCAGGTCGACGTTCGTCGCCAGGATCACGCGAACGTCCACCTTCTCCGTCTTGTTGCTGCCGACCGGCTCAAACTCGTGTGACTGAAGAGTGCGGAGGAGCTTCACTTGCAGGCTCGGTGAGGCCATCGCGATCTCGTCCAGTAGAATGGTCCCGCCATCCGCGGCCTTGAACTTGCCCGCCTTGTTGGAGACCGCGCCGGTGAACGCCCCGCGAACGTGTCCGAACAACTCGCTTTCCAGGAGTGTCTCAGGAATGGCACCGCAGCTCACTTCTATGAAAGGCTTGTCTCGCCGGCCGCTTTGCTGGTGGATCACATGCGCGACGAGGGACTTTCCGGTACCCGATTCCCCTTGAATCAGAACCGTGACTTTCGAGGCGGCCACGGCCTCGATCAGGTCGTATACCTTGATCATTCGGTAGTCATTACCGACCAAGCTGCCCAGACCGTATTTCATGTCCAGCCGTTCGCGCAGCTCATGGTTCTCCCTCAGCAACATCTGCTGGGTCAAAGCACGCTGCACGCAGAGCAGTATGTCTTCGTCGACGATGGGCTTGGTCAAATAGTC
>CP070718.1:499220-503269 GCA_020350565.1 Phycisphaerales bacterium
CGCGCCGTACGCGGAAGTCGGCGCGCACAACGGCGCCGTTGACTCCTTGCCTATTCGTGCTCCACGCCTGAATATTCCTCGGACAGACGGCCCAAAAAGCGAAAGTGAGCAGGGCCCATCTCGCTTCTGAGAAGACTGCCATGACGATGACAATGCCGGAAGCGGGGAGGCAGCAAAAAGTACTGCCGGCCTCTGTGCCGGCGGCTTCGCTCGTATGGGACGACGGAAGAGAGCCCGCGCTTTTCGCGCCGACACAAGTTGGCAGAGACGCCGGCTGTACTGACTGATAGAGATGCCGGCTCTACTTTCCTGCTGTGCGATCCACACCCGTTTTGATCCAACACGGCGGGCCGTGAGGGTCGAGAGACCGAGGGGGCAGGAGTCTTCTCGCTATGTCAGGCCGGCTTGGGGTGGACCGCCGGGTGCCCGCAGCCAGGCGGAGAATCCGGGTCACTGGAAAGGTTGCTGAGCCCTTCCCGTCATATGATCAACTCGTGATACTGGTCGGGCCGGCGGTCCTCCAGCACGTGGTTTCGTGGCGTCACCATCTTGTTACGGGCCAAATGAATGTCCACCTCCACAACGCGCACCTGCGGGTCGCCCTCAGGGGCCTGGGCGAGCACGTTGCCCTTTGGGTCGGCGATGATCGACAGGCCGGTGAACGTCATGTCGCGCTCCGTTCCGATGCGGTTGGCGGTCACGACGAAGATGCGGTTCATCAAGGCGTGGACGGGGACGCCGCGCTGTGCCAGGCCGGGAAGGACGAGGTTGGAAGGATGGCAGACAATGTCCGCGCCTTTCAACGCCAGGATGCGCCAGGGCTCCGGAAAGATCCAGTCGAAGCAGATCAGCATGCCCAGCTTGCATACGCCGAGGTCGAAAACGGGCAGGCCCAAGTCGCCGGGCCGGAAGTAGTCCTTCTCGTTCATGAAAAGGTGCAGCTTGCGATACTTGCCGATGAGGCCGTCGGGCCCGACGAGGACGGCGGAGTTGTAGAGTTGACAGTCGTTCGCATCTCGCTCATTGACGCCGGCCACGATGCACTGACGGTGCTCTTGTGCCAGTGAACAGAGGTAACGTACAAACGGGCCGGTCTGTGCGTCCTCGGCCGTCACCCTCGCCTGTTCCATCGATTCGAAGTTGTAGCCCGAGTTGCACAGCTCAGGCAGAACAATGATGTCTGCAGCTTTAAATTCGTTGCGCAGACTGTCCAGCTTCCCAATCGTCGCTTCTAGATCGCCCAATACCGGCGCGATCTGCACGTACCCGATTTTCATCGGCGAAACCTCCACCACGACGTACTTCCACGGAGCCGATGCTATCACGGCGTCGCGTACTCTGACACCCCGGCTGACCACGGGAGGCTTGCGGCTTCTTTCGACCGCGCCATGTTTCGGTGCGGGCGATGTTGAAATGGAGTGCCTGGTTGTCCTGCAGTGCTCGACGACGCTTGGCACACGATTTGCTCGGGTGAGCAAAGGATGAAGAGGTCCATTGGTGGGCGCTGTCGTGTCAATCGCGACTTTATGCTAGCTTTGGCTCCAATCTTTCCACGCGGTCTGCGGATCGCGCGAACGGACAACGCAAAAGGAGGTTCGCCATGTCTCGACTGCTCATTGTGGCTGTCTCAGGAATTACACTTCTCCTGGTTGGTAGTGGCTGCGTCCCGCCGGCTTCGGGTGACGACGGCGACGGGCCGACCCCGGACGACAACGCACGCGAGAGCCGCCTCATTGAAACAAGCTGGTTGAATGATCACCTGGGTGACGCCGGCCTGGTCGTGATCGACGCAAGGACAACGGACGGTTATCTCGCCGGGCATATCCCCGGCGCCGTGAGCGCCTCGTTCAGCGAAGAGGACGCCGTTTCGCGCGGGTACAACGTCTCCTACGGGTGCGGTTTGGATTTTTTCCTTGATGCGGACAACCCCATTCCCTTCCAGGATGGTCCACCCCAGCAGATTCAGGAGGCCGTTCGCAACTTCGGCATCCATCAACACGAGACCGTCGTCGTCTACGATGCAGGCCTCGATTTCCACGCGGGCCGCTTCTTCTGGACGCTGTCCCAGCATGGTTTCGACGAGATCTACATTCTCGACGGCGGCCTGAGCAAATGGCAGGCGGACGGTTATCCCGTCAGCACGGAAATTCCCACGGTCGCGAAAGGCGACTTCATAGCCGGTGCGCCTGACGTGACCCAGTTGGCGGTAACCGATGATGTCTTCGCCGCGATGTCTGATCCGGATATGGTCATTGTCAGTGGCCTGCAGCCTTCCTGGCATTACGGCTCTTACACGGCTTATACCATCCCGGGGCACATCCCGACCACGCAGCTTGTGTCACTCGGGTACTTCTTCCACAGCGATGGAACCTGGAAGTCCAAGCAAGAGATGCAGATGATCCTTGACACGGTGGGCATTACGCCGGACAAGACGGTCATTACCTACTGCGGCGGAGGGCCGCTCTCGGCCTGTATGTACTTCACGTTCAAGCACGTGCTCGATTATCCCGACGTCCGCAACTACGCCGGCTCCTATCTTGCCTGGAGCACGGATCCGCGAGACCTTCCGGTGAACTTGTATGGGAACGATCACTGGCTCCGAGATACGGCCTGGATGCGTTGGTGGGTGGGAGAGCGGATGCAGCGGTTGATGCCGGTATCGCCCGCGTTGGCCGTGGACGTGCGGTCGCTGGCCGACTATGAGTCGGGGCACATCCCCTGGTCCGTCAACATCCCAATGGACGACGTCGATCAAGTCGTCTCCACTTCTGCCGGCGCGTGGGCCGGGATTTTAGGTGACCGTGGTGTGAGCAATGACCTTGAGATCGTTGCAGTCGATGAGACCGTGACGCCCGCCACGACGCTTTTCTTCTGGCTGCTGCAATATCTGGGGCATGAAAAGGTCTCGGTTGCTTGCGAAGGTTTGAACGGCTGGAGCGGGGCCAGATACCCCGTGTCCATGGACGACACGGTGATCGCGGAACCGGAGACGCCGATCGACGTGGCCATCCATCCCACCACGTTTACACTCGATGTTCGGTCCGACATCAGGCTCCAAACGGCAGACGCGCCGAGGGACTATCCCTTCTCGCCGGTGTGGGTGGTGGCAGCAGAGGAAGTTCCGGAGGACCTTCCGGTCGAGAGCTACATCCATGTCCCATGGACGTCGAACCTGACCGAGGATGGCTTCCTCATGCCCGCCGGTGACTTGTGGTCGCTCTATGAGCAAGCGGAGGTTCAGTACTTCAGTGAGATCGTCTGCTATTCCGACGATCCCGCGGAAGCGACCATGACGTGGTTCGTGCTCCGGTTGCTGGGTTTCCCACGGGTCCTGGTCTACCTGCCTGGGGACGGGGGTCTCTAACGGCTTGAGGGCAGCCCGTATCGAATAGAGCCGGCATCTCTGGCAGTCAGTAGAGCCGGCGTCGCTGCCGGCTCGCGTTGGCGCGAGAGGCGCCGGCACGGAGGCCGGCTGTACTCTGAAGGTTGGTGCCGGCCGTACTTTAAGGCTACACGCACGACCTCGAATCGCCTTCTTGCGCCGCCCAGGGGTGGCAGGATCGTCCGTACGGCCCGTCTACTCGTCCTTGCGACGCCGAGACGAGATTCCGATCCCGCCGCCTTTGGCCCGATTCACTCTCCTCGCCACGCAGATTGTCACGTTTTGTATGACAGAACGTGCAATTCCTGACAGATGTATCTGTAATGTTTTGTAAATCGGCGTGGATACGGGTTCGTCCGAAGTCGGCTCGATTTATAATCGATCCCGAACAGAATCGGGGATCGAGCCTTACGCAAGGCTTCTTCTTCATATCACATCCACACGACATACGGAGACGTGACATGTCCTGGCACAAACTGGTGTGGGCTTTCGTGTCTGTTGTTGCCGGTGGGGCGGCCCCGGCACTGGCCATCCCCTGCCCGGCATACGTGTTCTGCCTGGAGATGGGGTACGAAATCGAGGGCGACTCCTGCGTCTTTCCGGACGGCAGCTCATGCGAGCTGTGGGCGTTCTTCTGGGGTGAATGCGGGGAAGAGTACGTGCATCC
>CP070718.1:503369-505792 GCA_020350565.1 Phycisphaerales bacterium
TATCGAGCTTTCCGGTGATGATGCGCAGATCGCTGGGCAGAGGTCTGGCATGAAGGGGCGTGGCCGGTCCGATCAACAGCCCGAGCGCAAGGGCACGGACGGTAAATCGCATCAAGGTGGTCATGGATCCTCCTTCCTCATGAACCGGTTTCATGACTGCGGGCGCCGCCCGGTGCCGTTTGACCAGACGGGTCAACCGCACAAGGTAATCCCATCGCCAGCGTACCGCAAAGGCCGGTGGTTCGAGCCGCCCGCAACGGGTGAGCACCAGAAAGGTGAGTTGTAGCCCAGCCGCCCGTAACGGGTGAGCGCCGGAAAAGTGGGTTGGAGCCCAGCCGCCCTCGGCTGGGCACAGCGGAGGGCCGCTGTGCCACATTGTTGTGTATGTCGCCTGCGAACTTGCATGTCGAGCACAAACTTGACGCGCAGCCGTCCGCAGCAGCCATCGGGCGCTATGGGAGCCCTCGCCGTGCAACCGGCACCTGGAGCCGCATCATGCAAGATGACGTTCAGATCACACTAACGTCTGACGACGAAGGCAACGTGATCGGCCTGATCCTGCACTCGTGGGCCCGACTCACACGGCGAAGAAGTCTGATCAAGCGGGAATTGACCACACCTCGCATGGAGCAGAAAGAGCGTTGGCCAAGGTCCCTGCCGAGCGCGGCGTTGAAGTCCGTTCGTGCGATTCACTGCGCACCGCCGATTCCATTGTCACGAGTTGTATGCCCACCTGTGAGCTGACAGGTTCTGACATTTCGCTTTCCAGTTGTTGCGCGGCGCGAGCTTCTCATTCTTTTGTCCCAACAACTTCTTACCGCATATCCCCTTGATTATACTTGAGATACGTTAATCCGATTTAGTAAGATGAGGCCGCATCGGTAAGGAAGCTGGCCTATCAGGTTGCTCATTTCAATGCACTGCCGAAGGCACGGGTTGCCTACGATTGTCCCTCATGGGGACGATTCCAGGCTGCGCTCGATGACCAGGCGTGCGAGGAGACGATGACCCATGAAGCCGTTAACGATCACACGACGGACCCGGTTGGTGCGGCTCGACGTCTGCTTCCTTCTGGCCACGGGCGTGTTGGCAATGGCTGCAACTTCGAACGCAGAATCCAGGTTGGATGGAAAGACCCTTCTTCAGCAGCACAGCCCGCTTCCGGCAAGGACGCCCGAGACAAGCGATCCGCTCTCGCATCACGAGTCCCCCGACGAGCGGTCGCTCCGGCTGCGCATGGCTCCGTCCGAGAGGCGCTCGTCTCCCGCGCAGACGTGGATCCGTGACGCCTATCTCAGCATTCAGGTGAACGTTGACGATTCGGGCAACAACATCTTGAACGACGCTGCGAACGAGCCCTCCATCGCCGTTGACCCGACCGACCCGGCACGCATTGCGATCGGCTGGCGCCAGTTCGACACCATCGCTTCAAACTTCCGCCAGGCAGGCGTCGGATACAGCGCCGACCACGGGGACACGTGGACCTTTCCGGGTGTGCTCGATCCGGGCACGTTTCGGTCGGATCCGGTTCTCGGCTATGACGCGGAAGGCAACTTCTACTACAACAGCCTCGCCTGGCCGGAGGGCTCCGGTCCTTGGTGTGATATTTTCAAATCCACGGACGGTGGGGCGAGCTGGGACGGGGGAACGTATGCATACGGTGGCGACAAGCAGTGGATGGCCATCGACCGCACCGGGGGCATCGGGCACGGCAATATCTACATGAATTGGACGCTGGGCTACAGCTCCTGCAACGGAAACTTCACTCGGTCGTACGACAATGGGGCGACGTTTGAACCCTGCACCACCCTGCCGGGCAGCCCGTTCCACGGGACATGTGCGGTAGGCCCGGACGGTGAACTCTACATCTGCGGCGCGGGCTTCACCGTCCTGAAATCCACCACCCTGCAGGATGAGACGCTGCCGTATCAGTTCGATCTGACGACGACGGTAAGCCTCGACGGCAGCAAGACGGGTTACGCGGGGCCCAATCCCGGCGGTCTTTTAGGACAGGTTGAGATCGACGTGGACTGCTCGGAGGGCTCTTATCGCGGCAACGTCTATCTCCTGTGCTCGGTGGAGCGGTACTCCACAGCAGATCCGCTTGACGTGATGTTTGCCCGCAGCACGAACGGCGGTGAAACGTGGAGCGATCCCGTAAGGATCAATGACGACCCGGCAGACAACGGCGCCTGGCAGTGGTTTGGAGCGATGTCGGTGTCCCCGGATGACGGCAGGATCGACGTCACCTGGAATGACACGAGAAACGACCCCGGCGGGTACGACTCGGAGCTTTATTACGCCTATTCCGATGATGGCGGCGCCACATGGTCACCGAATGTTGCGCTCAGCCCCTCTTTCGATCCGTATCTCGGCTGGCCCCAGCAGAACAAGCTCGGCGACTACAACGACATGATCTCGGA
>CP070718.1:505892-508957 GCA_020350565.1 Phycisphaerales bacterium
AGCCGTCAGGATTCTTGTGCGGCTCGGTCCACTGATCGAGATCCATGTCAATGATTCGATCGCCGTTCATGACCACGGTGATCAGACTGCCATTGCACGTCAGCACGACGTGATTCCATTCACCCGGGGACAGGACCGCGTTCTTGCCAGGCGCGAGGCAGTCATAAATGGCTCCGCAATCGTGCCTGCCGACCTCCTCCTTTCCATAAGAGTCCAGGATCTGCATCTCGATCCCCGTCTGCACCGGATCACGGAGGTCGGCGGTGCGGAAGAACAGGCCGCTGTTCGTGGTGGGCGCGAGCTTGAATTCGAGTTCCAGAATGAAATCGCCGAACTGCTCTGCGGTCCAGATATCCCCGCCGCCGCGTCGGGCCAGCGCGCCTTCTTCCACGACCCAACTGCCGTCCTTGCAGTTCCACCCTTCCAGGCTTTGACCCTCAAACAGCTCGCGCCAGGTGGCCCGCACACCTCGAACGGCCGCTTGCTCAGGCGAGATCTCGCGGATCATGATGTTGCGAAACCAGAGCGGCGTTTGATGCGCCTGCAGCTCGATGGGACCCGTCGCATAGATGGACTTCTCGCGCTCCCAGTAGTTCTCGAGCGGCACTCGATCGACAACCAGCACGTTGTTCAGGTACACCGACACCTCCGGTCCCATCATCCGGATATAAAAGGAGTTCCATTCTCCGACGGGCCGATCCGCCCTGACCAGCGGTTTGCTCGGATAATGCTGGTTGTTGTACAAACCGCCGGACCCTTCGATATTCTGCTGAGCGTCCCAGATCTGCACCTGCGGCGTCCCGCGCAGGTAGATGCCGCCGTCGCCCGCTGCATCAATCTTCCACTCCAAAGCCAGCTCGAAATCGCCGAACTCCTCGACGGTGCTGATGCTCTCCCACTCGCCGTCGAACCTGAGGACCCCGTCCGCCACCTTCCAATGCGCGCGCATGCCCTCGTCGGCGGAAGCCTGAGCCTGGGCCAGCTCTTCCGAGCCCATCTTGCGCCGGCTCACGGGATCACCGACAACCGCTTTCCAACCGGTCAGGTCCTTCCCGTTGAACAGAGGACGCCAACCGTGCTTCGAGGGCACGGCACTGGGTGCGGCATCGGCCTTCAAGTCGCCCAACGCGAACTGAATGCCCGCCAGATAATGACGAAGAACCGCCGGGTTCCAGAAGATCTCATCGCGGTGGCCCAGCGAACAGTAGAACACGCGGCCCTTGCCGTAGGATTGGATCCAACTGACCGCGAAATCGCCGTCGGTTCGGCCGATGCTCTCCTTGCTCATGTTCGTGCGGTTGGTGTCCAAGCTGAGAAGAACGCGCAGCCGCTCCCGCGAATAGGGATCGCGGAACTGATAGATCTCGTCCGACACGGCAAACGGCTCGCCTCCAAACGGCGCGTTCAGCGGATGCTGCGGCTCGTCGACCTTGATCACAACCTCTTCATTCCAAGGATGACCGCTGAAATAGCCGCCCATCATCAGGCCGTAATCCGACCACTCGTAGAAGCAATCGGTGGCCGCATGAATGCCGATCACGCCTTTACCACCGTTAACGAAATCGAGCAGGCTCTTTTTGAGTCGGGCGTCACGCTTTTGCGCCTCTTCACGTTCCGCCGGGGAAAGCTTCTCCCGTTCGGCAGGCATGAACAATTCGCCGGTCGTGTTGAGAAACAGCGCGCCGTCAAAAGACGCAAGTTTCTGGGGCTCGAACATGGCGATGTCATCGCTGACCGTGGCCTCGAACGCCCCGCTCGCCTCGCCGAGCATACGTATGGCCTCCGCCCCCAAAGGAATGACGCCGTGTCGGAAGCCCTTGCACAACGTAAACACAAGCAGCTTGCGCGGCTGTTGCGGCGGCGCGTAGCACTTGCGCGGCAGAGCGGCTTCGATCTTCTGGCGCGCCGAGTCGGGGACCTGATCGGCCATACCAAGCCGACCCGAGGCGCAAGTCACAAACGCTGTCATGATGGCGATACAAATGACGCGTTGCACGGTATTCTCCTTCCCTTGACTGTACGATACCGGAGTCGGGCACTGCCCGCATAACGCAGGGCCGTTGGCTCTGCCGGTCGCCCCGTGTGGCCGCGCATCAGTCCCTCTCTTCCGGTTCCGCCTTTGCGTAGACGCGCTTAAGCGACCCTCCATCCAAGGCTCGCACACGAGCGCTGGCGCCCCAGCCGCCGCCGTTGTTGGTGACCTTGAGCAGTAGATCGTTCCATCCTTCACGGAGCGAGACTTCAATTTTATCCTGCCCACGGCCACATACCCGAAGGACCTTGTTCTTATGAACGGAAGCGCCATTCAGCCATACGGCTATGCCGTCGTCACTACCGACCTCCAGGAGGGCGCTTTGCTCCCGCGGGGAATACACGCGCGTTTGCAGGTAAGCGGCGCGATGCTCGCCTCCAACGGATTCCAGCAGGTCAATGAACCAATATCGCGAGGGATCCGCAGTAACGGGCTGCTTCTTCCAGACTACGCCCTCTGCCCCAGGCTGCTCCGGTGGAAAAGAGACATCGAGCAGTTCGTTCCCTTCCGTCTCTTGGACCATGTACGGTCCGGCCACCCGCCAGTCGGTGATGAAATCCCCGAACTCCTGCAACCGTTTCGTAGCAGCTTCGAACTGCCTGCTCACCCCCGCGACTGCGCCGCGATCGGAAAGCAACTGAAGGATGTCTCGCGCCGCCGGCCACTGGGCGGGAAGCAGGCCCTCCGCAACATGGATCATCGCCGCCGCGGCTTCAGACGATAGGTCCGGCTCGGCAAGAAAGGGCTCAAGCAGTGCCGCGCTCCGCTCATCGGAAACCTCGCCCAGCCGAGCAAGGAACAGCTTCTTCTCTTCAACGAGGCGGCTTGCATCCAGGCCGGCGCTATACATGTCCAGCCGCTGTTGCACAGAGAGGGCTTCATCCAGGCCAACGAGGTTGGCGTACGCACGTAGTAACAGCACATGGGCCTTGACATCGGCCATTTGCTGACTTTCTGCCAGCATCGTCGGTGCCGCGGCTACGTCCGTCCACTTCATGATGGCATCGGCCGCCGCATCACGCAGCTCTTCCTG
>CP070718.1:509057-510070 GCA_020350565.1 Phycisphaerales bacterium
ACGCTCGTGGCCGAGTACCTCGACGTGTCGCACAGCAAGGAGCTGCATCCGCGTCCATGGGTCTTCGGCATCTACCCGGTGTACAACTTCGTCGCCGACCTCTCGCCGATGCTCATGGTCGAGACCGGTCAGGAGTACTTCGTCGACATCGAGGCCTATGGTAGCGCCACCTGCGGCAACTACGTCCTCGACGTCTTCTCCGAAGGCCGGAGCGACAGGGACGAGCTCTACTGCCAGCACGTGATTCCGGACGACACGGGTGCGGGTGGCCTGATCGCCACCGCCAGCAGCGCGCCTCACGCCTACGCTTCAGCGCACAACTTCATGATCGAGGCCCCTGTCCCGATGATGATCACCGAGGTCGAGTGGCAGATGCTGTACTACGGCTACGCCACCGATTGTCCGGGTGCTGATCTCATCGACATCCGGTTCTACAGCGTCGAGGGCGGTGGTCCCGGCAGCGGCGATTGCTGCTATGACCACTATCCGATCCCCGGCTGCGAGGATCCGGTTTGCGAGGCCTCGGTCTGCTCGTACGATCCGTTCTGCTGCACGTATGGTTGGGACAGCATCTGCGCCGCTGAGGCGATGACCGACCCGGCCTGCGATTGTGCGGGTGGCGGATGGACGCTCGTGGCCGAGTACCTCGACGTGCCGCACGACAAGGAGCTGCATCCGCGTCCATGGGTCTTCGGCATCTACCCGGTGTACAACTTCGTAGGGCAGCTCTCGCCGTGGCTCATGGTCGATCCGGGTGAGGAGTACTATGTCTCGGTCGTCAGCGACCCGTCGGTCGGTGGCTGCCCAGGCATTGCCGGTTGGATGGCCAGTCCGGACGTGCCGCCTGGTGACGCGACCTACTGGCAGGATACCGGCGCTGGCTTCATGGTCGGTGGCTACGCGGCCGACCTGGCGTTCTGCCTGTACGGTATGCCCGCCGGTGCTCCGCCGAACGACTGCAACGAGAACGGCGTACCCGACGAGTGCGACATCTCGACGGACTTCGGTCCGTG
>CP070718.1:510170-515864 GCA_020350565.1 Phycisphaerales bacterium
CCGATGACGCCCCGACCACCGTGTACAGCGCCATGGTTGGGACGATGACGGTCGTCCTCCAGGACGATTTCGAGACCGACCAGGGTTGGACCGTCGAGAACGATCCCGGCCTGTATGATGGAGGCTGGGAGCGGGCCGTGCCCCGTGGAGACTGCGACCGGGGCGATCCTCCGTCCGACTTTGATGAGACGGGCGATGGCTACTGCTACGTGACCGACAACGACTTGGCCAATTGCAACAGCGACGTCGATGGCGGGCCCACGCACTTGATTTCGCCGACCATGGACATGACCGGTCTGGTCGACCCGATTCTGTCGTACGCTTATTGGTGGGCCAACGACGACCAGGACGGCGATCCGTTTACGGTGGCGATCTCGAACGACGACGGCGGCTCCTGGATCGAGTTGATGACCTACACGAACATTCCCGAGGGCTGGTACGAGGACGAGTTCCACGTCGACACCTACATCGCGTTGACCTCGACGATGAAGGTCCGCTTCAGCGCGCACGATGTAGGTGGCGCCTCGATCGATGAGGGCGGCGTCGACGCGGTCTTAATCGCGGACTTCGCCTGCGCCGGCGAACCCTCGTGCGACGACGGCATCTTGAATCAGGGCGAGGACCGGATTGATTGTGGGGGTCCATGCCCTCCCTGCGATTGCCTCTCCGACGGCGAGTGCGACAACGCGGTGTACTGCGACGGCAGCGAGACCTGCGACGCGTGGGGCTTCTGCCAGAGCGGTAGCTATCCGTGCGCGGGCGGGCACTGGTGCCACGAGGGTGACGACGCGTGCATCGCGCATGGCAGCGGCGACGGTGAACCCGACGGCGACGTCGATCTCGTGGACTTCATGCGGTTCCAGAGCTGTTTCGGCGACATCGCGGGCATGGAATGCTACCCGATGAACCTGACCGGCGACGATGGCATGGTCGACCTGGACGACTACGGCACGTTCGTCGGCGTGCTCGTCGGGCCATAACGCACAAGGAAATCGCAGTGCGGACACTTAGGAGGCGAAACCGGGCAGGCCTGGGTTGCGCAGCATCCTGACCGCATCCCAGGTCCCGGGTGCGGGCGTCCCAACATTCAGCAGGCGAAGTGGCATCGGGGCGCGGGCGCCATTTCGGTGTTCCTTGTGCGCCGAGTTCTTTCGAACATCATTTCTTGAATAACCGATTGCGGCTTGATTGGGTGTCCTTCACCCATAGAGGAGTAGCACCGGCCGCTCCTGCTGACGTCCCTGATAGCTCATGAGCTCTAACACGACTTTCATTGATCTGTCGAGCATTCGCTGCGGCTTCATGCGGCGGTAGCATCTGACACGCCCGATACCGGCAACGCGGGTAAGCCCCTGTTGTGATGGAATCACACCGTCTGCCGCAAAGAGACATTCACCATGATCGGCGCAGCGAATCGGGCCGCTCAGCAGCAGCCGAACGGCCCGTGCTTAGCTTTACGGAGCAGTTGGATTCCTCGCTACGGACTTAAGGGCTCGCTCATAGGCCCAATGGTCATAATACTCTCCCTGGGCACGATCGTGACGCAGTCGCTCGCTTCGAACGGCGTCCCGTCGAGCAGCATGCCCGTGACGACCAGTTCGACTACGGCACCGCTCGGCAGTTCATTCAGCAACAGCCCCTCCACGACCTCCTGCGTTGCGAACTTCATCGACAGATCAAGGATGCCGTCCCCTTCCAACTCGTGACAGTCGCACGGCTCGCCGTCGAAAGGCGTGGCGACATCGGCGATCACCGAGTGCGGCCCGGGCGGGCCCTCGAGTGGGATAACACTGCCACCAATACCGTCCGCCCGCGAGAGTTGGATTGTGGCCAGGTCAATCCCTGACGCGTCGAAGCTCGAGCCCGCGACCAGAGAAACGGGCAACACGCCGTAGCTCCTGCGGTTCAGGGGGTTTGGGCACGAACCGGGCTTGATGTCGAGCGAGACAGCGTCGCCGTAGATGTCGTGCATGACAACGTCGTCAAACCAGGCCGTACCTTCCTGAGCGCCCCACTGGAACCATACAAGGTCGTTCTCGACGGCGACCTCGCTCTCCATCGCGCCCGTCGTTATCTCGGTAAGGAACTCCCCGTCGAGCCAGTAGCGAACACGCACGGTGGCTGCGTCGAGCCGCGTGTACTGGATTCGGATCCTGTGGCACTCATCCAACGTCATGCAGCCGATTATCTCCCAAGTGGTTCCCGCCAGGCACCCGTCTTCTTTTACGGTCAGCAGGTCGCGACTGCGACCAGGCCCCCAGCATTGCGTCGCGTACATCGAGAGGCTGGCGCGATACGGATGGCAGCCTGAGAGATCCTGAGTTGCGTTATCTACCATAAACTCGAGCGTAAACTCGGGAAGGTAGACTCCGTCCGGGTGGATCAGCTTGGATACCAGGGATGCGCAGCATCCGCCAAGCATGCCGTGTAGTCGCAGCGAGCGCTCTCCCTCGCAACTCCTATCGCAATCGACGCCGAAGTAGGGGCAGCCGCACCCACTGCCCCATCCCTCGGGCAACTCTCCGCACGGGACGTCCTCGAAGTTCTCCTGCCAGATTACCTCAGCCTTGCCCACTGCCACCATCGAAAGAACAACACAACCGCACAGTGTAATCGATCTGAAACCCTTCATTGGCCACCTCCCATTCACAGAGGGCGCATATTAAGCACCTCGTCTGCTTCCCAGCGAACCTCCTTCACTCATCCGAAAAGACTTCAACACTTAACGACAAAGGGTGTTCGTATGTACTGGGCCGGATCTTTCAAGGATTCACGAAGGCGGCTGCAAAAATCAGCCCAGGCCGGATCTGCCGCACGGGCTCGTCAAGGAACGGTGAATGGCAAGTTGTGAAGAAAGTCAAGCCGGCCGACAAAGCGGCCTCTGAGCTACGCCGGCAGCGGCTAGCTTTCAAGGACTGGCTGGCCAAGGAGCCGGCGGCTCCTCATCCGACGGCTTCTCGTCCCAGGTTCCGATCTCCAGCTCGTCGATGTCCATGTAATGAGGGTGGTAGGGGTTGATCGGGTGATCGTTAGGGGCGCGCGGCGCCTCGAAGCCCCAGCGATCAAGGCGGAACTTGTTACCGCCCCAACCCTTGGGTTCAAACTCGCGGGGGCTCACCGTCAAATCCCCTGCAATTCTTTGCCCGTTGATGAAGAGGGAGCCGAAGCCCGAGTCGAAATCCAGCTCGACTCTCAGGAAACAGGCATACTCGAAAGGCTCCCCCTGTTTGGGGCCGGGTCGCCATCGGATCGGCAAGTGGTCTTCGTGTCGCGTGAATTCCGCGTCAAAACTCAGCCACCGAACAGTGCCATCATAGTAGAATAGCACGGCGTTCGCCCAATCGTGCCTGAAGTGTACCTCAGTCTGTTGATAAGGATGTGGCACAACGAAACCGAGCTGGGCATGGTATCGCCCTTGGCCCAGAAGATGGACCCAACACTGGTAGTAGACACGGGGAGCATCCTTTAGAAGATCCCAGACATTGAGCACGCTCACCCGCCCGGATCGGTTGATGCCAGTCTTGGCGCGAAGTGCTTGACTGCTATCCACGTCCGCTGGCCAGAAACGGGTGATGTACAGGTTGGATAGCCCTTCGGAGCCCAGCAGGTTGATCCCCTCGAAGTGCTCCCAAAGACTCGCCTTCCGCGGGTGCGGATCGGAATCGCCGCACTTGAGAAGCCCACGGTAAGGATCTTCGCTGCGGTAATCCAGCAGCGGTGGATTCATACCCGGCCAATAGTCCTCAAAATCATCCGTCACGAAAGGCTCATCCAGGTGACCGTGATAGTCTTCGGCCCAAGTTCGGTCCACGACGACCCGAAAGAGGCCCTCCGCACTCGGTGGATCAGGCGGGATCGGTGGCCGGCGCGCCAACTCTTGCCTCTGCAACAAGGCGAGCGCTGTGGCGAGTGAGGCGTATGCGACAAGCCCCGGCAGGGCGACCCGGGCAAGACGCCCCAGCCATCCCGCACGGCGTGCCAGCCCCATATCCGGCCGATCGAGGTAAGTCCGCACGACCATAGCGAAGTCGCCGGCCGATCTATACCGGCGTGCTTTCACCCTTTCGATTGCTTTCATCACAATCGTGTCGAGGCGGCGGTCGAGGCCGAGGCAAGCCCGGCTTGGCGGCGCGGGCTCGATCGGTGATAAACCAGGGCTCATTTGAGCTTGGCACAGGGCAATGGGTGGAGGCCGCGTGCCCGTGAGCAGTTCATACAGGAGCACGCCCAGTGCGTATACGTCCGTACGCTCATCGATCTGAGTCGGGTCGCCGGTAGCCTGCTCCGGCGATATATAGGGCAACGATCCTACAACCTGACCCGGAGAGGAGACGATCGTCGCGGATTCCCCGTCCTCGTGCGCCCTGAGCGGGCGCGCGAGACCGAAGTCGACGATCACCGGTTTGCCTTCACCGGTGACAAGAATGTTGGCGGGCTTCAGGTCACGGTGGAGCACATCATGCTCGTGGGCGTATTCGACAGCCTCACAAACCGTGACGAACAGACGCAGCCTTTCCGCGATCGGTAGACGTTCCTCAGCGGCGTAGTCCGTTATCGGCAATCCATCGATGTAATCCATAACGATGAATAGGTTGTCATCTATGGCGCCGCTGTCATGAACGGCGACGATGTTCGAGTGACTCAGCGAGGCCGCGAGTTTCGCTTCTCGTTCGAAGCGCTTGCGAGCCTGTTCCGTGGCGACCGGACCGCCAAGAATGACCTTCAATGCCACGGTACGATCCGTAGATTGCTGAATCGCTTTGTAGACCGCCCCCTGTCCGCCCCGATGAATCTCTTCCAGAATGCGGTAACCTGAAACGAGTTCCTCGCCCAGTGGCTCAGCATCGATCGCTCTGGCCTTGGCTTCGTCGTAGGCGGGCCGAATGCCTTCGAGGAAATCTTCCTTTTCACGTTTCCTACTTAGCCGCTCGCGGCACGCTGAGCACGCGTCGATATGTGACTCGATCGCCACCGTTTCCTCGGCAGCTCCGCCGCCGGCGACGTAGCGTTCAAGTTGTTCATCCGTCAGGCAATCGATCATGGCAGCGCTCCCAACGGGTTATCAAAGTCTGCGAACAGTTCTTGCAAGCGCGCCACGACGCGATGCTTGGCGATGTAGACGGCGTTGCGGCTCATCCCAAGCGCCTTCGCGGCGGCGTCGGCCGCTTGTTGTCTGATGGCATAGAGCTCGAAAGCACGTGATGTATTTTCGTCAAACTCCCGGCGCGTCGCGGCCAGACAAAGCGAGAGGATGTGCGTTGTCCATTCACGGTCCCACGTGGCGGAATCCGAATCGTCCGGGATCTGGGCGAAGAAGCTGGTTTGGTCTTCGGCCTGGGGAGCTTGGCGCTCTTTCGTTCGGGCCTTTCGCCGCATGAACTCGCGAATGCGGTTTGCAGCAATGCCTTTCAGCCAATCCCGGAGCCGGCAGCCGCGTCCGCGATCGTACCTGCCGGCCCGATACGCCCGGAGAAACTCCACCATGGCCTCCTGCGCGACGTCCTCCGCGTCGGCTTCCTGAAGGCCGCAACTAACGGCGAAACGGACCAAGATGGGTCGGTAGCGCTGGTTGAACAATGCCCACGCGTCCGTCCGCGCCGGATCATGCAGGTCAGCTAGAAGCTGGGTACTGGTTCGCGTTAGCACGGCAGCAGGCTTTCTACGAAATGAAGGTTTTGAGCGTGCATTATACCA
>CP070718.1:515964-520424 GCA_020350565.1 Phycisphaerales bacterium
GACGAACAGCAAGCGAGACCTGTGAGCCGCAGCTTAGGCTCAGAGGGGGAAGGACGCTCACCCAACCGCGCGGATAGAACATGTGTGCGCCCCGCGGACACGCGGCGATACCATTCAAGCGGAAAACGTGCCGAGCGGTGCAGCTTCAGCAGCCGCTAGCAGGTGTTGCGGTTAACGGGAATGGGCTACAATGACGTTCGCCGCCGGGACGGTGTGGCCAAGGTTCCTGTAAGACGTGGGAGCTGGGCTCACACGATTGAACATTGTGTGGAGGCGTGGCCGAGTGGCTGAAGGCGACGGTCTTGAAAACCGTTAGGCTCGAAAGAGTCTCGGGGGTTCGAATCCCTCCGCCTCCGATTGAGAGCCCGTCGAGAATCGCGTCTCCCGCGCTTTTCACGGGCTTCTTCGTGCGCGGTGGACCTTTGCCCCGTTCCTGTGTTGCGTATACCAGCGCCAGCCGAAATCGCTCCGCGCTGGTCATTTTGCGCCAAGTGATTCGCAGAGTTTTCTATGGCCGCCCGATGGTCATCCGCTCCGGTAGCCCGTGCAGCTTGTCAGAATAATTCGGAGAGGTCGGGAAGAACACGGAAAGCCGTCGATTGCCCTCCGCGTTAGCTGCGTGTGTGTCAGGTCCAATGTCAAGCTGATACTCGCGTGCCTCGCCAGCTCGAAGGCCTGTCTCAACAGCAAGCTTGCAAAGCATCGCCCGTTCAGGGCCGGTCATCCCAAAGCACGTCGAGCCGTTGCGGGCTACTCCAGCCAATTGTCGCGGCTCATCGGCCGAAAGTGCCCGCCTGTCATGTCGCCGGTCTGTCTTGACGTTCAGACCATTCAGGTGGGCAAGGGGGTTCTCCGTCGCGCGCCGATCCTTCACTATCCACCGGAAGAATTGCCTCACCGCTTGCAGACAGAAGCTGAACCTCCGAGCGCTGACGCCCCGCTTGTCCTCAGAATCCGGCCGTAGCTCGCCGAGGTACTCCATCACTTCGCTGCCGCTGATGTCGCTGTAGAAGCTAAAGCTACGGCGGGAAAACAGGCGCTGTCTGCCTGCGCCGCGGATTCGCTCCGACGGTGGACTCGCCTACCCGATGCCGGTAAGTCACGGCAAAGCTTGCAAGTTGACTAAGGTTCGCGGCAGCGGTACCGTGTCCTTCTTCAGTACGATCCGGGCCTAGTGCTCTGCGTGATTGGCCTATCCGGTGGCGAGACCATCGGACGCTGCCGGTCATTCGAGTGGATGTTGCACGCTCCGGAAGTTTTCTGCCTCTGTTTGCCGGAGACTCCGGGCACTCTGCCAGGGCAGCCAATCCCAGTGTTCATCGGGATTCGTCCCACCTTAGGAGGGAGCTCTCGAGGTATGGACGAACCGTAACGGCGTAGGGGCGGGGAGGCGCTGGGGCCTCACCCGAGGCAGTTTCGTCACCGCCCGGCTCGGGTATCCCCCGGCGAGTTGCCCTCCAGCAACGTGCCTCCGTTTCTCCGTATAGCGGCAAAGTGGCAAGGATACAGCGCAACCTCAAGAGTACGGCTTACTTTGTTAGAATGCCTTAAGGCAAGAATACAAGGAGTTCTTGCTCGGATCCGTAATGTCCCTATCGGGCACGGAAGACAGAGCCATTGCTAATGGTCAGAGAACCAAACCTCAAGGACGTTCGTGCGTACTGGGATGACAACGTGATCGGTCTGGAGGCATCATCCAAGGAAGCGGGGTCCGATGCGTTCTTTGAGGAGTATACCGCGTACGGCGCCGAGCGGTACGCCGATGCCGTCGCCTTCTATCGCTTCGACGCCTTCCGGGGCAAGCGACTTCTGGAAATCGGGTGTGGCTTGGGGCGGGAGCTCGAGTTGTATACCCGAAACGGGGCCTGGACCGTCGGGCTAGATCTCTCATACAACGCGCTTAAGCTGGCCACGAAGTACTTCCGCTATCGAAAAGCTAAGCTGCGAGCGCTGTCCAGCAACGCCGAACAGCTCCCTTTTCCAGACGAAGTTTTCGATGTCGTCGTTTCCCTGGGTGTGTTGCACCACACGCCCGATACGGAGAAGGCCATCAGCGAAGTTCATCGCATCTTGCGGCCTGGCGGGGAAGCCCTGATCATGCTCTACAACCGATGGTCCTGGTTCAACCTCCTGGCGACGCTGTCGGGTGTGGGGTACGAAAAGCAGGAGGCCGACGCTCCGATCGTGAAGATGTACAGCCGTCGGCAGATCGTTCGGATGTTCCGCCGGTACCGCGACATCCGAATCGTCACCGGTTGCCCTCCTCAACCTACAATCAAACGAAGAGGCATCTTGGCGAAACTGTATAACAGTGTATTTGTAAGATGCTGGAATCTTCTGCCATCATTCGCCACGCGTCGGTTCGGATGGCACCATCGTATCCATTGCTGGAAGTAAGTGAGATTGACCGGTCGTGGCTCGACTCCCGAAGCACCGGCACCGATCGTGTGAGAAGAATCGGGCAGGGGCGAAACGCGCGCTGACGAACGGATTCCTACTGTTCCTGCCGGGCTGGGATTGGCAATCCATTCGCAGCCGAATCGAGCCGATCACAATCTCCGCCGGCCATCGTGACAAGCGAATCGGTTCTCGTTCTCCTCGTGGAATACATCAAGCCCGAAAGCCAGGAGGCTTTCCGCAAATACGGGTGCCTGATGCTGCGACGTGTATTGGGGGGGCGAGGTACACCGCTGCTCTACCTTGCACCGCTATTGCCAGGGCAAAGATGCCCGCCTACATAGCTTCGGGCAAGCCGTCACAGTTCTGTGGTATTGCCGCGCGATGCTTCTGAGGCCGCCGATAGCACAGATGCGAGTCGCGACCGGCGCCAATCGGCTGTACCAATGGGCTCCGCCGACCCGACACTGGCTCTCCGGCCTAAAAACGCCCTGTTTATCCAGTACCGCTTTGCCATGTTGCAGGCGCTCTCCGAATCGTGTAGGATTTATTCATCGAGCACATCTCAGAATGAAAGGGAAGAACAATGAAAAGGAGTTTGGCGGCACTTCTGTTCATAGTCTTTGTCCCTGTTGTCCTAGCATCAAGTGTGAGTATCGAGCCGCAGATGAGCGATCAAGGCGGCGAACAACGCGCGGTCCTTGCACGCCACGATCGTACCGCGGGGCGAAACGGAAAGATCCTCTACGCTCCTTCCGAGGACGACAATTCGGCGTTCCGGGCTGAGGTGGCCGCACTTACCGGCAGGCCGTGCCACTACTTCGACACGAGGGCGGACACACCGGACCTGGAACGGCTCTTGTCCTACGACTGCGTGTTCACGTGGAGCAACTTCGCCTATGCCGACAGGTTGGCGTTCAGCGAGAACCTCGTGAGCTTCGCGAACTCGGGCGGCAACGTGGTCCTCGGACAATGGGCCTACATCGGTTTTTGCCCAGGCGCCATCCCGCCGGAGATCCTCGAGCCGGGGTATTGTCCGGTGGACGTGGTCAGTGAGACGTACGGCGGCGATTATTCCGGCGATGGCACCGGCTGTCTGACCGAAGAGGTTGGATCATGGTACACCCCATATCGCGATGATGCCCAATTACGCGAAGGGGCTCGCTATGACGGCACCTATACGGACGGCATCCCGCTTTTTGCCTTCTATCCCGGCGTTCGGGTGACGTACGTTCCCGGCGCGCTGCCCGAGTTCGGCAGCAGCGGTGACCTGGCCGAGATGATCGTCAATGCCTGCACCTGCCCCCGGGACAAAGGTGACGTCGACGTGGACGGCGACATCGACCTGGAGGACTTCGAAACCTGGCAGGATTGCACGACCGGGCCGAGCGCTCCATGCGAGCCCGGCTGCATCGTGTTCGATTTCGAGTCCGACGGCGACGTGGACCTGTTCGACTTCACGTTGTTCCAACAGGCGTTCACCGGGCCGGGCGCTTAGGTCATAACCACATCATCCTCCTAAGGGACGTGGGGGGATTCGGCCTCCCGTCGGAGGACGTCTGCAAACTCGTCATCTAAAGTGGTCTGCGCGACAACGCGATCGTCACAGAACCCGCGTAAGGGCAACGCCCAGTGGGGTCGTACTGCGTTGGTCTCCTGCGCGCATGTTTGTCGCGCCAACTACCGATTGCTCCGCGGCGCGGACGATCCTTTGAGCGAATCTTCATGTGGGATCGACAGGGAGTTGCTCAGGAAACACAGGCGCGAAGATCCTGCTGCTGAGCGCGAGTGGGAGCCGGAGTCGTTCTGCGGCATCGCGTCGCTTTCAACATCAGTCACAACCTGGCAGCGAGGAGGCCGCTATCCGAGTACTCAGCACCTCGGGGAAGTTGAATTGCAGGAATTCGGTGGCATCGATTGGAGATTCAGAGGGTGGGGGGCGGTCATGAGAGCAGCGGATCCGCACGGAGGTGCCTGGAGAGGCGAATGACGCCCCAATACGAACCATACCTGAAACGCCAAGATTTACAGACCGTGTGCGATCCTCCTCTGTCAGAATGACA
>CP070718.1:520524-522379 GCA_020350565.1 Phycisphaerales bacterium
CAAGGACAACAAGTAACGAGCCTGCACGCTCGCACCGCAGCCTGCCGGCCTGGGTACGCAGCCTTCCAGCCTGAGTTGGGTAACAGTGTCTTCAGCCGGCTCTTAAGTTGCATGGTGTGCGGCGGCCTTTCCTCCTGACGTGCGTCGGGGTGATTCAGTTGCTCGAGAGCCGGCCCCACGCTGGAAAGCGGCTCCAACACCAGAAGGCCGGTGCCGCACCGGCAAACCGGTCCCACATTCAATGGCGGGGTCCACGCTTGGTAGGCGGGTCCACGCTTCATGGCCGGCCCTACACGGGAACGTGGATCCCACCACACGGATCGCGACTAGTTGAAGAGAGGATCAGAGGCCCGGCTTTGAGGCTCGTGGCCCTTTCTTTGTTATAGGCTTAACCCTCCAGATAGCAGGGCGGCGGGATTTCGCCCGTGCGAGTTCCGGCGTAGACGCCCGCTATGCCACTTGTCCGGTCGATCGATAACGCCTTCGTACTGCAACCGTCGCAACTATCTGGCGGCTCATGACAGGCTCTGCCGTCAGGATCACTGCATCCTCATCTCAATAAACCATGGAAGGGGCGAATCCTACTTCGCAGGAAGAAATTCTTTTGCCGCATGCATTGGACTGCGACTGCTGTGGTGCATCACGGCTCCGCGGGGGGCTCATCACTAAGGGTTCTGCCGGGCATGGTGACCGACTCCGGCGTTTCGGCGATGGTGGGGACGGCCTGCCGCAGGCGAAGGAGCGGGGTGGAGTCCTCGCGGAAGCGGTCGGTGATGATGGAGATCATGCGATCGGCGCACCATTCACGCTCCTCGGGGTATTGCTCGGGGGCGAGGCGGGCGTACCAATCCTGAAGGATGCGCAACTGCGAATAGGCGGCGGCGTTGATGGCCAGCTCGCGTTCCTCCGGTTTGGCGAACCAGTCGAAGCAACGCTCTTCAACCTGCAGGAGTAGGGCCAGGGCCGTCGAGTGTTTCCCGTCAGCGGCCAGGAGCTGACACCGCAGCAGCCTCGCAAAGAATGCGTAACGGAGCGTCAGGTGCGGCAGATCGGTCAGGGCGTAGTCGAGGACCTCGATGCCCCGCCTGGCGTTGCCTCCGCGCGAA
The DNA here is from genome assembly GCA_020350565.1 of Phycisphaerales bacterium. Classification (GTDB taxonomy): domain Bacteria; phylum Planctomycetota; class Phycisphaerae; order UBA1845; family UBA1845. The sequence continues at coordinate 521,631 of CP070718.1, forward strand.
CGAAGGATGGCGTGCCACAGGGTGGCAGCCGCTACGACGTTTCGGTCCTCGCTTTCCAGCAGACGCGAGAGCCTGGAGGCGGCCTCGCGAGGATCCTCTTGTGCTCCGTTCTCCTCGGCAACTTCCAGGTACGCGCGCAGACCTTGGTCAAAGGCTTTTAACGCTTCGAGCTTCGCGGCGGTTTGAGGCGTCCAATCCTCCGGCAGGCCTTCAAGTTTGGAGGCTTCGCCAAGCCATTCTTCCGTCTCGGCAATCATGCGATCGACAAGCGCGAACTGGGAGGAGAGCTGCTCGGCGGCCACCTTGGTATCAAGCCCGTACAAGCGTCGAGAGCAGGGTGGTTCGAGGTACTCGGAGAGCAACACGTTGACGGCGGCCAATTGGAGCTCGACCTTCTTCGTCGCTTCGGCGGAGTTCCTGGCCTTTTCGCTGAGTTCCGACGCGATCTGACGAAAGGCTTCATGAAAAGCGGCTTCGTCGACGCCCGGCTCGCTGCCAAGGGGTTCCAGCTCGACCTCCGGCATGGCGGGCAGACGATCCGGCGTCGGGGGCTGTTCTGCCTCCTCGGCGAATGACGGCCACGACAGGAGAAGGCCGAAAATCAGAACGTAAGAATGTAAGAATTTGCTCGTCATGACTGAATCCCTTCTTCCAGGTCCACCGCAGTGTACCGTCGACGCGCGTTCACGGCGACACCGGATCTGCGAGAATGGGGGACGGCTCGACAATGCGACACGACTTTGGACACC
>CP070718.1:522479-528554 GCA_020350565.1 Phycisphaerales bacterium
ATTCGAATGTTCTGGTACACTGTTTTCCATACTTGGCTGCTCATCGTGAACCTCCATGTTCTTGCCTGGACTTGAAAGGTGTAACGATAGCAGCCATTTATACTTAGCAACACTAAAGCCTCACTTCGCGCGCATTCTTCCAGAGGACGTGGGGCACCCGCGCAGGTCCGAAGGAGGTGGGGTACCCGGCTGCGTTGGTAACTTGGCGCAGCAAAAGTTCCGGGGCGCGTACACATCATTCACTTTCCAATTCCTTCAGCAGTTGCCGTGCGCGGGTGTATGCGGGCTTGAGGCGGAGGGCCTCCTGCAAGAAGGGCACGCCTTCCTTCGGGCGGCCCACTTGTTTGAGAACCATGGCGAGGTTGAAGTAGGCTTTCGGCTCATCCGGTGTCAAGGTGATGGCATGACGCAATTGCTTTTCGGCCGCCTCGAGTTGTCCCTGTTCGGCGAGGTGGATGCCATAGCCCAGGGCGGAAAGCGGTTCATTTGGATCGAGCCGCACGGCCTCTATAAGGTCGGGTATCGCTTCCTGACGGCGCCCGAGTTGCGTCAGTACCCACCAGCGACCGCTGTGCGCAGCGGCGTTCTGTGGATCGATCTGAAGGCAACGTGCAAAGGCCTCCTCCGCTTCCGCCCAGCGCTGCTGGGTCATTGCGATCTTTCCGAGGTAGGCCTGGACAACGCCGGGAAACAGGCGGGGATGATCAGGAAAACGCTGCTGCAGTCTTTGGAAATGGTCGACGGCAGCCTCATAGTCGCCGGTCTCGTCGTAGAGCCGCCATAAGTTGTCCACATACGAGGTGATCGAGCTCTCCATCCGGTCGAAGAGCTTGGCGTGGTTGATACCGCCGGTGGCGATGGAGGCGGCCGTGAGCAGGATCACTCCGATGATCGGTCCGGGCTTTCGCGCTTCAGCACGAACGTCGCGAACGGCGTAGACGATTGCGGCGGCCGTGGTCACGCAGAGCAAGGGAATCACTGGCAGACGATACCTCGGCGAGAACCAGAAGCCGGCCACGATGACCAACGGCAGGATCAGCATGGCCGCGTCGAAGGCGCTGAATCGCCCGCGGCGTGCGATCAGGAAGACGCCCAGTAGGCCCGGCCCCATCAGCCAGGCCGTCGGTACCGGCGCGAGATAACTGAACGGGGCAATTCCCTCCGCCCGTTCCAATGACAGGTGGTCGTAGTCATAGTAGTGGCGGCCGGAGAAGAACCAGTACACTTTCTGCGCCACGAGCCGAAAGGCCTTCGCAGGATTCGATGCGAGGAAACCAAGGCCCTGGTGAAGATAGTAGCGGTCGACCTCCCGATAGCCCCCCTGCCGCCCCGTCCGGGCGGCATACAAACTCGCAGCGTCCTCATGCATTCGCTCGCGCAGCGGGCTGATGCCCTCAATGCAGGTGTATACGCCGTCGGATTCCGGGGCATTGCCCTGGCGAAACGTAATGCCGGCGTGCGCGGTGATCGGAATGAACTCGCCGCAAGCCGCAAAGTTGTGGATCGTCGCCGGGGAGATGACCGCAATACCGACGACCGCCGCCAAGAGTCCCGCCACCAGACCTGACGAATGCCACCGCTTGGCATCTGTTCTTTGCGAGGTACGCTCTTGCCTCTTGCCTTCGCTCCCCGCCTTGAGCTGTTGCGGCGTCCGTCCGAACCACCACAGCCAGACGAAGACAAACGGAACGAGGAGCATCGCCGGCGGATAGATCAGGCACAGAAGGCCGACGAGCGCGCCGAAGACGGCCGCACTACCTCTGCCGCCGTGACAGGCGTATCGGTCGGCCGCAAGGATCGTCAGGGTGACGACCAGAAGCTGAATCGTACTGGGCAGGAGCCTCGCCGCGAAAAAGGCCGGTTCCTGTAAGAGGAGAAAGACGATCGCGGCAGTCAGTCCGACCACGCGGTCGGTTTTTCGTGCCGCCAGAAGTCCGATCAGACCGGCCGTTACGAGATGAATCAAAAGCTGCAGCACGTATACGCCGGTCAGGCCGACGCCAAAAGCTCTAAGGAGGCCCAGCAGGTATGGATACAGCGGCACGGAGAGGAACGGCTTGTCGTCCACCAGGTCGCCGCCGGCGATGCGCCCGGCCATTTCCCAATAGACGTGGGCGTCGTTCTGAGGGTGCTCCAGCATGGGGTTGGCATTGAGCGCACCAGCGAGCATGGGAATGCGGATGATGAGGGCGCACAGGAGCACGCTTGCGGCAACGACGGCGTAGCGATGACGGCCGCCGGGCACCTCGGCTCTCGGCTTATCCAACCGCCGCTCAGCGGACGTGGGCGTTCTGCGCTTGCTGGAAGGCATCCATGGGGCCTCGTACGCGGGTTGTTTACCGTTCAGGACGACGGTCGGCATTCTATGGGGCCGGTTCCGCAGATGTCCACCGCTGTCGCCGGGTTACCTAGGGCCGCCCGAGCTTGCGCGGCGCTTCTCCATCTCTGCGATGGCGTCGTGCCATCCTTTGACGGCGAGGGGGAGAAGCTCTCTCGTGAAGATGACACGGGCTTTGCGGTGATTCCTCTATACGAGAACGTGAAGGACGGCAGGTTCAGAGTCAGGAGAAGTGCGGCATTCACGACAAAAACGAAGACCTGCCGGCAGTATGAAGAAGCGGACTCGGGGGGTGCTGCTCCGGTTTCATGCAGGCCGGCGGCAGAAGTCCTTGCAGAGACGCCGGCTGATCTCTGCACGCCCGCCACACGACGTCGCCTCCCGAATCGGGCTTTGAATCGGCCGAAGAAAGCCGATCATGCAGCAAGGAAATGTGGCCAGATTGGGCGGGCAGATCGAAGAGTAGCCCAAAGTGAATGGCGCGGAAGAAAACGGCCCGAAAAAAGAAGCCGCCCATACGGGCGGCTCCTCATGCGATTCGTTATTTGACCGGTATTAGCGCCTGCGTCGCAGCAAGGCCAAGCCACCGAGCGCCGCGAGCACCAGCGTCGTGGGCTCAGGCGTGATCACAAACGCAAGATCGAGCGACTGGGTGAAGTCCGGGGGCTCATACAGCTCAGCTTCCCAAATGGTATAGGGCTCGTCATGGCCCCATACCGCGTCATCCTCGAAGTGGTCCACCGAATTCTTCCATCCCCACTTCGTCGTGCTGTCGAACGGCAGCCGGACCGAGATCTCCAGCCAGTAGATCTCACCCTGTTCCTGGTAGAAGGCCTCCGCCTCATCGAAGTAGAAATTGTACTGCCAGGTCCCGGTGTGGTCGCTCTCAAACACGTCTCCCGTCAGAGGATTGTACCAGCCTTGGTCACCGTCTCCCCAATAACGGACCGTGAACTCTCCGGGCTGATTATCGTAGTGCCAAAGCCTCTCCAACGGCTTGCTCCATTGGTTGTCCGGGTCCTCGCCGGGAACGCCCTGGTCACCGACGGGATCGTTGGACCAGATGGCCGAGTGGATGAAATTGATCTCATCCTGCACGTCGCCCAGCCATGAGCCCCAAATGTGGAAGTCGCGCACAAAGCCCGACTCCGAGCACATCCAGTCGTCCGCCAGCCCTTCATAGTACGTTGAGTTCACGTCCCAGCCGTTCATGTCCGGCATTTGCGGGAAGTGCATCTTGTACGGATCACCCGGATCCCAGTCAGCAAGCGCAATCGGACTTGCGATCAGAAACGCGGCACCTATCGCCATTGCTAAGCTTAGAGAGCGCATCTAACTCCTCCTCCTGCGATTCAACTACCCCATCGAATCGGCCCACTGATCGGAACTTTAACCGCTCTGCAGGGACAATAGCCCAGAGATGCACCACTGCCCCTCCTTTAACATCTTTTTATAGCAAAATGCCATGCCCAATTTCAAGGGAAAACCCGCATAAAACGGAGAATTCCTCCGGGCCTTTCGCCCGTCGGCCTCTGCCATTCTTGTTCAGTTCTACTGACAACAACCTGGCATCGATGTCCCAAATCAGGACACAATACCGCCCTGTCCGAGGCAAGGCGCCACCTGAAAGGGCGCGTAGAAGTATGACTTGACCCGTTCCGGGAGTCCCTGCGCCGCAGAACGGGCAAGCAGGAAGGCTAAGGCGCACGCGCGGACGTACCAATCTGCTGGTGGTAGGCCTCATGGGCATCCCGGATTCGCTTCATCGTTATGATGTCGAGGGACTGCCCCTCTTCATCCAACAGCTCTTCCAGGATGGCAGCGGCCCGAGGAAAATTATCGACGCAGGCGTAGGCGTAGGCAAGGGCCTCGCGCGCACGCAGATTTCGGCTTCGCGAGTCCTCCACTGCGATCTGGGCCAGTTCGACGGCCCTTGACCCGCTGCGGAGCTCCTTCACCGGGCATGTGGCATAAAGCCATGCCAGCTCCGTGCAGATGGCGTTGTGGCGCGGACTCTTCCGCAGACCTGCCTCGAATGTGTCGATTGCCTGCTCAAAGTCTCCGGACTTGGAAAGCACGATCCCCAGGCGGTAGAAGGCATCCAAGTGGCCGGGATCGCGTTGCAACGTTTCCTTAAAGAGCCTGATGCTCTCCTCGATCCGGCCTTCGCTCGCGAGCAAAACCGCGAGGCTGAAGCGCCAAGCTGGATTGTCAGGCTCCAAGTCAATGGCTTTTCGGCACAGCGTCTCCGCACCATCTGGCTCACCCATCTGCTGATAGATGTCCGCCAGCGCGATTAATCTCGGCGGATCGTTCGAGCGGATTTCCAGCGCTATCTCGAAATGTTCGCGAGCCGTCTGCGAGTCCCCCAAAGCGGCAGACGCCCGAGCCAGCGCTACGTGGGCGACGCGGTTGCCGGGCAGGATCTTCAGAGCTTGGCGCGCATGCGCTCGAGCCTTCGCGTATTCGCCGTTCTCGACCAGGAGATTCGCCAGATTCGCATGAGCCGTACCCGTTTCTGGTGCGTACTTCAAAACGTGGGCCCAAAGCCCACGTGAGTCGTGCCAGACGCGCACCTGGCTCCTTGTCGAGAGCGTCAAGGCTGCGACGACTGCAACACCCGCTACAGCCATAAGCCTTCGTGCTGCTCTTCGGTCAAGTGTACACAATCGAGCAACGCCCCCTCCGATCAATACCGCCCAGGCAGTCGAAGGCAGATAAGAATAGCGATCTGCTACGACCTGCGGTCCGCTTTGAGCCAGCCCGAGAACGGGCGCAAGAAAGACCAGGTAGACGGCCCAGGCAGCGAGCCAGGCGGGCTGACGGTGACGGATCAAGATGAAAAGGCCGGTCAAGGCTACCGCAACGCCGAGCGAGATCAGGTTGGCCGCATCCCCCGCGGAGGCCGAGGGATCCTGTTCATAAAGCGGAAGAAGCGGGAAAGGCCAGATCGTCTTGTGAAGGTAGAAGGCAATTCCGTAAAAGGCCTGCCCGATGCGCACCCCGATGGAATGCTCTTCGATCGCACGCAATGCGCCGGCCTGACCTTGAGCCCACAGCGCGAGAACGGCAATCGCCACGGCTGGAATGGCAAAGAGCACCTTTTCGCCAATGACATCGAGCAGCCTGGGGCCGCCCCGCCCTACCGAGGACTCCCGCCTGGCAAACCTTCGCAGGGGGTACGCGTCAAGGATCAGCAGCACAAGGGGCCACGTTACGCCGATCGCCTTGGACAGTAGCGACAGCACGTAGCAGGCCATTGCGGCTGTCAGCCATCGGCCACGCACCGGCGATCCAACTGACCTGAGGTAACAGACCGTCGCGAGCATCAACCACACGGCGCTCAATACGTCTCGGCGTTCGGTGGCCCAGGCCACCGATTCGACGCGAAGGGGGTGAACGGCAAAAAACAGAGCGGCGGCCAGGGCTCCGATGGTGAGGACATTAGCGCTCAGCCTTGGCGCCGCTGCGCTGATCAGGCGTCGAGCAACATAGAAGAAAGTAAGGGCCGTCAGGACGTGCAGGATCAGGTTGGTCAGGTGAAAACCGACGGGGCTGACACCCCACACCTGCGACTCCAGTGCGAAGGAAAGCCAGCTCAGCGGCTGGTAATGACCTCCGTACGACGTGGTGAACATCCATTCGAGGTGATCCCGGCTCAAGCCGCGATACCCATCGTTCAGAACCAAGTTGTGGTCATCGTCCCAGTTGACAAAGTCGTTGTTGAGCGTCGGCTC
>CP070718.1:528654-529940 GCA_020350565.1 Phycisphaerales bacterium
ATTCTCGCACGAGCGGAAGATACGGGAGCAAGCCTTTCAGGCCGAAGATGGGGGAGCCGGGCAGTCGGGCCGAAGGCCAAAAGCTGGACGACCTGTTTGCCTGGCCTGAGAGCCAGCCTTGCAGGCCGAAAGTAGCCAAAAGCAACGGCAGTGCCATTCGGGACAGGCACCTCGATGAGAGGCGTTTTCAGGGGCGTGGATGAGCTTGCACTCGGAGCCAGTCCCCTTTTTCAGTGGACTGTTCGCGCTGCCGGCGGCCGAGTAAGTATCGTCGCCTCAATCATCGTCGTCGTCATCCTGGTCGTCATCGTCGTCGCCGTCATCGTGGTCATCTTCGTTGTCGTCATCCGGCTCCTCATGCGTACGTCCGGTCGGGAAGACGACCAGTTCCTTCTCCTTGCCGCCGATCTTCGCTTCCACCTCGTACACGACGACCATCTTCTTCTCGACGACCACCTTGACCTCGGCGCCGAAGTGCTTTGCGATGGCCGCACGCACGGCGGCAGGGGCCTCTTTCACCGGGACAACCTCCTCGATCTCGACCAGCGTCCCATCCGCAGTGACGGCTGCCTCACGCTGCGTGCCGTTCGTGACCCATTCCGCCTCGTAGATCACAACGCCCTGCTCCATCTCGCGCCCGGCCTCGATGATCTTCGCGCCGCCGGCCAACTTGAGCAGCGCCGACCGCGCCGGCTCCGGGACCTGGTCGATGGTCAGGTCGTCTTCCTCATCCTCTTCAGCGCCGCCCTCCCGGCCAAGGAGCGCACCGTCCGCGGCGATCTTGATCTCAATCTCCTTGCCGTCGAGCAGGAACTCCGCCTCGTACACCGTCTTCCCGCCCTTCGTCTCGCGCTCGATCTCGGTGATCTTGCCGCCGGCCGACTCCTTGAGAATCGTGGCTTTGACGGCCGCGGGCACCTGGTCCAGCGTGACCTCTTCCTCCTGCTCCTCGCCCGCCCACGCAACGAGCGTGATCATGCCGATTACGCACAGGCCGCTCAGCATCCGCATCGTCGATTTCCTGGTCATCATTGTCTCCTTCGCAGTTTGAGGCTTTGAACGTCGCAACATCCACCGCACCCCCGACGTGTTGTAGCCGGACAGGTGGCAGGATAGCAAGCGGACATGAGACTACGATGAGAAACTGGGCTCGAAATACGTCGCCGCGGCCAGGAATAAGGCATCGGGGCCGGATGTGCGTGGATCCCCCCTCACGGGGCGTCGGTTTGTGCGGGCAGGCGGCGCACCTATGGATGCCTGTCCGACCGAACCTCCAGCTCGACGAC
>CP070718.1:530040-531711 GCA_020350565.1 Phycisphaerales bacterium
ATCCTTCTTGTAATCCATAAACCGATGATGCAAGCGCACGCCATTGCTCAGCCACGCGTCGGTGATCTCCAAGTCCTCGTCGTACGCCTCTTCCACGACCGAGCCGGGCTCCGGCAGCCTGGCGAGCAGTCCTGTGGGGGCCTCTTCCACCTGGAACGGTTCCGTCTTGCGCGCCCAGGCGGCGCGGGCCGCAGCCAGCACCACATCCTTACTCGGGACGCTCACGCTCTCTTGATCCGGTGTCTTGACGACGTACGCGAACGTGCCGGGTTCGAAATGCTTGCGAAACGAGGCGTTCACCTCCGCGAGGGTGACGGTGGGAAGGAACTCTCTCGTCAATGCAAGCTCCTGCTCAGCGGAGAGGACCGGCTCTTCGTCGTTGACCGCAGCGATCATCCCCATGGCGATGCTGCGCGCATCGAGCGTGGGCTCCGTTTTCACGGCGTGCTCGGCGTCAGCCAGGATCTCCTTGCCGGCCAGGTTCAACTCGTACTCGGTAAAGCCATGCTCCCGTGCCCGGCTGACCTCGAGCACCAGTTGTTCCAGCATCTTGTTCCAGTCGGCCGCCTCGCCGGACGCCCATCCGTGGCTCAACAGGGCATCCTGGAAGAAATCGGTGACGTAGGTGCTGGCCTGGAGATAAGCGGCTTGTCCCCTGGTGATGAGCACGTCAAAACGCCGGCCCATGATCCAGTTCGCGATATACTCGACGAGTTGGGTTCGCCATTGCTCCGCGGTGGTGGTAGGCGGCCGGCCGGGGCGAATGTTGTACATCTCGACGTCGCAGTCCGAGAGCTCCGGATCGGTCACCACGATGGCCCTCTGCTTCGTGAACGGCTTGAACTCAGGGCCTTTCTGAGGACGGGCAGGACGGTCAGGCCGGTATTGTCCGAACCACTTGTCGATCAGCGGAATGTACGCCTCGTGCGGCGCGTCTCCGACCATCACCACGGTCACGTTTTCCGGGCGGTACCACGTCCTGTAGTAATCCTCGAACTGCTCGCGGGGCGCGTTGGCGATGACCTCCTCCTTGCCAATCGGGAGCCGATTGGCGAAGTGCGAGCCCTCATAAAGCTCGGGCCACAGCCGGTCACGAATACGCTGATAGGGGCTCTTGCGCGAGCGCAGCTCTTCGAGGATCACCCCACGCTCGGCATCGATCTCTTCGATAAGAAGCAGATTGCGGAAGGCGTAATCGCTGAGCACGGTCAAGGCCTTTTCGACCTGCGGGATTTCGGCGTCCGGCAGGAAAAGCATGAACATGGTCTGATCGAAGAAGGTGGAAGCGTTGAGGTCGGGACCGAACTCCATACCGATGCTCTCGAAGTACGGAATGAGTTCACCGGGCGGGAAGTTCTCGGTCCCATTGAAAGCCATGTGCTCCATGAAGTGGGCCAGGCCTTGCTGGGCATCCGTCTCGTTGAGCGATCCGGTTCTGACGTGGATCAAGACCCACATTTTTCCAGGCGGGTTGTCGTGCCGGCGATACTGCCAGGTCACGCCGTTATCGAGCTTTCCGGTGATGATGCGCGGATCGCTGGGCAAAGGTCTGGCATGTAGGGGCGTGGCCGGTCCGATCAACAGCCCGAGCGCAAGAGCACGGACGGTAAATCGCATCAAGGTCGTCATGGATCCTCCTTCCTCGTGAACCGGTTTCATGACTGCGGGCGC
>CP070718.1:531811-539416 GCA_020350565.1 Phycisphaerales bacterium
CTCGAGGGCGCCCTTGAATTCTTTTTCGAGCCGGCGTGCCTTCTTCCCCATGCGCAGGCCTTCCTCACGCTCGGCCCTCGCTTGATCCCAAAGGCTGACCATCTGCTCGATCTGCTCCAGGTCGAGGTGCAGGCCGTTGATGAGATTCCAGTTGTTAATCTCCCCTCGAAGCTTGCCGATCTCCGCTTTCTGCCCATCGACCAGCGCGATGGGATACTCTTCAGTCCCGTTCCAGTAGACGTCGGCCGCTCGGCTGACGGTTTCCGTCGGCGTCATGCCGGCGATCTGGCACAGAGCCTTCCCGGCCACCGGGTGGAACAGATAGCGGCCGAGTTCCCCGACCTTCGGGTGAATCTGTTGGCGCAGATCCTTCAGCTCTTCTTTTGCGTCTTCGAGCCGGCGCTGTTGTTCATGCCGGCGGTGACGGTGTCGCTGAGGCTTTGGCTCCGGCTCGTCTTCACTTACGAGATCCTGCTGATGCCAGGAGAGCACCTCGAAGGCCTCTTCCTCCAGTTCCATCAGCTTGTCCCGCGCTCGCTCGCGGATGTCTTTGGCCTTGTGATTCAGTTGGGCGGTCCCTCGTTCCACCTCGCGTGTGAATCCTTGATTGAGGCTGTCCTCATGGGCGAACTCGGTGAAGGTCTCGATGGTGTCGGGCAGCAGCTTGGCCTCCTCCTCGTAAGCCTCCATCTGAAGCTCCGCACCCCGCTCGACGATCGGCAGCAGCCGCTTGGCCTGTGCCCGGTTGAGACCGAGTTCTTGAAGGGCTTGCAGGGCCTTGTTTGCCTCCCGCTCGCGTTTCTTATGTGCCTGAGCGACGGCCGCCTTTGGCCCGGGGCTGGTGGCGAGCGCGCTTGGCGGGAGTCCGGCAAGGACAATGAGGAAGGCGAAAGTCGGACAGCAGCCGAGTTGTGACGTCCGTCGAGGATTCATGGCAGGCCTCCCGCAGGTGCAGCGTCTCCCAGGTGGCAGAACGCCGGGGTGCGGACGATATTGCTCGAAGCGTCGCCGAGTATACGCCCCTCCCAGCTTAGTATACCGGCAGTCTGCTCCCTCGGGCGCAAGGCGTCCAGCTCGCTGGAGTGGGGAGGGGCCCGCGGCCGTCCGATAACGGCCGCCTACCCCTGGTTCGGCTCCTTGGGCCTGAACGCCAGGGCCTGCTCCTGGGACCACACGCCGGGGATCGACGTCCCGCATTCGGAGCATTTTCCGTCCTTGATCCGGTTGGAGACGATCTGGAAGCCGAGGCGTCGGATCAATTCCTTGCCGCATGCATGGCAGTACGTGTTTTCGCCCGGGTGAAGGGGGACGTTTCCGGCGTAAACGTAATGCACACCGGCCTCCAGCGCGATATCGCGGCACCGCTCGAGCGTCGACACCGGAGTGGCCGGTAGATTCGTCATCCGGTAGGTCGGCCTGAAGCGGGTGAAGTGCATCGGCACGTCAGGCCCGAGATTCTGCACCACCCACTTGCTCATCTCTTCAATCTCGCTGGGCGAGTCGTTGAGCGTCGGAACGATGAGCACCACCAGCTCAAACCAGATACCGATGTCCCTGAGCCACTCGAGCACGGCCAGCACGGGCTTCAGCTCGCCGGCGCAGATCTCGCGGTAGAATTTCTCGCTGAAGGCCTTGAAATCGATCTTCACGCCGGTCAGTTGTCGGCAGAGCTGCCGCAGCGGCTCCTCCCGGATGTAGCCGTTGGAGATCATCACGCTGCCGATGCCGTGCTCGCGGGCCAGCTCGGCGGTGTCGTGCATGTACTCATAGAAGATGACCGGCTCGCTGTAGGTGTAGGCGATGGTGGGCGACCGGCGTGACTGACACACGGCGATCAGATGTTCGGGCGTCACCTTGACGCTTTTAATCTGTTCGGGGCGAAACTGGCTGATCTCCCAGTTCTGGCAGAACCTGCACTCGATGTTGCAGCCGGCCGTCGCGATGGAGAAGGCGGTCGTGCCGGGCAGATAATGGAACAGCGGCTTCTTTTCGATCGGATCGACGTTGCCGGAGCAGAGGGCACCGTAAACGAGCGTCTGGTAGCGCCCTCCTTGATTCTCGCGAACGCCGCAATAGCCGCGTTCGACGTCTGCCACCTGGCACTCGCGCGGGCAGAGCACGCACTTGACCTTGTTGTCGTCGAGCTTCTCCCAGAACATGGCCTCGTGACGGACCACGCCTTTGAGCTCGGGTCCTTCGAGAGCCCCCTTGCCGGCTGTGTCCTGCTGCCCGAGAGCGAAGGGGCACAGCATGCCCGCGGCGCCGCAGGCTACGCTCCACCGAAGCATGTCGCGCCGCGAAGGTTCGTACAGCAGATGCTCAAGGGACCTCATGGAACACCTCGACAGGAGAGCGATGGGTTTTGCTTGCTCCCGGAGCCGTATTGATTATAACCTAGTGCGTGCCTGATTCAGACTCCTTCATCGTTTCGAAGATGTCACGGCGGTGCCAGTTTTCCCAGATGTCCAGTCCCAGGGCGCGAACGCCATCCCAGTAGGACTGCTCGGCGAGGGTGTGTTTCTCCGACAGGGTCTGGATTTCACTCCTGATTCTCTCCTCGTATTCTGATTTGAGGGCCAGGGCAATGCGGCGTCCGTTGAAGCTGAAGGTCACCCGGGTGGAGCCTCTCGGACCGGGGATGTGGGTGAAGAGCGTCCTACCCGGTGTGCAGCCGGTGGCGACGATGATGCCGTCGTTGAGGCAACTTACCGGCGGATGGGGCGCACAATGCGACTCAACCGTCATTGCATGCTGCGGGGCGTTGAGCAACTCGGCGGCACGCAGGCCCATCTTCACGCCGATCACCGAGTAGGCCCCCAGGTGCTCGTGCAGCTCGTTCATCAGGATCTGGGCAAACCACTCGTCCTTTCCATTCTTGGCGACAATGCGGTCCATGCGCTTTCTGACATCGGCCTGGAACATGCCGGCCGGGAGGAGGCCTTCGACGAAGACGACGCGATCTTTGTGCTGTCGGCCGTCACAAATCGAATGAACGAACAGGTCGATGACGGCCTCGCGATCCTTGGGTGTGAACACGCCGGCCTCCCCGGCGCGATCAAAAGCGGACTCGTCCAAGAGGTACAGATAGACCAGCTCATCATGCCACTGCGGGAGACCTTGGAAGTAATGACGGCGGACACTGGGATCTTCCAGCAGGCGGATCCAGAAGCGCTCGCCTACTGAGGTTCGTTGGCCAAAGATGACATCGCCCTCGGCCCAGGCTTCGGGCTTGCAAGAGGCGGTGCCCGGGGCGATGAACTTGATCGCCAGGCCTGCCTTTTGAACCGTATCGAAGGCTTCGGCATCGTAACGAAGATTCCAGCTTTCTTCGGGCTTGGGCGCTCCGGCGACAACCGCCGTGGCGATGCCGTTCTTGATCTCGGGGTTGCTCGTCAACGCAGCGGCCAGGTTTGTCAGTGGCCCGAGGGCGACAATGACCGTCTTTTTCGACGGAAGCACGTAGGCATCCGGCCTGAAGGGCTGATGCAGCGGCTTCACCTCGCTGGGCAGGGCCTTGGCGACTGCATTCTCGGCGAAGGGTCGGAACGGCGGAGGGTCCTTTGTGGGCCCGACGTCTGCAGGGGCATACAGAGGGATTTCGCGTCGATTGAAGAGTTTCAGCAAGCGCTCGAGGTGTTCCACGCCCTTTTCCTGGCTCGAGACACCCTCACAGGCGACGATGGCCACAATGTCGATGCGCGGGCTCTGCAACGCCATCGCAAGGGCAACGACATCGTCGAGGCCCATGTCCGTGTCGATCACCACGGCCGGGCAGCCTTCGATGTCGTGTCCGAAAGCGGGCACTGCCGCAGCCGACAGAATCAGGAGAACAAGGGCCGACGGTCGAATGTATCGAAGCATGGCGGCTGTCCTTCCGACGGAACCAGCGGGGTGCGGCACAGATCGCCGTGCGCGATCACCCATCGCCTGTTGATTCTACAGGAACCTGCAAGACGCCGCAGGATTGCCGCTGGCACGAATCCCGGCACTCGCGGCTCACGCATTGGAGACGTATCATGTCGAGCGGAGCATGTGCGTGCCCGATCATTGGATGGAGACCGGCCATGTCCGACCTGGTTCGATTCAGTATCTCGTTGGAGAAGGCGCTGCTGGAAAAGCTCGAACGCTTGGTCAAAGCCAGTCGCTACACCAATCGCTCGGAATTCATTCGTGATCTTATTCGCGAGCGGCTGGTCGAGCAGCAGTGGATGGACAAACGCCAGGAAGTCGTCGGCACCATCACCATGGTCTACGATCACCACGCCCGCCAACTGGCCGACAAGCTGGTGGACATTCAGCATGATCATCAGCAGAACGTCCTGGCCACGACACACGTACACCTTTCCCACGACCTTTGTGCGGAAATGATCATGGCGCGAGGGAGCGCACCGCGTATCCGCCAGCTTGCCGATCGCCTGCGCCAGCAACGCGGTGTCCTCCACACCACGCTGGCTATGAGCTCAACCGGCGAGAGCCTGAGTTGAGAAGAAGCCGCAGGTTTTTCCAGCTCGTAAGGGCGACAGGTCGCATCTCGTTCGAGACCGGCAAGCCACCTGGGGCACGGCAGAAAGTGGCGCTTTTATTACTGTTCCGTGTTTACGGCAATGCGACGGTCGGTTATATTCCCCTCGAAATCAATCCTTTCTGGTCACTCTCTTTCTTGAGGGCCCGGCTGTCCTACGGGCGCTTCCTCCCGAACTGGACTGGTCATTAAGGCTTGATGCGAGCTTAGCTGGAGCGTGTATTTCCGCCAATCCCTGACGGAAGCACGGAGGATGCAAGCGGGAGGTCTTCGCCAAGTGGGAAGTCCTCAAGTGCCCTGATAGGCTCTTCCTCGCGTCGACTGGCTCGGTGACAAAGTTGCCCCTGTGATTTTCGAGTCTGAAGCCGACCGGGTATTTGGCTGGCAGGTCTTGAGAGCGCTTCGTTTGTTCTTGGAAGCGTGATTGGAACACAAAGGCGACACGGCCAGCCTGTCGGACAATAGGAAGGGTTCTTGGCAGTCGTTCATTGATCAAAGTTCGAGGAGAGCCTCTGATGGGGAAAAAGTTGTATGTCGGGAACCTCAGTTTCCGGGTCGGGAATGCGGACCTGGAGGAGTTGTTCGCCCAATACGGCACGGTAGAAAGCGTTCAAATCGTTGAAGATCGAGCAACCGGGCAAAGCAGAGGCTTTGGATTCGTCGAGATGAGTTCCAGCACAGAAGCCGAGGCTGCTGTTGCCGCGCTAAACAGCAGCGATTTTGCCGGCAGAACGCTCACGGTTAATGAGGCAAGGCCGAGGGCTCAGCGAGAGGGCGGACGGCGCGATCGGTGGTAACGACCGCTCGAGCTGCACGCGTCCGAATGTGTCGAGTCCCAAGAGAACGTGATCGCTCAACGGAGGATACCGCATGTTTTCTATTACAGATGCCGCCGGGGCTCACCTGGCCAAGATTCTGGAGGAAGAGACCTGTCCGGACGACGTCGCGATTCGCTTCGTCCACGAGGGTCAGGGCATCGCCATGAAACTGGACGGCGAACGTGAGGGTGATGCAACCTTCGAACATGAAGGCCGTACGGTGCTGCGGCTTGACCAGGGACTAGCGCAACTTCTTGAGCATGAAACGCTCGATGTTGAACCCATGCCCGACGGTGTGAGGTTTACCCTGAAAGGCGAGGAGGGCTCCGCGTAGGACCCACGCGCGGATTCCTTCGCCAAAGGCTCGCCATCGCTGTCAGGCTTGTTGTTGGGATTTTCCGTCATGTTGCCAGAGGAGAGAGACCAGTTGCTTGCGTTGTTCGGAGACGCCCAACGGTGGTGTCAGGAGGCCGAGGCACGCGACCAGCGCGGCGATCCGGTCCGTTATAGCGATTCGGAGGCGGTTGCTTGGGACATTACCGGGGGAGTGTGCCGTCTCTTTGGATGGAGACGAGCCTGCGAACTGTTCCCGCAGCTTGATCGGCACATCTTTGGTCGCAGGCTCGGGCGCCCCTCCCAATGGGACCAACCATCCGATTCAATGACAGCCATGGCAGCATTGCAGGATTATAACGACCAGCACGAGACGACCTACCAGGAAGTCTTTGAACGGCTGAGGACGATGCCTGTGTGGCAGGGCAACCGATTCGCGGCGCCTTGAGTTGCCGTCGTCTTCGGTGACGAGGGTGCTCAGGGTGAGGCGAAGCCACGACTCGGCGATTTCTCACCGCCCAAGCTGAACCGGTGACCCTCGGTGCTGAGTAAGGCCGCTGTGGCGCTAGTTTCCACTCCAATGGAGTCGAGAACGAAGAGAGGATTTCAAATGTCGAAGGAAATCGTAATTGCAGCCTGTTGCCTCCTTTTTCCATTGATCAGCGACGCGGGGGCGCAACAGCCGCCGCCCGCCAGCACCCCGCCCGCGGCGCCCCCGGCCTCGCCTGCGGAGTCCCCGGCCTCGCCCGTGCAGGAAAGCGTGGCGGTTACGGTCAACGGGCACGCGATCACGGAGGACGAGGTCAGCGGCTTATTTGAACAAATCGTGCGGAGGCAAACCGGGGGACGGCCAATCCCTGAGGAAATGCTGCGGGATACACGAGTGCGGCTGCGCCCGCAATTGCTGGAGATTCTGATTGATAACCGGCTGCTCGACGAGGACGCCGAGCGAGCGGGGCTCAAGATTACGGATCAAGATGCAACAGGGGAAATGGAGAAGAGCCTGCAGACTTATCTCCTGCGGAGCGGGATGACCCGGTCGGAATTCGAGGAGCAACTGAAAGGTCAATCGCAAACGACGCTCCAAGAGTTCGTTGCTGAGCGCGCTGCGGAGGCTGAATTCAGGCAATCCCTTCTGCACGCTGAACTCCTGGCCAGCAAGTACCCCAAGGAAGTCTTGGTTCAGGACGAGGAGATCAGCCAGCGGTACGAGCGGGATCTGGAGCGGATCTATTCCAAGCCCGCCATGGTCAGGGCGAGCCATATTCTGTTCGGCGTGGACGGAACCGCGACGCAGGAGGAGAAGCTGGCGGCTAAAACGAAGGCGGAAGAGGTTTTGAAAGAAGCACGCGCACCGGAGGCGGATTTCGCCGCGTTAGCCCGGGATCGTTCCTCATGTCCGTCCAGCGCGCAAGGCGGCGATCTGGGTTTCTTTCCCAAGGAAGGCGCCATGGTCGAGCCGTTTGCCGACGCGGCTTTCGCACTGCAAAAGGGTGAGATCAGCAACGTGGTGGAGACACGCTTTGGCTTCCACATCATCAAAGTGACGGACCGCAAAGAAGCCACGGTCATTACGCCGGAGCAGGCCAAGGATTCCATCCGTCTCGAGCTGCGAGCGGAGAAGATCGACGGATTGCGATCGCGGCATGTTGAGGAGCTCAAGAAAAGCGCCAAGATCGTGTACACTCAAAGCAAAGAGCAAACTCCGGAAAAGACAGAGGGGGCTCCGGAAAAGGAACAGCAGGCTTCAGAAAAGAAAGAGCAGGCTCCGGGAAAGAAAGAGGGCACCCCGGAGAAGAAAGAGCAGGCTCCGCAGAATAAAGAGGAGGCTCCGGATTCCAAGTAGCGCGTAACGCCGGCTAACTGTCCGTTGAAAAAGGGGACGGGCACGAATGGCACTGCCGTTGCTTTTGGCTACTTTCGGCCTGCAAG
>CP070718.1:539516-541493 GCA_020350565.1 Phycisphaerales bacterium
CAAGTTCCTGGAGCGAAGAGGACCGGGCTTTCATCACGTTGCCTACCGTGTCGCAGATCTGTCCGCAGTTCTGACCGAACTCAAAGCCGCAGGTGTGCGACTCATCGACGAAACGCCTCGCGACGGGGCGCACAATATGAAGATCGCCTTCGTCCATCCTGAGAGCACCGGTGGCGTGCTCACGGAATTCTGCGAGCCGGGCCGATAGTCGACGCGGGAGCCGCAGTTCCGGCTTCCAGAATCCACCCCACCGATCTGCCGATCCTCGTGTTGGCCCGCGTGCTGGGCGAACCGTCTCTCGGACCAATTCATCGTGCTGGTATCGTGCCGGGGCCGGCGTGAATCTACCGGTCTGGATACGATTAGCTGACGTTTGCGGCGTTGGCTGGATTTTGGAGCGAGCACGCAACCGTGTCTCGTGTCTTGCTGGATTCCCGCAGAATGCCGGGATGCCCGGACTCGACGGGCTCCAGCCCGGCTGGCATCCCATTGTCCAGTGCGACAGTCTCTTTCGGCCGCCATGGGCGCGGTCTCCGGGTTTGGAGGTCCGCCAATCGGCCGCCCTCAGCTATGTATTTCAGCAGTTGCGTAAGCCTGTCGGCCAAGTCCTCGGTACCGACGCATTCATCCACAAAACCGCGACGCAGCAGCCAGGTCTCATGTTGGAAGTCGGCAGCCACCTTGCGCTGCTGGAACTGTTCGACGACACGTTTTCCGGAAAAGCCGATATTGGCCGATCCTTCGATGACAAGCATTCGGTCACCGCGCAAACCGTAACTAATGGCCGTTCCTCCCAGCGTGGGATCGCAAATGACCGAAATGTGGGGTATGCCGGCCTCCTCCAACTCGTCCAGCGCGTGTTGCGCCTTGGGGATGTTGCGGTGCATGGAAGGTGTCCCTTCCTGCATCCTTGCACCGCCACCTTTTGCCACAGAGATGAGAGGTGTCCTCGTTTCCATAGCATGATGTGCGGCGTAGCGAAACTTCTCGCCGATCTCGTCGCACAGGCTGCTCCCAACCAGGCCGAAGTTGTTGATCACCAACACCGCATCATAGCCGCCGATCTTCGCTGTGCCGGTGATCAGCCCGGAGTGTAGCCCGGTCTCGGCGATGCCTCGAGCCAGAGCCTCCTGATACTGCGGGAAACGGAGCTGGTCGATTGAGCAATACGAGACAGTTTCCTCGAACTCTCGAAACGAGTCCTCGTCCGTGAGCCGGCGGATCCAGTCGACTGGGTGGAGGCGTCGGTACGGGCTCTTTCCGCCGTTGGGATGAAGCACGGGAGCGCCGGACATGTCGCCGTAGCGTCGCTCCAGCACGTACTCGGCCATCTGTGCCCACTGAGTCTTTGTCAGCGAGTGAATGTCACACCCCAGGGTCTCGCTCAGGTACTGGGCATCCCTTTTCTGTGTTGCGTAAATCGTTCGTGCCAGCAGTTGGCGCGTCTTCTTCCGCTCCAGGATGGCGGCTTCGTCCATCAGCCGCCCGTTGGCCTCTGCAATCTTACGCGTCTGCCTGGCGATGTAGTCACCGAGCGCATCGCGTGCCCTGTCGAAGTCTCGGTCCTGCCTGGTGGCCATCTTCGCAAGGGCACCGACGGCCGGTGCATCCGCCGAAGTTCCCCATCGTCCCATGGCGAAGAATTTATCGCGCCGGACCCGCTCGGCTTCCTCTCCGCGAAGACTCAGGAGTTGTGCGAGGTTTTGCCTAACCGCCTCCTTGCCCCTGGCCAGCAGTTCCTTGGGGTAGCGATGTCCCGGATGCAGCCCCTCTTCGATAACCTCATCCACAGTGCCCTGCTCGAGTGCATCTTTCGAGGTCAGGCGCAGGCCTTCCGCGGCTTTGCGAATTGATTCCGGGCTGCGGTTGCGAAACAGAATCGATGCACAGCCCCCGGGACTGATGACCATGTACGTCGCGTACTGGTTCATGATGGTTCGATTCGTCGGCGTGATGGCGATCGCCCCCCCACTGGCA
>CP070718.1:541593-543225 GCA_020350565.1 Phycisphaerales bacterium
GCGCTTTTGAGGCCGACTTCTTCTGCGAATCCGACGTCGACATCTCCGCCTGCGGTCCCGGTGCCGGGGACTGCATGGTAGCTCACAGCTCGCCGGGCTGCGAGGATGAGACCTGTTGCACATTGGTGTGTACGTCGCCGCAGTCGGAATACTGCTGCACCGAGGAATGGGATCCTCTCTGCGCGTTTTCAGCGGAGTTCCTCTGTGGGGAACCCGCAGATACATCCGTCTGCGTGCCCGGCAGCGGCGCTTGCTTCGCGGCAAACGGAACACCCGGATGCGAGGACATGGAATGCTGCAGCATGGTGTGCCTGTTGGCACCGGAGTGCTGCAATAACGGCTGGAACGAAGAATGCGCGGCCGTGGCCGAGGCGATTTGCGTGGGCGGTACGGGAACGTTCGACGCTTGCGGGCCGGGAAGTGGTGATTGCCAGACCGGCAACGGATCCCCGGGCTGCCAGGACACGTTCTGCTGCACCATGGTTTGTGTCCTCCAGCCGGAGTGTTGCCTTCAAGAGTGGGATGATGCGTGTGCGGACATCGCCGACTTCGCCTGTTTTGGAGCATTCGATGCCTGCGGCCCCGGCAGCGGCGATTGCTATGCCGCGCATCCGTCTCCAGGCTGCGACGACGAGCTATGCTGTACCGGCGTCTGCACGTCCACCCCGGAGTGCTGCTTCGATACCTGGAGTGAACAGTGCGCGGATGTGGCCAATCTGGTCTGTAGCGCCGGAACGGGAACGTTTCCGGGCTGCGGCGCCGAGGGCAGCGGGGACTGCTTTGTTTCCAACGGAACACCTGCCTGCGAGGACGAAACCTGCTGCAACATGGTCTGCTCGAGCGATCCGTACTGCTGCATCAATGAATGGGACGACATCTGCGCCGAAGAGGCCGCGGACTTATGCCCGTAGAGGCGGGTAGGACAACACCCCGTTGAAAAAGCGGACCGGCTCCGAGCGTAAGCCTTCTCACGCATAGGAAAACGTCGCAGGTCGAGGTGCCTGTCGCCTTTCTCAACGGAGAGCTAAAGAGCAGATGCAAAGGCCGGAGACTTGCATGCCGATCTGAGCGCTTGAAGATTTCATGGAGGGAACCAAGCAGCGCCATGACTGAATCACGCCAAGTTTACGTTCTGTTTCTGTGCACTGGTAACTCCTGCCGATCACAGATGGCCGAGGCCTGGTTACGCCACCTCGGCGGCGACGGCTTTGACGCCTACAGCGCAGGCACCGAGCCCGCCGGCTTCGTTCACCAACTCGCGATTGACGCCATGAAACAGGCCGGCATCGACATCAGCGAGCAGGAGTCGAAGCCCATCGAGGATATCGTGGACATGCCCTTCGACGTCGTGATTACGCTCTGCGATTCCGCCGCGGCCACGGCATGCCCCACATGGCGCGGGGCGCCGATCACCGTCCATTGGCCCTTGCCCGACCCGGCCTACCATCCCGGAACACCGGACGAACGATTGCAGTTCGCCATCACCGTGGCCCGACGCCTCGAAAACAAGATCAGATCGATGATCGCCCTCGACTTCTCGCAGGACAAAGACAGACTCAAAGAACAGCTCCAGCGCCTGGGAGAAATCTGACTGACGCCGCCCGCTCGTGCGAGAATCCTTTCTCGCACGCC
>CP070718.1:543325-548942 GCA_020350565.1 Phycisphaerales bacterium
AACTGCTCCATTGTGCCGATGTTCGTTGGATAATACGTGTCCTGCCCCAGCCACGTACCACCGCTGTAAATGACCTCGGTGACGGCGTAGGGTCCGGGCTCGGTCGTATCGGCCACTACGTACAGGCCGGCTTCGCGCCCCAGACCGTCAATGTAGTCCGCGCTGCTGAGCTGCCCGTTCTGGTCGCAGTCGAGCACGATGTCGTAACCCACACCCAAGCCCGCGCCGGCATAGGCGCTCAACTCGAAGGGGTCGGCAACCGTAAAGGTGTTGTCCTGAATCGTGCTGCCGCCGAAGGACTCGGTCTGCGGCCCGTCCACGCGTACGTCCACCAGAGAGGGATCGACCACCCACTCACCGCCGGTCTTAGCGCTGACCACGTAGATATCGCACGTCTGGCCGATGATCTCCGGATACTGCGTCGGATCGATAGCAACTTCCACCGTTGCATCCTCGTGGAACGCTCGCGCGAACTCGAAGTACGGATACCCGCTTAGAGAATTGCCGGCGAGTTGCACCTTCGTCGGATCGGGTGGAGCGACGCTGCCGAACTCCCGTTGGAAGCCCACGAAGTCGAACAGGTCGACGTGTAAATCCACATCGCTGTCGAAGCCCTCGCAGCCCGAGGCAACCGGGGCGTCAGGCCCGTCAAGGCAGACTGCGAACGCCTCATAATCGTCCAGGTCGACGTCGCCGTCGTCGTCGTGGTCGAAGCCGACCGCCAGCGCTGGGCCGGTCCAGAACAGCAACGCGGCCACCAATGCCATGAATCCGTGCGTTTTCATTGCCAGCCCTCCTGGTTGTTCCGGTAATTCTCCGAATCGCTCGCCGCCTGTTTTGTGATCGCAGGGCGCGGCACGACAGACAGTTGATGAAGGTGTGCCCCTTTAGCGATTACGGCTGAATCGAATCCCCCGGGTGCTCTTGAGCTCTGGATATACAACCAGCTTAACGGAATACCCTCGTCAAAATCAAGCGCCCTGTTCATTGCCCCCCAGGGCGTCATTTTGCAGCGCAGCTTCCACGCGGAGTCGCTGGATGCGGTGCTCCATGCTGAGAAATCCGTTTATGGAACGCGAAGGGAAGCGACCCAGTCGAGGGCTGTCCACAAGATCCGACAGCGGCTGCGCGGGCTGTTTTGGGGACGAGGCTTGCGGCCCACAAGGAGAAAGCGGGAATGCCGAATTGTGGATAGGGCGGTACGAAGGTTTGTCGCAACGGCTGCATCCTTGCCACATTGTGGAATGTTCAAAGACGGCCTGCGTTCTGTCGGAGGGAATCGTGTGCTATCGGCGTTTCGCGCAGGCGTATCGCGAAGAGTAGCGCGCATCAACGAGGTTCGGACCTGTCGATCCGTGCTCCTGCGGCGATTGTCAGAAGGGAAGGGCTCCGCACGGCGCGTGGATTAACACCGTCCATGAGCGCGTTCTACCGGACAGGCTGATCCCGGACGTGGACCGTCCGGAAAGCCGCACCCATGGCGGTCGGGCCTGCTCCGCCGGCAACGGCTACCTCGGACGTGCCTGCCATCATCCCGTGTTCGTATTCAACCGGCACCTTGATCTAGAGCGGGCCATGCTGTGCCGTGGTGACCACAACAGCGCCAACGTTTGGCGGCAGGTGTTGTTGCCGGTCATCGAGCGATACCGTGATCGTCCCTACCCATGCGGCAGGGGCGCGGTCGCCACAAGGGAGTGATCGGACCGGCGGGATTCAAGGTTAGAGAGGCCGTTTTCGCTTGAGTCGAAAGGCTTCATGCGATACGATCGTGATCGAAAGTCCGGCAACCGGGACATCCCCGGTGGCCGCAGAACCTCGGACAGTCGCCGCGGATGGAGTTTTCGCCGCAACCGGCCCGCTCTACTCACCGCGCGATACGGTGACCCTGATGTCCAGACGCAAAGCCCCTGAGCCCCTGCCCCGGGTGCATTGGATACACTCGACACGCCTGCATGTTGTCATGTACAGCATGCTGCTCGTAGCGACCCCCTTTCTGCTAATGCGCAACTTCCTCCAGCCGGCCATCCTCAGATTCTCGCGCTTCGGCTTCGAGGTCGCCGGTACGCGGGTGCCGATCGTCCCCGTGCTGGCGCTCGTCGTGCTCGTGGGCTCGCTGATCGCCTTTCGTCGTTATTTGACCCGCATCCGCGTTCTCGCCGGGGTTATCGTCCTCCTCCTGAACGCCCTGGCCCAACAGGTTGCGGACTACTACTTTGACCACAATTTCTATGATCTTCAGCAGAACTGGCACTACTTCGCCTATCTCACCTTCTGCATCATGCTCTATCGCGACCTCGCTCCGCGCGGCGTCCGAAAGACAAGGATTATGCTGATCACGTTTTTCCTTGCCGTATCGTTCTCCACGTTCGATGAGACCGTCCAGTTGGGCATAAGCGGACGGGCTTTCGAGATGGGCGACATCGCGAAGGATGCCTGGGGCTCCGTCATGGGGATCGTTCTCCTTTACATCGGTGGGAGCCAGCCGGAGGCCCTACGGGCCCAATGGAGGCAGGTTCGCCATGAAACACTGCCCGGCTACCTGGAGAATCCCGCCAGCATCGCGACCCTCCTGGCGGTCCTCGGCTTTCTCTTTGTCAGCTTTGCGTCCCTCCTGGGCGAGCGTTCGCACTGGTACCTCACTGTGCTGCTCACCGTGGGCTGCTTCGTCCTGTTTTTTGTGCTCCTGCATCTGAGCCAGCGCAGGTGGGTCAGGTACGGCCTGGTGACGGTATTGGTGGCAGCGCTCGGCGCGCAGTCCTATTTCTTCGTCAAACATCGAGCCGATTACATCATGCACAACGGACCTGGGCTGACCGTTTATAAAGGGATCCCTGCTGTCTTCTTTGACGTGATGGTGTTTCCCGACGATACGTTTCGACCGGTGCCCAAAAAGCACACCTTCACCTATCGTGACATCAAGTTCTTCCTGAAGCAGGAAACGGATATCATCCTCCTCGGGAGCGGCACACACGGTAGAGGCGGGCGCGGTTTCCCGCAGGAGGCACGCAATCAGTTCATGTTCAACGAGTTCACCAAGGATGGCACGCAAGTGATCATTCTCCCGAACTCCGAGGCGTGCCAGGCCTTCAATCGACTCAAAAGCGAAGGGAAAAATGTTCTTTTTATCCTTCACAACACCTGCTAAGCGGCGGCATCGCGGTGTGGTGCGGCAAGCGCCGGTGATGCCTCCCCCCCATCAGACGATCATCACCGCAGCACTGATCTTTCTGTGGCTGGTGCTGATGGTCTTCGGCAGTGTGACGTATGTGGGGCCAGAATGGTTGCGGGAGCTTTCCGACCCGGGAAGGCGCGTGGAGGCGATCATTCTCAAGAGCTATGGTGACAATTACTATCGCAAGGGCGACTATGGAATGGCTGCCGGTCAGTACCGGGGCGCCCTGGATCGGAACCCGGATCTATTCGACGCACGGCTGAATCTGGCACTTTCGCTGGACAAGTTGGGCCGTACGCGAGAGGCGATTTCTATTCTGACTAAGATGCTGCAGCGTGAGACCAGCCCACGCCAGAAGGAGGCCGTCTGCCACAATCTCGGTTCGCTATCGGCCAGGGAAGGCAAGACCGATGAAGCCATAGGCTATCTCGAACAAGCCGCGGTTGTCAGCTTCGATCAGCGCCCGTTCCTTGCCAAACTGGGTTCGTTGTATCTTGACGCAGGGCAGTTCGAAAAGGCCGCCGAGACTCTTGAAAGGGCCCTGGCGATCCGGCTCGACGTGACGCTGTCTTACCGATCCACGTTGCGCGCCGCTCTCGACAACGACGAGTACAAGAGTGATAAGGAACGGCAGGCAGCAATCGAGGAGCGGCTATCCGATGACATCGGCGAAGAGCAGCTCGCCCGATATGACTTGCAGATCATTCGGAGCATGCAGGAGAGCGACACGGAGATTGCGGATATCCACAATAAGCTGGCCTACATCTGCATGCGGTCCGGGAAGAACGACGAGGCCATAAGCCACATGCAGAAGGTGTTGGAAATCATGCCGGACCACGAAGGGGCCAAACGGAACCTGCAGGCTTTGCTGCAGAAAACGCAGACGACGGATAAGACCCGATCGGATTGACGGCCCCTCGAGAACGCGTGGCCCGGCCGCCTTCTGGCGCAATGCCTGACCACTTCGCCCTCGCAAGGCTGCGGGCTTGACGAGATAGGCAGTCACCGTGGCCTAACCCACCTTCATATCCTGATGCATTGTCACTCCGTTCATGCGGCCCGAGACTCTTCGGGGGGACCTGCCGTACCGGCCCGCTTCGCCCGGCACCACCACGTCCTGACAACGAAGGTGGCATGTTGGCCGTCGTCACGGTAGACTGTCCCCTGGTAATGGCGCGGGCCAAACCAGTCTTCCTCGCAAACTGCACGTCCTAGCCGAAGGAGAACGATGATGACGCCTCTCGTCCAACTCTGGCTGCCGGTTCTGGTGTCTGCGGTGGTTGTCTTTGTGGCGAGCTCTCTGTCGTGGATGGTTCTGCCTCACCATAAGAAGGACATCAAGACGCTCCCCGATGAGAGGGCCCTGACGGACCATCTACGGAAGCTCAACCTTCCGCCGGGGACCTACATGTGGCCCGGTTGCCAGCCGGGTCAGGACATGAAATCGGAGGACTACTGTGCGCGCTACAATGCCGGTCCGTGGGGCACGATGAATGTCGTCGGCCGAAAGCCGTCCTTCGCGCGCAATCTCATTCTGACGTTCCTTTTCTATATCGTCGTCGGCATCTTCGTCGGATATGTCACTTCTCTGGCGCGATTGCCGGGCGATAGCTTTCTGGCAGTCTTTCGGGTGGCCGGTGCGACCGCCGTGCTCGGATACTGCGCGGGCTCTATCCCCGGTGCAATCTTCACCGGCAAGCCGGGGCGCTTCGTCCTAACAGACTTCATTGACGGCGTGGTGTACGGCCTACTGACCGGAGTGGTGTTCGGCCTGTTCTGGCCTGCTGCATAAGCGGCGCGTCAGGGTAAGGATTGCCGGCACTTGATCGAGCGCCGACGAGGCGCGTGCCGAACCGAGTTTTGGTGCGGTTCCGCCGTGTCGATCGCAATAGATCCCAGCCTGCCAGTGATTGCGGCCGCGGCTCCTGTTACCTAGTCCCCTCAGGCCAGCGGTAGCGGCTTGCGGTGAGGTGGCGGCGTCTCTGACACAATCTTCAGCTTCCGGGTCGCGGTCCAGGTCCGATGGCGTCTCTTTCTGGTGATGGAGTCTTCTTTCAGCCGGGTCCCGATCTTCCTCTCTGGGGGAAATGAAGGAAGGAAGGGGAAGTTGGAGGGTCGCGGCATTCGTCGGAATGGCAACCCTGATTTCCCCATCAAGAGCTCTGACAAACCGTCACCATGCCAGGGCGCCGCAATGTCTCATTTGCTGTGAAGTAGTTCGGCAGCGTCAAGTCCCAACACGCTGCCTTAACTCATTCTTGGAGGTCAGGCCGCGACATTGCCTGGTCGGGCGTTACGGCCTCCGGCTTCCGTTGCGGATGCGGCAGTCGTCAAAACCGACTCAACGTGCTGGTCACCCGATGATCGGCAGACTATGATTCGAGCACCCTTCGAGAGGATTGGCCGGTGGCACCGAACGCGACAACTGCAAGAAGACACCTTGGA
>CP070718.1:549042-550294 GCA_020350565.1 Phycisphaerales bacterium
CTGCTCGGCCATATAATCGGGCATGGGCACCCGCTCGCCGATGCGCTCCAGCATCGTGTCCATCACCTTGGGCATCATCATTGGTAACAGGCGCGGGAACAAGATCGGGAACATGGGCTTCATCATATTGAGTGCCCCGGGGACCTTGCCCATCGCGCGCATCATCGGGCCCATACCGAAGGGCATGGCGTCGACCAGTTCGGGCCACATCGTTCCCATCAGGTCGGCAAAACCTTGCGGCGTCATCAGCGCGATCATGGCCTCAAAGACTGCCCACTGGGCCTGCACCTCGGGATTGGGATCGGGGAACTCGTAACCCAGGGCGTCAGCCGCAAAGCGCGCCAGGTCCACTACCTCGATGGGGACGTCCTTTTTGTCGGCGCTGACGCGCAGCTGGAACTCGCAGCAGGGGCACAGGGCCAGCACCTTCTCCGCGCCGACCTCGGTCGCCTCCTTGAGTCGCGTCTCCCCGATGTCGTGCGCTACCAGCGGCTCCTTGATGAGCGTTAGCACGCTCCCGCAGCAGTGGGCCTCCTGGTGGTGATGCGTCATCTCGACGAACTCGACGTTGGGGATAGCCTTAATCACGTCGCGCGGCGGTTCGTAGACGCCGGAGACGCGGCCGATGTGGCACGAGTCGTGCCAGGCCACCTTGACCGGCTCCATCTGGTTCTCGGGGAATTGAAACTCGCCCGAGGCCAGCTTTTCTGACACGATCTCGCTGTAATGCTTGGCGGTGATGTCGTACTCGATGCCCAGCTTTTCCGCCCACTGGGGGTAGCCGTGGCGCCACATCATGTCGCAGGCCGGGCAGGAGCTGATGACGGTGTCGGCACCGGTCGCCTTGACGTTGGCGATGTTGGTCTTCATCACCTCGGCGAACTGCTCCCACTTGCCCGCGACCAGCATCGGCGTGGCACAGCACAGCTCCTTGTCGCCCAGGTAGGTAAAGTCCACGCCGGCCTCGTCCAGCAGTCGCACCGATGCCATGCCGATGTCGTTCTCTACGTAGCTGGCGGTGCAACCGGCAAAATAGACGTTCTTGGCCTGGGTGCCCGGACCGTGCTTTTCCTTCAGCTCTTCAGGGAACCACGCGTCCCGGTCCTTGCGATAGCCGGCCCAAATGTCCCCCTCTTTCTTGAGCGCGGCGCTCATGACCTCAAAAGGCGGGAAGGTCATGCGCTTGTCTTCCTCGATCAATTGACCGCGCAGCTTCATCCACGAGGGTTCGATGGGCAGGGCCGCCGAGCAG
>CP070718.1:550394-551689 GCA_020350565.1 Phycisphaerales bacterium
CCAGCGGAGTACTTCCGGTTTCTTGGACAACTTGCCTGGACGAAGTGCTTCCCCGATGGCCCGGAAACGATAGGTCCGCTGGCCACGCCGCTGCGTCACAATCGAATCCCCCAAGGGCCCGGGGCGAAGGACCATGACCCATTTGGCGTTGGCCGCGGCTGAGCGGATGATCTCGGCGCTGTAGCGAGTGTCTTGACCCTCGTCGGCATAATAGAGCACGCCGATGGGCAGGCGGCGGAGCTTTCGCATGCTGCGAAGCCCGCGCAGCGCGAACTCGAGCATCACCAGCGGCGCCCGCGATGAACCGATACCGTCCCCGTACAACCATTCGGGCTCGCGACGAAACATCTGGGATGGAGACGCCGCATCGGCGGGCACATCCAGGTGGCCCACGAACAACGTGCCATTTTCAAAGCCCTCGGCCGTTTCCCACGCCCATACGGCACGCTCATCGGTGAATGACTTTACGGCTTTCATGCCCACATCGCTGAACGTTCGACCGAGACGCCGCACCGCTTCCTGTATTCCAACGGGATCAGAAGTGTGGCTGGCAAGGTCCGTCCATTCTTTCAGGCGCTTCTCGAGCTCGTCGCGACGTTGGGTAATGAAGGAGAAGACTTGTCTGGCCGGATCAACATGTCTATCGTCGAGCTTGGGAGGTTCCGGCGTCCCGAAATAGCGAGCACTGGCCGCCTCGATCAGCCGGTTGATAACCGCACCGAAATCGAGTCCGATCTTCGCGGCCCCGACCAGATAGGAGCCACGCTCACCGAGGCTGGGAAGACTGTTGACCTCCAGAATGTACAGGTTGCCATGCTTGTCGATGCGCATGTCGACACGCGCGCAATCGCAGCAACCCAAAGCGGTGAAAGCCTTCAGTGCGATTTCCTGCGCCCTTTCCTGCAGCTCCTTGCCGATGGGTGCCGGGCATCGGTGTAGGATCTCGCGATCGCTCTGTCCTGTCTTGTCTTCGTGCGTGTAGATCGCCGGTCCGCCTTTCCCGTAGACCAGTTCTACCGCGGGCAGAGCTTCAGGGGTATTATTTCCCAGCAGACCGACGTTCACCTCGCGGCCCTCGATGTACTGCTCAACCAGCACAGGTTGGCTGTACTCTCTGAAGATCACGTCGGCCGCTTCACGGAGCTGCGCTTCGTTTTGCACGATCTTCAAGCCGAACGAGACAGCCTCATTCTTCGGCTTGACGATCATAGGGTATGTCAAGTCGGGAACGGGCGCATCGTGCGAGTCCAGCACGGCGAAGTCCGGCGTGGGCAGGTTATGTTGCCGCAGGATCA
>CP070718.1:551789-554469 GCA_020350565.1 Phycisphaerales bacterium
ACCTGCTCGCTCGGTACATGCAACGTGAACGAGTTTGTCTCAAGCACTCGCCGAAAGGCGTGATCGCATCTGCCGAGGTTCTCTGGCCGCATTATCGTGAAGCGATCGAACATCGATTCGGCTGCAAGGTATACAATCGCTATGGCAGCCGCGAGGTGGGGCCTGTGGCGATGGAATGTCCCCACGGGTCGCTGCACGTCAACGCCGCCGATTTGATCGTCGAGATCGATGAGCCGGATGGTTCGGGCGTGGGCGAGCTGTTGGTGACGCAGCTCAACAACGTGGCGTTTCCGTTCATTCGCTATCGTATGGGCGACTTGGCGGCTATGGTCCGGCGTTCCTGCCCGTGTGGCCGACAGCTTCCCGTTCTGGAGAAGCTTATGGGGAGGGTATCGGACCACATCGTTGCACCGGATGGCACACTGATCCACGGCGAGTGGTTCACCCACTTGTTCTATGATGTCGAGGGCGTCGCCCTCTTCACTTTCCGGCAAACCGGGCGCGAAGGTTACGTCTTTGAGGTCCAGCAGGATAGCGGTTTTGATGCCCCGGCCTTCGAGCGTGCCGTCAAGGTCGCACAAAACAAGCTGGGCCCGGCGGCGAAGATCGAGGTCAAGTTCGTGGAGCGGTTTGAGGCGTCTCCAAGTGGCAAGCATCGTTTCGTGGTAAATGAGTGCCCGGATGAGACGGGATTACTTGCGGGAAAGAGCGTGCCAACTGCGGTCGATTCGGCGACGGCCGGCGACCGCGCGCGTTAGGAGTTCAGTGCGCAATCGTGTTAAGATGATGTCATGATTCGTCTGACGGCGCTCATCATCTTCTTGTTGTTCATTTGGATCTACGCGTTTCGCGACTGGTTCGTGTCGCTCTGCGCGCTGATCCTGATGACGGTGTTGCTGCAAAACGATGACATGCCGGGCAGGCTGCTGGGCATCCAGGGTTTGAACCCGTGGAACGCCAGTCTGCTCATCATCACGATCGCCTGGGCCATCAAGAGGTTTTCATCCAAGCAGCCGCCCTGGCGGGCGTCGCCGTTCGCGATCGCCGTCATCATCGCCTACCTGGCCGTCCTGTTCGTTGCCTACGTGCGCTTGGTCGCCGACGCCGGGTCCCTGCCCGCAGGCAGAGGCGATTATCTGGGACTCACGACGGAGATGTTCATCAATCCGATGAAGTTTTTCTGGGCGGCCGTCCTTCTGACCGACGGGTGCACGAGCCGGGCCCGCTTCAAAATGGCCATCGCGACGGTCGTGGGCGTAGGTGTTCTTTACGCACTGTTCGTTCTCAAGAATATTCCGGTGAGCTACCTCGGCGGCGGCCCGTTCATGAGCGTTCGTCACCGCATCGACAAGGAGATCGGTCTGCACGCCAACGATATGGCGAAGGTACTGGTGCTGACGTTCTGGAGCCTGTTCGTCACCTATCGATGCTGGCCGCGGTGGGAATACAAGGCGACGGCGGTGGGCTGCATGCTGGTCGTCCTGCTTGGTGTCGGGCTCTGTTTTTCTCGCGCCGGATACATTGCCTGGGTCGGTGTGGGTTTTCTGTTGGCCTGCTTCCGATGGCGCAAGTTGCTGATCCTGGGGCCGGTGGCCCTCGTCGTGATCTGCGCGGCCATGCCGAGCGTTCGCGGGCGTCTTTTGATGGACCTTGTCGGCCAAGGTGGGGAGGTTGACTTAAACGTGGCCACCGCCGGGCGGACCGGGCACCTCTGGCCTCCGGTCATCGAGCAGATCGGGGAGTCACCGGTCGTCGGCTACGGCCGGCTGGCGATGCTCCGCACGCCGGCTTACGACAAGATTCTGGAAACGGAAGGGGTGGTGCCCACTTCACCGCATAACGGTTACCTCGAGGTGATGCTGGAGACGGGACTGGTCGGCATGGTGATCACGCTGGCCGTATTCCTCGGTTCCGGGCTGCTCGGTTTCCTGCTCATGCGGATGCGGCATGACACGCTTTTCCTGGCTGCCGGGGGGCTCGGCTTCGTCCATGCGACGGGGTGCTTGATTACTGCGCTGTCCGGGGCGATGCTGTTTCCCGACCAGGGAATGCTTGTAACGATGTGCGCTTTTGGGATCACGCTGCGGGCCTGGAGCATGCGTTACCAGTTGATGTCTCGATCCCGATCGGTCGGTCTAACAGAGTATGGTGTGCCTTTCTACGGAGTGAACGCTCCATGAGGCGATTCGTCTACCTGACATCGGCCAACTACTCCGGCTCCACGTTGCTGACCTTCCTGCTGAACGGTCATCCGCAGATCGCGACGATTGGTGAGCTGAAGGGTGCATCCAAGGATCCAGAGACGCACATGTGTTCCTGCGGCTCGGCCATCGGGCGTTGCCCGTTCTGGACGAAGGTTCTGGAAGGTCTCCACCAGCGGGGCGTGCCGTTCCGCCATGAGGATATGTACTCGCAGTGTGGGTTCAGAATCGCGGATTCGTCATTTGCCAACCGTGTGGTAAGGCATGACTACCGTGCGGCTCCGCTGGAGTTGGCGCGGAGTCTTTTCATTGCGCTGTCGCCCGCATGCCGTCGCGCTTTCCCTGGGATCGTCAAGACCAACGAGGCGTTCGTGGACGTGGTGACCGAGGGTACCCAGGCGCCGGTCTTTCTCGATTCGTCGAAAGACCCGATTCGCCTGAAGTATCTCCTGCGCGTTAAGTCCTTCGACATTAAAGTC
>CP070718.1:554569-555877 GCA_020350565.1 Phycisphaerales bacterium
GCCGAAGCAGATCGTTGGCGTTTCGGCGTCGCTGATTCCCTTCCTGGAGCACGATGATGCCAACCGGGCGCTGATGGGCTCCAACATGCAGAGACAGGCAGTGCCTCTGCTAAAGACAGATGCGCCGCTGGTCGGCACGGGGATGGAAGAAGTGGTCGGCAAGCACTCGAGCATGGTGGTCCGGGCTGCGCATGGCGGAGCGGTCACGGCGGTGGATGCCACTCGTATCGTGATCAATCACACCGACGAATACGACCTGGAGAAATTCGTTGGTCTCAACGAGCGGACCTGTCTGAACCAGACGCCGACCGTGCAACTGGGCGAGAGGCTCAAAACGGGGCAGGTCATCGCCGACGGCGGGGGCACCTCCCAGGGTGTCCTGGCTCTGGGCAAGAACGTCCTGGTGGGCTTCGTTTCGTTCGATGGCTTCAACTTCGAGGACGCCATCATCGTCAGTGAGAAGCTCTGCAAGGACGACAGCTTCACGAGCATCCATATTGACGAGTTCACGACGGAGGTCCGCGAGACGCGACTGGGCAAGGAAGAGTTTACGCGGGACATCCCGAACGTCAGTGAGAAAGCCCTGCGGAACCTGGATGAGCGCGGCGTGGTGCGGGAAGGGACGCGGGTCTGCCCCGGGGATATTCTGGTGGGCAAGGTGGTTCCGAAGAGCAAGGTTGAGCTGACACCCGAGGAGAAGCTGTTGCACGCCATCTTTGGGCGAGCTGGTGAGGACGTGAAGAACGACTCGCTTGAACTGCCCAGTGGGTATGAAGGAGTCGTCATCAAGACAGAGCTGTTCACGCGGCGTGGGGCCGGCGGAGACGATCAGAAGAAGGCCTTGGCCGACGAGGTCAAGCGTCTGGAGGCCGAGGCGAAGGCCCGCGAGTGCAGTATTTTCCGGCAGATGATCGAGGCGGTCCACAAGAAGTACGAGGTCAACATTGTCGACCCGTCCACGCGACAGAAGGTCGGTGCCAGCGATGATGACGAAGTGGTCTTCGAGCAGATCGAGAACTTCGACATCAAGTGGGTGCGGCCGGCGGCGATGCGGGATGACGTGAAGAAGATCGTTGAAAAATTCTGGGTGAAGATCACGCAAGAGGAGGAAGAGAAGAACCGGCGGATCGAGCGTCTCAAGCACGGGGACGAGCTTCCCAGCGGTGTATTGCAGATGGCGAAGGTGTACGTGGCGATCAAGCGAACCCTATCGATCGGCGACAAGATGGCCGGACGCCACGGCAACAAGGGTGTGATCGCCAAGATCATGCCAGAAGAGGACATGCCTTTCCTCGAAGATGGCACGCC
>CP070718.1:555977-558520 GCA_020350565.1 Phycisphaerales bacterium
CGCCACTCAAGCCGGCCATAAAGAGGCGAGCCGGAGGCAGGTAACGACTCGCACCTTTCTGACTCCGCCTTCGCATTCATGCTCAAATATTGCCCTTCGCGCGTGCCGACCCGGCCTCCGCGAGCTCAAAACGTTGAGCCGCGACCGACACCTCTACCTTGAGCCGCGGCGGAGTGGTATCATCGAGAGCATGGAATAGGATTCCTGAACAACCCCAGGCGGACGTCTCACTTTGAGTTCCGCAGAACCGTCCGGCATTGCAGAATGGGCGTGACAAATGGAACTGCTGATCAAACTCCCGGATGGCAGGACGTTTAAACACGAACTGGGCACGATGACGGAGATCATCGGGCGGGATCGTTCGTGCGATATTTTCGTGGACGATCCGAGCACCTCGCGTCGACACGCGCGCTTCACACCGACACCGGAAGGCTACGTCATCGAAGACCTGGGCAGCAAGAACGGCCTGTTGATTAACGGTGAACCGCGCGTCTCCCATCTGATGCAACATCTCGACACGATCGCCATCGGCTCGGTGGAGGTCGAATGCCGCGACCCGAGCAAAACGGAGCCAGCGACGTCGGTGGTGATGGCCGAAGACGACGACCTCAGTGCCAGCCGTGCCACCAGCTACGCCAGTCGAAGTCCCAGCCTCAACCTGCCCCAACGCCGGCTGGAGATGATCTACAACCTGAGCGATCGACTCGTGCGCTTGCAGGGTCAGGAGGAACTGCTTTCAGAAGTGCTGGCCATTGGGTTTGATACCCTGCATTTTGAGCGCGGCGCCGTGGGTGTCTTGCGATCCGACCGGCGCGTTCTGGACTGGCCGGTGGTTCGTAACCTGTATGGATCGGAGGGAGAACTCACGGTCAGCGGCACGTTGGTGCGGCGCGCGATCGAGCACGGCGAACGGGCCATCTTCACCGAACAGGATTCCTTCGACCCGACGGTGAGCATCGTGCAGCACGGCATTCGCTCGGCCATGTGCGTGCCGCTCATGCACGCCGATGAGGTCCTCGGCGTCATCTACGGCGACCGGACCAGCACGTCGGCCACGTATTCCCAGGAGGACATCGATTTTCTGGCCGCCCTCGCGCGTCAGGCGAGCATCGGCCTGATCAACTGCCGCCTCCTGGAAGAGCAAAAGCAGCTTGCCCGGCTCAATCGCGACATCGACCTGGCACGCCGCATCCAGACCGATCTCTTTCCCGCGGAACTACCCGACCGTCCGGCACTGACCGTCGCGGCATTCAATGAGCCGGGCAATCGCGTGAGCGGCGATTATTACGACGTGCTTGAGACCCGTGAGGGCCGCCTGTGGTTGCTTATGGCCGACGTCATGGGTGAAGGCGTCGCAGCAGCACTCGTGATGGCCAACTTACAGGCGGCCGTGCGCGTCACCACCGAGGCCGAGGATAACCCCGGCCCCCTGCTTGCGCGCTGGAACAATCTGATCTGCCACAACACGCAAACCACGAGATTCATCACCTGCCTGCTCGCCTTGTATGAGCCGCACGGCAGAGAACTTCGCATCGCCAGCGCCGGCCATCACTTGCCCCTGATCTATCGGGGGCACGAAACGGACCCGATACCGTTGGATTATGAGCCGGGCTTCCCGCTCGGTGTGGTGGAAAACGCTGAGTTCGCCACGTGGGAGCTTGGCCTGAAGGACGACTCGTTCCTCTTTGTGTCCTACACCGACGGCGTGATCGAGGCCATGAACGCCCAGCAAGAGCTCTTCGGCATGGAGAGGCTGCTGGAGGCGATGAGCCAGGCGCGCTCATCCGGACCGCAATCGATCGTGCGCCAGGTTCGTCGCGCCGTGAGCAAGTTTGTCGGCGGCGCCCCTCAAAGCGACGACATCACGCTTCTGGCGGCACAAGTGGGAAAGGCTTCCTAAGTCCCCGCGCCCGTCCGCTGAAAAAGCGAGTTTCGACAGCCACAGTAGGCGTTCGAATCCTTGAGCGATTTGCCGTTGTTCGATTTGAATCCCCGCCTTACGTTCGCAGCCCGGCGCTTTTGGCTGCGCCCGCAAGCTCGTTCCAGAGCGGGTCAAGCGCCTCCGGCACCACCCTAATGTCACCCAGAACAGCCATGTGGTTGGTGTCTCCACCCCAGCGGGGGACGATGTGAGCGTGAAGATGATCGGGCAGGCCGGCGCCGGCGCACGCGCCCAGGTTGTAGCCGATGTTGAAGCCCTGGGCATGCACGACATCCCGGAGCAGGGCCACCGCGCTGCGGATCATGGTGGTCATCTCGGAAAGTTGTTCGGTGGTAAGATCAGTAAGGTCGCCTTTGTGTTCAGCGGTGGCCACAAGGAGGTGGCCGTTGGTGTACGGAAATCGGTTCATGCAGACGAAGGCCGATTCGCCCCTCCAGACGACGTGATGTTCCTGATCTTGCCCGGGCGATGACCAGTAGTGGCAGAGGAAACAGCCGACCTGAACTTGTTCCTCTCCCAATGAACGGATGTACTCCATTCGCCAAGATGCCCACAGGTTCTTGTTGAAACCAGCCATGAGGAGGTCACTCCTTGCGTCGAG
>CP070718.1:558620-559903 GCA_020350565.1 Phycisphaerales bacterium
CAGGGCTTTTGATAGAGCGCGTTCGCCTAGTGTGGACGATCATTCCGATAACGACGGGCGAGGGTGAGGGACTTCGCAGTTTCTCAGGGCTTCGGACCCACATTTCAGGGAACTTATCGCGTGGCAGAGCGTCCCAAGCCAGTAGAGCAACCCGTGTTGAGCGAGGGCTCCGAGGCGGTATCGTTTGAGGATGCTCAGTTGGTGCGGGAGGTTCAGGCCGGCAGAACGGAAGCCTACGGCTTCCTCGTCAGGAAGTACCAGGACCGGGTCTTCAATACTTGCTGGCGAATCTGCGGCCACCTGGAGGATGCCCGGGACTTGACGCAGGACGCCTTCGTCAAAGGCCTGGAGAACATCTCTTCTTTCCGCCATCAGAGCAGGTTCTACACGTGGATCTTCCGCGTTGCGGTCAACCTTGCGCTGTCGCATCGGCGGAGAAGCAAGACACGACAGGCGGCCTCGCTCGACCAAACGCGGGGGGCAGATGGGACCCAGGCGGAAGCGCTGGCCAAGCGCGTGCGCGACGTCCAGGCGGAAGACCCGGGGGCGACGGCCAGCAATAGCGAGCTTCAGGGGAAGGTGGTCGCGGCTTTACAACAATTGGAGGACGATTATCGCGCGGTCATCGTCCTGCGGGACATCGAGGGCTTCGACTATGTCGAGATCGGGGCCATTCTGGACCTGCCGATCGGCACGGTGAAGTCGAGGCTGCATCGCGCAAGGATGGCCTTGCGTGAGGCGGTGGTCCCGCTGATTCAGCGCGCGAAGTGACTGCCATGGGAAAGGTGGATCGAGAACAAATCGGCGAGTGGTTGTCGGCCTACATCGACAATGAGCTGAACGAACAGCAGAACGCCATCATCGAGCGGCTTGTTCGTGAGGATGCCGAGGTGCGCCGCCTACTGGAGGAACTGCGGATGACGACCGGTCTGGTGTCGTCACTGCCTCGTCATTCCGCACCGCCCGGGGTCAGCGAAGATGTCATGCGGCACATTGAGCGTGACGAGCTGCTCGGTCCGGGTGGTGAGCCGGTGCCGGGAGCGTCGCGGCGGAGGCGGCTTTCGTTTCGACCGATGGCTACGGCGGCGGCTGCGTTGATCGTCGTGGTCGGCGGAGCCTGGTGGTACCTTTCGCTGAGCCGGCCTGCGGGGCCTTCGACCGGCGTGGTGGCGGATGCGGCGAAGAAGAAGGAATTGGCCGAGCCGATTCAGCTCGGGCGTGACGCGCTGCCGTTACGGGAGGAGAAAGCCGCCAAGGGAAAAGGCGGGCGCGGAGCAGAGGCC
>CP070718.1:560003-566077 GCA_020350565.1 Phycisphaerales bacterium
GTCAAGTAGATGTTGCGCGGCATCGCCCACGGCATCAAGTCCGTCGAATGCCCGCCCTGTGGCGATCGACAGCTCCTGTCGGTTTGGTGTCAGAATGCCGGCACCGCGGTAGCGCCGGTAGTCTGGCAAGCGTGCCGGATCGACGAGGACCGGCTTGCCCTGTTGTGCTGCTTCCTGGATGACGGCCTGCGCCAGGTCCTCACTGATGAGGCCTTTATCGTAGTCTTCGATACAGACAATATTGACTCCCGCAATCAGATCGCAGGCGAGCTCCAGAAGGTGACGGGCGTCTGAGAGTGATAAAGGTTTCGTCTCCTCGTCGTCCACGCGAAGCAACTGTTGCCGGTGTCGGTGTTGGGCCAAGCCCACGAGTCTGGTTTTGGTGGTGGTGGGGCGGTCATGTACGGGATACAGCCCCATCAGGTCGACGCCAAGGTCGGTGACCAGTCGGGTCAGCGTCTCTCCATGCGCATCCTGGCCAACGACACCGCAGCAGACGACTTCGCATCCCAGGGTACGAAGGCACGCGGCGACGTTGGCACTTCCCCCGACGGCCTCCCGCGATTCGACGACGCGGAGAACGGGCACCGGGGCCTCCGGGCTGATGCGCTCCGCGTCGCCATATACGTATCGGTCGAGGATCAGATCGCCCACGAGCAGCACGCGCCTGCCCTCGAACAATCGCACAATTTGGACCAGTTCAGAAACCATTGTCGGCTTTCAGTGAAGCGAGGCGGATTACTCTGGCCAATCCTATGAACGAGCTTGGGCTAGGCATGTTAGACGCGATGCCAGTGCGCCGTCAAATGGGACTCCTGGTCGGCGGGTCAAGGTGGCTCCTCATCCTGGATTCAACGAGTCCGCGCTCTTCCCGGTGGGTTGGCCCGAACGAACAGGCCGGACTTGGGGGCTGATTCGACTCGACGAGGCATCGAGGGGGGCAATCGGTCAAGGAGCGTCTCGGACGGTCAGTCGGAAATGGGCACCGCCGAGTTTGGGGTGCGAACGGGCGGCCAATTCGAGACGGCCGTTCAGGAGCTTCGCCCACGTTCGGGCAAGTGCGAGTCCCAGGCCGATTCCGCCAAGTGCGGAAGCCTTGGCTTTCTCTCCGCGGCGAAAAGGTTTGAACACTTGCCTAGCGTCGGATCTCTCTATGCCTCGGCCGGAATCGATGACATCGAATTGCAGTCCGTGATCCTGCCGGGCCAGATGAATCATGACCATCGGATCCCGGCTGCCGCGGGCGTAGCGACAGGCGTTGCTAACGAGCACTCCGATGATCTGCCCGACCAACTCCGTATCGGTGCGAATGGAATGCCCGTTTTCGATTTCGTTCTCAACAACCAGGCGGACGTCATACCGCTTGCACTGCTCTTCCAGCTTTTCGCGGAGAAAGCCGGCCAGAGAGCGGCTGTCCGTGTCGACGGGATTGAGACGCACCTTGTGGTTTTCCAGCCGTGCGTACTCGAGCACGCCCTCGACGAGATCGGCCAACCGGTGGGACTCCTGATTGAGGGTCTCGAGGTATTCCTGCTTGGACTCGTCGGGTACGAGCCCGGCCGCCAGCATGTCGGCGTACAACTGGAAGGTGGTGAGCGGAGTGCGTAGTTCATGGGTCACGGCGTAGGCGAACTGCAGACGCCGCTCGGTCAAAGCCACGAGGTTGCGGAATCCGATGCCGGCTACGACGAGTATACCGATCGCGGCCAGCCACGTTGTTAATAAGGTGCCTCGAACCGAGTGCCAGGCCGCTCCCGCTGCCACCATGGGCACCGGCGGCGGATCGGGAATCGTCAGGCGGATGCTGAGGCTGTCGATGAACGTCTCGTCCAAGTAGTCTTCGGGGCGCGCGTCAGCCAGGACTTCAAGGTCGGCGTCCGGAAACCACCGCCTGAAGATTCCCGAATCCTCAAGGGCGGCGATGAGGCTCGGCTTGAGCACGTCCCATCGTACGGTGAATCCCTGATAGAACTGCTCATCGTCGGCCCGGACCTCGCGGATGAACATCAACAGGTCCTGATCGTCGTTCGGTGCGGGCCACCAGAATGGTACGAGCCCCTTCGGCTCCACCGAGGCTTCCACGGTCGCCGCGATCTGGTCGATGACAAAGGCGCCCCCTTCCCGGATTGCACTCTGAACGACATCAGCGGGTTCACAGGAGCTCTGTGCGAGCTTGCCCAGTTGTTGGGTCAGGAGGTTTTTTCGCCGCGCTGCCTTCCAATTGCTTGTTTTCGAATGGGCGGCGAGGGTCGGTTGCTCCTCGGCGTCAATTTCGTCCGGACCGAGATCGGCCAAAAGCCCGGCCTCATGTGCGGCACCGTACTGAAGCTCGTAGATCGCCGTTACCCTTGGACGGAGGATCGGGCATGGCAGCGATTCGCTCAAGTGATCGATCCTGTCCTGAATCAGCCCGATGTAATACTCCTCCTGCTCGGCGAGCGGTTCCGAGAACCGCGAGGAAGGATCGACGATCTGGGGAGACGTCCAGAGGCCTTCGGGATCGATCTGGAAGTAGAAGTCAATCCAATCCGCCGAACGCCCTTCGACCAAGGGAGATTCAAGGTAGACGGACCGCGGGTTGACGGGTACGCCGTCCTGTCCTCTGGCGGCCGGAGGGTTGGAATAGGCCACATAGTGCCGGTACGGTCGGCCGTTCTCCACGGCCAGCACGAACTTGTAGACGTCCTCCACGCGGGAAACCGCCGAGCGGATCTGCTGGCGGCGCTTCTCCAGGTGGCTTTGATGCTCCTCGCGAACCCGGGCCTCGAGATCGGCGCGGGCCAGGCGCAGCGTGCTGACGGTTGCCCAGGTCATGCCGCCGAGGACCAGCGCCGTAATCAGCAGGAAGCCGAATATCGCGTTCCGTTTGCTTGTTCGCGAGCCGATCACTCCGCGCGCTCCGTCTCAACTCACTGTGTGCTCACTTCCACGTCGGGCCCGAGCATGTAACCCTTGCCGCGAACGGTGACGATCCAGTCGGGGGACTGCTCCGTAGATTGGGTCGCAAGCTTGCTGCGCAGGCGAGTGATGTGCATGTCGATGGCACGAGTCTCTACCATCCCATCGCGGATTCCCCAGACGCACGAGAGAAGCTCCTCTCGGGAGACCGAACGCCCCTTGTGAGCTGCGAGGCGTTCCAGAATGCGTGCTTCCATATCGGAGATGCTGACCAGGGAGCCGTCCTCGAGATGAATCTCGCGTCGGGCGCAATCTACAAATGTTCCTCCTATCGCAATGCGGGTGGGGGGGAGTATGCGTTCGGGGCTGCGCCTCAGGACGGCTTCCACCCGTGCGAGGAGCTCCCGGGCAGAAAAGGGCTTGATGACGTAATCGTCGGCGCCACCTCGCAGTCCCTGGACGCGGTCGTCCTCCGCACCGCGGGCACTGAGGATGATCACCGGCAGTGATGGGTGGGTTTTGCGAAGCTCCTTGAGCACATCAAAGCCATCGAGCTTCGGCAGCATCAGGTCGAGAAGGATGAGATCGACGCCCGCACGTCGGGCTTCGATGAGCCCAATCTCGCCGTCGGCCGCCTCGACCGGTTCATAGCCTGCCATCCGAAGGACATCGACGATACCACGGCGAATGGCGTCCTCGTCTTCAATCACGACTACGACTCGTCGTCGGGGCATGGTGCCAGCCTTTCGCGTGGGATCGCGGGGCGATCCGAACGGCCGTCTGGAGCGAGGGGCGCGCCTTGCAACGATGACCCACAGTCCGTTGAAGAAGTCCCGGGACGGGGTCGAGAACCACGTTGCCGGGAGGCAAGACCCGGCCGAGGGCGGCCGGACCGCACTTTTTCAATAGACTGCTAAGCGCGGCGAGTCCCGATGGGGCCTCTATGGATTGTACCACCACTGGAGGGTATCGGCACGATCCCGCCCGCCTCCCGGAGCTTTGTTAATTGAGCGTTACATTCAAGCTGGAATGAGGTGACGATTCCAGGCAGTCATGCCGGTGCGAGGCTGGGATCGGCCCTCAAGACTCGCTGTGCCGGGCTTCCCTCACGCTGCCCCTGCTGGTGAACCACAACAGAACCGCTGCGGAGGCCACACCGGCGCTGTCCGCCAGCCAGTCGTGAAGACTCGTCGTTCTGCCGACATACTGTTGCGTCCACTCATCGAGACCGCCGTACACGATGTAGATCAACGACCAC
Source organism: Phycisphaerales bacterium (assembly GCA_020350565.1). Lineage (GTDB taxonomy): Bacteria > Planctomycetota > Phycisphaerae > UBA1845 > UBA1845. The sequence continues at coordinate 564,160 of CP070718.1, forward strand.
AGGACCAGGTGCGAAAGCCGAAGGCGCCCGGAACGCCAGGCGACCGCCTTTCCCCCAAGCCAGGCAAGCAAAAAGTAGAGACAGAAGTGGAGGACCTTGTCGCCTCCCTTGATGGCAAGCTCCCCCATGCCCACTTTGGGGATGTGCATCACGATGAAAAGGCAGATCCAATAGCCGATCCAGGCCCACCAAAGGTACGATCGGGATGGGGGTGATGTATGAGTTGGGGTCATCGCGGGTGGTGAATCCAAACCACGTTTCAGCGGACGTCACGGTGGGATCATCGTCATTTCGTGGGTTGATGCAAGGACTTTGCCTGGAATGTCTGATGCGCGGCGGCTGTTTCTTTCATGCCGATGTGAGTTGACGGATCTCTTCCACGATGCCCCGAGTGAAGCGAATTGGACGTTGACGGGATGATCAGGTTTGGCGAAGCGGCGTTATCCGTGCGCTTCCCAGGCAGGTGATTCTCCGTGCGAGGCTTCGGTGACGAGGTGAGCGGGCGCTTCCTCCTGAGGCGCCAGCCGGCTTTCGCTTTCCGCCGCCGGGTCGTCCTGTGGCCAGTCACCTTGCAGGAGCACTTCTGCGGCGAGGGTCGTGTAGTCGATCGCTCCGTTACTATTGGGCGCGTAATCGAAAACTGTCTGTCCGAAGCTCGGAGACTCCGCAAGCTTGATGTTGCGGCGAATTCGCGTGTTGTAGAGACGCGCGTCTGCGCAGACGCCGTCGCCGCCTCGCACGCTGTTGAGGAAGTTCGTTACGTCCTCGACGACTTCCGCGGCCAACCGTGTTCCCGCGTCGAACATGCACAGGACGATGCCCGCGATTCGCAGTTGCGGATTGATCCGTCTTCTGACGAGTGTCATCGTCTCGATCAGCTTGCCCAGTCCTTGAAGAGCCAGGAAGTGGGCCTGAAGCGGAATGATTACTTCCTGTGCGGCGGCCAGCGCGTTGATGGTCAGAAGGCTCAGCGACGGTGGGCAGTCGATCAGCAGGACGTCGAACGCTCCTTGCCCATCCGACGCCGCGTTATCGACGGCGTCAATGGCATCACGAAGAATGACTTCTCGCCCGACGACGCTGACCAGTTCCAACTCGGCCCCTGCCAGGTCCGTGTGAGCGGGGACGAGGGTGACGTTGGGCCGGACCTCGATCATCGTGTCGGCAATCGGTCTGGAGTCGACCATCACGTCGTAGACGCTGGGCCGCCCCTCCTCCACTTCGGCGCCGAAGTGCATGGTCAGGTGGGCTTGAGGATCGAGATCGACGAGCAGAATACGCGGGTCGTCCACCGTTGACGTCGGACCGTGCGCGGCGGCGGGATCGGTGGTCGTGGAATTCGCGTTCTCTCGGGGGTGACCGGGGGATGTTGTTGCAGCAGCGGCCAATGCCGCGCCCAGGTTGGCCGTCGTCGTGGTCTTGCCGACGCCGCCTTTCTGGTTGATCACCGCAATTCGGCGCATCCGGTCCTCCATGACGTGGCAAGCCGCGCGGAAGACGATTTTGCCCTATCCGTCTTGCCCTGTTTCCGAACCTCCGTTCGGCAGGTCATCGGGACGGTGACCCGAACCATTATAAACTGCAGCTTGTGCCGCTGTAAATCGCGAAGTTCGGGGAGGCTCCCATCCGGGTGGGCGACCTGCTCTGGGAACGGGGGAGTGACTCGTCGGGAGAGTGAATTGTGGGTGTGGGGGCTGCGGAGGTCGGGCGAGGTTGATTCGCTACCACCGCATCCCGATACGTCGGGATGGGGCACCCGCTGGGCGAGATAGATTCGCTACCCCAGGTCCGAAGGACCTGGGGCACCCGCCCGATAGATCGGGATGGGGCACCCGCCACCCGCTGGGCGAGATAGATTCGCTACCCCAGGTCCGAAGGACCTGGGCCACCCGCCGAAGGACCTGGGGCACCCGCCCGA
>CP070718.1:566177-567524 GCA_020350565.1 Phycisphaerales bacterium
AGTACTTTGGTTCCGGAAGAGGTGCCGCCGGGTGGGGCGTTGGCGATACGCATGTACAACGTGGGCTCGCCGCCACAGGACTGCGGCTCCACTGAGAAGGTCACCCCGGCATACTGCGTGGTGACGGCCGTTCCCAAGGGCAGGTCTTCAAAGTCGATACTGGGGCACTCGGCCAGCGTGGTAGTACCGAGGACCAACACCAGGATCGCTGCCGGATATACTCTGGAATAACCGATGGGTCGCATGACAATTGCTCCTTCAATCAGTGCCGTAGCACTCCGCCACAGAGGCCCGAGATCCAGGGACTCACGTCCCACGGGTGCCAAGGATTCGAGCGCTCTCACAAGAGAACGCGGAAAAAGGCCCGGCGGCGGCTCTTGAGTTTTCTTGTTTTTCCCGGGAATCACCTGCGCATGTGATCGCTCGTGCGGGTAGCGGTGGCCAGGCACATTCATCGCCCCGGACTCCCAGTCCGGGCGACACGATCGCCAGCCCGCCGGCCGCCAGACCAGTCCCGTGCGGCTTGACGTTCGCCTCTCGCTTCAATGAACGGTTCATCTTCTTCTCTCGCCGACCCTCGTTGGCGAGGATACGGGGCGATTCGATGTTGTGGAGAAGCCGCCGCTTGCGGCTCACACTCAAGTACGCGAGAATGGCGTAACATTTGGGTCAGCCCAGTGGGCGTTTTTTCGGAAGGGGTGTCCGATGGCGACGCCTGAGGCGGGCAACGTCACGCACTTGCTGCTGGAATTCAGCGGCGGCGATCAGGATGCGCTCGACGAGCTAATGCCACTGGTTTACGGGGAGCTCCAAACGCTCGCCAGCAGGGCGCTCCGTCGCGAACGTCCGGACCATACACTTGAGACCACGGCCCTGGTACACGAGGCATATCTGCGGCTGATTGATCAGCGCAGGGTCCAGTGGCGGCACCGGGCCCATTTCTACGCTGTTGCCGCCCAGTTGATGCGCCGCATTCTTGTAGACCACGCCCGCAAGCACGATGCCGAAAAACGCGGCGGTGCCCGTGACAAGGTCGCCTTGGAGGACGCCGTGATGGCCACCGGCGAGCAGCCCGTCGATCTGGCCGCGCTTAACGAGGCCCTGAATCGGCTCGCACAATTCGATCCCCAACAAAACCGTATCGTCGAGCTTCGTTTCTTCGGAGGCCTGACGATCGAGGAGACTGCTGAAGTCCTCGGCGTTTCACCGGCAACCGTCAAGCGCGACTGGACGGTTGCCAAGGCCTGGCTCCGTCGGGAGATCAGCCAGGGCGGGCCTGACGAGTAGAAGACAACGGCCTGGAAAACTGAGCCGTTTTGACGGTGGTTTTCGCGTTCCTTTTAGAGC
>CP070718.1:567624-570235 GCA_020350565.1 Phycisphaerales bacterium
ACAGGTGTCGATCGCGAAGACCCTGGCTGCGCCACGCCGGAGCAGGCAGTCGACAAACCCGCCGACATGGCTGCCAAGATCGGCACAGGTGGATCCGCTCACGCTCAAGCCGAAGTGGTCCATAGCCGCCGCCAGTTTCTCTCCGCCGCGAGATACGTACGGTTCACCGGGCATGATTACCTATGGGCCTCCAGCGGCATTCACCGCAGAGAGCGCTGAGAGCGCTGAGGAAGAACAGAGGAAGAGTTGTCGGCTGTTTGTGCAAGCCCTGACGTTTTTCACCGCATCCTTCGCGCGCTCCATGGTGCGTATTCGTCCCTCGACTTGTCCGCGCAGAAAAGACGGGCTTCGCCAACTGACGAAACCCGTGAGATTTCATTCGCGATGACCTGCGATCGCCGCTACTGTCGCCGCTCGCAGAGCGGCTCCGACCTAGCCGGACGCCTTGACCGTGGCTTTGTTCAGCCGTCGGGCCAGGCGCGATTTCTTCCGTGAGGCGGCGTTCCGGTGAATCGTCCCCTTGGCCGCGGTCTGATCCAACAGCTTACTGACCGTTCGATAGGCCTCGCGGGCCTGATCCAGGTCGCCCTCATGCAGGGCGTCGGTGAACTTGCGCACCTGCGTGTTGACGCGCGATTTCCTCGCCCGGTTCCGCGCCCGATGCACCTCGTTTTGCCTCATACGCTTCCTGGCTGACCGCAGGTTTGCCACCGTCTACTCTCCGTGTGCCAACTTGATGCCGCCGTCTCTACGATGCGGACGGCAGATTATCCATTCTATCACGTACGTCGCGGAAGTTGTAGTCCAACTGGAGCAGTTTTCCGTAGGTCTTCCGCGCCTCCGTGGTGTTACCCGCAGCCTCGTAGGCCCTCCCGCACCAGTAGGCCAGGTTTTTGCCCAACTCGTCGTCCTCGAACTCGTAGGCGTCCATGGTCTCCTGCAGGATCTCGATCGCCTGGGAGTGGTAATTCTTCTCGTAGAAGCACCGTCCCAGGTACAGGCCGCACCAGTACCGGCTCTTCGGGTCGGAACGAGCCGCCTGAAACTGCGGGATGGCCGCGTCGTATTGCCCGGCATTGTACAGTCTGACCCCGTACTCGAACCGGATCCGCAGATCCGTGGGGTACCGCTCATGTCGCTCTTTGAAAACCCGCAGCTCATACCCCAGGCGCTTCTCCCGAATGGACTTGGCGGTCTGCTCGTCGCCGGCTTTCTTGGCATTGCGCTCCTGGCGGCCCAACTGCTTCATCCGGGTGTCGTCGGCAAGCTGCTTCCATCGATACGCTCGGGTCTTTTTGAAGGCCTCCACCAGGACCCCGATGGCGACCCGCTCTTCGTCATCACGCTCTCGGCGGCGGAGCAGGTCGACGTAATTCTTGACGGCTTCCGGCTGGTCGGGGTCGGCCTCGTATTTCTCCCGTGCGGCTTCGATCAATGCCCCAAGCCGGTCCTCGCTTTGCACGGACCGATCCCTGTCCTGCAGTTCTCGCTGCGCATCGGTGTCCCGAATGCTGTCTGTGAACGTCTCGCTGTCCTGATACTTGCCACGCGTGATGGTCAGCTTGGTGGACAGATCGCGGAGCTGGTTCTCCACGTCCCGGTTCTTCGGCGTTCGCCTGAGCCAGGCCTTGTAAGCGTCGATGCCCCTTTGGTAGGCGGCAAGACAGAATTCATGTTCACCTCGGGCGGCCGCCCGATCCCCCAATTCCTCCATCTGCTTGGCCAGAAACTGGAACTGCTTGGCGCCGCTCTTTGACGAGGACTCCATGGCCCGAAAACAGACGCCACCGGCCCACATGGCCGCGTCCTCAGCCCGCAAACGACCGGAGTTCCTGACGATCCCCTCGATGTAGCTGAGGTTGTCCGGATCGTGACCAAAAAGCCAGAGTGAGTTCAAGAACGCCTGCATGGGGTCCTTGTCGTTCATGGACCGCTTCATGGTGTCCTTGAAGCCGGGTTTGCTGCCACCGCTCTGGTGACGGGCGACACCACAGCCATGCAGTGCCTTGAGGGCCTCCTCCACGGCGTCCGGCCAGAATTCCAACCCGTTGACGTAGTACTCAATGGCATAGTCGTACTGGCGTTTTTCGCCCAGTTCCAGGGCGCGCTCGAACCACTTGCGGGCTTTGGCCTGCCCTTCCTTGGTTATGGGGTACCGAGCATTCGGGTCACCGCCGTTGGCGGCTTCCGTTTCCTTGGATTTCCTTGCCATGGGGCCGATAAACTCGTACCAGCAAGAAAGGAGTTCACTGTTGGAGGGCGCGATGCGGTGACACGCCAGCACCCCGCACCGGAGGATCCGACGCACAGTACCGCGCGCCACGCCCCGCGGAAAAGAACCCTACACACAATGCCGCATCTTTACAATCGGCAACCCGGCCATACTATCCCTGGGACGAATAGTGTCAAGCTGGCGGAGCAGTGTGAAGTCCCCCGCCCCCCGCGGACAGGACGCCCATGGTGATTCCCGACGATCCCAGTAAGGTCAACCTAGTTTACTATCCGGACCCGGTGCTGAAGAGGGTCTGCGCACCGGTGACCGAGTTCGGGCCTAAGCTCCAGCGCCTGGCGGAGCGCATGTTCGCGCTCATGAATGAGCACAAGGGAGTGG
>CP070718.1:570335-573921 GCA_020350565.1 Phycisphaerales bacterium
ATGCCATCGGGCGTTGGAACGCAGCATGCTACCCTAAGGTCGGACAAAACAACAGTCGTAATGAACCGGTCCAAACAACCAGGAGCACCTTTTCCCATTCGGCAATCGGACCGGCCCGGTCTTAGGGATTAGCCCGAAACCATTGGGGGCACGCGCCATGGCCAAAACCGGATTGGCACAAGATGAGCGGTTCCAGCAGCACCTCACAGGGCCGGGACATCCCGAGCGTCCCGAGCGCCTCGAAGCCATCGCCAACGTCCTTGCCGAGCGGAAGCTGGATGAGGCCTGCAAACCCATTGACGTCTCACCCGTCGACATGAAAGCCGTGCACAGAATCCACCGGCAGAGCTATATCAACCGCTTCATGCGGGCCTGTGAAACTGGACAACCTTTTATCGATGTCCCAGATAGCGCAATCTGCCCAGAAACGTACTGGATCGCCCGTTTGGCGGCGGGCACCGCCATCAATGCCGTAGACGCCGTGATGGCCGGCGAAATCGACAACGCGTTCTGCCCCCTCCGCCCTCCCGGGCACCATGCCGAACATGATCGCTCCATGGGCTTCTGCATGATCAACAACATCGCACTGGCGGCGCGCAGGCTGATTGACCATCATGGCCTGACGCGAATTCTGATCCTAGATTGGGACGTCCACCACGGCAACGGCACGCAGCACACCTTCGAGGCCACCCCGCAAGTGCTCTTCATCAGCCTTCACGGGCATCCGACGTTCGTCTATCCCGGTACCGGCTACGAAACGGAACGTGGCGTCGGCGAAGGAGCAGGCCATACGCTCAACATCCCCATGCTTCCGCACAGCAACGACGATGATTACCGGCGCGCGTTCGACGATAAGGTCCATCCCGAGATCGAACGTTACGCTCCGCAGTTCGTCCTCGTCGACGCCGGCTTTGACGCGCACCGCATGGACCCCCTGGCCCCGATTGACCTGGAGACCTCCTCCTACGGGTGGATGACGGATCGCATGGTGGATGTGGCCAAACGGCACTGCGGCGGGCGCCTCGTGAGTTTCCTGGAAGGTGGCTATCACCTGCAGGCACTGGCCGACTCTGTGGCCCTCCATGTCGAGCGGTTGCTCGACGCTTGAACGTGTCGCCCTAGTGCCCACGTTGGATGCCGAGAACTCCTTCGCGCAGCGTCCATGAGGTGAACCATGCCCGCGGACGTGACAGGACTTCAGAGAGCTTCGCAGATCCGCGCTTGTCGCACGTCGCGTGACATCATCGCAAGCGGCTTCAGTCATTCCCCTTCCGAGCCGACGTAGCCGAGTGTCTCGAGCTGCTTGAGCACTTTCTCGGGAATCTCGGACGGCTCGGTGGCGGCCAGGATGCGGGAGCGGTGAGCGTTGAGGTCTTTCACGACCCGGTCATACCAGGCGGAGATTTGCCGACCGCGAGACGTCGTCAGGTCTTTCACCGGTTGCCGCTCGTGCGGGTCGGTCAGCAGCTCGACATACCAGCGCAACTCTCGCGAGCGGTGGTCGGTAAACTTCCACTCCAGCGTCCGGATCGAACGGATGCGCCGTCCTACGGAGAACAACTCGCTGACGGCAAGATTGTCGAAAGCCAGGGGCTGATTCGTAGCGAGCGGCACCAGGCTATGACCCATGACGTCCTGCACAGGCGGTAGCCCGGCCAGCTCGAGTAGCGTCGGGCCGATGTCGACGATCCGCACTTGATGAGGTACCCGGGCACCGGGCGTCAATCGCCATGGGCAGCGGACGATGAGCGGAATCCTGATGACTTCGTCGAACAGTGTTTTGCGATGGGCCTTCTGGTGATGCTCGAAGAACTCTGTGCCGTGGTCGGACGTGACGGCCACAACGGTCTTATCGAGCAGGCCGGTACGCTTCAGGTCATCGAGAATCACGCCCACGTGGTGATCCGTCCAGCGGATCTCGCCGTCGTAGAGCGCGATCAGATGGGCCCGGTCACGCTGAGGCATGTTCTCGTTGATGCTTTCGTCGAACAGAAAGTCCTCGCCGGTGACATTGCCGGTGTAATCCGGGTCGAACATGGTGTCATAGGGCGGTGGAGGAATGAAATCGAAATGCACGTCCCACATGTGGATGAACATGAAGAACTTGGAATCGCGGTTCAGATCGAGCCAGTTCTTGACGGCCTTGTAGACGATGGGGTTGGTGATGTCGCGATGGGAGCCGCGCATGATGTCGGTGTCCTGCCCCCAATCGGCGACGGGTTTCCCTTCCATGGCTTGCGCGTAGGAAGTGCAGTTTTCATAGTGCTCAAAGCCCTGGTCCAGGCCGAAGGCCGGATGCAGATAGGGGCCGGAGAAAAAGCCGACGGTTCTATAGCCCTCCGCCGCAAAACGTTCCGCCAGAGTGACGAGGTTTGACGGCAGCTTGTTAACCGTGTCGTAGCAGCCGTGGACCGAGTCGGCTAGCGAGGTGAACAATGCGGCATGCGCCGGCAGCGTCCAGGACGTGCTCGAGATGGCGTTTTCGAAGAGCACCCCCTCCGAGGCCAGTTGATCGAGTCGCGGGCTCGTCGGGCGTGCCCAGCCGTAACATCCAAGATGATCGGGCCGCAACGTGTCGATGGAGATCAGCAATACGTTCGGGGCATCCGGCGCAGCGACTGCCGCTTGGCCCCGCGGCGAGGCTTGCCCTTCCGGCTGCGATTCGCGGCGACACGAGATCGTGTGGCCGAGGCTCAGGGCCATGATAGCAAGGAAGACGAGGAACCGAACCGCGCGCGAGAATGAAAACGGACCTGGCGACTCGTTGCGCCGTACCTGTGCAGTACGAGTTAGGAATCCCATAGATCGTCCCGAACCGTGCTCTGCCATGACTCGCTGCTTCAGCGTGGCAGTATATCGTTCGATTCCTGCACTCACAACGCAGCCCGTTGAGCGCCTTCGTTTCTGAACACGCCGCAACGCCCGGGACGTTCCTTCCCAGCACGGTCGGAAAGCACGGTGATCCTGAATCGACAACCACCCGCCTGAGAACTATAGTGTTTCCTCGGAACGAGTTTAGCGTTTGACGACGACATGAAAGTAGCGCGGCCTTGAGCATCACATCCACCCCACTTCACAAGGCCTCATCGGGGGAGCAACAATCGCCCGTCTGCAACGTGGCGCTGTACCTGCCTCAGACGGCGGCGCAATCGCCCGATCGACCGGCGGTCATCGTCAGCCGGTCGCGTGGTTGGCCGGGCGGATCTGCCCGTGCGTGCTTCACCTTTGCCGATATGGAGCGCCTCTCCAACCGCTATGCGAACGGTCTGACGCAAGCGGGCATCGCCCGCGGGATGCGCGTGCTGATGATGGTCAAGCCGGGCGTCGAATTCATCGGCCTGACCTTCGCCCTGTTCAAGATGGGCGCGGTACCGGTGATGATTGATCCGGGGATGGGCCTGGACCGTCTGCTCGATTGCATTCGCAACGTGCAGGCACATGCCTTCATCGGCGTGCCGCTTGCCCAGGCCGTCCGCGTCCTCAAGCCGCGGGTGTTTGCCAGCGTGCAACATGTCGTGACGGTCGGGCGGCGGTGGTTCTGGGGTGGGCCAACTTTGGAAAGCCTTAGCAGGAGCGCCTCCGACAT
>CP070718.1:574021-581791 GCA_020350565.1 Phycisphaerales bacterium
ATTGGTATTCGGGGCTGCGCAGGAAGCCGAAGCCGTCCGGCAGGATTTCAAGCACGCCCTCACCGTACATCAAGCCGTCCCGCTTGATGCGTTCCTTGAGGATCTTGAAAATCAGGTCTTGCTTCTTAAGGCCCGTGTACTCCGTCAGACCCTCGACCTTGGCGACCTCGTGCAGCTCCTGCACGGTCATCCGCTGGAGCTCACGAATGTGGATGTCGCCTTTCTTGATCTGCTCGTACTTGGCGTGCGTTTCCGCGTCGATGGGGCCGGTGTCATCGAATTCCGGCGTCTGCGTGGCGACGGCCTGTTCGCCGTCGTCTGCCGGCTCAACAAGCTCATCGGCCTTGTCCGCTTTCTTGGACGCCGCAGATGTGGACGACCTCTTCTTCGTTGTACGCGCCCCTCTGGTAGTGGCCTTGGCCATCGAACGTACCTCCTAAGAACGTCAAAGGGCTCCCAATCAGGGTGTTTGGTTTGTGCCTTCGATTTTAGAATCAGTGTTCAGGAACTAGCATTCTCCGCGGAAGAACCGCCCTTAGGGTCTGCCGCAAACGATGCCAGGACGGAAGCCAGGATGCTTTCGATGCTGGGTCTCAGGTCATCGATACTGGAATTGTTGACAACAGTATAATCGGCCTTTGCCCGCTTGCTGTCCAGCCGATTCTGAAGATTTTCCCTTCTGGTTACTTCCTCCCTCGTCCAGCCCCGAGCGGCAGCGGCTCGTTGAAGACGTTTCTCTCGATCGGCCTCGACGAAGACCATCGCATCACACAGCCGGTCGAGACCCGTGTCAAACAACTTGGGGGAGTCCAGGACGATTGCCTTGACCCGCTTGTCCGCGTCATAGAACGCAAACAGCTCGTTCCGCCGCTTTTCGATCCGCGGGTACGTTAGATCCTGGAGCCTCTCGAGCTCCCTAGGCGAAGCGAACACGATATCAGCGACGGTTCTGCGATCGACCTGCCCCGAAGGAGCGATCACGCGATCACCCCACCAAGATCGCAAGGTCTCCATGATTTCCGGTGACCGAAGCTGCTCATGGTTGAGCCGATCGGAGTCGATCACCGCCGCACCGAGCGACTCGAACACCCGAGCGACTGTGCTCTTGCCAGCCCCGATACCACCGGCCAAACCAATGATCGGCTTACTAAGTCTTTGCACGCCAACCGCCCCACGACCGATGTCACACGCTCCGGGGGGCGACCACCGGGCCGCCGATACCGAAAAAACCGGGGGACTATCGGCGGTATTGCCGAACTCCGGACTTTCCGCTGCCGGGCTTTTCGCTCGTGGCCCGACAACGTCACCCGCATGGGCAACCAGATCCGGGTCTGTGACTTGGTCGCCAGACACCGTCTAGAAGATCTGGGCGGAGTGTGCGAAACCGGAAGGGCAGAATGTATCAGAGCGTGCCAATCTGACGCACGTAGGTACTATACCCGAAACGCCGACCGGCGTCATCCCGCCTCATGATTTTTTCTTTCAACCCGCCTGCGGTCAATACGGCAGCCCATCAGCAGACCAAAAAACGCAGGACCTGCCCTGAGAAGACCTTCTCAGATCGGACCGAATGGCCATTCCCGACGCAGTGCCACCCGATTCCCCGCGGGATCCAGCAGAGAAAGCCGCTGGTCCGTCCACGTGACCCCGCGGATCAACTGGAAGGGCACCCGCCGCTCCTGCAATTCCTGCTTGACGGCGGCGAATGAGGGTACGGCAACGGTCACCCGTTCGTCAACCGTCTCAATCTCAGGCTCTTCGACCAGGTGGATGTGAATCTCAACCTGGGCAGAGCGGAAGCGCAGCACGGTCGCCTCCACACCGTCCTCCTGCACCTCTTCCAGCCCTGCCAACTCGCCGTAGAACCACCGCAACTCTTCAGCGCATTCGAGGGTGGCCTCGATGTGAATATGGTCCACGGCTTGGATTCGGCTCAGCTTGCCCACGTAACGACCCTGCTGCTTGCATTCCCCCATACCCGGCCTACGCCCCCACTAGCGAGCACATCCACCGGTCGATGCATGCTACTCCCTCTCCTGCAACCGGGCCGTAAAGTGTCGAAGCTGCTGTGGCTCCTCCGTGATCTGCAGCCCTTTGAGTTTATCACGCTCGTCGTAGACTTCCAAAACGGCTTCAATCACATAGTCGATGTGGCTTTGGGTGTAGACACGACGCGGGATGGCCAAGCGTACGAGCTCCATGTCCGGCCTGCGGCCCCCGGCACCGAACATCAGACTTCCGATCTCAACCGCGCGGATGCCCGCATGCCGGTAGAGGGCGCAGACCACCGCTTGCCCGGGAAACTCTTCCGGCGAAATATGGGGACAGAAACTCGCGGCATCGATGTAGATGGCATGCCCCCCGGGCGGCTCGACGATCTTCACGCCTCCAGCCCGGATCCTCTCTCCAAGGTACTCGACGCTTCGCACGCGGTACTGCAGGTAGTCCTCCTGCAGCACCTCTTCGAAACCTTGCGCCATGGCCTCCAGGTCCCGCCCCGCCAGACCGCCGTAAGTCGGAAAACCTTCGGTCAGGATCAAAAGGTTACGCGCCCGCGCTGCCAGTTCGGCATCGCGAAACAGGAGCACACCGCCGATGTTGACCAAGCCGTCCTTCTTGGCGCTGATCGTTGCGCCGTCCACCAGACTGAACATCTCCTGCACGATGTCCTTGACGCTGCGATCCCCATGTCCCGGTTCCCGCTTCTTGATGAAATACGCGTTCTCGGCGAACCGGCAAGCGTCAAAGAAGAACGGCTTGTGGTACTTGTCACAAACGCGACGGACTTCCCTGATGTTTTCAAGGCTGACCGGCTGACCACCGCCGCTGTTGTTCGTGATCGTCAACATAACCAGCGGTATCTTGTCCGGGCCGACCTCCTCGAAGAGCCTTTCCAGGCGATAGAGGTCCATGATGCCCTTGAACGGATGACGCGACTGCGGCACTCGCCCCTCCTCGATCACGAGGTCGACGGCCTTGGCGCCCGAGTACTCGATGTTCGCCCGCGTCGTGTCGAAGTGATTGTTGTTCGGCACCACCTTGCCGTCCCCACCGACGATCTCGAACAGGATGCGTTCACTTGCCCGTCCCTGATGGGTCGGCAGGATGTGCTTCATTCCGGTCAGATCGTGGAGGCGATCGTAGAAACGATGGAAGCTGCTGGCTCCCGCATACGACTCGTCGCCGCGCATGACGCCTGCCCATTGTTCGCTGCTCATCGCCCCGGTCCCACTGTCGGTGAGCAGGTCGATGAGGACGTCCCGGGCATCGATCAAAAAGACATTCATGCCGGCCCTCTGCAGCACCGCTTCCCGGTGCTCGCGTGTGGTCATTCGAATGGGCTCTACGACTTTGACGCGGAACGGTTCGATGATGGTCTTCATGTCAGTTCAGTCGACAGGTAGGTACACTCCGAAAACGCCAGCACGATGGTGGTGACGCGTACTGATTGCCTCCATCCGCCGACGCGACTCCACCTTCTTGGAGGCCCGTCGATGCTGTCTCGCGGCGTCCCCATGATGCAGCCGCGACCGCCGGGGCCTTTCTACCATATTGACAGGCCGCGTAAAATACGGTCCTTTCCTCAGGGCGCCCGGTCGATGGCGACAGATGTTCGCTCAGGATACGCCGCCCTGATCGCATGTCGCCTTGACTTGAGGGGCACCGTGTAAGAGCCGATGCAGGAGGACCTTGCTCCAAATGCCGGACCCTCGCTGAGGAGAACCTCAGAGGCCGGTGTGGCAAGCTGCTGTCGCGAGCGATCCTTAGGAGTCCGTTGAAAAAGGGGACTGGCTCCGAGTGTAGGGCCTCTGCCGCCAGCGAAAAGGCCGTTCGGTGAGGTGCCTGCCCCCTTTTTCAATGGACAGTTAGACCCACAAGCGTGTGCTATGCCGCTGCCAACTATTGCCATCGTGGGAAGACCGAACGTCGGAAAGAGCAGTCTATTCAACGTGATCGCAGGGCGTCGTACGAGCATCGTCGAGCGCACCGCTGGAGTGACGCGCGATCGGGTGACCGCTATCTGCGACATCGACGAGCACTACTACGAACTCGTGGACACCGGCGGCCACGGCGTCATCGACCGCGACGACCTGAGCCAGCACGTGGAGCAGCAGATTCGCTACGCCATTAGCCAGGCAGACCTCATCCTCTTCGTCGTGGATGCACGTGAAGGACTCACCCCGCTCGATCGTGCCACAGCCCACCTGCTCAAGCGGTTTGCGGACCGCACACACGTGCTGGCGAATAAGGTGGACGAACCGCACCTGGGGCGGGACATCGGAGAGTTCATCAAGCTGGGCTTCGGCGAACCGACGCCGGTCAGCGCGACCCAAGGGCTGGGCAAAAAGGAATTGCTGAACTTGATCCTGGAGAACGTCCGCTGCAAGGAGGCGGAAGCGCCTGCGGAACCGGTGATGAAGATCGCCATCGTCGGCAAACGAAACGCGGGCAAGAGCACGTTCATCAACACTCTGGCCGGCGAGCAGCGGCTAATCGTCAGCGAGGTCCCCGGTACAACACGCGACAGCATCGACGTGCGCTTTGAAAGCGATGGACGCACGTTCGTGGCCATTGACACGGCCGGTGTCCGCAAGAAAAGCAAGATGGCGGACGGTATCGAGTTTTATGCCAATGTCCGCGTCATGGAGTCCATTCGGCGGGCGGACGTCGTGCTCCTCCTGACGGACGCGACCGTCCCGGTCGGCCAGGTCGACAAGAAGCTTGCGCGCGCGATCCTGGATGAATACAAGCCTTGTGTCCTGGTGGTGAACAAATGGGACCTGGCCAAGGGCCGCGCGGACACGCAGCAGTACGGGGAATACCTGTCCAAGGTGCTGCCATGGATCGATTATGCGCCCATTGCCTTCACCACCGCCAGCCGAGGACGAAACGTCCGCTCGGTCATCGACCTGGCCACCGAACTCTTCAAACAATCCAAGGCCCGCGTGGGTACGGGACGGCTGAATCAGGCCCTGCAAAAGGCCCTCTCCCAAAAGCCCCCCACACGTCGCCGTGGCAGGAGACCCATGAAGGTCTTCTACGCCACGCAGGTCGGGGCCCAGCCGCCGACCATCGTCTTGTTCGTGAACGCCCCCAGCCTGGTGACGCGGAATTACGAGCGATTCCTGCTGAATCGGCTCCGGGAGACTTTGCCCTTCGATGAAATACCGGTACGATTAGTGTTCAGAGCGCGTTCCAGCCGGGCGGTACCGATCGCGCCGTTGGCCGACCAGGAGTTTTGAGGGCCCAAGTGGCGACCGGCTGGAGACCATGTCGCGTGGTATGCCCTCAAGGCGCTTGCGGCTGATTTTATGGGAGGAGATCACCGTGGCCATTGAGATCCATTGCGTCCGTTGCGGGAAAACCATCCGGGCGCCGGACAATGCCGGCGGCAAGCGAGGGCGATGTCCGGGATGTGGACATGAGATGTATATTCCGGTTCCTCCGGATCAGATCGAGGAAATCCCCCTTGCACCGGTCGATGAAGACGAGGAACGCAAAGCAGCCGAATTGCGGCGCGAATCGATCCGCTATGCGGCCATGGTTGATAGGTCGGGTGGCGCTCCGCCGGATCCCAGAAAAGGCGGGGGGCGCAGCGGACGCGGGGGGCAGGCGTCCAGCACGTCGATAGACGTCGCCAAGGAAGTGGCCAACTTTGTGCTGGCCATGGGCAGCTCACAGTTCGAAGATGCCGAGGCCGTTGTTGCCCGTCTCCGAGGCGCCGGCAAGAAGGCGCGCGAATACGTCCAGGGCTTGTTGGTCGACCAGATGCCGCCGAAGTTCGGCAAGGTCCAGCCGCAAATCGCAAAGAACTTTCTGAAAGCCCTTTCGGACCGGTTGGAGGGATAGCCGGACAACTCAAGGGTACGGGATCCTCCTAATGGTACCGGCGGCGCCTTGCTCGGCCTTCTCATGCATGCGCTTTTGGTGTGCCACCGTTTCGTCGAAATGGCCCGTGCTGACGGAAAGCCACGCCCGCACCGGGGCAAGCACTTCTCCTGATCCTTCTGGTGGCCTGATTCGATCAGAGTGGAGCGATTGATCGCTTTGCCTGACTGGCGGCCAAACGGATGGCCTGTCGGCGATTCGTGCCGCGCACGATGAACACGTGCCCCGAAGTGTGGCTGATCGCCCTCACTTCGTACAACCCCGGCGCGATCGTGAACGGCATGATCGTGATGCTGGCTCGCAGTCCGGAGCGAACCAGACTGCACCGCACAGCCTCTGCGGAAGCCTTCATCAGCGTGCTCTCCGGCCCCTTCATGTCGAGCCCTTCCTTGCGCTCATCGCACCATGCTAGGCCGCTCGATGGACCGATATCCATAAGGAATCCGCCTCATTCATCGGCCACAAACCTCCGACGGCTGCAAGCTAAAGCCTGAACGAAGAACGATTAGCGGAAGCAGTAAGCGGTGTGTTCAAAGCGAACGGAAATCGGCCCCTCTGCCTGTTTTTAAGGGGGAGCGCACTCCGAACTTTACGAGCTTTTACAATTCACAGGTGTTCACGGGAGACACACGCCACTGCCGGCAGGACGAGACAATTCACAAGCGGTCCATCCGGCGCGATGCGATGAGTCACAATCACGCCGATTCTGATGCAGGAGGGCCACTTCTACGGGAGGCTTACGCGTGCAACGCGCAACGTAATCAAATCGAAGCGCGGTCCTTCGATACGGTCTGAAGCTCAGCAAGATCGGCCGATCAGCCGGCCTGGTTGTCGTATTCTCGACCACATTTCCAGCACAGTTGGAAGTTGCCGGGGTTGGCTTCGCCGCACTGGGGGCAGACCCATCTGCCTCGGGCGGCAGCTTTGTCCTGATCGTACTGCTCCACTTGCTGACGAAGCACCCAAAGGAAATCGAAGAAAAACTCGCTCGAGACCAGCATGCGGCCTGTGACTTCGGAAGACATCCCGTAGATGGAACGGAAGGATTGGTCTTCCCGCCGTACAAAAGGTACCGCGTCTTGGGCGAGGGCATCCTCGAGGATGGCCGTGGGAAGGTAATCGACGACCCATTGGTCGATGCGAAACCACGGGCCCTTCGGCCTGAGTGATTCCGGATAGAACCGTTCGCCACACTGCAGACACGTTCGTCCGGTTGCACCGGCGAGCGGGTGCCTGCACTTGGCACACTCGAGGCCGAAGTCAGGAAAGGGCTCCTCCAGGCCGGTGAAGCGCGGCTTGCGAAGCCTGGTCCAGGACTTGACGATCTCCTCCATCTCCAGCTCCAGGCCACACTCGGGGCACCGGTGCGTGGGCAGACCCCTGAGCAAGTATTGGCAGTTGGGACAGCTTAAGCCCCAGTCGGGTATGGGCAGTTCCTGCAGGTCAATCTCCATGAGGCGCATTATACAGCGCCTGAGGCAACGCTGGCACGGGAATCCCCTCCCGGTGGTGTCCGCCACGCTGCCGCTGGTGCGAGAATCCCTTCTCGCACCACCCGCTGCTGCGAGAGCCCCTCAGGACGCTGGTGCGAGAATCCCTTCTCGCACCACTTGTACGCCGGCCGAACGCGATCTGGTGACAACTGCCACCGAGGGCTATCATCCCTCGTGAGGACCAAGCCGAGTCGTGAAGACCACGCTGGTGCGAGAATCCCTTCTCGCACCACTTATCGATGGGAACGTTTCGCTGGTGCGAGAATCCTTTCTCGCACCACTCATTGATGCGAATGTGGAACGCCTGGAACAGGACTTCATTAAATCATGCAAGTCAAACTGGCCAGTGAACGCGGCTTTTGCTTCGGCGTCGAGGACGCGATCGAAA
>CP070718.1:581891-584958 GCA_020350565.1 Phycisphaerales bacterium
GGAAGCTTGGTGATTTACTGCGGCATGCGAAACGGAACGTGCCGTATTATCGGAGGTTGCTCGATCAAACGGATGTTGATCGCAGCAACGGCGACCCGTTCGATTGGCTTTCGCGCTTGCCACTTCTCGACAAGGCCGCCATCCGAGCAAATATCAAGGAAATGCTCTGGCCCGAAGCGCCGGGCGGGCTCTATCCGCACAATACCGGCGGCTCCTCCGGTGAGCCGCTCGTCTTCTATTTCGATCGCAGGCGACAAGGCTACGACCAGGCCGCCCGCATTCGAACGCACCGCTGGTTCGGCGTCGACATCGGGGACCGCGAGCTCTACCTGTGGGGTTCACCCATCGAGCACTCCCGAACCGATCGCATGCGGCGGGTCCGCGACAGGTTCTTCAATCACCGGCTCGTTGACGCGTTCAATATGTCTCCGGACCGGATGGACCAGTACCTCGAGGAGTTCTCGCGCTATCGGCCCGCATGCCTGTTCGGCTATCCGAGCAGCGTCGCGCTTCTGGCCGAGCATGCATTGAATCGAGGTGTCCACATCGATGTGCGAGACCTGCGCGTCGTCTTCGTCACCGGTGAGGTCTGTTATCCTCATCATCGCGAGGTGATTGCGGAGTATTTCAGGGTGCCCGTCGCCGACGGCTACGGCAGCCGTGAGGGCGGGTTCATCGCGCACGAATGCCCCGAAGGCAATCTCCATATCACGGCTGAAAACGTTCTCGTCGAGATCGTCGAGAACGGTGAGGTCGTTCCCAGCGGGCAGGATGGAGAAATCGTCATCACGCATCTCGACGCGTACGGCATGCCGTTCATCAGGTACCGGACCGGCGATCGAGGTCGTCTGAAGGAAGGGCGGTGCCCGTGTGGCCGGGGGCTGCCCATGATGGACGTCATCCAAGGACGGGCCACGGACTTTCTTTATCTGCCGGACGGCACGATCAAGCATGCCCTGTCGGTCATCTATCCCCTTCGCGAAATGAAGGGCATTCGTCAGTTCTGCGTCATGCAGGGCCCGGACTACTCGACCCGCGTGCTGGTCGTACCTGAGCCGAACGGTCAAACGATCACGACGGAACGCGTGGCCCGGCGCCTTCGCCGCATTGTCGACGATCAGGTAGACATCAACGTGCAGTTCGTCGACCGGATCCCCATAACCGGTTCGGGCAAATACCGCTATGTGATGTCCGAGGCGACTCCGGCTCATCCACTTGCGGCGGCGGAGGCGACCCATGGCTGAGGCAACGGCGCAACTGACCTTGGAACGGGAGCCGACTGCCAAAGACATGGCACGCGGGCAAGAACTCGTCACCGTCGGTGCCATGACCGCGACACCAGAGGACCGGTCCGCCTGGGACGAGTTTGTCCTTGCCCATCTGGAGTCGAGCTTCTTTCACCTTAGCGCCTGGCGAACGGCTGTCCGTGAGGCCTTCGGACACGAAGACATCTACCTGGCGGCCAGGCGCGGCGACCGGATCGTCAGCGTGCTGCCGATGTTCTTCATCCGCAGCGGCATCGGCGGGCGCATGTTGGTCAGTGTGCCCTACGGTGTAGGCGGCGGGATCGTGAGCAGTGACGACGAGGCCACTGCCGCACTCGTGGAGCGGGCCAAGGCAATCGCTCAACAGCGGGACTGTTCGGTGATCGACTTCCGTTCCGCCCGAGCCGTCGTGGCGGATTTGCCGGTGCTCGACCGCTACGTGGGATTCAAACGCGAGCTACCCGAAAGCCCCGGCGAGGTGCTCAAGTGGTTGCCGCGAAAAGCCCGGGCGGCGGCGCGAAACGGCCGCACGCGGTTCGCCCTGCGCGCGGACTACGGCGATGAGCATCTCGAGGAAGTCTGGCGGCTTTACACGCGTAGCATGCGCCGGCTGGCGTCACTGGCGTATCCCTATTCGTTCTTCGAGGCCCTCCTTCGCGAAGAGCCGGACCGGATCTGGACCTCGACCGTGCAGTACCAAGGCCGGACCGTCGCGGGTCTGGTGACGTTCCTGTTCCGCGACACCGTCATGCCGTATTTCATCGGTACCACGGATCAGGCGAAACGCTGCAGCGCCTCCAACGTCATTTATCTGGCGCTGATGGAGCGCGCGGTGGAGGAGGGCTACCGCGTCTTCGACTTCGGCCGTTCACGCAAGGACAACGAGGGAAGCTACAACTTCAAGCGGTTTAATGGCTTCGAGCCGCATCCGCTCGAATACCAGTATTACGCACCGCCGGGGCGGATGCCGCCGGATCTCTCACCCGGCAGTGCGAAGTTTCGGATATTCCGGCGCATCTGGCCGCATGTACCGCTTTGCGTCACTCGGCCGCTAGGCGCGCTGCTGTCCAGGCATATTCCAGGTTGAGGCCGTGAAGATACTTTACCTCGCTCATCGCGTACCTTACCCACCGGACAAAGGCGACAGGCTGCGCGCATTTCGACAGATCGAGCACTTGGCAGCGAACCACAGGGTCTGGTGCGTCTCCCTGAGTCATGGTCCCGACGAGCTGGAACGTGCGGAACGCTTGAACTGGCACTGCCAGGAGGTGTTGGCGCTTCCCTTACGTCGCCGTCTTGCGACGATGCAGGCGGCCGCCGGCCTCACGCTCGGATCGACGGCAACGCAAGGGTACTTCCGCCGTTGGGGCCTGGGCCGGGCGCTCGACAACCTGAACAAGCGAGTGGGTTTCGATGTCGTTCTCGCCTTTTCGTCCTCCATGGCGTCACCGGCATTGCGGGTCCGAGCGCCGCGGCATGTCCTGGACATGTGCGATCTCGACAGCGAGAAATGGCTCGAATACGCGGAGAGCGCGCAGTGGCCGATGAATGAGCTCTATCGCCTGGAGGGGCGGCGCCTGGCGAAGCGGGAACGCCAATGGATCGAAGCGTTCGACGCGACCATGCTCATCACCAAAGCCGAGGCACGCGCGATCGAACGAGACGTCTCCCCCGGCAAGCTGCACATCGTTGGCAATGGAGTCACCCTGCCGGAGATGGACGAGCCGGCCCCGTCGATTCCAGACCGCCGTGGACCGGTGGTCGGGTTCATCGGTCAGATGGACTATCGTCCGAACGTGGAC
>CP070718.1:585058-587882 GCA_020350565.1 Phycisphaerales bacterium
ATGATCATCGGAGATCGCCACGGGAGGCTGCTTCACCGTTGCGTGCGTGGTCAGCTCACCGTCGGAGAGGACCTCGACGATCTCTCCCTCCATGTCGTAGACTTCGACGGCGTAGGTCTCCTGGCCGCGCACGGGATTGGGCAACGTGTAGAGGTAATACCTGCGAGAGTCCGGAGGCGTAAGCCCACCCAGCAGATGCACCTCCACGGTGTCGTAACAGAAGTCGCCGTCATTATCGGGCTGGGTGATCTTCAGGTAGCCGTCGAAGTTGGCCTCGTCACCTTCCTGAAGCCCGATGTCGACGATCACCGGCGCCCAACCACCGCCGCGGACGACATGCCGTTCGCCGATCGTGGGGAGCCCCACGTGACGGACAAGCACGTCCAGTGTGGCGCGCGCGGTGCTCGGCGTGTTCCCCATGACGGCGAATGCCAACACCAGTGCGGTTTTCGTACTTGCTCGTCCGAAATTGATCACCCTACTGCGGCACATGAGTCACGTCGTCGAAGAATTGGTGATCCGCCGCGACCATCAAAGCGGCGCGTGCACGGAGCCTTGTCCAGCAAGGCCGGCTCCGCGCCCAACTATTTTATCGCACACGATTCCCCGGGACAACGTGTACAGCGGTATAGACGAACCGCAACGGGGCAGGGTTCTGGATGTCCGTGGAAATCCGCAGATCAAGTCGAGCCCGGGCACCCGCAATGAGAAGGCCTACGCCGGTGCATCGAACCACTTGGCCGGATTCCCAGGCCCGCCCGGTGACTCTCATACATAGCCACTGGACAACCTGGCATGACGCCTGGCCCGTCCCCAGGCGAAGACCGCGGAACAGCATGTAGGGCCCTGCCAACTCCTGGACCGAATCGCCAATCCCCCCCCTATATCCTTCGACAGTGCCTTGCACCGCCTGCCGCCTTTGACCCGACTGAATGCAGGGTCTTACAGGAGATCAGACGGCTGTAAAGCACTCCATGTTATGATCCTGGTGGTCGACGGTTTCACGTGGAGGTCGTGCGAGCGTGGGAAACGACAAGTCCTTGCGCGACGAGCACCCCTCCCGTCCACGCGTGCGGCTTCGCCCGGTGCGACTGGGCTCTGACGATTTGGAGCGGCTGCTTTTGGGACGGTCGAAACGAGAAACGGGGTGACCCGCCTGGTCGGCCCTGGTCCTCGCTTCCTTGCTCAGCACTGAGCGTCTCTGCAAACGGCGGCCTACGTCGTATCCGAATCGGCGGCCACCACCGGCTCCTGTTCGTCCGTCTTCACTGCGAGCGACTCGTCGAATTCGCCGTTCAGCAGGAGCATGGGAAGGTCGTCATCCGACTCAGGTTTCTTGATCGTGACGATGATCTTGTTCTTGCCCGAGAACTTGCCGCGCAACATCTGCTCGGACATAGCGTCCTCGAGATATTGCTCGATGGCGCGGCGCAGCGGCCTGGCGCCGAACTTCTCGTCTGTGCCGCGTTCGATCAGGAAATCCTTGGCTTCCTGTGTGACTTCGAGCTTGAGACCCTTGTCGCTCACGCGGTCGGCGAGCTTGTCCAGCTCGAGGTCGACGATGGCGACCAGATTCTCGTGCGTGAGCTTGTGGAAGACGACGATCTCATCCAGACGGTTGAGGAACTCGGGGCGGAAGTGGTCTTCAAGCTCCGCCTTCAGCGTCTCCTTCATCTTCTCGTAAGTGACCTCTTCGTCGCGCTTGCCGAAGCCGAACTCGTCCTGGTGCGTGATCCGATGCGCACCGACGTTGCTGGTCATGATGAGGACGACGTTTTTGAAATCGACGTGCCGGCCGAACGAGTCGGTCAGGCGCCCTTCCTCCATGATCTGCAACAGCATGTTGAATACATCGGGGTGAGCCTTCTCGATCTCGTCGAGCAGGATGACCGAGTAGGGGCGGCGTCGAATGCGCTCGGTGAGCTGCCCGCCCTCCTCGTAGCCCACGTAGCCGGGCGGGGCGCCGATCAGTCGCGAGACGTTATGCTTCTCCATGTATTCCGACATATCCAGCACGTACAGGGCGTCGGGATCGCCGAACATGAAGTCGGCTAAGCACTTGGCCAGATAGGTCTTCCCGACACCCGAGGGGCCGACGAAGACGAAGCTGCCCATCGGACGGTTCGGGTCCTTCAGGCCGCTGCGGCTGCGGCGTACCGCGCGGGCCACGGCACCGACCGCCTCCTCCTGGCTGACGATCTTCTTGTGAAGCTGCTCTTCCAGCTTGAGGAGGCGATTGGCCTCGTCCTGCCCCGTCTGCGTCAGCGGGATGCCGGTCATGGAGGCCACCACCTCGGCGATCACCTCCTCATCGACGACGCCGTCGGTCTCCTTGGTGTGGTCGCGCCATTCCTTCTGGATGGCACGCCTCTTTTGCTTGGTGGTTTCCGCGAGGTCGCGCATTTGGGCGGCCCGCTCGTAATCCGCGTTCTTGACCGCCTCGTCTTTCTCGGCGTTGAGTTTCTCGACCTCTCGCTCGAGCTCGGTGAGATCCGGGGGCTTGGTCATGGACTTGAGGCGTACGCGTGCGCCGGCCTCGTCCATCACGTCGATCGCCTTGTCGGGCTGAACACGCGGGATGTAGCGCGTGGACAATTCGACGGCCGCATCCAACGCCAGGTCCGTAATACGGACGCGGTGATGGGCCTCGTAACGATCGCGCAGCCCCCTGAGGATCTGGACCGTCTCATCTTTGGTAGGGGGCTCCACAATGATCTGCTGGAAGCGACGCTCGAGTGCGGTGTCTTTCTCGATGTACTTGCGGTACTCGTCAAGGGTGGTGGCGCCGATACACTGGATTTCGCCGCGGCTCAGCGCCGGTTTC
>CP070718.1:587982-592260 GCA_020350565.1 Phycisphaerales bacterium
ACGGGGCCCTCGTCGATGGCCTCATGCTCGGAAATATGGATGTCGCTCTCTTCCATCGAGGCCAGAAAAGAGTCCACATTGACTTCCGCGGCTAGGTACTTTTGCTGATATTCGAGAAGATTGTCCTCGAGCACGAGGACCGGACGAATCGAGCAGTCGGTCAGGTTACGCAGACGATCCTGCATGGGCAGCGACTTGGGCTCCACCATCGCCACCGTGAGCTCGTCGCGTACCTTGAACATGGGGAGCACCTTAAGCCGCTCCGCTTCCTCTTTGGGAACAAGCTTGGCCACCTTGGGGTCAATAAGACCGTGGCGCAGAACGCAGCTCTTCACGCCCAAGCGGCGCGAGAGGGACTGCGCCAGCGCAGCGGAAGAGATCGCCCCTATTTCCACCAGGGAAATGCCGATGCGTTTGCCGGTGGCCTGCTGGCGGGCCAAAGCCTCCGCCAATTGTTCCGGCGTGATCAGTCCTTCCTTGATAAGCTGATCGCCGAGGCGGACGGTTTGTTCAATCGTCAAGTTGGTCATGGCTTTGCGCTATTGCAAGCCTTTGCGATCCTGCCCCAAGTCTTGCATACATCTCCTTGGACGCGACACCGCCACCGGACCGCGAGAGGAAGCACCGCCCGCTTGGGCTTTCTCGCAGCGGCGCGTCACACTGCTACAAGAAGCTCTTGACGGCATCCTGAAGGTCGTCGAAGAACTGGAAGCGATCCGCCAGACCGGTCAGCTCCAGGACCTCGCGGCAGTTCGACTGCACGTTCACCAGCTTCAGTTGCATTGCCCGTTGACTGAGCTCGTCGCTCGCATTGGCCAGACCCTCAAGGGCCACGCTGTCAAGGTATGGCACTTCCTTCAGAACGACGACCACCCTCGGATTGGAGGAAACCAAGCGCTTCATCAATGCCTTGGAGAACGCCTCCGCGTCCTCGTCGACGAGAGGTCCCACGGGCTTGGCCACCTCAACCGACCCGATCTGCTGCCGCTCGATCTTCACGCGCTTCTTTCCTCCACGGGGGGCGATTCACTCTGCTCGGCGCCTGCCGCGCTCCCTTCAAGCACCGGCCTGAGGTCGCTCGCAATAGGTGTTCCCTCGCGTCGTGCACGGTGACACAGGCGGACAGCCTGCGAGATCAATGCAGGCAGTTCAGGCTTTTCGGTCCCGCTACCCACAACACCGCAACGAACGCCGATCGAGGCCCGCCAGCGCGCCGTATTGCCGCACAAGTCCGCCAAGCGCGTCACCAACTGATCCATGATCAACCTGGCCAACTCCGAGTCCACGCGCCGCAGAAGAATCAGGAACCGCGATCCATCGAAGCGCCCAAGCGTGTCGTCGGAGCGCACTTTCTGACGCATCGTGCCGCACACCTCGCGGACAAGCTCATCCACCGTCGCCCACCGTCCGGAGTCGTTGAGTTGCCGAAGTTGCTCGAGCGCAATGACCGCCAGTGCAACGGGTTCGCCCTGATCGTACGCCTCCGTGACCGTTTGTTCGCCGACGCGCAGAAACGCTTTGAGTGTCAGAAGGCCGGAGACCGGATCGTCGGTTTCGGCCGCGCGGCTTCTGCACGTCTCGCAAAGCATGCCCCAGAACAGACGGACCATATCCTCCACAACACACAAAAGGGCCTTGTTCGTTTCGGGTACGATGCCCAGAGCACCGACGGTCACCAGCCCGATTCTCCGGGGGCCGTGCGAAACGGCGAAGCACCAGGCGAAGGAATCCCCGGATTCCTCTGCCAGATGACGAACGAGATGCCCTTGGCTTGCGTCACCGGCAACATACGATCGGCCCGTGGTGACGACGTGACCGACGATGCCCCGACGAGCGGACACGCGCTTGACATCGCTCGTGATCTCGGTCTCGCGCAGGGGAATGAGATCTTCGTGCTCGCTCAGAAGACGATAAGGTCGGACGTGCGTTGCGCGGCACGTCTGGTACATCATGCTGCGGATAAATTCGTCGAACCTGGGCCAAGGATCCGGATCGTCACGATGGATCGCCAGCCAGTCATCGAACTGGACAAACACGCTGGAAAGGGGACCGAGAACCAACCGGTCTGATGTTTCCGAGCAAGGCGGGCCATTCGGCTCTGATCCGGAGGAGGATTTGGAGTCGCCCCCGGCCCGTTGCGGACCGGATTCGGGGGATGCCAGACTTCCCGCCCAAGCGCCCATGGCCACGATCGCCGCTGCACCCGTGAGCAAAGAGGCCACCTGCAGCGGCTGAGCCCAGAGAGCGGCTCCGCGCGAAGCCAGAGTCAACACGACCCAGAACAAGGCACAAAGGATGCCCAGGACCAAGCTCCGCGGTCGACCGAGCAGCCGGCCACCCAGCGCGACGGCGAGAATGATGGGAAACCAAGGCAGCATGAGGGTCAGGTCCACGTCAACCTCCGTGAGCCCAAGCATCCAGATCGGCCGGATCAGCCGCAAACCGCTCCGCACGCTTGACCAGCGCGTCCCAATCGGCCCGATCGTCATCCATCGACTGGCGAATCAACCGGTCGAAGGTCTCCTGCAAACGAGCGTCGACATGCGTCCCCGCTTCCTGCGCGAGGATCTCCAACGCTTGCTGCCAGGAATAAGCCGCGCGGTACGAGCGGTCGGACGTAAGGGCGTCAAAGATGTCGGCTATCTGAATGATGCGCGCCTGCAAGGGGATTTCCTCCCCCGCCAGGCCTTCGGGATAGCCGCTTCCATCCCACCGCTCGTGATGATGCAACGCCCCCTTGACGGCCGCTTGAAGCTGGGGCACATCCTTGACAACGTGATAGCTTCGGACCGGGTGCTCTTTGATGTGGTCGAACTCTTCCGGCGTCAGCTTCCCTTCTTTGTTGAGCACCTCATCACGGATGCCGATTTTGCCCACGTCATGCAGCAGCGCGCTCCATTGCAGCATTTGCAGTTCTTCGCCGCGAATGCCGACTTCCTCTGCCAACATGGTGGCAAAGTAACCCACCCGCACGGAATGCCCCGACGTGTAGGGATCCTTCTGATCGACCGCGCTTACCAGTGAGCGTACCATCGAAATCGAAGCGCGACGGAGCTCGCGCACCAGGTGATGGTTGCGGATGAGGTCGCCGCAGAAGGTCGTCAGCGACTCCATCAGAAGCACATCGCCTGCGCGAAACTCGCGCAAGTCCGGGTGACGCCCCAATAGGATGGCACAGACGAACGAATCGCCACAGTACATCGGGGCGACCAAGACTTCCCTGTAACAGTCGAGCACTTCTCCTTCGGGAACCGGCTCCACCACGACCGAGCGACTCTTTTTTGAGCGTTCGAGCACCTTGGTCAGCCAATCGGGAACGGCGAGGCCATCTTCGACAAGCATCCATCGCGAGGAACCATCCCATCTGACGATGGCGATGTCGCTCTCGGAGAAGGTCTTGCTGAGGCTCTCGGAGAAGAGACGAATCACCTCCTGTTCGTCGCGCACCTCGGGAAGTTTGCGCGTCACCTCGAACACGATGCCGAGCTGCTCGTACACGCACAGCAGTTCGTCAACCATTCCGCCGTGTTCGGCCAGGATCGCGTCTGCGGACTGGGAGACATCATCAAACGCCGATTGCAGCTCAGACGTGGAGTGGTCACGCGTGAGCAATTCGCGCAGCTCCCCCAAACACACAGACAGCCCGTGGGTATCGACCGGCTGATTGTTTGGCAGTTGGCTCTTCATGGTCTACACCTCACTCCGGCCTCCACAGGAAAGGGGGGCCTCCAGCAGACGATCGATCTCGGCCACCAACCGGGAAGGAACGAACGGCTTGGGATAGAGGGTCACGCCGTAGCTCTTGACCATATCCGCCAACCTCGCCTGATCCGACCGAGAACTCAGCATGAGGAAAGGAATATTGACCTTCTTCTGTTCGCGCAGGGCCTTCGCGAACTCCAGCCCGTTGAGGACCGGCATATTCATGTCCGAAATGATCAACTCGACCGGTTCACGATCGACCGCTTCGAGCGCCGTCTGCCCGTTGCTCGCCTCGATGATGCGATGACCGTTTCGGCTCAGCCAAAGCGCCAACACGCGCACGATGTGCGCTTCGTCTTCAGCAATGAGAATGTTTGCCACGGTTTTATGCCTCCGCGGATACGGTCATGGCTTTGGCCCTGCTTTCCGTGTGGGGCAGGCGAACGATGAACGTAGCCCCCTCCCCCTTCTTGCTGACAAGATCGATGTCGCCACCGTGACGGCGGACAATCTCACGAGCGGTGTACAGGCCGATGCCGCTGCCCGTCTCGTTCTGAACGTCTGGATCCTGCGCCC
>CP070718.1:592360-605846 GCA_020350565.1 Phycisphaerales bacterium
CAAGGGTAAATGGATATCCTCTTCCGAATCCTCGGTTCTCGGCGTCAAGACCCGTACTGCAGTCCCGCCACAAGTCTCTGCGGATCGCTCCGGAGGCCTGATGGCCGATCTGTCGGAGCGCCGAATCGGCACATCCTGAACGCGCGCCCCCTTTCGGGCATCGAGCGCGAAACGCACGGCGCCATGATCCTTCTCAACGTGATGGTTGGACAGGGCCGCACGCTGGAATCGCTGGTCTCCACCGAATCAAGCGGCGGCTTAAGCAGTCGCGACGATACCAGCGCGCGCGTCCCGTGAGCGCAGAGAAGCTTTTCATCTGGGGCTCACGCGTGACCTGCTCAACGATCGCCAGCGGCAATCCAATAGCCCAAGGCGGGAAGGCGAAGCAGCCGACCATCTTCTGTCTGCTCGACAACCGCAGTGCCAAAGAGAGGCTTCAGGGAATCAGTGATCGCCTCATCGAGCACGAGCTGCTGCGGCGCGTTCGCGAAGTTGATGAGGACGACGGTCTCATCCTGTTCACACCGTCTTGACAATGCGAGAACATGGGGCCCGGCTTTCACGTTCAGCACTTGAGCGGTTCCACGGCGAAACGAGACCCTCTCGCGCCGCAGGCGGGCAAGTGAAGTGTACAGTTCACGCATTCTCTCGTCGTCCCGGCTCCAATCGACCAGAACACGCTCAAAGAGCTTCAGATTGACCTTGTTGCCGGCTTCCTGTCCGTTATAGATCAACGGAACGCCGGGAAGAGCGAAGCTCAACACGGCCGCCGCCCGCGCGCCGGCCACACCATAACGGGAAACGGCGGCCTTTCGCCACGCACACGTATCGTGATTGCTCGAAAACCGCATCCGCAGGCTGTCACGGGGGAAGTCGAGTCCCTCATCACGCAGAATCACCGCCATGTCTTTTGCGCGTACATCGCCGCTGCCGAGTTCCTCGAGGGAATAGTAGGTGGCCCAGTCATAGGTGACGTCGAAAGCCTCGAGGTGCTGTTGGGGCTCATCATCCTCCGCGATCATCATGACCAGCTTGATGCGATCGAGTTCCCGGCGGACCTCGCGCCAGAAGTCCGATGGGAGCATGCCGGCCACGTCGCAGCGGAACCCGTCGATGCCGACGTCGCGCACCCAGTACAGCATGACCTCTTTCATATACTGCCTGACTTCCGGGCGAGCGTAGTCGAGATCCGCCACATCCGACCACTCGGGCACCGGCGAGCGGATCTCGCCGGCGTCGTCGTGCACGTACCAATCCGGATGCTCCCTGATGAGCTCGCAATCCCACGCCGTATGGTTGGCGACAAAATCAATGATGATTTTGAGACCGTGGTCATGTGCGGCCGATAGAAGCGACCTGAAATCCTCCATCGAACCGAATTCAGGATTGACGGCGTAATAGTCCCTTACTGAATAGGGACTCCCGAGGGCACCCTTGCGCTTCTTCTCGCCGACGGGATGAATGGGCATCAGCCAGATGACCGTCACCCCCATCTGCTTCAACTCGCCAAGCCGCTTCTCCAGGCCTTTGAAGTCTCCTCCCGGCGAGAACGAGCGAAGATAAACCTCGTAGATCACGGCGTCGCGGACCCAGTCTGCGGACACGCGCGCCTTTGTGCCGAAGTGTTCGCCGCGCAGAAGCTCTCCAATCCCCGAATACTTGCCGAGTCTTACCGCTCGAAGCAAACCGCCGGGGCCTCCGTCATCCCATACGCGGATGCAGACGGTGTTGGTACCGGGCCTGGCCGCTGCGCCGATGTTAAAGGCAAAGCGGCGATCGGGGTGATCGTGTGATGCGACGGGCACGCCGTTCAGCCATGCCTTGCAGGTGTGGTCCACACCTCCGATGCACATTCCCCATGACGAGAAGTCATCATCGGGCAGCTCGAACGTTCGCCTGTACCACGCGGCGCCGTCATAACCTTCATGGCCCTTGGCTTCCCACTGGACGGGCACCACGATCGAACGCCAATCGGCCGGATCGGCGGTTTGGACGTACCACGCCTCCTTCTCACCCACGTCATTCGGATCGGCCCTGAACAGCCACTGTCCATTGAGGCACACTCGTTGCGGATTCTCGCCTTGCGCCATCGTCAACACCAAGAGAATGAACCGGATCGTCCGCCTGCTGGATCAAGACACGCCGGAACGCCCGGGCTCGGCTCGCATCTCCTACTGAATAGACAGCAAGTTTCGTCTCAGAACAAGGGCCATGAAATCTCCTGCTTTGAGCAACACGCAAAGTCCCATGGCGATAGAACGGGGAGGCATTCGACTGCCGCGAAGCTGCGGAAGGATGCTACACCGATGCCGCGGACGCGCGCCCGCACGTATTGCTACACCAGGCGGCCTCCATCTTCATCCGCGGCAAACAAATGAACCTGATTCGCATCAAACAGAACTCGGAATGATTCGCCCGGTGCTGCAGGGATGGCGGAACTGATTCGGGCTACGAGCCGGTTCCGCGTGGGGGACAGCAGGAAGACATTCTGGCTGTCGCCGAGAGGTTCGACGGTCTCGACCATCATATCGACCTCCACCAGCGCAAGCGCGGTTCCTTCAACGGGGGTACGAGCCACCGAAGGGGTCTCGTCGGCCATGCCCGCTTGACGCTTCAGGCCCAGATGTTCGGCCCGAATTCCAAGCACGACAGCGTCGAGGGCCATCTGGGACAACAAGGATGCCTGTTCCTCAGGCAGCGGAAGGCAAACACCGCCGCCGGCGAAAACCAGGCCCTCTCCCTCCCTCCGCAGCCTGCCCTTGATGAAGTTCATGGCGGGAGTGCCGAAGAAGCCGGCCACGAAACGGTTGGCCGGCCGGCGGTAGACCTCCATGGGCGTACCGGACTGCTGCACGATGCCGTCCTTCATGATCACCAGCCGGTCGGCCAGCGTCATGGCCTCTTCCTGATCATGGGTGACGTAAATGGTCGTGGTCGCCAACTGGCGCTGAAGGCGCTTGATCTCCGTGCGCATGTGAACGCGCAGTTTCGCGTCCAGGTTCGAAAGCGGCTCGTCGAACAGGAAAACCTGCGGGTCGCGAACGATCGCACGTCCGACGGCAACACGCTGTCTTTCTCCCCCGGACAGAGCCTTGGGCTTTCGGCCGAGTAGGTGCTCGATGCCCAGGAGGACGGCGGCCTCCTTGACCTTCTTGCGGCGCTCCGCCCTCGGCACCCCCCGCATCCTCAAGCCGAACGCCATGTTGTTGAACACGCTCATGTGGGGATAGAGAGCGTAGTTCTGGAAGACCATGGCGATGTCGCGATCTTTGGGGGCCAGGTTGTTCACCACTCGGTCCCCGATGCGAATCGTGCCTTCGGTTACCTCCTCCAAACCGGCGATCAATCGCAACGTCGTGGTCTTGCCGCAACCCGAAGGACCAACGAACGTGACGAGCTCTCGGTCGGCCACCTCGATATCAAAGTCGCAGACCGCGCACACGGGGCCCTGCTTACTCTGATACGTCTTGTGCACGTGTTCCAACGAGACCGTCGCCATGGCCGAACCCTGCCCCTGGGCTGATGCGGGAACAAACCACCAGACGCCGTAAGGATAACACGTGACCAAGCCGCTGTCATCGCCCGCCGGTCCCGGCGTGTCCGCCTAAAGCGGCTTGAAGATTACAACATCGTCTAATCGAGGACCGCCCAATGGCTGTTTACAGCCAGCAGCCAGCATCCAGGATGCCTTGCGCCGGGGACATCCCGTCGGCCCAGACAGTCGGTCAGCACCTTTCGCAGACGGTTGCGAGGAGTATGGAACTCGAGCTTCGGGCGCAATCTCCAGGACGGAGCCTCAAGCAGCACGTAGCCGCCTTAAGCTCGTGCTCGTAGAACGCATGATCGCTCAACATCGTCTCTATGCCGACGCTTCCGATTCCGTTGGAGCACTCCCGAAGGATTGCAGTGCCAGATAGCTCGGACCGAAACGCTTGATGTTGTCGAGCTGCTTGTCGAACTCGTCGAAATGGCCTTCCTCGTCGGTGACCAGCGACTCGAAGAGCTGCTTGGAGGCGGAATCGACGTTCTCGTTGCATTTGAGAGCGAAGCCGTTGTACATGTCGACCGCCGCCTGCTCCATCTGGGCCGCCTTTCCGAGGATCGCCTCCGGCTCCGTAATACGCTGCACCTGTCCGGCGGGCACCATGTCGACGTCGCCCTTGAGGAACAGAATCCGCTCCGCAATTCTCTCGATGTGCCCCATCTCCACGATGGCGATTCGCCTCAGAAGCGCCGCGAGCGGGCCAAAGCCCTGATCATCCAAATGGAAGTGCCAGTACATGTACTGGTGGACGGCGTGCAGTTCATCCGCGACGGCCTTATTGAGCAGCTCGATACTCTTCTTTGCGTCCATTTCATCTCCAGTCGATATTCAGTCGTTGGCACCGACCAGCTTCCTGCGAGAGGTGACGGCGTGATCGGCAAGACCGCACCTCAACTCCATGCCATACCGCAGGATCAGAGGCAACGCAAGAGCGTCCCAAGAAGAACCTTCCTGCCTGCGAAGCGATCGGGGAAGCCGATCGGCCACGAGGTACGCTGAGTCTTCGATGATGGAGCCGTCCGAACGTTCCACGGGCTTTGCGTCGCAGCCCACCTTCTTGCTGCGCAACCAGCCATCCGCCCGCCCCTTCTCCACGAGCGGACGCCATGCCACAGCGCTAGTGTTTCCCGTAGTTCAGCGCTTTCCCCTTTCTCTGGGCATAGATGTAAGCCTCCAAAGCCCGCATCCGTGGGTCGTCGGGCTCGAAGCGCTCCCCGCGCACGGGATGCTGGATGCACCAGTTGATCATGTCACGGAGAAGCGCCACCCGACCCATCTGCGCCTGGAACTTCGGATAGGTCTCCGGGTGGGTGTTGGCGGCATCCGGATGACACATATCGCACGAGACCGCGACGGTGCTGCCCAGCAAATCGGCATCATGAAAGATGCGAGAGCCCTCAACCACCATCTTCTCGGTCTCACGCGCCCACATCAGGATGTCGCGTTCCGTGTACTGGCCATACGTGTGCCCGGTGCCCTGCTCGCCCTTCAGCAGATCAGAGTTGTCGGCCGGCGGCTGGATGGGATGCCGTTCCTTCTCCTCGGCCACCCAGTCTTCCACCCGATGTGGGTTCTTGCGCTTCCACTGATCCATGTGGACGTCCGCAATCTCCTGCCCTTTCTTCTTGGCCGCCTCCTTACTCTCCGCCGGTTGTGTTTGGCCGCCCTCTTGCGCGGCCACTTGATGGACGTAGACGGTCCACAGGACGGCGACGAAAGCCACGCATCCGAGACCCGCGATCACGTTTCGGATTCTCTTATCCATGTCAGTCTTCCTCTTCTCTCAATAGCCCGGTCGGTTGGGTCTGGGGGGAACCGCTTCTTTACCCCAGCTCGCTGTATACGCCCGCGCAACGGTCACCGGATTTCGATTCCAGAAGTTGTAGACTTTGTCCACAAGCCCATCGGCATGGACGATCACCTCGCCGTCGCCACACCCATCCTGGGGATTGAACGGATCGGGGCGTGACATCTCGATGGTCAGCTCCGGCATTCCCTCGGGCGCATACGGCCAGGGCCAGGTTGACGAATCTTTGGATCAAAGCGGATGACAGCGCCGGGGTGGCGCACCTTTGCGATAACACCGACGTGAACGAGTCTCTGGAGATCGAGATAGGCGGTCGTCCTGGACATGCCTCGGAACCCGTCCCTGACGAGTTCTTCAACCTGATCTGCAGTGGGCCGATCCTCCCGGTCAAGAGCAGCTTCCAGGATCGCCCGCCGCTGCACCGTCAGTGGGAGACCGCGATGATGGCGCAGCTCCTCGAAGTGCTGATGCCGCGCCTGCTTTTCTTTTGGTCACACATCCGGCTCCCGCGGTAATTTGTGCCAAGATCATCGTGTTGTCAAAGGGCCGCCATGCGCCCTACGGCCAGTCCGTTGGAGCCCGCGAGATTGCCATAGCGCTGGCGGGCCCGGCCGCCGACCCAGTGTCGCAAAAACGATACAACCTGCCGGCCCTAAGGCGTAAAAGGATGATCCTGCGAACAATGGCGGCGCACTCCCTCCGGCCTTCACCGAACTGGTGTGAAAAACGCGATGGTTACAGTGAAACGTGCGAGCGATCCGCAACCACCCGACGATAATCCGCGTGCAGGAAACGACCTAACACCGCTTGTCGTACTCTTTGTGTGCCGACTTCGCCGATGTCGAGACGTATCTCGACTGTGCTCACGAGGTCCGTGTCGCTATCATCTCATAGTCGGGGCAATCACCAAGCATCGAACCTGGAGGTGTCCAATGCAAAGGCCGATTGTCGTCATTTTCGCGGCTGTCTTGTTCCTGGCTTGTGCAGTGTCGCAGGCCCATCAACCAACGATGAGTGACGGCACGGCCGTTGACGCGGATCATGCCATTGAGTTTGTTGACGTCCAGATCTCGCGCGTCGTCTACCATGAAGTCACTGAGCAAGCGCCCCAACTCTGGATCACGTTCGAGGTCGACGAACCGCAGGAGCTGAGGCTGCAGCTCGGCCTGCCCTTCATCGATCGCCTGAGCGACTATCGGCCCGCGCTGGTTCTCCTCGGTCCGGAACTGCCCGAGGTGGAGCTTCCGTTTGAGTTTCCCGAAGGCTTGGGCGGCTTGATCTTCAACACGGATGATATTGCTGACCCAGAAGTCTTTTATGAGCCTTTCTCGGGGACCACGTCCTGGATTCTTCTGGAAGAAGACGCCCAGCTTCCCGCGGCTGGGCGTTACTATGTGGTTGCGTACGAGCCTTCCAGCACACCGGGAAAACTATGGGTCGCATTGGGAATTGAGGAGGTCTTCGGGCTCGGCGACATCCTTTCATTGCCCGCCGTGCTCGGGCCGGTTCGTTCGTTTCATGAAGTGCAGGGCTGTGGAACGGGGCCGTGCTTCCTGTTCCCCACCGCGGCGGGCCTCATCATGCTCCGTTTTATTGGTCCCCGGCGCAGACGCTCTGGCCTCAAAACTCATCCCCGGTCTTAGTCCGAATTGCACACCCACGCTGCCAGCAGGCCGCGGGCAGAACCAGCCCGACCACCCGGCTTAGGAATCCGTTGAAAAAGGGGACTGGCTCCGAGTGGAGGGCCTCTGCAGCCCGCGAAAAGCCCGCTCGGCGAGGTGCCTGTCCCCTTTTTCAACGGAGAGCTAGGCGCCATG
This sequence comes from Phycisphaerales bacterium, assembly GCA_020350565.1. Lineage (GTDB taxonomy): Bacteria > Planctomycetota > Phycisphaerae > UBA1845 > UBA1845. The sequence continues at coordinate 599,529 of CP070718.1, forward strand.
TTAGAGGCCTCATATTCGTCATATAAAACGACGCATCATTCGATCACACTTCGAAGCTTAAGGTCAGAATCGACAAGTCTCGCCGGCAGGCGCGGACTTCCTTGGCGGAGCATCAGGATCATCCGATTCTGATACAATGAGTGTCCTGGTCCTGCGTCATTTTGCCGGGTTATGGGACTCGCGACGAAGGGGGGCAGGGGAAGGTCGAAGCGCGTTGAATTGCGACTCGGGCTCCACCAACTCTGCCGGGCCTCGCTGTTGGCGAAACGATGAGTGACGTCACACGCTTACTGAAAGAGGTAAGGAACGGCGACCGTCAGGCGGCCAACGAGTTGCTGCCCCTCGTGTATGAAGAGCTTCGCCAACTCGCTCGCGCCAAGCTCAGGCACGAAGCTCCAGGTCAGACACTTCAGCCGACAGCCCTAGTCCATGAGGCCTACGTCCGTCTCGTGGGGCGGGAGGATCCCGGATGGGATTGCCGCGCCCACTTCTTTTCCGCCGCAGCTCGCGCCATGCGGCAAATCCTTGTCGAGCGCGCTCGACAGAAGAAAGCTCAGAAGTACGGCGGAGGCATGCAGCGTATCCCCTATGAAGAGTCCGATCCGTCTTTCGAGCCACAATCTGAGGAGGTCCTCGCGATCGACGAAGCCATTCAGAGACTTGAAAAGGAGGATGCCCTCAAAGGCCAAATTGTCGATCTGCGTTACTTCGCGAGGATGACGACGAGAGAAACCGCGGAGGCACTGGGAATACCGGTGGCCAGGGTCCGACAGGAGTGGCGGTATATTCGGGCGTGGCTCGCGGCCGAACTTACACGAGAGGAGAATTCGTGAGTCGGGCGTAGTAGGGCTTGCTCTTTCGGCGTCCTTCGCCGTTGGGCGTGGGCCACCATAATTGACAAATTCACGCGCAAGCCCGCCAGCGAAAATCACATAGATCAGGGGGCGTTGTCGCGTGAAGCAAGCGGCGACATTCGTCAACCGCCTGGCGGACAGGGCCCAGGTCCGACTCGCCCGGGGGGATGCCCGTGACGAACCCCATGCTGAGTTTTGCGAATCCTGCTGCCTATGAATCGCCGGCCTGCAGGCAAAGCATAATCGGGAGCAAGTGGGCATGACCGACACGCGACGGCGTCAAACCGAAGAGCTTTTCCAGGCGGTTGTCGAGTTGCCACCTGACCAGCGTACTCGCTATCTCGATCGGCATTGCGCCGACGAGCCCGCCTTACGAACTGAAGTTGAGCGGCTGCTGTCGCACTCCGACGCGGGGTCTATCCCATCGCTCGAGGCCCTCGATCGGCTTGATGAGGCCGAGGATGAGCTGATCGGCGGGCACATCGGCCCCTACAAGCTTCTCGAACTCATCGGCGAAGGTGGGTTCGGCGCCGTTTACATGGCCGAGCAGGAAAAACCCATTCGCCGTCGCGTGGCCATCAAAGTCATCAAGCTGGGGATGGATACCAAGCAAGTGGTCGCCCGTTTCGAGGCCGAGCGCCAGGCCCTGGCTATGATGGATCACCCCAACATCGCCAAGGTCTTCGAGGCGGGCGCCACCGGGACCGGAAGGCCCTACTTCGCCATGGAACTGGTGCGCGGTGTCCCATTGACCGAATTCTGCGACGCCCGGCGCCTTGCGGTTCGAGATCGCCTGCGGCTGTTTGTCCAGGTTTGCCGGGCTGTCCAGCATGCTCACCAGAAAGGCGTGATCCATCGTGACCTCAAACCCTCGAACGTGCTGGTCACGCTGCATGACGGTACACCCGTGCCCAAGATCATCGACTTCGGCATCGCAAAGGCCACGCGCGACCGCCTGACCGACAAGACGCTATTCACAGGCTTTCGGCAAGTCATCGGCACACCCGAATACATGAGTCCCGAGCAGGCGGAGATGAGCGGGCTCAGCGTCGACACCCGCGGCGACGTTTATTCACTGGGGGTTCTCCTCTACGAGCTTCTGACCGGCACCACACCGTTTGATCCGCAAGAGCTGCGCGAAGCGCCTTACAGCGACGTACAGCGCATCATTCTTGAACAGCAGCCGCCCACGCCTTCGCGGCGCCTGAGCACCATGGGCGCCGGGGTAGCCTCTGTCGCGGAGTCACGCCGGGCCGAGCCGCGCGCCCTCAACAGGCTCATCAGGGGCGATCTGGATTGGATCGTTATGAAGGCGCTCGAGAAGGATCGGACTCGCCGCTACCAGTCGGCCGGTGAGTTGGCAGCGGACGTCGAGCGTCACCTGCAAGGTGAGCCGGTCCTCGCGGGCCCACCGAGCACATTCTACCAGTTTCGCAAACTCGTCTCCCGGCACAAAGCTCCGTTCGCCTTCCTGACGGTCGTGATCGTCATGCTGCTGGGTTTCGGTGTGTGGATGAGCCTGATGTACGCGGAAGCAAGCCGGCTGAGGACTGAGGCCGTTGATGCCCGCCACGTCGCCGAGGGCAACCTGCAACGCACCCGCGAAGCGGAACGCCAGGCACAGTTGGAGGCCGAGCGGGCGCAGCAAACCGTGAAGCTCCTTACCGATCTGTTCCGCGCTCCGCACCCGCTCCAAGCGGACGGGGAGACCGTTACGGCGCGAGAGATACTCGACCGCGGAGCTGCCAGGATTCGCGAGGAGCTGAAAGGCCAACCTGAAACTCAGGCGGACATGATGGAAATCATAGGGCATGTCTATTCAAGCCTGGGTCTGTATGACGAAAGCGTGTCGCTGCTTCGAGCCGCTCTCGAGATTCGTCGTCAACGCCAGGGTGAGGATGATGCCACAACTCTCACAACGCTGAACTTGCTTGGGCGAGCGCTGATGTTCGACGGCCAGTCCTCCGAGGCCGAGGCCATTCTGACCGAAGCCCTGGAGCTCGGCCGCCGCGTCGTCGGCGAGAAGGATCCCGAGACACTTACATCCATCTGCTCGTTGGCCTGGGCGTTGCAGTCGGCCGACCGCTTTGTCGAAGCGGAAAGGCTTTATCGAATGGCGCTTGCGGAGCAACGCCATGTGCTTGGCCCTGCCGACCTTGATACGCTGGCCACGATTGGGTCACTCTCCTGGGTGCTGCAGCGTCAGGGCAAGTTTGATGAGGCCGAGGCGCTCGCCCGGGAAGCGCTGGAAACCAGTCGGCAGACCCACGGCGATCGGCACGTGTACACCGCCCAGGCCATGGAGGTCCTCGGCATGCTATTGGTCCAGCAGGAAAGGCTGGAGGATGCCGAACCACTACTCCGGGACGCCGAAGCGATCCTTCTTCGGGTGCTTGGCGAACAGCATGCGGCTGCCATTCAGGCTATGGCGGATCTCGCCGCTTTGCTCAGACAACAGGGCAACCTGGAAGAGGCGGAACGGAAGTGTCGGCATGTACTCGAGATATGCCGTCAAGCGCTGGGCGACGAGAATGATCAGACGGTGCGAAGCCTGTCTCAGTTGGGTGCCGTCCTGCTCCAATCAGGCGAGCTCGATGAAGCGGAGGCATATCTGCATCAAGCCTTGCAGGGCAGCCTTCGTCTTCACGGCGAATCCAGCCGCCAGACCTTGATCGCCAAGTACCGACTTGGCCGGTTGCTGATCACAAAGGGTCAAATCACTCGGGGGGAAGAGCTGCTCCGCGAGGGCCTTGAGGGCTTCCTGACCAGGCAGGGCTTCGAATTCGCCGACGCCCTGGATGGTTTTGTAATCTGGTGCGATCTGCTGCTGCTCAAGGACGAATTGACCGGCGCGGAGGCGTTAATTGCGTTGGCTGAGGCCAACCTTCGCCAGCATTTCGGCGACGACGATCTGGCCGCCCAGGCAGCCATGGTCCTTGGTGAGCTCGCAGACCTCGGCAGCCAGGATCCTGAAGCGAGGGAGCGGCTCGTGCGCGAATACTTGTCGGCGATCAGCAAGATCTGGCCCGGGGATGCCAGCATGACTGCCGCCGCAAAGATCGTCCTGGGCCGAAGCCTCATGGCTCAGCGGCGGTACGAAGAGTCCGAAGGATTGATGCTCGAGGGCAGCGCGGAAATTGAGAGAACCTACAGCCGGGACCATCCTCTCGCCCTTCTGGCCCGGCAGCGTGTGATTGATCTCTACGAGGCCTGGGGCAAACCTGATCAGGCCGAGCGCTACCGCGCCATGACACCACCAACGAGTCGGCGTCCGGAATCGGGGGCCCAATCCGGCGGGGGCGGGGGCTGAAGCCCTCTTCCCGGCCATCGCTTGAGCCGCGCTTCATATTGCGGGGCCTCCTCAACAGACTCCCAGCACCTGCTGCGGGCGCCCACGATCCCGTGGCAACGGTCCGGAAACTGCTCTATGAGCGAAGGCTCGCAAAGTAGAGCCTGATAGGGGCCATCCACGCACCCTTTGTCCGTCGTTGGTGCCGTGTGACAATTTCTTACGAAGAGTTGCGCCGATTCAGTCGTCGATTTCGCATCCACTAATGCAAACCGGCGCCACGCAAGCCGGCGCCGACGGCTGAATGGGATAAGCCGATACGCAACTCGAATCTTCTGAGGTGATGCGGGTGCGCGTTATCGTCCAGTTCTTGAACGAAAGGCAGTGGCCTGTTCCAACGGAGGACCGATAAGCGTCACCTGCTTGCCCACGATGGAGGTGCGAATCCCCAGGACTGCATGGACACCGCACAATTGAAAGGAGCAGCAAAGTGAAATCTCCCGTCCATCTCCACATCCTACTTTCGCTCGGGGTTTTTCTTCTCGCCCCTTGCCCGGTTATGGCAGAGTGGCCCTCTGATCCGGCCATGAACCTCGCGATCGCCGACCGCCTCGGTGAACAGATCGTCCCCCTGATCTGTGCTACGCCGGATGGCGGATGCTACGTAAGCTGGTTCGACGATGCCGACGGGGGCTACGATGTCTACCTTCAACGCCTCGATCCCCAGGGCAACGAACTATGGACCCACAACGGCATTCTGGTCGCCGACCGCTCATTCAGCTACACGCAACACTACGGTCTGGACGTGGATGCCGAAGGCAATGCGCTTCTCGTGTTCCGCGACGACCGATTCGGCGGGCAGCAGGCGACGGCCGCTATGGTGAGTCCTGACGGCGAATTGGTATGGGGAGCAAACGGCGTCCAATTGAACGACCCCACCGTGATCACCGAATCGCCCATGATCGCCGCCACCAGCGACGCCCATGTCGTCGTCGGCTGGACCATCAATCATGACGATTACAACGACGTGTGGCTCCAGCGACTCGACGCCACCGGGACACCCCAATGGCCGAGTGACGTGGTCCTGACACCCGCTGCCGGTTCCTATCGGCTTGTGGACATCCACGCATCCGATAACGGCTCCGTCATTGTCTTGTTGGTCAAGGAGGGCCCCGACTACTGGGACCCCAGACACCTTCATGTCCAGAAGATATCCTCGACCGGCACGCAGCTTTGGGGTACCACGCCACTGGTTCTGTTTGATAACGGCACGCTGACGATGGGCTACTTCCCGAAGTTTGTCCCGGACGGGAGCGGGGGCGCGGTCTTCGGCTGGAATCGAATCGACCCCACAGGCGACGCCTACGCGCAGCACATTCTCGCCGACGGAACCGAGCTGTTCGGTCATAACGGGGCAGTCGCTTCCACAATGGTCCTGCGCTCGCACCTGGAGCCAAGCGTTTCCTATTGCCCGGACACGGGCGATACGTTCCTGGTGTGGATCGAATACTACGTGGAGGACTTCATCTCATACTATGCCGTCTACGCCCAGCGATTCGACGCCGCCGGCACACGTCAATGGGGCGACGAGGGGCTGGCGGTGACGCCATTGACCGAAACGGAGGTCCTGCAGGTCCGAAATGTCCGCCTTGCCGATGATGCTATGTTCTTCTGGGACGAGACCGTCGCCGTGAACACACAACATCTGCGAGCCGCACGCCTGAACAATGAGGGCACCTTTGTATGGGAGCCGTCGCCCATCATCACCTTCTCATCGGTGAACTCGAGGAAGGAACACCTTGACGTGGCACCGGGCGCGCAGCCGGAGGCGCTCCTGGTATGGATGGATAATCGTAACGATTTCAGCGACATCTACGGCCAGAACGTATGGGAGGACGGTTCCCTGGGCAGCGCTTCCGGCGGCTGCGGTGATGAAGAAGCCGGGGATTGCTGCGAGCCCAACTACACTCCTGCCTGTTCCGATCTGGAATGTTGTGAGGCGGTGTGCAGCTACATGCCCTATTGTTGCGGCGAAGAGGGCTGGGACGACTTCTGTGCCCAGGCGGCCTGGGATGATCCCAACTGCAACTGCGGCGGCGGTGGGTGCGGAGACCCGATGGCCGGCGATTGCTGTGTACCCAACGGCACGCCCTACTGCTCCGACGCGGAATGCTG
>CP070718.1:605946-607569 GCA_020350565.1 Phycisphaerales bacterium
ACGGCGATGGTCATGGGGCCTACGCCGCCGGGGACGGGGGTGAGGAGTGAAGCGGGCTCGATGGCGCCTTCGAAGTCAACGTCGCCGATGAGGCCCGGGTTGTAGCCGGCGTCAATGACCACCGCGCCGACCTTGATCCAGCCGCCCTTGACGAAGCGGGGCTTGCCGACGGCGGCGATGATCACGTCGGCGTTGCGACAGATGGAGGGGAGGCCCCGAGTTCGCGAGTGACAGAGTGTGACGGTGGCCTGGGCGTTGATGAGCATGGAAGCCATGGGCCGGCCCAGGATCGGGCTTCTTCCAATCACCACGGCGTGCGCCCCGTCCAGCTCGACGGTGTATTCCTCGAGGAGCCGCATGATGCCGCGCGGGGTGCAGGAGGCGTAAGCGGGCATGCCGAGGATGACGCGGCCCAGGGTGGCGGAGGTCACACCGTCCACATCCTTTTCCACCGGGATGGTCTCGAATGCGGCGCGTTTGTCGATGGGTGCCGGAACGGGGTGCTGGACGAGAATCCCGTGGACGGACTGATCGTCCGCCAGCTTTTTGATTTCCGTGATGAGTTGCTCGGTTGTCGTTCCCAGGGGCAGTTCGACATGCACGGAGCGCATGCCGGCTTCTTCGCAGCGCTTCCGCTTCATGCGTATGTAGGTGTGGGACGCGGGGTCGTCTCCGACGATGACGGTGGCCAGCGTCGGGGCCATACCGGTGGCGTCCTTGATTTTCTGAACCTTCTCGGCGGCGGCTTCACGAATCCGCTTAGCCAACAGCCGACCGTCCATCAGCTTTGCTTTGTTCACTCCGTTCAGGGCTTTCTCGTTGTTCATAGCATGCAGCATACCGCGAGGAGGGGACGGTGTCACGGGCGCGGGCGTAGCCTTTGCAGCGTTGCTACTCGCTCAATCAAGAGGGTCGGACCCTGTTCCTGCCGGCAGTTGTCTTCAGCTCTCGTCGGCTGCGGGCTCGGTGGGCTCCACCTCCGAGCAGGCGACAAAGTGATTGGACCTTGCCTGCCGCAGAAGCGGGGGACCGGACGGCTGATCCTGAAGTGTCTTAACGCAGCGTCTTAACACCTTGCCTGTGAGCGATGACTCAACCTTGACGCTCGATTGATCATCGCTAGCGGCTTTTTCCGCCGACAGGCGGCAGCGCGGATGAAAGCGACAGCCGTCGGGGAAGGAGGCCGGATCCGGTACGGAGCCGCCGATCATTTCGAGGCGGCGTTTCCGCTGTGAAAGCCTGGGCACGCAATTCATCAGCCCTTGGGTATACGGATGCAACGGGTGGGCGAAGAGTTCTTCAGCCGGCGCGTGCTCGATGATTCGACCCGCATACATGACGTACACGTAATCCGCGACCTGAGCCACGACGCCGAGATCGTGCGTGATCATGATGACGCTCATGCCGGTCTCACGCTGGAGCGCGCGGAGCAGGTCGAGGATCTGGGCCTGCACGGTCACGTCGAGAGCCGTCGTCGGCTCATCGGCGATCAACAGGGAAGGGTCGCAGGAAAGAGCCATGGCGATCATGACCCTTTGCCGCATCCCTCCGGAAAGCTGATGTGGGTAGTCTTTAGCCCGCAGGTTTGCCGCGGCGATTCCCACGCGCCGCATCATGTCCGTG
>CP070718.1:607669-611768 GCA_020350565.1 Phycisphaerales bacterium
AGTTCTTCCTCATACGCCTTGGTTTCTTGTTCCGCGGCGTGCTTTTGCGCAAGCAGCAACGTGCGCCGAGCCAAGGCCGCCTGTGGCGAGGTCTCCGCGGCCGTGGGTGCGGCCAGGTCTTTGGTGATCGTTTCCAGCCGCTTACGGGCTTCGGCAAGCAGGTTGGGAATGGCCGTCTTCCGGTCCGCCCGGTTCTTGGCCTCGTCATCGAGCCGCTTGCCCTCATCCTGTCGAGTCTTCAGAGTGGCCTCAGCCTCGGCGAGGTTCTGAGTGAGCTGCTCCAACGCGGTATCCGCGGTGATGTCGAGAACGGGCGCGGCACCGGCACGTCCCGTGAGCTCCTTAAGTTGCGCCTTGACATCCTCAAGCAGTTTTGGAGCTTCCTCCTGCCCTTTGCGGAACTCGTTCGTCCTGGCGACCCAGTTGTCTGCCGCAGCAATCTGATTCAGGGCCTGCTTGTACAGGCCCAGTAACTCCGTTTTGGCCGTTTCTTGCAGGTCGGTTGCTGCCTCCACCTGCGCGATTCGGGTCTGGACCTCTTCAGCCGTTATTCCCGCCAGGGTGAGTTCCTTCTCGCGCTCCGGCTCCGATTTCTGCTGAGGCTTTTCCTCATTCTGAGCGAGCGCACCGTGCTCGAGTCCGACGACCGAGAGAAGGCAAACCATCACCGGGAACAATCGCAGGAACATCTTGATGGGAATCGCTTTCACCATGGCCAGCTCCTGGAAGCGGCTTTTCAAATACGACTCGGCCCCTTGGGTTGGCAGGCTACTAAAAGCAGAAGTCCGTGGACAGTAAGTCAGATCCGTGCGCCGCCAGAATTCGGGCAACGACCCGTTCATCCCCGTCCTTCGCCTTCGCCGCCGCCCGGCTGCGGATGGAGGAGACCCGGAGCGACACGACACCACGGGTAATCGCTTCAGCCCGCCGCCTCATCAGTCCCACGCTCATGCTCTTGTGGCCGCAGGCCAATCCAACCTTTGCGGCGGAAGAAAACGATCATGACCACAGCCGTCACCACCATCACCGCCAGGAGGATTGGATAGCCCCACCTGGTGTGCAGTTCGGGCATGTTCTCGAAGTTCATACCGTAGATGCCGGCCATGAACGTAAGCGGAATGAAGATGCTCGCCATGATCGTCAGTACTTTCATGACCTCGTTCTGCCGATTCCCGACGCTTGACAAGTATACGTCCATCAGGCCGCCGGCGAGCTCCCGGTAGGTCTCGATGACGTCCACGATTTGAACGCAGTGGTCATAACAGTCGCGCAAATAAAGCCGCACCATGTCGCTGAAGAATGGGTTCTCATCGCGGATCAACGTATTGATGGCCTCACGTTGTGGCCAGATGGATCGCCGGATCGCAAGCAGCTCACGCTTAACGCGGTGGATCTGTTGCAGGATCGCCGCTCGCGGGCGGGCGATGATCTCGACTTCGAGCGATTCCAGATGCTCGCCGAGAGACTCCATGATCGGATAGTAGGCGTCGATAACCGCATCCAGCAGGGCATAGGCAAGGTAGTCTGCACCCGATTTTCGTAAGACCGGACCACTTTGCCGGATGCGGCCCCTGATCGGGTCGAAGACGTCGCCGTGTCTCTCCTGAAACGTCAGCACGTAGTTCGAGCCCACGAACAGGCTCACCTGTTCCATGTCGATTTGAGCCTCGTTGTGCAATCTCGCCATGCGGGTGATGTATAAGGTGTGCTTCTCGAATTGCTCGACCTTGGGCCGCTGCGGCACGTTCACCACGTCTTCAAGAGCCAGCGGATGAATGCTGAACAGCTCCCCCAGGTCACGCAGCACCTTCTCATCGCCCAGCCCCTGTACGTCGATCCAACAGATGCGGTTCTCTTCGAGCAGGTTACGAAGTTCGCCGACCTTCGAGACTTTGTGCTCTTCGAGGTGCTCCGGATCGTACTTCATCACCCGTATGGTCGGGCGTCGGCCGTGCGCGTTAATGACCAGTGTGCCGGGCCTCGAACCCACAGGAGGGTGCCGCTTGCGGAACATGATAAACCTCCAGCGTCGATGAACATGCGGTTCGTTTTAGTCGAATCCTGAGCGTTCTGCTAGTCCGGCAGGTCAAAGCCCAGACCCGGGCCCCCGGTCGTGTAGAGGAAGCCTTTACGGAGGATGACGGCACCGGAGGAGGGATCGCCGATAAGATCGAAGTGACCGTCGAGATCGGCGTAGACAACGTTCTTGCGCGCCAGGGCGAAATGTAGTCCCGCCGCGATGGCCAGGGCGGCCTCGTCCATACAGCCCACCATGACTTCGAGACCGGCGGAGCGGGCGACGGCATTGATCTGCAATGCCTCAAAAATGCCGCCCACTTTCATCAGCTTGATGTTCACCATGTCGACCAGATTCCTGCGAGCCAGGCGGAAGGCGTCGCGCAGAGACATGAGGCTTTCGTCCGCCATCACCGGCAGGGGGACCGTCTGCGTGACGCGTCCCAACAGGTCAGGCTGTCCGCGGGGGGTCGGTTGCTCGAGCAACTCGAGTTTGGCGCTCCGTGTCCTTTCGACGAACTGCCGCGCATCGTCGACGGACATCCCCTGGTTGGCGTCGAAGCGTAGTTCGATCCGCGGTCCGACGACTTCACGCACAGCCAGGACTTTCGCGACGTCCTCCCCGACATCCATACCGCCCTTCATCTTCAGACAGGTGAACCCCTGCTCCACGTAATCGCGTGCGCGGCGCACGGCATCGTCGAGCGGAAGGATGCCGATGGTCACGGTGGTCCTGATGCGATCACGGAATCCTCCGAGTAGCTTGCACAACGGAAGGCCCGCCGCCTTGCCCAGGAGGTCAAACAGCGCCATGTCCACGGCCGCCCGGCTCGACGGGGCGTCGGGCAGCGCCTTTTCCAAACGATCCAGCACCATCGCGTAGCGCAGCGGATCACAACCTTTGAGCACAGAAGCCGCGATCTCGCATAGATTCCGCATTGTGCCGTCCGCCGTCTCGCCGGTCACGCCCTCGTCTGGGGCCGCACAACCGAAGCCGGATACCCCGGTGTTGGTGTCGATGCGCAGGAAGACGTTCGTCGTGCTTTCCACGCGTTCGTAGGCGATCGTGTACGGCTCGGAGAGAGGCATCGTTACCGGCCAGCACTCTACACCCGTGATCTTCATGTTCAGGCCTCTAGTAGCGGTTCCGTTGATGGATTTCATCCAGGCTCATGCCTTTGATGTGCTCCACCAACTCGACGAGGTTGCGGATCATCACTTCCCACATCCTTCGTCCTTTTTCCTCGCTGGCCTTCGTCGGATCGCCCATGACGCCGCTGCGCGACAGCCTGGACGTGCGGGCGTACCAGTCCACACTATATTTGGAACTGAAGTCCAGATAACGGCTGGAAAAGCGGGGCAGGTATTTACGGGCCTGGCTCAATTGCACCAGGTGCGGGCGGGCCGCCAGCGAGGTGCTGGTCTCGATCTCGCCGGCGTGGACATCGCCCGGTGTCGTCGTCATCGCGTCGATGTCCGTATCACTGGTTTCGCCCGAATCGACACATGTGAAGATCCTTGAATCGCGGTTGATCATTTGAGCGGCGAAGTGAAGGCTGGCGGAGTTGCCGCCGTGTGCGTTGATGATCACGAGTTTGGCGATGCCGTTCCGAGCGATGCTCATGCCGATCTCATAGACCAGTTGGGAGAGTGTCTGATTGCCGATGCTGATCGTGCCGCTGAAGTCATCGTGGTGGTAGGACACGCCGTAAGGCACGAGCGGCAGAACGAACGGCTTGGGGTCGGAGCAGGCGGCCGCGACCTGTTCCGCCAGGTACTGGGCGTCGAAGGCGTCGGTGTCTAAAGGTAGGTGTGGGCCGTGCTGCTCTATGGCTCCTACCGGCAGGAGTGCGACATCCACCTTTCTGAACCGTGCCTCTGCTTCCGGCCAAGTCAGCTCACCGAGGATGTATTCACGTGTTCGGGCGGGCACACGGCTCGCAGCATCCTCTTCCTGCGAAGGTCTCTCCGAGGCCGACTCGAAGGGATACGGGATGGCAAGCGCAGAATCGGACAGGGGATGGAAATCCATCCAAATGCGCCCATTCCGCTGAACCGCGCCCTGGGTATGCTCCAGCAGAAT
>CP070718.1:611868-615062 GCA_020350565.1 Phycisphaerales bacterium
ACCGGCTCGGCCCTGCCACACGCAGCGGATCGTTTCACGGCAGGCTCGATTCGTGTATACCTCGGCTCACCGGGCACCGCCTTGCCGGCAAAGCCTTCGGGTAAGCGGCTCGACAGCGGCCCCCCAAGCGTAGAGTCCGCATGTCAATTGTGCGCCGCGGTCGTGTGGGCAATTCGTGTGGTGCCCGGCATGGGATCGATTGGGAGAGGACTCATGGGTTCGACGGTTGCCGCTCGGTGCATCGGACTTGTGGTCGAGATGTCCTTGGCCGCCCTTCTGACCGTCTCGTGTGCCGCATCCTCCCATGAAGTGACGAGCGCGGCCGACAGCCGTCGGCGCCTACTCGACCCTGTCGTACAACATACCAACCGCGGCGTCGCCCTCATGGGACGGTACGACTACGCCGCCGCTGTCGAGGCTTTTGAACAGGCCTATCAGCTCGCGCCTTCCTCGATTCGCGCCCGGGTTAACTTGGCCATCGCCTTGTATAACCGGAACGCGAAGGGCGATCTGGAACGTGCCGAAGCGCTGCTCGATGAAGTCATTCTTAAGGCCCCGGAGCATGCACGCGCCCTGTACTTCCGGGCGATCACCTATCAGTACCGCGGTCAGGACGAGCAGGCCATTCCTCTGCTGGAACGTGTGGCCAGGCTGCGGCCCCACGATGCATGCTCTTGGTATCTGCTCGCGCGCAGCAAGACCCACTTGGGCCGACCGGCCAGAGAGGATCTCCTGCGGGCCATCAATGAGAACCCCGGGCTGGCCAGTGCCTACTACGATTTGATGCGTATCGCCTTCCAGGAAGGGAAGGAGGAGGAAGCGCAGGCGCTTCAGGAGAAGTTCGTCCGATTACGTGAGAGCCCTTTGTGCGAGACGCTGGTCATTCCTCAGTACCAGCAGATGGGTCCGCTGGCGGTCGTTGAGCCCATGCCGAGCGCCTTGAGGGCGAGCGTTGCCGGTGGTGAACTCACCACCGGACGGACTCAAACCTTACTGAAAGGCTTGGGAGTTGCGGCCGGAAAAATGGACCCCAATGAGCTCGTGTTCTCTTTCGCCGGCGGATTCGCCATGGGCGATGTGAACGGCGACGGACACGTCGATCTCGCGATTGCAGGTCCTGCTCTGCCGAAGGTGAAGCTTCTGCTCCGCGGCCCCGGTCAGTCCTTTGTTGATGCGACTGAAAGGGCGGGTCTGTCCGTGAGCGGCCGCCCCAGGGCCTGCTCGTTCGGTGATTACGACAACGACAACAATGTCGACCTGTACGTAAGCTGCGAGGGACCGAATCACCTGTTTCGCGGCAACGGTGACGGAACATTTGCAGATGTGACCTCGGTGACCCAAACGGCCGGTCCGGCTGTGGTAACCCATTCCGCAGTCTTCCTCGACGCCGACCACGACTCGGACCTGGACATCTACGTGTGCAACGGCAGTACATCGGCAGGTCAGCGAGTCCGCACGACCTTCGCCAACCAGTTGCTGAACAACAACGGCGACGGAACGTTCACGGACATCGCCGAGACCGGCGGAGTGCAATGCCCCGATTCCCAGAGTTACATGATTGCGCCGGCGGACATTGACGGTGATCGGGATACTGACCTCGTCGTGTTTAACATTGATGGTGCGGCTGATGTTTTCTTCAATGATCGCCTCGGCACGTACCACGAAGAGGGGATCAATGGCGAAGCTGTTGTGGGTCGATGGGGCGGCACCTTGCAGGATTTCAATGGTGACGCAAGGCCGGACCTGCTCATCCATTCCGGTCCTGGCACGCGCGGCGGCCTTCTCCTTTCCGATGCGACCGGCGAACTGATTCGCAGCGAGCAGTTCGATGGGTGCCTCGCGGCCATCCATACATGGGGAGAGATCCGTGGGACCCGCGTAGCTGACATTGACCTGGACGGCGACCTCGACATCGCTTTGTTTGGAACGGTGGGGCATCTTCTTCTCAATGATGGATCGGGCCATTTCGTTCCGCGGACCGGCTTTTGGCCTGAGTCGACATTGGACACGGCCGTTGCCGTGGAGTTGGCGGATCTGACGGAAGACGGCGTGCCCGACTTGATCTGCATGTCGCAGAACGACGGCGGGTCTCTGACCCTCACGCCTACGGTGCTGACGCCGTCCGGCAACTGGGTGCGCATCACCCCCACGGGCGAGCGCGGCGATGACGGCCGCACGCGCAGTCCGACCAGCGGCTTTGGCACGCGCCTGGAGGTGCGTTGCGGTCTGCATGGGCAGACGATGACGTATACGGGTATCTCCGGAGGATTGAGCCAATCGCAGATGCCGCTTGTCTTCGGTCTGAACGGCGCAGCGAAAATCGACTATTTGAGACTCGTCTGGCCGGACGGCGTCACGCAGTGCGAGATCGACCTCGCGTTGCGGGCTCATCACCGCATCAAAGAGATGGAACGTCGGGTCTCCAGTTGCCCGGTGCTGTTCGCTTGGGACGGCAAGCACTTTGGCTTCATTGGCGATTTCGCGGGTGTGGGAGGCTTGGGTTATTACGTGGCGCCGGGAGAGTACGCGCAGCCGCAGGCACGCGAACTGGTTCGCATCGCGCCGGATAAGCTGAAGGCGAAAGACGGCGTCTACGAGCTTCGCATCTGCGAGCCGATGGAGGAGGTGGCCTATATAGACCGACTGGAGCTGATTGCGGTCGACCATCCCTGCGGTCTGGATATCTATCCGGATGAGCGGTTGACCATTACGGGGCCGCCGCCGTCCCAAAAGCTGCTGTGTCCGGCTGATCCTGTCTTTCCGGTCGAGGCGTTCGGCCCGAATGGGGGAATCGACATTGACCGCCTCGAGCACGCGGACCGCCGTTACGCGTATCAGCCGGAATTCGATCGCCGATTTGTCGGATTCTGCAGAGAGCATTCGCTGGTCCTGGATTTCGGCGGCAGGCTGCAGAACCTCGATCCGAACCGCGACGTGTATCTCTTTCTGACGGGGTGGATTGAGTATCCCTATTCGCAGACCACGTATGCTGCCGCCCAGGCCGGTGTTCACTGGCAGCCGATGAAGATTGAGCGTCTGAGCGCGGAAGGCGAGTGGGAGGTCATCGTTGAAGATGCCGGCGCGCCGGGCGGCATGAGCCGGACGATTGCAATTGATCTGACAGATAAGCTCCCCATGTTGCTGGGTCGAGAGTCCTTTCTCGCCCCAGAAGCAGGTGAAGCGAGTTCGTTGCG
>CP070718.1:615162-617709 GCA_020350565.1 Phycisphaerales bacterium
CGTGATCCATTGGATACGCCGCTTGAACTCGTAATTCAAGGGCGATCCACGGCGGCACGACCAGGGGGAAAGACAGCGATGGGCACTTCGATCAATCCCATTCGATTCCAGAAGACCGGGCCATCGAACATGGACCATCAATCCGCAGATGCGCCTGCTCAGCCGTCGCTTCTGCCTGTGCCGGTCGATGCGATCCCGGTCGCCAGACCGATTGAGGAACGCGATAACAGTCCTTGCAGCAGGGGGGCACTCGTTCCTGCCGCCGGAGCGATCGGGAGCACGGACGCGTGCGCGGTGGTCTCGGCCGTCTGCGGCTTGACTGCCATCGTGCCCGTGGTGTCTCAAGTGGCGGGTCTGGGATTCGGCCTGGCCAGCACCGTCCGACTCATCCGCGCTCATCGTGCCGGCCGGCTCCTCCGCGGCTGGGGATGGGTCTTCACCGGTCTGCTCAGCAGCGGCGTGGCTCTCATCGGCTGGATCGCTGTCTTTGTCGCTTTCGGCGTCCTCAGCTCGTCGCTCGCCGACTCAAGCTCCACTCTTCAAAACCTGTCTCATCTGAGAACAGCCGCAGCGCGGGCCGAAGCACCATAGCTTCGACGCCAACGGGGCACGCCGCTCGCGCACCGCTTGACACCCGCGCCGCCCACACGCCCACGAGAAGCCGTACAGTCCTTCGGCAACGCGCAGCCCTAGCCCTCGTGGAAGATCGGCTCGCCCAGGCTGCTGAACGGCAAGAGTTCCATGGCGCGCTGCCCGTTGAAATCGAGGACGCGCAGGTCGTCGGTCTCGTGCAGGTCGCGGCAGACAATCTCGAAATGGGTCCCGTACCTCTCTTTGGCCACGTCCAAGGGCACCGGAAAGGCAATGAACCGCCTGATACCCTTCACGGCAAGACGCTCGAGCAAGTCCTCGTCCTCCAATCCTTCGTGACTGGTCAGGATGACGATCGGCCCGCTGCCGGAGAACAACATTGCGGCGTTCATGGCTCTCCTCCTGGCAAAAAGACTGGGTCGTGGAAGTGACGACTTTTAGTATAGGCATAGGCCTGCCGAAGTCACGATCTTCCCACGTTTTGAGCCGCCTCTTTCGGATGAATAAGCTTCATAAGCCTGCGGTCCTGCAAGCCCACCGGCCCTCGTTCCAGTATTCCCGCGCGTCGCCACAAGTGCGTCCTCACCTGCCCACGCGGCGCGCGGCCCGGTACCCGCACTTTCATGGCACATCGCCCAGTCACCCGGGGGGGGACAAATCGCCTCAACTCCGCAACCGCCCGCGGCCCGACAAGGATTGGTTGCTGAAAAGACCGCATCCTTTGCTCCCACCACAAGGACCACGCCGCAAATCACAGGAGGGCGAAATTTTGTGAGCGCGCTCATTTTTCTCCTTGACTGCATGCCAACCATGGCTTATACTTATTATGAACACGCTCATATTAGGCAGCGTTCGCTATGAGGATCACCGCCAAAGCCAAGCAGGAAACGAGGACACGGATCCTCGAAACGGCCCGTAAGCTCTTTCTTGAAAAGGGCTTCGAGCAAACAACCACCCGGGACATCGCGTCCCTCGCCGGTATCGCGGCCGGAACCCTCTTCAACTATTTCCCTAGCAAGGAAGAGCTGGGAACAACGCTCCTGGCCGAGGCACTCGATGAGGCCAAGACCGACTTCCTGGCCAAGCGCCACGGCGAGGAGGATCTCGCCGAGCTGCTCTTTGCCCATGCGATGGCCGGTCTGCGAATGCTGGCCCCCTACCGCACCGCGGTCGCCCCCATCATCGAGGTCGGCATGAGCCCCTTCGCCTCGAACGGTTCGTGCGAAGGCAACCGCATCCGTTCCGAGCACCTGGAGACCGTGGCCGACTTGATCGCCAACAGCGGCCCGAACACCCAGCCTTCATTTGTGGTCATGCATCTGTATTGGACGTTGTATCTGGGGGTGCTTGCGTTCTGGTCGGGCGACGAATCGCCGAACCAGGAGGACACGTTGGCAATCCTGGATCAGTCCATGCGACTATTTGTTTCGTCGCTGAATGAGGAACGCGTTGTGAAGGAGGATTCCAGTGACGAGTAACATTCAGGAACTGCTGGCGGATCTGCCCGAAGAGGCAAACCGGGCCGACACCGGCGCGCGGGCCGCGCTGCAAGAGCTCGTCGGGAAGCTGTCGCACAAGCCCGTGCCGGTATCGCGGTTGGCCCGCTTCTGGGCGTTGAGCAGCGTACAGGCCAAGATCGCCGTCGCCTATTTCGTCTACTGGATCCGATTCAGCTACGCATCCAAGGATGCGCGCGAAAGAGAGCTGAACGAGACGCACCTGAAGGCGGCCCTGCAACTGCTCGGCGGCATGGCTTACGCGCGGGGAATGATCGCGAAGATCGGCCAGGCTTTTGCCAGTTATCCGAACATACTCCCTGCCGAGTTCGTCGATCTCCTGGGGAAGCTCCATTTCGAGGCTCCTCCGATGCACTACTCGCTGCTGCGCGAGCAGGTGCGAAACGAACTCAACGCGGATCCGGAAGTGTTGTTCGAGGAGTTCGACACGCATGCGTTC
>CP070718.1:617809-621372 GCA_020350565.1 Phycisphaerales bacterium
ACAGCTCAGAACTCGGCGGATTACTTGGCGCAAAATGAGCAGCGCGGGGCGATTTCGGTAGGCGCCAGTGGACGCAAGACAGGGACAGGGCAAGAGTCCACCGCGCATAAAAAACCCCGTGAAAACCGGCCAAAAGACCCTTCTCACGAGGCTTTAGCACAACTGGGCAGAGGCGGATTTGAACCGCCGACACACGGATTTTCAGTCCGTTGCTCTACCAACTGAGCTACCTGCCCGTTGGTCGCAAGCTACTGAAGCGTATCGGCAGGGCGCCGGAGAATACGAGTGCCCATGCCTTACGCGAGCCTGATTCGCTGCGAACGCCACAGAGTGTGCGCAGCATAGACCCACCGACCGGGGCGGTCAAGCCCAAGCGGGCCATGTGGGAGCCGCGGAGTGCCTCTCCAAAGAAGCGGCGAATATGCGGCGAATCGCCCGCTCGCCCGGCCGATCGGGGGGCTGTCGAAGCCCCTCGCGCGCGGTCCGACAGGTCAGAAGATGCCATCCAGAACGGGATGCACCGGCGCGGTTGGGCAGTGCTGCTTGAAGCCCTCCGTCGTACGGATTGGGGGGACCCCGCTCCCATGGGGACGCCGCGCCGGCCCCACCGCATTCCATGCCCGGCCATCGTTTTTCGGACTCAAGGCCACGGCGCCCGGCCGTTACGCGATGGTGCACGTATGAAGAGCCAGAAGAGCATCCCCAAGGCCTCGCCTGCAGGTCGCGTCGACGTGATTCGTCCCTTGTCCGAGAGCATCAACGACGATGTTGCGTCGGAACATCGCGGAGGTAGGACCGGAAGACTCTGCGTCGTTTCAGATTCGATCGCCCAAGCTTGCACTGCGCTGCCCAAAACGGCTATTATCGGGGTCGATGCGTTGGGGCATCGTTGGAATCATCCATGCCCCATAGCTCTGCGGCTGGAGGGAGAGAACCGGAGGAAACGGGGGAAAGAAGATGTACGCTTCCGTCATCTACTGGTTTTTCCGCCGCAAAGCTAAGATCGTGTTCTTCACCGTGATGACGTATGCCGCGCTCTGCTGAGGCGTCATAGAGCGCGCCCCAACCGCAGCATCCTTCCCAGAACGCAGACGGTCGACATTTGCAGAGCGCTGTGCGCGGTCGACGGTTTCCCACGGTCCCGCACGGACCGTGGGCGCGATTCATCTGTTTTCGGCCGTGCACATGGCTCGGGCGGCCGGCATGTCGTCACCTTGACCCTGCCGCGCGCCTTGCACTACACTCCGCCACGAACTGGAAACCGCAGCCTTGCGGAGAAGCGAACTTCTGTAAGACATCACGCGGCTTGGGGATACGGGACGAACGGAGCTTAATCCCGTCCACTCGCCCTCTTTGATCCATCATCGAGGGCCATTCGGCGCGACTGCCCCACCGACTCCATACGGAGCGAAGAACGATACCGTGACGCTCAGTTCAAGCGCACCGCAAAGGGAACCCATCGTTATTACCGGCATGGGCTTGATCACCGCGCTGGGCCAGGATGTCCCATCCAACTGGTCCGCCGTGTTGACGCGTCGCAGCGGGATCGCGCCGCTCCCCGGCATCAACTTCGCGGGCGCCGCGGACAAGGGGGGCGGCGTGGCCCCCGACCTGGCCGACCCGCCTCCACGACATCTCAAGCCGACGATCCGTGGCGAACGCGCGGTCCGTTACCTGATCCATTGCATCAGAGAGGCAATGGGCCAGGCCGGTCTGCTCGCCGAGAATCCGTACCCTGCGCGCCGCCGCGCGATGATGATCGGGACCACACTCGGCGGGATGATCTCGGCTAGACCTTTTGTCCACTCCTACAACGAGCGCGGAGCCCCGCGGGCGCGATACAACCGTCTGCGGGCCTGGAACGCCGGCTCCGTTTTGCGGCCTCTGCTGGATGAGTTTCAATTCAGCGGCCTGGGATCAACGCCGACGACAGCCTGCGCTTCAGGGCTGAGCGGCATCGGACTCGGTGCCACGTTGTTGCAGTCCGGCCGCTTCGACGTGGCGTTGGCCGGCGGATACGACCCCATCAGCGACTATACCTACGCGGGCTTCAACTCGCTGATGCTCGTCGACCCCGGTGCGATCCGCCCCTTTGACCGCGACCGCAGAGGATTGAAGGTCGGTGAAGGATACGGGCTGGTGGTCCTCGAGCGTCTCTCTTCTGCGAGAGCGCGTGGTGCCAAGGCTTTGGCCACGATCCTCGGCTATGGCGAGACCTCCGACGCCTACCATCTTACGCGGCCGATTCCGGATGGGGCCGGCGCTGCGTTGGCCATGAGACTTGCGCTCGATAGCGCCGGCCTCTCGCCCGAGGACATCGACCATGTCAACGCCCACGGCACCGCCACGCCGGACAACGACATCTCCGAGTACCGTGCGATGCGCAACGTGTTCGGCGAGCGACTTCGTGACATCCCCGTGACCGCGGTCAAGTCTTACATGGGCCATACGCTGGGCGGCGCCGGCGGCGTCGAGACCGTACTCACCGCTTTGAGCATCATGCACAACTGCGTACCCGCGACGCTCAATACGGAGAAGGTCGACCCGGAAATGCCGGACCTCGATCTGGTGCTCGACGGGCCGCGTAAGATGCAGGTGAACGTGGCCATGACCAACTCGTTCGGATTCGGCGGCTGCAACGCCAGCCTGATCCTCGGAGGCGGCGATGGGTGTTGAGGTCGTCATCACCGGGACGGGCATCATTTCGCCGCTGGGGATCGGAGGCGCAGAGTTCTTCGACGCCCTTTGCACCGGGCGATGCGCAATTGCTGATGATCACGGATATGCACTGAGCGACACCAATGCCAGGCGCCTGGCACTTGTCAAGGGCTTCGAACCCGACGAGTGGCTGGACGGCGGAACCGTCCGTCGCATGAGTCGGCATGCGCAGATGGCCGCTGCCGCGGGACGAATGGCCGTTCAGGACGCCGGGCTGAACCCGGACGAAAAGCTCGGGCACCGGGCGGCCGTCTTGTGCGGTGCGATGATCGGAGCACCCGGATTCGTGTTCGATTACTACCACCCGATCGTCGCCAAGGGCGTGCCCGGCGCCAGCCCGCTGCTTTTCGGCGAAGGCGTGCCCAACGCTGCCAGCAGTCACCTGTCGATGAGCCTCGGCATCACCGGAAGCTGCCAGACGTTCCTGGGTAACCGCGATGTGGGCTTTGAATGTCTGCTGCTGGCGATGGAGATGATCCGCTGCGGGCGGTGCGACATGGCGCTGGTCGCTGCGGCCGAGGAATTTCATCTGGTCGTGGCGCAGATTTTCGAGCATCTTGGTCTGCTGTGCCCGCGCGGCGGAGACATCGACCGGATCGAGCCTTTCGGCGCGACACCATCAGGCGTCGTGCTGGGAGAAGGGGCGGCCGTCGTCCTGCTGGAGTCGGCGGAGCACGCCGCAAAACGCAATGCACGACCACGGGCCAGGCTCGTCGCGGTGCAATCTGCTGCGGCGCCCGAGCACACGGAGAAGCCGGATGAGACGGTGCAGCCGACCGCAATCCATGCGGTCATGGACGCGGCCGATCCCGAGCGACTTCGCCCGCCGCTGGTGTATTCGAGTG
>CP070718.1:621472-625040 GCA_020350565.1 Phycisphaerales bacterium
ACTCAAGGTCTTTGACAACGACACGGGTAAGCTCGTCTGCAACGATGCCGGTTTGCTGGTGGATTTGGAGAGCGGCCAGGTCGCAACGAGTCAATGGATCGACAAGGACCGCCAGGTATCCGTGTCGGATGACGAGTTGGTCGTCGAAGGTGCGACCCAGCGCGTGGTTACCAAACGCTTCACGCCGATCAAGTTTTTCCTGTTCCGCCTCTGGATCTTGGCTGTCGGCTGGCACACCGGGCTGGCCTACCGGGCCAAAGGACTCATCCGTCGATTGCTTATGCTCGGTGCGAAGAAGATGCCGCTGGTGTTTAAACGATTTATCGAGCTGCAGAATGATCAGGTGACGGTCAGCACACAGATCAAGCTCGACGGCGCGACTCGCATCAGGCGGCTCAAAGTCGGTGACGAATTCCACGTCCGTTACGTGCCACAGTCACGCTATTTTCAGCCCCAGGAACTCGACGTCTCGGGCACGTTCCTGACGGAGGATCAACTGGGTCGGCTTAACAGCGGCCATCCGGTCACCGTTCGATACAACGTCTTCAGAGAAGAGCCGCTCTCATAAGCCCGGCCGAACCGCGCCGAGGCGGCCGTATGCCCGCCGGTGGTGATTCATCCTCCTCCTCAGCGAGTTCCGCCCGCTGTTTGGCTGCTCACCCGCCCCCCAACGGTGCCGGTTGGCACTGATGCTCGCCTAGGATACCATTGGATGTGGGTAGAGGGGCAGGCCGCCTGCAGTTGTAGTGTAAGAAGGCTGCCTCGAGTTCAAGCTCGCCCCGCCCCGCTGAGTTGGGACGTGGTTGCAGATTGTCATGCAGGCGGCACGAATCTTGCTTAGGGTGTATTCGGAGTCCATTGTCTTTTTGGTCTTGTTGCGTCCCGCGTGGTCCGGGTGATGGAACCCGAGGAAACCTTAGGAGTCCGTTGAAAAAGGGGACTGGCTCCGCGTGTAAGGCCCCTCGCGCTCGTGAAAACGCCGTCCGGCGAGGTGCCTGTCCCCTTTTTCAACGGACACCCAGAGCCGAAGGCGGTCGGAGCTTTAACCTCATAGGGGAGTGTTATGAGCGATCACGATCACGCTTCACCGGAGACGAAGGTGGTTCACGCGGGTGCTGCGCGGTATGAGCACCTTCCTGTCGTCCCCCCGATTTACCAGGTCTCGACGTTTGCCTTCAAGAACGCAGCACATGGGGCGGCGCTCTTTGCCGGCGACAAGCCTGGGTACATCTACAGTCGCATGGGCAATCCCACGGTCGAGGCGCTCGAAACCGCAATGGCCGAGCTGGAGGGCGGATACCGCGGGCTAGCATGCGGAAGCGGCATGGCCGCCATTCATACGACCCTTGTGACCCTGCTGCAAAGCGGCGATCACATCATTTGTAGCGAGGCCGTCTACGGCCCAACGTGCACGCTGGTCGAGACGTATCTGCCGCGATTCGGCATCGAGCAGACCATCGTGGACACGTCCAGCCTCGATGAGGTCGAGGCCGCCTTCAAGCCCAACACACGCGTTGTGTTCATTGAAACGCCCGGCAACCCGACGCTCGCGATCGCGGACATGGAAGCCATCTGCAAAATGGCCCACGAACGCGGCGCCCTCGTCGTTGTGGACAACACGTTCATGAGCCCGATCTGTCAGCAGCCGATGAAGTGGGGCGTCGACGTCGTCGTCCACAGTCTCACCAAATTCCTGAACGGCCATGCCGACGTCGTGGGCGGCGTGATCGTGCCCAAGGAGCAGAAGCATTACACCCAGATGCGCAAAGCACTGAACCACCTGGGTGGTGTTCTTCCCCCGTTCGAGGCGTTCCTCGTGCATCGCGGTCTGAAGACCCTCGCCCTGCGGATGGAACGGCACCACGAAAACGCGATGAAGGTTGCGCAGTGGCTCGAAAGCCGGAGCGAGGTGGAATGGGTTCGTTATCCAATGCTCAAGAGTCATCCGCAATACGAGCTTGCTTGCAAGCAGATGTCTTGCGGCGGCGGAATCGTGAGCTTTGAATTGAAGGGCGGGCTCGAGGCCGGACGCGGCATGATGGATTCGGTCAAGCTCTGCACGCTGGCCGTCAGCCTCGGCGGTGTTGAAACCCTCATTCAGCATCCCGCCAGCATGACCCACGCCAGCATGGGCCGCGAGGCACGCGTACGCGCCAAGATCACCGACGGCCTGGTTCGTGTCTCCGTCGGCATCGAAAACGTCGACGAAATCATCGCAGACTTGGAACAGGCCCTGCAAAAGGCCACCGCCCACATACCAAAGCCTCAGCCGAAACTGCAGAAATCCGGCACCTGAACCACCGCGCGCCACCACGCGCCGCTTCTCCGAGCCGGGAGCTCAAGCGACCGGAAGTCGGCCCGCGCGCTGGCGCTTGGGGCTCGGATCAGTGGCGCCGGATTGCGCACGGTCGTTTGGCTGCCCCAAAAAACGCAAAAACTGATATTTGCTGACCGGCATCAAAGAAGGCATGTGATATACTATTTATCTGGGCCGGGGGGATGATCCACCCGAAACAGCAGCGATTCGCAGGAGAGGTGCCAGCGCTAAGAGTCTGTTGAAAAAGGGGACTGGCTCCGAGCGTAGGCCCAATCGCACCCGTGAAAACGACGTCCGGCGAGGTGCCTGTCCCCTTTTTCAACGGACAGCTAAGGCGTGCATTCTCTGCCGAGGCGCACGACTCGATCAAGAGCTTGTGGGGCTGGGCATGAACTTCAATGAAGCAGTTCCGAAGTATCGTGTTCTGTCCAGGATCGGCACAGGCGCGGGCAGCATCCTGTACAAGGCCAGGTGCAGACAGACCGGTGAGATTCACACCGTCAAATGTGTGAAGGTTCGCTCCTCGAAGGACTCACGCTTCCTTGACGAGGTCAAGAACGAGCACGCGTGCGGTTCCACGCTCGATCATCCATCTGTGCGAAAGAGCTACGAACTACACTTCATACGCAGACTCTTTCGGGTCAAGGCGGCCGTTCTTTTTATGGAATATGTTGACGGTACGGCCCTGTCCGAGCTGATCGCCAAGGAACACCCGATCCGGCTTCTCACGCTCATGGAGTACGTGGCTCATGGTCTGCACGCCATGCACGAGGGCGGTTTCGTTCATGCCGACGTGAAACCGGAAAACATCCTCGTCCTCGAAGACGGGAAGGTGAAGCTTATCGATTTCGGACAGAGTACACCCATGGATACGGCCAAAAGCCGCGTACAGGGGACGATCGACTATATCGCTCCCGAGCAGGTGGATTGCCTGCCGCTCAATGGCCGGACCGATGTCTTCGGCTTTGGCGCAACCATGCACCACGTTTTAACCGGAAAGCCCATCGATACCCGGCTCAACGAAAACCTCACGCTACGCGCCGGCAAGCCCCAAAGCATCAAGTACCAGGACCAGACCCGCCCGAGCCTTGATCAGTACCCCAAAACCTTGCAGAGGTTCATCGCCGACTGCTGCCAGAGAGAATCAAAGAAACGCCCAAGAGACATGATGGAAGTAGCCACGCGCTGCCGAGTCATCCGAACGATGCTCGCCGAGCGCAATCCGGTCGATAGCAGCGAAGGAGGATGACC
>CP070718.1:625140-642527 GCA_020350565.1 Phycisphaerales bacterium
CTCAATACACGCTGCAGACCTGGGACGACCATCTAGCTGATCCAACGTACCCGCCGTTTCCGCCTGTGGCCGATGAGACGTGGATTCCCTACGGCCGGCAAGGCGAATGGACTTCGGAAGGCTTTCTGTTGCCCGAGGATCCCTTCAACGTGACCATTCTCGTGAATCCCAATGGCGAGGATGCAACGGAGGAGGGCATCCACGGCTATGTCGATTACATGCCGGTTTTGAAGCTGGGCGATATCGACGCGGACAGTCAGGCGGAAGAGCCCGACATGCCGCCGGAACACTTTTATGTGCTGCCGGATGATCCGTTCACGGTGGGCGTCTCACCCGGTTCCGGCGGCGGTGATGCATTCGACATCGCCTGGGCCGTCGATCCCGAGACCGGCGCGCCCGCGGAGTTGGAGGGCATCGACTTCGTTCGCATCACCACCGCCGTGGATTACGTTGCCGGCCCCTTCGGTGAGATCAGCACGGAGATCGATGCGGTGGCCGACGTCGCCGGCGACTACGACATGGACGGGGATCACGACTTGGCGGATGCGGCCGGACTGCAGCGCTGTTTCGACCAGCCCGCTCAGCCCCTGGATCCGTGCGGCAGATTGGATCACAACCACGACGAGTGGGTTGACCTGAACGATGTGCCGGCGTTTGTGAATGTTCTGACCGGGCCGTCGTGACACAAGGTGGCACTTGGTGAGCGTACCAAAGAGAAAAACAACCGTCACGAAGGGCATCTTCCCTTCGCCTCGTGATTCAAGGCGCCCATCGCATGCCCAGGCCCGACGCGGGCGAATGCTGGCATGGCGGCCAACGTGCCGCGCGTGCTCCGCGCATGCGTCAGGCGCGTTCACGCTCATCGAGCTGCTCGTCGTGGTGGCGATCATAGCGCTGCTGTTGGCGATGCTGATTCCGAGTCTGGCCTCAGCGCGGGAGCAGGCCAAGGGGACGGCCTGCAAATCGAACATCCGGCAAGTTCTGTTGGCCAACATGTATTATACCAACGACTCGCGCGGTCTGTATTGCCCCGGGGCGGCGCGGTTTCTCAAAAACCTCCATCGCTGGCACGGGACGCGCGACGACGTCAGCGAGGCCTTTGATTCCTCTCGCGGGCCGCTGGTGCCGTACCTCGGCCCGGAAGGCGCGATTCGCCGGTGCCTCTCCTTTGACACTGCGGACCTGGTCGGAGGCTTCGAGCGCGGTTGCGGTGGGTACGGCTACAATAACGCGTACATTGGGGTCCAGGGGGAAATGAACGAGTACGGTGCGTGGGTCGTGGTGACCGACAGGGCGGGGACGGTGGCCGACCGCATCAAGCGCCCCGGCGACACGCTGATGTTCGCCGACGCTGCGTTTGCCCGCAGCACCATTGTCGAGTACAGCTTCGCCGAGCCCCGCTTTCACCCACGCTATCCGGAATATCGCATGGACCCGTCGATTCACTTTCGCCACCGGGGCCTGGCGAACGTGGCTTGGTGTGACGGCCACGTCGACGCCCACCGCCGAACCTATACCTGGGCCAGCGGCCTGTACACGGGTGATCCCGAGCGACTGGGCATCGGCTGGTTCGGCCAGGCGGACGATAATTCGCTGTTCGATTTGGAATAGGTCTGTGGGGTACGTCCTCAACATGCCGGCGCCCGTGCGGGAGTTCGTTCTCGCACCAGCCCGGTAACGCATCGCCAAAGGGAAGTCGCATCCGCCGGCACAGAGGCCCGCGATACTCAACGTAGAGTTGTACGAAGGATGTTGCCGGCGAGGGAGGCGTCTTTAACGCGCTCTTCCGAATGGGAGGATCTGCTAAACCAGCTTCAAGCCGATCTTGTAGCCGCCGAGGATCGGCGTACAGTGCATGACCTCGGCTTTGTTCCACTCATCATTCGTGAAAGCGAACCGGATGCCGACGGCGGTGAAAGGATCGATCGCATGTTTGCTGACGAGACCGAAGGAGTCCGGTCCGACGTCCCGCGTCCGTGCAGGGAGTACTGCGTCACCGACCTTGAGCTCGACAAGCTCCAGAGCCTCGCGGCGAACAGGTTCCCGCCGCCATTCGTTCTCATGTGAATCGCGCAGTGCTTCGTACAGGTCGGCCGCGATGCCGATGTACTTGTACGGGTAGAGGAACCTCAGCTCATCGTCCATGCCTTGCCCCTCCGAATGTTGTCTACCGATGCTAGGCACTCACTGCGAACGTAGTCTACAAAGCGGAGCGGCCCTTGTTCGTACGTCCCAGAATAGGTTTCCCGCCCATCGATCGAGGCCATTGGAGATGTGATTCAATAACCTGATGCGTCCGCTAACCCGGCTTCTGCTGTTGTCCGCCGATTCCCGGACCGGCTACCGGTCGCTTGAGCTTCCGGCTCGGAGAAGCAGCGCATAGAGGCGCACGGCCTTTTGGCGCGACAGCTCTTTCCGCACGCGGCGAATCCACCTGCGCTTCTGCACCCCTTTGCGACCTATCATTCTTCATTCGCTATTCAGCATTCGCCATTCCAAAAGAACGCCCACCCGCCATCGCGGGTGGGCGCCACTCAGGTCTTCGCCGTCTTCGCGGCGAACTTGTTCTTAAGCATCATAGTTTGCTCCTTTCGTGATCAGGCCGCGGACCTGGTCCGCGATGTCCGTGGGGCCGAGCACGAAGGTCGCCTTGGTGCCGGCCAACACTTCCTGCAACATCTCAAGCTCCTTGATCCGAGCCAACGTCGGGTTCTCCGCCAGCAATCGAGCGGTGTTGGCCTGGCTGCGGGCCGCGGCGGTCTCCTCACGCCGCTTGATCAAGTTGGCCTGAGCCTGCTTCTCGGCCGCGATGACCTCATTCAAAATCGCCTTCATGTCGCCCGGCAGGATGATGTCACGCAGACCGACGCTGCGGATGACCAGACCGAATTCACCCGCCCGCTTCGTCAGGGCATCGCGGACTTCGGAACCAACGGCTTCCTTGTCGGACAGCAACGCGTCCAGCGCACGGGTACCGACGGCCGCCCGCAAAACGAGCTGGGCTTCGCGGTACAAAGCCTGCACGTAATCACTGACTACGGTGACGGCCTTGACCGGGTCGATCACCTGGTGCGTGACGATCAAGTTGACACGCAAGGTGACCTTATCGTTGGTCATGATCTCCTGGCCGGCGACGTCAGCCACCTGCTCACGCCGGTCAACTGCCTTCCACGTGATTCGGCCCGCACCTTTCCAGAACAGGTACTTGCCCTGACCCAACTTGTCGGCCAGCTCGCCGTTGCGGAAGAGCAGGGCGTCCTCATGCGCCTCGACCTCCAAGCCGATGAAGTGCTTGGACGCCTCGGGGTGAGCCGCGACGGCCTCGATCTTATCGTGCGTGAAACGGAATTCGTTCACGTCAAACGTCTCAACACGGATCTCGGCCGGCTCACGCCAGAACGCATGTCGACCGGGGCCGACGATGTAGGCCAGTCGGCCATCCTTCCAAATCAAGGCGCGCTCGTTGTCCGTCAGGTCGACGATCTGCAGCGCGTCCCACAAATGCTCATCCTTGATCAGGACGTCGAGCAACGGGTGCTCGAACCGCGTCGCCAGGGTGTTGACGATCCGGATCTCGTCCCACACGTCGCTCCACAGACGGCTCCAGAAGCGGTACTTGCCCGTGCCAAGCAAACCCACAAAGTCACCGTGGCGGAACCACAAACCACGCTCGAACTTACGTATACGAACAATACACAACATCGCAGCCCACCTCCTTTCCACATCTTTCACTGGACTGCATTCTCATTCGACACAGGAGGTCCCCGTGTGCCGGGCTTCTTCATTCGCCATTCACCATTTTCGTGCGGCAGGTCTCACCGCCTTGCGGCGGCTCGACCTGCTCTGCACGTTCAGCCGCCTGCTCGGAAAGGCGGGCCAACATTCAAACTTTGCGAGCCGGCTGGCGGTGCGGCCGGTCGGCCCCGCGGCCACGACGGAACCGGACTTCAGACAGACCCGAAAACGAATCGCTGATCCGCTCAGCTTGGGATCAATTCCGTGTCCCGCGCGGAGCGAACTGAATGTCGCCGCATGCGGCCTGCCGGTATCCGCCCGGTTGCAGGGTCGCCCCCGCGCTGTCGCGGCGGAATTCCGCCCGAGGCGAACGCGGCAGCCATGCCACACTCCTTCTCGAAGCGTCATCCACCGCGACCGGTCGATCCGGCCGAACCGCGTCACCGGTCTCGCGGTTGGGTGGGACTTTTGTCCCAGCTCTCGGTCCTGCCGAAAGAGGGGAATCGAACCCCGAGCTTTGCAAGCTCTGCCATTTTGGGGCGTCAGGCAGGTTTCGAACCTGCAACCTCCAAGTCCATGGATTGGTGCTCTGTCCGTTGAGCTACCGACGCGTGGCGGTCCAGAGGTATCTCACCTCAATCGGTATTGTTTCCGATGCCGTTCATGGAACGTACATCAGCGAATCGTGAAGATGCGATGCACGCCGCCGGCGACAACACCGGTTAGACCCTGTATTTGCTGTAGATTTGTTTCTTCGTTTCCGCGCCCCCTTTCCCTTATCGCATGATTAGGTTTTCGCTTTGCCATCTTCTCGCATTCCGCGCACACTCATCGCGCATCCGCTCAACTGGCACGTTGACGGACTTCGTGTGCACGGTCGAGCGCCGGTCTTTGCGCCAGACCGCTGCGGCGAATGCTTCCGGGCTGATGTCCAGGCGATTCAAAGAAAAAGCCCCGGAAGCTCAGGCCTCCGGGGCTTGGATAGCCCTGATAGCGGCAATCACGCTACAACGGAGGACCTGTGCCTAGTGTGCCGGACGCACTCGGCACGATGCCGACGCGGATCAGCACGTGATCCGCATGTACGTCGCCTGGGAGCCCCTTTTCGAGGGCGGACGGCGCATACTTGCAGCATCGCCCCCAACGCGCATCGCGTTGAGGCTTGTGCTGCAAACCGGCTTGTAGAAGAAACTTCGACACGTCATGACCTCCGCTCGGTCAAAAACACAGACGTGCGTCGTGCACGTCTGTTAATATTCTATGTACACCAATCGGGAGATAAGTCAAGGCGATTCCAGATGTTTCTGTGATGTTTCTTCCCGGTTTGGCGGAACGAGGGGCTCCGTGGCGCCGGGCTCTTTCGTTGCGGACGGCGCTTCATCGAGCCGCCTGGCACCTTCCCTCCGCGGCGGACGATCCATCAGAAAGCTGATCCGCTCGACGTCCTTCGCAGGTACGACGCGCTGAAGAACGCGCTTTGCGTAGCGGATGTCCGTGCGTCGCGTCAGATGAATCAACATGATCTGGGCTTCGGGGACCGCCTCCAGGACCACAGGCAGATCGTCCACGTGCAGGTGCCGCCCCGCTCGGGCGCGGTGGACATGCTCTTTTTCGAAAAACGTGCACTCGATGATCAAAAGGTGGCTGTCGCGGACGAACTCCAGGTCAAGAAACCGCCCGACGGCGGTATCGCCGGTGTAGGTGAGGAGGGGGACCTCCATGCGTCGTTCGATCTGTACACCCTCTCGTTTCAGGGCGACGAGCTGTGGGCCGGTCTTCCCCTCGAACTCGGCCTTCAGCTTGTGTCTCACTTCAATCAGGGAGAAACCCAGGCAGTCAGGGCTATGGTTGACGTTGAATGGCCGGGCGAGCAGCCCGCGGCGGATCTCCACATCCTGGAGGTGCTCAACGCCGTCGATGTAGCCCGGGGACTCGTGCCCCTCGATCTCCCCCCAAACCCCCATCAGCCGACGGATGGGATCCACCAGGCTCTTGTGAACGATGACCCGTCCCGGGGCGTTGCCGATGAATGCCCGCTGCGAGAAGTAGTAGGCGATCCCCGCGGCGTGGTCCATGTGCCCGTGGGTCAGGCACACGTTGTCGATGGAGACCATTTCGCGTGGGGCCCGGCCGAAGTCGAAGCACACGTTCAGCTCCGGTGCGACGATCACCGTCTCCTCGCCCGCCAGCGAGAAGCCGACGATTTTGATCCCGCTCACTCGTTTGCGCATCAATCGGGCCATGCGGGATAGATACGGGCGCAAGGCGGGCGCGTCTACCCTCTGAGCGAATTTCGCGGCGGGATGGGTCGGCGGCCGGGACTCATGCTCGCCGTCCCCGGATGGGCAGAGGCCTCAGTACTCTGGGATATTTTGGGCCGGTTTCTTCATTTGACACGCGACATGTCGTGCAGTTAGCCTGTATATTTGGCCAGATGTCGTGGGCGCCTCCGGACAGGAGGCGGCACCGATCGAGATGCCCATGCGCGAGGGTTCACTTCGATGCGTTGCCCGTCCTGCAAAAGCAGCAAAAACAAGGTGATCGACTCGCGGCTTACGGAAAGCGGGGAAGCTGTGCGCCGCCGCCGCGTGTGCCTGGACTGCGGCCGACGCTTCACTACCAAGGAGCGAATCGAGGACGAGCTCCGCCTTTCGGTGGTCAAGACCGACGGCACCCGCGTCCCCTATCAACGGGACAAGGTCCTGCACGGTGCGGAGCGGGCCTGTTACAAGCTTGACGTCTCGGACACGCAATTGCAGGAGTTGGCCGACCGCGTGGAGGAGGAGCTGCTCCGCAATCACGACCGCGAAGTTACCAGCGAGCAGATCGGTTTGTACGTCGGTCAGCAACTCCGCCGCCTGAACCAGGTGGCCTATGTCCGCTTCATGAGCGTCTACCGCAAATACAACAACGTCGAGGAGTTCGTCGAGGAAATCCGCGACGTCAAAGAGCTGGTCGCTCAAGAAATCCCCAGCCAGCAGAGCCTGTTCGAGAGTTGAGGGGAGCGGGCCCTTCGGCCTGTTCGCCCTCATGGAATGGGTGCACCGTGTCTTCAGCCTTGTGGGGTGCCCCGTACGGGGCGATGATTCCATTGCCGGGTGGCCTGCATCCTGAGCTGTGGGCGGCGCGATTCGGCGTGTCCCATCATGTCCCGCAAATTCCGGCGGGTTGGCGTGGGCCTTCAGGAGTCTTTCAGGGCATACTGGTAGAGACAGTGCCATCGGCCGACGCGACCTGCGGAGTAAGCTGACTCAGGCTCGTGAATGTGCTCGCCCATTTCGTCCATTGCCTCGACCCGGTTTTCGTGGACTGGGGGCCGGTGCAGTTTTGGTATTACGGCCTGGCATATGCAGTCGGGTTTCTCGGTGTGCTCATCTGGCTGCGTGCGCGCCGCGGTCGCGTCGGTATGACGCTCGAGCAGGCTTATGACTTGACCCTTCTGCTTATTGTCTGCGTGCTCCTGTTCGGGCGAGGGTTTTCGGTTCTTGTATACCAATGGGACTATTACGGCAATCACCCGACTGAGATCGTCTCCTACTGGCGTGGCGGGATGGCCTCTCATGGCGTACTGATCGGCGCTGCCGTTGCCATCGCCCTGTTCTGCAGATTGCAGAAGTCCACTTTCTTTCAAATCGCCGACGAACTGGTGGTACCGGGTGCCTTTTTTCTGGCACTGGGGCGGATCGGCAATTTCATCAACGGCCTGATCTATGGCAGCGTGACCGATGTCTGGTGGGCCGTACAGTTCCCCGGCACCAACGAGTTGCGGCACCCGGTCACCTTGTACGAGGCGATCAAGAACTTCGCATTAATCGCGATCCTCCTGTACGTCGCGCGCAGGCATCCCAGCGGGCGCGGCATGTTGTCGGCACACTTCGTCTTTTGGTACGGCTTCCTTCGCATTTTCACCGATCTGTTCAGGGACTACGCGACGACCTTCCTGGGCATCGGTCCCGGGCAGTACGCCAATGCCCTGATGGCGGTGATTGGAGTGGGGATGATGTGGTGGTGCCGGCGCGCGCCGACCCTTCCGGCAACGACGGAAACAGAAACCAATTCGCATATCACGGCGGCAGCGGGGGCCCGATCGGTCCGCCACGGAAAGGTCCACGTAACGGCAGCGGTGCTGCGCCGGATCGCGCTGGCCGGGCTCCTGGTTTTTTCCCTGACCATTCCCAGTGGCTGGTCGCGCGATGCGCTCGAGGAGTTAAGGGAGGGAGCATCGCCACGCCCCGCTCGCCTTGAATCAACGCTAAACCACCTCCGCTGCAAGGAAGCGGCCGAGCAAGGGGGCGCTCGTTATGGCCTGGTGCTTTTTCCCTGGTTGTTTCAGCTTGAGGAGTATCCGCTCAAGGACGTTCACGCGCAAATGCGCGCGTTTGCATCCCAGCTCGATGTGCCTTACCTGGATCTGCTGGCGGCCTTTGAGGGTCGAGCCGGAGACGATCTTTGTGTCAGTCCGGTGAATGAGCATCCAAGCCCGATGGCGCATCGTATCGCCGCCCAACGGCTGGCACAGTTCCTTCGCGAGGACATGTTTCCCTCCCTGCCTGGCGCGGAAGACGGCTCTGAGACTGTGCCGAGGAAACGGCAGGATTAGGCTGCTCTGGCCGCCGCCGGGGCGGCAAAGGCTCGGATCGCCCCACGGCTTGAACGCTATGGGCGGCCTGCCCGTGGTTGCCGGAAAGTACTACTTTGGTGCGGTGGGCCCATGCGGTCTTTCAAGGCCTCAGGATGCTATCCGTTCTCTGTTGCCGTGTATCCCTGTCGGAGGCCGCCCCATAAAACGCGGCCGAACAAGGGCCCCGATTTGACTACCCATGAATGGCCCGCTAAAGGCCGGGAAACGGCGTGTTGAGCGGCATGAGTTTCATTCGTTGATCCGCGGACGTGTAAACGAGACGCGGGGATTGCTATACTGGAGCCGGCGGGAAAGGAGACCGACGGCACCGTCGGGGGCATATGGATCCTTGCGTACCGCAGCGAACGTCGACCTGATGGCGTAGGTTTCGGCTCTCGTCTTTTCCGGCCGGGACGTCAGCCATGGCGTCGAGCCCGCGCGAAAGCCGCTCAGGCGTCTTCGGTAACTCTTCCGGTGTACCGCCATCGCATCTGGGCCGGTCCTCGGGGAAGGAAGCGGCCAACTGTCCAATACGCACCGTCTTGCTTGGAGGAGTGATCATGAGCGACGGCACCGAACATTCGACGATCGGCGCGCTTCAGCTTTCACAGGCGTACGCGTTCAGCGCCCCGTGCGAAAGGGTCTTCGACGCACTGACCCGGGAAATCAACAAATGGTGGCCCTATCGAGTGCTCCGGAACGGTTCCTTCATGTGCATCGAGCTGTGGCCCGGCGGACGGTTCTACGAGGCCAATGAGAACGGCGACGGTTTCCTGTGGGGCACCGTCCTTCAAGTCTGCTACCCGGAGGTGCTGCGCATTACCGAATCGATCGGTCTGGGGCCGGCGGCCCGACTCGGCACATGGGTGTACCGCCTGGAGGACCGTGGTGGTGAGACGCTGCTGAACCTTACTTACCAGATCCTCGGAGCCCTCCAGGCCAACACGGAAGAATCCCTCAAAACCGCCTGGAACGATCTGTTCGCCAAGAACCTCAAAAACTACATCGAGACGGGCGAGGAGTGCTTCATCCAGGTAGCCGAGTAACGTGCGGAGAATGGAAAGTCCCACTCCTTCCCGGCAACCCTTCCATACAACCCCCGCCCTGAGTGCCACGAGGGCGCGTCCGCCTTGGTCGAGCAAGAGAGAGAGTAGGAAGTTCCCGCTCCTAGCTGTCCGTTGAAAAAGGGGACAGGCACCTCGATGAGGGACGTTTTCAGGGGCGTGAATGAGCTTGCACTCGGAGCCAGTCCCCTTTTTCAACGGGCTAGACGAAGAGGTCCAGGATGGCCGTCAGCGCCAGTAGGACGCTGACGATGCCGTTCATCGTGAAAAAGGCCGCGTTGGCCTTGCGATAATCCCCTGGGCGCACCAGGCTGTTTTCGACGATCAGAAGCGCCGCCGCCGCGACGACACCGACCGCGTAGATCCCTCCGAGCTGAGCCACGAAACCAAGCGTGATCCATCCGGCCACAGCCACGACGTGGCACAGCCGTGCGATCCACAACGCGCCAGCCGGTCCGATCCGCGATGGCAGGCTGTGAAGCCCATCGCGCCGGTCCACGTCAATGTCCTGGCAGGCATAGATGATGTCGAATCCGGTGACCCAGCAGGTTACGGATACGGCCAGCAGCACGGCCTCCCATCCGATGGTCGTCGGGTTGATCGCCAACCAAGCGGCTACCGGTGAGAGTGCCAGTGCCGAACCCAGCACGAAGTGCGACCAGCGTGTGAACCGCTTGGTAAGTGAATAGACGCACAGCCAGATGAGCACGGGTCCGGAAAGGAGAATGGGCCACGTGTTGCCGTAGAACAGGTAAAAGCCCAGGCAGCCGACACCGAAGGTGATGATCGCCAGGACGAGCATGGTATAGGCTGCTGCCATCGTTAATCTGCCGGTGGGCAGCGGTCGGTCGGCCGTTCGCGGGTTTCGCGCGTCGATTTGTGCATCAACGATGCGGTTGAAGGTCATGGCCGCGCTCCGCGCCGCCACCATGCAGATGATGATCAAGCCTAATTGGCCCGGATAGGGCCAGCTTCGCCCCGCAAGCGTTCGGCCCGCGAGAAACGTCGCGATCAGTGCGAACGGCAGGGCGAAGATGGAGTGTGAAAACTTCACCATCTCGCCCCAGATACGGACTGTCGACGCGACGGATTTCATGGCGCTTCGGGCTGAACGGGTTTAGCCCTGGAGGCCTCGAGCTGATCGGCCCATCGGGTGTTAAGCGTATGCGGCACGTTGACCAGGTCCAGCAGCTTGCCGACGACGAAATCAACCAGGTCGTCAATCGATTGCGGCAGCATGTAGAAGCCCGGGGACGCGGGGCAGATAATCGCACCGGCCTCACTGAGCCGCAACGCGTTCCGCAACTCGATCTGGCTCAGCGGCATCTCACGCGGCACGAGGATTAACCTTCGAGCCTCCTTCAGCGTGACC
The DNA here is from genome assembly GCA_020350565.1 of Phycisphaerales bacterium. Lineage (GTDB taxonomy): Bacteria > Planctomycetota > Phycisphaerae > UBA1845 > UBA1845. The sequence continues at coordinate 635,933 of CP070718.1, forward strand.
GCCGCTGCACGGTCCAGGAGATTGTTGCCCAGTCCGGCCGCGATCGCGCCCAAAGTGTTGCTGCTGCATGGGCAGACGATCATCCCGTCCGTGTGAAAGGAGCCGCTGGCGATCCTGGCTCCCACGTCACGGTATGGGTAAACCGTCATCGATGCATCATCGCGGCCCACAAGAGCGGACACCGAGGGCTCGATGATGCCCAATTCATCCTTGAGCAGTTGCCTGCCGTGGGGGCTGATCACCAGGTGAACATGCGTTCCACCCTCGCATAGGCACTGTAATAGGCGGCGGGCATAGACGGCGCCGCTCGCGCCGGTGACACCGACGACAATTTGTTTGGCAGGCAACGGTTTGGTCATCCTCTCGCTTTCGCACTAGCGGTGATCACGGGCAGGCCGGCATAGGCCTGGGCTTGTGCTGCCCAGGGCGACTCTGGAAACCGTCTCATCAGCTCCTCGAATCGCTGTTGACTCAGGACCGGCTGGTTGTTCTGCCGATAAGCGGCGCCGAGGTGAAAAAGCGCTTCGGGGAGTGCATCACGCCTCGATTCGGGCATTTCGGCCCTCCCGGCTGCTGCATTGGGGTTAGGGTTCGGCGTGAGGCGCTCGACCAGTTCCTCAAGCCGCTGAATCTTCAGGGCCGGGACGGACGTTGCTCTAAATTCAGCGACGTCGTTTTCGTCGGTGGCTTTTGCGATCTCCAGATCAATGTTGTCCTCAAGTTCACACCCTTCGAACGCTTTCCTCAACGCAATAAGCCTCCCGCCGTAGTCTTCCGAGCGGGGATCCATATCCATTAAGCCGCCGATGGCCTTTTTCGGCTCGAACGGTGAACCGCAAATCGGCTCATGCCCCCAAAGCGGATCGTCGTTGTTGATCAGCAACTCGAGCAGACGGTTCGCTTCCAGTTCCAGACGCTCAACGGGCAGCTCCAGGTCCGCAACCGGATTCTGTCGATCAAGGACGCCTCGCCTGCTGGAAGGACGGGTTAATCCCGGAAGGGGTGCCGTATCATCGTCGCGAAACGAAAGAACCGCGTGTTCCAGTTGCCCGATAGCCTGCCCGATGTGACCGTCGTCCCGGGCGTTGATCTGCGCGAGCCGGAGATTCGCCGCGCCGGCGAGTTCCGGCGGCGGCTGGTGCTGTAGGATCATCTCCCAGATCGGCTTCGAGTCCTCGCGCGGGAAATCATCGTAGAAGCGTATCCACTTGCTGCGGCGGAATTCCTTACGGTCGATCCGCATGTCCAGGGCCCGGGCTTTGAAGTACAGGGCGTTGAGCGCATATCGGCTGTGCGGAAAGTGGTCCAGGAACCAATTCCATTTGCCAATCACCAAAGCGCGCTGATTGTCGAACGCATTTCGAGCTTCCTTGAAATCACCGAAACCATAGAACTGCCAGTTGAGCTCCACCATCTCGCGAACGCTCGCCCGAGACGGTTTGGGACGCGGGTGTCGGAGCCATCTCCGCTCCACCAGCTCCTCGAGCTGCAAAGAGGCGTCAATATCCTCGAAGGTGTAACGGTCCAGGGCCGAGATGAGCCGATAGTGCAACTCGTCGCGACCCACATGGAGCTCGAACAACGCCACCGGCAGACCGAACATCATCGCCAGGAGCGGGGCGATCGCACCCGGGCGGAAGTTCACCAGCTTGGCCAGCGTGAGCACAATGGCGAAAACGACGGCCGAAGCTACGATCGCCAGCGCCCACGGTGCGATGAACTTGATCCGCTCGATGGGGTCCAACGAGCCCTCGATCACTTCCGACCCGCTCGACGCCATAAAAAGGTAAATGGCAGCCGGCACCAACGCCAACAGCGCGGACATGAATCGGATCGACGTGCGGAACGGCCGTACGGACGCAACTACGCAGCATGCAATCAGCGTAATCGCCAGCCAGGGCATCATGGCCACGAAACCGACCGCCAGGATAAAAGGTACTGCCGACCAGAACCGATACAGGATCGAAACGGTGATGGGAATGGATATCAACGCCGCAAGTAGAAGCCCAAGGATCAGGATCTGCATGGGGACGTCCTGCACGCTGATGGGATCCAGCAGCAGGGTCTGGAGGGTGATGTGTCGTTCGCCGCGGAACTTGAAGGTGTCGGCCAGCTCACCCCAGTAGCTGTCCATGAAGGGTGTGAACGACTCGCCGCTCCTGAGCCAGAACGCAAAACAACAGACACCCATGAACAACAGCACGTTGATGGCCAACAGCACGATCGCCCGCTTGCGGTATTTCGTTCCCCATCGGGACCAGACGTCCAAGAACTGCTTCAGGTACCGTTCCGTAGGGGTGCTCGCCCCGCCCGCTGCGGCCGTCGTGTCTGGCGAAACGGGATGTGCTTGATCGGCCATCACTACTCGCACCACGCGACGTAAATGGTCACAATGCCCAGGGTCATCGGCTTCACATCGATTCGCTCGAAGCCGGCCCTCTTCAGCTTGCCGCACATCTGCTCCGAGTCCGGAAACGATACGATAGAACGGGGAAGATATCGATAGGCCCCAGTCCCATCTCTGCTGATCAGCGAGGCAAGGCTTGGCATCACTTTGCCGGAATAGAACTCGTAGAGGCCTCGGACGAGCGGGTTTACGGGCCTGGTAAATTCCAGGATCACGCAGCGGCCACCGGGCCTCAGCACCCGCCACATCTGACGAAAACCGAGGTCGAGGTCCTGAAAATTACGCACACCAAAGGCGCAACAGGTAATCGAAAAGCTGGCGTCACGAAACGGCAGCCGCAGCCCGTCTGCCTCGCACCATCGGTTCGTGCCGTTGCTCCGTCCCGTTGCACGCATCAGCATCTCGTGGGCGAAATCGCATCCCACCACTGACCGTGGCGACGCCTCCGCAAACGCCCGGGCGAAGTCGCCCGTGCCGCAGGCGACGTCGAGCACGTCGTCGTCCGGCTGTACACGAGCCATCTCGACGGCCTGCCGCCGCCACACCGCGTCCCGTCCGGCACTGAAAAGGGTATTAATCAGCTCGTACCGCGCCGCCACTGCGTCGAACATGCGACGCACCCGCTGCGCCTTGTCCGGTATCTCGTGCGGCCTTTCGAGCGACTTGCGGTCCCAGGCTGGCCCGTTCGCTGACATGGCGGAATTGTAGCGCGGTTACCGCCACCCCACCAGCCTCGGCCTCAGAGGGTTGGCGCGATCGGGGCATCATATTCCGGACACATACCTGTGAGTGGAGAAGGGGGACATTCCGCGTTCTCGATTGATCTAAGCTCCCCGCGGACACCCCGACCGAGCCGCTCAAGTGGGTCAGAGACCACCGACCCGGAAGAAGCAGAATGTCCCCTCATCCGGCCTGCCCATGTCTTCAACCATCTAGAGGACCGGGCCCGACTGCGCGTCGCTTTCCCAAGCCGGGTGCGCAAGCGACCGGCGATTGGTCCCCGCACCGGCGTTGGGGCTCGGATTCGTGGCGCGGGATGACGGACGGTGGTTGAGATGCAACCTGAATCCCGGCCTTCAGACCCCCTCCGCAGGTACCGATAACACTCTTACGGTCTATTGTGGCCGCGCCAGATGAGTCGTGCGCGCATTGGTTGGCCTGTGGCTTTTTGGAGTGTAACTCGATGGCATTCAGCAACTTAGTCGTCACCGGAGGAACGGGATTCGTCGGACGGTGTGTCGTTCGTGCGTGCCGCGAGACTGGCTTTAGCGTCTGCTCGTGCAGCCGCTCCGAGGGCCTGGATCTGCGTGACGGCGAAGCGTTTGCCCGATTCCTTCGTGATGTCAGTCCGGATTGCGTCATCCATTGTGCGGCCCACGTCGGCGGCATCGGCTATGTCGGCGAGCATGCCATCGACGTGTTCAACGACAATCTTCGCATTGCCATGGGCTTGATGCAGGGCATGCACAAGGCCCGCGTCGATCGGTTGATCACCATCATGCCCAACTGCACGTACCCGGGCGATAAGGAGGTCTATCGGGAAGACGAGTGGTGGGACGGGCCGATCCACGAGAGCGTCCTGATGTACGGTCTGCCGCGCAAGACGCTGTGGGGTCTGTGCAAGACCTACGGCAGCATGAGCGGACTGCAATCGGCCCACCTCATTTTCCCCAACATGTACGGCCCCGGTGATCATTTCGATCCGCTGCGCAGCCACGCGCTCGGCGCGTTGGTCGCAAAAGTCGTCGACGCCAAAAGGACGGACAAGCCTCATGTCGAACTATGGGGCACCGGCCTGCCCGTCCGCGAGTGGATGTACGTGGAGGACGCGGCTGATGCCATCCTCCGCTTCATCCAACGGGCCTGCGACGACGATTCCCTCTTCGATGACCACCCCATCTACAACGTTGGCATTGCTCAGGGTGTGTCCATTGCGGCACTGGCCAACATCATCCGTCGCACCGTGGGCTGGAAGGGCTTGTTCGTTTTCGATCGCAAAAAGCCTGACGGAGCACCGCAAAAGCTCCTGGACGGCGAGCGTTTCCGGGAATGCACCGGCTGGTCGCCCGGCACATCCCTTCGTGAGGGCATCGCAAAAACCGTCGACTGGTACGCCAGGCAACGGCGGCAGGAGCTGACCCATGCGCATTCATGAATTCAACCCGCGGCTCGGTAAGACGGAGATGATCAAGGTCCTCGAGACGCTCCAGGACAACTGGATCACCGAGGGCGAAAAGACCCGGCAACTCGAAACCATGCTGGCGGAATATGTCGGCTGTGCGCGCGTCGTCATGGTGCCCAACGGCACGCTGGCCCTGTTCGCCGCCTTGAAGGTGCTGGGCATTGGACCGGGCGACGAGGTGATCGTGCCGGACTTCACCTTCTTCGGTAGTGCCTCTGCGGTCGTGCTGACCGGGGCGAGACCGGTGTTCGCCGACGTCGACGAATACGACGGCAACCTCGCCGTCGACGCGGCGGAAGCGAGCCTCTCTGAGCATACCCGCGCCATCATGCCGGTGCACATTTACGGCCAAAGCTGCGACATGCAATCGATCATGGCCTTGGCCGAGAAGTACAAGCTCTATGTCGTTGAAGACGCCGCCCAGGGTCTCGGCGTCACGTTTGGCGACAAGCACGTGGGTACGTTCGGCCACATCGGCTGCATGTCCTTCTTCGCTGACAAGGCCATCACCACCGGCGAAGGCGGGGCGCTTCTGGTGAACGATGATGAGCTGGCTGACCGCTGCGTCTACTTTAAGAACCAGGGCAGGCTTAAACGCGGCTCCTTCGTGCATCCCCACATGGGATACAACTTCCGCATCACCGATTTGCAGGCTGCCATCGGAGTCGCCCAGCTCGCACGCATTGATGACATCATCCGGCGGAAGCGGCTCCTCCGCGACGCTTACTACCAGCGGCTGGACGGCTGCCCGGGCCTGCGTCTGCCCGATGACAACGGTTTCGGCGAGGTCGTTCCTTTCCGGGTCAATATTCTGGTGGACGATCCGCAGGGGCTCTCCGAGTTCCTCGACCGGCATGCGATCGCCACCCGCCGCTATTTCTATCCGTTGCACTTGCAGCCCAGCCTGACGCCCGAGAACTCCGTCGTGCGACAGAAGCCGATCAACTCCATCCGTTTGTTCGAGTCCGGCCTGATGCTCCCCAGCGGCCTGGACCTCACCGAAACCCAGCTCAACAAGGTCTGTACCTGCATTGAGGAGTACCAGTACGCGCGCGAGGCCTCGGCATCCGCTGGGCTTCTGCCCCAGCAGAAGAGTACGTTCACCGCGGATGCGTCCCTGCCATGACGACCTCATCAGCGCTGCATGATCCGCGATCAAAAGGAAGGCTCATGGACCATGGGCAGGCGCAACCTCGATACGCCCTTGCTCAGAACCGTTCGGTTCGGGGCGTTGTGAGAGCCCGGGATCGACGAGCCTCGATCCGGCGCGAGGTCGCTCGGGATCTCGATCGCTGGCGAAATCGGTACCGGTTCTACCATGACAAGATCGCGGAATACCTTCGTTTCATCATCCCCGAGGGCCAATCGGTCCTGCTGCTGGGCTGCGAGGATGGCGCACTGCTTTCCAGGCTCCGTCCCGTTGAAGGCGTCGGAGTGGACGCCTGTCCGGAGATGATCAGGCTCGCCCGCCGAAGGCATCCGCAACATGAGTACCACCTGGCCGAGGATTATGCCGTCCAGGGTGATCGGAAATTCGATTACATCGTTCTTCATGAGGTGGCCGGGGAGGTCCATGATCTGTTCACACTGCTGCAGCGGCTCGCCAGGTGCTGCCGGTCGGACGGGCGCCTGGTGATCGTTCAACACAACTACCTCTGGCGTCCGCTGCTGCGATTGGCCGCCCTCCTCGGAATCAAGAGGCCGGAGGCCACGCCCAACTGGCTCAGCACCGGCGACCTGCAGGTGTTTCTCCACGGAGCAGGCTTTGAGACGATCGACGTGCGCCCGAAGCTCTTCTGCCCTCTCCGATGGCTCGGGCTCGGGCCCTTGATCAATTGGCTTGCCGGTCTGGTCCCGCTGGTCAACCGTCTGGCCTCGACGGACATCCTTGTTGCCCGACCTGCCCCTGGCGATTCACAGGCCGCTGGCAAAACCGCGAGCGTCATCCTCACCGTGCGGGACGAGCGCGACAACATCGAGCCGATGGTCCAGGCCATCCCCAAAGC
>CP070718.1:642627-644161 GCA_020350565.1 Phycisphaerales bacterium
GGCGATAGAGGCCCTCGGCACTGAAGAACCGAGTGTCGCGCCGGTTAGGAGGCTGATAGGACACGTCCGACCAGCGAGCCTTGAGCGACGTTGTCGCCCCGAAATCAAAGCGGCGTGTGAAGTCAGCGGTCAGGCGGAGGGCCTCGAACGGGTTGATGGTCGATTCATGGTCCTCGTACTCGGCGACAAAGCGCCAGGGATCCAACTCGAACTCGAGGCCGAAGATGTTTGCGGTAATATCATTCGGTGTAACACCCGTGACGGAGGCGGGCGACAGGTCCTGATCCTGATATCGTAGCCGGTAGTAGGGCGTCAGCCCGAAGTCGAAGTTCTGGCGGATCCCGAAATTGTGGGTCGTCGTCGTCAGTTCGAAATCGCCGCCGGACTGGAAGACGTAGTCGATCAGCACGGTAGTGCCATCCGGGATCCTCCCGGTCGGCACCCTGCGGATCTCCACGCGATCTGAAAAAGCATCCACGCGGTAATCGCGACCTTGCAGGTAGACGGTCACCCGATTCTCCGCAGTGATGAAGATCGAGCTGGGTTCGATGTTCTCATTGGCCAGGACGATGGGTTCCGGGTCTTGAAAGGTCCGCCGCTCGTCCACAACCTCGATTAGCCGGAGACCTCCCGAACGATCCTCGTTTTGGTATCGGTAGGCGTAATTGGCCAGAAGTACGCCCCAGGGGTTCTTCTTGCGATAGTCGAAGCTCGCAATCAGTCCGTAACGATCGATTTCCGGCCCTCCCTCGAAGTCCTGGTCCTGATAGAAGGCAGTGAACTGAGAGACCAGGCTTTCATAGAGCTTGTGCTCCACGGTGCCGGACAGGAAGACCGAGTCCTCCTCGATGGGCGGTACGCCTGACAGACTGCCTTGCGTGCGATCCAGCAGCTCGAATTGATACCAGGAACGCAGGCTTTCCGTATGATTGAGACGCAAGGTCTCTCGCCATCTCTGCCGCTCGATGTCGAAAGTGCCCCGCTGGTCGAAGTAGTTCACCTCGGAATCGAGCCGGTGACGGTAATTGTCGCCGAAATCCAGGCGATGAGACAGGGTGACCTCATCGGAATCGTAATCCAGCTCGAAGGGCCGCTCCTCATTCGTGTCGTGCATGTAGATCAGTGACAGGATGTTGTGATCGTTGAAACGATGAGCGGTCTCGAATCGGTACAGCGTGCTCTTCTGACGACCATCCTCTTCGAGATCATCAAGCGGATCGAGCAGCGTGTCGGTGTGGTTGAACTGAAAACTGGTGGGATTGGTGCTGCTGATATACTGCCAAAGCACTCCGTAGTTGGTGGTCGTGGTTTCCAGGCTGGACTGAAAAGGCCGCGGCTCCAGGGCCTGTCTCCTGCTGGCCGTCACGGTACCAGGATACTCCTTGCGCTGGAGAAATCGGCCGGTGAAGTCGAACTCGACAATGGGCCCTTCGTCACGGCTGGAGCGCTTTCTGCCGGAGAAGTCCTCCTCGAATTCCTGCTGCGTCAGGCCCAGCAAGGTCCCCAGCGAGAAATCCAGGAGATTGGGGTGGTA
>CP070718.1:644261-646160 GCA_020350565.1 Phycisphaerales bacterium
ATTCCTTGAGAGGACTCCAGAAGGTTGACCCGCTCGCTCGGGTCCCGGCGGAGGTCGTATAGTTCCTTCTCGTGGGGTTCCTCGGGCAAATATTTACGGCCATGCCGACGCACCGTGTATTCGTCGCTCGTGACGATGTATTTATAGCGGTCTGTGCGAACGCTCTTCTTCTCGTCGAGCTGCGAGAGGGCTTCGCTCACGGCCAAGCGGTCCTCCTGTTTGGCCGGCTCTTCCCAGAGTGGCCTGAGGGACAAACCCTGCATCTCGCTCTTGCGAAGCCTGATGCCCAGCACGTCCAGCACGGTGGGCATCAGGTCGATGATCCGGACCTGTGTTGCGATTCGTGACCCCGCGTGGGCCTGGTCGGGCAGCTTGATGATCAGAGGGACTTTCACCATCTCCTCGTAGAGCGTGTGCCCGTGGCGGTTGTAGAAATAGTCCTCTCTTCGTTCGGCAAACTCCTCGCCGTGATCGCTGGTGAAGATGATCAGGGTGCGGTCGTACAAGCCCAATCTTCGAAGCCGCGCGATCAACGCACCGAGCCACCGATCGGCCGAGCGGACGCCGCCTGCATACAGCGCCTCGCAGACCTCGCGCGTGTAAGCTTCCTCTCGATTGAGGAGCCGGCGGAAGTCGAGATGCTTTGCCTGGTGTTCCTCCATCGTGGGCGTATGCCAGCGCAGGGGGCGAGCCAGCTTCTTGAGCTCTTCGCTTACCCGTGTCGCTTTCTCCGCCGGAAGGACCTCTTTCAGGAAATCGGTGTTCACGTACGGCCCGTGTACTTCGAAACAGTGCCAAAACAGGAAGAAGCGTTCGTCCGCGTGTTCTCGAATCCATCGAAACATCGCCTCGGTGTTCATCGTGTTCAGTTTGAACATGGAGATGTCGTAGTGCTCGAACCCCTGGGCGAAGCCGATCTTGGGGTCCATCGTCCCCCCGCCGGTAAAGGCTGCCGTTTGGAAACCGCGATCTTTCAACACCTCGGCCAGGGTGGTCCGCACAGACGGCAGCCCTTGGACGGTGGCACCGGTGGTCAGATCATCCTTGATCTCTGAGAAAGAGCGCAGGACGCCGTGGGCGGAGGGATACAGCGAGGTCAACATGCTGAGATGCGCAGGAGTGGTCCAGGGAGAAGATGTAATGTGATTTTCGAAGAGAATGCCCTCGGCCGCGAGGGCATCAATGTTCGGGCTTACTCTCCGATCTTGGTATCCATAACAGTTGAGCCGGTCGGCCCTCAGCGTGTCGAACGAGATGAACACGACGTTGTAGTCGTTGGCGGGTGGTTCCGGAGGCGGGCGCTTGCAGCCGATCGGACATAGCAGAAGGCACGCCGCCCCGGCGATCGCCATCGCCGCCAGACTCTTGACCGCACAGCTTGTTCGCGCACTCAACCAGTCCGCTCCGATCGGTATGGCCTTAAGCTTGTCTCACAGCGGCGCTTGACGTCCGGAACGCAATCGGCTCTTTATAGGATAGTCGAATCGATGCGTCGGTGCCAGCAGTCGGCATCGCGAGTCGGCGTCCGCGGTCACCAATGGCTTACTTCGCTTCGTAGAGTCGGTACAAGTCGCTACCCAGCTCGGGCGGACTCCGGTAGATCAGGCGGAACCCCGGCACACTGGCGAGGACGTCAGTCTCTCTGGTGCAGAACGCCGCCGCGGCGGTACCCGCCGCCGGACGCAGCTGCTCCCGGGGAACGCCAGCGATGTAGCGTGCGCCCGCCCACATCAGCTCCCGGTCGATCAGCACGTAGCGGCAACCGTAGCCTTTCAGGAGCTCGCGGAACTGCTTCGGCGTACCGCCGACGAACGTCACGAAGTATTCCTCGATGCGGCGCCGGCTTCGCGACGTCTCGTACTTGGGTTGCAGCACCATGGGGTGCCGTGTGTGAGCCAG
>CP070718.1:646260-654164 GCA_020350565.1 Phycisphaerales bacterium
GAGGGCTTCATCCAGGCCAACGATGTTGGCGTATGCACGCAGTAGCAGCACATGGGCCTTGACATCCGCCATTCGCTGACTTTCTGCCAGCATCGTCGGCACCGCGGCTACGTCCGTCCACTTCATGATGGCATCGGCCGCCGCATCGCGCAGCTCTTCCTGAGGACCGTCAAGCGCGGCGAGAACCGTAGCCAACGCCTTCGACCCGCCGACACTCCCCAGAACCCGCAACAAGGAAGCCTGATCGGAGACTGCCGCCGTGTTAAACCCTTCGAGAAGGGGCCCAGTGCATTGCCCGGCTGCCTCAGCGCGTTGGCAGACGCGGGTCAGAGCTTCCTCGACCTGCTGCCGTTCGCGATCGTCTTCAGCCCGAACGAGCAAGCCCATCAAGTGCTTTATCGCATTGGCGTCCCCGAGCATGCCAATGGCGTCGATCGCAGCAAGACGCACCGGCTGGTCAGGATGCGTCGATGCTCGCAGGAACACGTCCATTTCGTCGTATGCGCGACGATCGGCCAGGATGCCGACCAGACGCGCCGCGACCCCGGATGAAACCTCATTCAACAGCCGTGACAGCCGCTGATTCACCAGAGGGTCAGGACTTTTCACCAGTGATCCGCGCACCTCTTCTCGGTCTCGCTCAGTTCCACCGGCCAAAAAAGTGACAAGATCCGGCACTACTTCAGCACCTCCGAGCTGCATAGCAGCGCGAATGGCCGCTGCCCGAACTTCCTGGTCCTTGTCACGAAGGCAAGCCTTGATCTGCGGCAGGGCATCAGCGGCTTTCCGCTCAGCCAATACCTGCAGAAGGGCAGCCTTCCCCCTCGGTGGCAAGTTCCCAAGTTCATGGAGGTAACGATCTACAACCTGCGCGCCGCCCAGGTTCACCGCGATGTGCTGGGCGGCGGCTCGCAACTCCACATTCTCGTCCGCCAAAGCCTGGATTACGTGGCCGGTCGAATCCGGCCCCAGCACATCCGCCAGAGCCGCAAGGGCCGCCGTGCGCACGTGGATCGGTGTGGATGCATCACGGCCACTCGAATCCCAAAGAGAAAACAGGATGTCCGTCGCGAGTTTGCGAGACCCGTTTTCGGCGAGATGCAATGCATACTCCAGCATGCAGGCTGCAATGCTCGCATACTCCTGCCAGGAATTCGTTTCCATGGCCTTCTGCAGCAAGGGCGCGGCATCCGGACCACCGATCCTGGCAAGGGCATCCAAGGCCAGCCGCCGAACCTGCGGGTCATCGGCCAGCGTCTCTTTCGCCAGCACGTCGGCAGCTTCGCGGACCCGTAGAGTGCCCAGCGCACCTATGATGCTCGCGCGATTTGCAGGAGGCGCCAGCGGCAGAGCGCCGAGCAGAGCAGCCTTCGCAGAAGCGCTGCCGACAGCCTGGAGTGTGGCCGTCGCCGGGGCACACAGCTCTTCATCATGCAGGAAGGCGGCTACTGCCTCCACGGACTCTACGGCCGCCACAACTTGAAGCTGACGCAGAAGGAACGCCTTTACGGAAGAGGGAGCATCAGATCGCAGGACGCCGGAGACGGCTGTGACAAAGCGCTGACGCGTGGATGTCGTGTTGGAGTCTCCGCAGTGCCAGGCAATCGCATGCAATGCCATCCGCGGCCCGACATCGTCGCCCGTACCGGGCGCGACGAGCATCCCGCAGATCTGCTCGATCTGCTGCTGCTCAAGGGAATCGATCGCCTCCGTGAATCGTTGCTTGTCGGCGATGGTCGTTGCGGAAATCGCCTCCAGAACGTCTTCCACGCGTCCTTGGTCGGCGACCGCCAGGGCTTGGGAGGCAACGGCGCCGGCAAGCGCCCCTGCCAGAACCACAAACCAGGCGCGGGCCTGCCGTCTCCGTCTGCGGCCGATTGCGCCCCCCCACCTGTTATCAATACCACTCATGACGAAACCTCTATAAATGCCAAGGCGCCCGCATGGGCTGATCGAGGAGTTGATTGGCCTGCTCATCCCCGATGAATTGCTCTCTCAGCGGATCCCAGCTCAGGGTCCTGCCAGTGCGAATCGCGATGTTGGCGAGATTCAGCAGCGAGCACGAGTAGTGCGAGGAGACCTCGTTCCCACCGGCGGGGCGCCGCGTTCGGACCGCGGTCTCGAAGTCGATCAGCGGCTCGGGGTCCGGATACCGGTCCAGTCGATCAAAGAGCCCGGGCGGATCCGTGCGATAACTCTCATAAACCTTGCCCTTTGGCCCTTCGAGGAATGGCAAGCCGTCAGGATCAGTGTCTCCCCACTCACCACTTTGCAGGATGATCGTGTCGCCATCGGCGTAGCGAATGTGAACCGTTCCCCACAAGCCGACGGCATCGGGATGCGGTGGCCAGGGAGCATCCGCGGAAACCTCTACCGGGCCCTCCTCGTCCTTACCAAGGAAGTACTGCACGGGGTCCAGGTAGTGTTGCCCCATGTCCGCGAGTCCGCCGCCGTCATAATCCCAGTATCCTCGAAAACTCCCGTGGACGCGGTGCGGGTGATAGGGTTTCACAGGAGCGGGACCGAGCCACATGTCGTAGTCCAGCACGTCCGGGACGATTTCCGGCACCAGGTCTCGCCGTCCGCTCCATTCCTTGACCTTCCAGTTGAGACCTTGTTTTGGGGTGACCCGCACGGTGAGCGGCTTGCCCAGCAGCCTACTGGTGACCAGTTTCTTGAGCAGCTTTGACGAACCGAATCTATAGCAACTGCCGAAGCGGGAATGGGTGTTGATCTGGAGGATTCGTCCGTAGCGCTGCACCGTTTCCAGGTAGACTCTGCCCTCGCGAATCGTACGGGTGAACGGCTTCTCGGCGAAGACGTCAAAACCGGCCTGGACGGCGGCAATGCCGATCAGTGCATGCCAGTGCGGCGGGGTCGCAATATGAATCGTGTCGATGTCCTTGCGCTCCAACACACGCCGCCAGTCCGTATAGGCGTCGCAGCTTCGACATGCTTTGTCCATCGCTTCGGCCAAGTGGTTGGAGTCCACGTCGCACACGGCGAGGGTGACCGGAGGTTTGCCCTCCAGGTTCGTCGTCACGTGAGCCGCTAACCCCATACCTCCCGTCCCGATCACGGCCCGCGTGATTACCTCGCTGGGCGGCGTGTAGCCGGGACCTCCCAGGACGTGTCGTGGCACGATCGTAAAGGCCGCCCCAGCCGCCGCCGCTTTACCCAGAAAGGCTCTACGCGTGATCCCCTGATTCTTCCTCGACATAGCTTGACCCTTCACTACTTCACCGTTCCTCGCAGCATGTTAGCCGGTCGGGCGCCACACTGAAAGTGGCGGTTGTGCGCCGTCGAACCCGCTCTCGCAACGACGCGGCACCTGAACAAACCATGGATCGATCCGTGCCTTCATGGAATCCCATTTCCGAAAGCGCTTTGCTCGAGATGCAGTGTGCTGCCGAACTGAAGCATCTCCGGTTCGGGCTCAAGCCCCACACATACAATGGCAGCGACGCCCGAATGCCGGGCACAGTATTCACCAACCTGATGGGGGGCCAGCACCAGGAAGGCGGTGGACATCGCGTCCGATTCGGCCGCAGAAGCGGCAGAGGCCCAGCTCCCTGCAGCCCCGTGCGCGGGTTCTCCCGTTCGCGGATCGATGATGTGCGGGCCGTGAAGAATCCTTCCCGTTCCGCTGAGCGCCTGGTCCCGCAACCCCACTTGGCCAAGCACTTTCTTTGGGTCCTGCGGATGCCTTAACGATACCTGCCATGCCGACTCCCCAGGCGGAGTTCCTCGGGAATAAACGGTGCTCTGCCCCGCATGCAGGAGATACTGCTCGAAACCCCAGTCTTCAAGCATCTTGATCGCCTGATCGATGGCATACCCCTTGCCCAGGGCGCCAAGGTCGACGTTTACCGCTCCCTGTCGAACCGTAACGAGACGTTCGGCATGATCGAGCTCAATTACGCCACGCGAGCGAGAGACCGCATCCCTGCGCGTACCGGTGGTGTCGCGTGCCTGCGAGTCAGGTGCGGCCTCCGAGGCATCGCGCGGAGTGCTGCGAAAAGCGACGTCGAAAGCGCCGCCGGTCTGAAGGCGGATGCGTTCCGCCAGTATCAGGCATTCCATGGTTTCGATGCCCACGCGGACGGACTGCCCAGGGGCAAGAGCGTTGATCCGCGCCACGTCGCTATGCGGGATGAAGCGACTGAACTCCTGTTCGAGGCGATCGATCTCGTCAAAAACCGCCTGCATGGCCTGTTGGGCGTAGTCGGGATCATCGTTGATGAAGTACCCCTCCCAGGTGCAGGCCATGGCATGATGGGCGAAGCGATGGGCCCTGGCGACTCGATGCGGCCGTGCCGGCCCGTAGGCATTCTCCGTTTCGGAGTCACTCATGGCCGGCCCCATCCGTTTCAGAAGTAGTGCTCTGTTGCCGGGCAAATCTTTCATACAACGCCCGCTGCACGTATACCGCCAGCATCGAGCCCGGTCTCAACCCATAATGGTCGACCCGATAGTCACCTTGGAGCCGTGTCTCCAACGTCGGCTGCTGTTGCAGCCCGCAGATGATCACCGGTGCGGCCACGTCCCGCGGCATCTCCTCCCAGTAGCCGACGCGTGCATACGCTCTGAGATACCAGGGCAGCGGCCAGGGGTCCGGATGGATGATCTTGATGAGCATCGCCCGTCCATCCGGGTGCACTTCCGCCACCTTATCCAACCAGCCCGCGAGGTTTTTGACGTCATTTACGGGATGGGCGTAGGCGTATGGATTACGCGAATCCGCGGAGAACTTGAAACTCGCAGCGTAGGCCTGCTGAGCCAGATGAATCCCGCCCGCAGCCAGCAGAGAAACCGCCGCTACCCGTGCCGGTGCCCACCGTAATCCGCGAAACACCGCAACCGCACCGACGCCGCCGAGCAGGATCATCGGCGAAAGCATCTGCACCACGCACCACGGCGTCTTGTAGGGAATGGCCGAATAGAAAAACACCAGAAAAACCGTGTACAGCATGAGGAAAGGCGGGAATTTCCCGCTCGTCCCCGCCGGCTGCCGGGATTTGACGATCACCACCGCGCCGATCAAAGCCAGCACGACAATGAGACCTTCCGTCCACATCGGTCCGGGTGCGAGATGCGCAAACAACAAGGTATGCAGGTAATAGAACCACGGGTGATGATGGATGCTCACCTCGGCGCCGCGCCGCCAGTACGCCGGCAAGGCACGAAGGACCTCATGCAGATTCTCGAAGTTGGTGAATAAAACGGAGTAGCACGTGAACGAAACCACCACAGCGATGAGAGCAGCTCCCACCAGGGTGAGCACGTTCCCTGCGGCATGGTGTCGAGAGGATTCAGGTGAAGCCCGCCGTTTCCAGACCATCGCGCCAAACAGAGCCGGCAGCATCGCACCGAAGGAGATCAGGCTCGTTTCCTTGGTGGTGTGCATCAATCCCAGGCAGGCGCCGCACGCCAGTGCCCAGACGCGGCGGCGGCAGCACACGTAGCGCCAGCCCGTGGCCAGAGCGGCCAGTGTGAAGAACGCCAGAAGCATCTCCTGAATGTAGTAACGGCTGTAATAAACCATCGCTGGCGAAACGGCGATCAGCAGACCGCTCACGACGGCGGCCGGTCGACCGACGGCGTCGCCGAGCAACAGAAGCAGAAGCACGATGCCCACACCGAACAGGACGGGAACGACACGGAACGTTGTCTCGGAGGCATCGCGGTAGTCCTTCGCATCGCTCAGCCAAATGGCAGGAAGCGTAGCGTAGTACAGGGTGGGACCATGGTAATCTTGGGCGTCGTAGCGGTATTCGCCTGTCGTCCACAAGGTATTGCATTTGACGGTGTGGACGGCCTCATCCCCGTGCATGGGGCGATGGCTTAGAGCCGGGAGTCGCAGGATCAATGCCAACGCGGCAATGGTAAGAACCGATATGACGAACCATGGTCTTTTCATGGTGAGGCCGGCAGGGCGAACACCTCAACTTCCGTGTAATGATTCATGTCGTCTGCCGTGCTGCCGTTGCTGTAAAGACGCACGTACCGGGCTTTGACGCCCTTACCGTCGATGAGCCTCCCCTCATAGGTGTCCCAGTACTCCTTCTCTCTACCGACGCCCAAACCCGAAGAGTTGTCATGGTCGTTGTTGAAGAGCGTCTGAACATCGAGGATGAAATCCTTATCCGTAGACGCCTGCACGATAACGTCATGATATACGCGGGCATTCCCGTGATAGTGCCAGACGAGGAGAGCGTAAATCTCATATTCCTTCTGCAGATCGATCTGGACATACTGCGTGCCCGGTCCGAGCTCGACGTAGCAGCCCTCGTTGGCACCCTTGTCCGAATCGGTTACGAGCTTGAGCGAGCCGATGATCGGGTCGTCGTCACTGCTTGTCGCCGGCTTGCCTTGTGACACATTTTTGACACCCTTCGGGACGAGGAATGGCGGCCTCGGACCGCTCCGAGGCTTTTCCAGATTGGAGCCGGGTGGAACGTGCTTCGGCGTACCCTTGAAGGCCGGTTTAGGCAGCTCGATTTCGAGCGGAACGCGTTCCTTCGCGTCGGGTTCACCTTTTTCGCCGCCCGGCGGCGTCGAATCCTCGTCGGCGTCGGGCTGCCGGGTCTCCGGGGGCGGCACGATGTTCGGCGCGGCCGGCGCCTTCAGGCCCGCGACGCCCAAAGTGAACAGAAGCACAACGGCACACGGGATGAACCACATCGTTATCGTGAATCTCTTCCCATTCATGGTGCCTTCAACCTTTCTTGACGTTCATGATCAGCAAGAGCATGTGAACACATGCCGCAAGCAGGAGGCCAACGCCGCAGTAGCGATGCAGATCGCAGAGCCGCTCCTGCACGGCATAGCCGACCACGGAAGACATGCCGGCAAAGATGGAACCGACGCCCACAAAACCCAGCACAACGGTAGTCCAGAAAACGAGCCTCTGGCCCGAGCTGAAGGTGGCGCCTGCCGGCGTGCCCTCATGTTCTCCGGCGGCGGCGTCTCCAAAGGCTAGCCTTTCCGGCACCAAGAGCCGACACCGCTCTGCCAGACGAACCGAACTGAAGAGCAGCCCGGCCGCGAACAATCCTCCGCCGACAACGTGAATAAACAGCCACCAACCGTCCAGCTTGCCGGTTCGCAGCCAGCCCGTGAAGCCCGTAACCGCAGCGACGCAGAATCCCGCGCAGAGAATACCGTAGGCCCAGCGATCCCAGTAGCGGAAGGAGGCGCGAGCATCAGCCGCCTCGCATCCCGAAGCCCGCCCGACACCCGTCTTACCGGCACCTGGATGCATGGACCACAGCAGGCTCACGCATAACAATGAAATGAAGATCGCTGCGATCACCTTTGCATCCCCACTCTACCGAAAAGACTGCAGGATTCGCGCCAGCCCTCCGAAGCCGTACAGCAGCAGGATGGCGCCGACCAGTGTGATCGCGCCGATTCCGCTCCATTTGGCGATGGACCGGAGGCGGAACGAATAGGCCCACGTGTGAACCAGGTTCGGGTCCACGGCCTCCAGCTCGTGCATAACCGCAACCGGATACGACCGATCCGCGTGCCCTGGGGTCGTCAACTTGCCGAAGAAAATGGGAGCACCTCTTGCATGGCAATCGCTGCAATCGCGGACCCCGAGCGATTGACGCGCCGGCCTGACCTCGTGGGCGAGAGACCAAAGGTAAGGCCTCGCCTGAGGATGCTCGATCATATTCAGGCGCGAATTCGCAACCGAGGCCTGCGACGAGCCCTCTGACATACCGATTGCCCCCTCTGTTTCGAGACGGAGGACATAGCCCTCCCGGACGTATACAGGCTCCCCCTTCCCGGGACTTTGGGCTGCTAGATCAAAGAGCATGCGCCGGATCAGATGATCCGGGAGCGCACCGATCTCTGCCGGTTGCCCGTCGGGTGAGACGAGAGCCGACGCCGCCGCA
>CP070718.1:654264-659367 GCA_020350565.1 Phycisphaerales bacterium
CTGCGAGTGCGCCGAAGGTGGGCCTGACGGCATGATGGACATCAGCATGAAGTTCGAAACGGAACTCGTGAATGAGGTCCTCGAGATGGCCGACCTGATGCCCGGTGCTTTGATCCCGCTCGTCGTAACCGGTAACCTCAACAACGGCTGTGCGTTCGTCGCCTACGACTGCGTGCGACTGGTGCCTCCGGGGACCGCGCCCGGCATGTTGATGGTTACGTCCGACCCGTCGTCTGGTGCGTGGGTGTATGCGGAGCCGTTGGATCTGACGCTCGATGGTGGTGGCTGGACTGAGTTCCAGCGCGGCTATCCGCTGAGCACCGTAGTGACCCTGCGTGCCGAGGAGCGCCTGGGCGATCTACGGCTCGTCGGCTGGTACGTTGACGGCGTCTTCCAGACGCACGACAACAGGCTCTTCCTGACCATCACGGAGGCAGAGACGACGGCGACGGTTGTGTACCAGGGTGCCAGCCATGTTCCTGGCCCGACGGAGTCGACCAGTAGCGTGGCGCCATAGACCTTTAACATGGACTGTCAACTGACTGATTGACGGTCCAGTTAGAGCCCCGTTCGACGAACGTGGATCCAGCACCCTCGGACAGGGATTCATGGGTAGAGAGACGCTGTTGAAGTGGTATTGAACCTGCATCAATTCCGCGAGTATGCTCTGCAGTCACGGCATTGATTGTGGCTCCATCCTGTCACCCTGCCGATTGAAAATCCGTTGTGAGGGACGCCAGATTCTCGTTAAATCCCGGATCGAGTAACGACATTGGATTTGCGCCTGTTGTTGCGAGAGCCGCAGGTTTCGCGGCCGCACCGTTTGTGATTGTCACCTCGCCTGGATCGGATAAGCACTGGAACCTGTCGAACGGGCCGAAGGAACATGGTCAGGAAGCGTGTTATTGTGCTGGCCAACTCCATCAAGCGTGGAGGGCGTTGCGTCGCCGGACGCGAGGTCCTCAACGTACGTGGCCGGGCTCAAATCGGCTCCTGGGTTCGCCCCGTGACGGCCGTCGGATCGGGTGAGCTGTATCCCGTTCACTATCAACTCAGCGACGGCGGCTTCGCCGCGGTGCGCGACGTGGTGGACATTCCCCTCGAGAAACACTGCAACGAACCGGGCCAGCCCGAGAACTGGCAGTTGACCGATGACAAGGCGTGGAGAAAAGTCGAGCCCGTTCCCCTCAGCTATGTCGTCCGGCTCACGGAGACGCCCCCCGATCTATGGTTGGAGCCCCATGAAAAAACGGATCGAATCTCGCCTGCGGCGCAACAAGGCCGCAACCCGCAGCACTCGTTCGCGCTGATTGAGCCCCGCGATCTTCGCTTCCTCCTCTCGAACGAATACGATGAGAGCCGGCGCGGCGAGCATCCCCGGATGCAGGCGATGTTCAGGTATCGCGGCGTCGATTACTCCATGAACGTGACCGACCCGCTCCTGGCAGAGCGGTATGAATGGCAGTATCCCAGGACGAACGAGCGGCCGGTTGAGAAGACCTTGCCGTGCGGCGATAATTGCTGCCTGTGCATCAGTCTGACTCCGCCGTTCCGCGGCTACCATTACAAGGTGGTCGCAACAGTCTTCGAGCTGAGATGACGAGACCCGACGGCGACAAGTCGTGCGTACTGACCATCGGTCACTCGAATCACGATATCGATACGTTCATCTCATTGCTCGAACGGAACCGGGTGACGCTCGTGGTGGACGTTCGGTCCGCTCCTTACAGCCGCTTCAATCCGCAGTTCAACAGGGAAGCGTTGCAGAAGGCTCTTGCTGATCAACGTATCCAGTACCTGTTTCTGGGTGCGGAACTCGGCGCTCGTCAATCCGGTGGCGACCGCGCCGTGGACGGGTCCACGAAGTACAAGCTGATCGCGAAAACACCGGCGTTCCGCGAAGGACTGGCGCAAGTGAAGGAGGTGGCGTGTCTCCAGCGGCCGGCATTGCTCTGCGCCGAAAAGGACCCGTTGGACTGTCACAGGGCCATTCTGGTCAGCCGTCATTTGCATGACGACGAGCTTGAGGTGAAACATATTCTGGAGGACGGCTCGCTGCAGTCCACAGAGGAGCTGGAAGAACGTCTCCTCCGGAAATTCGACTTGGACCAGCCTGATCTGTTCTCCAGTCGGGAGGAGCGCCTGGACCAGGCTTATGAAAAGCAGGGCAATCGGATGGCCATCGTCGAGAACGAGCCCAGACGGAGTACCTTTCCATTTGACTGAGCATATGAACTCGATTCAGGTTTACACGATTGGCTTCGCGAAGAAGAGTGCCAGGGAGTTCTTCACCAAGCTGCGAGACGCAGGCGTTAAACGCGTTGTGGATATCCGGCTGAATAACACGTCGCAGCTTGCCGGCTTTACGAAGAAAGACGACCTCGTCTTCTTCCTGCGCGAAATCGCGGGCATCGACTATGCGCACGTGCCCGAGCTCGCTCCTACCCAAGAGATATTCGATGCGTTCAAGAAGCATAAAGGATCATGGGAGGCCTTCGAGGACGCCTTTATGGAACTGATGCGAGCGCGCCGCGTCGAGGAGGTCGTGCCCCAAGATCTGGTGAATGAAGGCTGCCTGCTCTGCAGCGAACCGACCCCGGAGCACTGCCATCGTCGATTGGCGGCGGAGTACCTCCAAGGCAAATGGGGCAACGTGCGGATCGAACATATCCTCTGACAAAATACGTGCTCTCTTCTTCTGTTCTTTCCGGGTGCGATCTCGCCGGTAAGGCAGCCCCGGCTCGACGGCTTGGGCCTGTTCTATCTGAGAATCTGCGGAAGGTATCGAGCACGCCGCTCCGCGCGAAAGATGCGCAAGCCCACAGAACCTGCCCCCGGAGGATGGCCACAGCCCCCCTGGGAGTCCGACAGGACGCCCCCAACGCCGTTTCCACCCCGATAGAGCAACAGATGGGCGGCAAGCCGGTCGTTAGAGGCTCCAGGCTGATCCGGCGAATTCTGGCTGGGGCGGGGTCGAACAACTTGATCGGGCCTCAAATGCCGATATACTGATGAAATAAAGGACGGGCGCGTCCGTCCCCTTAAAGGGCGCTTGAGATGACTGCGGATCGTATGCGTCGGGGCCGGCCCAAGGATAAGCAGCTCGCCGCCCGGCGGCGGGCGGAGATCCTGGACACGGCCGCCAAGCTCTTCGCCGAGCGCGGCTACCCGAATACCGACGTGCAAGTCGTGGCCGATGAGCTCCGCCTGGGCAAGGGCACGGTGTATCGCTACTTCCCGACGAAGCGCGAGTTGTTCCTGGCCGCCGTCGACCGAGGGATGAGCCGCCTGCACGATGCGGTCGAAGCGAGGGTGGCCGAGACGGATGATCCCGTCCAACAGATCGCCCAGGCCATGCGGGCGTACCTGGCCTTCTTCGATAACCATCCCGAGATCGTCGAACTGCTGATCCAGGAACGAGCGGAATTCAAGGATCGAAAGAAACCCACGTATTTCGAGCATCGCGATGCGAACATCGGACGCTGGCAAGCCCTGTTGCGGCGGTTGACCGAAGAGGGGCGCGTGCGGGATATCCCGGTGGAGCGAATTACCGACGTGGTTGGGGACCTGTTGTACGGGACGCTGTTTACCAACCACTTCGCGGGGCGGCGCAAGTCACTGGAAGAGCAGGCGAGGGACATACTGGACATTGTCTTTGAGGGAATCCTGTGCCGCCCGAATCCGGTCCATGACGGTCAGGGAGAAACACTCGGCACCCAGTGCAAGACAGGATCCGAGAAACCATGACGACTTATCGACGGCAACAACGCCTGACACTTTGGCTCCTTTTCATGCCTCTTGGCTTGTTCGTTGGCACCGTGACCGGTTGCGACGATCCGGAGGCCGGTGGTTCCAGCGTCACGGAGGAAAAGAAGGTGCCGGTGCGGGTTGCCGCTGTTGCGCTTCAGACGATGCGAGAGACCGTGCGGGGTATCGGGACGTTGCGCGCGGCGGAGACGGTGGAGATCAAGCCGGAAATCGACGGCTTCATCCGCGAGATTCACTTCACGGAGGGCGGCAGCGTTAACAAGGATGAACTTCTGGTCTCCATCGACGACAGAAAGCTGAAGCATCAGCTTGAGGCCACCAAAGCGGCGCTGCAGATGGCGCAAGTCCGATTCACCGATGCACAGCGACGGCTGAAGCGCATGCAAGACCTGGTGACACAGGCGGCCGCCGACCAGGATGAGCTCGACCAGATCGAAACGGAATTTCTTGCGGCGAAGGCCGAGGTCGAGCGGATGCAGGCGGAGACGGAACTCGTTCAGGCGCGTCTCGATGACACGCAGCTACGGGCGCCGTTTTCCGGCGTGATATCGGAGCGCAGCGTCGACGTCGGCGACTATGTGCAGACAGGCAGTCACCTGGCGACGCTTCATCGTGTCTCGCAGATGGAGATCGCCTTCAGCCTGCCGGAACGGTTCATGGGGCGGACGAAGATGAACCAGCCGGTCGCGGTGAGCGTGGGGGCGTTTCCCGGGCGCGTGTTCGCTGGTGGAGTGTACTTTGTCAGCCCGCAAATCGACGAGACGACGCGCGATTTTCTCGTCAAGGCGACCGTGGAGAACCCGGAGGGTTTACTCAAACCGGGAGCCTTCGGGACGGCGGTCGTGACGATCGATGTGCGCGAAGGGGTTTGCGTGGTACCGGAGAAGGCACTGGTGGCCACGCGCGAAGGGTACATCATCTTCGTGGTCGACGAGCAAACGGCACGCCGCCGCGAGGTGCAGGTGGGCCTGCGGGAGACCGGAACCGCCGAGATTCGCTCCGGCTTGGGGCCGGGTGAACTTGTGGTGACCGAGGGGCAATTGAGCGTGTCGGACGGGACCGCCGTCAAGCTCTTGCAAGGAGAGGGCGAGGCGACTGCGCAGGGCACGCCTTCGAGTCCTTCGAGATCGGAAAGGCGTCCATGATCTGGAACTTCTGTATTCGGCGACCCGTTCTGACGACCGTCATCTTCCTGGTCATCGCCATTTTCGGGTTGAACGCGTACTTGCGGCTGGCGCTGCGCGAGTTTCCCGACGTGGACTTCCCCATCGTCAGC
This sequence comes from Phycisphaerales bacterium, assembly GCA_020350565.1. Lineage (GTDB taxonomy): Bacteria > Planctomycetota > Phycisphaerae > UBA1845 > UBA1845. Next base: position 659,309 of record CP070718.1, read on the forward strand.
GTCAATGTCGTGCTGCAGGGCGCGGAGCCCGAAGTGATCGAGACGGAGGTCATCGAGCC
>CP070718.1:659467-662114 GCA_020350565.1 Phycisphaerales bacterium
GGGCCTTTGCTCGGATCCTCGGCGTGACCAGAGGTCCTTGGTATATCGCTCACGGGCGTAGGCCATCACGGCATTCGACGCATCGAGGATCCGCTCGGTCGAGCGATAATTCTGCTCCAGCGTGACCTGATGCGTGCCCGGAAACTGCTTCGGGAAATCCAAGATGTTCCGGATGGTCGCCGCACGGAAGGAATAGATCGATTGGGCGTCGTCGCCCACGACCATGATGTTCTTGTGCGTTCGCCGCATGCCCAGGAGGATTTCCGCCTGAATCGCGTTGGTATCCTGGTATTCATCAACCAGGATGTGATCAAACCGATTCGCGACCCGTGGACCGACCTCCGACGAGGCACACAGCGCTCGCCAGAAAAGCAGCAGGTCATCGTAATCCAGGACGTTGTTCTGACGCTTCCGCCGCGTGTATTGGTCGAAGATCTCGCGGATGGCCTCCTGGTCCTGGATGCACCAGGGGAAGTGCTTCGCCACCACGGCATTGAGCTTGGCTTGAGCGTTGACCGTGTGTGAATAGATCTTGTTGAGCGTCTCCTTGCGCGGGAAGCGGCGATCTCGCTTGGCCAGACCCAGCTCGGTCCGGATGAGGTTCATCATGTCGGCCGCATCGCCCGCGTCTATGACCGTGAAGTCGGGAGCGATGCCGATGACTTGGCCGTATAGGCGAAGCAGCCGATTCGCGATGGCGTGGAACGTTCCGCCCCACACACGACCCACCCCCTGAAGCCGTATGAGATTCCGCGCCCGGCCGATCATCTCGGCCGCCGCCCGCCGCGTGAAGGTCAAAAGCAGGATGCGATCGGGTGAAACACCCTGTTCAAGAAGGTACGCAACGCGATAGGCCAGCGTCTTCGTCTTGCCGGTACCCGCCCCGGCGATGACGAGCAGGGGGCCCTGGCCGTAGGTCACGGCTTCGCGTTGGGCTTCGTTCAACTCGCCGAGCCAGTCCGATTCCACGCAAGCTTCCCCCAAATACTGGCGATTCAACGGAGTCAAATACGCTAAAGTGCGCAGATTTCTTTGGGCACCCACGGCCCCGGCACGCCGATTTCGCGTGCGCCCGACTTCCCCCGGTGCGCCGCGACACCGATCCAGGCGACGCGCGCACAGGAGCGCGAGCTTCTCCCGGCGCGCCGGGACCCGTATCCAGGCGACGCGCACACGGGAGCGCGAGCTTCTCCCAGCGCGCCGGGACCCGCATCCAGGCGACGCGCGCACGGGAGCGCGAGCTTCCAGCTCGCAGAAAACCTATCTGCACCCCGCCAAGATCGCGGCAGAAAGCAAGCGTACCAAACTCGGGACGAATCTGATAGACTCCCGTTGGCGCGGCGCTTCCGGTAGTGGCGCCGGTGCCTGATAGGCTGGACGAGGGGCTTTTGCCCGTTCTACCGTATGATTTCATGAAAGGAGATTCGAGAATGCCAAGAATCGCCTGCCTCGCGACCCGAATGCTGGTACTGAGTGCTTTCACGATCCTTCTGGGCGCCTGCGCCGCGCCCCGGAACGGTGAAGAGGTGACCGTGGCCCCCTCGCAAGAGAACGCCAAGAAGGACGCCGCCGACAAGGAAAAGGACGAGGCCAAGAAGAAAGAGAAGGAACGAAAGAAGAACGAGCGCAAGCTCGCCAGGCTTCAGCGCGAGCTGGACGTCGCTCGCCGCGCGCTCGAAAAAGCTCGACTCGACTTGGAGTACACCGAGATCACAACGCAGGAGGCGATCACCGAGGCTCAGAAGCAGTTGGACCTCTCGGTTGAACGGTTCGAGAACTTCAAGACAAAGGCTGCTCCCATGCGCATCGCGCAATCCGAGCAGCGGCTGCAAAGGACGCGCGACGCGCTCCAGGAGTCCGAGGAGGAAGTAGCACAGCTCGAACTCATGTACGGCCAGGAAGACTTCGCGGACAAGACGAAGGAAATCGTCCTTGAGCGGGGTAAAAGACGCCTTCAGCGCACCCGAGAGAGCCTCACTTTGACCGAGCAGGAATTCGATAACTTGACAACCTTTACGATCCCTATCGAGACGCGCGAACATGAGCTACGAGTCGTCGACAAGCAGCAGACGGTTGAAAAAGCCGAGCGGCACAAGCTCCTGACGCTGATCGACAAGCAAATCGCGGTAATCAACGCAGAGATGAAAATCGAGCAACTCGAATCCGATATCGAGGACTTGACCGAGGAGATGGAGGAAGTCGCGAAGAAGGAGGCGGAAAAGGAAGAAGCCGAAAAGGAGGAGGCGAAATAGTGAAAGCGGCGATGAGCATGAGTTCCTTTCTGACTGCCGCGCTGGCGCTGTCCGCCGCTGCCGCCGACCTGCAGCCGCCTCTTGCGGAAGATCAGGTGCGCGAATCCATCGAGCGAGGGGTGGCGTTTTTGGTGGGCGATCAGAACCCGGACGGATCATGGGGCGGCCCGCAGAACGCCGTTTACACCTTCACGGGCGCGGTCTGGTCGAATCCGGAGACCCATCGTTCGTGGAAGGTGGCGACGACTGCGCTGTGCGTGATGGCGCTTCGTGAAGTCGGCCAATCCGAGGAGGCCCAGGCCGCCCTGGACAAGGGCATCGACTACCTACTGGCCAATTCGGACGTCAAGCGCCCGAGCGAATGGGACACCATGAACAGTTGGGCGTACCTGTAC
>CP070718.1:662214-665015 GCA_020350565.1 Phycisphaerales bacterium
CGCTTGCGAGAGGAACCCGAACGACGCCCGGGCACCTTATTACCTCGGCAATCTCCTCTACGAATACCAACCGGAGGAGGCGATCAGGGAATGGGAGCGGGCAAAGGAATTGGATGACTCGTTCCCCACGGTCCACCGGAACCTCGGCGTCGCGTACAGCCAGGTGCAGCACGATGCCCACATGGCCTTGCGCTGTCTGCAAAAAGCGGTTGGGTGCGATGATCGGGATCCGCGGCTCTTCTTCGAGTCAGACGTTATCGCCGAAGCGGCGGGCGTGCCCGCGGAGCACCGGCTGGAGCTTCTCCGAACGCACCACGCTACCCTTGTGAACCACAACGATGCATTCGCCAGAGAGGTCATCCTGCTGACGCAGCTGGGCCATTATGACGAAGCCATTCAGTACATGCGGTCACACCATTTCCGGAAATGGGAGGGCGTGGGCAACATCCATGACACGTACGTCGACGCACACTTGCTACGGGGACGGCAACATCTGAAGGCCGGAAGACATGAACAGGCCGTACGCGATTTCAATGCGGCACTGGAGTACCCGGAAAACCTCGAAGTCGCCCGTCCCTATCACTGCGGCCGCGACTGTCAGGTGTATTGCCACCTCGGAGCGGCTTACGAGGCGTCTGGACAAGCCGATAAGGCCGAGCAGTCCTACGAGAGAGCCGCGAGCCTTCAGGTCGATCATCGGGCGGAGCTGCGCTACTATCGTGGTCTGGCGCTGCGAAAGCTGGGCCGCGAGGAGGAAGCAGTCCATCTGTTCGACGAGGTGCTCCAGGTCGGAAAGGAACAGTTGCAGCAAACGGAGGCGACGGACTTCTTCGCGAAGTTCGGCGAGTGGGTCCGTCGGGAGCGCCGAATGGCGAACGCTCATTACCTTATGGCGCTCGGACATAGCGGGAAGGGACAACGCACAGAAGCCCGGGCAGCCTGTGAACGCGCGCTTGAGCTGGGCGAAAACCACCTGTGGGCCCAGGTTCAATTGTCTGACCTGCAGTAGCGACGGCGGATCGTGGCAGCGACCCAATAGCAGGTCTTTCTCCATCAAGTAGTGCCGCGCTCCTGACACGGTTCGGATTTGTCAGGAACACATGGACAGCTTGATCCGTCAGGACAGGTGCGGATCAGTCGCAGCGCGGTCAGCATAGCCTCTTCCGCCGACCCACTAAAATCGGAGGCTTCTACTCCGACCACAGTCTTCATGCGTCCGTCTCGGCAGGAGGCGGCACACCAGGCCCGAACGATCACAAGCACTAGGCGGGCACGAGCCCTCATCATGCTCTGAAGCGGCCTCAATAAACCGTCGTCAGATCGCCAGCTGCGGCACCCGCCAGGGGACCACATCCGGGCTCGCTCTCTCCCGAACACCCTGGTAGAATTGCACCTGAGTGGCCGCGTATCGCCTCTGATTGTGATAAACCGAACCACTTCTACGCCGTCAAGCCGAGCTGAAGGAGCCGCATCCATGAGCGAGGCGACCGGACCGCAGGACGAAAGACGCCGACTGGGCGATTTCGACATCGTCCGCGAGATTGGCCGCGGGGGGATGGGGATCGTTTACGAGGCCCGTCAGGTCTCGCTGAATCGCAAAGTTGCCCTGAAAGTGCTCTCCGGCAGCCTGGGCTTGAGTTCCAAGGCCGTGGTGCGTTTTCGCCGCGAAGCCGAGGCCGCGGCCAAGTTGCATCACACCAATATCGTGCCGATCTACGCGACCGGCGAGGAAGAGGGCACACACTTCTACGCCATGGAGTTGATCGAGGGGCCGTCGCTGAACGTGGTTATCCGCGAGCTGCGCCGTGCGGGACGCCCCGGCCCGGCACGAAGGTACGAAGCCACGGACACACGAAGGAACGAAGAACGTGAGCCCGAAGCACAAGCGAGGGAAACTGATGCGCAAGTTTCGCCAGCGACCGACGCCACCTCACTGCCCCCGTGGCTCCTGGAGACGATGACGTCCGATGCGGCCCCATCGCATAGCCCAGCAGCAGTGAGCGACAGCTCCACCGCGCTGACGACTGGCGGCGGGTACTTTGACACCATCGCCCGGTTGGTTGCCGAAGTGGCCGACGCGCTCGACTACGCCCACGATCAGGGAGTGATACACAGGGACATCAAGCCGTCGAATCTGCTGCTATCGCCAGCGGGACGGATGAGCATCAACGATTTCGGTCTGGCCCGGATGCTGGAGCAACCGGGGATGACGATGACCGGCGAGTTCATGGGCTCGCCGCTGTACATGTCGCCGGAGCAGATTGCGGTCGGTCGGGCTCCACTCGACCATCGCACGGACATCTATTCGCTGGGGGCGACGCTTTATGAACTTCTCACGCTTCAGCCGCCGTTCCCCGGTGAGCGGCGTGACCAGATCATCGCGCAGATCATCGGCAAGGAGCCCAAGCCGCCACGGCGGCTGAACAAGAGGATTCCGGTTGATCTGGAGACGATCTGCCTGAAGGCGATAGAGAAAGACCCGGACCGTCGCTATCAGACTGCCGGTCAGATCGCCGAGGACCTGCGCCGCTTCGTCAACCGCTTTGCGATCTCCGCGAAACGGGCGGGGCCGGTCGCTCGCACGGTCAAGTGGGTCCGCCGCCGTCCTGCACTCGCAGCAACACTGTTCGTTGCCGTGGTCGCTGTGGGCGCGGCTGGACTGCTTGCCTATCGCGCCAGCGTCACGGAACAGCAGATGATCGCTCTCCAAAGACAGGATGCCTTGGACGATGCGTTTCTCGCAGCGATGAGTGGAGACTTCCCGGCTGCTGAGGAGTCTATTAAGCGTGCCGAGCTTTGCC
>CP070718.1:665115-666208 GCA_020350565.1 Phycisphaerales bacterium
AAACCCAGGATCAAGACCACGTCCGGATCGGCCTTCACCCGCATGCCGCGCTTCATGGCCAGCCAGACGGCGAGCAAAAAGCCGACCATCATGCAAAACCCGTAGGTCGTGATCGGGATGCCGCCGGGCAAAGTCAATAGCGTGGGATGCATAAGGAATGGCGAATTAAGAATAGCGAATAGCGAATTCCACTGCCTGTTGACCGCTCAATCAGCCGGGTTACGTGACATACAAAGCCGGGTGGCAAACCGGCACAACCTATCTTAGCCTGCTTCCGCGGACGGGTCCACGCCGATGTTGTCGATCAGGCGGGCCGGGCCGATCCTCACCGCCAGACAAATCCGCGCCAGCCGATCAACGGTTGCCAACGGCTCGAGTGTCTCCGCATCGACGATTTCAATATAATCGATCGTCGACGGGCCGGCCATCTCGATCTGCTGCCGAATTCGCCTCGTCAGTTCCGCACAGTTTCGCTCGCCGCTTCTCACATGCCGGACGGCATCGAAAAGAGACCGGCTCAGGCACCCGGCCTGCTTACGTTCTTCCTCGGAGAGATAGACATTGCGGCTGGACATGGCCAGGCCGTCGGGCTCGCGGACGATCGGACACCCTACGATCTCGATGGGGACGTCCAGATCGCGCACCATGCGCTTGATCACCATGAGCTGCTGGTAGTCCTTCTCGCCGAAGAAAGCCACGTCGGCCGGAAGGATGTTGAAAAGCTTCAACACCACCGTCGTCACGCCGTCGAAATGACCGGGGCGATGGGCACCGCACAGTCCCTCCGACACACGGGCCACATGAACATCAGTCGAGGAGTCCGGCGGATACATCTTCTCCACGGAGGGGACGAAGACGACGTCCACGCCTTCGGCGCGGCAGGCCTCCAGATCCTTTTCGAGGGGCCGGGGGTAGGCGTCGAGGTCTTCGTTCGGGCCGAACTGCTTCGGATTGACGAAGATCGTGACCACGGTCACGTTGCATCGTTGCCGCGAAGCCCGGATCAGCGACAAGTGGCCTTCATGAAGGGCCCCCATGGTGGGTACCAGCCCGACGGTCTCCCGTCGCCACTTGGCGTCCAGAACCGCCTGAC
>CP070718.1:666308-671671 GCA_020350565.1 Phycisphaerales bacterium
CGGTACGCAGCAGGAGCTTGACCTTCTCGATACCCGCCTGAGCGGCCAGCCGGGTCTGCAACCGGGATTCCACCGCCTGCGCGGACGAAAGGTCCGCATGCACGCGGAATGAAAAGGCGGCCGTGAATACACCCATCACAAGCAACACGACCAACACCAAAGGCAGGATGACGGCTCGGCGTATGCGGCTCATCTACATGCCCAACTCTTCAAGAAACGCCTGCGACTCACGCGTAACGCGCGAGGTAAAGAACATATCCGCCTGCTCGAGGCGAACCACCATGGTAAACTGGTCTTCCGGCAGAGGCTCACACTCCAGCGGATCCTCGTTCATGCACGTACAGAATTCCTCTTCCTCCTCTTCCAGACCGAAGCCCTGATTGAACGGCGTGCGCGGCTCGAAGCCCACGGTCACCTGGATGAGCTGTGGGAGCGGGTTCTCGCCGTTCACCTCCCAAGTGTCCCACCACTTGTTTCCATCGTAATAGCAGAAACGCAGGTAGCGGACCTCCGGGGCGTAGAGCTCCTGGAAGTGAATCTCGTCCTCGAGCTGGAGCTGGTCCTGCTGATCGAACTCGTCAATCAGCTCTTCATCAACCGGCTCCTCACCGGTCGGCACCACACCTTCTGATTCGTCTTCCACCGGCTCCTCTTCGAAACCGTACTCTTCGGTATCGCCGATGCCCCCCTCCTCAAAAGCCTCTCCGGTCTCCGCGCTGTCCTTGCGCGGCACGGTCATTTCCACGCGGGCGAGCCCGAGCGGCATTTCGTATCCATCGTCGTGTTTGATTTCCGGGTGACGGGCGATTTTGTACTCGATCTTCACCAGGTCGAATTCGCGATACCGATCTTGCTCCTCCTCGAACTCCGCGGAGGCCATCATCCGTTCCCGGCTGTATTCGCGGTTGGGCATGCGAATCGTGGCAAACCAGATCCGCTCCGAATCACCGAGAAGGGCCACATCGCGGTATCTCGTCGTCGCCACCACCTGCCGAAGCTCGTCAGCCATGCGGTCCAGCAAAGCCCGGACGAGTTGAAGCCTCTGTGCCTCCCGCAGGCCCTCTTCACGCGTCTTCAACGAAGCCGAATAGAACCAAAACGTCATAGAGGACAGGACGACCAGCAGCCCCGTAGCCAGCACGATCTCCAGCAGCGTTACTCCACGACGTGTTGTGATTCGCCGCGGCGTCACCAGCGACAACCTCCGGGCTTTTGATTGGTGAATCGCGGTGATCATGGCTTCTCACCCTCCCCCTCGATCAGGGAGCCGACACCCGCTTCACGCAACGCCTCCTGCACCTCCGGCGGCAACTGGTTCGTGAACTGGGTAGGGTCCAGGCCGAGCGCATCCATGATCACCGGAAGGACTTCCATGAGTTCCTCGAGGTCGAGCTTGGCCAGGATCGCAGGATCGAACTCGGTCGGATCAAGACCGTCAATGCCCAGCTCGCTGAGCTGACCGGCAAACTCCTCGAGTTCGTCCTCACGCATGCCGAAGTCCTCGGTGAAGTCCAACGGCTTGGGTCGGGCCCGGAAGATGTAGAACGTGTTGAAGACCTCCGCTTCGTCGTAGTCGAACTCCTCCTCATAATCCTCGCGGTCCGGCCAATAGAGAATCTCGAGTCTTAACTGGAACAGCTCTTCGGTGGCGGTTTCCTCCGTCGTCATCCGCCAACCCCAGTACGGATACCGAGGCCCGAAATCCTGCTCCTCGATCTCATCAACGGAAACGAGTTCGATCAGACCCGTGTCCAGGTGCGCAAGCTGCATCTCCGCAAGCATCAATGCGAGCATCTCACGCTTCATGCGCTTGACGGCATAGAGCGAATCCTGAATTTCCGCCCCAAGGACGGATAGCCCGAGGATCAACAATCCCGTGGCAATCACGGTTTCCAACAGGACCCAGCTATTCCTCCGGTGGCGGTGTGCCATGCCCACGGCGGCTTCGGCCCGTGTGGATATGCCTTCCGGACCCGGACAAGCCTTATCCCATAAGGCAACATCATGCTTGCCTGCGACCCCGATGAGTCGGGACCGCAGGCAAACATGCCGCCCTGATCGGCGCGCAAGATAGCGCCTATGGCTTGGCCGCAGGTTTTGAACCATCGAACGCCACACGTTGAATCCTTCGCTCGTGAAGTTCGAGCACATCCTCCTCGGTCAGCACCCTGCTGATCAGCAGATCCTGCCGCAGTACGGCAGGCCAGTTCTTCTCCTCGAACAGATCGAGCTCCTCGTCATAAAAGGGGCGCTGAAGCCAGGCCAGCCCCGTAAGCCCCTCGATGATCACTTCGATGCGAATCTCGTCTTCGAGTTCGTCCAGGTCCAGATCGCGCGGGGCCTCGGTAAACACGAAGGTCGCCCAGTCACTCGTAGCATCCGGCTCGATCACCAGAGGCGGACGAATCGGATCGATATCCTTGAACGTCTGCTCCAAAGCATCCTGAAGCTCTTCGATGCGATCCCGGCGATCCTGCAAATCCTCGATGGTCGGCTTGCCCAGGCGAACCTCGGCACACCACACGTCACCGAGCAAGGTTTCGCCGTACGCCCAGGCCGCCTTCACCGGGTACCATTCGCCGGCCTCCTCGTCCTCGTTCTCAAACCGGTCGCCTTCGCGCTCGATCACCGGCTGGCGGACATCCTTGATCTCGAGCTCCTCGGCCTCCTCTTCGTCGAGGAAACGAATTCGGTACCTTCTGCCGTCCAACTGCGCATGGGCTCGCGTCAACGAGACCAGCGACGCGAACTGACGGCACGAGGTGACCAGATGTCGCTCTTTAATGCGCGAAAACAGCACGGGCATGGCCAGGGCGCTGATCACGGCCAACAGGCCGACAACCAGCACCACCTCCAACAGCGTGAAGCCACCAGATTGGGCACGCCATTGCCGCGTCATTGCTCACCAAATGGATCACTTGTCATAAGGCGCCTCGGTAGGCAGCCTATTTTTCAATCCAGTTCTTGATGTCGTCGCTGCCTTCCTTGCCGCCGTCGTCCTTGCCGTCGGGGCCCGTGCTGTAGAGGTCATACCCTTCCTCGTGCACGTCGCCGGGGGCCTTGTAGATGTAGGGGTTGCCCCACGGGTCCGTAAGCTCCTCGAAATCACCTTCCATATACGGGCCTTTGTACCTCTCGTCGTCGACGGCGCTTTTCGGCTGATACAAAGCCTGGAGACCCTCATCGGTCTCGGGGTACGCGCCCATATCCCACTTGTAGGCCTCAAGCCCTTTGCCAATCGGGCCGTTGCGCCCGATCTCCGCCTGGGCAATCTTGATCTGGGCTTGCCGGGCCTGACCGAAGAGCCTGGGAATCGCAAAGGCGGCCAGGATCGCCAGAATCCCCGCAACCAGCAGAACCTCAATCAGCGTAAAACCTGATCTCCTGCGTTGTTTCCTTTCGCGCATGACGCGTTCTCCTTGCTCAACCCAACCGAGGGTGGACCCACGTTCTGTGGGACGCTTATCACTTCCTTCGGCGGTAACACATCACCACCGCCAGTTCATCCCCGTTCACACCGGCGCTTGCTGAGACAACTCCTCTATTCATGCCGGCGGGCTACGCCGTAATCCCCGTGCCCATGGTCAGCAGCGGCAGCAACAGGGCCATCAGAATCACAAACACGATCATCGCCATGATGACCAGCAACACCGGCTCGAGGATTCGCACGGCTAGGTCGATCTGCCTCGCTGTGCGTGCCTCGTTAGTGTCCGCAATCTGCACGAGGACCGTTTCGAGATTGTTGCTCTCCTCGGCCACGGCGATCATGTCGACAATATCCAGCGGAAACAAGTCGCATTCGCCCAACGGCTGTGAGAGGCTCGCTCCTTTCTTCACGCTCTCCGCCGAATCGGCGATCACGTCTGCCAGGATCGTGTTGCCCGCGGAATCCTTCGAAATCCGCAGCGCCTGCAGGATCGGAACGCCATTATTCAGCATGGTGCCCAGGATGCGGCAGAAACGGCAGATCGCCATCATCGTGTAGATCCTGCCGAGGAGCGGCGCGCGCAGTTTGAACCGTTCCATGGCGAGACTTCCCTTCTCCGTCCTTTTGAAAAGCATGAAGCCCACGATGACGAGGCCGACCACGCCCAGGATCATGAGGTAGTTGTTCCTGAGCATGTCCGTACACCAGAACACGACATGAGTCAGTACATTGAACGTTTCCGGCCGAAGGTGCTCGCGAATCTTCGGCACGACCACGAACATGATGAGGAACACAACGAGACTGCCGACGGTCACCAGAATGCACGGATAGATGAGCGAGCCGACGATCTTGTTGCGCAGTTCGTCCTGCTTCTCGGAGAAGACCGCGATGCGGTGCAGCACGTCCTCCAGGAAGCCGCCCTCCTCGCCGGCACGAACCATCGAGGCGTTCAACTCCGTAAAGGCGCGGGGATGCTTCGCCATCGCGTCACCCAGCGAAGCCCCGCCAGCCACGTCCTCACGCAGCTCCTTGATGATCTGCGTCAAAGCGCCGTGCGATTCCTGCCTCGACAAGACATCGAGCGCCCGAAGCATCGGCACGCCGGCGCCCAGGAGGTCCGCAAGCTGGCCGTAGAACGTGGTAAGGTGCTTCGACTTCACCCGCCGGCCGGCGAAGGGAACCTTGCTCTCTTCGATGCCTTCAGCCACTTTGACCGGATAGAGGGACTTCTCTTCGAGTTGCCGAAGCGCGACTTGATAGTTCTCCGCGGTCAGGACGCCGGAGACGGCCTGACCTGATTCGCTGACGGCTTTATAGCTATAGCTCGGCATCAGACTGCCCTGAAACTGCAATCCTGCGCGCACGAAACACGGCAGCCACGTCGGCACGCGTCCGCGCAGGCGGGCACCGGTGATAACCGCAACTGGGGAGGCGATCGCGTCGCCGGTCCCTCCTGGACCCAGCCAACACGAAGAAAGGAATCCGGGCCTCCTGCCGCCGTTAACTTAGCCCAATTCAAGACTTACGTCAACGAAAACATCCCCGCGCAGCGGCCGGACTACGGTGCAAACGCGTTCCGTCCGCTTGTACACACTTCAGCGTGCGGAAATTGCGGGGGCCGCCGGCTCCCCGGCGGCAAAAAGCCCACCCGACGTTTCCTACCAGGGGCAAACGCCTTGCTCGGCTGAGGCGTGGAACGGCTTAGCCGCTTTCACTTCCTCTTGTGCAGATAGACTTGATCTCAGACTCCAGGCGATCCACGACCTCCTTCAAGCTCATGTGGGTCGTGTCAATGAGGATCGCGGCCTCGGGCTTCAATAAAGGGACCCACTGTCGGCAGTCAACGTTGTCGCGACGGTTGAGGTTTTCCAGCACTTCCTCGAAGGATACGTCTTCGCCGTCGGCCAGCATTTCGCGGTGGCGACGTTCAGCCCGC
>CP070718.1:671771-674349 GCA_020350565.1 Phycisphaerales bacterium
ATCGGACCGGTCAGCAGCAGCCCCGACAGAATGGCTCGCCTCATCATCCTGATCACGTTCGTTCCTAAGTCTTTGGCGACAATGGGAGCCGCAGCACGCCGGCTCCCACGACCACACTCCCCCGATCAAGGCCCGCCGTTCGGGCCGGTCACACCCAGCGTCGATCACTGCCCATCATACCGGATTTCTGTCGCTTTCGAGTGGGCGAAACAGCTTTTGACAAACGTGTCCGAATCACTTCCTCGATGCGCGGATTCACTCCATTTTGGGACGTTCTGGCCACCGCCAGGTTATCCTCCCCATGACAAACCGTCCGATCCAACGAGTGACGTACCACCGGCCAGCATCCTCAACGAACGCCTAAAGAACCAAGGGGGAAGCGATCCTGCTTTCTTTATTCAGGACGATTCCGGCGCATTTTCCCGTCCATCAGTGTCCTACACGAACACCACCGCTGTGGTTTCGATCTCCCCGCAGGTTGCGCGGCGTCGCCGAAAGAATGGTGGAGCAGCGAGGCCGTTCCGCGAGAATCGCGCTACTTGGTGGGGTACTGGCCCTTTGATACCTGCCCTTGAACGATTGCGCCCTGGAATCTCGGCCATGCAAGCATCGTGAATCATCGAACCGGCGGGACAAAGCAAGATGATCCGGGGGATGATGCTGAGAAGGTCGATCGCGGCGCGCAGCGACGAGGCCGTTCGCGGCGGCTGTGTGGCATGGATGGCCACGATGCCACCCTCGAGCCGCTTCGGGATGCGTCTCAACGGTGCTTGCTCAAACAGGCTTGCATGCTTCCCCGACAGGCACCCGTTTCAGGGCGGTTGTCGGGGAGATGGGCACGCTTCGCACGCCGGGGAAGCCGCTTTGCCCGTCCTCTTGCCAGAACATGTGACCGGGATGGCAAACCCGGGTCCAAATTATGAAGTCACACCGCACGTGGGCGTGCCTCGGCGATGCGGCAGGTCGCTCGCGTTTGAAGCTTGATAGGTGGGTCCTGCCTTTGCGGCTTAACGGCGTGCGTTCACGGATGCCATTCCGCATCATTTGACGGCATCAGGACATAACTCGGACTCGCAAGGTTCCATTTAGGTAGGCATGCTGGTACTCTAAACCGAGGGTGCGCGGGGATGGCGTAGAGAGGACCCTCGGAGGTTCGGGCATGCTTTTTTCCAAGACGATGATCCATGGTGTGTACGTGCTGTGCTACCTGAGCCGGCAGCCCGCTGACGTTGTGATTCCCGCAGGTCCCATCGCGGACGCGATGAACGTGCCGCCGGAGCAGGCGGCAAAGATTCTTCAAGCGCTCACGAGGTCCGGTCTGGTGCGATCGGCTCGTGGTCGGCGCGGCGGCTATGCCCTGGCCAAGTCACCCGATGAGATCACCCTGGACGAATTGGTCGAGGCCCTCGGTCCGGGCGACGAGCAGAAGCGGTTGGGCGCTCGTGAGTGCCCGGTCAGGCCGGGGTACGTCTGTACCGCCTATTACGGACTTGAAGAACTCTACGAACGCATCAGGCGATTCCTCAGCAAAGAGACGCTGGCGCCGCTCATTGAGACTACTTGCGAGATCGATGATGCGTCATTCAAAAGGGTGGACCGCCGACCTTTTCCCGGCGTTTCCCGCCAGGACGCGGGTGAAGATGCGCGGGTAAGGGCTGATCAGGGCAACGTTCCATTGACCGAGGACTCGGCTTCCTGGCGCGATGAGACCGCTCCGTCGGATCGCTAGTCGATTACCGGGCGCGCCGAAACCGTAACATCCCTACATCCCGGTCATTCGGGGTCTGACCGCCGTCTCGAGGCGCGCACACCAGGTGGGGAATGATCCAAGTCGACCGGGCGACTGATATTATCGGTTATCCCCGCTCCGCCATCTGAGCTTCGACAGTTGCGTCGCCTCCAGACTTCCGGAGTTGCAGGTTGAAAATAAGCCCTTAAACAGGTATTCTGAGCTTACTTATGGGGTCTCCCGCCGCGCCGTGGGGCCCTGGTGCCACGTAGCGGTTGCAGCCTTCGCGCGGCGGCTTTTCACGCCTGACTCGTCGGAGCGGTGAGGGGGGGGGTAACAGGCCGAGGTGGCTCCGAGATCCGGAATCGTCGTCAAACCACCCTGTTTGCAGGAGATTCAGCGATGCAGCGATGGCTTACCATGATGCTCGTCTTGACCTTTGTGACCTCGTTTGCGATGGCCGAGGAGGTCAAGCGGGTTCCCAAGGCGATTCTCGATCAGATCGCCGATCCGGAGCCCAATCCGCTTCCAAGGTACATGACCGCGGAGGAGAAGCTGATGCCTCTCCCGCAGGTCAGTCCGGAGGCATACGCTACCCGGACGCCGCCTACTGGATCGGTGCGCTGCCCCGCCGAGTATGAGCTCAACGAGGGGGTCCTGTTCGCCTGGGAAAGCTACACCAGTCTCTTGACGGAAATGACCGTCGCCATCACGACGGGTGACCCTGAGGCCATGGTCTTCATGGTCGTGGACACGGCTTCCGAGCAGACGAGCGTCTACAACACGCTGAACTCCGCGGGAGCGGACATGAGCCAGGTCGAGTTCGTCGTGCAAACCACCGACAGCGTC
>CP070718.1:674449-688520 GCA_020350565.1 Phycisphaerales bacterium
GTCTTCGGGGCCACACCGTAATACACATAGGAAGCGCCGAGGAACACGACGTCAGGCGTTTGCTGCTGGTTCTCATACAGCTCCCATTTCCAACGGCACTCGTTGGTGCTACCGGTGACGTGCGGAAGTCTCACTCGTGAAAGCGCGCCGTCCCCGGCGCAGAGGGCAAGTGCAAAACCCGCCAGCGCCAGAAGCAGATGGCGTGACAGCGAGCGGTTCTTTTGCGATTCCTGCGGCACCGCGCTTTTCATCCGTGCGTAGAGCCAATCCAGCCGTGGCGCGCAATGGTGGCGCCGGCAACTTCTATTCGTCGTTATCGGCACGTGCCCGTGCGAGGTGAACTCCGCTGACAGGGGAAGGGAGAGCCCGAGGCGCGGAACGGAGCGGATGGCCCGCAGCACGACGAAAAAAGAGCGGAAGACGAAGATCGCCTCCCGCCATCCAGGTACGGATGCCCCAAGGGCCCGTTGATCTTTCTCTCGTTTCGGATCAGCCTTTGGCTTTCTCGAAGCGCTCGTTGGCGTCCTTCCAGTTCACCACGTTCCACCAGGCGCCCACGTAATCAGGCCGACGATTCTGATACTTGAGGTAGTACGCGTGCTCCCAGACGTCCAAGCAGAGGATCGGCTGAAGGCCGGCGCTGATCGGACAGTCCTGATTCGGGAAGCTTTGGACCACGAGGCTGCCCGCCCGATCCAGGCACAGCCACGCCCAGCCGCTGCCGAATCGAGTGATGGCCGCGTTGCTGAACTTCTCCTTGAATGCGTTGAAGCTACCGAAAGCCGATTTGATCGCCTTGCCGAGTGAACCGGTCGGCTCTCCACCGCCCGCGGGACTCATGTTCCGCCAGTAAATCGAGTGATTCAGGTGGCCCCCGCCGCTGTTGTTCACCGCGGTGCGAATGCTGTCCGGCAGCAAGGTGACCTGGGCCATCAGCTCTTCGATGCTCTTCGCCTGAAGGTCGGGGTGACCTTCCAGGGCCTTGTTGACATTGTTCACGTACGCGGCGTGGTGCTTGCCGTGATGGATCCGCATGGTCTGCTCGTCGATGTGCGGCTCCAACGCGTCGAAATCGTAGGGAAGGTCGGGGAGTTGAAAGGCCATGATCGTTCTCCTGTGGCGAATAGAGGCTTTACTTGGTCTCAGAAAGAGCAGTGAAACATCCGACTGGGCATCGCCGACGACCGCTTTGCGATCACCAAAGAATCCGCGCATCAGTGCTTTTCGCGCTGGCAGCGCTAAAGGTCGGACATCCCGTACAAACGCAGTTTTTGCAGCCAGAGATTAATCTTGCTGTAGCGCTCTACTGGCTTTGTAGTGCAGTGCCGCCGGACCTTCAAGTTTCAGGGGGTTTCGTCGAATAGGGGAACGTCGTCCGGCTCTTCCTCTTCTTCGTCGGATGAGTTGTCGTTGGCGGCCTCGTTGTCGTTCTCGTTGTCAGGGACGTTGTCGTTGACGTTCTCGTTGTCAACGACGTTGTCGTTCACGTTCTCGTTTTCGTTTTCGTTGGCCACGGGGGCATCCTGCACCACGAGGCTGATACGAGCCGGGTCGCTCTGCTCGCCCTCGGCATCGATCCCAATGCATTCGAAAACCAGATCGCCGGCGCGATCCGGTGTGAAGCGCCTTACGCCCAGCCCGGCAGGTGCCAACTCCACTTGCTGCCCTTCCGTCTGGAAGATGACGAAGGAAACCGCCTCCGTTCCCCCGACGCTTGCACAGGTAAGGGTCGCGGTCTCGTCGACCATGATGTCCTCGGGTCCTGCGGACAGGACAACGACCAATCCGCCGACTGTGCCCTCAATCCGAGTCGTGCACTCGTTCATCATGAAAAACAGCCCATCGCTGGCGGTCAGACGAAGGGTGGCATCCCCCTCCTTGAGCGCCTGAAAAGACGTGTCGGCGGCCTGCGCGTTCGCAAAGGTCCCGGCGGCGGCGGGGATGACCTCCCATTGGTATCGAGGGGCGCCCCCGGGGTCCACCGCGTTGGCGCGGACCTCGCCGGACTCTCCCACCATGAGCGAGGCCGGGCACGTCGGGCTGATCGAAATGGCCGTGCAGCCGCCATAAACGGCTAGACCAACCGTCGCCGCGGCCACGAGGATCGTCAGCAGTACGCTTAAGGCCCTGTGCATTCTGCTCATCAGTTCCCTCCCGGAGAGCGTCGGACGTCCATGGTGCAGCGGCTTGTGCATCATCCACTACGGGACTCCGAGCCGATTCTAACCCTGTGCCCGTGCCCAGCCAAATCTGCGGCGTAGGTCGTGGCGAATGGCTCGTTCCATGATACGCTTTTGCGCACGCCAAGGTTGCTGATGATTGATGCTTGGGATGCGTCGAACGGTGGGCCGGCAAGGGACGACTGAGGGGCCAAAATGGTCAGGTGGCAGGCGGAGGTTGACAAGTCGGTGCTGCTGATCCTGGCAGTGGCCTGTCTGGTGCAGCTTGGCTACCTGGCGGACAGTCGAGACGATCCCACCTTCGAAGTGCCCATCGTGGACGCCGCGGTATATCACCTCGCGGCCGTCGGTTTCGCCTCGGGAGAGCCATTGGCCGAAGGCGCGTTCTGGCAGCCGCCGCTGTTTCCTGCCTTCCTGGGTTTCTTCTACGCCTTGGCGGGGCCGAGCGTTGTGGCGGCCCGGTTGATGCTGGCCGCGCTGGCGGTCATAAGTTGCCTGTTGATGTACCGGCTCGGCTGTCGCCTCTTCGGCCGATCGGTGGGCATGGTTGCGGCTTTGGCGTTGGCGGTCTACGGGCCGTTCGTATTCTTTGCCACCAGACTGCTCGCCACTGGCCTGGGCATCTTCCTCGGTCTCCTCAGCTTGCTGCTCTTGCTTCGTGCGTTGGACAGGCCCCTGCGCCGATGGCGTTGGGTGATCGCCGGCGCGTGCAGCGGTCTGGCCATCATCAATATCCCCAACGCGGTAGTCATCCTGGCTGTGGCGCTGATTGCCATGGTCCAGGAAGCACGGCGACGCGGTGTGATGCGCGGGTACGCCGTCGGTGGATCACTCCTGCTGGGCGGGGCGCTGGTGATCATCGCGCCTGTCACGATTCGGAACTACCTCGTGTCAGGCGAATTCGTCGTGCTGTCCACGAACGGTGGGATCAACTTCTACGTGGGCAACAACCCGGATACGGCTACGACCGCCGCCATTCGCCCCGGTGAATACTGGCGGCGCCTTACCCGCATGGGCACCAGCGAAACGCCACGAACCCGCGCCCAGCAGAGCGCCTTCTTCTATCGTCAGGCGCTGACGTTCGCGCGGAATCAACCAGGTTTTTTCGTAACCGGCTTGGGAAGAAAAGCCTTGCGCGCTCTGAACGCGCGCGAGATCCCGCGCAATGTGGACATCTATGTCCACGGCCGATTTTCCAACCTGCTTAGCGTTCTGTGCTGGCGCTGGAGCTCTTTCGGGTTTCCTTTCGGTCTGGTGGCACCGTTGACCGTTGTCGGCATGCTGGTCTCCCCCAGGCTCGGATCGCCATCGGCGAGGATCCGCCTGCGTCGCGCCCTGCCGATGTGGTTCGCCCTGCTGTACGCTGCGTCGGTCGTGCTGTTTTTCGTCACCGCACGATATCGACTTCCTGCTGTTTGCGTGGCGGTCCTGTTTGCAGCGGTTGCGATCGTGTGGTTTTGGAAGCAGTGGACGTCGAAGAAAGAGACCTCATCACGCCGGGTGCGGATTGCGGCCGGGCTTGCATTTCTAGTGAGCGCTCTGGTGGTGAACCTGCCAATTCGAACGCCAACCGACGATGTGGATTTCAAGGCGGAGCTGTACCTGAGCGTCGGAGCCGAAGAGCTGAAACTTGGAATGCTGGGTGATGCGCGGGAGCACCTCAGCCAAGCCATTGAGCTCGATCCGGACTACGCCGCAGCCTACGTCCATCTGGGCGATCTCAGCGGGCGGTTGGGACACAACGAGGAGGCCGCTCTGTACTACCGTAGGGCTGTCCTCCTCGACGCGAGCTCCGCGAATGCCCGCGCCAAGATGGGCGCGCTGCTGAGCCAGCAGAAGCGGTACACCGAGGCCGTGGAGTGGTTCCTTGAAGCACTCGATCGGGACCCGACCTGGCCGGATGCGCAGGCTGGACTGGTGGGCGGGTTCATCGCGGGCAAAAATGCTGACGAAAAAGGCTCGGCGCTTGCACGTTTCGCAGAGGTACTCGTTAGACATGAGCGGTACCGGGAAGCGGTCGAGTGTTATCGCAAGGCACACTCCTTGACCGACCTGCCACCCGCCTCGCTCGAGCGGCTGGCTCGGCTTCTGGCTACCTGTCAACGAGAGGAGTTGCGTGATTGTGTGATCGCGGTCGAGGCCGCCGAACATCTGTGCCGGATTACGGAGTACCAAGACGCGCGGGCGTTGAGCACGCTCGCGCTGGTATACGACTCCTGCAATCGCTCAGACAAGGCGGTCGAAGCGCAGCAGCGGGCCGTGGAGATCGCGGAGCGTGCGGGGGCGGCAGACGTCGAGGGCCTCCGCGAGAAACTGGCCGATTATCGCGCGAGGCTTTCCGAACAATCGGGAAGCTCGACTGAAACGTCCGCTGCTGATGAGCGGCCGGACTGAACAAGCATCAGCGGAGCGGCTGCGCATTTGCTGCAACGCGCGACGGTCGTTACACTGCTCAGCGCACGTCCGTCCGGCGCGGGCGTTTCGAGTGTACCTGACGATTCAGCAGAGGGGGTCGTGGCATGCGAGTCGCCGTTTCAAAGACTCTTGTGTTTGCGGTTGTTCTCGGCTTGTCGCTGAGCCTCGGGATGGGGTGCCGCGAGAGCAAGCCCAAGACCGAGATCGTCAAGCTCGAGGGCAAGGTGGAGAAGGTCATTCCCCATCCCGACGGGACCGGTGAGATCGTCGTGCGGTACTACAGCAAGAAGCACAAGCAGGAGGTGGAGGGCACGGGCCTGGTAACCGCGGAGACCGAAATCCTCGTCAATGGCAAACCGGCAAGCCTCTCCGACTTAAAGCCCGGCGAACCGGTCAGCGGCGAAGTGCGCATCGAAAGAGACAGGAAGGGCAAACGGCTCGTGGCCCTGAAGATCCACATCGATCGCGCAGAACCGACGGGCGGCTAGCGCAGAGGATGACTGCCTGCTGCGGTTGTTGATCGGCGCGGCATCTAGAAAACCCTCCGGAGGAGGGATCGAGCCTGATTCGGGGACGCCCGTGGGTGGAGAATCAGCGAACGCACATCGCGGTGCTCGTCACGGCGCACCGGAACCAGCTTGGCCACGGTACCCAGCGGGCTGCACGTTTCCGGAGACCGCTCCAGCCGGCAGAGAACTCCTGCTGCACCGCCAGATTGATAATCGAAGCGCGGTTCTCCTCCCTAATCGCTGTGCCGGATGGCGCCTGCGGCTTGCTACCGGAGTGTGCGCAACGTCTGGGTGTTTCCCTATGAAAAGCGATGCCAGGCGCCCTGCCCGGCATCGCCATTCGGTTGATATCAGTTGAAAGAGGACTGCTCAGGCGCTCCGGGCTGTGCACGGTGGCGCTCTGAACGAATGATCAGGGTTCGTCTTCTTCGTTCTCGTCCTCCTCGGGCTTCTGCTCTCGCCACTTCTGGATGTCGGGGTCTTCAGGCCTGAAGCCACCTTCCGTGGTCCGAGCCCACTTGATGTAGTACTCGCGGTAGGTTTCCTGGACCTCTTCCCGCTGTTCCCCGATCTCATCGATGGCACGCTGCGTGGGGTCGACGGCCGCACCGCCCCTTCGCGAGGGACGCCGGCCTCGACCACCCCCACGCCGGCTGCCGCGCTCCTGCCCCTCTTCCCGCTTCTCTTGTTCTTCTTCATCAAGCCGGCGGAGTTCACGCTCACACAGGTCCAAGGCGAGCTTCCACAGGCGGGCCCTCTCATCGTCAGCGACGTCGCCCTTCAGTATGCCTGCCACGGACATGAGCTTCTCGTACTTCCTGACCTTGGCCATTTCTCTGGTGTACTCGCCCTTCTTGCCGGTCAGGCGTTTGGCATTGCTGATGACGTCGCGAACCTCCTCGATCAATTCGTCGCCCAGTTGCTCGCCGGCTGCTGCAAACACGGCACGGTCACTGATCGACTTGCCCTTGTACTCGTAATCCGGGAATCGCCGCAGCACTTCCACAATAGCGCTTGCGTAAGCGGCGATGTTCGCGGTGTTGGCTTTTTGCGCCTTCCGCAGGGGGCTGGTGGCCCCGGTAAAATCACCACTCCTCAGGGCGAACACGCCTTCCAGAAGATAAACCTGCTCCTTTTCCTGCTCCGTCAGTGATTTGAAATAGGACTTCTCAAGAAGCTCTTCGACTTTGGGCTTGGCCCCGCTGGGGTCGTCGGACTCGATGATCTTGGCGATCCCGCGGATCTTCTTCCCGGCGTCACGCAGAACGCCAAGAAGGCTCAGGCCGCCGACGTTAATCAGATCGTTGTCGACTTCCTCAACGACCGCATAGTCGACATCGCTGAGGTGGAGCCGGATCGGCGTCCCGGTCGACGCGATGACCGCTTCAACAGGGGTTTCGTCGAACTGGCCCGATATGCGCATGTTTTGCGTAGTGGTGACAACCTGTTCGTCCTCTTCACTCAAGTCGATGCGGGAGATTTCATCAAGCCCGAACTGCAGACGACCGGCTCGGCTTTCGAAGTTGAGCTTCCCCTTGAGGTCTTTGAGGATTAGTCGACCTTGAGTTGCGTCGAGCACGATGGTCGTTCCTTTGAGAGGCTCGATGCGCCGGTCTTTTGTCCGGAACGCCACGGTCTTGATGTCGTCGAACGCGTAATCTCCTTTGGTGCCGTATTGCGGAGTGAACTCGAAGCGTGAACCCACCTCGGAAGCCTCGATCCGGTTACCGCCTTCGAGATACAAATGCGCGCCTTCGTCATCCGTGATCACATAGGCGATGGCGTCCGTGGGCACTTCAAGCGTCCCGAATGGCGAGTTCCATGTGATCTTGTCGGTCGCCATATCACCGTACACCCGATCGCCTTCCTCGTAGACAAGAATGTCATCTTTGGCGCGCCTGGGGAACTCAGGGATATTGATCCGACCATGGTCGTCGAGAAGCACTTCAATGAACGGAGTTACGTCGCTGCCGTCCCAGATCTTCTTCTTAAAAAACGCGATATTCACCATCTCCCTGCTGATGGTGGCGGGCACCAACGCGCTGTAATGGGCACCGCCGGTGATTTCTCGGTCTTCCGGCCTGGACTTCAGCGTCGCCGTTCCCACGAGGAAGCCGTCCAGGTCCACCATGGGACCGCCGCTGTTGCCGCGGTTGACGATCGTGTCGGTGTAGATCAGCTTGATGCGGCCGCCGGGCGTGCGGGGGAAACTCAGAATTCGTCCGGATGTCACGGTAATCTCCGGGTGCTCCCCGTCCTGGCTTTGGGTCTTCTGGCTGTCTCCTCCCGGGAAGCCGAAGGCATAGACGCGCATGTCGGGGACAAGGCGGGTCTCAGGAAGGAATCGGAGGAATTCCGGCGTTTCCACCTTCTCTCCGTCCTCGTCGACGGCCTGAAGAACGGCCTGGTCGGCGGTCTGGTCTTGATAGACCATCTTGGCGTCATACTTGACTTCGTCTTCAGTGCCGGAGTGCTGGATGACCGTAAAGGTCAGCGTCCCGTGCTCATAGTACCATCGGCCCTTGGCTTCCTGGGGCCATAAGTGTGTCGGGTCCACCACGTGGTTGTTCGTGATGAGCAGCCCGGTGCTGTTGATGAAGTAGCCCGATCCCGAACCGAGCGGGGTATCCCCCTTCCGGCTTTTCGATTCGGCCGTGAACACCATCAACGTGGCCGCCTTGCATCGATCGATGACGTCTTCCTTCATGTCCTGAGCCGCAGAGGCGGGCGCGGGCGTGAGCGCCGTCACGCCGACCACGAGGGCGACCAAAAGGGTACCGGCGGCGAGGCGGCGAAATGCCGAACGGAAGTCCAAGGGATAAGGCCCTTTCAATGCGCTGGTCTTCATCGTTTTGTCCCTCGATTTCTTCGGTGCAGGTGGCAAGAAAACGCTGCGGCGTGACGGATGCCCGCCAGAAGCGTGACTTCACAATCACCCAAGAATATGTTACCTCAAGTTTTCGACACCTGTCAACTGCTGCTTGTGTTGCGGGCCTCCTTGTCCATTGAGGCTGACGATTTCTGACATGGGTTCAAGCTCGACTGGGCGCCGCTGGCGCGGCTTGCCCGTCAAATCAAGTATCGGAGGGCCTTGATCTTCGCTTTCGACCTGTTGCCGCCGTATAAAATGTAGGGAAAATGCCCGGTTCGCTCGGCAGGCGGCGGGCGGGGCCGCAGCGTTTCAGCCCGGGCCCGCGTGAGCCGACAATGCTATCGGGGTCGTGCCGGCTCAGCACGGCCGCAGAGGGAACAAGAACATGAGTGATCCCCTTCCGTTACAGCGGAGCGCGAGTGAAGAGACGTGGCGCGTGTTCCGCATTATGTCGGAGTTCGTCGAGGGCTTCGAGGTGATGTCGAAGATGCCGCCTTCGGTGTCGATTTTCGGCTCGTCGCGGGCCCAGCCTGAGGACTGGAGCTACGCCCAAGCCGAGAAGCTAGCTGCCACCCTTGTCCAACGCAATTTCGGGGTGATGACCGGCGGCGGGCCGGGTATCATGGAGGCGGCCAACAAAGGGGCCGCCGAGGCCGGCGGCGTCAGCATCGGCCTCAACATCTACCTCCCGCACGAGCAGCAGGCCAACGACTACCAGACCGTGTCGCTCGACTTTCGCTACTTCTTCTGCCGCAAAGTGATGTTCGTCAAGTACGCCGTCGCCTTCGTGTGTTTCCCCGGCGGCTTCGGCACCATGGACGAATTCTTCGAGTCCATGACCCTGATCCAAACCGAAAAGACCGAGCGCTTCCCGGTCATCCTCGTGGGAAGCGCCTTTTGGGGACCGCTTGTGGATTGGGTCAGAGCCTATCAGCTCGAACGGTTTGGCTACATCAGTCCCGAGGATCTGGACCTCTTTCACCTCACCGACGACACCGATGAGGCAGTGCAGATCGTCGTGGACAGTTACGAGCATTACAACGCCAAAGTGCGAGCCGCTAACGGGATACACATCACCGCCGAAGGCACCTACACGGGCCAAGCCCCGCAGAGAGGCGCACACCTCAGCGGAACGTACCACGATCTGCGGCGGTAACCGTCCAACGGCTTCTCATCTTGCGGGCCCGGATGGGTAAGAACGCCACCACATCTCGTCGGACCACTCAAGTACAATAAGACAAGGGCCCCCGAATATAAGCAGCGGGGGCCGTTCGCCGGTCAATCCATCATACGTATGGCAACTCGTTGCTATAGGCTACGGCTCGGGGAAGAAACCTTCGTCGTAGTAGGGATCGTCATAGTACGGGTCATCGTAGAACGTGGGATCCCAGTCTTCGAAGTAGTCGGCCGTCTCGTCGAATGGATCGTAGGCATCGTAGTCCTCGAAGTAATCATAGAAGGCGGTGAAGTTGGTGAAGGACCACGTACCGTTCGCCCCGTCATCGCAAGCCCAGATGCCTTCCCCGCCCAACTCGTCCACGAATCCGCCGAGGTACTCGCAGGTCGCCTCGTTGAAGCCGGCGAGAACGAAACGCATGTACACGTCACCCTCCTGCGTAATCCCCGCTTCCTCGGCAAAGAAGTAGAAGGGATTCATGGGATCGGGATTGGTGAGACCGCCGAAAACCAGCCCGTCGCCCTCGACGAAGAAGTCGACAAACCACCCGTCATTGTCCATGCCGTAATAATCGCCGACGGGGATCAGCGTGCTGATTTGGTCCTGCTCGACGGTGACGTCGAAGGTGCCATCGCCCGCAACCGCGGCCACCTGCGTCTCGTCGCTGTTCCCGGCGTAAAGGACGGGGATCAGCGTGTAAGTTCCGGCATTGAGATCGAACTCGCTGTAAGGCAGCAGCATGCTCAACTGAGTGAACGAGAGCGTGTCACTCACGTATACGCTGCCCCACTGGGCAACGAAGCCGCTGAAGGCATACTGGCCGTCGCGGTCGGGAAGCAGCTCACTCGTCGCCGCATCGGCGAGCACCAACGCACACGTGATCTCGTCACCCTGCAGCGCGGCATCGAGCTGCATGTCCCAGGTGACCCCGAGTCCGACTTGACCCTGGTCGTCCGTGGCGTCGAGCAGGAACTCAACGTTGCTCAGTGTGATCTGCTCGGACGTGGCGGGCGGTACTTGGGGGTCTTCGACGGGCGTGGGGTCCGGCCGGAATGCTGGGTCGGACACATTGTCCTCGGCGACCCACAGCTCCAGCAGGGTTTGCCCTTGATTGACGAACGCAACGGCCTGATCGATCACGGCGTAGTCCATCTCCCAGAAACCGCCGGTACCCCAGCCGGTGCCCCAGGAATTCATGACCTTGAACGTCTGGGCATTGTCGTCGTAGCCAACGATCAGGAATGCGTGACCGCCGGCGTTGGCATCGTTCAGGTCGGAAAGGTATTGATCAACCGTCCATCGGGCGGTATTGGCATTGAAGTAGTTGGTGGCCACCACGATGCCGATCACTACCGGATTGCCCTCGGAGAGCAACTTGCGGATCTCGTCGCGCGTTTCGAGACGGCGGTAGGAACGGATGGTGTAGTTTTTGGCTTCATTCACGGCCGCATCCGTCGGCCCCTGCGCGCAGACGTTTTCGTCATAGGGCATGCTGGCCAACGTCGCGCAGCCCCGGGTCTGCAGCAGGTCGAACACGGTCTTCATCGTCGTGACGGCGGCTCCGACGCATTGCTGCGCATCACCGGCCGCCCGGTTGGTGAAGTAATAGGGAAACGCGGGGCTGAAGACCTGATTGGTGGCGGTGGGCGCATAGTTGCCTTCCACCGCCTCCTGGTAGGTTTTCAGTCCGTAGGCCGATGCCCAACCGGTGCACGACTGCTGCTTCCCTTGATTGCCGGGCGTCGGGAATCGTCCTGATTCGCTCAGGTCGACGCGATCGGGCAGTTGTCCGGCACCGAAGGTCAATGCCGGCCGGTACTGCGGTATGCCGAGGTATGTGTCCCGCGGAGTGAATTCCAGCCCTCTGCCGAACTCCTCCGTGTCACCGTTGTCCGGTGCGGGCGGCATGACGTTATTGGTGCACGCCGCCAAAATGCATAGCGAGACCATTGTGATCAGGGATAGCTTGCGCATCGGCCTTCCTCCATTAAAGTGCCCCGACGAGATGACCCTCTGATGATCGCCACGCCAACGATCCATGTTGCTCAGCCCAGTCTAGCTGTTCAGGATTCCAGTTCAATACTTTTTATTGTTTGCAGGGCTTGTTTCGGGTTGAGGCATTCCATCTGCGACCGGGCTGTTCAGCAGCGCGGCAGGGTGCTATAAGAGGCTGACCTGGAGACGAACGTCACTTGAAGGCCGCGGCATGAGGTTCATCATCGAATTCGAGGGCGTGCTTGTCGAGGTGGCTGATGCTTGGTATGAGGCCTTCTCTCGCGCCGTGCGCGACGTCGGCTGGTCGAAGTTGGAGAAGAACACCTTCTGGCGTCTGATGCGCGCGAAAGGACTTGAGGGCAATTATCTGCCCGGTGCCCGACCGATTAAAAACAAAACTTTCAGCCGGCGGTTTATGGAGCACATAGAGTCTGATGACGTGGTGTCCCTCTACCAGCCGCGACCTGAGATCGTTGGTGTTCTAAGGTCGCTGAGAACGCACGGGCCTTGCAGCGTCATTACCCGCGGTATCAGTATTGAGAAACGGGACGAGGTGCTGGAACGGGCCGGTCTGCGTCCGTATTTCGAACAAGCCGAGGCAATCAATACCGATCCACGTAAGCAACCCGGTGAGTTGAAGGCACTTTCGCAGGGTGACGAGAGGACCGTCGCAGCCGCTTCTTCGGATGCGGTGATCCGGGCAGCTCGGGAGGCGGAGCTGTTCGCCGCCGGTGTTTCCAGTGGCGCCTGTAACGAGGTGCGCCTCCAGCGGGCCGGGGCCGACATCGTCTACCGCAAGCTGGGCGAGCTTGCAGATTCGCTCGCCCGCGGAGCAACGGACCTGATTCGGGCCGGTCTCTTGCCACCGCCCTATGACTGAATCCAGGCTGACACCGTCAGCCAGTCGGTGGCGACTCATATGAATGCTTCAGGAAACGAAGAGAGCCGGTAAGGCTTCAATCCGTCTGGACGAGAGCGCCTCATGAGCGAATACACCCCACACCAGAAGAAGGTTATCGAGCGTTACTACGATCGAAGGGACGAGATCATGCTCGCCCGGCTCGGTGAGATCGTGAGCGACCTGTACTTGGCGGACACGGATGCGAAGCTCAACCGACTGTGGAAGCGGGCAGAGGCGGCCATGAAAGGCCTCAAGGTGCCTGAAGGCCTTATCCAACACATCCTCACCCAGCGAAAGCCCGAGATCCTGGCCGACAACCTCAAGAACTGGCTCGCAGAATCTGAGCATGATGGGGGTCGGAACAAGTCGCGGTGATCGAACTCCTCCGGTCCTGTCCGATCGAAAACGACACTCCGGTTGCCGGCTGGGGGTTTCCAGGCATTCATCTGCCCCGCCGATTATGAAGTAGAAATGAAACGAGGCAGCCGACATGTTTCCCAGCGATCCGTTATGATGATGTGTTACGGCCGCCCTCGGCCGGTTCTTGGGCGCCAGCCGTGGGTCCCTGGGGCGAGTCATGCCGGGGACGGTGTTCTGATCTCCGGCCGTGAGCCCGTTCCACGAATAATCACCCGCCGAAATCGAATTCCAGGGTGTTCGCCGCACTGCCGGTCGCTTGGGGGCAGCGGGGCAATCCCCGGGGATTTGGGGACTGGCTGCTCGCCACGTATCATCGGACTTTTCAGTGGGGTCCGGTCCAGGAGTCACCCATGTTCCGTCAGTTGGTGTTTGTGCGACTCAGAGCCGCGGAGAAGGCTCTCAAAAACGGCCGACTGGATGAAGCCTATCGCTTGGCCACGACTTCCGATCTTCGAGACCACCGGCGCGCGAAGGCCGTTTTGGAGAAGTTGGGCGGGCAGTTTTTGGATCGGGCGAGGACACACTATCGGGCGGATCGCTGTGAGGAGGCGCTTCGGGATCTGGACAGGGCCGCTGCGGCAGGGCTGAAGCTGGAAGAGATTGCAGAGTTGCGAGCCCAGGTGCTCGCCGTGGCAGCCGAACTCAGGCGAAAGGAACAGTCGCGCTACCGGCGCCTCAAGGACGCCGCCAAGCGGGCTGAGCAAGGTTCTCTCCAAGCGGGCCGACGCATTCTCGAAGAGGCCAGCGAACATGATCACGCGGCTCGGGAGCTTCGCGAACACTTCGGCCAACGGGCGAAAGATGCCATGGACGCTATCGAACAGGCGCAACAACACATCAAGAACGGCCAGTGGGCGGCCGCCGCGGAGCGTATCAAACGGGCCAAGTCACTGGACAAAAACAACAAACGCCTCGCGCAAATCGAGGACCAATTGTGTGACCTCGTCGTCGATGCGGCGCTTGAAGCCATTGTGGCAGGGCGGCTCAGTCGGGCGTCGGACGAGTTGGCGTGTCTCGCTGACCTGGGCGAGAGCCTGCCGGCCAAGCGCGAGCTCAGCGATCTTCTGGCCGCAGCCAAACTTGCCGGCGACGCGCTCGCCGCCCATAACTACACCGAGGCCAAGCGACACGTAATGGCACTCTCCCGACTGTTGCCGAAGGCCAAATGGGTGCGTGAAGCAACGGATCAGCTCAAGAGGCTCGAGGATCTCCGTACGAATCTGTGCGCCGGGCCGCTTGGCGAACGGATCGACCCAACTGCGAAAGAGAAACGGATCCCGGTGAAGGCCCCGTCGATCGATGATACGGTGGCGCTGCCGGACCGGCCGACGCCAACGACCGGACTGGTGGACCGTCTGCTTCTGCTCGTGGACGGCGGCGGCAGCTATTTGATCCTGCGAAGCGACCAGGCCGCAATCGGCCGCGTGGTCGCCACGAACCCTGCCGAGGTCCCGATCTTCAGTGACCTGGGCGAGCGGCATGCGTATATCAATCGCGCCGGCGAGGACTACTTCCTCGTAAGCGAAAAGGAAGTCGCAGTCGCGGGGCGTAAGTCGAGGCATCATTTGCTCCGTGATGGTGAGCGCGTCGTTCTCGGACGTA
>CP070718.1:688620-693058 GCA_020350565.1 Phycisphaerales bacterium
CTTCACCCGCAACGGCCGTGAACAACTCCGAAGTGGCTTTGACCGACTCGATCTCGCCGATGGCATCACCGGCCGCAACGGTGCTGCCCACCTCGGGCAGGTCGACGTAGGTAATGTCCGTCAATTCGTCGGCGGCGTACTGCGTGATCCCGACCGTGACCAGCCCGCCTTCCACAAGGAACCATTCGTGCGATTCAGAATACCGCCGGTCGTTTGGAATACCCATTACTTTATCCCTGAAACGAACCTCTGCTTCATTCGATTGCCAAGGGCGACTCGCCTCGCGCCGCCACAAACTAACGCGTTTCCAAGCGTGTGCAACCCCGGTCCAGGCCTATTTCTTCTTCGGCCTCTTGTAAAACGGAAGCGGCACAACCTTGGCGGCGATCCGCTGCCGCCCCAGATTGACTTCCAGGACCGTGCCTTCCTCCGAGTGCTCAGCCGGCACAAACGCCATGGCGATACTCTTGCCGAGCGTCGGACTGAGCGTGCCGCTGGTGACCTCACCGATTTCCTTTCCGTCGGCCAGGACCTTGTAATGCTGCCGGGCGATCCGCCGGCCTTCCAGTTCCAGCCCCACGAGCCGCGTGGGCACGCCCTGCTCCTTCACCTGGCGCATGGCCTCGGCGCCAATGAAATCCTTCTCCAGGTGCACGCACCAAGCCTGGCCCGCCGTGATGGAGTCCACGTTTTCGTGCAGCTCCTGGCCGTAGAGCGGCATGCCCGCCTCAAGCCGCAACGTGTCCCTCGCACCCAGACCGGCCGGCTTGATCACGGGATGAGGCTCCTCGATCGTGCCGAGCAATTTCGGCAGAAACGCCCGGGCGATGCCCGCCGGTACGACCACCTCGTAACCATCCTCGCCGGTGTATCCGCTGCGATAGACCTCCACCTGCATCATCATCAGCGAGAACACCTTGAAGCGATACCGCTTGATGTCCGTCAGATCGGTTTCGACGATTTCGCCGGCCAGCTCCCTCGTCTGTGGGCCCTGGAGGGCGATCATCGCCGTCATGAGCGTGGCGTCCTTCAGCTCGACGTCGGTGCCGGCCCGATGCTTCTCCAGCCAGCCGACGATCTTGTCACGGTTGGACGCGTTGCAGACGATCCCCCAACCGTCTTCAAACCGGGAGACGATGACGTCATCCAGGATGCCGCCATCCTCTTTGCAGATATGGGTGTAGTAGCACCGGCCCGCCTCCGCGTCCTTGAGGTTGCGCGTGCAGATCCGCTCAAGGAAGGACTCCGCGTCGTTGCCCGTTACGCGAATCCGCCCCATGTGCGAGACGTCGAACAGGCTGCAGGCCGTCCGTGTGTAAATGTGCTCCTCTTGGATGCCGGTGTACGACACCGGCATCAACCAACCAGCGAAAGGAACCATCTTCGCCCCGCGCTCGACATGTGCGTCGTATAGGGCTGTTTTCAGCAATTCTTCGGCCATCTTGCACTTCCTGTGAGGCTGCTGGAAAACAATTCCGCAGCGTCGATCCTACGATAGGTACACCCTAAAAGACTGTCAACGGGATCGCCTTCCGGGTCGCCGTACGCCCAAGTTCCCCAGCAATCATCATTCCACAGCTTGCATTCGGCGCCTGCAACAGGTATTCATGCCCCTTATGAAATGGACAAAGTTCTTCATCCCGACGACGAAAGAGGTTCCGGCGGACGCCTCGGTGCCGTCCCATCAACTCATGATCCGGGCGGGAATGATCCGTCAGGTGGTGGCCGGTGCTTATTCCTACCTGCCTGTCGGCTATCGCACGCTGCGCAAGGTCGAGAATATCGTGCGCGAGGAGATGAACCGCGCCGGGGCGATCGAGCTGCACATGCCGGCCATGCACCCGGTCGAGTGGTGGGAGGAAACGGGACGCCTCAAAACGGTGGACGTGCTCCTTCGCCTGGGCCCGCCCGGCGATGAAGACTGGCGCTCGCGCGTCGTGCTCGGGCCGACGCACGAAGAGGTGATTACGGAAATCGCCCGCGCTTATCTGACCAGCTACAAGCAACTACCGGTCAATCTCTATCAGATTCAAACGAAGTTCCGCGGCGAGGCCCGCCCCAAGAGTGGCGTGCTGCGCACGCGCGAGTTCCTGATGAAGGACGCCTATTCGTTCCACTCGCGCAAAGAAGGGCCGGGCGGCCTGGACGAGACCTACCAGACGATGTACGACGCGTACTGTCGCATCTTCGCGCGGTGTGGATTGCCCTACCTCGTGGTCGAGGCTGAATCCGGTCCCATCGGTGGCGATGCATCGCACGAGTTCATGGTGCCCACCGAAGCCGGCGAGGACATTCTCGTCGAGGCCGAGGACGGCTCGTACGCCGCCAACCTCGAACGGGCCGAGGTCGCCCCCTTGGAGGACTCGCAAGACGGGACCAACGCACCACTGCAAGAGGTCCACACGCCCGGGCATTCCACCATCGAGGAGGTTTCGGGCTTTCTGGGATGTGAGGCGGCCAAGATGATCAAGACGATCATCTACGAGGCCGAAGGCCAGCCACTCGTCGCCCTCGTTCGCGGCGATCACGAGGTCAACGAGGCCAAGCTCGCGCGCGCGGCGCGCGTGTCCTGGGTCGTAGCTGCGGATGCCGCGCTGATTCAAAA
Source organism: Phycisphaerales bacterium (assembly GCA_020350565.1). GTDB lineage: Bacteria > Planctomycetota > Phycisphaerae > UBA1845 > UBA1845. Next base: position 691,226 of record CP070718.1, read on the forward strand.
GGTCACCGGCGCAGAGGTCGGCTTTGCCGGCCCGGTCGGCTTGAATGCCCGATTCATCACCGACCAGGCCGTCAGCATCATGCACGACGGTGTGACCGGGGCGAACAAGACGGATTATCACATTACCGGCGTCAATCCCGGCCGGGACTTCGAGATGAAGGAGATCGCCGACATTCGCATGGCCGTCGAGGGCGACCGCGCCCCGAACGGCTCGGCGCTCGTCTTCCGCAAGTGCATCGAGGTGGGTCACGTCTTCAAGCTCGGCACCAAGTACTCGGATGCCATGAAGGCCCACTACATCGATACCGATGGCAAGAGCAAACCACTCATCATGGGCTGCTACGGGATCGGCGTGAACCGCATCATGGCCGCCGCCATCGAGTCGATGCACGACGACAAGGGCATCTGCTGGCCCGTGTCCATCGCACCATTCCAGGTCGTGATCTGCGCTTTGGACCTGCGAGAGCAGGAGGTGGTAAAGGTGGCCGAAAAGCTCCACGACGAACTGGAGGCAGCCGGCGTGGACGTCCTGCTCGATGACCGCGATGCGCGACCGGGCTTCAAATTCAATGATGCCGAGCTTATCGGCGTTCCCATCCGAATCACGGTGGGCAAGCGCGGTTTAGCTGACGGTATCGTGGAGATCACAACGCGGCACGACCATCAGACACAGAAGGTCCCGCCCGATCAGGCCGTCGCCACCGTCAGGCGGCTCATCGATGACCTGACGCCTAACTGTCCGTTGAAAAAGGGGACAGGCACCTCGCCGGACGGCGTTTTCACGGGTGCGAGTGGGTCTACGCTCGGAGCCAGTCCCCTTTTTCAACGGACTCCCAAGGCCTGATCCTGTCCCGGTCTTCGGGGCGATGGTCCAGGCCGTTTCGACAAACGATTCCCGATACGTGGCCACCATGTACCTCAAAGCGCAGGGGCGGCTGCCCACACCCGGCGCACGGGCGTGGGTGCCCGTAAGCTACGCTCTTTTACGTGTTCCACGTGGGCCGCGTGCCCGTGAGGAAATTGAGACGGCGAAAGAGCCGATGCCGCTGGATGACCAGGAGGTGCAGTTTCCTGATCACGTGATTATCCAGCCGGCCGCTGTGGAGTAGATCGCGAATGTCGTCTTCCAGTTCGAGCCAACGCCGCGTACCGGCGAGCTTCCTCTTGCGTTTCGGGTCTTGATCACCGAGTAAGGCACGAACCTGCTTCTCGATCCGGCCCAGCTCGATGGAGATCCGCTTGACCGACATCTCGTTGTCCCAGTCGGCCTCTGCCTCTTCGCGCGGTTCTTCCGGTACGACGTCGGTGATGGCGCCGGTGTCGGTAGTCTCGTCCCATTGCGCTTTGGCTTTCACGGCCGCTTCCGTTGCCTCGCCCTCCATATCCGCCGGGGGACGCGTGCTTTTGATCACCGGCACGTGGCGATGCTCCCGCGGCGGCGCGGGCGTAACGAGTGGGGCCTCCGCAGAGGAATCGCCCGCACTCTCTGCAGACTCCTCCACCTGAGAGTCCTGGGACGCCGACACCTCCCGGTCGTCCTCCGCCAACTCGCGCGCACGGCCTTCCGCCGATTCCGCTTCCGCGGTTTCCGCATCGTCCGGGTTAGCTTGAGGCGGCTCCTCAGGCGGCGAGGTTTCTGGCATTTCTTCGGTCATGATGACGTCTATCCGCCTCCGCAGAATCGTGCGTACTTGAATTCAATGTGACGACCGGGCGCCCGATTCACTGCTTCTTTTCGGCGGCTTTGGCCAGCTCCAGCGCCTTGGCCAAGCCCGCCTCCAACAGGTCGTCACGGTCTTCGATGAAGCCCTCGCCGGAGTACGGCCACCGTAC
>CP070718.1:693158-697142 GCA_020350565.1 Phycisphaerales bacterium
CCAGGAAGAAACCCTCCGCGTCCGGCTCGCGATAGGTCAACACGGTCAGCCCGAACTCCTTGTCGCTTAACGTGTAAAATAGATCGAAGTCCTTGCTGGGATAGACGTGTGTGGCCTCGAAGCTGGCCGTCGCGTGATGCTCGTCCTTCAGGTTCACCGCGATCGCGTGCGATGGGCTGAACACGCTCTTGATCGGCACCGCGCTGGTGATATTCACCACAGCGCTGACCATACCTACAGGCGAGGCGAGATACTTCTCGGTGTCCAGCGGATAGCGATAGCGCACAAGGCCCTCTTGCATGCCGAGCATCTGCGTGTAGGAGAGCTTGATCCGGGCCTCACCCTTCGGCTGGATCGGGAAGATGCGCGCCTGGAACATCTTCTTGCCGACGTATTCGAGCAGCGCGGGATCGCGCATCTTGGCAACGATCGATTCATATACCCGCCGGGCCTCCTCCGCGCTTAGCAGCTTACCTTCCGTCTCCTTCCCGTTGATGAACATGGAGAACTTGCTGACGCCCACGTCATCCTCGAGTGGGAAGATGTACGTGCCTTCCACCGGATGGTTGTACGGATTGACGAAGATCTGATCGATAGCCGTCACCGCGACGCCGTCGGTGATCGAGGTCTCCACCATGTGCTGTTTCACGTCAAGGGGCACGTGCCGTCGAGGCGGAATCGGGCGAGGCCAGGGCCTCGGCGGCGGGAACGGCGGATGTGGCCGCGGTGGTGGCGGAGGTGGCGGCGGCGGAAGAATCCGCTCCAACTCGACATTCGGATCACGTTCGATGATGACCGTCTGGGCCGATGCCGTTGCCGCAAGAAGCACCGTCCCCACAAACAGGGCCAGAATGACGGGAAAGCGCCGAAGAGTCATCGCGTCGACCTCCTTATTCGATCACGGTTCGGTTTCGCGGATAAGACCTCCAAAGGATTAGACCGCCGGACGCGGGAAAAGTTTCAACGATCTGATCATGGAACTCGGACCAAGCCGGAGAACCGGACGGCCGAGCCCGCAAGCCTGAGCTCCCGCTGCCCGAATTCTACGGGGATGATAATGCCCGGTCAGCAAGGCCGTTCAATACCCTAGACGCTCTTCACGTCCCACTCGGGTCACAGGCTTTCGCGCGAAGTGCGTGGCCCAGCAGACATCCAATGCCCCAAATGCCGCCTGCTCCAGCTTCCCGGTTAAAGAAGCTCTTGAAGGCGGCGCCCCTGCAGCCGATCACGTTCGGACTCCCGGATGGACGATTGGTCGTCATTCAGGGTCCAGGGCAACCCCCGAACGGGCTCTGAAAAGCAATGCCCTCGCCCTGGCCGGATACGCCGCTGCAGAGGCGCCATGAGCACACACTGCCCCTGCAAAGTCTAACGTTCAGCGACGGCTTTTCTTAGGTCGCTGGCCGCAGCGGTCAACGCATCACTTTCAAGAAGCAGACGGCCACCGCCCGCTAAACACCTCGACGGCCGGACCGGTCATGTAGACGTGATCGTCATCGGCCCACTCTAGTTGCAGATCACCGCCGGGAAGTGCTGCAGTCAGGCTCCGGTTCGTTCGATTGGTAATCGCCCCTGCGACGCAAACCGCGCAGGCTCCCGTTCCGCAGGCCCGCGTGGCCCCGCTGCCTCGCTCCCAGGTTCGGACTGTCACGTGGTCCGGACCGTCCACCCGTACAAAATGCGCATTCATGCGTTCAGGGAACACGGGGGCGTTTTCAACGTGCGGGCCCAATTCAACCAGGTCGATTCGATGCAGGTGCTCAACGAAGATCACCGCGTGGGGATTGCCCACGGAGACGCAGGTCATCTCGAAGCGTTGCCCGGAAATGGTGATCGGATGATCGACGAGCTTCTCGGCCTCGATGGTGCACGGCAACGCCGCCGGATCGAAGATCGGCTTCCCCATGTCCACACGAACCGTCTCGACCCTACCGTCGACAATGTGACACTCCGTGTTCCTCACCCCGGCGTCGGTTTCGATCTGCACAATCGGCCCGGCGGCGAGATCGTGCTCGACCGCATACTTGGCCACGCAGCGGATGCCGTTGCCGCACATCTGCGCCCGCGAGCCGTCGGCGTTGTAGATTTCCATTCGGACGTGGCCGGACTCGCTCGGGCCGATCAAAATCAGCCCATCACTGCCGACCCCTTCATGACGGTCGGAAACCGCCCGTGCCAACGATGAGGCGTCAGCAACCTGCTCCTCGAAGCAGTTGACAAACACGTAGTCGTTGCCCAGGCCGTGCATCTTGGTGAACTTCATAGCCGGCATTGTACGCCGCCATGCATCTTTGAATACAAGCCGCCGCAGGCACTAGGATTTCAACGTACCGCCGGTGTCATAGTAGGCGGCGCCGGCCAAAGCGCCGCACCAAGTCAGCAGGGACGCTGACTTTACTCAACTGGACCAGCGGAGACGCCGGCTCTACTGAACCTGGGTCGCGGCACGTTGCTGCATTGTTCCCCGTTCGAGATCCAGGAGGTACTGTTTGCGCCACAGCCCGCCGCCGTAGCCGCGAAGCTTCCCGTCCTTTTGCACGACGCGATGACAGGGAATCACGATGGCGATCCGATTATCGCCGTTCGCCCTGCCGACCGCCCGCTGGGCACTTGGCCGGCCGATGGCTTCCGCCACGCTTTCGTACGAGACCGTCTGCCCGTAGGGGATCTGCTGGAGATAAGCCCAGACCTTTTCCTGAAACTCGGTCCCCGGTGCGACCAGCGGCACCGTGAAGGCCGTCCGATCGCCCGCGAAATACTCAGCAAGCTCAGATTCGAGCCGTTCCAGATGCCTATTCATCCCCGGAACGATCGGACAGCCGAGCCGCTTCGTAAGCCGCGCCGTCTGTCCGGCCAATCTGCGCCGGTCGGCGAATTCAAGCATGCAGACGCCATCCGCAGTTGCGGCCACCACCAACGGACCGATCGGACTCGTGATCATCGAGGCTACGGCGCACCGACCGTTATCCCGTGCCCGCCCCGGCGGCTTGCCAAATAGCTTTACGAATGCATCGCGAAAACCGCTCGGTGAGTCGTAACCGTGTCGGTATCCGGCTTCCAAAAGACCTTCACCGTTTCGCACCTCCTCAAAAGCGACGCCCAGCCGCCGCATGCGCTGGTAAGATTGAAAGGTCATGCCGTAGTGAGCGCGAAAGTACCGTCTGGCCCGCGCTGGATCGACACCCGACGCCCTCAGATCCGAATCGGTCATCCGCTCGCCGCCGGATCGCTCGATCCGCCCGATCAGATCCTGCACCCAATCGGGTGCGGTTCCGTCCGTTTCCAACGGTCGACAGCGTTTGCACGGGCGATATCCAGCCACGAGAGCGTCGTTCGCCGTGGCGAAGTACTCGCGATTTCGCGCCAGCGGTTTCCTGGCCGGGCAAGACGGTCGGCAAAAGATGCCCGTCGAGCGGACGCCGACGAAGAAAATGCCGTCATACGAGGCATCGCCGGACTCAAAGGCCCGCTTCATCGCTAACCGGCTCGGTAACGTTTTCATGCCCCAACCATACTATCGCGCGGTACCGTCATCTACCGATTTTTGAACGCGGATGTAGAGGGTCGGGCACGGAAAGCCGCATTGCGGCCATCCCTCATGAGGACCTGCCCGGAGGCAAGCCGGAAACGACGGCAGGCAAGGCGCGGCGTCCAGAGCGCAACATACGACCACACCGGAGCCTCGCCGCGGGACTTTCGATAGCGAGAACAGGTCAGAAACCAGTGCGCGTGCGGCCGAGAAGGACAAACAAGGCCCTCTGAATCGCTAGAGTTGCCCCCGTTTGCCCCCAGTGATCCGCCACACGGCGTAGAGGGCCCCGATGATCACCAGGAGAAGTGCGGTATACAGTGCGTCCCGGCGATCCCTCAGGCAGATGTTCAAGGCAATCGCAGCCTGGATGAAGATCAGCGCCCCCGCCTGTAAGGGCCCGAGCGGGCACCGGTAGGCATGTTCGGGAAAGGACTTCTCACCCCACCGGAAGA
>CP070718.1:697242-698245 GCA_020350565.1 Phycisphaerales bacterium
AGGCGTAATCGGGACCGGCGTCGAGGATGATGAAGTCGCCGGCCTCCAGCGTGCGATCGTGTCGGTGATAGTGACCCCAGGGATGGTGCTCTCCCGACATTATAATAGTCTCGTAAGCCAATTCCTGGGCGCCCTCACGTTTGCTGACGAACTGGAAAAGAGCCGCCAGGGCCCTCTCCGGCATGCCGACCTCGGTGGAACGCATGAACTCCAGATGAGCCCGCACCCCGATCTGTGCCGCCTCACGCACTAGGGCCACCTCCGCCGGTGACTTGATCTTCCGCAGCACTTGGATCGTGCGGAAGCAGTCGCGAATCTCGACGCCGGGATACCTCTGCTGCAGCCGCTCGACCAGCTGCAGCTCTCGGGTCAGGCGACCGTCCCAGGGATGCTCCACCATCGTCCGCCGCAACGCCCCGAACACCTCGTTGGTGTTCATACGGTGAAGCTCTTCGGGGCGATGGGAAAGACAAAAGTACCCGGCGCTCCGGCTAAGATCGGATAGGAAAGTTACCAGTTCCTCGAACGGCTGCGCCGCTTCGATCCCGGTGAACCCTTCAGGGTCGAGGGCAAGCTCGGGAGGGATCCCCTCTCCCCGGGCATCGTGTTCGTCGAGGGTCAGGAAAAGCGTGCTCGTGCGACTGACACCATCGACGACCAGCCAGGCGTTCGGCGCCTCGACACCGGTGAAGTAAATGAAGTCGTTGCTTTGAAAGAACTGATAGCTCGCGATCGGTGACGTGGCCCCAGGGATGATGACCGCTCCATCGGGGACCTCGTCCATCAATCGCGCGCGGCGGGCGGCGTACTCGGTGTTATCGATCAGGCTGCCCGCAAGAACGAAGGGCACTTCCCCCGGCGGCGACTCAGCAGTGGTGCAACCGTCCGTCAGAGGGAGCAGGAAGGGAAGCAACAGGACGGCCGAAATCTTAAGCGGCGGGCATGCTGTATCGTGGAGTCTCATACCGTACCTCTTTCTTCAGAGCATTGGCGCGGGGTTCGG
>CP070718.1:698345-703082 GCA_020350565.1 Phycisphaerales bacterium
AGACGGGTCGCGGATCGCTCAGAAACAAGGGGTTTAATCATGGGGCTCTACTTGGTCGGGTTGATGGCCATCGCGAGCGTAGGGCTGATCGCCTACGCGATGTGGCCCAAGACCGGCGAGAAGAATGATGAGGCCATTCGACGTCGGATGCGCGGGCGGGCGGGTACGGCGCCGAGCGTAAGTGCCTCCGCGCAACAAAAGGCCAAAGAGTCTGTGGCCAAGCGCATGATGAAATCCGTCACGCCCATCGCCATGAAGCCGGTGATGATGAGCAATCCGGAGGAAATGTCCAGGCTTCGGATGAAGCTCGCGAACGCCGGTTATCGAGGGGACAACGCGCCGGCCACACTCCTTGGCAGCAAGACCATCGTGGCGATCGGATTGGCCCTGGTGGTCGCTCTGTACGCCTGGATGAAGGGACAGACATTGATGGGGGCTGCGGGCTATGTCCTCTGCGGAGCGGCGGTCGGTTTTATGGCGCCGAACCTCTGGCTGAGTATGGCGATCTCTAAACGGCAGGACCAGATCCGCAAAGGCCTCCCTGACACGCTCGACCTGATGGTCATCTCCGTCGAGTCGGGCCTGGGGCTCGATGCGGCCGTTCAGCGCGTCGGCGAGCAGATGAGAAGGGTCCATCCGGCGGTGGCGGAGGAGTTCCAGATTGTCACGTTGGAGTCCCAGATGGGCATTCCACGATCGGAAGCACTGACCAACCTGACCCTCCGTACGGGCGTCGAAGAGGTTCGCTCATTGGTTGCGATCATCAACCAGGCTGAGCGGTTTGGCACCAGCATCGCTCGGGCGCTGCGCAACCAGTCCGACGCCATGCGGGTCAAGCGCCGCCAGAACGCAGAGGAGCGGGCACAGAAGACCACGGTCAAGCTGATGGCGCCGCTGATTCTCTTCATCTTCCCCGCAATCCTGGTGGTGCTGGCCGGACCGGCGGCGCTCTCCATGATCGAGGCGCTGAGCAATACGCCGGGGCTGATGTGAGTTGTAGCTCGGGGGCACCGAGCGGAAACCAGAACTGCTTAGAATGCCCACGGATTGCATTCCGTGGGCATTTCCATTGGAATGGATGCGGGCCGTCGTTGCGATACGACATGCCATACACAGGACGGACATCAATGGAGCGTTTGTCTTGACGGTTGCACTGGTTATTGCCCCACATCCCGACGACGAAGTGTTGGGCGTCGGCGGTACCATTCTGCGTCATCTCGCACACGGGGATGAAGTCCACGTCGCCATAGGCACTAAAGGAGAAGAGGAACGCTTTGGGAAGGAACAAGTTGATCGTGTGCAGGCCGAGGCGCGCGCGGTCCACAAATTCCTCCGTGTGAGCGGGTCGCACTTTCTGGATCTTCCCGCTGCGATGCTCGACTCGGTTCCCGGTGCTGAGGTGAACGCGGCGCTGAAACAAGTGGTTGACGCGGTCAGGCCCGATACCGTGTACCTTCCCCATCCGGGCGACATCCATAAGGATCATCTGGTGATTTTTCAGGCGGCCATGGTGTGCTGTCGCCCCGTGGGCGATTGGTATCCAAGACGCATCTTGAGCTATGAAACGGTCTCGGAGACGGATTGGCACGCCGCCCCCATAACACCTGCCTTCGTTCCCAATGTTTTCATAGACATCTCACCGCATATCGCCAAGAAGCTCGAAGCCTGCGCCATGTATGCTTCTCAGATCCGTCCCGCCCCGGACCAGCGCTCTCTCGAGGCGATTCGCGCACTCAGCGTGGCGCGCGGCACCGCGATGAATATGCCCCACGCCGAGGCATTCATGCTGATTCGAGAGATCTTAAGCAGCGGGCAATCAGCAAGAGGCAGCGGGCCATAAGCAACAGGAAGCAAGGTCGGCGGGCATCGTTCAATAAAACATCTCGGCGAAGGTGTCGGGTATCCGTTCTGGAGCACCGCCCATGAGCCGGGCGAACCAGGCTTGGCGTCTGGGGCGCTGGTCATGCCATTCCATAAGCCTGCGTGCGGAACGTTCTTCAATCATCGTCAGCGTCTTGTCGAGCTTCTGCTCGTGTGCCGCCTCGTTGCGTTTCGCAACTCCATGTACCCACTCAAGACTTCTTTCGTGTAGTTGCTCACGGTCCGCGCGGAGTTCGCCCAGATGCTCGATTCGCTCGTCCCTGGCGGCCTGTGCCGCTTTGAAGCGAGGGTCACTGCAACCGACCGTCCACGATCCCCACGCCGTACACGAAGCAAGCAGCACAAACAGGAGTTGTCGGTTTCTGTTCATGGCTGTGTCCCGTTGCCCTCCATGATACAGCGACATGGGTCGCGGGGATGCACGCTCCTGTCAAATCGCCCGGTGGGGCAGGATCTCGGCGACCGACGTCAGCAGCGAGGCGTGCATGTCCTGGCGTGCCGCCAGGCCCGGTATGTCCGCTCCTGGGTCGGCATCGGCCGGGAAAGGCATGGGGTCGCGCCCGGTAAGGTCCGTGAACGCTGCCCCCGCCTCACAGACCATGAGGTAACCCGCGGCCATGTCCCACAACTTGCACTTGATCAGAAGGGCCGCGTCCAGCGCGCCCGACGCCACCATCGCTAGGTGAAGCGCTGTGGATCCCATGTTCCGGTTAATCAAGCCTCGGCGGGCAAGCCAGTCGCGCATAATACCGACGGCCGCGCTGCTCTTGCTCGACGTGAAGCCGACGATGCGGTCGGTTTCGGGAGGCGTCTCACTGGCTCGCACAGGCTGGTCATTGAGCCGCACGCCACCCCCCTGCGTCGCCGTCCAGACCCAGCCGGAGTTATGTTCCAGAACAACGCCGACGATGGGCCAGCCCCGATCCATCACGGCGATCGACGTGGTGAAACAGGGTATCTGAGCCACGTAGTTGCGCGTGCCGTCCAGCGGATCGACCACCCAGCAATACCGGGCGTTCTTTCGATCGGCGTGACGGTGAGGCGCGGAGACCGCTTCCTCCGCGGCGATGGCATGATCCGGGTAAGCCTCGGCGACAGCGTTGAGGATCAATGCCTGGATATGATGGTCGGTCTCGGTGACCAAGCTGCTGTCGGCCTTTCGTTGCGCGGTGGCCTGCCGCAGCCTGCCCAGGGACACTGTCGCGGCCTGCTGTGCGAGGCGCTTCGCAAACGTCAGGAGTTCCGCAGGGGAAACATTTTTCATGGCACCTGGATGATACTTCTTGCACAGGATTACGCCACTGCAAGCATGGCTTTACGCGAGAATTTCAGGGTGGATTTGGCCCGATTCGGTTTCTGTTGTAGGCTTTAATCCGGAGTCTCGTAAGCAAGCTGATAAACGTTCAGTCGACAAGGGGTGTTCCGTGGCAGCCGCACGTGGCGTCAGCCACATGGGCTCTGGAGAAAGAGTCGTGGACGTTCTTGAACGCTTGAGGCAGGAAGGCGTCGAGTTTGAGGTATCGCACCATCCCGAAGCTTTCACCGCGCAGCAGCTTGCGGCCGTCGAGCACGTCCCCGGACGTAACGTTGCCAAGCCGGTGATCGTCCAGGCAGATGGCGAATACGTCGTCTGTGTGCTGCCCGCCTCTCGGCGCCTGAATTTGAGCGCGGTAGGCGACGCGTTGTATGCCGACGGGGTGGAGCTAACCAGCGAAGCCAAGCTGGCAGAATTGTTCCCGGACTGTGAGCTTGGCGCGGAACCGCCGATCGGCGTGTTTTTCGGCTTACGGACCCTTGTTGACTACCAACTGATGGCCGATGAGTACATCGTTTTTCAGGCCGGTAGCCACACGCGGAGTGTGCGGATGGCATGGTCCGATTTCGAGCGACTGACCGACCCGAGTTACGGCGCCATCTCGATATCATGACACGGACGAAGGAGGTGTGCTCATGCCAAGAACCTCCGAGCTCAAGTCTATGCATGCCAGCCCCAGGCGCCGATTCTGGTACTACCTCGCCGGCGCGATAGCCTTCCTTTTGGCTGCTTTGTGGGCTAAGCCTGTCTGGTGAGCCTCCTCCATGTGCGCATAGCATCGAAAGCAAGCGGTCTTTCCTGTTCCTCATCGGCGTCGGGTGTAAGTACGGTCTGATACACTGCGCTGGCTTCAGCAAGCTTGATGTGCCCTGTCGGGCGATGCGGATGCCTCCCGTCCGGACCGCCGATACCCTGCCACCGCGGTCGATCGTAGTTCCAGGGTCCCATAGCTTTGGCCTGATCCCATTTCTTCGTTTCCCACGGTGCGCTGGCGTCGCAACCCGAAGCACGACGCGCGGGTGGATCAGCCGATAAAGCCCAGATTTCTGAACTCGAACAGGGTGTTTGGCTACGACCGGTACCGTACGCCGTTCTCCGCGCCGGCAGTCCGCGTGATGGGGGGTCTGTGGGCGTGTGACCTGACACCCGGCTCGCGGCACGCAAGTCAAGGCCGCCTTAAGGGGAATCGATAATGAATTGAGTAAGCGCCCGGCGTTTGGATCGCATGGGAAAGAGCGATAATCATTGTGGCTGCAAACTGGATCAAGAACTTTGGACGCTTCTGGACTGCGGAGGAAGTACCCCGCTGGTTCGGCCTCTCGCTGGTTACCGTTTACCTGCTGGGGCTGGGTACGGCAACGCACCTGGGTATCGCGGAAGCACGCAAACGGACCAGGGCCGTGCACCGGCAAAGCACGGATGAAGGCTTGCGCTTATTGGCGGAACGTCTTGAGGGGATCTCCTCATTTCAATTGATTCACCCATCCGGACGTCAAGCGGCCTATCAACGCGCCCTGCGCGATGTCGCCCTGCGCTACCCC
>CP070718.1:703182-706836 GCA_020350565.1 Phycisphaerales bacterium
CCTCACTGGATTACGATCCCGACTTCTCAACCGAACAGGACGACGTCGTTCGGGCCATGTTCTACGGTCTGGGTGCGGACGGGACGGTCGGGGCCAACAAGAACTCCATCAAGATCATCGGTGACGAGACGGACAACTTCGCTCAAGGCTACTTCGTGTACGACTCGAAGAAAGCCGGCGCGATGACCGTTTCGCACCTGCGTTTCGGGCCTCGTCCAATTCATTCGACGTACTTGATCAACAAGGCCAACTTCGTCGGCTGCCACCAGCAGCAGTTCATCGACAAGACCGACGTGCTGAAGTGCGCCGCGCCCGGCGCGATCTTCCTGCTCAACACGCAGACCGCGCCGGACAAGGTGTGGGATTCGCTTAACCGTCAACTCCAGCAGACCATCATCGACAAGAAGCTGAAGCTCTATGTCATCGACGCGTACGATGTGGCCCAAAAAGCGGGCATGGGCACACGGATCAACACGATCATGCAGACCTGCTTCTTCGCCATCTCGGGCGTGCTGCCGCGGGACGAAGCCATCAAGCAGATCAAGAAAGCGATCGAGAAAACATACGGCAAGCGCGGCGAGGCCGTGGTGAAGAAAAACTTCGAAGCCGTGGACATGACCGTTGCGAACCTGCACGAGATCAAGGTGCCGCAGAAGGTCACGAGCACGCACGACCGGCTGCCACCGGTTCCCCGGGAAGCACCGGACTTCGTTCAGAACACGACGGCGCCCATGATTGCATTCGAGGGCGACTCGTTGCCGGTCAGCAGGCTGCCCAGCGACGGCACGTTCCCGACGAACACGGCCCGGTGGGAGAAGCGGAACATTGCGCTGGAGATTCCGGTATGGGATCCGGAAACTTGCATCCAGTGCAACAAGTGCTCCCTCGTCTGTCCCCACGCGGCGATTCGCCCGAAGGCGTATGACGCGTCCGTGCTGGAGAAGGCGCCAAAGACATTCAAATCAGCGACTGCTAAGGGCGGCGCGCCGTTCAAAGGGCTGCAGTACACGCTGCAGATCGCGCCTGAGGACTGCACCGGTTGCGGCCTGTGCATCGAGGTCTGCCCGGCCAAGAACAAGAGCGAGACGCGGCTGAAAGCCATCAATATGGCCCCGCAGCGCCCCATCCTCGATGAGGAACGCAAGAACTACGAGTTCTTCCTGGACATCCCCGACGTCGACCGCAGACTGCTCAAGCCGCACATGCTGAAGGATTCGCAGTTCATGCGTCCGCTGTTCGAGTACTCCGGCGCGTGCGCCGGCTGCGGCGAGACGCCGTACGTCAAGCTGATCAGCCAGCTCTTCGGCGACCGAACCATCGCGGGCAACGCGACGGGCTGCTCGTCGATTTACGGCGGCAACCTGCCGACCACGCCCTGGGCGAAAGACAAGTACGGCCGCGGCCCCACGTGGTCCAACTCGCTCTTCGAAGACTGTGCGGAGTTCGCGCTCGGGTTCCGCCTGACCATCGACAAACACAACGAGTTCGCCAAGGAGCTGCTCGACAGGCTGGCTGGCGAACTGGGCCGCGACCTCGTCGAGCAAATGCAAAACGCCGACCAGTCGACCGAGGAAGGCATCGAGGCCCAGCGACAGCGCGTCGCCAGGCTGAGAGAGAAGCTGGAAGGCAACAACTCGCCCGATGCGAAGAATCTGCTCGCCGTCGCCGATGCCCTTATCAAGCGCAGCGTGTGGGCGATCGGTGGTGACGGCTGGGCGTATGACATCGGGTACGGTGGATTGGATCACGTGCTGGCGATGGGCAGGAATGTCAACATCCTGGTCCTTGACACCGAGGTCTATTCGAACACCGGGGGGCAGATGTCCAAATCGACGCCCTGCGGCGCGGTGGCCAAGTTCGCCGCGGCGGGCAAGCCGTCCGGCAAGAAGGATCTGGGCAGAATGGCGATGGCCTATGGCAACGTCTATGTCGCCCAGATCGCCTTAGGGGCCAACGACAACCAGGCGGTCAAGGCGATCTACGAGGCGGAGAGCTACGAAGGCGCCTCGATCATCATCGCCTACTCGCACTGCATCGCCCACGGCATCAACATGCGAACGGGCAACAAGAACCAGAAGGCCGCCGTCGAGTCCGGGCACTTTCCGCTTTACCGGTTCGACCCCCGGCGGGCGGAGCAAGGGCTCAACCCGTTGCAGCTCGACTCCAAACCACCGCGCACGCCGCTGAAGGAATACGCGCAGATGGAGAACCGGTACATGACGTTGATGCGCAGCCGGCCCGAGCGTGCGGAGGCGCTGCTGGCCAAGGCCCAGAAACGGGCGTTGGAGCACTATCAGGAACTCGTCGAAGCCGCAGAGCCCTGGGAGACCCCGGAGGCGGAACCGGCCGCCGCAAAATCGTGAACATAAGCCGGATGCAGCCGACTGAGACCTTACGCTGCATCCTTCGGATCGAAATCAACCTGAACTCATAGAGGCTGGAAGCGATGGATCTTTCCACCACATACATGGGACTGGAGCTGAAGAATCCTTTGGTCGCCGGTGCGTCGCCCTTGTCGCGGCAGGTGGACACCGTCCGCACGCTCGAGGACGCCGGGGTGGCGGCGGTGGTCATGTACTCCCTCTTCGAAGAGCAGATCGAGCACGAGGTCGCCGCCCACGCGCACTTCGAGGAACTGGGTACCGAGAGCTTCGCGGAAGCAACCAGCTACCTGCCCAGCGTCGACCTGTTTCCGCGCGGACCGCACGAGTACCTCGACCACATCGCGGCGATCAAGAAGGCCGTCGACGTACCAGTCATCGCGTCGCTGAATGGCACGTCCACCGGCGGGTGGACGGAGTATGCCAAGATGATGCAGGAGGCCGGCGCCGATGCGCTCGAGCTGAACGTCTATCTCATTGCGACCGATCCGAACCTGTCCGCCCAGAAAATCGAGACGCGGTACTTCAGCATTCTCGACGCGGTGAAGCGGACGGTACGGATCCCCGTGGCAATGAAGCTCAGCCCGTTTTTCAGCAGCCTGCCGAATTTCGCCAGGCAGCTTGACGAGCACGGTGCGGACGGTCTGGTCCTGTTCAACCGCTTCTACCAGCCGGAGATCAACCTCGAGACGCTGGAGCTCGAATCGGACATCGTCTTCAGCGGCCCGCACAAGATGCGCCTGCCGCTGCGGTGGATCGCAATCCTCGATCCGATCGTGAAGGCGAGCCTGGCCGCCAGCAGCGGTGTGTACACCCACGAGGATGTGTTGAAATTGATGATGGCCGGCGCGGACGTCACCATGCTGGTAGCCGCCCTGCTGCGCGACGGGCCGCAGGTGATCGGCGAGATCCTCCGCAAAATGGCCGAATGGATGGAAGACCACGAATACGACAGCATCCGCCAGATGCAGGGCAGCATGAACCACAAGTCCGTGAAAGACCCCGCCGCCTTCGTCCGCGGAAATTACATGAAGGCGCTGCAGGAATATAAGTAGCGAAGTGAACAGTGAATAGCGAACAGTGAGTAGGGAAGAGGGCAAGAGGCGGCGAGGCAAACAGGCAAAAAGGCAAACAGGCAAAAAGGCAAACAGGCAACAAGGCAAGCAGGCAAAGAGAGGTACTGGACGAACGACGGTCGCGTGCCACTGCTCTTGAGCAGTGTTTGTTGGGTGCGTGCCACTGCTGCTGAGCAATGTTTGCTGCGTGCGTGCCA
>CP070718.1:706936-714449 GCA_020350565.1 Phycisphaerales bacterium
ATCGGCGAGCGCCCCTGGACGTTGGCGGCGCTCAGCCTGCCGTTTCTGGCCAAAGCATTCAATATCTTCCTGCTGCGGCAGCATTTCCTGTCGTTGCCGCGCTCGCTCGAAGAGGCCGCTTTCATCGACGGTGCAAGCTGGTGGGGCGCGTTCTGGCGCGTGGCCATCCCCAACGCCCGGCACACGATCGTCACCGTCGTGCTGTTGGACTTCGTGGTGCACTGGAATGACTTTCTCTGGCCCCTGGTGATCTGCCAGGCGGCGGACACGCGCACGATCCAACTGGGCCTGGGGAATTTCTTTACTCAGCCGCCGATTTCCTGGGCGGCGATCATGGCCTATGCTGTCGTGGCCACCGTTCCCATGATGCTGGTTTTTGCCGTGGGACAGAGATGGATCGTCCAGTCGCAGGTGACCAGCGGGATTCGCGAATAGTCGATACCGCGTGGCTGGGCGCGTGCTCATAACAGGATGCGTGACAGCTCCTCCTCTTGCATCGGGTCCGATAGGACGTTGTCGGTTCACCGGATTGATGCAACTTCATTCTGAAAGGGGGGTATCAGCCATTGATGAAGAACGATCACCAAACAGCAATGGACAAAGTGCGCGCCGAGGTGCTGAACCTTCTTCATGAGGCCGTGAGGCGGGATGCATCGGATCTTCACCTGATTCCCGGCTTTCCCGCCAGCTTTCGGATCCACGGGCAGTTGCATGAGGCCAGCCGCCGGTCCCTTGATCCCGACACGGTGGCCGCCATGATCGAATCGCTGGTGCCCGACGATCTGGCCAAGCGCATCGGGACGGAGAAAAACAGCGACTTTTCCATCGCCATTACCCGCGAAGGTGGGCCGTCTCGCTTCCGGGCCAACGTATTCCTCGCCCAGGGGCAGCTCTGTGCCTGCTTGCGGCACATTCCTGAAAAGATTCCGTCATTCGAGTGGCTGGGTTTCCCACGCGGCCTGGCGGAGCGCCTCGTCTCGCATCGGAATGGGTTGGTCATCATCACCGGTGTGACCGGGTCCGGGAAATCTACGACACTGGCCGCCCTGGTCGACATGCTCAACGAGCGAGGCGGTTACAGGGTCATCACGGTTGAAGAACCCGTCGAGTACATCCACCCTCAGATCAGCTCGTCGATCGTTACCCAGCGTGAGGTTGGGCGCGACGTGGACTCGTTTTTCGATGGGCTCAAGTACGGTCTGCGACAGGACCCCGATGTCATTCTCGTCGGCGAGATTCGCGACCGAGACACGGCGCAGATGGCCATCAGCGCGGCCGAGACCGGCCACCTCATTCTCACAACGCTGCACACGCGAGACGCCAAGGGTGCTATCACCCGGCTTGTCGACCTGTTCCCCCGCACCACGCAAGACGACATCCGCACCCAACTGGCCATGAGCCTGCGTGCCGTCGTATCGCAACATCTCCTGCCTTCCACCCAAGAGGGGGAAAAGCGCGTGCTGGCCCTGGAAATTCTGCACGTCACGAACCCCGTTCGCGTGGCCGTCAAATTCGGCAAGATCGAGTCGATCGAGTCGGCCATTCAAACCGGCAAACGAGACGGCATGCTCACCCTGGACGAAGACCTCGAGCGGCTCCTGCGCGAGGGCCGGATCTCCTCCGACACCGTCCGCCGATTCGCCAAGGACCCCAACGGCATGGCAACGCTGAGGTGAGCCACCGCAGATAACAAATCGCGGCGCGAAAACCGGCCGTACTCAAAGAACGGCGTTCGTGCATCAGCGCGAGATCGTCGATCTATTCCTGGCGAAGGCGGGCGCCGCCGGCCAGGCCGGTGAAGCGCTTGGAGCCTAGGACGGCGGAGGGGAGGCCTTCGGGCCAGAGGCTGAAAGACACGCCGATGTCATCCTTGGCCTCGTCGATCTGGAACGCAACGGCCGCATACCACCGCGGCAGCTTGCGCACCAGGCCGATGGTGAAGTCATGCGTCCGGCCGCGGTCGAGGTCAAACAGCTCACGCATCGCAAGCGTGTGCTTCTCATTGAGCTTGTAGCTCGCGTCGAAGCCCAGCAGGTTCGACTCAATGTCGCCGAGGTACCGATAGCCCAACAGATAGGTCAGCCGCGGCGAGCGATCCATCACGACGGACACGTTGAGCACGTCCAACGTGCCGTCGTTGACGTCGTAATTGGCCTCGCTTGCCAGGGCCGTGCGGTCGTTGATCCGCCAGACGAGCCCACTGCTAATGTAGTTGCGGGCGATGCTGTTTTCGGGCCGCGTCAGGGAGGTGAAGCCGTTCGTGAACTGCTCCGCCGGCTCCTTGAAGAGTATGTACAACGAACTGAACTCGTTGGTGCGTTCGCCACCTTTTGTGTCACTAAAGAACCCGCAGCCCAGATCGAGCGTCAAGACGTCGGTGGTCCGGTAGGTCTCGCCCTGACCGCGCTTGGTCTGGAACCTCTGCCGCACGCCCATGGCGAAGCCGTCGTACTCGTCTATCCCCTCAACCAGTTCGTTGAACGGGTGCAGCTCGTTGGAATCTGCATTCGTCTGGCCGCCGTAAGCGATGAAATCAGCCTTAATGATGTGCCGCAAGCCATGGAGATCAAATATTTCGGACTCCACATCCGGATAGACTTTCCAAAGGTACATGCTGCCGCGCAGGCCGTATGAGCCGAAGAACCGTGTCTCGCCTCCCAGCTCCAGCGTCTCCTGCCAAGCCGTGCCTCGAACCGATAGATACGGCACGATCCGCACCGGACCGACGTCGATCGGCTGCTCGATCTCCTGTCGGGTGTCCGCCCGAGAGGACGTGCCGGAAGACTCACGCTGCCCGGTGCGGAGAAACTCGCGGAAGGTCTGCTGCCCGGGGCGGTAGCGCACGACGCCCAGCCGGTTCTCGCTGTACAGTGCGCCCGTGCCCACCGGCGCCGGCCCCATCCAATACAGGCTGAAGTCCGGAAGGGACTCAGTCTGCGTCAGCCAGTCGAGGATCCGCCACTGCAACAAGCCGGTGAACGCCCAGCTCTCGCGCTGCTTCTTAACGTACAGCAGCGTCTCCTGTTCCTTCTCCGTGTCGAACTCTTTCTCGAAGTATTCTTCCAGGAAGTTGCGATCACAAATGTAGGACAGTTCAAAGGTGAACTGCCAGTCCTCTTCAAGGAACTCTCGGTGCCGCATGAGCAGGCGACCTCGGGCACCCGACTTGGTGGGCTCCTCCCGGTCGCGTCCCAAAGAGTCCTTTCCGGACTCACTGATCAGATAGCTTCGCGCCAAGCCGTAGTATTCGTCGCGCTCATAATCGACGTCCAGCCCGGTCGCCGGACCGCGCTCCGAGAAGTAGTCCAATTTGAGCGTCGCGTCGAAGCCCTCGGGTCTCTCCAGGCCGGCCAGGTTGAAGAAGTGCCACTCGCTTTCGATCTCCGCGCCGAAGTCGCCGCTGTAGCCCAAGCGCATGCTCTTCATCGACGTCGCACCGATATCCACGCCTCCCATAACGAAAGGCCAATACCCGGTCGGCACGCCGGCGATGTTCAACGTTGCGTCGTTGATGCGAAAGCTTCCCGCCCGCAAGCCGGTGGCCTCCCCAGTCGGCTTGTCGGGCGTTCGATTGGTGACCAGGATTTTCCGCGCCCCTACATGATAGTGCGGCGTGTGGAACTCGCTCGTCGTGAGGATCGCGTCTTCCGCAGCAAACTGCTGTGCCGAAAGCTGGCGAATTTCCGCTGCCCGCACGTACAGGGGGATGTTCCGCTGGGGCACCATGGTACGGACGATTGGATCGAGAATGATGGCCTTATCGCTGGTCCAGTCATAATAGATGCGGGAAGCCCGGATGGTATTCTGTCCCTGTGCCAGAAGCACGTCACCTTCAAGGTAGACGGCCTCGGCCCGCACCTCGCCGAATCCTGTGCGGACCCGCTGCCCCTGGGGCGATTCCGGCTCGGTGGAGGGACTCGCGGGTCGATCCTGCTCGCGTTCATCCGCTCGCGGCCTCCCCCCGGGGCGCCCCCCCATCCCGAGGTCCAACCGGGGGGACCCGTTCTCCCCGCGTCTCCGATCCTCGTCGCTGAGGATCAGAACGGCAGAGTCGGCACGAATCTCGACGAAATCCTGCTCGCCCGGCTTGCCCTGGGAAACCAGCACCCCTCCGGTGAAGGTCATCATTCGCCAACCGTCAACCTCCTCGGTCGAGAAATCGCCCCGAGCGCGGAAGTCGAACGCCGGACGTTCGGCCCTCGGCTTTGCTCTTAGACCGGTGGCGTCCAACACCCGCAGAGCCACCCGATCCTCCGTTCCCGGAAGACCCACCCGCGTAAGAGCTTCGCGGATCTTTTTCCCCTCCTGATAGGCTTGCGTGTCCGCAGAGGACTGGAAGGTTGCGTCGTCCGCCTGAGTCGTGATAGCGCCTGAACTGTTCAGGGTCACGAACAGGGCGGGACTGCTCGTCACCGTACCTGCCGCTTCCCTCACTTCCGCATCGACCCACAACAGGATCTGGAAATGGTGATAGGGCCTGCCTTCGAATGTCCGAGGACTGATCCAGATGACCGCCTCTTTGGCACGGAGGGTGGGCCCTTCGCCCCCCCCTACCGACACCGAGGCCCTACCCATAAGGTGAACGACGTCGGTTCCATCATCATCCTTGAAAAGATAGACAAGCTCGGCGTCCAGGGTAACGGGCAGTTCGCTGATCCCCGTGGGGAGCAGCGGCTTGTCGACTTCGTCAGCCAGGGGGACGGGCTGCTGGGCCAGGGCGGCTGAGCACAGCCAGCACAAAACCACACCCAAGCCTAAGCAACGAACGAGGGGCATGTAGGCTCATACCCGCGATTTGCAGTCCGGTGCGGACGGACCGGAAGGTACCGCGCCTCCTCCTGATCAGCCTGCCGCGGAAGCCAGTATAGATGGGGCACCTGTGGTGTCAATTCAGATGCCAAGGGCAACAACTCTGACTGAAAGGGCGATCGCCGGTGCCGTGGGTGCGCCCCCAGGCCGTACATTCATCGTTCAATCTTGACTCATCTCCCTGCGAGCAGAACGCGCTCGTCGCATTTCCATTGCCTCAAGCGCCTCCGGCAGAATACGGATAGCGCAGGGATTGCGCCTCCAAAGTCACCGCACCGGAGTGTCATTCCCAGATTTGGGGCGGTGGCATGACCGCCGGTGCTTCTGAAAGGCGTTTCCCATTCGTGCAAACGCAAACCAACAACATTTAAAATGATAGACAAGGCGCTTGATCCTGAAACAGGCAAAACCGGCCCATCGGGCTCGTAGTATCCCGTACCTACCGCACCACGCTTTTCGCCCTTCCAGCCCAGGTTTACTGTCGTGCCCCAAGCCCGAAGCTGGCGTGACCAGCCGCCCGGTGCCCCTGATCCCCCATGAAACGGCCGGGTTCGAAGAAGTCACTCGGGTGTACTTTCCGACCCGTGATTTCCCCTCAAAGGGCTTTTCTGGCTGAATTCGATCTGCTAGAATGAATGAAGTGGTGACACTTCGTGCCGACCCGGATGATCTTATAAACAGAAGCGCTGAAACTCCTGTCGCCCGTCGTGTGACCACATGATCGTTTGCCACTCTCCGTCCAACCCCATTGGACGGTTCCCCAAGGCCCGGCTCACCCCACCGGGCCTCTTTTTTGCCCGGGCTCAGCCAGCCCACGCACCCACGCTCGCCATTCGAAACGAATTGTCTGACCGGCAGCTCCGCAGCGAGCCCTGCGGAGACGGAGGAAGGAGCAAGGATCCGTTCAATATTTTGCCTGTGCGCCTCCTGGGAGTATAACCTCGATGCTGCTGCATCCGGGCGGCGGAGTCTGCTGCCGAGCCAACCGGGTTGAGGACAGGATATTTCGGAGTACGTTCCGACGCGTTTTTGTTGCGGAGATACCTTCTTCACCCTCCGATTCCCTCGGACCGGTCTTTTGAAAGACGCGCCGGTGGAAGTGCTGAACGCACCAGATGGCTGAGCAATCATCCAAGATAGCCCGACTCATCGTCTCGGCCCTGCTGATCATCGTTCTGCTGGTGGGGGGCGGTAGCGTCGCCTACGTTCTGATCAAGACTAAGCCCGAACCGCCGCGGAGCGAAACACGGATCCTGCCTCCCCTGGTCGACTCGCTGGTCGTCGAGGCCGACAGCGTCACCGAGCGTTTTGTCGGTTATGGAACGGCGCTGCCTGACCGATCTGCCACGCTCTCCGCCGAGGTGCCCGCCAGGATCGTCGAAGTGGTGAACGACATCGAAGCCGGTTCTGCAATTGCCGAAGACCAGGTCCTTATCCGGTTGGACGATCGCCAGTATCAGCAGGAACTCGAACGTGCCCTCGCCCTGGCCGAGGCGGACGATGCCCAGCTCCGTGAAATCGGAGTCGAGAAGACCAAGCTCCGGCAACTGATTCAGATCGCCAAGACCGAACTGGAAATCGCGTCCGACGAGAAGAAGCGGGTCACCCGCCTCTTCGAGGAGGGGCATGCGGAGAAACGCGAATTCGACCTCGTGCGGTTAGCCTATCAGCGCGCGAGGCGCACGGTGCAAGACTTGGAGAAGGACTACGACAAGCTTGAGCCACAGGCCGATCGGGTGGCGGCCTCAAAGAAGGCCAATGAGGCTCAAGCGGCCACCGCCCGCCTCAACGTCGAGCGGTGCACCATCAAGGCCCCCTTCGCAGGGACGATCGACCAGCTTATGGTCGATGTCGGTGATCACGCGACGATCGGAATACCGCTCTTGACCCTGGTCGACTCCTCACATATTGAGATACCCATCCAGTTGCCGGCCTCCGCATACGACCGGGTGCGCCGTGGCGCACCTTCCCGTATCGCCGCCGAGAGCATGCCCAACCGGTCATGGAGCGGAGAGGTCGCACGCATCGCGCCGCTTGCCCAACAGCAGACGCGTACCTTCGCCGTATACATTGACGTGGACAACACCAAACAGGAGCGCCCGCTGCTCCCCGGGATGTTCGTCCGCGCTCTGGTCAGCGGGCCCACGCATCCTCAAGCCCTAGTGATCCCGCGCGGTGCCATCCGCCGCGGACACATCTTCGTCGTCGAAGGCGACGTCGCCCGGCGCCGAGCCGTGACCATCGAGAGGTTCCTGCTCGACCAGGCCCTGGTCGGCGGCGAAATCCAAAGCGGGGATCGGGTGATCCTCTCCCACATGGATCAGTTGGCCGACGGGATGAAAGTGCGGGTGCGCCCGGGGGATGCGCAGCCCCAAACCGCGTCGCTGCCCCCTGCCGGCGCTGAAGAGGAATCCTCACCATGACCTCTCTGCCGCGCTTCAGCGTCAACAACCCGGTGCTGGTGAATCTTGCCATGTTCGCGATGTTGCTCGGCGGCGGGCTCAGCTTCTTGACCCTGGTCCGGGAGATGTTCCCCGAATCGAGGCCCGACCGCATCCTGATCATCACCCCTTACCCCGGTGCCACACCGGCCGAAGTCGAGAAGGGAATCACGCGCAGGATTGAGGAACAAATCAAGAACATCGAAGGCGTCGACACCATTGAATCCTCCGTCTCCGAGGGTATGAGCCGGATCTTCATCGAG
>CP070718.1:714549-716492 GCA_020350565.1 Phycisphaerales bacterium
AACAACGTGCAACTCACCCAAGACTTCCAGCCCCGAAGCTGCGCCGTGGCACGCACACCGATGAACACCACGATCCAAAACCAGATCGCGAACGGGTCGAAACCGGACAAAACGTGGCCCACCAGCGCCCGAAGCTGCTCCGGGTCATTGAAGGCCGACGCCGACGCTACCGCAGATTCCGAAACACCCTTCGCCGCATCGGCAGGCAGCAATGCCGCAAGGACGCCCAGGGAGGTATCCACCTCCAGCTGGCCGTAACGGAGCATCAGCGCCAACCGGAACAGCAGGCGCAGAACATCAATGAAGCTCGCATAAACGCAAATCGTCAGCAGCGTGTGCCACTCCGGTTTGCGGCCTGTCAGCGCCACGGTGCCGTACAAGACGGCCGCGATCAGCAGGCAAGCAGCGAGGACCTTGACCGGTTCGGCTATCATGACCTGCAGCCGACGCATGAGGCGCAGGAAATCACCACCCTTGCGGATGTCCTCCATCTCCTTCCTGAGTTGAGACCGTTCGACGACGTCCGCTTGCTGCTTCTCCAGGTCGGCGATCCGCTTATCAATCTGTATGTCGACCTGTCGGTCGATGAGGCCCGTTTCCACCGTGGCGTAGCCGATCAGCGTGACGGCTGCCAGCAGGAGCACGAAGGTCCAGCCGTACGCTTTTACGTCCTCAACGCGTGAGAACAGGGAACGCGGCGCAAAATAGACACGTGGGATGTCCAGAATTCCCACGGGTTTTGCGGATGGCTTGTCAACGATGTCAGCCAAGACCTGATCCTGCCCCCGCGGGCACACGCCATCTGCAGGCTCGCCCTTGTCCTTCACCTCTGTGTTTTCAGCGTCCACCGCTCTGTTTCTGACGTGCGCGGGCCAGTTGCGGGAGGGTGCGAACCCTCGACGAAGAGAAGACGACCTCCCCACAACGGTCAGACGCAACGCAGCCGCCGCCGTTAGTGTCTTCGGAGATGATACTGAAGTATTCAACGTGTTTAGAGAGGGCGCGGCGTTCGTTCACAATATTTGACAGGTTCGGCGAATATACGACAGACAGAGGGAGCCGCCCACCATGTCGGCCATCCACCCACATTCCCAGAGATCCGCTCTTTCAGCGGGCCGTTTTTGCTTGCGGTCCAGCCCGGCGATTGGTTCAATAAACGCTTGTGGAGGCTCTATCGGGCACTTCCCGCGACGATCCCTTGCCCGGAGGAGCTGCACATGACCGTTCGTGCCTCACAGCCGATCGCATACATCAAAGGGAGATGATCGTGTTCTCGAGACGGAATCACCCACAAGCGACCGCTCGCGCCATCGCGGCCTCCGGAGCCGTCGTTCTGATGTGCGCAATTTTTGCTCTATTCTTTCTCGTTTCCCCTGCTGCGGGCCAGGATCCGAACGCGGAGGGCCGGCACCAACAGCCGACGGTACGAGTGGAGGAGCGAGCCGCGCCGGCCGACACCCGGGCTCCCGCAGAGGCGCCCTCGCAAGACAGGCCGCCTGGAGGGCAATCGGGACGCGAGGCGCCTACCCCTGGAAATGCCCGACCCGCCGCCCCCCCTACGGCTCAGCCGGTCGAACCGACTCCCTCAGAACCAGAGGTGACCCCACCCCAGAATCCGCAACAGCGCTACGACTGGTGGGTTCTGGCTCCTGCAATCGTGGCCATCATTCTGGCCATCGCGACAAGACAGGTCGTACCCGCGTTGCTGATCGGCGTTGCAGTCGGCGCCTTCATGATGCTCACGGACCTGCCGGATGAAGTCACCTTCAAAGACTCCGCGTATTGGGTTCGCGGCCTGCGCGTGACGTTTGAATACTACGTCATGAACGCCGTTCTCGACGAGAACGCCGGGTACGCGCATCTCAAGATCATGATGTTCACATTGGTCATCGGCTTCATGGTGGGCGTGATCGGTCGAAACGGTGGCACTGCAGGGCTCGTCA
>CP070718.1:716592-718453 GCA_020350565.1 Phycisphaerales bacterium
AAGCACGCCCTGCCCCAGACCATAACCCCACATCACGATCAAAGCCGACTGTTCCATCTTTCGATCCGGCACGCGTGCGGCCAACTTGCGAACCTGGTGGACGAGCCCCATGTGTGCGGCCAAACCGACCAGGCCTACGGAAACGGCTGCCAGCGCGACCCAGGAAGGGAGGGAATGGATCTGAGCCGATGAGGCCGCCAGAACGCCGACGAAGCCAATCAGAAAACAGAGCCTGACGGCGTTTCGGGGCCGGTCCGCTCCGGGCAGGCCGGCCGAAGCCGGATGGGGCGTCAGGAGACGATCCGTAATCGCCAAGTTACACAACAGAATAATCAGGCCGAAGACCGAGCCCATGGCGCCTCCCAGCGCCTCGAGGTATGGCATGTTCCTGCCCGCGCCGGTTGAGATGGCCCACGCCATGATGCCCAAGCCGAACACGCAGCCGAACACAAAGCCGCCAACGATGACGATCAGCCACAGGGTTACACCTGATCGTATTCTACGCAGCCATCCGGGATCACTCGTCCGCAACCAGGTGCCGTAGAGTGAATACCAGACCGGCGCGCCGCAGCTTGAACACGTGCCGTGCGTCGTCTGCATCCTGAGAACATTGCCGCAGCAGACACAAGGGGTGTCTCGCTCGAGCGGGACATCGGCCTTGGGTTTCCTGACGAAAGCCGGCAGTTCAGAAAGCGAAAAGCTGATGGGGGTGCCGCATTCCGGACAGACGCCGTCCTTTGCGAGACCGCGTAAGTTGTAACCGCAGTTCACGCACGGCCTGTCGCTGTCCGCGACATCCGCGTCGAGGGCGGCATTGGCGGGCGCCGAGGAATGCTCTGGGGCCGTTTCCGCCGGCATTCCGCTCGAAGTACATTCTCCGTCGTCTTCAGGCATTTACTCGTCTCGGACACGTTATTGAGAGCGCTTCGCAACAGCAGGATTGCTGCAAACGTACTCGATGGGCCGTGTCAATGCGATCTCGATCTGGGCACTCGGAGCAGGTTTGACTGACTGTGAGTGCCCATGGGTCGTACCCGTGGTTGGCGCGCGCCGGGTCTTGCCCCGACCGTGTCACACGTTCATCACACCTACCGAAACCGGTCTCAGTGGCCACGAGACCGTTCGGTGAGGGGGAATGATCCACCCCTTACACAGTCTTAACTCAAACGCCGCCAGCACGCTTATGTACGTCAAGCGTGCGGCCGGCGCGTAATCATAACGCTTGAGGGTTCGCGCAGCGCGTAGAAAGTGTGAAGAATTCCGCAACGACAAATGGAAACAGGCGAAAGACGTGGCGATCCAAACCGACGGGAGACCGGTTGCGCAAGCTCGAATCAGCTCATCAGCGTATGCTCGGCCTCGCTCACTTCCTCCGCAAGGGCTGCACGGATCTCTTCGATGTCCACAGGCGTGATCTTGAGGAGTCCAAGCATCTCCTCCGTAATCTCAGCTCCGCGAGCGGTGAAGTAAAAGCCGACCTGCTCCTGACAGCAAAGAATGTCCGCGACCTGGATGATCGCGCCGATGCCTTTCAGCTCGGGGCTGAGCGCTTCCGGATTGTGATGGAAGCCGCAGGCCGCTCGCAGGTGTCTGGGGAACTTCCATTTGGTGGTGAGCCCCGCACCGAACGCCTGATGGTCGGCACCGATGATTTCCCGTTCGCATTGGAGGAAGTCGGCTTCCGTCTTCGCGCAGCGATCGATGACTTGGGCGAATTGGCTGGGAAAGGCCTGACGCTCCACCATCATGCCAAGGTCGTGGATCAGCCCTGCCACGAACACCTCGTCCACCATCGCCGGATGGGGCGAGCGTTTCGCAATGCTCTTTGCCGCCACCGAGACGGCCACGTTGTGACGCCACA
>CP070718.1:718553-720432 GCA_020350565.1 Phycisphaerales bacterium
GTCGCGCGGGCTTATGACCGGCTGTTCGACAATGACTTCTCCTACCCACCCGGTGCGCAGCCCCCGGAGGAATACGGGCTGGATGACATCTTGTTGGTCAGCAGCATGCTGCCCACGGACTTTTTGGGCACCAACAGCTCGAACCCACATGATGCGAACTACCATCTGTGGACGGCGGCAGGCGATTCCGACGTGAGTGGTGATCCGGGCAACGACATCGCCCAGACGTACCACCTGCACGATCGGGCGACGCATTATCGAATGTCGACCACCGTTCAGGGGACGGGTCACGCATGGTTCCACGATGCGGGCGGCACCACGTGGTTCACCGGGCCGTGCCCCATCTACGAGGAAAACACCCACCTCGTCCAGCACAGCCTGTTCCTGCCGCTGGTCAAGTACTACGTCGACGGCAATATCCCGGCCAGCGACTACTTCTGGCGGCAATACGAGGACTTCAGGGCCATCGGCGTGCCGACCGGTGGCGTCTGCTCGGTCACGGGCGATGACTCGGTTGTCGTCACCAATTCGTACCACAACGGTGCCACAGAAGGGCACTTCGTGATCGACGACTACCAGACAGCCGACTCGGAAACCGTCAGCAGTTCGGGCGGAGCCGTCTCGTACAATGTTACGAACCTCTACGAGGGGCGACTGGACGACAACAACACCTCGTTCACCTGGATGGCCAGCGATCCGATGAATGGGTTCACCTACGGTCGCGTGACGGATACGACGCGTGGTGTCGTGTTCGACTGGGACGGCTCGAACAGGTACTACGAGCAATCGATCGTTTCCGACGCGAAGGATTTCTCGCCCTATAAGTACCTGTCCTTCCGCGGTGCCCAGGGTACGCGGCACCCGAATACGATTGCCGTGATTGAAGACCTTACCTTCAGCATCACGCTGCGAGACTTGGACGGCGTTACGAGCACGATCAACATCGGCGCCTATGGCAATGCGGGTATCGAGGAGCCGTATCAGCGGACCGGGGCTGGAACCGGAACCGGCTGGGGTAACGAATTCGAGACGATCCGGATTCGCCTGACGGACTTCCTGCATAACGGGTCCGGGTTGGATCTGACGAGGATCGCGGCCGTTCGACTCGACGTCGGTCCTTCCTATGGATCGGATGAGGGCCGCCTCGGTATCGACGACCTCGAGCTGACCAGCGACTTCCCGCCGATGTTCATTCCGTTGACGATCACCCTGCCCAGCGGCGCGCCCGAGTTCGTGCCGCCTGGTGTTCCGATCGTGATCGACGTGTTCATCGATGAGGGCACGGATGCGCTGATCGAAGGCACCGCGAAGGTGCATTACCGCTACCAGGGCGGCGCCTTCACGGAGGCTTTGCTGACGTCGCTCGGCGGCGGCCTCTTCCAGGCGACCCTGCCTCCGCCAACCTGCGCGGATACGCCTGAATACTACTTCAGTGCAGAGGC
Source organism: Phycisphaerales bacterium (assembly GCA_020350565.1). GTDB lineage: Bacteria > Planctomycetota > Phycisphaerae > UBA1845 > UBA1845. The sequence goes on from CP070718.1 coordinate 719,996, forward strand.
TTCCTACCTGGGTCCCGTGACGTTGCCGGCCGCGGCTCCGGCGGCATACTTCACCTCATATGTCGGCTCGCAGATCATCGTGATCGAAGACTACTTCGAGACCGACCTGGGCTGGACCGTCGAGAGCTTCGACCTGACCAGCGGCGAATGGGAGCGCGGCGTCCCGTTGAACTGGGGGCGTCATGATCCGCCGACCGACTATGATGGTGTAGGTGATGGAAACTGCTACCTGACGGACAATGATCCCACCACGGATAACTCGGACGTGGATGGCGGCCCGACGATCCTGACCTCGCCCATGCTCGACATGAGCACGGTGAGTTCCCCGATTCTGCGGTACGCCAGGTGGTGGGCCAATGACGACCAGGATGCCGACCCGTTTGACGTCGAGATCTCCAACGACGGCGGTGAAAACTGGGTACTGATCGAGCACGTGA
>CP070718.1:720532-721614 GCA_020350565.1 Phycisphaerales bacterium
CGATGATCTAAAAGCGGCCGGGTCCACACCGGCGGGAAGTGAATCCGAGCTGGCACGGCGTGTCGAGCAGTCGTTGCGAGACGGGCAACTGCCTTGCTGATCGCGGGCGGGTCGAATCCGCCCCAAAGGATCAGTAATCGGTGGATTGCGCCTTCTCTTTCTGCAACCGGAATGAAGGCTTTCGGCGGCGATAGGCTCTTTGTATGATACATTTGGGCCCGCCGAGATCGACACAAGGAGCCGCGAGATGAGCGATTTGATGCCGGGGCTGGGCGACGAGCCGCTCCTCACTCTTGATGATGAGCAACGGCAGTTGCTGTCCGTGCTGGGGGACCGCTTGTTGGCTGAAAACAAGTTTGAGGAGGCGCGTAGCGTCTATGAGGTTCTGCTGGCCTCGGATCGCAAGAACCCCTTCTACAACCGTGCGTTCGGCATCTGCTGCGAGCAGACGAACCGGATGGAGGAGGCGAAGGAAGCGCTGGATCGTGCCATCAACCTCGATCCCCAAGACGCTTACGCCTTTACCGGGCGTGCCGCCATTCGGCTCCGGGAAGGGGACAAGGAAGGTGCCCTGCAGGACCTGCAGGCTGCGCAGGCGACCCCTGTAGGTCAAAAGGACCCGCTGGCCAAACGGATTGCCGCGCTGATGGGCAGCGCGCAGTAGCCGGCGCTCATTCCAGCGACTGCGGCGACTGCGTAGGAAAGCAGATCGGTCCGACACCGCCGCCAGAGAGCCAGCCGTATGAAGCGGAGCTTATGATTATCGGACCTCAATTGACGCCAAAAATAATCGAAGATTCCAGGCAACATTCCTCCACAGGCCGCGATAACCGGCTGATAGCCAGGAGTGCGCTCGGCCTGCTCGTGGAGTAGTCGCTCATGAAAATCTTCGGGATGCAAATCAGGGCACCCGGGATTCTATCCCGGGGGATCGAACGAAAGGTCGGTGATGTTGCCGATCGCCGGCTGCCCGCCGACGTCAAGGACACGTTCGAGCAGGCAGCCGCACACGACGGGGCAGCCCGGTCGCCTCGTCGCAAGCCCAAAACGCCCGCCTCTCCGCTCGAGCGGTGGGGCGATTC
>CP070718.1:721714-724079 GCA_020350565.1 Phycisphaerales bacterium
CGGCACCATGGATGACGATGTGCTGAGGTCGCTCTGCGACGATGCCTACGACTACGAAGGACCCATCGAGCTGGTCACGGACCGCAGGTACGTGCTGCGGCTGGACCGCGGCCCGACCGCTTCGTTCAAGGATTTCGCCGCACGAATGATGGCCCGGTGGATGGGCTACTTCATGCGCGTAGAAGGCGGCGAGCTGGTCATTCTCACGGCCACTTCGGGGGACACAGGAAGCGCGGTTGCGCATGCATTTCAGGGCGTGCCCCGGACGCACCTGGTGGTGCTCTTTCCGATCCATGAAGTCTCCAACCGTCAGCGCAAGCAGATGACCACGCTCAGGGGCAACGTCACCACCATGGCGGTCGACGGCAAATTCGACGACTGCCAAGCGCTGGTGAAGCGCGCGTTCGCCGATCCGGATCTCTCGGCCATTCGCCTGACCTCGGCCAACTCGATCAACATCGGGCGTCTTTTGCCCCAGTGTGTTTATTTCATTTACGCCTACACCCGCATCGCCGACGCCGCCGCGGCAGAGCCGGCGGTCATTTGCGTCCCTTCCGGCAACTTCGGCGACACGATGGGCGCCGTCATGGCCGAGCGTATGGGACTGCCTGTACACCGCCTGGTCATCGCCACCAATGCCAACGACGAGTTCCCCCGTTTTCTGGAAACCGGCACCTATCAGAAGATCAGCCCCTCACGCGTGTGCATTTCCAACGCCATGAACGTTGGGCATCCTTCCAACCTTGCCCGGCTGATCGACGCATACGGCGGATGGATGGACGAGACCGGTGTGCTGAAGCAACAGCCCGACATGGACCGCCTCCGCAGCGATCTGTATGCGATCAGCATCTCCGACGAGCAGACCCGGCAGACCATCAAGGAGGCTTACGAGCAACACCAGCTCCTGCTCGAGCCGCACGGTGCGGTCGGCTGGGCCGGACTCATGCGGTTCCTGGCCGAAGTGAAGGAAGCTCAGAGATACCCGGCCGTCTCGGTGGAAACGGCCCATCCCGCGAAGTTCCCCGAGGAGATTCAAAAAACGATCGGCGTCACGCCCGATTCGCCTCCAAGCCTCGCCGGGCTCGACGAGAAGGAAGAACACTACGACACCATGTCCACCGATTACGAGGCGTTCAAGACATTCCTGCTGAAAACGTTTGCGTGATCATTGCGCACGTAAGACCTCTTGCGACAGACTGCGTCCCAATCAGTGCAGCGTGTGGCATGGTCCAACTCATCAGACCCTGCTGGGTCTTCCACGGCCCCATGATGACTCGGGAGACCGCACCAACCTTTGAAAGACGGCCACGTTTTTCGGGATGCAGCCGTTGCCACAACGCCCCGCGGTGCGCCCTTGTGAGAAGCGACGTTCCCGGCGACGTTCGCATGTTCGCACATTCCCACGTTCACACCGTTCGCAAGCCTCGTCGCGCAAGGAACGAGCCTGCCACTTCAACTTTCATCGGCCGCTTTCGGTTTCCCGTCGACGTATTCGACCTTCTCCAACACGGCCCCTTCCCGGCTCCACCTGGTCCAGATGCCCTGCTTTTTGCCTTTGTCGTAGGTTCCTTCCGTTTCCTTCTCTCCGTCCTCGTACCAGGTGTTGGCCGGACCGTTTAACACTCCTTGGTCGAAGTTCCTTTCCTCACGCACGTTGCCGTTTGCATGCCACTTGCGATGCGTACCGTGTTCCTTCCCTTGGACGAAGCTGCCCTCGAATTCCTTGCTGCCATCATCGTACCAGGTGCTGCTGGGGCCACCCGGCACGCCGTGGTCGTATTGGATCTGACGCCACAGATTGCCGTTCGCAAACCAGGTGCGGTGGATACCGTGCTTCTGCCCGTCGACGTACTCGCCCTCCTTTTCCTTCTGGCCGCTCTCGTACCACGTTGTGCTCATGCCGACCATCGTGCCGTGCTCGAAATGCTTGTCCTCCCACTTCTGGCCGTTCTCATACCAGGACCGGAATGCGCCGTGCTCCTTGTCATCGACGTACTCGACCTCCCATCCTTTTTGTCCGTTCTCATACCAGATGGTGAACGCGCCGTTTTGTTTCTTGTTTCGGTAGGTGCCCTCTTTTTGCTTCTTACCGTTGCGATACCACCAGGTGGCCTGGCCGTCCTGAACATCGTCCTTGAACGTAAGGCGACAGGACATCGTACCGTCCTCGTTCCACTGCCTGAGCTCGCAGTATTTTTTGCCGTCGAGCCACTCGCTCTCCTCCATCTTCTGGTTTTCCGGGTCCTCGTACCAGCGGGTGTGCGTGCCATGGGCTTTGCCGTCGACGTACGAACCACGGGCTTTGAGGCGGCCGCCTTCGTACCACTCCTCGTAGAGCCCGTGAAGTATCTCCTCGCCGGGGGAG
>CP070718.1:724179-728571 GCA_020350565.1 Phycisphaerales bacterium
ACGGCGACAACACCAAGCATGATCAACAACGTGCGAAGATGATGACTATAGCGCATACCCCTGCCTTTCTAATCCTGATGCGGGACAACCTGCTCCAGCCGCCATTCAAGCCCACCCTTTTTGCCCGATCTGCGGAGAATCCGCAAGGGAACCCGGCCCATACAGAAAGAACCGCCTTACGGGGCCGTCCTCCTCAGTCGGCCCGCAGACCGCCCCAAATGATCCCACGGGCCCGACAGCATAAACGTGTCACCCCCCGTGTCCAATAGGCGTTTCCACTTTCATGTGTCCGCTCGCGGACGGCACCGCGGCGGCTTATAATCCAGCCCACATGATCGCTCAACTCCACAGCGTGGCATTCAATGGAATCGAAGCGTTGCCGATCGAGGTCGAGGTGGACGTCGCCCATAAGGGCTTCGCCGGTGCCACCGTCGTCGGGCTGCCGGACACGGCCGTCAAGGAGAGCATCGAACGCGTTCGCAGCGCGATGGAGAATTCGGGCTATGACTTCCCGCGCTCCCGCACGGTGATCAATCTCGCCCCGGCCGACATCCGCAAGGAAGGACCCATCTTCGATCTGCCCATCGCCCTGGGCATCAGCTTCGCCAGCGGCAACGTCGTCGCCGACGACACGACCGGCTATCTCGTCGCCGGCGAACTCGCCCTCGACGGGCGCGTTCGTCCCATCAAGGGCGCACTTTCCGCGGCCATGCTCACCAAGCGCCGCGGCCTCAAAGGCATCATCCTGCCCATGGACAACTCGCGCGAGGCCGCCGTCGTGGATGGCATCGACGTCATTCCCGTTACCTGCCTGACGGACGCGATCGGATTCCTCAGCGGCCAGCTTCCCATCGATCCGGTCGAAGTGAATGTCGATGAGGTCTTCGCCGCTTCCTCAACTTATGAATGCGACTTCGCCGAGGTCCGCGGCCAGGAGCACGTCAAGCGCGCGTTGATCATCGCGGCCGCGGGTATGCACAACGTCCTGATGATCGGCCCGCCCGGCACCGGCAAGACCATGCTCGCCAAGCGCTTGCCGACGATCCTTCCGCCGCTCACGTTGGAGGAATCATTAGAGACGACGCGCATTCACTCGGTGGCAGGCGAGCTCAAACCGGAAATCGCGCTGCTGGCCACGCGCCCCGTGCGCACGCCGCATCACTCGGCCAGCACCCCCGCCCTCGTCGGCGGCGGAACGATCCCGCAGGCCGGCGAGGTCTCCCTCGCGCATCATGGCGTGCTTTTTCTCGACGAATTCCCCGAGTTCGCCCGCTCCGGTCTTGAGGCCCTGCGCCAGCCGCTCGAAGACGGCGACGTCACCATCGCCCGCGCACACACCACCACCCGCTTCCCCGCACGCTTCATGCTGGTGGCCGCGATGAATCCCTGCCCCTGCGGCTACCTCACCGACCCGCGCAAGACCTGCAACTGCTCCCCTCTGCAGGTAGAAAAGTACCGCGCCCGCATCTCCGGCCCGCTCATCGACCGCATCGACATTCACATCGAGGTGCCCGCCGTCCCCTTCGAAGAGCTCCGCAGCCGCCACGAGGGCACGCCGTCATCCGTCATGCGCGAGGAAGTCTTGACCGCCCGCCGCTGTCAACGCGAGCGCTTCATCGGCAACCCCACCATGGTCAACGGCCGCATGAGCGGCAAAACCCTCCGCCGAGTCTGCGAACTCGACGCCCCCGGCGAGGCCATCCTCAAACAATCCCTAACCGAACTGGGCCTATCCGCCCGTGCCCACGACAAAATCCTCCGCCTAAGCCGAACCATCGCCGACCTCGCCGCCCACGAAAACATAACCGCCGACGACATCTGCGAAGCCGTCCAATACCGAAGACTGGATCGCAAACTGTAGAAATGGTCCCGGCAGGTCAAACGACCTACCCTACTTGGCTGTAAGTCGTTGTGGCACGAAGAGGAGGACGTTCTCGGTGCCGACGACGCACGAAATGAGGGCGGGCCGGTTACCCGACCCGCCCTGCATCATGATGACTGAGTTGCGCTCGTCTATCCCCCGTGGATCTTTATGTTTCCACCTCCGAGTTCTTGATCAAAACCGTTGTCGTAGACATCCGTCTCCTCGCCGGTCGCGTCGTCTTCCTCCCAGATCCGGATGCGGAACGTGTCCGGTTCGTCGTCGCCCGCCCAGACCATGAACTTATAGTCGCCCGCGCCGTTGATCGTGCCCGACCCCTTGAACTGGGCGTTGGTGCCACCCTGGGTCACCACCAGCCAATCATAGTCGGAACTGTGGAAGTTCAGGTCGGCCGCGTGGAACTGAAACTCGGTGTTGCCGGTCGGCTCCGTGGCGCCCTGCTGGTACTTGGAGACGAAGCCGAAGTTCGCCCTGCCGGTCACTGAGGGATCCGGCACATAGGCCCCCTCCGGTGAGTCGATCCAGCCGCCACCGGTGACGAATCCGCCGTCGGGATCGTAGACGACCACATACTGGTACTCGCACTCGTCGGAGCCACCGTCATCGTCGGTAACCACAATGGCAACCGCGTAGACGCCCGCTTGGGCGTAGGTGTGATCTACCGACGCCGGGCTGGTGACGTCAAACTGCGTGTCGCTGGTCTCGTCGCTCCAGTCCCAGGTGACCTCGTGAGTGTCCAACGTGCCAGGGTCGCTGAAGGCAACACCGATGCTCACCGGCTGCTCGTTGATGTTCACCGGATCGAGTGGTGTGGTGAGGGAGTCGATCGTCGGTGCCACGTTCTCGATCTCCACTTCCGCTTGAGCGATGTCGCATGCGTCATACTCATCGCACACCTTCAGGTAGACGTAAACCTCCGCGTCGTCGTCCAGGCCGGCCGCCGAGAACATCGTGGTGGCGCCCGATGCCTCGAAGGTACCATCCCCGTCCAGATCCCAGGCGTAATAGGTCAGCGCGTCGCCGTCCGGGTCATACGATTGCGTCCCGTCCAGTTCCACCGAGCCGCCCTCGGGCACGGTGTACCACTCTTCGGGGTAGATCATTCCGGGGTGAGCCACGGGGGGCTGGTTCTCGTCAGAGGGTTCCAGGATGTCGCAAACGCTCCGCAGCAGAAGCTGGTAGCCGCTTCCCGGGACCCCTGGACCGGGGTCGTTCAAGTCAAACTGGCTGAAGATGCCGGTCAAGGTCACGGTCGTGGCTGGGATCGGTTGGTTGATCAGATCCAGGTAGTCCGTCGAAACACGCACGGCGACCAGTGTGGTTCCGCCGTCAGGTGAGACGGTATAGTTGCCGCGAGTGAACAGCCCCGTCTCCTGGAATGTGACGTCCTCCAGCCTTACGAGCGTGCTCTCAAGCCCCTCCGCCGTGGGGCTCCCGTCCTGGAAGTCAGTGGCCGTGACCACAGTCGGTGAGGGAACGCCCTGCTCGCCAGTCTTGACCACGGAAAAGGGCGCGACCAGCTCGAACAGCCCGTGGAATGCAGTAGTGGTCGCAGTGATCGTAATCTCGTCGCCTTCATCTGCCAGCTCAAGGAGAGGGTTGATGTCCTCATTGCTGCCCCACACGGTAACGCCACCGGTCGCGTCCTGGATGTGGAAGTTCTTCGCTGAGATGCTGTTTATCAGGTCCGTGGTCGAACTGATCACGGCGTTCTCAATCATCAACTCCACCTCGTAGGGGTAGCCCGCCGTCAGGGCAGCCGCTCGAGCGGAGGCAATATCGGTCAGGGTGTTGAGACTGACGTCATCGAAGTAATAGCTGGAGGGTAGATCACAAGGTGCTGCCGTCGCGAGGACTGCACGAGTAGTCACGGCGTTGGCAGGAGCTGCCCAAGCAGCGCAATACATGTCATAGACATCATTCCCGTTGACGTCGGGGTGGAAGATGTCCACGAAGACCTGGTTGCCGCCTTCATCGTAGAACTCGATCTTCAGTTCAGGATCGGTTGCGCTCAAAGTCCCGAACGGCATAGCGTCTGCGATGTACGCGCAGAGGACTTTCCGCGCTAGAGGAACGGTTGGTGTCAGGGCGTCCTGAAAAACGCCTGCCCAACCCCAGCCTCCGGCCGGGTCCCCCATCGTTCCCACCTCTACGGCGATGTATCCCGTATTGGACTCGCTTGATTCGAACACCCAGCTATGAGGTTCGCCAGGCGACGAGAACCCCACCCAATCGTCGGGGAACCCGTCCATGTTGGCGTCTTCCTCGAAGCCAGGATTTGACAGTTCGTTCTCGTTCGCCCGCGCCGCAGAAGGCATCGCCAACAGCAACAACACGCACGTTGCAGCGCACGCGGTACTGAGCCTCATCAGCGCCAGAGCGTTCAAAAGTACCCGATGGTCATCTTGGCTGTCCAAACGCCTCATGTTTGGATCCGAGTTCCAGCCACGAAAACATTGCATGCTCTTGTTCATTTCCTGTTCTCCTTCTCTAAGCTATCGCTTAATTGG
>CP070718.1:728671-731479 GCA_020350565.1 Phycisphaerales bacterium
GGAATCTCTGCCGCAAAATGCACCGGGCGGTACACCAAGTGGTCGACACGCCACGGCTCGGTGCCGCCGAATCCATCATCCCACTGGGTAAGCTGAGAATAGAAGCGAGCCTCCTCAGTAATGAGTTGAGCTTGATAATGGTCGGGGGAGGCGGCCGGTGTCCGCCCCGCCATCCCTACGAGAATCTTGGGGCGGTACTTGCGGATAACTGCGGCCAACGCATAGCGGGACTCGGGAGAGTCCATCAAAACCCGATTCGGAAGATCCAACATCTCCACGACCCGCACGCCGAGGATTTCCGCGGCAGCTCGCATTTCAGCCGTCCGCGTTTCTACCGTTCCGTTCGGCGTCGGCTCACCATTGGTCATGTGGACCATCCCGACCCGATAGCCGAGCTTCACCAGCTTGGCGATCGTTCCGCCCGTGCCAATCTCGAGGTCGTCGGGATGCGGGGCGGTGAAGATAATATCCAGTTTCGTCTCGCTCATGGGTCTTAAACATCCGGGTACAGTCGGGCTTGGAGGGACTATAGAGGTGTTCCCCGATCGGGACAACAGCGCCGAAGGCCGGGATGTCACATCCTCAGACGCTTGCGGTACCTCTCCTGCCGCGGAAGGTCATGCTTCAATCCTCCGGTCCACTGGCATCCGCAGGAATTGCCTGATACAACATCCCGGATGGCACGTTTGCGAGTCCAAGACGAAGACCGTGAGGAGGTCGCCGAATTCGTCGAGAACCACTGGCGCAGCCGGATGGTCATGAGCCGCGGGCGGGCCTTCTACCCCCACGAAGAAGAGGGCTTCATCGAACGCCGGGACGGCCGAATCGCCGGCCTACTGACCTTCCGCGTCGACGAGGAGGGTCTTGAAATCCTCACGCTGAACAGCGTGCTCGAGGGGGCGGGCATTGGCTCCTCCCTGATTCTCGACGCGATCCAGGAGGCCCGCACGCGCAGTTGCCACCGGCTCTGGTTCACCACCACGAACGATAACATCAAGGGCTTCAGGTTCTATCAACGTCTTGGGTTTCGCATGGTAGCGGTCAACGTGGGCGTGGTTGACGAAGCCCGCAAGGTCAAACCGCAGATCCCCGAAATCGGGCAGGACGGTATTCCGGTTCACGACGAGATCGTTCTGGAGCTGCGGATCGAACCGTACCTTGATCCGCCGGGGGCAGGCATCTGAGGAGACGGGACCTCGAAGCGGGGTAGGGCCCGAGACGTTCCGCTTCAGATCGCCGCCCTTGTTTTCCACGGCAGGCCAACGACGGACAGCGACGCTTGCGAGTCTTGCCGGTGGCCAAGGATACATCTGAATGACCCAGGCAGCATCAGGGGACCCGTCTCGCGACGAGTTTCGCAAGGCGCGGTCCGAGGCGATCAAGAAGTTCCTCAGCGAGTTCGCGCCCTGCGAAAACGAGGATCTCCTGCACCAGATGATCATCACCATCTGCCGCCTGGCGGCGGACGGCGCCGACCGCGGCGATCTGAAGATCCTCAATACATCGCTGGCCGAACTCCGCTATTCCTTCAAGATCTTCGCACCGTACCGCGAAATCCCAAAGGTGAGCATCTTCGGTTCCGCACGAACGCCGGAAGGCCATCCGCAATACGTGCAGGCCAAGAAGTTTGCGGAGTTGATCGAGGACAAAGGTTGGATGGTCATTACGGGAGCTGGTGACGGCATCATGCGGGCCGGCCACCACGGCGCCGAGCGCGACGCAAGTTTCGGCGTGGCGATCTCCCTCCCCTTCGAGCAGAAGACCAATCCGATCATCCAGGACGATCCGAAGCTCGTCAATTTCAAATACTTCTTTACGCGGAAGCTGATTTTCATCAAAGAGGCAAGGGCAATCGTTCTCTTTCCTGGCGGCTTCGGAACTCAGGATGATGGGTTCGAGGCACTGACGCTGGTGCAGACCGGCAAGACCACGCCCACGCCGATCGTACTCTGTGACGAACCAGGCGGCACGTACTGGCTCCAATGGCGGGCCTACGTCAAAGCCGAGCTGCTCGGCAACGGGATGATCGATGCCGATGATCTGAACCTCTTGTACCTTACGGACTCCGCCGAAGACGCGGTAGCCCACATCGTTCAATACTATCGTCGTTTTCACTCGTCGCGTTACGTCGGCGATCGCCTAGTCATGCGGCTGAAAGCTCCGTTGTCCGAAGAGACCCTGAGGGAAGTCAACGATACCTACGACGATATCCTCGATGATGGCCGATTCGAGCAACTTGCCGGCCCGCTGGAGGAGGAGGATGGTGAGTATCCTGATAAGGTCCGACTGGCCTTTCATTTCGATCGCCGCAGCGCGGGCCGGCTGCGGAGCCTGATCGATCGCATCAACCAGGAGGAAGAGTGAATGCTGAGCAGAAAAGGCGGCCTGAGAATGTGAAGAATTCAGCTCTCGTCGGCTGCGCGCATTGCTGACGGCGCTTCGTTTTCCTGGTAGCATTTGCCATTCGCTATTCGACATTGTGCATTCGAGCAAAGGTGTTCGCATGACCGCTGATGAGGAATCAAGGAAGGACGCCGCTCCGGCCCCGACCGATCCGATCCAGGAATCTCCCGCCGAGGCGGGCGACGTCGAAGCCGTGGAGAAGCTCGTCGATGCCTACGCGCGCATCCGTGAGCAGCTCAGCCGCATCATCGTCGGGCAGGACCAGGTCATCGAGGAGACGCTGACAGTGTTGTTCGCCAATGGCCACTGCATTCTCGAAGGCGTCCCCGGCCTGGCAAAAACACTCCTGATCAGCACCCTGGCCCGCTGTCTGTCGCTGAGCTTCTCCAGGATTCAGTTTACGCC
>CP070718.1:731579-733917 GCA_020350565.1 Phycisphaerales bacterium
CTGATCTGTGGAGGAGCGCTTTGGACGATCACCTATTTCGCCCCATTCGTGACCATGAATATCGTCTTCAATGGTATCTGGGGCTTCCTCGTCGCTTGGGCACTCGTGGCGGCGATGTACCACACGGCCAACACGGTGGGGGCCGCGTGCGGCTCAGTGGTCATCGTGCTTCACTTCCTGATCTTCCTCGTGAATCACCTGGTGTACTTGCTACATATCGCGGCCGAGATGAATCCCCCCGTGTCCGCATGGTCTCTCTTCACCTTGAGTCAGATGGTGGGCTTGAACATCATGGCGATCGGCTCCATGGCCATCGTACTCTATCTCTGTTGGGACGGCGACAGCCGACTCCTCGGGCTGGGCGCCGCCGTGAAGAGAAGACACCTTTAACAGTCGACGATGCCGCTTCAGCAGCATCTCCACCGGCCGGAGCTGACAACTACTTGGCATTCATCTTCAGAAGCACCTTCACGTTGTTGCGGTCCTCTGCGGCCTTGAACGCTTCCAGGGCTTTCTCGATAGGAAATGTCTTCGAGATCATCGACCGGACGTCGACCGCCTGGCGGGCGAGGGCGTTGATGGCTTCCCCGAACGGCCCGCAACGGCTCCCCAAAAGGTTGACCTCGTTGACCACGATGGGAGCGAGGTTGAGTGCGCCGGCTTCCGCATGGGTGCTCTTCAGAACGATCGTGCCGCGAGGCCGAACCAGCTCCATGGCAATGGTCAGCCCCTCCGCAGCACCCGAGCATTCGACGACAACGTCACGGTCTTGTCTTGCAACAAGCTTGTCAACGTGGATGCCCTGAATACCCTTCTTCTCACAGAAGGTGAGCGTCTTCTTGTTGCGTCCCACGACCGTAAGCTTGCAGCCCTTGGTCTTGAGTGCCTGGGCGACCAGCAGGCCCAGCCGGCCGGAGCCGATCACGGTTATCTTCGTTCGTTCTTCTACCGGGCACTGGGCCAGTACCTGATAAGCCGCTGCAAGCGGCTCCACGAAGACCGCCTCCTCGTCGCTTACCGAATCCGGCACGGGATGGAGATTGTGCTCCGGAGCCACGACGTAGTCTGCAAAACAGCCGTCCTGGTTTGATATGCCCAGCACGGTGCGGTTTGGGCAATGCGTGGCCAGCCCCGCGAGGCAGAGTTCGCACTTGCGGCAGACGAAGTTGATTTCGCAGGCGACGCGCTTGTTCTTCAGATTCGCCGGACCGGACGCGACGGTGCCGACGAATTCGTGCCCCACCACACCCTTGAAATCCATGTAGCCTTTGACGAGCTGCAGGTCGGTCGCACAAATGCCCGCCATATGGACCCGAACCAGGCACTGTCCTTCACCCGGCTGGGGTTTCGGGTAGTCAGGCTCATACCGCAACCCTTTGTCCAAAACAACGGCTCTCACGAAGACCTTCGCCTCCTTACAGAGCCGGCACGTTTACGGCCCCGGTGTTCGGTTCGACGTCTCTTCTGCAAATCCGCCTGCATACCGACCCTCGGCTCCGCCGTCCCGTGCAACCTGAACCACTCGCTATCGGAAAGAGCGTGCGCACGGCGGAGGCGGAGACTCCCTTGCATCGCAGCCATGCTGGTTTCAACGGCTCGCACTTTAACCGGTTCAACAGGTGTTTACAACGTGAAAGCCCCCTACCTCTCATTGAGCCGCCGCCTTGCAGCATAAAACCACGAACACGTCTAATCCGGAGATCCGGCGTTGCGTGCTGGTGACATCGGGGGATAGAATGCGTCTACGCGATCCGAGCAAGGCCGTCCCCGTTGTGGAGCCAGGCACGTGTCTGTTCAGCAGGTAACCCGCTTTGTCGCAGTCCTTTCCATTCTTGGCATCACGGCCGCGGCGCCGGCAGCTTCGGCCGACAAGCCTCGCGCGAGAAAGCTCACGTATGATCCCAATCGCAAGGAGTGGGCCGAGGTGCCGCCTCCGCCACCGGGGACGGCCCGAGGCGATCTGTTCGCCATTCGTATGCGAGTTAGGTCCGAGGACTACAGTGCTGCGCTGAAGGCGCTGAAGCGGTTCGAGAAAGCCCACGGCATCGATCATCCTCTTCATCCCGATGCCCTGGTCGCCAAGGCCGAGGCGCTGATCGGAAAGCGCGAGTACTACAAGGCCCATGGCGTACTGCAGGAGTTCCTGAACCGCTATGCGGGCATGGTTCAGACGTCGGGGGCTCTGCGGCTCGAATTCGTCATAGCGGAGACCTTCCTGACCGGGACCAAGCGTAAGTGGCTGGGCATGCGCATCCTATCGGGAGAGGACGTTGCCCTGTCGATTCTTGACGAGATTTCCGCGGGTTACCCGGAGGACGCCACAGCGCCGCTGGCCATC
>CP070718.1:734017-736422 GCA_020350565.1 Phycisphaerales bacterium
CGGCAGAGTCACCGTAAGGCTGGATGAGGGCAACGAGGCCCCGGTCCTTGCGATTACCGCTCCGCGCGAGGTTGTGGAGTTGCAGGCGGGCTCGGCACTGTTCATTTCTTGGGAGGATGAGGACACCGACGACAATGCGACCGTGACATTCGGTCTCGTAGCCTCCGCTCAGGACGGCACGGTGCTGGCTGAGTACGCCATGGACTCGATGTTCTCCGAGGACCCCGACGGCAGCGCCGATGTCGCCTACTGGCCCCTGGACCACGTCATTCCGGGAACCTACGACCTGGTCGGCACAATTGATGACGGAAAGCTGATGGGCACCGATCGAGTGGACGGCGTGGTCGTGGTTCTGCCGGCGCCGGATAACGATGCCCCGCAGATTGAGCTGACCGCTCCAGGCGCAGACGTTGCAGTCGAGGCCGGCGGTTCAATCACCATCCAGTGGATCGACAGCGACGCCAACGACAATGCGTTGATCGCCTTCATGTTGGACCCGACTCTTTCCGCCCCGGAACTCAGCGGCGACGAGATCGTGCTGACGTCTTCGGTGGCCGAGGATGAGGACGGGGCGGGCGACGTCATCACGCTGGGCATCCCCGAGGACGTCGCGGTGGGTGCCTACCGCGTGGCCGCCTTGATCAGCGACGGGATGGCTCAGTCCGTCGCATTCGCGCCCGGGCTGGTGCAGGTGGAGGCGCCATCACTTCGGATTGACCTGCTTCCATCGATCGAGTTCATCGCACCGGCGGACGACATCACGATTCATCTTGGGGAGCCGATTTTTGCCCGCACGGTCGGTGAGCACATTCCGCAGGGCTCGGCGATTCGATTCATTCTGTCCAACGAGTTGGACGGCGGTGAGGTCCGGATCGATCTTCCGCAGCCGATCGTCGAGCTGGACAGGGCCGGCTTGCCTTTTGACATGGAAGTGTTCCTGGATACCAAGGACCTGCCCCTGCCGGCGGACGCGCTGCCGCGCACCTTCGCCCTGGAGGTCGAGGCCGATTTGGGATCGATCCTGGTTCGGGCCACGGCTCCAGGCAGGATCTGCATCTGGAAGGAGCTCGAAATTGTGGGGGCGGACGTCTTGGGTGACTTGTGTCAGATGATGGAATACCCCGTGCCGTATCCATCGCACGAGAGCATTGACGACGCAATCATCATCGACTGGGTGGCTCCGGACGGGTGCCCCGAGACGGAATCGGTTCCTCTGCCCGAGGTCGAGTTCTGGCTCTCCAAAGACGGCGCGATCCCAGCCGATGGAGACGAGGACCTTGAGCATCAACTGATCCTCAAGGCCGACTTCGAGCCTGGTGAAGCAGTGGAAGAGCTTGTCTCATTCTCCGAGTTTTCAGAGATCCGGCCCGGATTCTACGAGCTTATTGCGGTGCTCCGTTCGCCTGACGGGGAGGTCGAGGGGCTGGTTTACCTCGAGGACTCGTTGATCGACGTTTGCACGGCTCGCCGAGAGTAGAAAGCCGCAGGTGCGCGCGGCGAGCCAACTGCACAAGCGAATCCTTCACATCTTCAAAGGTCTCTTCCGCAGTCATCGGCTTGGCCACGCAGACGATGTCCACGCCGGTAGGGAGTTGCTCCCCGGATGTGCGGAACGCTTCGCGAATCCACCGTCGCACGCGGTTTCGCTGCGCCGCCTTCCCGACCTTTTTGGAAACGCTGAGACCCAGGCGAGACCAGGATCGATCGTTTGGAGCCACGTAGACGATCAGGGTTTCGTCGGCCGCGCGACATTTGTGCTTGAAGACACGGGCGTAATCCCGTTTTAGTCTGAGCCGTCCCGATCTTCGCAGGCGCTGATCCGTCGCGGGGGAGGGGACAGGCCGATGGTCTGAAGAGCAGCTCTGTTCCTGGCGCTGGCTGCCGGGGGCGCCTTGGCCGTTTGAGACATCGTTCTTCGGAGAACTGGAGTTCACGGCGAACCTGTGGGCCTGCCCTCTGGGTTTTGGGGACTTGCATTCGCTGGATTGGTTATAGGCTCACTCGGCCGGCGTGTCGACCGTCTCCGCCGGGGGCTTACCGAACCGTGGTTGATTCTGCATTGGCACTGGATTCCGTTCGGTGTCGGGACCTTGCTGACCTGGCCGGAACGTCCGGGAACCACCGACGACGGCATGCGGTTGTCACGGCGGGACTTGCTGGGAACAGGTGCAGGCGACCTTACGGAGAAAGAACGGCTCAAAGGGTCTTGACTTAGGGGCCGCGTTAATTCATCTATATGACTACTTGGCTGAGGGCATTCGCCCAGCTAGAATGCCTTGCTGAAGGCAGCCAAGCGGCATGGGGCCGTAGCTCAATTGGTTAGAGTACCGGACTGTCGATCCGGTGGTTGAGGGTTCGAATCCCTTCGGCCTCGATGACGGAAGTGATGGAGTCGCAGTGGTTTA
>CP070718.1:736522-739339 GCA_020350565.1 Phycisphaerales bacterium
GACAAGCCAGTCGGTGCCGGCCTCGATCTGCCGGTCGGCCAATCGCGCCGCGCACCCCCAGTCGACGGCACCATCCGGTGCGAAAGGCGTCACCAACGCCGTCATCGAGCCTTGAAGCTTGCGTCCTTTTGATCGAACTCCCTCCACCATGAGGAGTCTCCCTCCTGAAGCTCGGCCCTTTGTTCGACCCCGTGCTCAATCCCAACGGTGAAGGGACTGATTTCCCCTCACCGCGGACGCTATGGGGCTCATTGCGGAGCGTACTTGGCGATCAACGCCTTCATTTCTCCGACAGCCTCGCGAAGGCCGACGAAAACCGAGCGGGCCACAATCGAATGTCCAATGTTGAACTCGGAGAGACCCGGCAGCGCGGCGATGCTCGCGATGTTGCGATAGGTCAAGCCATGTCCGCCGTGCACCTCCAACCCGAGCGTCAATCCAATCTCAATGCCGCGCCGCAGATCCCCGATGGCCGCCGCAATCTCAGAGGGCGTCCGCGCATGAGCATAACCGCCCGTCCACAACTCCACGGCACCGAAGCCGACGTCGTGGGCGGCCTTGATGTGCCGCTCAACCGGCTCGACGAAGGCACTGCAAAAGATGCCGGCGTCCCGCAGTTGAGCAACGGCCTTTCCCACACGCTCGCGATGCCGGACCACGTCGAGCCCCCCCTCCGTCGTAAGCTCTTCGCGCCTTTCCGGAACCAGACAACATTGGTCAGGCCCGGTCGCAATCGCGATCGAGACGATCTCGTCCGTCGCGCCCATTTCCATGTTCAGCTTCGCCACGACGGCACCGCGCAACAGCGGGACATCTCGATCCAGGATATGCCGCCGATCCTCGCGAAGATGAAAGGTGATTCCGTCGGCACCACCCAACTGGGCTTCGACGGCCGCCCAGACCGGGTCGGGTTCGTCCGTGCGACGCGCCTGGCGTACGGTGGCCACGTGATCGATGTTCACGCCTAACCGGATCATTACCGAACATCCTCAGCAGAAGGCTTCAAACCGAAGGCATCATAATGCAAAAGACGGAAGACCGAAATGTACCACCGGCGGGCAGCATTCCGTCAGTGGTTCCCTGAGGCCTGGCGGCAGCCCGCCCATCAAACGGCAGCGTTCGCGTCAAGCGTCGTTCGATGGCATCCAATTTGAGGCACGCTCTAAACCGCCGTCCGCAATCCGACACCCCTAATCCGAGCCCCAAGTGCCAGCGCGGGGCGCAACCACCGGTCGCTCGAACGCCCGCCCCGCAAAGCCGCCCCGTAGTCACGCACGGTCGTTTAGATATTGTCCCCTGCGAAGAAGGCCGCTCCCATCCGATCGGCCATCGGCTGATTGGAAAAAAGAAGCGGCAGCAGGAACTGAACATCCGTATTCGGCGCGCGGAGGTAATCGGCCATCGTCATCCGCCACTTCGACTCGAACGTCATCAGTTCGTCCTGGGACTGCGGGCTGCTGAGCGCGGAGTGAACCACTTCGGCACCGATCCTTGCCGACCACATCGCCGGGTATATGCCCTCGTTGCTCAGCGATGCGACGAAGCCCCCCGCGTCGCCGACCAGCAAGGTGTGCTTGCCGATATGGGTCTCCATGTCCAGTGCCGCAGAGGCTGGACTCGCGGCCAGAGGCGCCTGGGCGGCCGCCTCCGAGAGATCGACCGGAACCACTTCACGAAGGAACAGCGACTTGCAGGTATTGACCAGCACGGGAATTGCCTGGTCACGCTCACCGCGCCAGTTGATCGCGACCGCGGTTACTTTCGGAGTCACGTAGGCAACGGCGAAGCTTCCCAGACGTTCAAGCCCCAAAACAACCGCAACGCGCAGGCCGCTACCACCTGCCTTGGACTTGCTGCCTTTGGTGTCCCCAGCAGCAGCGGTGCCACCGCCAGGCGCATCAACCTGTGCAGTCCAGATGGTCCCATGCTTAGCCGGCAGCACAAAGCCCAAGCGATCAAGCAGAAGGGCCCCGCGGCCGACGGCCACGATCAGGAGACGCCCCGTAATGCTACGCCCCTCACCGAGCATGACGACAACTTCGCTTTCCAGAGGATTCACATCCAGCACCGGCGTGCCGTCCATCAACGTCGCACCCGCCGCGACTGCCGCTTTCACCAACTTATGGTCGAAGCGAGCCCGGTCGATCACGTAACCCGCCGGTCCGTTGAAGGTCGGTTTGGCACTTTTGGACAAGCCGGGGTCGAAGAACGTTACGTCGGTGAACGCCTGCTTCTTCACCGTGCCGACATCGGCCCCGAGTTCCTTCATCACGGGAACGGCCTTTACGTTCAGCCAGCCCAAGGAGCTTGCGGAACGAGGCAGCTTGTCCTGCTCAACCATGACCACACTTCGACCCTGGCGAGCCAGAACGGTGGCTGCCGTCGCACCGGCCGGCCCGGCGCCAACCACCACCACGTCATAAACAGATTCGTTTCTCGACATACTTCGGGGTTCTATCGCTCCTGGCCCGTCAATGCAACCGGACCCAGCCCGCCAGCACGAACTGGACACCGCTGAGCATCATCCTGCCGGAGCCGAGCAGAACACCATCGTAGATGCGGGCTGCCCCCTTCGCGGCTCCACCATTCCCCCCCAACCCCGACCCCATCCAAAAAAGTCACAGCCGCGGGTGGGCAGGTGCCCCAGCCGGGTGGCCCATCCCGATGTTTCGGGCGGGTGCCCCAGGTCCTTCGGCGGGTGGCCCAGGTCCTTCGGACCTGGGGTAGCGAATCTATCTCACTCAGCGGGTGCCCCATCCCGACGTATCGGGATGCGGTGGTAGCGAATCAACCTCGCCCGACCTCCGCAGCCCCCAC
>CP070718.1:739439-742904 GCA_020350565.1 Phycisphaerales bacterium
AACCACCCCGTACGTACGCGTTTCACCGAAATTCGGAAATACCACAAGCGCGCACCCCGACAGCAGACCATCAACACGTCACGAGATGCCATAACTCCTTTTCCAATAGCCAGTTACGCTCTGTCTTCCTCATGCCCTTCCTCCGCTGCGCCCATGACGCAGCCCGCGAAAAAAAGCCATTTTCAACACAAAAAAAGCCATTTCGTACCCGCCTCTCCTCGCGTCCGCTTCCCGCCATCCCCCGTCCGCACAGTCTGCGAAGCCTGCTCCATCTCCGGAGCGAACCTCCCCCGGTACCGGCACTCAGGGCTTCGTATGGGGCATGCTCGCGGCTACAATGGCCTCGATTCATCTCGAACGCGACGCAACTTATCGCTCCGTCATCCGATGACTTGGGCAGGAAGGGCTGGAGTCCATCACTCTTAACGGCGCGTAGCGCGATTCAATCGAAGGAGTTGCGAATCATGTCACTCGACGTAGGCAAGACCCCCACGGGACCGACGTATCGTCCGATGCCGGATGCCGGCACACCGATCAAGGACCTGGCCGAGCAGGCCGCCAAGGCCGCTTCCGCCGGGGCCGCCCAGGTGGCCGACGGCTTTGTGGACGCGGATGCGAAGGTCAAGGCCGAAATGCAGGAGCTGTTCAAGCAGCAGTTCGGCGGCAAGGCCCAGAACAAGGCCGAGTTCCACAAGTTCATGCAGCAGGTCTTCGGCAAGGGCTACGATCAGGCCAAGGCCGAGCAGTTCCGCCAGCAGGCGCTTAAAGGCGACTATAGCTGGCTGCCGCCCATCGAGTTCGTCGACAGTCAGACGCTTCGAGGGGCCAACGGCGCGTACGATGCCGAGAAGGGCGTCGTCTACATCAACAGTGACCTGAAGAGCAATCCTCAACGGGCGGCCTCCACCTACGTCGAGGAGGCCGGCCATCACCTCGATACCCAACTGAACAAGAAAGACACGCTCGGCGACGAGGGCGAGATGTTCCGCCGTGTTCTGTCCGGCGAAAAGCTCACCGCGACCCAGATGCACGAGATCCGGACCGAGGACGACAAGGGCGTCATCACGGTCGACGGCAAGCAGGTCGCGGTCGAGTTCTGGAACCCGTTCAAGGCCATCGGCAACGCGATCAAGAAAGTCGGCAAGGCCATCGGCGGCGCCGTCAAAAAGGTCGGCAACGCCATTGCCGGCGCGGCCAAGAAGGTCGGCGAGGTGGTGGTCGGTGCGGCCAAGGGCGTGGGCAAGGCCGTCGCTTCCGTCGGCAAGGGCATCTTCAGCGCCGGCAAAAACTTCTTCGTCGGCCTCGGCACGGGCATTTACGGCTTCGCCTCGAACCTCGTGCAGGGCCGGTTCCGCGAGGCCTTCGACGACCTGATCAAGGGTGCCGACAAGGCTTTCCTCCAGGCGCCGCTGAGCCTGGTGAACGGCGCCTTCGATGCGGGCCAGAATCTGATCGACGGCTTCACGCCGCTGCTGGGCCCGCTGGGCAAGCCGCTGAATAACGTGCTCACCCGCGGCTGGGACGCGGGCCGGACCCTGTTCAATACCGGCGGCGTGATGGTCCGCAGCGCCTTTCGCATGGTCACCGAGACGCCGCTCGATTTCGTCTTCGATCTGGGCAAGTCCGCCAAGCTGCTGTTCCAGGGCAAGTTCGGTGAGGCGGCCAAGCAGTTCGGCATGTCGTTCGTGAATGTGCCCCTTCGGGTCGCGGGCGGCCTGACCGACATCGTCGCTTCCGGCCT
Source organism: Phycisphaerales bacterium (assembly GCA_020350565.1). Taxonomy (GTDB): domain Bacteria; phylum Planctomycetota; class Phycisphaerae; order UBA1845; family UBA1845. Next base: position 741,181 of record CP070718.1, read on the forward strand.
GCAGGGCGCCGCCAGCGCCTTCTTGACCGCCATCTTCGTCGAGCCGCCGTCACGCGGCCTGACGGATGAAGAGCGGGAAATCCTGCAGTCCATGTACGGCGACACCATCGACTACGACTCCGTCCGCATCAAGCGCGGCGATACCACGACGAAGCTCGGCATGGCCGCCCATGCCGTCGGCAACACGATCTACCTGCCCGACAGTGCCTTCGGCCCCGACGGGAAGCTGACGGACAAGGGCAAGCAGACGCTGGTGCACGAGGCGGCGCACGTCTGGCAGAACCAGAGCGGCGGCCCGGATTACATCCACGATTCGCTGTTCAATCAGGCCTGGGCCACGATCACCGGCGGCGACCGCAACGCCGCCTACGATTGGCGCGTCGGCTACAACGAGGGCAAGTCCTTCCGCGAGCTGAACGCCGAGCAGCAGGCCAAGCTGATCGAGGATTACTACGCCGCGCTGAACAACCCCAACGGCAAGCCGCTGAGCGACTACTACACCGACGAAGAGCTGGCCTACGTCCAGGACGCCTACCAGCAGGTCCGCCAGGGCACCGGAGCCGTATAGGACAAAAAGTTCTTTTGATCCGCTTTCCCCCGCCCTCTTCCGTGGCAGGGCGGGGGTATCCATAAAAGCCCGCCCGATCCGGCCCCGCCCGATCGGGCGGGCCTTCTCTTTCTACCACGCGCGCGGCACGTTATCAGGTGCCATCCTGAATTCTGTTCACAGAACCATAGGATTGAATTGAACCCGCTTTCGACAACGGGAGCATAACGGGATGGTAAGGATCGCCGCATAGCGGCAATCTTCAGCTCCGGTCTTGATCATCGACCAACGAGTCTTCGTTAAGGAAACGGAAGCATGTCTCTTACGCGCATAGGCCGACCACTTGAGTACCGTTCCATCGCCAGACGACCGGACCGACCCTCAAACCTGATCGAGCGCCTCCGGTCAAAAGCTCAGTTTTCGACAACCGCGGTCAGGCGGTAGTCCCAACTGTACTTGAAGAGGTTGTCGGCCTGGCCCAGCTCTTCGATCGTCAGGAAGTAGGTGCCGGCGGTGGCGGCGGGGACGCGGAGTTCGTAGCCGAAGTCGGGGACCTCGTTGAAGGTGACGCCGTCGGCGATGGTTTCGGGCGCGGGGCCCCGGCCGCAGAAGAAGTGCCCGTCGCGATACAAGATGACATTGCCCGGGCCGGTCACGGTGAAGGCGGCGCAGTCCTCGAGGCCACGATCTTCGAGACGGTACGAGATGTTCTGCCCGGCAGTAGCGTCGATGGCGAAGACGTCGGGATTGCCCTCGTTGGCCCGCCCGTCCACCGGCTGGCCTGAGGTCAGGCGGGTGGCGGTCTGGAAATCGTTGTTCGGCTCGAGCGCGTCGTCAGGACGAGTCGTTCGACAGCCGCCGGCAAGGAGCATGAAGACGACGAGCGTCATCAAGAGTGAGCTGGATACGAATCTTGCCATGGGACAACCCGTCCTTTCTTCACGGTGCGACGAGGGATTCTCGCAGCAGCAGAGCCGACAGTATTGCTGCGCTTCTGTGCGTGCACGCTCCGTTACGGTCGCGTCTCGGTGCCGGTCGATTGCGCGCTCCCTTACCGTCGCGTCTCAGCGCGGTTATGTGCCAGACGGCGGTGTCTGGACGAAGTCGTGCCAACTGCCTAGCGAGCGGTCGTCGCGGATCTCTTCTTCCTCCGGGCCCGACGGGGGCGGCTCGTGAT
>CP070718.1:743004-749142 GCA_020350565.1 Phycisphaerales bacterium
CGGCAGACCCCGGCGTCCATCACGGACGTTTTACCATTGGCGGCCAGGACCACCGCATACCCTGTCGTCCCCAATCCGGGATCGATGCCACAGATCACCGCATCCATACGGTAGCCACCATCCAATGATCGTCCGCCCGCAATGCCAAAACGCCGCAAACCTGCTCAAGGCAAGCGTCACGCGTTTCGCACCCAAAGTCAAGCTGTCAGACAACGCACATCAGCGGAACGGCGCGAGGGCACGTCGTTTTGCGGATGGGGCCTGCACCCCAAGGCCGGGGCGCGGTAGGCCCATCCGCGCACGCTGCCCACGCTGCCCACGCCGCCCACCCCGCGCGACTGACAATCAGACAAACTGGGGAAAAAACGGAACAACAAAGTGGAGAAAGCCATCAACTGGGGATCTGCCGCCTTACCTGACGAGCCCATTAGAGCGTGAACGGCTGGCGTTGGTGATTCTTGCAGAATAAATCGATATACGTCAGCAGGGGTGAATTTCGTTTACCTGGCGCCATACTTTTTCCTCGCAGTCGCGGAACGCACCAGGGCTGGACGCCCTGATCAGCAGCAGGTCCGCAAAGCGCAGCATCAACGAAAGGCGGCCGCCGGACGTTTCTTCGCAGCGGCCTACGCGTAAAGTTTGAATTCGCGACAGCAGGTCCTTACAATCGAAGGGTTACGTCAGGGGAACCGCGCGACAGTCGACAGCGGGGTGGAGAGCCACCGCAAGCGCTTCTTTTCGGTCCTTGGTCGAAGGGGCATAGGTGGCCGTCAGGATGTGAGCTGTCGCAGCACTTGACCCTCAGTTCGGTCTGTGTGCTCACTTGGCGGATTCCGCCGTTCGGGGGGCGCAGGCCGCGCGGGTGCTTCGGAGTGCTTTCCCACCGGGGTGACCAGAAACCCAGCGAGCGTTTGACGTCTAAATCCGTTCCAAGCTTTTTACGCGTCCCGCAATGACGTGCGCGATGCGGATACTGGACCAGGACTGAGTACGTGTATGATCATATGGGATTAACTTCTCGATTTTTCCGGAAAAAGCGGGAGAAAACCATGCGGGGAACCATGTGTGCAGCGATCGTCGTCGCGCTGGCGATGCCTCTCAGTGTCGTGGCATCAGAACCTCAGACATCAGCGACCGTTATTCGCGGCGAGAAGATGAAACCGGCCGACATCGGTCCCGGGGTCATTGAAACCTGGGATGAAGTCAAGGCGCGCGAGCTAACCATGGGCGACAGGCCGTTCGTCAATCCACGCGAACGCAACGGCGAACAAGGTAGCTGGGTTGTTCCAACGCCACGCACTTCTTTCTACCCCAATTCCGGCGTCCACTACGTCACCAACAAATGGGGTGACACGAGCATGGGCATCGGTTTCCCGAACGTCGTGAATGTCCTCGGCGTTTATGTCGCAGGGCAAGGCGGCGACGGCGTCTGGACCACCGGCTTGCGCGTGATCGGCTACCGCAACGGCGAAGAGGTCGACCACACCAGATGGTTCTACGACGTCGACGAAGAGCCAACATGGTTCGAGATCAACCTGCAGGGCGTTGACCGCATCGTGTTCGAGTCGCAGGCCGTGTACAACGGCGGCGGCTGGTATGCCCTTGACGATCTCACGTTCGAACGTCCGGCCCCGGCCGGCGAGAGTGAACCAGAGGAAGTCGTGGTCGACTTCGAGGACTGCGCCTACGGGCAGAAGCTGACCGGCAGCGATTATGCGGGCCTTACCTGGGAGTCCGGCACGGGAGACATCCAGGACGATCGCGGCGTGCCCGCACCGATCGATACGTCCGTTCCCTTCGAGGCGGACGCGGTCCCCTCTGAAACGGACGAACTCTTCGGACCTCGGGCAGGCGCCGGGACGGCACCCAGCGTTCACGACGAATTCGTGGGTGTGGACATGAATTACTACGGCGGCGGCACCTTCCCGCCCGACACCTGCGGCGCCATCGGTGCCCTTCACTACTGCGAAATCGTCAACAACGCCTTCGCCGTTTATGACAAAAACACCGGATCGCAGCTTTCGATCACAAGCCTGAACTCCTTTTTCAACTTCGGCGGCGGTGACCCGCGAATCCTCTGGGACCAGAACACGAACCGGTGGATCGCCATCGCTTCGGACTTCGACACGAAGATCTATTTCGCCATCTCGCTGTCGCACAACCCGACGGGCAGCTGGTTCAAGACGAACTTTGTGGCGGCCACCGGTAGCGACTCCGGCACGTTTCCGGATTACCCCACGCTCGGGGTCGACGCAAATGGGATTTACATCTCGGCCTACATGGCCTTTAACGGCCAAACCGTGTGGTCAATCATCAAGGAGCCGCTCATCGATCCAACCCCGACCTTCCCCACCCCGACGGTGTGGAGAGGCCTCAGCGGCGGCACCATCCAGCCTTGCCACACCTACGGCGATTCCGGCGGCGCATACCTTGTCTCTCGTTCCGGGAGCTCGGCCATTCGCTTGCGCCAGATTACGGGCAGCCTTGCGTTCCCGGAACTCGACGATTTGGGAAACGTTTCCGTGCCGTACAACATAGAGCCCTCGGAGGCACCGGCACTTGGCAGCACAGTGGACGTCGATACGGTTGGCGGGCGGTTGATGAGCGCCTTGTATCGCGATGGCTTCATCTGGACGGCCCACGCCATCAGCATGTCCGGTCGTGCAGCCTGTCGATGGTACCAGATCAATACGTCGCCGAACTTCCTCGCCGACAGCGGAACGGTTTCCGACCCGACTCTCCACTATTACTTCCCGTCCATTGCGGTGAATTCTCAAGGGGATGCAGTGATGGGCTTCTCCGGCTCGTACGCGGAATCGGGCGGTGGTTCTCCCGGTCAGTACATCGCCACCTACGCGGCCGGCAGGTTGAGCACTGATCCGGCGGGCGAAATGAGCGATCCCATCCTGCTTCAGCAGGGTCTTGCGTCGTACACGCGGACGGACGGCTATGGGCGTAATCGCTGGGGCGATTACAGCCTCACCACGCTGGACCCAGTCGACGAGCTGACCTTCTGGACGATTCAGGCCTACGCCAAGTACACCAACAAATGGGGCACCTGGATCGCCAAACTGGGCTACGATTCCACCGCACCGGATCCGGATCCGATGACCTTCGCGCTGCCGCCCACGGGTGTGAGCGTTTCGCAGATCGAGATGAGGGCGACAACGGCCACCGACGCGGAGTCGCCGCCGGTCTCATACTTCTTCGAGTTCGTTGATGTTCAGGTTCCAGGCGGTCATGACAGCGGCTGGCAGGAGGAAGATCCGACCTATACGGACTCGGGGTTATTCACGAATTACGTTTATGGGTACACCGCGCGAGCGAGAGACGCCGCGTCCAATGAGACGGCGCCGTCGGCCGCGTTCGCTGCGGCCACGCTGATCGAGACCCCGCAGTCGACCCCGATTGTGCTGACGGCGGCCACATCGGCCACCCTGTTGACCAACGAGTCTTTCACGAACCTGACGCTGAATCAGTCGGGTCTTTACTTCGACTCGACCACGGCAGGGGGAGACGGAGGTATCAACGAGTGGATACAGGCTACGAGCGACCAAGCCACGGGCCTGACGCCCGACACGTTGTACACCTTCCGCTTCATGGCGCGGAACCAGGACGGCGTGGAAACGGACTGGAGTCCGGAGCAGACGCGTCGGACGAAGGCGGCGGTTCCATCGGCGCCGGTGCTGAGCAATCAGACCTGCGAATCGATCGATGTGGCCATCGGTGATGACATCAACCCGTCATACACGACTTACGCAATCATGGTGACAGCCACCGATCCGGTGGACGCCACCTGGGACGGGTTATACGTAGACATCAGCGGCAATCCCAGCGTCGACGCCGTCTACCAGACCCAGGCCGATTGGGGCACGATCACCGTAACCGGTCTGGCGGAGCAGACGACGTACACGTTTGCGGTGGAGGCCCAGAACGGCATCGGCATCACCACCGATCTGGGGCCGGAATCCTCGCTGATGACCGATCCGTGCAGCGCCATCGAGTGTGCCGACCTGCCGAACCCGTCCGTCTGCAAGGGCGACACGGATGGTGATGGCGCCGTGACACCGTCTGACGTCGGCCTGGTGAAGTTCTGGTATGGCAACACAGATCCGGCCAACCTGTGCTACTTCGACGTCAACTGCGACGGTGAAATCGACGCAGCCGACGTGGGCCTGGTGAAGTTCTACTACGGCACCTGCACCGCCGAGAGCGAGCCACCCTGCTGGGCGCCGTAACACCGGCGTGCCGGTTCAAAGTAGCACCGGCGCCTCCGCCGGTGCTACTGATGCGACCGGCTTCCCAACGCGTTGCTGCGGTTTGACAGACAACAACTCAGTCGTGTGAAGGACGGCGGCCCCAAGATTCCCGGGCCGCCGTTTTTTCTTCCATAACCACGATGATCGAACGGCACGCGTGGCCCAGCCAGACGCCGCACACCGCAGCAAATGACCAAAGCCGCTCAGCCGCGTTTTTTCGCAATTGCCTTCTGGAGTCCAGCCAAAGTGAAGCAGTTGGCGATGTGCTTCGGTGTTGCGGCGGCGCGGCGGGCGGTAAGGACGCCGTAGCGCATTTCGTCGAGCGTCTCGGTGCGGTGGGCGTCGGTGTTCATGCAGAGCATCACGCCCGCATCGATGGCCTGGCGGATGTGAACGTCCTTCAAATCGAGACGTTGCCAGCTCGCGTTGATCTCAATCATCGTATGGGTGCGGGAGGCGGCCTCGATCACCGTGGTCATGTCGATCTCCATCGGCGGGCGCTGGCCGAGCAAGCGGCCCGTCGGGTGACCGATGGCAGAGACGTACGGGTTTTCCATGGCCGCTATCGTTCGTTCCGCGGGGCTGAGCTTTCCCTTGCCGCCCTTACCCATGGCCGAGTGAATGCTGGCCACCACCCACTCGCATTCGGCCAACAGACGATCCGGATAATCCAGCGAACCGTCGGGGAGAATGTCGACCTCCGTGCCGACGAAGACCTTGATGCCTTTCACCTTCTCGTCGACCTTGCGGATCGCCTCGATGTGCTTCCTCATTCGATCGATGGACAGTCCGTTCGCGATGGTGCTGCTTTTGGAGTGATCACAGACAGCGATATACTTGTAGCCGAGCTTCTTGGCTGCGACGGCCATCTCCTCAATCGTGTTCTTCCCATCGCTGGCCACCGTGTGAACGTGCAGGTCGCCGCGTATGTCCTCGATGGTGACCAAGCCGGAGAAGTCGGCCTCGGGATCGACCTCGCCGCGGTCCTGCCGCAGCTCCGGAGGAATCCAGGGCAGCCTGAGCTTCTTGTAAATGTCCTCTTCGTTCCGCCCGGCGAGCTGTTTCTCCTTGGCGTCGAAGAGGCCGTACTCGTTAAGACGCCACTTCTTCTTGATGGCGATCTCGCGGAGCCGGACGTTATGCTCCTTGGAGCCGGTGAAGTATTGCAGAGCGGCGCCGAAGGATTCCGCAGGCACGACGCGAAGGTCGATTTGAAGCTCGCGACCGCGCTCGATCTCGACGGTGACCGAACCTTTGGTCGAGCCCGAGGCGAGCACACGCTTGACGCCGTCGAATCCGACGAACACTTTGATGATCTTCGCGCCGTCTTTGGCCTGGCACAGGATATCGATGTCGCCGATGGTCTCGGCCCCCCGCCGGGCCGAGCCGGTGATCTCGACGCGCTTGACGCCGGGCAGCGCGCGAACGCGCTCGGCCACCGCCTCGGCGATGGGCATGGCGATGCCCAGCGGCGTGCGCTCGCCGCTGGTTTCCATGAATTTGATGCCCTCGGCGATCTTCTCGACGCTCTTGGCCCCCATGCCGGGCAACTCGGCCAGCTCGCCCGACTCGATCACCCGCTTCAGGTCGTCGAGCCCACTGACCCCAAGCTCCTTATGAGCAAGGGCCACCTTCTTGGGCCCCATGCCCTGGATCTCGAGCAGCGCAGGCAGACCTTCAGGCAGCTTCGCCTCAAGCTCCGCAAGGACGTCGATGCGGCCGGTATCGAGATACTGCTGAATCCGCTGCGCCGTCCCCTTCCCGATCCCTGGCAATTCCGTCAGTCGCCCCTCCTGGGCCAACGCGGCCACATCCTCCGTCGCATCCTTCAGCGTCCGCCCCGCCCGGCGATACGAATTCACCCGAAACGGATCCGCCC
>CP070718.1:749242-753150 GCA_020350565.1 Phycisphaerales bacterium
AGGTCGTGGATCAGCCCTGCCACGAACACCTCGTCCACCATCGCCGGATGGGGCGAGCGCTTGGCAATACTCTTGGCCGCCACCGAAACGGCCACATTGTGACGCCACAGGTCGGACGCGCTGAAGTGTTCCGAAATACGCTTACCTTTGAACAACCGCGCGATCGAAGCCGCGATCGCGATGTTCTTGACGGCTGACAGCCCCAGGAGAATGATCGCACGATCCACGCTGGCGATCTGCCCCGGCAGGCCATAGAACGCCGAATTGACCACCTTGAGCACCTTCACCGAGAGCGCGGGGTCGTTCTTGATCACCTCGTGCAGGTCCCGCGCCGTGCTCCGGGGGTCCTCAACGATCTCAATAATCCGGATCGTGACCTCGGGGAGTGTGGCAATGTCCCCGATCGAAGCCAACGCCTTGTCCACGATCTGCTTGGCTTGATCGGCCGTTTGGGTTGGCATGACAACTCCTCTGAGCACGATGATGACACAGCCCGACCCTGGAGGTCGCCAGCACGTTTATCGTCACTGGCAAAGCTCGATATTAGATTGGGACCTTGCGGAAATGACACCGATACTGCGGCGATTTGCGGCGGAAGGCGTCCTGAAGGGGGATTTTGGCCAGGATGGCGGCGATGTACCGCCCGGCTCGGCCGTCACCGTAAACGCCCGGCTGCCCGATTCTCGGACGTTTTCTCAACGCCTGCGCGATTGCGGCGCTGATCGCTTCAACCGTCTCGCTGCACGGCACCACCGACGGGCCGCTGGGCTGACGACCTGCCTGCCGAGGGCCCACGTTGACCGCGGGCGTGCCTGCGGTGCCGGCCTCGATCAACCCGCTCGACGAATTCCCCACAAGCACGTCGGCCTCAATCAGCGCCCGGATGTAGTCGTCACGAGCCATCGAGCGCTCGACACGAATCCCCTTATTGGGCGTACGAGGATGCCAGTCTTCGATGGCTTGAATGACTCCTGTGTGACCGCGATCAGAATTCGGATATAGGACGGTCGGTTCGAGTCCCGAGTCCCCCACGGCCCTCAAGACTGCCCTCATCGACCTCTGCTCGACGGCTACCGGCCGGCCCATCGCATGAAAGAGCACCAGCGCCCGCCCGGAACGCCCGTTGCGACGGGGCATTCCTCTTGCGATCTCCAGGATGCGGTCCAAGCCCGGCGCACCGGTCACGTAAACGCGCTGGGGCGATTCACCCATCCTGATCACACGCTGCGCCGATTGCCTGGATGCGGTCAGGTGTACGTGAGCCAGTTTGGTGATGGCGTGGCGAAGCGACTCGTCGAAATCACCTTGAGCGATGTCGCCCCCGTGAACATGAGCAAGGCTTCGGCCCGTCGTGACCGCCGCCAACGCGCCGGCCATCGCTTCGATACGATCGCCGAGCACCAGGATGATGTCCGAATCCGCGGCCTCGACGAATTCGGAGATGCCCTTGATTCCCCGCGATAGGCCGATCGCCTGATCCAGTGGGCTATCGTCGCCCGTCTGCATGCGAACACGTGCATCCACGACGAAGCCGTCTTTCGTGATGTCATCAATCGTGTGCCCGAACTTCCTGAGAAGATGCATTCCGGTCACGACGGTCTGGAGCCGCAGCTTTTTATGTCGGCGGATCGCTTCCATCGTGGAGCGCAGCAGACCGTACTCGGCACGGGTGCCGGTAATGACCGCGACATTGCGCAGTCCGGCCCTGATTCCGCGAGCGCTCATTCGATCATTTCCCAGGAGAGAACCGTGTCGGCCGGAATGTCAACCGCCGCTCGCCGCCCGAGAAGCTCCTCCAGGCGGTCCGGCTCGATGCCGCCGCCAGGCCGTTTGACATCCAGGCTCCCTGCTTGCAGGACGGTGCCTCTTGTGATGCCGCACCGTGACACGATGCTGCGCCCTGCAACTTCACGCACCGGCCGCTCCAGATCGCTCATGCCCAGCTCGCTCGTTCCCAGGGCGGTTTCGGCGAGGCGGACGTTCTCGACGTAGACGCGGAACGATTCCCGATCGAGCGACATCGCGTGGTCAGGACCCTCAGCGGCTCGGTCGAGCGTCAGGTGTTTCTCCAGGACGCACGCGCCCGCACAGACGGCCCACCCGCCGGTCTGCGTCGAGGTCGTGTGATCACTGAAGCCGGAGGGTACGCCCGAGGTTCGGGCCAAGGTAGCCACGGCCCGCAGGTTGGCCGCGTGCAGCGGCGTTGGGTAGCAACTCACGCAATGCAAAAGCACCAGCCGGCCGGCTGCTCCTGACGTCAACAACCTCGAGACGTTCGACCGGATCTCTTCCTCGCTTGAAGCGCCCGTCGAGACAATCATTGGTAATCCGGTGTCAACCGCCGCCTGGAGCAAGAGCGGATTGGTCAGATCCGTCGAGGCGATCTTGATGGCCGGCACGCTGAGCTTTACGAGGCGACCGACGTCGGCCACCGAAAACGGCGTGGCAAAGAAGAGGGTGCCTTTTCGGTCACAGTAATCACGCAGGTGTGCGAAGCTCTCGAACGCGAGTTCCAGTTTCGTCAGCATTTCCCTCTGCGACGTCGTGCCACATGCTTTCTGCTGATAGGCCGCCGTCGGAGCGGAGGCCGTCACCAGCTCATCCGCCCGAAACATTTGGAACTTGACCGCGTCCGCTCCGGCTTCGACCGCTGCATCCACAAGCGATAAGGCACGTTCTACGGAGCCATCGTGGTTGACGCCTGCCTCGGCCACCACCAGTACGCGGCGCCCCGGTCCGACCGCATGGGGACCGATCCTCACAGGGGTGATTTCGTTTGAGGCTGTTTCAGACGGAGGCATCACCTTGACAACCTTTCGCCCTCAAAAGGGCCTCCGCAATGTGGAGATCAACGGCCTCGTCGATGTCGACCGCGTCTTCGCAACGCTGGGTGATCGCCCGGCGGTCTTCGCCCAGAAACGCCTGATGATCGTCGGGCGTCTTCAAGGCACCGAAGAGGGCGTCACGCGTGACGGCGGCCACGGCGCCATCGTGGTAATACAGCGGCTCCAGATCCTGACGGCGGTAGATGCTGTTCGGCCTGAACTGGATCATCCGGTCGCCGTCGAGCCGGTGAATCCAATCGGGATGCTGTTTGGATACAGGCGCAACGGTCCGAACTGAATCGGCCTTCGTCTCGATCAGCTTTGCGACTGCGCGATCGATGACGCCGTCGTGACGGACGGGGATGTTGCCGTACAAGAGAACCGCGAAGTGCACCCTGCGGCCGTGGCGTGTTTCCCATTCCTCCACGGCATGACGAGCGGCCGCGTCGACCGTTGCCGTGTCGGTCGCCAGCCCCGCCGGTCGATCGATCACCTCGATGCCGAGCTCTCGTGCGAGGCGCTTGGCAGGCTCCGAGTCCGACGAGAGCACTGTCGCGGTCAGCCGCCGGCTCGCAAGGGCGTGATCGAAGGTGTAGGCGATCACCGGCCGCCCCAAGAGCGCCCGCATGCATTTGCCCGGCAGCCCTCTGCTGCCCGCTCGTGCCAGAATGATCCCGAGCACATCCATACCTTTGTGGATTATCGGACATCCCCTGTTCTGGCTTGACCGGGCCAATCTCAGTCGATCACGGAGCCCCTTCCGGACGACTGCAGAGGCATCGCTACAGCTTCCTGTTAGAATCCGTCATCGGCATGACCACGACCCCCCAGGCCAATCGGGTTCATCCCGCCGCGGGAAACGCTCTGACCAACCGCTCCAGCGGTCTTCCGATTCGCCTTGCTGCCCTGTTTCTGGTCGCCGTTACGATCCTGGCCTTTGAGCCGACGCTCAACAACGACTTTGTCAACTGGGACGATGACCACAACCTGGTCCTGAACGATGGGTATCGCGGCTTGAGCAGGGATCACCTCGAATGGATGTTCACCTCGTCGTACGGAGGTCATTACCATCCGCTGAGCTGG
>CP070718.1:753250-757752 GCA_020350565.1 Phycisphaerales bacterium
GGCGTCCTCATCATCTCCTCGCTTTACGATTTCAACCCAAGCTTCTGTTGCTTCCTGCGCGAGGATCTCCGCAGATCCAACGCGCACCGCCCTCTCATCCTCCCACGGCAGGCCTTTGAAGACAAACGTCTTCCCGCCCCCAAAGGGTAAGCCGATGACCGACCAACTCCGAGAGCAGCTTGATCTGCTCCATCAATCTCCTGAAGTTGTCCGGCAAGACCGCCTGCGGACCGTCACAAAGGGCACGCTCCGGGCAACTATGCACCTCGACGATGGCACCGTGTGCCCCCGCAGCGATGCCCGCAAGAGCCAGGGATGGCACCAGATCACGCTTGCCAGCGGCATGGGACGGATCGACGAACACGGGCAGGTGCGACCGCTCCTGAAGCACGGGCACGGCCGACACATCCAACGTGAAACGCACCTCCTCAGCGAAGGTGCGGATCCCTCGCTCACAGAGAATCACCCGGTGATTGCCCTGGCTCAGGACGTACTCCGCGGACATCAGCAATTCAGCGATCGATGCCGCCAGGCCTCGCTTGATGAACACTGGTTTGTCGGATTTGCCCACTTCCATGAGAAGATTGAAGTTGTACATGTTGCGGGCACCGACTTGAAAAATGTCCGCATACTGCCAGACGGTTTCCACGTCCCGCGGATCGGTCACCTCCGTGATCGTGGGCATGTTCAGCTCTTCGCCGGCGTCCTTAAGGATTTTCAGCCCCTCAAGCCCCAGGCCCTGGAATGAATAGGGCGAAGTCCGCGGCTTGAATGCACCGCCGCGAAGGATGGAGGCCCCTGCATCCTTCACAAGTCTGCCGACCTCAAACAGGATGTCCCGACTCTCGATCGCGCAGGGCCCGGCAATGATGTTCACGTGCGGGCCGCCGACGCGAATGCCCTTGATATCCAGGATCGTGTCCGATTCGTGGAACGCCCGCGAAGCCAGCTTATAAGGCTCCGTGATCGCGGTGACGTGCTCCACGCCCGGCAATTGCTCAAGCTGCTGCTGGATCTGGGGCGTCTTCTCCCCGATTGCGCCGATAATCGAGCGGAATTCACTCCGCGAGGGGTACGGGACGAGCCCCAGTTCGACGATGCGGTCGGTTACCCGCTTCACGTCGTCGTCAGAAGCGGACGATTTCATCACCACGATGATGTCCATCAGTACACGCTTGTAGCGAAGGGAATGCGATCCACGCCTGTTCGGGCGTGCCGCGGCCGCCGACCCAAACTACATAACTTCAGCAACAGACGGCTCTTACGAGAAAAACCGTGAAGTGAATCCTTATACCGCACGAGCCAACGGGTGTCAATGAGCTACGGGGCAAGACGCGACAGCCCGGTGGAAGGTGGCCGGGGCTCCAAAGGGAGGATAACACCGCTCGACCAAGGCTGAAGCCCGGTCGGCTTCTCCACTGGGCTATGGGGCATAAACGACGCCTCCACGATCTCCGCTGCGCGCCATGAAGCCATGCTTATAGGACGCTCCAGGTCAGGATGTGAAGATCACCCTCACATGCCCCAACCTTCGGCCTGCCCTTCTTGTTCAGCCATGCCTCGACGTTTGCGGCTGGCCCCCAGCCTCAGCGGCTTCCCCCTGAGCCGAAACCTTGCTTCGAGGCGAAGTTATGGCTATCCTGCATAATTGTATGGGATTGTCGTTTGATGGGGGATGGTTGAACTCCCGTCTGCGCAACGCAGTCGCGTCGTGAGGGGGGACGTACCCCCCACATAAGTGGATCGCGCCGGCCTCGGCCCGTGCCCGCGCGGCATTGCCAGACAATCCGCAGGTCGGGTAGCTGGGTCAATGCAGGCCGCCCCATGGATCGAACGCACAAGGTCGGCGGGGCGAATGGTCCACGCGGTCGTGCGCGATTCACCGGGTCGTTCCCACCTCGCTAACGGCTGAAGACGCAGCCGTTACTGCCCGGGGCAAACCTCCTCGATTAAACGTCACCTTCGTACATACGCGCCGGCTTGGTGCGAAGACCGATCCTCGTTCACATGCGGGAGGAAAAGCTAACCTGACCAGCGAAGTGCCGGCGCGATTCCGGGGGATGATCGCCAACCTCCCGCAGCCGGCTTGAACAATCAGAGCGGCCGAGGCGGCGGCCGACCAAGAGGCACTGTCCGGGAGAGGGCAAACACCGGACATGCAAGGAGGAAGTAGCGTGATAGACCGAAAAAGCAAAGGAAAGATCAAGATTCGCAGTGCGTGCTACGCTTTCGCGACGGTGGCGACCGTGATGCTTGTTGTCCCCTCGCAGGCGTGGGGCGCAGGCGGCTCGGTGGGGATCAATCTGCTCTCCGGCGCGCCGGATCACATCGTCGTCGAGTACGAGCCAGGTGCTTACACACAGGAGACCGTGCTCATCGACGGCGAGAAGTACCTCGAATTCGCTTTCGCGAAGGAGAGCAAGTTAATGGACAAAGGGGCTCCAGGCCTGCCAAGGATCTGTCGTAGCTTCATCATTCCGGATGACGCCAAGATGGAGGTCAACGTTTTGGATGCCTCGTTCTACGAGATCCACAACGTCCTCGTGGCACCTTCAAAAGGCATCATCTACAGGAACACCAATCCCCAAGACGTCCCGTACGAGTTCGGGGAGGTTTACCAGGTCAACGGCTTCTATCCGGCAGAGATCGCGGTGCTGCGCGACGCCTACATCATGCGTGATTATCGTGGGATCGTCGCTCAGTTCCACCCGATGCAGTACAACCCGGTCTCCGGAACACTGCGCGTCTACACCTATGTCAAGCTGGAGATCACGCAGGTCGGGCCGGGCGAGATCAACGTCTTTCACCGACCACCGCAGCCCAAGCAGTTGAGCCTGGCGTTCCACGAGTTGTATCTGCTTCACTTCCTGAACTACGAAGAGATTCAGCAGCGCTATGAACCGCTCGACGAGACCGGCGACATGCTGATCATCTGCCACGACCCGTGGCTGGCCAACGTGCAGCCGCTCGTGGATCACAAGAGCGCGCGCGGCATCGACACCACGGCCGTCGGAGTCTCAACGATCGGTAACGATGCGGTCAGCATCAAGAACTACATCCAAAGCGTCTACGATTCGAGCGATCTGGCCTTCGTGCTGCTTGTCGGTGACGCAGCCCAGGTCGACACCCCGTTCGCCTCGGGCGGCTCTTCGGACCCCTCCTACTCCAAGTTGGCCGGTGGCGACGACTACCCCGACATCATGGTCGGACGCTTCTCCGCAGAAACGAGCGACCAAACGGACACTCAAGTCGAGCGCACCATCGAATACGAGCAGATGCCTGCCACCAGCCAGGACTGGTTCTGGAAAGGCACGGGGATCGCATCGAACCAGGGCCCGGGCGACAACGGCGAGTACGACAACGAGCACATGGACGTCATCCGTGATAAGCTGCTCCTTTACGGCTATACCGAGGTGGATCAGATCTATGATCCAAGCGGCACGGCCGCGCAGGTCGCGGCAGCCCTGAACGAAGGCCGCGGCATCGTGAATTATTGCGGCCACGGCAGCACCACCTCATGGGGCAGCACCGGATTCAACAACAACGACGTCAACAATCTGGTCAACGACAACATGCTGCCCTTCATCTCCAGCGTCGCCTGCGTGAACGGCCAGTTCGACGGCTACACCTGTTTTGCCGAGGCGTGGTTGCGCGCCACGCACAACGGTGAGCCCACCGGCGCAGTCGGTGCTTACATGTCCTCGGTTAACCAGTCCTGGAACCCGCCGATGCGTGGCCAGGACGTGTTCATCGATGAGTACGTGGCCGAGACGTACAGCTCACTCGGCACGCTGTTGTATGCCGGCTCCTGCGGCATGATGGACTACTACGGCGCGGGCGGCGTCGAGATGTTCGACACATGGCACTTGTTCGGGGACCCCTCGCTCAAAGTCGTCGTGAGCTGCAGCGACGCGGGCACTATTGCCCTCGATAGCAATTTGTATGCCTGCGAGGATACGGCCGCTATTTTCGTGGTCGACTGCGGCCTGAACCTCGACGACGGCACGACTGACACGGTCGACATCACGATCGCTTCGACCTCCGAGCCGACCGGCGAGACGGTCACCCTGTCCGAGATCGATCCTGCCTCCGGCCAGTTCTCCGGCTCGATCACTTTGAGCGAAACGGACAGTGCGGGCGTGCTGCTTGTGGCTCCGGGCGACACCGTCACGGTGACTTACATTGATGCCGATGACGGTCAGGGCGGGACGGACATCGAGGTGACCGACACGGCCCTCGTCGACTGCACGCCGCCGAGCATCTGGAACATCCAGACGGCCGAGGTCGAACCGCACTCCGCGTTGATCACCTTCGAGGCGGACGAGCCGGTGCAGGGCACCGTTCATTACGGCCTGTCCTGCGATGCGCTGACCGGGGCGGCCACGGGAAGCGGCTACTCCACCACGCCGCAGGTGAACGTGAGCGGCCTGGACGACAACACTACCTACTTCTACGCCGTCGAAGCCGCCGATGAAGCCGGCAACAGCGTCACCGACGACAAC
>CP070718.1:757852-763933 GCA_020350565.1 Phycisphaerales bacterium
CAAACGATGGAAGCACCACAACTGGAGCGCCTTCGCACTGATCGCGGTGGCGGCCAGCCTGCTGAGCATCGGTGCGGTACGATCCGTGCAGGGCGTCAAGGACAAACTCCATCAGCTCACCATCGTCGACCTTAAGGCAGGTGAGACGTACGGCTATGCGACGGCGCTTTTCGGCGTTAAGACAACATCCGACATTCGGCTCGATTTCTGGCTGCCTTCGGATCATCTGGGCGAAACCGAACCGGGGGAGACCAACTGCTGTCTCAGGCCGATGCCCGACAGCCTCGCCCCCGAGCAAGTGGGGGTGCCCTACCCCAACCCAGTCGAGTACAAGCTGGTCCCCGGCAACGCCGAGATCCATAACCTGCGCGTTCGAGGGACATTGAAGTTGCTAGAGGGGCGCTGGGAAGGCCTGCAACCCGGTACCATTCGCGGCTTTGCCGACGTCCGAAGCTACGGACGACTCGATTGGCGCTTCACCAAGGACAGCTACATCACCAACGATCTGGGCGTGGACCTGCATAACTGTTGGATCATTCATGCCGTCGTGGACAGCTATGCCCAGGATGGCCTGCATATTATGGGCGATCGCGGCAAAGACGCGATCTACGCGTATTCCATCGATGACATGCCGGCCGGGGGCGTCAAGCGCTTCCTCAGGGACCTCTGCTATCAACCCGTCGACGACGAGACAATCGAAGACATCATGCAGCGGTGCAAGCTCGGCAACATCCAATCTCAGGACTGGTCCAAAGACTTCCGAGGGCTCTTGCGCGGCGTCGTCGGTGAACAGGAAGAAAAGGCCTTGATGCTGCTGTCCACGATGGGTGAATACAATTGTATGGCCAACAAGAGCAAGATGGATTTGTACCCCGGCGAGAAAACGTTCTCACGCGATCGCCTTCGGCAGCTCGACCTGCACGAGCAGCTTCAACGGGACTGCGTGTACTTCATAGGATTCGCCGACGACCCCGGGCCGGTGCGGCTGCAGTATCGCCGGCACGGGAGAAGCGATTATAGAACGCTGAATCCCGAGGAAGACCAATCGAAGACGATGTACCGCGTCCGGATCCCCTTGAAGGTTCAGACGCGGGATGAGGCCAGACGCTTGAGACAGGCCGAAGAGGGGACCGAATCCGAAAGTAGCGCAGAAGACCAGGAAACGGATGAAGCGCCGTGATCATCCAAACCATCAACCTGACGAAGCGTTACGGCAAGCTGGTCGCCCTGGACAACCTGCACTTGAACATCGAGGAGGGCGAATGCTTCGGGTACATCGGTCCCAACGGGGCCGGCAAGACCACGACCATCAAGATCCTGGCCACCCTGCTCCAACCGACATGGGGCGAAGCCCGCGTCTGCGGCCACACCGTGGGCTATCAGTCTCGACAGATTCGCCCGCTGATCGGTTACGTGCCCGACTTCTTCGGTGCTTATGAGGACATGGTGGTCCAGGAATACCTCGAGTTTTTCGCCAGCGCGTACAACATCAGCGGCAAACAGCGCACGCGCGTGGTGGGCGACGTGCTCGAGCTGACCGACCTGGTCTTCAAGCGTGACGCTCTGGTCGATTCACTCTCCCGCGGCATGCAGCAGCGGCTGAGTATCGCCCGGGTGCTGCTGCACGATCCCAAGGTGCTGCTGCTCGACGAGCCGGCTTCCGGGCTCGACCCCCGCGCCCGAATCGAAATCCGTGAGCTGCTGAAAGAGCTGAAACGTATGAACAAGACCATCATCATCAGCTCACACATTCTGCACGAGCTGGCTGAGCTCTGTTCCACCGTCGGCATCATCGAGCAGGGCAAGCTCCTCTTTCACGGCCCGCTCAAGGAGATCCTCGAGCGGGTGAAGACGGGCACGCGCCTGCACATCCGCGTCGTGGAGCAGTTGGATCTTGCCGCCAACCTGCTCGCGAAGACCAGAGGCATCAAGGAGGTGACGGCGCAGGACGGCGCGCTCATCGTCGAGCTCGAAGCACGCACGCACGACTTCAACCCCATCGCTAAGCTACTGCTCAAACACAACTTCAAGATCCGGGAAATCAAGGAAGAAGAGGTGAATCTCGAGACGGCGTTCATGCGAATGACGAAGGGCATCGTGCAGTAGGACGGGGCATAATTACAAATTACAAATGACAAATTACAAAAAGGCGCAAATGCCCGGACGTCACATGAACAGCGAAGCCGTCATTCAAGCTCCGACAACAGCGCCGACCGACATCGTCGAACGAACGGCCTTGTTTGCGGATCGCGTTATCAAGCTTGCCCTTGCCCTTCCGAACAACGTCGCGGGGAAGGACATCGGCAGGCAACTCATTCGTGCAGCCATGAGCGTGGGAGCCAACGTGGAGGAGGCCCAAGCTGGAGAGAGTAAGTCGGATTTCATCCACAAGCTCAAGATATCGAGAAAGGAATGTCGGGAAGCGAAGTTCTTCCTCGTTCGCATTGCCAATGCGGAACTGGTAGCACCCGGCAGGCTTGACGACTTAATCGACGAAGCAAGCCAACTGTTGCTTATCCTGACGTCGATCATCCGCAACAGTGGCGGTTGAGACAGCCGTTACAATCGAGGCTGAGACGGCTGCAACACTGGAGGTTGAGTCAGCCACAACAATCAAGGCTGAGACGTACGGAGGATTCGAGCTCCAGGCGGCCGCAACAATGGAGGTTGAGACGGACGGAAGAATCGAGGCTGAGACGGTCGCAGCAATGGAGGTCGAGGCGAGCGCAACAGTGAAGGTTAAGACGGGCGGAAGATTCGAGCTCGAGACGGTTGCAGCAATGGAAGCTGGAACAGCCGCAGCAATGGAAGTTGAGATACTTGCAGCGATGGAGGTTGAGACAGCCGCAAACCCTGGCCTTCAGTACGCGCGTTTTTGTAATTTGTAATTTGTAATTATGAACGAAGTTCTTTCCCGGCTCTGGCTCGGTTTCTGGCGGTTGATTCCCGCCAACCCGATCCTTATGCGCGTGGTCTACGGGGCCTCGCGGCGACCGCGACATCTGTGGCTTCGCGTCGCCTACCTGGGCGCGCTGTTCATGGTCGTAGTGTTCTCCTTGATCAGCTCAACGTCCGGACAGCACGCTTCGCTGGCGGAGCTTGCCAAAGGAGCATCCCAGACTTTCAAGGGCGCTGCCATTGCTCAGCTTGCGCTGATCTGCTTTCTCGCTCCGGCCTTTACGGCGGGGGCCATTACTCAGGAGAGGGACGCGCAGACCTTCAACATTCTCTTGTCCACGCCGCTGACCAGCGCCCAGATCGTCTTCGGGTCGCTGATGAGCCGGCTTTTCTTCGTCATCATTCTGATCGTGGCCGGTTTGCCGATCTTCCTCTTGACCATGCTTTACGGCGGCGTGACCACGTCGCAGGTGCTCGAAAGCTGCATGCTTTCCGCGGGGACGGCCGTCCTGACCGGTGCGATCGCCATCACCGCGGCCATGGTCCGCGTCGGCACCCGCCGGACGATTTTCTCGTTTTACCTGCTGATCGGCCTCTATCTGCTCCTGGTGTACATCCTGGGGCAATGGGACGCCACCTGGGTCAAGGATGCGCCGGCAAACGTCAGCGGGCAGAAGATAAGCTGGCTTACACCGCTCCATCCGTTCCTGGCCCTGGAGGTGGCCTTGGGCAAGGTCCAGGCGCCGCAGTACGGTCAGCTTGTGGGGTACTCCTCCCTGGCCCGGTACGCCTTAGCGCATCCCGCCGGAGCCTACATCACCTGGACGCTGTCGCTCTCTTTTCTGATGATCATCCTGAGCATCCTCTTCGTCCGCCGCGGCGCGAAGACCGGCGAGGCGAACATCTGGACGA
Organism: Phycisphaerales bacterium; assembly: GCA_020350565.1. GTDB lineage: Bacteria > Planctomycetota > Phycisphaerae > UBA1845 > UBA1845. The sequence continues at coordinate 761,663 of CP070718.1, forward strand.
ACCTAGCGGCCAGATTCGGCCTGAGCCACGCAGGTGAACGGACCCGTCCGCCGCGCAACGTATGGAAGAACCCGATTGCTTGGCGCGAAGCAAAGACCAAGACGGCCAGCGGCGGCTGGCTCCGGTGGGCGATCATCATCTGCGGCCTCATCGCTTCCATGGTTTTATTCGTCATGTATCTGAAGGGCGCGTACCAGATCACCGCGCAGGGCCTGTGCGAAGGCCTGGCCGCCATCATCATGATCCAGTTCTTCCTGGCCCTGTTGATCGCGACCAACACGGCCGCCATCTCCATGACCAAGGAGAAAGAGGCGAAGACCATGGACATGTTGCTGGCGACCCTTCTCACCAGCAAATACATTCTGTGGGGCAAGCTTCGTGGATTGGTGAGTTTCTGCGCGCCGTTGCTTGCGGGTCCCGTGCTCGTACTGCTGGTCTTCGGAGCCTACGGCCTCATCACCCAAGGGTCCCAGGCCGCCGTGTGGATCGAGTCGTCGATCGAATTGGGAGCCCTGATGCTGATCTATACGGCCATCGCCTGTGTGATCGCGCTGAAGATCTCGTTGACCGCACGGACCAACGTTGCCGCCGTGATGTACAGCGTCGGCACCATGATCCTGGCGGCCGGCATCGTGTCCACCATCGGCATGCTCATCGTCGAGGGCGCCGGCGGCGAGGTCGGCGCGTTTCTCGCGCCGTTCTCCCCCTTTAGCGCCGTGATGTATCTGATTAATCCATCCGGCCTGTTTGACTCCGTCAAGTCCTTCCAGAGCAGCGCGGGCGTCACGCGCCTGGCTGCTTTCCTCGGCAGTGCCGTCGCCGCGTCGGTCTATGCGTTGATCGTGTACAATCTCTACAAGGCGCTGGTGCGGAACTTCGACATGATCGTGCGGAAACAATCGGGAATGTAAGAGAATTAGAAATTACAAATTACCAATTACAAATTACGGAAAACGTCCGTAATAAATGCGTGGCGCTTACTGGCTTTTTGTGAAGCTCATTGGGAAGTTGCGTTCGTTGGCGCTGGGCACCGTTGGTGGCTTTCGGTGGAGGCGCTGCGTTGGATTGGTGGCTTCTGCCTGGGTAGCACTTGTGGCTCGTTGGTACTGGGTGGCGTTGGTGGGTTGCCCACCGGTGCGGGAGATCGGTGGGCTTGCACGTTCCGTCGCCGGATGCTCGACATGCGAGCTTGACGAGGCCCTTAGCGATACCCCAGCTCGTCGAGGTCGTCCTCGTCCAAGCCGAAGTGATGGCCGATCTCGTGCAGCACCGTCTTTCTGATCTGTCGGACGAGCTGCTTCCGGGTTCGGCACAGGCGCTCGATGTTTCGCTGATAAACCGTGATCCGGTCGGGCAGCCTGCCGCTGTGCTCGACACTTCGCTCGGTCAGCGGCGTGCCCTGATAGAGACCCAGAAGCGTGGATGGATGGTCGATGTCGGCCGCCTCGCACGCTCGCCGATCCGGAAAGTCCTCCACGTCGACGATGACTTGGTCCAGGTACGGCTTGAACTGCGGCGGAATATCCGTCAGCGCTTGCGAGACGGCCTCGTCGAACTCTTCTCGGGACAAACGCACCACTTCAACTCCAGGCCTTGGGCCCGATGCGCCCGGGACTGGCCGGGGCGAGACTATGCCACTAGCATACTGTGGCCCAGGCGGCCTGGACAATATCAAGGCGACGACGGAACACGGCCCCGCTCGGCTCTCCGCGGCGCCCCATACCCGGAGCGAAAACCGTGCATCAAAAATTCATCGCACTCCGTTCGCTGTTACTGTCGGCATTGCTGGTGATCACGACACTGCTCACCGGCTGCATCGGAGACAGCATTCTCCTCACGCCGGTCTCGACGAAGCGTGAGCTGGTCGAGAAGGAGATGTTTCGCGAGTCCTTCTTCGCCAGGGACAAGATCGCGCTGATCGACGTTTCCGGCATCCTGCTCAACGCGCCGAAGCCCGAACTGTTTGGCGAAGGCGAGCACTCCGTCAGTCTGCTGCTCGAACAGCTTCAGAAGGCCCGCAAGGACGAGCGCGTTAAGGCCGTCCTCCTGCGGATCAATTCGCCGGGCGGCACGGTAACCGCCAGCGAGCTGATGCACGACGAGGTCGTCCATTTCCGCAAGGCGAGTGGCAAACCGGTCATCGCCTACACGATGGACGTGGCGGCCAGCGGCGGATACTACATCGCCTGCGGCTGCGACGAGATCATCGCGCATCCTTCGAGCATCACCGGCAGCATCGGCGTCGTGATGCAGATGTTCGACGTGAGCGGA
>CP070718.1:764033-774501 GCA_020350565.1 Phycisphaerales bacterium
CGCGGGGTGCGTGGCGGGGCGTTCTACCCCGGCGGCGACCACCTGCACGCGGCGGAACGCGCCCTCAGCCCTCCGACGTTCGAGGACGTTTGCGTCGGGTTCCGTGTCGCCGAAGTACCTTGAGCACGTTTCGATCGTGATGTTGGGTTTGGCTGGCGTGGGTGCGAGGTTGATCAACGCACGCCGCAAGGTCGCCCTCGATGCGGATCAGCTCAACTCCGAGTTGACGCACGCGGTCCGCGCCAAGACGTTTCAGGGTCAGGTTCACGGTCTTCGATTGCCAGCGCCTAAACTGGCCGCAACGGCTCGTGCAATCCGGGTGCAATGCGACGCTCACCAGGAATGTCCCCCGTCAAGACGGCTATCCCATTGCAGGTCCAGCGCACCCCAGGCCTTGATGAACATCTGGCGGGATTCTCGCTCGACCCGGACCAGCGGATTGAGGCGTGTGCAGCCGGTCGATTTCGTGTTGGTGGTCAGCCCTTCCGCGGCGAGTTGCTTGGTCGCCTGATCGGCGCGGTCCCGAGATTCGACTACTCGACGGCGCAGCTCGATAGCGTCCGCTCTGCCCGAATCGTCAGCCTTCCTATTACACAGGGCCGCTTTCGTTTCAGGTTAGCTCTTGACGAGCGGGGCCGGCGTTCGAGCCCCCGGCGGCGCATTGCCGCAAAGCCCCGCACCATCCGGGGGGCATTCTGGACTTTTTCTTCTGCCCGCCATGCCGCCACATAGCCGCGCGCAGGCTGGAGTCGATTTCGACCTTGCAGTGCAGACCTGAGGGACACCAACAGGAGCGCTGCGCTGCCGTTTGCCCAACTTACCCCACCAGCGCGGCGTGTCCCATGCACCAACATTCCCCGTCGAGCGAAGCGTCGCTCATCATCCCAGTGTAAGAAGCTCCTCGATACCGACGCCGACAACGCACGGACCGCCATCTTCGCCGCGAATGGCCACCGTCTGTCAAGCAGAACTTTTATCGTTGCATTTTTAATGATTCTGTGATATCTTTTAGATGAGAGACGGGCGGAAGCAGACACCTTTTCTGCTAGACACATCGAAAGTCGAACCAAGGAGAAGGCTTGTCAGGGAAGCCCCTTTCCGGTGGGGGCTTGTCAATTCATCGCGTCGCAGCGCTCACGAAACGGCCATCACGATTGGAAAGCATCCAGTTGAAGTGACTTCGGCCAACTCGTGATCGGCAGGATGATTGATTTGACAGAGCCTTTGTGGGCGGGCGTGGAGGCCCACAGGAGCCGTTCCGAATCGTGTGTTCATCTCGGCACTAGGAACGGGAAGAGCTCTTTAGACCTTTGGGGACATCTCTGTTTTACGCGTTGCGACCGGTTCCATGGCTGCGTTGGCCGTGGCCGAGACTACGCGGCACATCTAGGAGGAAGAACGATGAAACAGAGAACAAGGACATTTCTTATTGTCGGAGTATGCGGTGTAGCGATGTTCTGCCTGGCACAATCCGTGTCGGCGCAGACAAGGACGAGCGGCGACGTCTCGCCGGACGGGGGCGACCGCGTGGCCTCGGAAGCCGCCATCCCGCTCCCTCCCATGGGGCCCGAGGACTTCCGGCAGGTGCTCCTTACCTTTGTGGAGATGCTGGACACGCTGTCCGCGCCGTCGGATGGCCTGTATGACAGGATTGCCGCGCTGAACGCCGAGGAGATGCAGGCCCTTTACGATGCGTATGGGGGCAACCATCACATTTTCGCGGAGGCCGTAGGGAGCCTGGCGGTTCTTATCTCGGAGGGTGCTGAGGAGGGAGCCGGCGGCGCGATCCCCATAGGAGTGCCCGGGATCCTACCGCCCACAGAGTGCTTCCTGGCCGACTACCCCGCCCCAGGTGGCCTTTGGTTCGATTTGCTAGGAGTTCTGGGTCTGGCCAACGACGAACGGTGTGACCCAGACTTCGAGGCGGGCCTCGTAACAGCTATGGAGGTTGCCAAGATCGCCGCGATCGTAGCGCAGGCGGCATGCGACACCCTTGTGGTGATTTTGGGTGAAGGCACCAACGCTCCGGCCTGCGTGGCTGCTGGCATAGCAAACGGCGTCGCCTTTGCGGCGGAGTTTATCCTCAAGCAGTGCCATGTTGACCAGGCGCGCGTCGATTCGGCGGAGATCGAGGCCGCGTATGAGAATTCACTGCTCATCTGTGAGGGGCTCATGTGCGTCGAGGTGGATCAGGCTCGCTTCGGGCACGGCTGTGACGGGGAGGACGACGACTGCGATGGGGAGATCGACGAGTGCGATGAGGACCAGTTTGGGCCGGTGGTCTTCATCGATCCCGCGGTGCGGCTCACCTGCTACAAGGACGCCGCCGAGGCCGCCGAGGCGGTCTCCCTGGCCGTGCTTGCATTTGACGATTGCGGCCCCCTGACGGTAGGCGCCCCGCTGGTTCTGGGCGATGAGTGCGACGTGGAGGTGCAGGTGACCGCCACGGACGACTGCGGCAATGCCACCACGGTGAGCACGGTTGTCACAATCGACGCGGATGGTCCCAGTATCACCATCGATCCGACCGTGGCCGATGTCTGCTATTCAAGCATTGACGAGGCCGAGCAGGCCGTCTTGGGTGCGGCGACCATCGACGACAATTGTGGCTCGGGCGATGATCTGAACATCACCGTCCACTCCTCGGTGACGGAGTGCAACCTCCGTGTCCGTCTCGACGTCACCGACAAATGCGGTAACACGTCAACTGCAGCCGTGACCGTGCGTGTGGACACTCATCTGCCTTTGGTGGACATCCAGCGGCTCCTGCTCGGCTTCCGCGGAGAGGTCCTCGCCTTCCAGACGCCGGTCTGCTACGAAACCGTAGCAGACGCGGAGGCGGCTGTGCTGGCTGTCACCCAATTCGCGGACAACTGCACCGCGGCTGAAACGGTGACCAAGAGCGTCTCCTCCTCGGGCGATCCGTGCAGCTTGGCGGTCACCTCCGAGGGTGTTGATGAATGTGGCAACGTGAACACGGATTCGGTCACCGTACGCGTGGATGCAGAGATTCCCGTCGTTACTTGCTCCGTGGCGGTGGACACCATGTGGCCGCCCAACCACATGATGACCGACGTGGGATTCAGCTACACCGCTACGGACAACTGCACCGGCGAGGAGGAACTTGAGGTGGTCGTGATGGTGACCAGCGACGAGCCCACCGCCTCCGCCGACGGGGCCGGCCAGACCACGCCTGCACCGGACGCCGCGATCCTCCGGAATCTCGACGGTTCGATCGGAGGCATCCAGTTGCGGAACGAGCGAAGCACGGCAGGGGACGGCCGAGTCTACCAGATCACCGTGCAAGTGACGGATGCCTGCGGGAACGTGGGCATAGCAACCTGCACGGTTTCGGTGTCGCCGGCAGACGGACAGCCGGCGACGGACAGCGGGCAGTATTACGACGCGACGCAGGTGAACTAAGTCACCTCGATGCCCACAAGCTGGCATGACCCGCCCGCGGAACGTGTGGGCGGGTCATGCTTTCACCTGGAAAGGACCACAACAGGAGAAACCATCGAGGGCCTAGTGGATGCCATGAACAGCTATGGCGCATGTGTGCGATTGACATCGTACCACTTTCTCTTGCGCAGCGGTGAACTGACGGCGCGGCGGCTCAGACGGGCGTGGGATTGACGTATTGCGACTGAGACACAGGCGGGTCATTTCTTGGCGCTCGTCGGCTGGTGCGGGGAGCATATCGTCAAGCGCCTTATGGGGCATTGTGGACGCCCCAAGCCGCCGCTGGTCTATCGGTCCACCCCCGCGTCCGGAAAATGGCTCAGTGGCGCGGGAATCAGCTCTTTCATGTCGAAGCCTCCGGCATGGCCCTTTGCCGGGCCGGTTGGTTTTGGTATGATCAGAGGGGGAATTCCCAACTCTTAAGGAGGGTACGAGATGCATGCGCGAAAAGTGATGATGCTGTTGGCTTTGGCGACCGGGCTTTTGCTGTTCGGGGCTGCAGCACCGGTGTGGGCGGGGGACGTGGACGGCGACGGCGTCGACGATGCGTTTGACGTCTGCAACTTCACACCGGAAGGCGCGGCGGTCGATGCCGAGGGCCGACCGGTGGGTGACCTCGACCTGGACTGCGATACGGACCTGGACGACTTCACCATGTTCCAGCAGGGATTCACGGACCCCATATTGCCTCCCCCTGGCATGGTCCGTGTCCCCGGCGGTGAGTTCGAGATGGGGCGCCACGTCGGCACCGGGGGCGCGGATGAGTATCCCATTCATCCGGTGTACGTTGATCCGTTCTACATGGACATCTACGAGGTGACCAACGAGCAGTACTGCGTCTACCTCAACGAGGCCTACGCGCAGGGACTGATCGAGGTGGCTTATGACAAGGTGTACAAGGCCGGCGACACCGAGCTGTACTGCGATACGTACGCGTCTGATAATGACAGCCGGATTCACTGGGACGGCGACACGTTTACGGTGACGGTGGGCAAGGAAAACCACCCGATGGTTCAAGTGAGTTGGTACGGCGCGGTGGCGTATGCGAACTGGCGCAGCGAGGAGCAGGGCCGACCTGTCTGCTACGACCTGTCCACCTGGGCGTGCAACCTCGATGCCGCCGGGTATCGCCTGCCGACGGAGGCCGAGTGGGAGTTTGCGGCCAGGGGCGGCGAGCATGATCCCTACTACAAGTACCCGTGGGGCAATGAGATCGACGGTTCGATGGCCAACTACTGGCAATCCGGCGATCCATATGAAACCGAGTATCCCTACACGACGCCGGTGGGTTACTACAACGGCGATCAGTGGCCTGAGGGTGTAGATATGGCCAACGGCTACGGGTTGTATGATACGGCCGGCAACGTGTGGGAATGGTGCAACGACTGGTACGATTCAACCTACTACGGTAGTAGCCCGTACGATAATCCGCCGGGGCCGACCAGCGGTGAGAACCGTGTTCTCCGCGGCGGATCATGGGGTGTTACCGAGGAGAGTGTACGTTCTGCGAATCGCGGGCAGGGCGCGCCCGGCCTTGGAGGAAACGGCAACGGCTTCCGTCTCCTGGCGGGCAGTTAGACCTTGCCCAATGACCTTTTGTCCCTCGCGCAGTCCAAGGGCAGGATTCAAACGCGACGGGCCGGAGGGGCGCCTGCACTCGGTGCAGCGCCCTCGGGTGATTCCTTTCAGGATGTGGGCTCAACATCTGCCACGCGTCATGCGGGCATGACGCACGGGGCGCGCAGAGATCGTCGAGGAAAGAAAAGCAGATGAGTCGCGCGACAGGGGCCGTGGACACAACGTCCGAGCAGGATGATCTCCAGTGTTGTCGCAGCTCCTTTCTCCCACAAGACTCAGCGCTCTTCGCGCTCTCTGCGGTGTGAGCCATTCGGGCTAAGTCCCTGCTGCGACACGGAAGCCGGCAGCGCCGTTGCGGAGGCCGGGCGCGCCCGCGCTACGAATCGCGCAGCGCAAGTCGTCGCCGTCGTTGTTCCACGAACCGCCGCGGAGAACACGGAACGCGCCGCTCGCCGGACCGTGCGGGTTGTCGTAAGGGCTACTGCCGTAATAGCCTGAGTCGTACCAGTCGTTGCACCATTCCCACACGCTGCCCGCTACGTCGTACAGACCATAGCCGTTGGCCATGTGCAAACCGGGGGGCGTCTGCCCGCCATCGTAGTAGGCCACCGGCGTCGTTCGGGGATCGCCACCGGTCTCGTCGGGATCGCCGGACTCCCAGTAGTTCGCCTTCGAGCCGTCGATGACGTCACCCCACGGGTACATGTGGTAGGGATCGTGCTCAGCCCCGCGAGCGGCATACTCCCACTCCGCCTCGGTAGGCAGACGATAGCCGTTGGCCCCGAAGTCGCAGGTCCAGGTGGTGAGGTCGTAGCAGGGCGTTCGTCCATGCTGTTCGCTCCGCCAATTGCAGTACGCCACTGCACCATACCAGCTCACCTCCACCAGCGGGTGATCTTCCTTGCCCGTTGTGGTGGTGAAGGTGGCGCCGTTCCAATGAATGCGGCTGTCAACGTTGTATGAGTGGGTGTCGCAGTAGGGCTCGGTGCCGCCGGCCTTGTATACCACGCTGCCGCTAACCTCGATCAGGGCCCGGCTATACGCCCAGTTGAGGTAGTCGCAGTAATGCTCGTTGGTTACTTCGCAGACGTCCATACGGAACGCATCTACGTAGACCGCGTGGACGGGCAGCTCGTCTGAGCCGCCACCGCCGACGTGGCGACCCATCTCGAACTCGCCGCCGGGGATAAGGACCATGCTGGGAGACACGGGCATATCGAAGACGCGTTGAAATGCTGCGAGGTCGGCGAGGTCGACGTCCTCGTCATCGCTGAAGTCAAAGACCGCGCAGTCCGGTCCCAGGCCTCCTCCCGGCCCCGTCAGGCATCTGGGAAAGGCGACAAAGTCCACCAAGTCGACGTCGCCGTCATCGTCGAAATCCCCGTAGGCCATCATGGTGGGAGGAGCGGAGACGCCGAACACGCGTTGAAACGCCGCGAAGCCCGCGAGGTCGACGTCATCGTCGTCGGTGTAGTCAAAAACCGCGCAGTCCGGCGTCAGGACACGTCCCGGTCCAGTCAGGCCTCCCGGGAACTCAGCGTAGTCTTCAAGGTCGATATCTCCGTCGTCGTTGACATCGCCATGTCCTGATGGCGGAGCGGACGCGCCGAAAACGCGCTGAAACGCAGTGAAGTCGGCGAGGTCGATGTCATCGTCGCCGTTGAAGTCGAAGGGCTCGCGATCGGGCTGCAGGCCTCCTTCCGGCCCGTTCAGGCAGCCTGGGAACTCGGCGTAGTCGTGAAGGTCGACGTCTCCGTCACCGTCAAAATCACCGTAGACGGAGGCTCGGGCCTGCGGCAGCCCGGCCGCGACCATCACAAGAACCAGTCCCGTCATGACGCACAATGGGGGCATTTTGGTTCCTCTTGCGAAAAGAATGCTTGCGAGAAACGCGACTTGATGCATGGACATTTTAAGTGCGGCAAGTTCCATAAATCAAGCAGCGGAAAACATCACTTCGCTAAGGTTGGGTGCCGTCCCGGATGTGTCCCGCCCGCGAGTCATAGCTCTTAACCGCGGTTTGCATCTTTGCGCGCGGACGGGAGAACGGGCACCCGAACCGTGCCAGCAATGGGGCAAGTGCTCACCGGATGAACGGATAAAAGGGTGACGCGATACGTGGAAAGTCAAGACAGGGCGACATCCAAGGCGGCGAATCGCTTACCTCACCACGCTGGGGATCCCCGATCAGCCGTCTGATAGACGTCCCTGCACAACCTCCCTGTTTAGACGCGCCTACGTTTGCCGGGTGCACCAATCCTGAAGCGCCGCCCATACCCGACGGCGCTTTTCGTCATTGGACATGAAGGGTGCGCGGGACAGCTCGAGCTGCACCCAAGGCAGTTCGCGGGCATGGGCGCGGATGATGTATCCGCCCTTGAACGGGTCGTTGATGTTGACCTCGTGGTCAAACGCACGCGCCAAGCATCCCGCCAGCGCCCCAAACCAATCCTGCGGGCAGGTGCCCTCACCGTTGCACAGGCAAATCCACGGCCGCTCGATGCCCGGCCCCGGGCCAATCGGCGGACCCTTCGCAGCCATGGTATGGCAGTCCACACCCAGACGAACGCCCGATCCTGCAGACTCCGTCAACGAGATGTGGTAGGGCCGGTAATGCCGGTCGAGCAGCGCATCGATCACCTCGGTAGGCGGAAACGCGCGATACACCGGCACATTCCAGCATGTGTGTGTCTTGACCACGCCATCCGGGCGGCGGTCGTCCTCCGCGCGATTCATGTCCACAATGGCCCGCGCGACCGACGTCGTCACGAATGCAGCAACACCATCCCGTAAGCCAGCGTAGATCTCCGCTGCACCTTCGTCGCCGTCTTCAATGATTTCCTGTTGAGTAAGTGCGCAGTAAGGGCGGACTTCCGGTGGGACGGATAGCCCGGCGTGAGGCACCGAGATCAGGAGGGGCAGTTTCATGTGCGAGGCCCAGCCGCAGAGCCATCCCGGCGTGGGTCGGCCACGCCGATGAAATCGTCGCCTTCACGAACGACCAATTGCACGCACCCAAGGTAGAACGAGTACGGATCGCGGCGGTCGATCACGTAGCCGTGCCTTTGCAGCGCGGGCACGATATCGTCGCGCATGCGCGTCGCTTCGAGCGACACCTTGCCTTGCAAAGAGCAGTGGAGGCGTGGAGCGTCAACGGCCGCCAAGGGCGGAAGCGTCTGGAGCCGAATCAGCACCTGAAACATCGACGAGGTGATTCGGTCACTTCCCGGGGACCCGAGTGCCAACCACGGCTTCCGGCCGCGGAAGACGATCGTCGGTGCCACGCTTGCCCAGGGTGCCGCGTTCGGACGCATGCAATAGGGGTGCGACATATCCGCATACTCGAACGCGCTCATGTAATTGTTGTAGAGAAAACCGAGCTCGGGGTTCGCCACGCAGGCACCGTACACGCGCTCGATCGATTGAGTCAAAGAGACGGCATTGCCCTCGCGATCCATCACTGAAAGATGCGTGGTTTCGCCGTGGGCCCTGACGCGGCGGGCAATCTGCCGTGCCACCAAGCGGGCGTAGTCCTCTTTCAACATGCGCTCGGTGGAGACCTGGGGGAAGAAACTCGGATCGAAAGGACGATCCTGCCGATCGAGGAACGCCCGCCGCACGGTCTCGGCGAGCATGACCGCCCCGTCAGGTGTGTCGAAGTCCCGGCGATTGGGCGGAAGCTGTTGGAACACATTGAGCATTTCGATCAGGGTCCGCCCTGCCCCCGGCGGCGGAAAAGTGAACACGCGACTACCTTCGAGCCGGCCCGTAATCGGCTTCCGCTCGATAGGGTGAGGGATCTGTGCAAGGTCATCCTTATGGAGCAAGCCGCCGTTACGCCGCATGTCCCTGTGGATCTGTTCCGCAATTCGGCCGACGTAGAAGTCTTCCGTCCCTTCCTTCGCCAGGCGCCGGAGCGTGCGGGCCAGTACCGGCTGACGAAACAACGAACCAGCCAGGTACGGCTTGCCGCTGTCGCGAAGGAACAACGGAGCCGCCGTGGTTTTCCGGAGATGCTTGAGCTCGCGGCGGGTCAACAAGTACTGAAGCATGGTGACCTCGTATCCCTCTTCAGCCAGGCGAATGGCCGGCTCGAGTACGCGGTCCAACTTCAGCTTACCGTGGGTGTCGATGGCATACCTCAGGACCGCCGGCGTACTCGGCACGGTAGTCGCCTTGTAGCCCCTGCGCCGATCCGGTTTGGAGAGGGATTCGGGCGTGGCCCGGTTGGGCGCTCGCGAGGAGCCGTCGAGCGCGAACGTGCGGCGAGGCTCGACCAGATGCACAAGCATCATGGTCTGCCCCCCAAGCCCGGAGGAGGCCGGCTCGCAAACACCGAGGGCAAATGCAGCAGCCACGGCAGCGTCGACAGCGTTTCCACCGGCTTCGAGGATTTTCACACCAGCCTCGGTTGCCCGGTAATGCGCCGTGGAGACCATCCCAAGGCGGGAGACGGCCACCCGCTGGGGGCGGTGCAGCCGTCGATCCGTCAGATCTAACAGATCGGTGTCGATTTGCTCACGTCGGATCTTGTCCATCAACGGTCACCGTTCGCCCTTGGCCAGGAACTCGGCGAGCAACAGGGTGCGCTGCACGAGACTGATGCGCTGCACGGCTTCTTGCGGGGTCCCCAGGTCGCGTGCCACCGGACCGATGCCGCACACGCAGGCCGTCTTGGCGGGCACAAGCCCGGCTACGGAAGGCCAGACCGACGACTCGCGCTTCAACGGTATCTCCCATTCATCGGCGACTTGGGCCAGTCTCTTTGCAAGCTGGAGCGTGGACCGTCTTTCCTTCATCGGGGGGCGGTCAGAGATCATGTCCAGTTCCCAACGCGGCCCTCTTTTGTCGAGCAGACTGCGCATCTGTGCTTCGACCTGCTCGACCACGGCCGTTTCGGGATACGTCACTAGGATCGTTGCGGTCACTCTGTGAGGCGTACGCATCGGGAGGGCCTCGGTCTTCACGTTGATCGCGGAGACGGAGACGCGCTTCTCCCTCGAAGTGAGCTGGGCAAACTCCTCCAGGCAATTCCACATCCAGCGGAGTACTTCCGGTTTCTTGGACAACTTGCCTGGACGAAGTGCTTCCCCAATTGCCCGGAAACGATAGGTTCGCTGGCCGCGCCGCTGCGTCACAATCGAATCCCCTAGGGGCCCGGGGCGAAGGACCATGACCCGTTTGGCCCTGGCCGCGGCTGAACGAATGATCTCGGCGCTGTAGCGGGTGTCTTGACCCTCGTCGGCATAATAGAGCACGCCGATGGGCAGGCGGCGGAGCTTTCGCATGCTGCGAAGCCCGCGCAGCGCGAACTCGAGCATCACCAGCGGCGCCCGCGATGAACCGATGCCATCCCCGTACAACCATTCGGGCTCGCGACGAAACATCTGGGATGGAGACGCCGCATCGGCGGGCACATCCAAATGGC
>CP070718.1:774601-776157 GCA_020350565.1 Phycisphaerales bacterium
AGGAGGATGGCTGTCACGCCGATGATCGCGAAGGGAATCGCCAGGCCAATGATCAGTGGCGGCCTCAGGGCGTTGAACAGGGCAACGATGATTAGCGTCATAAGCACACCGGCGGGTACCATCCCGGGGATGAGAGAGACTTGCGCTCTTCGTGTGCTGTCGTATTCGCCGTCCCAGAACATGTCGTAACCGGGTGGTAGTTCTCGCTTCATGGCTTCGAATTCGCCGAGCACGCTGCTCCGCAACGTCGGGAACGTGACACCGTTGGGAGACGCCTGAACCGCCACCTGTCGCCGTCGATTGAAACGCGTGATGATCGGGTCCTCCCATTCGAGATCGATATCCTCGGTGACTTGCGACAGCGGAATCGTCTTCAAGGCGAAAGTCGGCTGGACCTGCACCACATCCAGTTCGCCCGCTGCGCGTTGTCGATCTGCCTCGACGCTGCGGGCGATGATAGGCATCAAGTCATCACCCTCACGATAGAGTCCGACTGGCGTGCCGTCATAGGCTCGCCGCGTGGCCTGCGCAATGTTGGAGCGAGAAACCGCCGCCCAGCGAGCCCGTTCCTGATCATAGTCCACAACCACCCTCTGTACGCGCTGGCGCATGTCGGTGCGTACCTGCTTGGCCATTGGGCTCTTATTGAGAATGGCCATGCCTTCTTCACCGTACCGCCGCAGCAGGTTCAAATCCGCCTCGGCAGGGCCGCCAATGCGCAACTCAAACGGCCAGGTATCGCCAGGCCCCACGGTGTACTTGCGCACCCGTGTTAAGATGTGGGGATACTGCTCCTGAAGCCACGGTTCGAGTTCGGCTACTAGGCTGTTGACGTCCGCGAAGGTCGGCGTGTTGATAACCAACTGGGCGAAGGACGGGTAGGGAAACTCCGGGTCAACGGGCAGGTAGAATCGCGGGCCGCCGGCACCGATGAACGCAGCCATATTCTCGACCCGTGGATCGCCGTCGAGTCGTGCCTCGATCGTCTTCAGATCAGTCGAAACGTCCTCAATGGGTGTGCCTTCCGGCGCCCAGTAGTCGATCATGAACTGTGAACGTGTTGAGTCGGGAAAGAACTGTTGCGGAACACGGGTGAATCCGACCGCGGCCCCTACCAACAGCACAACCATGCCCCCTACTGTCAAAACCCGGCGGCGAATGGCTCCCTCCAGAACACGTCTGTAGACCTTGAAGAAGCCACCCGCATAGGGATCCGTCCCGTTTGTTTCTCCGGATGTTGGCTTGAGAAGGCTGATGCAGTTCAGGGGCGTCATGGTCAATGCCAGTACCCAGCTCAGCAGCAGAGAGACGGCGACGACAATGAAGAGCGTGGCGGCGTATTCCCCGGCGTCCGTCTTGGCGGCGTACACGGGGTAGAAGGCCATCACGGCGACAATGGTGGCCCCGAGCAGAGCCAAAGACGGCTTGCCGGCGCTCTCGATGGCCGCCTCGACCGGTTTCATCCCGCGTCCGAGGCGCACGGCGTAACCGTCTGCCACAACAATGGCATTATCCACCATCATACCGAGCGCCACAAAAACATCGGAAAAATAAAA
>CP070718.1:776257-777675 GCA_020350565.1 Phycisphaerales bacterium
GGGCGACACCGTCGGCGCGATCGTGATCAACCGGTTGCAGGAGTCCCGGCCACACCGCGCCACGGCCGCATAGCGCGCCGGCGCTTGCGGCTCGCATGGGTCGCGCCGGATAACACGCACGATGGTTCAGACTTTCCGAAACGGTGTATCCGCCGCTCTCGTACCGTCGGGAAGTTTGATGAACTTGTAATCCCCGAAGATGTTCGGGGCTTCCTTTTGCAGGATCTCGAGCATCTTGGCCGCGACCGCACGGATTTCGATCTCCGCCTGCTCGTTGCATCGAAGCTCGATGAAATGCCGCAGCGCACGCGCGTTGGCCGTCACAAAGATCTTCGTCTCCGTCGCGTTGGGCAGGACGGAGCGCGCCGCCTGGCGGGCGATCTTCCGACGCATGGTCTTGTCGTCAACCGAGGAAAACTTCTTCTCCAAACCATCTACCAGCTTCACGTACGCTGCCTGGGCCTGCTCCACGGAGGACAGCCACACGTCGTGCAGCGCCGGATCATCGGCGATACAAGACGGTTCCACGAAATCGGCTATCGATTCGTCGACGTACCGTTGAGACAGTTGCGAATATCCAAAGCCTGCCCGATGGCGTACCAGCTCATGCGTAAAGGATCGCGACACCCCGGTAATGATGAAGTTCCACGCGACGTGTTCCAGCACGCTGCCGTGGGCCACCTCCTTGATGTGCGTCAGGTAGCTGGCACTGCCGCCGGGACGCGGTTTCGCGAAGCTCATATAGCAGACCCGCCCCGCAATCTCCGCAAGCTTCTCTCCGGCCACGGAGGTGTCGGTGGTCCATTGGGCGACCTGGTGGTCGGCAAGAAACCGTTCGATTTCGGCCTCATCAGTGACTTGTCGGCCAATGAGATAGACGGTGGGCTCGCGGATGATCCTCATCGCCGGTGCTCCTCCCTGAAAACAAGGTGCTCGCGCGATCCTCCAGCCGGGCGATCGGCGCTACGGACTTTTAACCGCATCGCTGTTTCGTTGCAATCGGCAGGAACCGGGGCTACACTCACCCGCTTTGTGAATTGCGCGGTCAGGGCAATGGAAACAAATGAGCGGAAAAGAAGATAAGTCGCCACAGGCCGATCCGGCGGCCGGGCAGGTTCATCCTCCTGACGATCCGCCCGGCGGCCGGAAAGTCCTGATCATCGGGCTCGATGGCGCCACCTGGAACGTCCTAAAGCCCGTCATGGGCGAAGGCCACATGCCCCATCTGAAGCGGGTGGTCGATACCGGAGTATCCGGCGTTCTGCACTCGACCATTCCGCCGATCACGCCGGCCGCGTGGACCACGTTCCTCACCGGCAAGAATCCTGGCAGGCACGGCATCATCGACTTCGAGAGTTACAATCCCAAAACGAACAAGCTCGAATTCAACAGCACTTTGGGGCTCAGGAACCTCCGCA
>CP070718.1:777775-784302 GCA_020350565.1 Phycisphaerales bacterium
ATAACGGTTTGACTGTCGCCCAGCCGAATCGCCTGGGAGGCCATGGAAATGCATCGCATCCCGGAAGGGCAGGCCATATTGATCGTCTGCACGGGAACATTAACCGGGATGCCCCCCCGAACAGAGGCCGTGCGCGCCGGGTTCGGCCCGTTGCCCGCCTGGCGACAGCTCCCGAAGATCACATCATCGATGCCATCGCCGGAAACGCGGGCGCGCTGAAGCGCCGCCCGAATCGCCACGGCGCCCAAGTCATAGGCCGCAACGTCCTTGAGTGTCCCACCGAATCGACCCATCGGTGTCCGCACCGCGCTGATCGCAACAATGTCGCTAAGTTCCACGGCTACCTCCGTAATCTCCAAAGTGCCGATCCGAAACTCAGATGTACTGCCCGCCGTCCACCTGGATCACCTGGCCGGTCACGTGTCGAGCGGCTTCGCTGCATAAAAACGCCACGACGGACGCGACCTCTTCTGGTTGCCCCAGGCGTCCCAACACGATTTCCGCAAGGGCTGCCTCACGTACCTTCTCGGGTGCATCCCGCATCATCTCGGTTTCGATCAGGCCCGGAGCAACGGCGTTAACGTTGACGCTTGCTCGGCCCAGCTCACGGGCCAGGGCCTTGGTGAAACCGATGATGCCCGCCTTGGCCGCAGAGTAGTTCGTCTGCCCGAACTTGCCCCGCAGGCCGTTGATCGACGTGATATTGACGATCTTCCCCGATTGCTGTTCCCGGAAGATCGGTGCGGCAGCCCGGACGTAGTTGAAGTAACCTTTCAGATCGATGTCAATGACCTGATCCCACTGCTCTTCCGTCATCTTCCAGATCACGCCGTCTCTGTTGATGCCGGCGTTGTTGACCAGGATGTCCAGGCCACCGAAGGTCTCCACGACCTGGTCGACCATGCGCTGGGCGTCCGCAAAGTTACTGACATCGGCCTGGATTACCAGCCCTTTGCGCCCTTTGGCCTCAACGTCGGCCGCCACCTGCTTTGCTTCTGCATCGTGCTTGCGATAGTTGAGGGCGACGTCCGCGCCCTGCGCGGCCAGCTCTCGTGCGATCGCCGCCCCGATGCCCAGGCTTCCGCCCGTCACGATGGCCCTTTTGTTCTCAAGTGTCGCTGCCATGTCACATCCAACTTCCAGCTAAACGTGTTTGTTTTCAGTTGCCGACCGTTTCCGGCCCGTCTACGTCAACTTGCCACCGCACTTCCCGCAGAATTCGAAAAAGGCAGGAAGGCCCTTGGCTTCGCACTTGGGGCACTGCTTGGCATACGGCCCCCAGAGAAACTCGCTGGAACCGTTGGGATCCGCCATCTTGCGTCGCATTCCGACGTAGTCGGCCTTTCGCTTCTCGACGAAAGCGGTCATTCCTTCGTAGGGTTCGAGGCTCGTGTAGTGAATCGCGAGCCAGTCGCGGGCGTGCCCGGAGGTGGCGTGCCACGCTGCCTCCTTCCAGTAGTTGACCTGGGCCTTCGTGTACCGCGTGCACTCGAAGAACTTGTTGACCACCTGATCGCATAGGTTCGCAACGACCTCGTCGAGGGCAGACATGTCGATCGAGTACCCATCCGCGCCCTTCAGGGCCTTCTTGACTTCGTCAGGTGTGACCCGAGTGGCGAACGGGTTTTCCCACGGGTCGGTGTTCCAGTCGGCCAGAAACGTTCGACCATTCGTAAAGGTCGTGCGGAACTTGCCGTCGGGACCTTTCACTGTGGGGACGACGGCGTTCACCAGCCCCATCGACAGGGCGGTAAACGCAGGGTACCGCTGATTGAGGAACAGGATGCCCCGCGCCTTGCGGTCACCAACGTGCACCGGCAGCCACTGGGTCGATCCCCCACAGGCCACCGACCCGACATTCGTGCCGACCTGGGCGATGAAGGCGTGCTCACTCATGACCGCCAGATCGCAGGCGAGCTGGCTCTCATTGCCCCCCCCGACCGCCATGCCGTTCAGTCGCGCAATGACCGGCTTGGCGCAGTTGACGATGGACTCGATATACCCTTTAAAGCAGCACATGTACTTCCAGTAGTCGCGAGGCTTTTGAGTATAGGTCTGTTGGTATTCCTTAACATCCCCCCCGGTGCAGAAGGCCTGGTGCCCCGCCGAGGTGAAGACCACGACGGCCACGTTGTCGTCCCAGGAGGCGTCCTGGAACGCGGCCGCCAGCTCCTGCAGCGCGGGGGTGCTATAGGCGTTGAAATTGTGGGGTCGGTTGATCGTGATCCGGGCGATGAAATCGCCTTTCTCATATTGCACTTCCTTAAGGTCTAGTGAGTCAGCCTTACGCGAGGGGAACAATGTCATGACGGTCTCCTTCGAACGGGTGCACACAGACGTGGTTTCGTGCTCAAGAGCGATCGACCAGCGGTCGACCTTACCGAACGCACGTTCGATCGAAGAAACAGCATCGGAATGGCCGCCCATACTGTCGCGACGCATGCCGAGCACAGCACATCGGCTACGATTATGGCTCCCTGTTAGTACTGGTCAAGCACATTCCGCCGTATTTCTCTTGACAGCCGTCCTCCCTCGGGGCATAGTGTAGCTGATCGGACGTCCGTCCGGTCATACCAACTGGTGAGGCATGTCCGCAGACAGATCAGAACATTCGTTCGAAGGTGCCAAAGGGCCGGCCGCGGTCGCTCGAAGTTCCGATATACGCGGGAGTTACGACGAGCGTCTGAACCACATTCTGGTGGCGGCCACCGACCTCATCGCCCGTATGGGGTACGAAAGAGCGTCGATGCGAGAAGTTGCCAAAGCTGCCGGTGTAAGCCTGGCTGGACTCTACCACTACTTCGACAGCAAAGAGAACATCCTGTTCCTGATCCAGTTTCGAACGTTCGGTTCGCTGCTCAACTTGTCGCGTGAGAAACTGCACGGGGTGACCGACCCCGCCGAGCAACTCCGGGTGATGGTCCGGGCTCACGTCAGCTACTTCGCGGCGAACATGGCCGCCCTCAAGGCTTGCTCGCATGAACTTGACTCGCTGACCGGGCAGTCTTACGAAGAAGCCCGCCAGCTTCGACGCGAGTACTATGAACTCACTCGCGCCATCGTGAACCGGCTTTTTGAAACCCATGCGCCCAACAACAAACTCGACGCGCATGTGGCGACGATGTCCCTGTTCGGTATGCTGAACTGGCTGTACCGTTGGTACGACCCGCAAGAAGGTGGTTCGCCAACGAGCATAGCCAACCAGATTGCGTCGCAGTTCCTCTACGGACTGCTTGGAGAATCGAAGGGCGGTGACTGACCCGGCACCGCGCCGGCGGGCGTCCGGAAGCCCGTCGTGTTGTGGCACGAGTCACCGGCCCCATTAAGGGAGTTGGTGTGTTCCTACCGCAGGTTCAACTGCACGAAGCTGCCTCGCTCGACCAGGCGAGTGATGCACTGGTGCGCTACGCACCGCATGTGCGACCCCTAGCCGGTGGAACCGACCTGCTGGTAGACCTCAAAACCGGCAGATTGCGCCTGGAGCACCTCGTTTCCCTCAATCGCATCGATTCCCTGCGCGGGGTTTCCGAGCTGGACGGATGCCTGCGCATCGGCGCACTCACTACGGTCACTACGCTTGATCGATCTCCGATGCTGGCGCACGGCTTTTCCCCGATTCGGGACGCAACGCGCAAAATGGCCGCACCTCAGATTCGCAACGTCGCAACCGTCGGCGGCAACATCGCCAGCGCCGTGCCATGCGCCGATCTTCCACCGATCCTGACCGCCATGAAGGCGTCCGTGGTGCTCTGGTCGCCCGAGGGTCGGCGAGAGGTCCCGCTTCACAGCTTCTTCATCGGGGCACGCGAGACGGTCCGGCGCGATGATGAGCTTTTGACAGAGGCTCTTGTTCCCCTGCCACAGCCCGGCTTCGGGGCCGCTTATGCAAGGTTCGGCTTGCGCGACGGCAACACGATCGCGGTGGCCGCGGTTGCCGCGGGACTTCTGCTTGATGGCGATGACACGATACGAGACGCTCGCATTGTCCTGGGTGCGGTTGCTCCCGTTCCGAAACTGGTCGAGTCGGCCGGTGCTGCGCTCGTTGGCCAGCGGCCGGACGAAGACGCGTTTCGCGCTACGGCAGTAACGGCCATGGAGGCGGCGGAGCCGATCTCCGACGTTCGGGGTTCGGCTGATTACCGCCGTGAACTCGTTGGTGTGCTGACCGAACGGGCGTTAACGACTGCTTGTGAACGGGCCAGGAGGAGCCGGTGATGGTGTCTCCACGCAGGCTGCAGATTAACGGGCAGACTTACACGGTGGCGGTCGAGCCCCGCGAAACGCTCGTCGAGGTCCTGCGCGAAAAGCTGCGCCTGACCGGCACGAAGAAGGGCTGCAACGTCGGGGACTGCGGCGTATGTACGGTTCTCGTGGACGGTGAGGCGATGAACAGTTGTCTGCTTCTCGCCGCGGAGATGGAAGGCAAAGCCATCACCACCATCGAGGGTCTGGCCCAGGACGGCGAGCTCAGGCCACTGCAAAGGGCGTTCGTCCATGAAGGGGGTATCCAGTGCGGCTTCTGCACGTCCGGCATGGTCTTGTCCGCGACGGCTTTGCTCAACAAAAACCCGAATCCAACGGCGGATGAGATCAAGGAGGCCTTGGCTGGCAACCTGTGCCGGTGCACCGGTTATGCCGGTATTCTTCGCGCAGTCCAGCGGTGCGGAAAGTACCGCAGTGATGGCACACACGCGAAGCCCAAGGTCGGAAGGCGCGAAGGCTCGAAGGTAGAGGAAGCGGATTCGGAAGGCTCACTGAGCCCTGGCGCGGCGATTTTGGTTTCTGAGACGCAATCCGCGACGCGCAATCCGGAATCATGGTCGAGTGTCGGGGTCTCCATCCCGCGGGTCGACGCGGCAGACAAGGTGACCGGGCGCGCACTCTACACGGCCGATATTTCGCTTCCAAACATGGTCCATGGCAAGGTGCTCGGTTCAGCCATAGCCCACGGCCGCGTCAAGCGGGTCGATACGACAAAGGCCGAAGCCCTCGACGGGGTGCTCGCAGTCATCACCGGTGCGGATGTGCCGGATACGATGTACGGCGTTTCTCCCGCTCGTTATGACGAGCACGTTGTGGCCAAAGAGAAGGTTCGCCACGTTGGGGATCCGGTGGCCGCTGTCGCTGCGATCGACGAACGGACGGCGGAAGAGGCAATCTCCCTGATCGACGTAACCTACGAAGAGCTGCCGGCTGTCTTTGATCCGCTGCACGCGGTGGCTGCCGGAGCGCCTCAACTCCACGAGCAATACGAACGCAACATCAACACCCATGTGGATCAGAGCTTCGGGGACGTCGAGAAGGCGTTTGCCGAATCGCATTACGTGCGAGAGGAGACCTTCATCGGCAATCACGTGTATCAGTCCCCGCTCGAGCCGCACGCCGCCATCGCGATGTGGGAGCATGAGGGTACGCTGCTGCTCTACACGTCCACCCAGGTGCCGCATTACGTCCAGTACATGATGGCCCACGTGCTGCACATCCCGCTGGGGAAGGTGCGGGTGATTCGGCCGGCGGTCGGTGGCGGTTTCGGAGGGAAAGCGGCGACCAACCCGCTCGACCTCTGTGCGGCGATCCTGAGCAAGAAGATCGGACGGCCGGTCAAGATGGTCTACTCTAGGGAAGAGATGTTCCACTACGGTCGCGGCCGCCATAAGCAGCATATGACGTTCAAGGTCGGCGTGGATCGCAACGGGAAGATCAAGGCGGTCAAGAGCGAGATCTATCTCGACGGCGGCGCGTATTCGTCGTTCGGGGTGGCTACGGCCTACTATGCCGGCAGCATGATGCCCACCCTCTACCACATTCCCAACTACAAATACGATGGATACCGCGTGGTCACGAACAAGCCGGCATGCGGCGCCATGCGGGGCCACGGCGTGCCGCAGCCTCGCTTTGCTTTCGAGTGCCTGCTCAACATGATTGCCGAAGATCTGGGCATCGATCCGATTGAGATTCGCCGTCGCAACGCGATGGACCCGAACACGCGTACGGTCAACGACCTGGACATCGGCAGTTGCGAGTTTCGCGCCACGCTGGAAGGCGTCTGCGAAAAGAGCGGTTGGAAGGAGAAATACGGCAAGCTCGCCAAGGGCAAGGGCATCGGCGTCGGCTGTGGTGGATTCGTCTCCGGTGCGGGCTACAGCATTTACCGGGGGCAGGTGCAGCTCTCGCATGAGAAAGGGCGGGAACGGTTCCAGAAGAAACCTATCTTCCCCCACGCTAACGCCATCGTGAAGATCAGTGAAGACGGCATGGCCGCCGTGCTGCTGATCGGCGCTGCGGAGATCGGTCAGGGAAGTGACACGGTTCTGACGCAGATGTGCGCCGAGTCGCTAGGCATTCCGGTATCGCGCCTGCGGATCCGCAGCGAGGACAGCGACATCTCGCCGCTGGATCTGGGTGCCTATTCATCGCGCGTCACGCTGATGGCCGGCCACGCGGTCTCCCGGGCCGGGCAAGCCGTCGTGGACAAGATGCGGCCTTACGCCGCCAGGATGCTCGGCTGCAAGGAATCAGAGGTCGTC
>CP070718.1:784402-802114 GCA_020350565.1 Phycisphaerales bacterium
AGGCCTGCATCATCGGTCTTCGCCTCACGAACGAGGCGGCGTTCCTTGCCGCGGCCGGCGTACACGTGCACGGTCGCGCCCGCCACCGGCAGCCCCGTGTCACTTGCGATGACCCAAAGGAGCGATCGCTCGCGTCCGGTGTACGTCAGTACCGTGATGTTCGATACGAGGCCGAGACCGACGACCCGTACATCTCCATCATAAAGCCCCTCGCCTTCGCCTACGATGACATAGGCACCGGGCTCGAGCGTGGGTACCGCGACGGGCTCGAGCCCCTCATTGTCGGTGCCGTAAACGAGGTGCTTCCGCTCATCCGGGATGCGCAGTGTCCATTCGTGGAACGGTATCTTTCCGTTCGCCTTCCATTCGTCATCCAGGACTTCTCGGAGGTCATAGGACGACGCAAGCTCCAGTAAATCGACGCGATAGACGCTGAACCGGATGGTCTCGATGTTTCTGGACTCCCAGTGCAGGCGGATGGGTTCGCCGGGCGTGATGGGGCTCTCCACGGACATGCGGAAAGAGGGGGCCTCGATCCGTTCGAGTCGTTGGCGTGCGCGGTGGGTGATGCTGTCGCGTATGCCGGGCATTTTCAGCACACGGCGGTAGACGATTGCCGCTTGAAGGTAGTCGTGCTTCCGTGATTCATACAGCTCGCCGATTTCGTTCAAGGCCGCGGCCGCTTCATTGGTGCGGGCCATGCGCTCAACGATTTGCTGGTAAACCTCAATCGCGGTGCTGATATCGTTATCGTCGAGGTGGAGATCCCGGGCGAAGACCCTGGCCTTTGTGCTGAGTATCTCAGCCCAGAGGCTGTCATTCCTTGTGAGACTTGCCGCCCGATCGAAACACTGCACGGCGTACTTCCGTTGGAGTCTGCGTTTTTCGCGCCAGTCGTCCGTGGATGGGGCCTCGTCAATGCTCTGGGCCTTTTTCCAGTCCGTAAACCGAATGAAGGCAATGCCTCGTTTAAGCTGGGCCCGAGCCGCCTCCTCTTGATCACCGCGGGCGAGCAGCAGACCGGTCAGGGTCTCGTAGTGGTCGACGGCCAGATATCGATAATCGTGCCTTTGCTCTCCGACCTGGGCCAACGCCTCATGCAGCTCCATGTCTCCGGCGAGGTCGGCAAACTCACCCAGCAACGTTTCGGCTTCGGCCACGCCCTCCTCGAACTGCTTCAAGCCGATCTTGGCGAGCGCACGGATCACGCGCGCTCGTTTCGTCTTGGGACCGTCCGGAAAGGCTTTGAGGTAATCGTCGGTCGCTTCGAGCGCGATCGCGTAGTTGTGGCGCTGAAGGGCGCTCTCCGCTTGCTCCAGGGGATCGGCGGCGTTTCGCGCGGCAGCAGGAAGGGTGTGCGTTATGCAGATCGAAAGCATCAATGCGCTGAAGGCCAAGGTGGTCACGAAGAGATTGCTTCTGCGGCCCATGGCGTTCTCCTTCTTCAGCAGACTGTGGCACGGATATCCTCATTTGGACGTGCATGTGTGCACACAGTTCCCGGCGGCTGAGAGTCTATCGAGCTTGTCGCTCCGTGGCGAGGGCGAGGAGGCCCAGTGAGCAGATGTTCGAATGCAAAGGAGGAGCCGCCGCGTGGCGACGGGCGGACGAAGCGTGCGTGCGCAACAAAGAGCCCCGCGGCAGGTGTGCGCGTGGCGTCGGCAGTTTTCCGATCGGCAGGCAGGTGTAAAATGTGAAGGGTGTTCGGCCTATAAACGGCGGGCCCGGCGGCAGTCCGGTCTCCAAAGGGCCTGACCGCCGCCGGGCTGGCGGCACTACAAGAGGAGGAGGAAATTCAGCTTTTTCTTGACGCGGCTCAGGCCGCCAGGTAGCGGTCCTCGAGCACGAGTCGAATCTTCTTCAAGGCCTTGTTTTGAATCTGGCGTACCCGTTCTTTGGTGACGCCGATAATGTTCCCGACCTGCTCCAGCGTCTTCGGGCGGTGTTCACCGCCAACCGTAGGCTGACCGATGGCAAACCGCTCGCTGATTACGGTTCGTTCGACCTCGCTGAGTTCAGCCAGATTCTTGAGCAGGATCTCCTTGAGTTCGTCGACGCAGTCCTCCTCGACCGATTCCCGCTTGGTGTCGAGGTAATCACTGCGTTCCATGGCCGGATCGAATTCCGTCGGGAACCGGCCGCGATAGCGGCTGGCCCGCATGGCCACACGTGAGAAGCTCTTCAAAATCGCCCGGCATGAATACGTACTGAATTTGAAGCCGCGCGAAGTATCGAACTTCTCCACACTCCGCAGCAAGGCCATGTTGCCTTCGCTGATCAGTTCGTTGTAATCGACGTTGGTGAGCCGGTTCCGCTTGGCCATGGCCAGCACCAGCGGGAGATTCAGCCTGACGATCATAGTCCGCGTATCCAGCACGCGGTGCCCCCAAGCCAACAGCTTCCTCGTCGCGCTGAGCGATAGCCGCTTGCCTGCATTGGCCGCAAGCACCTGCGACACCTTGTAACGCGCATAGTTGAAGCGCAGAAACAGCGTCTGCTCCTGCTCCAGAGATAGGGTCGGCACACGCGATTTTGAAGCGGGCCTTAGATCGATCGGCTCAGGATCGACGAATCGGGTCGCCTGAGGATGCGTGAGCCTCGCAAGGGTCCCAAAGAGCCGCCTTTCGAAACCGCGCTTGTTAAAGTCCGGGTGATCCACGAACTCCGACGGCTCCGATAAGAGCTTGGTCAAGAGCACCTGGTCCTCGGGCTCCAGCCCGCGGATGACCGAGTCACTCGGCGGCTTAGCGGACGGCAGCTTGGCCGATGCCGCGGGTTGGCTGCTTGGATGGATGACTTTGGAACCCATGCCCCACCTCCTTGCCCCTCCCGGAAACCGCTCCGGTTAGTGGGCCTGTGGCGATAAAAGGGGCCTCTCCATCTATATTACGATTCGAGTTAGTGTCGGGTGCGACGGTTCCCGAACAAGTCCAGATCATTCCACGGCAGCCAGCACCCGCTGAGGCTGCGCAGAGACTTCACACCGTCCGTTTCGAGGGGGGGATTCTACGGGGGCCTTCTCCACCCATAATTATACCATCTCCCCGACCGGGCTCCAAACGGTCCTCTGTAAACCCCTTCTGCAAGCCTGCTAAGGGCGATTTGCACTGAAACTGGAATTCTGTCCAAAGCCTGTCGGAGGCCTACTCGTAGCGGAGGGCCTCGATGGGATCGAGCTTGGCGGCGGAAACGGCCGGGTACATCCCGAAAAAGATTCCGACAAGAATTGACAACCCAAAGCTCACGCCGACGGACCAGAAGCTAACTATGGGTGTCCATTCTGCAATCCTACTTAACATTTGCGAGCCGACGAAACCGAGCAGGACACCGATGAGCCCGCCCGTCGTAGAGAGCACGACGGTTTCCACGAGGAACTGAGTGGTGATGTGCCGCCGCTTGGCACCGAGGGCGCGGCGAATGCCGATCTCACGCGTCCGCTCAGTGACCGTGGCCAGCATGATGTTCATGATGCCGATCCCACCCACAAGCAATGAGATGCCCGCTATGAATCCGAGTGTGAACTGGTTGTTGCGCTTCTTCTTCTCCGCAAGCTGCAGGCGGGCCAGAGGCACCCTGACTTCGTAGTCCAGGTCCTCATGCTTGTGTGCGAAGACGCGTTTCACCAGTTCGGAAACCGGCAACACGTGGTCGATTTCGTCCACCGCCACGTACAGGCTTGAACAGTGCACCTTTGTCATCTCACGTGAGCCGGCCTGTAAGCGAACGTTCATAGCCCCGAATTGCGCCCGGGCGGTCGTTTCCGGGATGAAGATCTCGCGATTGAGGTTTCGTTCTTCCACGCCTCGCTCTGGCGCACCGGCCACCTCAACCTCCTGCAGTACACCGACGACGGTGAATGGGACGCCGCTGGTGATACGATCGAGCAAGATCGTCTGTCCCAGCGGGTCTTCGAACGGAAAGAGCTTTCTACCGACCTCGGCACCGATGACGCAGACGTTGTTGTCGGAGGTCATATCCGCGTCGGTCAAGACTCGTCCCCGGGCCACCTTGATGTTTACGACCTGGAAGAGGGCTGGTGTCGTTCCGACGGAGGTCGCCGGATACTCGTGCTCACCACGACGCACGCGGTGAGCGACTTCCTTGAGGGGTACGACGTGGGCGACGTGCGGAAGCGTTTCCAGAATCGAGGAGATGTCGCCTGGGGTGATGCCGTACTCGACCATGCGGACGTTGCCCTGGCCGACCTTGTCGCTCTGCTGTGGCTTCATCGAGTTGATGATGATGTTCTTCGTGCCCAGGAGTTGGATCATGCGCAGCTCATCGGCCGACGCGCCCTCGCTGATGGAGAGCATGCAGATCACCGCGGCCACACCGAAAATGATGCCCAGCGAGGTCAGCAGCGAACGCAGCTTGTGCAGCCACAGGTTCCGCAGACCGAGTCGAATTGTTTCAAGGCTCAAGAGTCTCACGATTCTGTCCGGTCAAATTGACCCATAGCTCTAGCGTTGTGGTTTTGAATGATTCATGACCTTTGGGCGGTCCATGGAATTCGACGGTTTCGGTATCGTTGAGTCATAGTAGCATGCGCGCGTTTTTCCAACCGGAGATTCGCGGCCAGGTTTCGGCTTTATACCAAGGAGGCTGACCCGTTCGGAGTATTTCTCCGTGATTAATCTCCAAACTTGATGCCTTGTGCAAGCGGTAGTTCGGTCGACCAGTTGATGGTGTTGGTCTGTCGCCGCATGTAGGCCTTCCATGAATCGGATCCTGACTCGCGCCCGCCGCCCGTTTCCTTTTCGCCGCCGAAGGCGCCGCCGATCTCCGCGCCGGACGTTCCGATGTTCACGTTGGCAATGCCGCAGTCGCTGCCGGCATGGGACAGGAACTGCTCGGCCTCCAACAGGTTCGTGGTAAAGATCGCGGAGCTGAGCCCCTGCGGCACGCCGTTGTGCAGGGCGATCGCCTCTTCCAAGGTACCATAGGAGATCAGATACAGGATGGGGGCGAACGTCTCCTCTTGTACGATCTTGTACTCGTTCTTCGCCGCCGCGATGCACGGTGTGACGTACAATCCGCCGGGATACGCATCCCCGGAGAGCTTCTCGCCGCCGTAGAGCACCTCGCCGCCCTCGTGCTTGAGCCGCTTCAGCGCCTCCATCATGTCATCGATGGCGCCCTGCTTGACCAGCGGTCCCATCAAGGTCTGCGGCTCCAGCGGGTTGCCGATACGGACCTGCTTGTATGCGGCGATGAGCCGGTCGGTAAACTGATCGCGGACTGAATCCTGAACGATGATTCGCCGGGTAGACGTGCAGCGTTGACCGGCCGTGCCCACCGCCCCGAACAGGGTCGCACGAATGGCCATGTCCATGTCGGCGTGCTGTGACACGATGATGGCATTGTTGCCGCCGAGTTCGAGGATCGTCCGGCCGAGGCGGTTCCCCACGACCTCGCCGACGCGATAGCCCATCCTGCAGCTTCCCGTCGCCGAAACAAGCGGAATGCGGCGGTCGCCGATCAACTGTTCTCCGACGGTCGAGCCGGGGCCGACGACCATAGAGAAGATGGCCGGATCGACGTTATACGCCTCACAGACCTTTGCGGCGATCTTGGTGCAGGCGATGCCTGTCAGCGGTGTTTGCGATGATGGCTTCCACAGGACCGCGTCACCGCACGCCGCGGCAATCGCGGCGTTCCATGACCACACGGCCACTGGGAAGTTAAAGGCCGAGATCACGCCGACCACGCCGAGTGGGTGCCATTGCTCGTACATGCGATGCCCCGGTCTCTCGGAATGCATGGTCAGGCCGTAAAGCTGTCGCGAAAGGCCCGTGGCGAAATCGCAGATGTCGATCATCTCCTGGACCTCGCCCTCACCCTCCGCGCGAATCTTGCCCATCTCCATGGTGACCAACGCGCCGAGCTCCGCCTTTACGGCACGCAAAGCATTGCCCAGGTCGCGCACCAGTTGCCCGCGGATGGGAGCCGGTACAGTTCGCCACTTGAGGAAGGCCTCATGAGCCCGGGCGGAAATCCGCTCATACTCCTCCGGCGTGACCTGCTTCACCGAAGCCAGGGTGCTGCCGTCGATCGGCGTGATGGATTTGATCTCGCCGCCGCTGCCGAGCCACTCGCCACAGAATCCGCCGGGACTAACGGGGTCGATGCCAAGCTTACGAAGGACGTCTTTCATGATGCTTCCTCTGGAAGAGACCCGGGTAAAGTCAGTACACGGCAACCAAAATAGTCCCGGCATTGACCGAGTCAAGAGCGATCGGATTCAGAGATCAGCCCCCGATAGCCGACAAGAGGAGAGGACAGTGGTCTCAACGGTTGCAGGCTGTTGTGGCCTCGCGCGGTCTGAGGAAGAATAGAACGCCCCGGCGAGATCCCTTTCATCCAACGCGGTAGGGGCGGCAACGAATTGCGGGACTACGAGGTCTCCTGGCCCGATGGCATGACTCCAGCACAGGTCAAAGCGCGGAAGACGGCCTGCGATTCTCCTGCGGTGGCGGCGTCGGCAGAGAGCAGCGGGTGTTTTTTTGAAACGGCCTGGGCTGCAGATGTGTATAAGTTTGCAGTGATTCTATGCGGGGAAACGCCTTAGACGTCCCGCATGGTCATGGTCCGGCTGACCTTCTCACGGGCGCGTGGAGCGAGCGTGCGTGGCTGCGAGTTGTGTTCGTATACCGATCACTCCGGAAAACGGCCAAGGAAGGCGGCCGGGATACGGTCAGAAGTCGTCTGGTTATTGAAATAGCGGGGTAATTTGCATTTACTTAGAGATGCCGGGTCGGGTTTCCGTCGTGAGGATTCGGCATTGTCATTGGCCGGTCCATGTGGACTGGGTCTCGTCCTTCACTAATCGTGGTTAGGATGATGGACATTCGCCGTCAGTACAACTGCGAGCCCTTCTGTTGGGCGGTGACGCTTGTCGAGATGCTCATTGTGATCGTCGCCCTCGCGATCGTAGCCTCGGTCATGGTGCCGATGGCAGCCAATGCGGAAAGCACGCGCCTCGTGGGAGCCGCGCGCCTGATGGTGATCGACATCGAGTTTGCCCAGCACCAATCGATCAGCCGTCCGGACGACCCCTGTCTCCTGAGGATTGATCAGAAAAACAATCGTTATTGGATCGCCCGCGCGTCTGACCTTGACACACCCATCATCGACCCCGTCAGTCTCGAGCCCCTGGTCGGCCATTTTGGTGCCGGGAGAGGCGCCGAGTTCTCCGGGGTGAGCATCGCGGGCTACTCGCTCGACGGCGATACCGAGCTCCGCTTCGACGGCGTCGGTATCCCGGACCAATCCGCCGACGCTAGCATCGACCTCACGGATGGTGTAGGCAGCATGCGCATCAGCATCGCCGCCAGCAGCGGCGAGGTCACGGCAGCCTTCCGGTCCGATTGATTCAGTGTGGGCGAATCCCGGTGGCCCCGGGGCCCCAATGGCCGAGCGGCACTGTTCCTGTCCAGACCGTCGGGGCGAGGCAGCGAGGCAATCATCCATACCTTGCCGGTGACCTTGACCGGCTCCGGTTCGATCTCACCACGCCGGTATCCGTAGCCGCCCCAATTACCATTCCGCAGAGATCTCCGACGGCGCTGTGCGTGACAGGACAGCTTGAAACGTGCTATCATTGGTGAGTCCGGGGGCTTCAGGCGGCGGCTGGGACCGCCGATGCTTGAAGGATGAAGGTTCCTCGCGTCTCCATGGGTGCCCGGTAACGGGAGTGCGATCCGGTGAGAATGAAGTTTTCGTATCGACTATGGATGTGTTTTACCGTCGTGGCCGCGGGTGCCGTCAGTTGCGATGATGCGACAGCCATCTGGCGGAACCAGACGGCCTCGTTGGGGGGAGTGCCAGCCGGGCAGCGAGGCCTGTTCCAGGTATTGATTATCAACAACACGCCGTTCTCCCCTGCGTTCACTATGGGCGTTTACGACCCGACCGATCGAAACTCGGCACCCTCGACGCTTCAATTCGGTCCGGAGGTCAATCGGTTACTACCTGGCGACACTGCTTCAGACATTTTCGACGTCGCTTGTGCGAGGACGTTCAGCGTCGGCGGTGCGGAGATGCTGCAATTCATGCGCCGCAATCTGGACGAGGAGGCTTTTGAGGTCGTCGACAACGGTTCTTTCATAGAGGGCGTGGAGTTTTTTGCCCCGCAGGAAGAGGGCGAGAGTCCCACCGCGGGCTTTGCAGACGGGCGCGACCTTCTGCTTGGCGTGGACTTTGTCTGCAGCAGCATGGTCATCATCCGCCTGGAGTTCAGCGACGTTGGGGAGAAGCCTTTCCGCGTTGAGTATGACGTGATCCCTTCCGAGACGACTCGATAAGACCTCCGCCGCCGTCATCCTTTCCGCCTTGCTGCGGGCCTCCATGCGGTGGAAACGGCCGGAGCTCATCCACGGTCTGGGCGGTCCGGCGGCAACCTCCTGCCGAAGTGGCCCTTTGGAGAAGTAGGGGCTTCACACGTGCGGAAACGCCCCTGCCGGTGGAATCCCAGCCGGCAATTTGTAAGATGGGTGGTTTCCCCACATCGAAGCGTTAACCGGGGAAGAAATGAGATGGTGACCGCACCGTGCTTCGGAGTCGTTCCTGAACTTCAATGATTGTCCTTCACACCATCTGGACGGATTCCCAGCTTTATCTATGGGGAGAGCGTCGCGAGCGGGAGGGCTGTCCTGAGGACCGGTCTGCAGACCCCGACGCCCTCGCAGAGAATATCCCAGAGGGCTACGCGCTGGGTGAAGTCGAACTCCGTCGGTTGGTCGGTGATCTTTGGGACAGCCTGCTGATCTCCGAGGCAACCGGCTCGCGATTGATACTTCATCTTCCGCACGATGGGAATCGCCCCCTGCACAGCGGCGATCAGGTCAACGAGCAAAGCGTGAAGCTCGCCCCGCTTACTCTGGATGCTCTGACATTTGCTCCCGCCGATGCCGTCGAGCTGCTAACAACATTGCCGCATTTCGAGCGCCGCGGCATTGGGCGGTCGGCCTCGCTGGATTACTGGTCGCGCGTGGCTCTGCTGGCACTGGAACTGCTGGCCAGGCAGAGGTTTGTACCTGACTTGCATGAAACGGCGGACCGAGAGTACCGCGGTTTCTGGCGCGTCGTCGTGGACGATTTACGCACTTCGCAGAGGTTGAGCCGTTTGATCGAGGCCATGCCGCCAGTGTGCCGCGCTTTGGCACCAGGAGAAGGAGCCCCGCAGGCGTCCGCGCTTTTGGAGAACTTCCTTTGGACGACGGTGGACGCCCTGGTGCGCCGATTCATGGAAGGCGACGAGCTGACTCATGCCCTTCAGGATCGGTCGGCCGAAGACGATTCGCGGGCCACTCGGTGGTTGCGTTCGCTTGTTCGCGGTGATGCGCGACTCGACGGCGGCCTGGAGGACGGGTCGGCCATCTGGGAGGCGGTCAGACGTTGGCTTTCCAGAATCGGGCCGCCCGGACGCACGCGCAATTACCGCACGTGCCTTCGGTTGCATCCGCCGGGCTCGGGTGGGGCGGCAGTGAAAGACGAGGAGCAGGAGGGGGAAGAAGGACCTCCCGACACGGGTCCTGCTTCAGAACGCCAACGCGGCGGTTGGCGATTGACGTTCCATGTTCAGGCGCTTCATGCCAAGGACGTGGTTCTTGACGCGGAGCAAATCTACAAAGAAGGTCGCGGTGACCCGCTGATTCTCCAACGTCCTTTCGAAGGAGCCAAAGAGCAGCTCAGGGCGGACCTGGAGCTGGCTGCGCGATACTTCCCGCCACTTAGTGCCGTTGCTCAGGAAGCCGATCCGACCGGGTGCGCCTTAACGCCTGACGAGGCCTATCAGTTTCTCCGCGACGCCCTGCCTATGCTGGAGCACGATAACTTCGGCGTATGGGTGCCACGGTCGTGGCGCTCCACGCGAAGCCGAATTGGGCTGAGGCTTCATCTTCGCCCCCCCAAAGGGCCGGCGCCGGCGGCCGCCCCCTCGATGGGTTTGAGTGCGCTGGTCGAATATGACTGGCGAATCGCCCTCGGTGACGAAGAACTGTTGCCGGAAGAGATCACGCGGTTAGCTCGAGCCAAGACACCGCTCGTGCAGCTCCGTGGGCAATGGATCGAGGTTCAGCCCTCGGATACCCGTGCGGCGCTCAAGCTCCTTGAAACGCAGAGGCAGGGCCGGATGACCGTGTTCGAGGCCCTTCGGCAAGGTTACTTGCGCGACGATCTGGAAACCGGGCTGCCGGTCCTCGGTATCAGGGCGGACGGCTGGATCGATCGCCTTTTGGACGCAACAGAGCTCGATGAGCGCGTCGAGCGACTCTCGCCGCCGAACACGTTTGTGGGACGGCTGCGTCCCTATCAGACCAAGGGGCTGGAGTGGTTTCGCTTTCTGGCGCGCCATGGGTTGGGTGCCTGTCTCGCAGACGATATGGGGCTGGGCAAGACCATTCAACTCATTGCACTTTGGCTCAAAGAGCGTGAAGAAGGCGAATCCCCCGGCCCTACGCTGCTCGTCGTTCCGATGTCTCTGGTGGGCAACTGGCAAAGGGAGACGGAGCGGTTCGGCCCATCGCTGAAAGTCATGGTCCACCACGGACTGGACCGCCTAAGCGGTCAGGCATTCGTGGACGAGGTGAAGCGCTACGACGTTGTGATCAGCACGTACGGCCTCATCCATCGCGACCGGGAGCATCTTTCGCGAGTGCACTGGCATCGGGTGGCATTGGATGAAGCCCAGGCGATCAAGAATCCGGCGGCCAAGCAATCGGCGGCTGTTCGCTCACTGCGGGCGATACATCGTGTCGCCTTGACTGGAACGCCCGTGGAAAACCGCCTGAGCGAATTGTGGTCGATCATGGAGTTTCTCAATCCGGGCTATCTCGGCTCGGCGCGCGAGTTTCACCGTCGCTTTGCCGTAGGCATCGAAAAGCGGCATGACGAAGACGCTGCGAGAAGGTTGCGATGTTTGATACGTCCCTTCGTGCTCCGGCGACTGAAGAGCGATCCCGATATCCTCGTGGACCTGCCCGACAAGATGGAGATGAAAGTCTTCTGTAACCTGACGCGTGAGCAGGCTGCGCTGTACGAGGCCTTGGTCAGCGACATGTTGGGACAGATTGATCAGTCTCGGGGGATTGCCCGCCGTGGTCTGATCCTCGCGGCGCTGGTCAAGCTCAAGCAGATCTGCAACCATCCTGCGCTGTTTCTTGCGGAAGCGAACGCGCCTGCATACCGCAGCGGCAAATGTGCACGGCTTACGGAGATGCTCGAAGAGGTGGTGGCCGAAGGCGACTGTGCCCTGGTCTTCACGCAGTTTCGCAAAATGGGGCACCTGCTCAAAGCGCTTCTGCAGGAACGGCTTGACCGCGAGATCCTGTTCTTCCACGGTGGGACGCCCCAGAAGCACCGTGAATCCATGATCGAGCGGTTTCAACAAGCGGACGGCAGCGCCCCGGTGATGCTCTTGTCGCTCAAGGCCGGTGGGGTGGGTCTGAACCTCACGGCGGCGCGACATGTGTTCCACTTCGACCGCTGGTGGAATCCCGCCGTCGAGGACCAGGCCACGGACCGCACGCACCGAATCGGTCAGTACAAGCAGGTGCAGGTGCACAAATACGTTTGCATCGGCACGCTGGAGGAGCGTATCGACGCGATGATCGAGAGCAAACGCAACTTGGCGGAGAACATTGTCGGTGGCGGTGAGGAATGGCTGACCGAGCTGTCGACCGGAGCGCTTCGTGACCTGTTCGCCTTATCGCGAGAGGCGATGGCGGAGGAATGACGAATGTCGAATAGCGAATATCGAATGGGCAGTCATCAAGCGCGTCCGGCGGGCGTGGGTCGAGGTGAACGGCGAATGCGACGTGAATCAGCAGGTGGGGGTATTCCATGACGCCGTTTTCAGATTCTGATCGGCCAAAGGAGCGGGTTGTGCGTGAGTCGTCCGAGGTGCCGCCCTCGCTGAAGGTGGTCCCGACGATTTACCCGACCTCTCCTGCGCTGGAAGTACTGCTGGATCGTTTCTGGCAGCCGTCCTCTGTGTTGGAGGAGGTTCAGGTGGATATCGCTCCGCCGGAAGAACCGCTCGCGATTCTCGAGCAATTAGGCCCCTCGCCTTTCCCCCGCGGCAAGTTTCCCTTGATCGGCTTCCTGGCGACGACGTATGACAAGGTCAGCCGTTTTGCCCAGGAACGGGCGTGACCGCCGCATCCGCATGCAATCCGCCGGAAAAGTCAACAGGCGGTGCTGAGGCGCGCGTCCTTGGCCACCCGATTCCGGCTGGGGGCGGCCGGGCCGCACTTATTCAACGGACGGTTAAGTGATGCCTGACGGAAGGTCTTGGCCGTCGTATCAGCGGCACCCTTTTGCCGTGCATGACGCGACGGCTGAGAGCCCGAAGCTATCCTCCACCGACAGCCTGTGCGCGAAGGCGAAGCGCAGGCAACCCATAGCTGACGACTACGATTCGCCAGTCAGATCGATCACCTCGACGCCCTCGGGGGCCTTGAACACGAAGCGGGAAGGATCGGTCTTCGGATTGATCTTCACATCGCTCATAGTTATGGTCAGCATCGGCTTGCCATCCGGGCCGAACATCTCCAGCTTGACGGGTAAGCCCGTGTTCTTGCTGATGTACCTCTTTCTCTTGGCGGGTATGCCCATCGGGTTGGTTTGCTTGAGTGTCACCTCGATAACATAGAATTCCTCGCCGTTGATCTCCTCGCTTGGCAGGAGTTTCAGTTCACCGTGCTTGTTCAGATAGTCGAACATCATTTTGCCGCCGGGGGCCGAATCGACATCAGCGATATTCTGCTTGAAGGCCTGCCTTAAGCTTCCCCGCTCCTGCAAGGTATAGACGAAGTCGCCGTCGCAGACGATCGTGCTGTTCGATGTCGATGGCTGGTCCGGGTTCATCGGGTTTTCTGTGTCTATGGTCATATCCTGGCGGAACAGCGTCTTGTCGCCTTTCTTCATGTATTCGCTGGTGCCTTCGCCTTTGCTTGTTATGGTCATGCCGCCCATGTTGGCGTTCAACGTCATGGAGACCTTGCAGGTCATCGAGTTGTATTGATCGAACAGCTCAATGATCTTCTTCTGCACCGTGTCGAGTGTCTCTTCGGCCCGCGTGGCCGCGGGGAATGCCAATAGCGTGCCTACCAGCAAGGCGATCGTTGCGCTATGCCTCATCGTCCTCTTCCTTTCGTCAATGTCCTGACAACCTGTTGGTCCGCCCCCGAACCAGTCAAGCCGACCGGTTCGGGGAAGGAACGTTATCATCTGCCGTGTCATTTGCAATTGAGGAGAGAGAAAAAACCAGCGAAGGCCGATCAGACAGCCTGAATCGCTGGTCACGCGACGAGGACTCCGATCTTCCGATGGTTTGCGTGTGCAGCGAAAGAACTCGCCAATGACTGTACGAAATCGCCAGCCACTTGATGGGCTACGAAGGGAGTGGTCGAGCATACACGGCCGAGGCTTGCGCGTGCGCCCGGCCACTCACCCGGGCACGCTGGTGTTCCGCACAGTCGCTCCGGCAGCGGCCCCAGGCTCACGCAGAGGAGCGGCAGCGGCTCTAACCGTGGCCGGGCTTTGCATTCTCAATTGCGGACTTGGCGGCTGAATGAATTCGGCGGTGCGCCGTAGAGATGGACAACCTGGCCATGCTTTGCTTCGTGACCCAGCGAAACGTCGGTTTTGTGGAGCTTCGCCGGTTCCCAACCGAAGCGACGTACACGAAGAAGGTGATGTGTCGATGGGTCAGCCTGTGCTCGACCAAGGCGGCTTGGGTCGGCTCGTCGCGGAGTGACATACCGCAGTCAAGCGCGAGCTCTTGGAGCAAATCGGCTTCCTGACAAGAGTCGGTGACTTCTGCGTTTGGGAATTCCCAAAGGCCGGACCACAAACCACCGGTAGGTCGTCGTCGCAGCAGCATGCGGCCCCCATTGAGGAAAACGCCGACCACGGCACGGACCTGCTTCACTTTCTTGAGAGAAGAGCGCAGCGGCAGGTGGTCCACCGTTCGTGCGACGAAAGCCTCACAGTTCGTGTTGAGCGGGCATTCGTGACAAGCGGGCGCCTTCGGCGTGCAAATCGAACTGCCCAGGTCCATCCAGGCCTGGTTGAAGTCCCCGGGCCTGCTTCGTGGAATGAGTTGTTCAGCCAGGCTGCGGAGGCGTCTTTTACCTTCCGGTGATCGGATATCGAGGGCGACGCCGAAAAGACGGGCCAACACCCGCGCGACGTTACCGTCAACGGCCGGCTCGCGCCGCCCGAAGGCGATCGAGGCGATTGCGGCGGCCGTGTACTCGCCAATGCCCGGAAGCCTGCACAGTCCCTCCACCGTGTCCGGAACGACGGCGTTCTGCTCACATAATGCTCGCGCGGCTTGGTGGAGGTGCAGGATCCGTCGGTAGTAACCCAAGCCCTCCCAGTACTTCAGAACCTCGCCGTGCCGAGCCCTGGCCAGAGCCGCAAGCGTGGGGTAGCTACGGATGAACCGCTCGTAATAACCGATCACCGTCTCAACGCGAGTCTGCTGCAGCATGATTTCCGCGACCCATTGCGCATAAGGGTCGGCTGCCCTTCGTCGCCAGGGCAGGTCACGCTTGTTGCGATCGTACCAGCGCAGCAGTTTTCGCCGGATCGCACGGCGGACGGCAGGGGGGATCAAACCCTCTCGATGGCCGGAGGCGAGGGGGCTTCGGCTCATCGCCCGGGCAGTCGCGCGCCGCACTGGGCGCAGTAGACGGCTTCCTCGCGGTTGACCTCGCCGCAATTCTTGCAGGCGTGCCGGGCGCGGCGGGTGGCCGTCATTAGGAAGGCGATAACGCCGATCACGCACACAAACATGAACGTCTTGCGGCTGACGGCAAGAACCAGCAAACCGATCAGAGCCAGTTGCGTTGAGAGGGTCATGGGAAACGGAATCCGGGCGAGCGGCAACATCGGCCGGCCGATCACCCTCCAGACTTCGTACGAGGCAACGAGGACAAACCCGTATTCGCGTGATTATAGCGTGCTTGGGAGAGTCATTACAAATCAGGACGATCGACGCGCCAGCCGCGCGCTACAGGAGGCGGATTATCGCTCCATCTGCGACGTTCCGGGGCCCGCGGAGCGAGGCTTTGGCAAGGCGAACCGGTCGCGAATGGTCGAATAATCGGAGCCGCCCAGTCTTCCCACCAGGTCGATCTTGGTGACGTCCACCGTCTCGTCTTCGAGGAGGAAACCGTCGGCCATATGAAAACACAGCACTTCGCATATGCAGACGTTGGCCGCCAGAGGCCCCTCGCCGACGCGGACGATCTGTATCAGCTTGCATTCCATCTGGACGGGCGATTCGGCCACCCGCATCGGCTTGACATAGCGGCTGGGCAGCGGGGTGAAGCGGCCTACCTCAAACTCGTCCACCTCCGGTGGGTAGGCAAACGAAGTCTGATTCATGGCCTCTCGGATGTCATACGGCACGACATTGACCACGCACTGCCCGACGGCACGAAGGTTGTTCACCGTGTCTTTCTCCGTGCCGTCTGATTTCGTGCAGGGGGCGAACATGACGGCTGGCGGATTGGCGCCGACGCCGTTGAAAAACGAGAAGGGCGCCAGATTGTGCACGCCGTCCGCAGAAATCGTGGAGACGAACGCGATTGGCCGCGGCATGATCGCGGAGACCATCGTTTTGTAATTGGCACGATGTTCGCGCTCCGCGCTGACGAGCGTCGTGAAAGAGTCGTAGGATTTCATGTGCGTCTCGGTGGGGCAGGGAACGGATGTCTCGGGAACCGGTCCTTGCATTGATTCGGCAGAGGTCGCATTAACGCGCTCCCGTTCCGGCGGCCGGTGCACCGGGCGCGAGAGGTCCGTCACGAATCTCCTTGCATTTCAAATAATATTCAAGGACGGCCTCGAAGCGCGCTCGATCGGAAGAGGAAGCGAGCGCAACTGCCTCGCGTTGCAGCTCGATGGCTCGGTCCACGTCGCCCAGTTGATACCGGGCCAGGGCATAGGTCGTAGCGGCGTCTGCCTTCGCCCCGCCCTCTGAGCGTTCATATGCAATCGCGGCGGCTTCGTTCGTCAGGTCGGGCACGCGATACGTCAGCTCGCCGATGCGTAGGAGTTGGCGGGCGAGGGCCGACTGGACGTGGGGGTTGTCCTGATGGTTGCGCATCAGATGCTTGACCGAATCCCGCAGGCCCTTGGCGTCATGCAGATTCTGCACGTAACTGACGATGAGCTGGGCGAAGACGGCCTCGTTGGCCGGATCCAGCTCGAGAATCTCTTTGAGCACGGTGACCACTCTTTCGTGATCGCCCATGCGCATGGGAAAGGTCAGCTCGCCCAGCTTGGCGCTGACCTTCTGGTGAACTTCCAGGTCGAAGGTGCCGGAGATCAGGCGCTCGAGTACGTATGTCATCTCCGGTTGAAGCGGGCTGCCCTGCCAGGCGATTCGTCCGTCGTGGGCCACGAGGAAGGCGAAGGGGATGCCTAACTGACCGGCCGCCTCCATGTAGGCGGTGTGCGTCGTCCCGCTTCGGTCGAAAGCGACGGTGTAGTCCATGCCGTTGCCCTGCTGCTGCACGAATTGCTGCACCATGGGGAACGTGTTGTTCGGATCAGGCGACGTGACGCTGACGATGGTCAGGGCGTCCTTGTGCTCCTGCTGTAATTCATTGAGGAGCGGGATGCTGATCTTGCAGGGCACGCACCAGGTCGCCCAGAACTCGACGATGTACACTTTCTTGCCGAAGTCCTTGGGAAAGCTCACCGCACTGCCCTTGACCCACTCCAGCGGTCCGAAGGCGGGAGCCTGATCCCCGACCTTCAGAAGGGCATGTGCGTTGGGAACTTG
Source organism: Phycisphaerales bacterium (assembly GCA_020350565.1). Classification (GTDB taxonomy): domain Bacteria; phylum Planctomycetota; class Phycisphaerae; order UBA1845; family UBA1845. The sequence goes on from CP070718.1 coordinate 801,204, forward strand.
CGCGAGGGCGCATATCGCTGCGGCCAGTCGTAGTAGGTTGGACGTCATCTTCCTATGCACTCCGCGACCAAGTCTTATGAGTGACTGAGTCTGGCTGCTTGCGGAGGTCCTGACCACCGCGGCGGCACAGAGCGGCCCGTCGGCGGAAAAGGCCCCGTCGAGCAAGCGTTCTCATCTTGTCCAGTCGGACCCTGCGTCGGCGTTAGCCTGGTACCGGCATTCGGCTTACCAAGAAATCGACCTTGAAATACATCTTAGCATGCTGCGTCATCGGGGCCAGCCCCGCCCGGCAGTAACCTGCAAGGCCTTGTCAGGGCGGCGAACGAAGCAGCCATGCCGGTAACCGTGCAGTAACAAGTTCTGCGTCACGAGGTCCGCACCGCTGCGGTTCGAGCGGCACCAAGCCTCCGTAGCCGCGTACATGCGTCCTGAAGGTCGGTTGTCTGTTTGGCGTAGCAGAAGCGCAGGTGGTTCAGGCCGTCCTGGGGGTTTCGATAGAAAGCAGTTCCCGGCACGACCGCCACGCCAACCCGCTGCAACAAAGCCTCTGCGGCGGCAGTTGCATCGGCCCATCGCCCGGGCTCGAAAGATGCCAGCATGTAGTAACTGCCCTGGGGTATGAAGGGCACCAAGCCGATCTCTCGCAGCGTGCGGGCCAGCAGGTCCCGCTTGACCCGATAGTCCGCTCGCATTTCGGCATAATAGTCGTTCGGCAGTCTAAGCCCCGCCCTGACGCCGTGTTGCAATGGGGCCGGGGCGCAGATGTACAGCAGGTCGTTGACCACCGCGATCTTGTCGATGACTTCCGACGGCCCGACGGCGTAGCCGATACGCCAGCCGGTCACCGCATACGTTTTCGAGGCACCGCTGATGGTGATCGTTCGGTTGCTTGCTTCGGGAAACCGTCCGAT
>CP070718.1:802214-810849 GCA_020350565.1 Phycisphaerales bacterium
CGCCATGCCAAGTTGGGCCTCCAGTGAAGGATCGCCGTCTCCCTTGGGCGTGACCTGGATTGAAGAGGAGAAAGCGTTCAACTTTGCACTCTATTCAAAGCACGCCACGAGCGTGCGCCTCCTGCTATACCGCGACGATGATGTCACGACGCCCGCCGTCACGTGCGACTTGTCCCACCTGCGCAACAAAACGGGCCGGATCTGGCATTGCCGGATTCCTGAAGCTGCAACGAGAGAGGCTCGTTACTACGCTTACTCGGTCGACGGCCCTTCTCCGGCAGGACAGACGGAGTGGCACAGCTTCGACCCCGAGAAAGTCCTGCTCGATCCCTACGCCCGTTCCGTCCATTTCCCGCCCGGTTTCGATCGGAAGGCGGCGGCACAGCGCGGGTCCAACGCGGGCAAGGCGCCGCTGGGCCTGATTCATCCCGAACAATGCTGCTTTCTGTGGGGCGAAGATCAACGCCTACGTCACGAGTCCGATCTGGTGATCTACGAACTGCACGTAAGAGGCTTCACGGCGCGGGCGAACTCCGGCGTGAACGCCGGGAACCGAGGGACCTTTGCCGGGATCGTCGAGAGGATCCCATACTTGAAGGATCTCGGGGTCACCGCGGTGGAACTGATGCCTGTCTTCCAGTTCGATCCGCAGGAAGGCAATTACTGGGGCTACATGCCGCTGAACTTCTTCTCGCCGCACCACCTGTATGCGCGACAGGCCGCGGAATGCCGTCAGCATCATGAGTTTCGTGAGATGGTGAAGGCTCTGCATGAGGCGCGTATCGAGGTCATTCTGGACGTCGTCTACAACCATACGACGGAGGGGGATCATCATGGGCCGATGTACAGCTTCCAGGGCATCGATAACAGCACCTATTACCTGATGACCGGCGATCCCCGAAAGCCGTTCGCCGACTTCTCCGGTACCGGCAACACGCTCCACTGCGCCAACCGCTATGTGCGCAAGATGATCCTCGACAGCCTGCGCTACTGGGTAACGGAAATGCACGTTGACGGATTCCGTTTTGATCTGGCCTCGGTCTTTGCGCGAAATGCGGATGGTTCGGTTAATCTCGAGGACCCGCCGATTTTCGGGGATCTCATGGCCGACCCGAGCCTCTCTGAGATCCGGCTGATAGCCGAGCCGTGGGATATCAGTGCGTACCAGCTTGGACGGGCCTTTCCGGGTACACGCTGGTGCCAATGGAACGGACGGTTTCGCGACGAGGTTCGCCGGTTCGTCCGCGGGGACGGCGGTCTGGTGCCGACCGTCATGACGCGTATCTACGGCAGCGATGACCTGTTCCCCGATACGCCCATGGAGGCCTATCATCCTTATCAAAGCATCAACTACGTCGCGGCTCACGACGGTTTCACGCTGCATGATCTGGTCGCTTACAACCAGAAGCGCAACTGGGCTAACGGCCTCAACAATACCGACGGTCCCGCGGAGGAGTACAGTTGGAACTGCGGCTGGGAAGGCGAGGATGGCGCTCCGCCGGACGTCATCGCCTTGCGCAAGCGTCAGGTCAAGAACTTCTGCTGCCTGCTTTTCCTTTCAAACGGCACGCCCATGCTGCGCGCCGGCGACGAATTCATGCAGACGCAGGGTGGCAACAGCAATCCGTACAATCAGGACAACGAGACCACCTGGCTCGACTGGGATCGACTGAAAGCGAACCGCGACCTTTTCCGCTTCTTCAAACAAATGATTGCATTTCGAAAAGCGCATCCTTCGCTGTGCCGGTCGCGGTTCTGGCGTGAGGATGTGAGCTGGTTCGGCCCAGCGGGCAATGTGGATCTGTCCCAGGATTCGCGCACGCTGGCTTACCTGGTGCGAGGCGAATCCCAGGGGGACGCCGATCTGTACGTGATGATCAACATGGGCTCAGATGACGTGAACTTCACGATTCAAGCCAGCGGATCGATGCGGTGGCGGCGCGTCGTGGACACGGGTCGGGAACCGCCTGATGATGTTCGCGAGCCGGGCAAGGAGGTTGCCTTGCGTTCGTCGTCCTGCAAGGTCAAGGCAAGGTCGGTCGTTCTGCTGATCAGCCCATGAAGTATCGACGCGTGCGGGGGATGTCGCCATGAAGAAGCGGTTTGGCCGATGGCTTTTGTGTATTCCCGTGCTGGCCGCTCCCGGCTGTTCTCCGCCAGACGCGGTAGGAGACGGCGCGGACAGTGCCATTTCGGGAAGGCTGATCATTCCGTCTGGGCCAATCCCCTCGTTCGTTCTCGAACAGGAGCTTAATGACGACCTGGATCAGCCCCAGTTCGTTGCGCGGCTTGAGGCCGGCGACGAGATCACGATTTTCGGAGACATATCGGCACCGGCGGCTGACGGTATGGATGTCTTCGAGTTCGTGGCCGGCGAACCGCTCGAGGTGTCATGTACGCTGTCATTTGAAGCAAGCGGCGATGGTGTGGCCGATCTTGATCTGCTGTTGCACGATTTCGTCAACTTCGCCTGCGCACCCGAGGGCGGAAATGATCCCCTTTATGCCGGTTGTCATGAGACGAAGGACAACCCCGAAGTCGGCTCGTTTGCCGTGACGGATGCCTTCGCTGTGGTGGTGCGCGCCGCCAACGGCGCAGCGACCTATCAGTTGGACATTGCAGCATCATCATCGGCGCCGTTGCGACCGCGCTCGGCGCCCAGTCTGAACGGTGCCAGAACACGGCACGCGGTCCATGAGCTCGAGCGTTCTTCTCGGGTCGATACGCCGGTTGCTGCTGAAGCGGGTGCCTTCGTACCCGGGGAGCTGCTTGTCGTGTTCCAAGAGGACGTCCCGATCGAGGAGCGAAGCTCGATCCTGCGGGCCCACCGCCTGCGCGTCGTGGACGAATCGCCATCCGGCGTGTTGCGCGTACGGTTGGCCAACTCCGACTCGGTGGATGGAGCGCTCCTGGGGGAGGAAACCAAACGCTTGGCGAGTGAACTGCGCGTGCATCAGGGCGTGCGGATTGCCGAGTGCAACTTTCTTGGCGCGGTCTCGCGGATCCCGAACGACAAGTTCTACAACCTGCAATGGCACTACACGGTGATCAACCTGCCGCAGGCATGGGACTTCACGGTTGGCAGCGATGACATCGTGGTGGCGGTGATCGACACGGGCATCGTCAGCGCGCATCCCGATCTGAAAGATCGCCTGATCGGCGGCTATGATTTCATCAGCGATGCAAAGCGGGCACGCGATGGCGACGGGCGCGATCCGGACCCGGAGGACCCTGGAGATCAGGCAGGCGGGCCCGGACTCAGCTCATTTCACGGAACACACGTTGCAGGAACAATCGGGGCGGCCACCAACAACGCGCGAGGCGTAGCCGGGGTGACATGGCAGGCGAAGGTCATGCTTCTTCGTGCATTCGGCGTAGACGGCGGGACCGCCTTCGATGCCGCGGAGGCGATCCGTTATGCGGCCGGTTTGCCAAACGTGTCGGGATCGGTCCCCGAGACTCCCGCGCGGGTGATCAACTTGAGCTTCACCCGACCGACTGCATCGGTGGTCGAGGAGGAGGCGATCCGTGCTGCTTCCGGAGCGGGTGTTCTGCTCGTTGCGGCAGCCGGCAACGACTTCTCTGCGACGCCGGGTTATCCGGCTGCCGTGCCGGAGGTGATCAGCGTGTCGGCCGTCGACGGGCTTCTCGAGCGCGCGCTGTATTCCAATTTCGGCCCGACGATCGACCTGGCCGCTCCCGGCGGTTTCAACGGGTACGATCTCGATGGTGACGGCCTTCCCGACGGGGTGCTCAGCACGGGTGCGAGGGACTTCACCAGTGGCATCAACTTGCGGTACGAAATCGCCAGCGGGACGAGTATGGCGGCGCCCCATGTCGCCGGCGTGGCCGTTCTGGTGATGGCGGCCAACCCCCTTCTGTCCGCGAACGAAATTCGGGCTATCCTCGAATCCACGGCCACCGATCTTGGCGATGAGGGGCGTGACGACGAGTTCGGCTTCGGCCGGGTGGATGCGGCCGCTGCGGTCCGGGAAGCGCGTCGGCGCGCTGGCATCACGCCCGAGTCGAGCCCGATCCTGTCGCTCAGCACGGAGTCCCTCGATTTCGGCGCGGACCGCAACGAGTTGCGCGTTCGCGTCTTCAATGCGGGAGGCGGGTTCCTGACCGTGTCTTCGGTTGTTGTTGAGCACGTTGCCGGGGAAGGCTGGCTGCGCGCCGGTACCCGGGGGAGCACGTCGGCTGACACCAACGCCGACGAGATTGTGGTCACGGTTTTCCGGTCCGATCAGCCGGATGGCGTTCTTCGCGGGTTTGTGCGCGTAGTGGCCGACGAGGGGCAAGCAGCCGACATCGATGTGATTGCGATCGTTGGTGAGGTGGAGACTCTGACGGAGCACCTGACGGTGATCGCCATTGACCGGGCGACCAACGATGAGATTGCCGCTGTGGACACGGACGAGGGGCGAGACTTCGAATACACCTTCACGAATCTGCCGGCCGGAGACTACGCGATCCTGGCCGGCACCGATCACGACGACGACGGACAGATTTGTGAGTTCGGGGACTTGTGCGGAGCCTGGCCCACCTTCATCGAGCCCGGGACGGTCTCCGTGCGACCCGGCAGTCCATCGACGGGAATCGACTTCGCAGTGTCCCGGCGGCTGCTTCGGCAGGCCCTTAACGGACCTTGACGTCTGCGGACATGCGGAGGCGTATGCGTGTCGATCGCGGTCTGCGCGCGCAGGCCTCATGCTTGCGGTAAGTGTCTGTCGTCATCCGGGCGCGTGGGCGTACGTGTATCGGCTGTTCCTCTGCCAGGATGGCTCGATCTCACGCGACGTTGTCCCGATTCGTTGGTACGGAATCGCGGATCGGCATGCTGGATGGCCTTGAAGCACATTGCCATGAGCACTCACGTCAGGGCATGACTGGTTGAAGGCATACCACGCAACCGAGACGCACCGTAGTTGCAGCGTTAACGGACCTTCTGATACGATGCGCGCGGGAGAACAAGTCGTGCACATCCGTGACGCCCGTGCCGAGGATTTTCCAGCCTGCCTGCCTTTGTTCTGGCAGCTTTGGCCGGCCCTCAAGCCGCGCGGTGATCAAGATCGCACGATTGTGGACGGTATGCGGACGGTCTTCTGCGACCTGCTGGAAGACTCGAACGCTCGGATCCTCCTGGCTGAGGAGGACGGCGCCGTCGGCGTAGTTGGATTACTCGATCTCACGTTCCGCCGGACGCTCTTTCACCGCGGTTGGGCGATGATCATCGAAGATCTGATCGTGAACGAGACCCACCGAAGAGAAGGCATCGCCCGGCAACTCGTTGAGTATGCCGAACAAGTCGCACGCGAGCGCGGCTGCCGCGCCATCGAGCTCAGCTCCGATCTGCACCGCCAGGGAACGCACCAGTTTTGGGAAGCCCTCGGCTACGACCCCTGTGCCTATCAGTTCCGCAAAGAGCTCATCAGGCAAACCGGAGCAGATTGACCATACGCGGCTTGCGGGCCCATGCGGTGAGTGATTTCCCCTTGGATGGGGGAGGCTGTTGTGGTAGAATGGCGGTTGAACATCCGCCAGATGGGGATCTCGGATCAAGCCAGCATTTCTGCGGAAAGGAGCAAGCGACGCGAACAATCCGTGGAAACAGCCACAGCGCGGCGACGCAATCCGCGTTCCTGGGCTTGAAGCTCCGGCCGATGGCAGCCGGAACACACTTTTTAAGCGGCTGCGAAGATCCAGCCGGAGACGACCGGGCCACATGTTTTCGTCCGAATGCCACGCATTACTTTGACGGGGCGTTACGGCCACGGGCTTTCGTTGTCTTGACGATGTCGCTTTCGGGGCTTTGCCCCGGAACGCACACGGCAATGGACGTCATCGTTTCTTGTGAGGCTATGAGGGGAATCGATTCCTACACGAGATGCATCGGAGGGCATCTTGTAGGTGCAACTCATTCCAGGAGGGCGGTGCCTTGAAAAACTATCTCACAGTCATCTTGGCTTTGCTTCTGCTCCTGACGGCGGCAAACGCAGCGTATGGTGGGGATTTCGATTGGGATGGCGACGGCGACGTGGATCTGGATGATTATCAGGAGTTTCCCGCGTGTCTTGGCGGGCCCGCGGTTCCCCTGCCGGCCGGATGCGAGCCGTTTGACGGGAACCTCGACGATCGGGTCGACCTGCTGGATTTTGGCGGCCTCCAGGTGGCCTTCACGGGTCCGTTTGAGCCGACGGTCATCACGCCCACACAGTTGGCCGGCAACTCGTTAAGCGAGTATCCGTACTTCGAGTACGTCAAGGCGTTCAATGAGAACGCCACGGTTGAGGTCGCGATCGACCCCATCCGTTTTCCGGAGGTTGTCGGCAAGACGGCGGACATCCACGTTACGGAGGCGAAGTCGGCGGGTGCGTGGCAGGCGGATCCGACGCTGGCGGACGTGACGCCGGACGGCCCGCTGACGGTGTCGCTGGGCGGGACGACGATTCAGGAGAACACCTTCACGGTGACCGATCCGTACGACCTCGATAGCGCCGTGTTCGTCCCCGCGACCGGTGATTTCACGGGTCTGGGTCACGGCTACGACGTGGTACTGGACATGAATCAGAACGGTGAGCTGGACGACGGCGACTACATCGACGGCCTCAGCCGTGAGGCGGGGTTGTACGTGGTACACGACACGACGCAGCCGGGGCCGCTGGCGGTCACGGAGGTCCCGCCGTACAGCGTCGGCCCGATCTTCGGCATCCCCGCCAGCTACACCAACGAGGTGATGTATTACCCTACAGACATCGCCGCGATGGAACCCCTGCCGCTGATCCTCGTCGGTCACGGGGGTGGTCACAATTACCAATGGTACGACCACATTGGCTACCACATGGCCTCGTACGGGTACATCGTGGTATCCCATCAGAACTGCTACGGCCCCCCGGATTGCACGCTGGGGCATACCGACGCGGTTCTGGAGTTGCAGGCTTCGATCGCCGACGGGGCGGTTGACGGGAAGATTGATTCCAGCCGGATCATCTGGATCGGTCACAGCCTCGGTGGCATGGGGGTCGTGGGTGCCTTTGACAGCCTCATGGACGGCGAATACACGCCTACCCACTACACGCCGGAGAACATCGTATTAATCAGCTCGATGTTGCCCAATGCTTCCGGTGGGCCAGACGAGGCGACTCCGCATCACGCGAGCTTCCATCTGTGGACGGCCGCAGGCGACACGGACATCAGCGGGTCACCGGCTTCCGAGGCGACGCAGACCTTCCTCCAACACGATCGAGCGACGAAATACCGGATGTCAACCATCCTGCAGGGCACCGGGCACGCCTGGTTCCATGACGGCCCGGAGGAGCCGAGCTGGTTCGAGGGACCGTGTTCGATCGGACGGGAGAACACGCATCTGATTCAGTTGGGCCTTTTCGTGCCGCTCATCAAGTACTACGCCGAAGGCAACATTCCGGCGACGGACTTCTTCTGGCGGCAGTATGAGCGCTTCCATCCGATCGGTGTCGATACGTCCGATCCCTGCATCGTTGTCACCAATGAATACCGCAACGGTGCCGACGACGGAAACTTCTTCATCGACGACTACCAGACGGGGGAGTCTCTGTACACCAGCAGCTCCGGCGGCTCGGTCAGCTTCACCGTGCAAAACGTGCTCGAGGACAACTTGGACGACCTCAACAGTGACTTCAGTTGGACGCCTAGCGATCCCTTCAATGGCACCACTCACGCCTCCTACGGGGACACCAGCCGCGGCGTTGTGTTCGATTGGAACGGAACGGACCGTTACTACGAGTGGGAGGTCATTCCGGAGCAGCGCGACTTCTCGAATGATCTGTATCTCTCTTTCCGCGCCGCGCAGGGCACGCGGCACCCCTACACGCTCGAGTATATGGGTGATTTGACTTTCAGCGTGACTCTGCGTGACGGCAGCGGCACCACAAGTTCGATCAACATTGGGGCCTATGGCGGCGGGCTCGAGCAACCGTACGATCGGCAGGGCGGCTGGCATAATGAGCTGGAGGTCATCCGAATCCGTCCGACGGACTTTTTGACCAACGGTTCCGGACTGGACCTGACGGACATCGTGGCGGTCCGCTTCGACTGCGGCCCGTCGTGGGGCTCCAATGAAGGGCGCATCGTGGTTGACGAGCTGATGCTGACTAATGACTACGCGCCGTATTTCACCCCACTGACGCTGCACCTGCCGCAGCCGCCGCCTGATTTCCTGCCGCCCGGCGTGTCCACCGACGTCGACATCGAGATCTTCGAGGGGGACGACACGCTGGTGGAGGGCTCCGCGTTGCTCCACTACCGTTACGACGACGGTGCGTGGCACGAGGTTGATCTTGTACAGATCGCCGGTGAGCTGTGGCGTGGCACGCTGCCGGCCCCGGCCTGTGGCGATACGCCGCAGTTCTATTTCAGCGCTGAAGGGGCTGTGACCGGCGTGGTGTACGCGCCTCCGGGCGGTGCAGCGCTGCCGTTCGTCGCCTTCGTGGGGACCTTCATCGACATCTTCGATGACGACTTCGAGACCGATCAGGGCTGGACCGTCGAGAACGATCCGAGTCTGATCACTGGTGCGTGGGAGCGTACCATCCCGTCCACCGACGGTTCGTATGACGAGCCCACGTCGGACAGCGACGGCTCCGGCCGCTGCTAC
>CP070718.1:810949-815181 GCA_020350565.1 Phycisphaerales bacterium
AAAGAGCTTAAAAGAACGGTACTTGCTCAGCCGCTCGGCCATCCCCTCCAAAACGGTCCTCTTCCAACCCTCCGGAAGCTTCCAGTCCTCATCGGTGATGGCCCATTCCCTCGCGTTGGGCAGGTCCAGGACGCGAAGGTTCTTGGGTTTTCCAGGATAAATGTACGTGCCCCGCCGGAGGTCCACGGGCGTGTCCATCCAGTCCGTCTTGGGGGGGCGGTAATCCACCTTCAGCAGGTCATCCCGCTTGTAGTAGGCAGGTTCGTCCGGCGTCGGCGTCGGCATCGCTATTCCTTCTCGACCGGAATCCCGGCCGCCTTCATCTTGCCTCTCAGCTCGTCCTCATACTCTGCATACGTATGCACCTTGACCGGGTAGTCCCACGGATTGACGTGCCGGACCCTCCGATTGCTGTTGGCCATGTTCCGCGTCGGGCTCAGGAACACGCCCGGCATGTGGACCAGCTTGCTGAACGGAAAGTAGGCCAGCAGCACGCAGACCAGAAACAGGTGCCCATAGAACAGCGGACTGATCCCCTCGGGAACCACCGGGGCCAGACGCGCCAATCCCAGCGTCAGTTCCTTGACGCTGGACAGGTCCGTCTTGGCCACGTGCCTGAGGCAGAATCCGCTGAGGCCGATCCCCAACAACACAAAAAGCGGAAAGTAGTCGCTCGCCAGTGAGATGTACCGCACCTGGGCCGAGGCCAGCCTCCGGATCAGCAGGTAGGCTGCGGCCACCACGAACAGGACCGTGGTGACGTACAGAATCGGAACCTCCATCTCGAGAAACCCGTCCACCCTCTCCACGAAGGTCACGAACGCGGGTACCGGATTCGTCAAGAAGCGGAGGTGCCTGATCAGAATCACCAGAAATGTCCAGTGCATCACCATGGCCCCCAGCCAGAGCCACAGATCGGTTCCGTAGACGACCCTGCCGCCTTCCACCAAGTCCGATTTCGTGTTCTTCAACAGCGAGCGGAAGAAGAGAATCTCCAGGGCCATTCTCCCTACGACCGTAAGTCCGTTGTGCGGGTTGGACAGCCTGTCCTGCTTGATCCAATCGAGCGACTTCTGCTGCCCGCACGTCGTCGGAATGCGGAACGGAACCGGCACGTTCGCCCAGCCCATGACGCGGTAGATCAGGCCGCCGATGAACAACAACAGGGCCAAGTAAGGAAACACGATTCCGAAAACCCACCCCAGCCCCGGTGCCGCGCCAAGCAGGCCCAGCAAAAAAAGAAGGCCCACGATCACCAGCGGTACCAGGACTTTCATCGGAGTTCCTCTTGGCTCGCGTTCATGTGCATCGTACTGCTTACCCCAGATTGCTCCGGGGCGACTCCCGATCGAAACGCCGCTCGTTCGTCTTCTCCAGCAGCCATGAAACGCTGCGCTTCACCTCGTTGACCCGTAGCTCGCAGACCTGCTCCCGGCACTCCACGAAAACGTCAAACGCGGCCAGGGCCACCCGATCGATCCGCCTCTCGAGCTCAGCCAACTCGAACATGAACTGCGGATCCTCGACCGCCTGCCCCAGCTCCGCTCGAACCGCCTCCTTCAGACGAAAGACGAAGCCCACCGCCTGCGAGGCGGAAAACTGCTGCACCGCCCGGATCTTGACCATGTCCCGCAAGTAGGGCTCCATCTCAGCGGCATCGACCCCGTCGCGGAGAGCCTCGAAGATCCGTCGCGTTCCCACGCGCAGACTGTGACCTACCGGATTGCCGAACGGATCCTTCTGCCGCCGGAAAGCAACAGCCGTGTCCCCCGGGTACGTTGCCGATACGTCCGCGAACCATCTCTGCACGATGGCATCGGTCTTTTCACGCAACAGTTCCCCGAACTTCATCCTCCAGCCCCCTGCATGGACCCGCCGGTCCGCGGTGCCCCACCTGCCGGCCGATACACTTCAGTTCGCTCTCCGGTCCAGTGCGGCCCGCGACTACATGTTGGATGACCGCGCAGTGTATGAATCACACGCAACCGGTCGGCTTGGGCAGCCCGGCTACCTTACAGGCACCCTTGGCCGGGCCGCTGGGAAACAGATCGTAGATTTCTTTCAGCTTGAAGCCCGTCGTCTTGCAGAGCTTGCGGATCATCGGCGCCATGTTGAACTCGAGGTAGTACTCCCGCAGGTAATTGACCACCTTCCAGTGATCCGCGGTCATCTCCTCGACACCTTCTGTCTTGGCAAGATCTTTGGCCACGCCCTCATCCCACGCGTCCGGATCCTGGATGAATCCGTCCTCGTCGATTTCGATCATCTTGCCGCCGTACTCTTTCTGTTCCATCCGATTCTTCCTTTCTCACACCAGCGCTTCGCGCTCAGACGCTCAGACGCTCATCTGATGACGTAGTCTCCGTTCACATAACTTCGATGTCCACGCGTGGTGGGTCCCGAAGCGTCTCATGGACAGGGCACCGCTCGGCCATGCGCCGGATGACCTCCTTCGTGTCCTCGGGAACCCCCTCCGGCAGCTCCACGTCGACCACGATTCCCCCCACCCGCTTGGGGCCGTCCGCCAGCTCCAGGGTGAGGCTGACGCCGACATCGCCGTCAGTGTAGCCGTGTCTCTCACAGTATCCCTGCACCATCATGGCCACGCACGCGCCCAGGGAGCCGCCCAGCAGCTCCACCGGCGAAGGGCCCTCATCCCGGCCACCGTCCTTTGCGGACAGGTCGCTGGTAACCTCATGCCCGCGTACGCGGATGTCGAACGCCACACCGCACTTCCTGGTGACCGTGATCAGGTCCATGACTCCGCCCTTACGCTCGGCCGCAACCCTCCGTCAAGCAGCCTCGACCACCTGTTCGGCTCCTTGCTCATCCTGCTGCCGTACTTCGACCTCCGGCAACGCCGCCCGCACGACCTCCCGGCTCCGACCGGTGTGCTCCGCGTAAACCAGAGCCGCCGTCCGGTAGAGAATGTGGGCGAACTTCGAATACGGCAGATACACCAACAAGTCGAACACAAGCACGAGATGGACGAAGTAGATGGCATAGGCCACGTACTGCACACCTGTCCACACCGCGTGCTCGTCGCCGTACACTCCGGGATCGGCCACAAACCGGAATACCTCGGTCAGCAAACCCGTGACCGCCACACTCAGTAGCAGCCACACGAAAATCCAATCGAACGAAGTGCTGGCTCCGGAGGACTCCGGGCTCCGCTTCCGGTCCACGATGGCCTTGATGCACCCGATGATCAGAGCGATGCAAGCCACGTTGGCCAGTATCTTCCACGGGTTCCAGAACCGAAACGGGTAGACAAAATCGTTGGTGATCAGCGGATTGATCATGTACAGGGCCACCACCGCCCAGGCGCTGACCACGAACAACGCTGCGAAACCGTAGAAGGACCCGAGATGCACCCACCGCCGCCCCCCGTGGCGTTCGCACTTGCTGAACTTGTCGTGACTGAAGATCGTCTTGAGGGTGCGCCCCAGGCCGGGAATGATCCCGGACGTCGGCGCATATCCTCCCGACGCCACGTCCGCAGCCTTCATCGCCCGCCAGAAACGGACCACACCGGCCACGGCCGCAACAAACGCCAGGCCCGTGAAGAGCGAGAAGAACCCGATCAGGAGCCAGTGAGGAAACAGGTCCGCGTAGAACCCGTGATGATCCGCCAGGCCGAGCACGCCCGACAATGCTTCAACCCCTTCGAGTGGCCTGCGCAACAACAGCGCCAGAACCAGCAGCACAACGGGTATCAACAGCATCACCGGAAGGTGTGCGAACGAATTCGCCCACACGCTGAGGAACCGGGGAACGGAGTAGTGCTGCACGGCCTCCCGTCGCACCGCCGCCAGCACGTCTCCCGGACGGGCCCCGCGCGGACATCGCGTCGAGCAATCGTTGCACTGGTGGCATAACCACACGTCGGGGTCCGCCGCCAACTTCTCCTTCAGGCCCCATTGCGCCCAGATCATCTCCTTCCGGGGAAAGACCGCCCGCCCGCTGCACAGCTCGCAGACTACCGAACAGGTGGCGCACTGGAAGCACTTCTTCAGATCCGCGCCGCCCCCGTCGAGGATGTGATCGAGGAACTCCCTGTCCGGTCTTACGCGATACGCATCTGGCATTCCGCGAACGCTCCCTAATCCTTGAACGGATTCATTCCGACTTCCTCGATCTGCGCCGCGAACTCGTTGATGATCTGCGGCAGTCTCTCATATTCCGAGATGGACAGTTCTTCCACCCGGACGCGCTCTTCCTCCAGCACGAGC
>CP070718.1:815281-817717 GCA_020350565.1 Phycisphaerales bacterium
GCTTCAGCACCCAGCCGTGGGCGACACTGGCCGTTGACTCCTGCTCCGCCGAAGCGGGCTCCGAGGCACGCCCGTCCGCGATGTAGCTGAAGGTGGCCGTCATCACTGACTGGGACGGGGCAACTGATCCGGCGTTAGCGCTCGCGGCCTTGGTTGGCTGTGAGAAGGGTATCACTTGAGCTTGAATCCTTCGCAAAATGGCCATCTGGCAGCCCGCTTCCAAGGGTTCCTCCGCCTAGGAAGTCCTCGTCCAATTGTAGCCCCTCACACCCGGCCAACGGAAGCGTGGTTTGGGGCAGATCTGCCCTGGTCGCAGTAGCCCGCCAGGGATGTGGCCGCCGACGACCGGCGATTGGTGCCAGTTGCTGTTGCGGTCCATCCCGCGGCGGAATCCCGGTTCGCGAACGTAGCCACTAAGCGAGGAATCCGCTAATATGCGGCGTTTTCGCCACGGCCGCCGAATCTCGGGAATCCCAGAGGTAGGCCGGGAGCAAGGGCCCAGCGTGCGAATGAGGAGCGATTGATGGCTGTCTACGACGTCGACAAGTACAGGAACCTGACTCTCGTTGGACATGGCGGTGCGGGAAAGACCTCGCTGGCGGAAGCTTTGCTGCACAAGGCGGGCATGACCAACCGGCTGGGGAGCGTCGCAGACAAGACATCCATACTGGATTTCACGGATGAGGAGAAGGAGAGGGGCTCTTCCCAGCACTCGGCACTCTGCTTCCTCGAGCACAAGGGCGTCCACGCCAACCTGATCGACACGCCCGGCTCCCTCGCCTTTGTCGGTGAGGCGATCGCATCGTTATCGGCCGCAGAGTGTGCGGTGGTCGTGGTGTCGGCGCCCGCGGGGATCCAGGTCAATACGCGCAAGATGTACGAGCGCGCCCGGGAGTTCGGTCTCGGCGTATGGTTCGTGATCAACCACATCGACGCGGCTAACGTCGATCTTGCCAGCGTACTGTCTGCGATCCAAGAGACGTTCGGCCAGCAGTGCGTGCCGCTCAACCTTCCATGCGATGGTGCCAAGGGTGTGATCGATTGCTTCGCCCATGAGTCGGGCGACTCTGATTTCGGCAGTGTCGAGGAGGCGCATACGGGCATCATCGAAGCCGTGGTCGGGGCCGACGATGAGCTGATGGAGAAGTACTTCGGTGGTGAGCTATCGGAAGGGGAGACGAAGGCGGCAGCGGCCAAGGCCGTGGCGCGCGGCGAGTTCATGCCTGTCTTCTTCACGAATTCCTGCGGCGACGCCGGCATCGCGGAGATGTTGGATGCATTGGAAACCTTCTGCCCGAGTCCGGTCGTGGGCAAGCGGCGAAAGATGACCGTCGGCGAGCAAGAGAAAGACATCGAACCGAAGCAAGACGGTCCCTTTATTGGTCAGGTTTTCAAGGTGAGCTCCGATCCGCGGAGCCACATCAAGTATTTGGGTGTTCGGGTGTTCTCCGGGAAGCTGACGAGCGACATGTCGATCAAGAAGGAGGGCGAGACGAAGGGCATGAGGCCCGGGCATCCGCTGCGCATGCTCGGTGGAGAGCAGAAGGAGGTCGAGGCGGGCGTCGCAGGCGATATCATCTGTCTGGCGAAGCTCGACCTCAACGTCGGCGACGCCGTCTTTGCCGACAAAGGCGGCAGAATCGAAATGCCCAAGTTCCCCAAGCCGATGTTCTCGCTTGCGGTGCAGTCAACGGCGCGGGGCGATGCCGACAAGGTGGCCGCCGGCTTCAAGCAGTGCGAGGAGGAGGATCCCTGCTTTTACATGGATCGAGGCACGGGCGGCGAAATGGTCATCCACGGTATGGGAGATGCCCAGCTGCGGACCTATCTCGATCGGCTGACCAAGCAGTACAACCTCAAGCTCGAAACGCGCCCGCCGAAAATCCCGTACCACGAGACGGTGACCGCTCGTGTCAATAACGTGGAGTACACGCACAAGAAGCAGACCGGCGGGGCGGGTCAATTCGGGCGCGTCTTTATCAATCTGCTACCGGCCGAGCGCGGCGAGGGATACGAGTTCATCGACAAGATCTTCGGCGGTTCAATCGACCAGGCATTCCGCCCCAGCGTCGACAAGGGTATCCGTGCGCAGATGGCCGAAGGCGTGCTGGCCGGCTATCCGGTCGTGGACGTCAAGGTCGAGCTGGTTGACGGCAAGACCCACCCGGTGGACAGCAAGGACATCGCCTTTCAGATCGCCGGTCGCGGGGCTTTCAAGGAGGCGTTCGCTAAGGCGAAACCGGTCATCCTGGAGCCGATCGTCAAGATCGAAGTCACGGTGCCTTCAGAGAACGTTGGTGACATCACGGGGGATCTGGCGTCGCGTCGCGGCCGGCCGCTGGGGCAGGACATGCTCCCCGGCAATCTGACCGTGGTGCAAGCGCTGGTGCCGTTGGCGGAGATCGCAGACTACAACTCGCGGCTCTCCAGCATCAC
>CP070718.1:817817-826356 GCA_020350565.1 Phycisphaerales bacterium
AATCGACCGTTGTGTCCGCCGTCATCACGATCGGTGCCGACTGCGGCGTCTCAATGAAGGTAGCCACGGTGGCAACGTCCGAGGGCGTCGTCTCGTTCGGCTCAGGTATGACGGAATCGTGAGCGCGGGTCGTATAACCGTACAATACGTTGGTCAGAAGACCGCTGTCGACGTATTCGGTGGAGGACTGCCAGTCGCTGTCGTGCCCACCGGGCGACTGAACATTGACGAACTCGAAGAAATACTCGACGGGGCCGGTGTCCGCGTCGGTTGCCGTGGTTGCCGTCATGGTCACCGACGTTTCGCTGAGCGCGGTCGGCATGACATCAAAATACATCGGGTCGGGCGAAGGTGGCGTGTCGTCGTAGGGGCCGGTGACGTTCAGGGTGAAGTCACCGGAGTCGCCGTCATAGCCCGAAACACGAATGAGGTAGGGCGTGCCGACGGTGACCGGCATGCTGATGGCCGACTGGGGTGAGCCCGCGCCGCACGAGTCGTCATCATCGTTGCATTCCAGCTCGTTGGCATCGGTCCCCGGGCAGAAGGTGTGGACGGACAGCACGGTATTGTAAGTCGAGCCACACGTGTCGATCTCGAGGATACCGCCGGCGTTCGGCGTGTAGGCATACCACACATCAGGCGCCGTGTCCGACAGGCCGCAACTGGCTGACCCGTCGTTGGTTGCGAGCGCGGTCGAATTGGTGTGGGAGCCGTCGCTGATCTCGAGATAGTTCTCGCAGTCGTCGTTTACCGCCTGGGCGGGCGGGAAGGGCCACGTCATAATCGCGCTTTGATAGGCCTCGGACGGCGCGGAGCTCAAGGTATTCTGAGCCCAGGCGATGATCTTGATGTCGTCCTGGTTCGCCCAGCTCGTCGAGTCGAAGGTGAAAGTTTTGGTTACCTGTTCGCAGTTGCCTGGCGTCAGGTAAATGGTCTCGTAACTGGCGGCCTGTTTGAAGCCATTGCGATGGTAAGTGGGTGAGGGCGGCCAATGATCCAGTACTTGCACCATGTGGATGCGCATATTCCTGGCCGAGCCGCCGCCTTCCATACAGATGGTGGCCGTAACCTGATAGGTGGGGCCACTGATCTGGTTTCCGCCAAGTTCTATGGTGATGTCCGTGGTCACGGCGACTCTTGAAAGGTAATTGCCGCGATACCAGTTGTAATCCGCGGAAGTGGTCCCATAGCTGCCGACCAACGATATGATGCCGTCCATCCAGCTTGTGGGCGTGCCGGAGACACCGTAGAAGCCGGCTCTCGAATTCCCCCAGGAAGTCTGGTAGGAGTCTGAGATGTGGATCTGGACGAGCGCGAGAGTGTCCGGATAAGTGTTCAGCAACATGTCCAACGCCTGACCGACGTAGGTGCAGTAGCCTCACCCGGTGTTGGTGAATTCTTCGCAGAGCACCACGCGGCTGGCGGCCAAGGTGCTTGCGGGCGAGAAGGCCCACGCGGCCGCCAGGCCGACCGCGCAGGTCAGCCCTAAGCTTCTCAATGCGCCATTACGATACTTCGTCATCGTTAACTCCTTTAGTGGTCCGACATCGTCCTGATTTTCGTGTGGCTTGTGCGGCTTTTTGGCATGTAAAGACCCCAAAGTCCGCCCACCTTGCCCCAGAAGAGTACAGCATATCGAAATGTGCTAATCGATTCAACGCCGTCGCGTCTGCGGCACATTCTCGAGTTGTGGCTCAGGCGTTGAAGGGAGGAGTCTGTTGACTGAAAGGGGCGTTGTGAAGGCGGCCTTTCTGAAACGCCCGAGCAGGCGAAATGAAGCGGTTATGGCGGTGTTTCGTGGTGAATGTGTCCTGCAGGAGACGCAATATGATCGCGGGTCGATGTGCACGTGAGGAGGACGGCTGGGGAAGAGGTCCCGGCATGAAAAGTCGGGCTACCGGACGCGATATATTCGGATTATATTCATCCGTTTTTCGAGTTGGGGATTATGCGGTGTGTGCGGCCTGTTCAATGGGTCGACGTGTGCCGTTTATAGGACGGGCCGGCGTGGCATACGGCGTGGCCGAGCGAAGGATGGAACGACCGGTGGCGCAGTCCCGTTTCTGAACCACCGCGCGCCATCCGGTGCTACCCATCCGAGTTTAAACCGCCAACGCGGGGGCAGCCATCGGTCGCTTGCGTTCCCGGCTCAGAAAAGGGACGCCTGGTCGCGCACGGTCCATTGGCGACGTTCGGCTGTGTAACAGGAAAGCGACTCGTTGAGTCTGAGACTGTGCGTTACGTGAAAGGCCGCGAGGGCAGGTCGGAGGTCAAGTGGGAAGGCGCGATCAGGGAAACCGTCGAATTCGACGCGGCGGATAAGCGAAAGCCTCGGCCGTGGTCGACGATTCTGATCTTGTCCGGTCCCGGCTTATCGTCGAAGTCGATGGTCCGACGCGTCTGCCGTAGCGCCTTGTTCGCTTAGAAGATCTCCGGCATCCAGGGTGTCGGGCCGGCAAAGGCCGACGAAAGGGCGGCGAGGTCATCCTCTGGGCCCTCGACGTAGCCAACGCTGTGCAGTTCCGCCGGGCTCGAGAAGCCGCTGTAGATGGGTGCCAGAGCGTGGATGTCCAACCGGACGCGGCCGGTGCCGCCTTCGTGCACGTTCGCACGGCCTCCCGTCACTTCCAGCACGAAGCGCCGGTTGTTGTGCGGCAACACGTCGTCCCGCACGTCCAGATGGACGGTAACGGACACGCCGGGAGGATAACCGCGGTGTTCCAATGCGCGTTTCACATCCACGATGCGCAACATCCAATCCAGACGTTCCGCTATTTTGAAGGCTTGTTCGGCGGGCAGGTACAACAGGGGAGGAGCCGCACCGCCGCGCACCTTCAGATTGCGGGCCGCTGACCGGTGGTCGGCAAACAGTGTGAGCATCCGTCTGGCGGCGTCGACGGTCTTGACGACCAGATCGGTCACGACGAGGTCATAGGTGTAATAGCCCTCCTTTTCCTTTTCCTGCAGGAAAACGACGTATCCTTCGGCAACGCCGTCCCGTTCGACGATGTATCCGTACGTCTTCTGGCCTCGCGGTTCGAACACTCTCTTCCAGAGCCACGCACTGCGATCGAGATGACCCGCGGTTTGCTGTGCCTCCCACCGATAAAGAGCGTGGAGCGTTTCGTGGTCGGCCTCCTCGATCGGACGAACGCATAGACTCCGGTCGCGGACGTCGATCATGTTCAGCGGCAGGCTGTAAAGCGTTCGCCAGCCGGCCCTTTCGTAGCCTTGTCGCCGGTAGACGGGTTGTGTAGCCGGGTAGAGACCGGAAAGGGGCACATCGTTTTCGTGGGCTTGGTCGAGGGCGGCCTTGAGCAGGGCGGCGGCCACACCCGTTGCCCGGTGGTGCGGAGCGACCCCGACGAGCGTGATGCCGCTTAAGGGCACGCTTCTTCCACCGAACCACTGGCCCATTTCGATGATGCCGAGGCCGCCGGCCACCTGGCCGTTTACGCGGGCGAATCTGAAGCTCTCGCGCCCGAGGAGGCTGAGCCAATCGTATTCTTCCGGAGGCGGAATCAGGAGCGATTGGCTCATGATCCTTGCGTATGCCTCGATCTCCGCGTCGTTGCGCGGTGGTCCGATGTCGAGCGACGGAGAGGACACGTGATCATCCTTGTTTAAGGGCGGTGAGGTTACGCGCTGAGCGGCGTAGCATCAAGTCGTGAAGAGGAACGGGGGTACGACCTCGTTGAGATTGCCCTCGGATGGGCGAGGCGGCGACACGGCTTGCTCACTTGTCCCAGATGATGCTGCCGGCTTCGAAGATCGGGCCGTCCGTGCAGCAGAGTTGATAGCGCCAGCCGTCCGGGTCGGTCGCATCGCGGATGGGCACCACGCACGACTGGCAGGTTCCCATTCCGCAGGCCATCGCGCGCTCCATGCAGAGATAACACTCAATCTTGTGCCTGGTAGAGAAGTCAGCGACGAACTGGAGCATCGCTTCCGGGCCACAGGCGTAGATGACGAGGTCGTTGTGGTCTAGGGGATTGGCGTTGTGAAACGCGGACATTGCGTTGCCGACGTGCCCGTGGAAGCCGATCGTTCCGTCATCCGTGCTCAACACGATGGGTACGTTCGACCGGCTGAACTCCGCCGCGGAGAGGGTTGCGTTCTTTGCGGTTGGCGATGGCGCGGAGCGCGGGTCGACCGTAAGGGGAAGCAAGTCTTTCGATTGGGCGCCACAGAAGGCGATTGTCGTCTTCCTCGCTTGGTTCAGCACCTCGGCCAGCCACAACATGGGAGGCAGACCGACGCCGCCGGCGATG
The DNA here is from genome assembly GCA_020350565.1 of Phycisphaerales bacterium. Classification (GTDB taxonomy): domain Bacteria; phylum Planctomycetota; class Phycisphaerae; order UBA1845; family UBA1845. Next base: position 822,089 of record CP070718.1, read on the forward strand.
AGCCAGGCCGCGCGCTTCATTTCGATAATGGGAAACCGATTGCCCAGGGGTCCCAGCACGCTGAGCTTGTCGTTCGGCTTGAGGGAGGCCATCCATTCCGTCGCCTTGCCGACGACGCGGTAGATCACCTCGATCCGCGCAGCCTCTCCCTCACGCCGACAGCCCGCAATGCTGAACGCGCGACGCAGGAAGGGGGCAGCGGACGATTGACTCCATGCCTGAAGGTCGGGCGTTCGTCCGGGGCTCCAATCGAACGTGGCGTAAGGAAGGTTGTCCGGCGTCGCGGCACTGATGTGGACGAACTGCCCTGGCGCTGCTTGAGGAAAAGGATCCGTGAATACGCGGAGCCTGAAGTGCTCGCGGCAGAGCGCGACGTTTTCCAGGACAGCGGCCTCTGCAATCACGCGTTGTGGTTGCGACGCGGTATGCGGTGAAAGAGCCGGATCAGGCATGGTGCGGGGAGCATATAGAAAAACTTCCGGGGCCGAAACATGTCGATGCCGGTCCCGGAAGCCGCCACGGCTTAAGAAGATAAGCCTGCTTGCGAAAAGGCCCGCATGAGCCTCTGTTCTCTTGTGAAATCAGCCGTATGACCTGAGCAGTATTTAACACACGGTGGTAGGGGTGTCAAACGGTGAGGCGGCTGAAAATCCAAAAAGTGAGAAATCGTAAGCTATTTCATAGCAATTGTTTATGAGTATTCCGTTCCGAGTGTAGGTTGTGATATTTCGGCGGTGGGGGCGTTCATCGGGGTGTCTTAGCGGGCGGGCGAGTCGATGGTGCGCCCCGTATTGATGCGCCTGGGGGCCTTGTTCCGGGTTATGTAGGCTCCAGATGGGAAGATGTGAGGTCGTGGACAGATAGTGAACAAGTGTCCACCGTGTGCTGATCGTGCGTAAGTTTTTGCAAATCAAGGGCTTACCGGAGGATCCTGTTCGGCTGACGTTAACGTCCGTATATTGCGGGTGGAGTGGCGCAGATTGGTCGTTATGGGGTGAGAGGGGCGTCGGACAAACGGCTTTGCGGGGGCCGGTAAGCGGCAGGACCGCCCCGCCGGTGTAAGCGACGCCCCTCTTTCCGACCAAGGCATTCTCAGGGGCCGGTTTCGGCCTCAGGCCAGAAGCGCCACCTGGAGCTGGCCGAGTGTGGGACGGTTTCCGACTGCCTCGGCCACTCCCAGTTTTGCGCATCCTATTCCTTTCCTACCTCTCGACAGGAACCAGCGCGCGCTGACGATCTTCGAAGGGTGCGGGCGAGTGGCGCGCGGGCTTATCGGACGGTTACTGACGTTGTAGTGTTCGTGGGCGCGTGCGGAGGACGAAGTTCGTCGCTTCATTTGCCGCGAGGGTCTACAATACGGCGAACCGCGATAAAGGCATCTCTTAGTGGGATTGGCCGATGGCGTACGAGAAGCCCAATCCGTTTTCCGAGTGGCTCCTGATTGTCCGCGAGCGATGGCCGGTGATGCGGCGGCAAGCCGGCGAGTGGGTCGGGCAAGTCCGGGAGGAGCCGATCCTCTTATGGCAGACGCCGGCCATCCGCTACTGCACATACGGCGTGGGCGTGCTCATTGTGATGTGGCTGATTTCGATTGCGGCGGGTTCGATCGCGCCGCCGCTGCCTGAAGAGGCGAAGGCGCGCGCCGAAAGCGCGAACTTTCACGTCATCTGCACGGACGAGCGGTGTATGCACCACTGGATGATTAAGCGGAAGTTCGGCTTTGACGATTTTCCGGTGCAATGCCCGAACTGCAATCAAATGACCGGTCGGCAGGCCGTCCGCTGCTACTCCGATGAGTGCAAAGGGCGATGGGTCGTGCCGGTAGAGCGTGAAGGCGTGGAGTATTGTCCGATGTGCAATCGGGCGGTCAGGTGAGGAGATGGCGGATTGACGATTGTCGATTGCGGATTGCGGATTGACGATTGCGGATTGACTTTTGCATCGCGGCAGAGATGGTGGAGGGTGCGGCGCGTCAGGAAGTAGTCAACGGGCATATGCAATCGGGGGGGCGCCGGGATGATGGAAGGCGCCGGGGACTGTTAGCAGAATACCAACCGCGTGGGCTTTTTTGTCATTTGTAATTCGTAATTTGTAATTGTCTTGCTATGGTCCTCCGCGCTTAATGGATTGGACGAGCTCCTTATAGGCTTGTTTCCTTTCGAAGGTGACGTGGCCGTCGGCGAAGAGGAAGTTGCCGCCTTCATCCCCGTGGTTTTCCAAGGGTCCGTATAGGACGACGGTGTTGGCGCCGCCTTCCAGACTCATTTGGGCGTTCAGGACAAGAATGTAGCTGCAATCACCGGGCTGGTCGCCTGATGACGGGCAGGTGATCTGCTTGGGCGTCACATACTCGAGCTCGACGAGACGCTGCAAGGTGGGGAGGCCCTGATCAGGGTAGTCGTTCGCATAGATCATGTAGGTCGTGCCGATCCCATGTTGGCCGCGCACACCAAGCGTTTGGACAGTTCTCTCGCTCGGGACAGTGAAGGCAGGAGGATGGAAATCAGCAACGCGACCCAGGCGATGCTGGCAACCATTCCGGCGCCGCCGGTGGCGATGCCGGCGACGGCGATGCTGCGGCCACCGTATGTTTGCGGCTCCCGGGTGGTGCGGTTCAGGGCCACGATGCCCAGGATGATAGCGAGGATTCCGAATACCGGGCACGTGAAAACGCCGACGATGCCGAACACGAGAGCGGTGACAGCCATGGGTTCTGCGGCTATATGTGTGTAAACGGAGGGCAGAAAAAAGCGGTTCGCCTTGTGAGTTTTGGGTAGACTGAGTCGTCGCCAAACGGAAACAGTCACTCACGTGGGAGGACAAACCGCTATGGGTAAGTTAACCGTCGAACTGGAACATGGCAACGAGAAAGCCCGCAAAAGCCTGAAGCGTTGGCTCCTGGAGAAGGCCCAGGCCTGGATCAACGGCGCCCTGGAGGCCGAGATGACCGAGCATCTGCAGCGTAGGCGATACGAGCCGCTCTCGGAGGGTCAGGGCAACTACCGCAACGGCTATCGTCCCCGCCGGTTGAATCTCTGCGGCTTGGGCCGGGCTCAGCTGAAAGTGCCTCGAGATCGCCAGGGAACCTTCCAGAGCATGTTGCTTCCGGATCGTCGGGGCCAGGACGCGGAGTTCGAGGCTTTCATCGCCGAGTGCTTCCTGGCCGGTCTGAGCACCCGGGACATCAGCCGTATCAGCGCCAAGCACTTCGGCCAGCGTTATGACTCCAAGCAGGTCAGCCGGCTGGTGGCCCGGGCTGGCGAGGAGATGGATGCCTGGCAGCAGCGCTCGCTGAAAGGTCGCCGCTTCAAGTTCCTGTTCGTGGATGGGGCCAACTTCAAGGTGCGGATCAACCACCGCATCAGCAAACAGAGCTTCTGCGTGGTGCTGGGTGTGAGCGAGGAGCAGGAATGCTTCGAGGTGCTGTCGGTCACCATGGGCGACCGGGAGAACGCGGACTTGTGGGGCGACGTCTTCAACGACCTGATTCGCCGCGGGCTGGACACTTCTGCGGTGGAGTTGGGCATCATGGACGGCCTGCCCAAGCTGGAGGAGGTGTTCAAGACCTACTTTGGACGCGCCCGGACCCAGCGCTGTCAGGTTCATGCGAAACGCAACGCCCTGCGACGGGTACGCAAGTGCGATCGCCAGAGCTTCGGCCAGGCGGTCAGCGCCGTGTTCTACGCCCCCAGCGAGGCCCAAGCACGCAGGAACTTCTACGCGCTGAATGACACTTGGCAGACGCAGTTCCCTGGGGCCATCGCGGTCATCGAGCGAGACCTGGACAGCCTGCTGACGTTCTACGAGTTCGATCCGGTGTACTGGGCGACGATTCGGACAACGAATCCTATCGAGCGTTTGAACAAGGAGTTCAAACGCCGAACCCGGGCGATGGAAGTTACGGGCGGGGAACAGGCCACCTATCGGATCATGGTCTACGTGGCCATGACCATCGAGCACAGCTGGTCACGGTTTCAGCTCAGGAGCTGGGCCGGGTCGTTCGCGAGCCGCGCCAGCGTTTACACACATGATGCCGCTTGACCCAAAATGGTTTCAGGAGCCTTCTCTGAGGGCTCTTGACCCCTTCCTCCTTTGTCCTTCAAAACACCCTGCGACCTCAGTCAAACGCAGCGAGTCTTTGAACGAAGTGATCCGTGAGACGACCTTGAACCGCGTCGGTAACGCCGAGTCTTTGACCCACTTGGCCGTACACATCATGCCATGCTGAATGCTGCCTCCGGGAAAGCCCGGCCGAGTGCATCAGGCTG
>CP070718.1:826456-828575 GCA_020350565.1 Phycisphaerales bacterium
GTGCCTCGCTTCGTCGGCCGGTGGGGGCCATGCGGAGTCATCCGGGAGTACATCGACGGCCACGCCCTGGAGAAGGGCGAGCAGGTCGACGACGAGTTCCATGATCGGCTCGAAGAGCTGGTCTCCGAGATCCATCGGCGGCGGATGGCCTACGTCGACCTGGAAAAGTGCGAGAACGTGCTGGTAGACGAAAAGGGCAGACCGTACCTCTTCGACTTCCAGATTGCCTGGTACTGGCCCAAGCGATGGGGCGGCGAGCTGTGGCCCATCCGCTGGCTGAGAAGAAGATTCCAGCAGGCGGATCGTTACCACCTGTTGAAGATCAAACGCCGGACCAGGCCCGACCTCCTCTCGCCGGAAGCCTCGGAGGCCTCGTACCGAAAGCCGTGGTATGTTCGAGCTCACGGCCTGATCGCCAGGCCCTTCACGCTTGCCAGGAGATGGTTCCTGGGCAAGGTGGATCCGGCCCGGAAAGGTAGCGGCGAGCGGGGCCGAGTGGAGGATGAGAAAGTCCCTGATCAGTTTGCTCAAATGTGAAGGACCAGGGAGGGGCGGCAGGCATCGCGACGTGGCGGGACTTGTACATACAGGGGTAAACCGGAGCGGATGAGGGAAGGACTTCTGCACCGACGAAGCCCGGCTTGCCGGGATCGCCGGCACGCGTAGCGCGGTTCTTATGCAGTTGATGTAATGGTAGGTTGATGATGATAGAGCCGACAGAGATTCAGCAGGAAATCGTGGCTTCATTCCGAGACTTCATCGAGGACTCGTGTGCCCACGATGATCGGTATGGGCATGCCTCACGCAATGACAGCGAAGACGGCGCGGTGCAAGCGACGCTGTTCGAGGCGGACGAATGCTGTTGGCTCGAGGTGGCGGTCATCCCCGAGGTCGCTCAGGTACGGGTGAGTTTCATCACTTCCGACGAGACGATCTATGAGGAGATCGAGGAGTCCATCGAGGCTTCGGGAACGTCGCCCCAGCAGCTCGTGCAGGCGATGTTTGCAGAGGCCGGACTGGATTGGAAGGATCCGCCTGTCGAGCGGAGCCAGGGCAGCGAATCCTCGTATGGTTTCGCGACGTTTTGGCCCCTGGAAGATCTGCGAGACCTCGAGCAGGATTCCGTTCGAAACCGGGTCCTCCGGATGCTCGAAGGATACATGCTTGCCTTCGTCCCGGCCACCATCCTGGAAGACGACGAAGAAGAGAACGATTGACCGTCTGGATGAAGAGCTCTTTGTGTAACCTGTAATTCGTAATCTTCAGTTTCTGCCCCATGACCTCGAAAGAAATCAGACAGCAGTTTCTGGACTTCTTTGCCTCGAAAGAGCACACGATCGTGCCTTCGGCTCCGGTCGTTCCGCTGGATGACCCGACGCTGATGTTCACCAACGCGGGCATGAACCAGTTCAAGGACGTGTTTCTGGGCGCCGGCTCCAGGCCATACACACGCGTCGCTGACACGCAGAAATGCATCCGCGCCGGCGGCAAGCACAATGACCTGGATGACGTCGGCCAGGACGCGTATCACCACACGTTCTTCGAGATGCTCGGTAACTGGTCCTTCGGCGACTACTTCAAGAGGGAGGCCATTGCGTGGGCCTGGGAATTGCTCACCGAAGTGTGGGGCATTGAGAAGTCACGGTTGCACGCGACATACTTCGAAGGCGATCAGGCGGAAGGCTTGGAGCCCGACCTCGAGGCCGCTGAACTCTGGAAAGCCGCCACGGACATCAATCCGGACCACGTTCATCCCGGCGGCAAGAAGGACAACTTCTGGGAGATGGGTGAGACGGGGCCCTGTGGACCGTGCAGCGAAATCCACATCGATCTGACGCCGGACAAGTCCGGCATCACACTGGTCAACGCCGGTGACCCGCGGGTGATTGAGTTGTGGAACCTGGTGTTCATTCAGTTCAACCGTGGTGCCGGCGGCAAGTTGACCCCTCTGCCGGCCAAGCACGTCGACACGGGCATGGGCTTCGAGCGCCTTTGCGCGGTGCTCAACGGCCGGGACAGCAACTACGAGACCGACGTCTGGACACCGGTGTTCAAGGCGATCCAGGACCGCACCGGCGCTCCGGATTACCTGGGCACCCTCCCCGGTGACGAAGACAAA
>CP070718.1:828675-842781 GCA_020350565.1 Phycisphaerales bacterium
CACCGCCCAAGAGCGAGCTGTTGGCCGCATTCACAATCGCGTCAACCTGCTGCCGGGTGATATCGCCACGGACGATCTCGATCCTGGCTTCCATCTCTTGCTCCCTGATTCGCTTCCCTACCCAGCGGTCCCCGAGTTCTCCGGGGTCAACAGCAGCGTACGATCGATGAGTCCCCCCGTCCGATGTTCCATCACGCCCAGGATGAGCGGATTGGCGCGGTCCCGGTGTCTCAGCCGGTGGCACCGTTCGAAGCGCCTGCTCGCCTCAGAGCCCCTCAGCGTCCACTCCAGCCGTTGAAGGAACCCGACAGCCATCGATGGTCCAGCGGCCACACCCTCCACAACAATGCCATCGGGATTCGACGGATCCTTGTCGAAAGCTTCGTGCCGAAGCAGGCTACGAAGGATCCTGCGCCAATCGGCCTCCGTTCGATCCGGTGTTGCCGCCTCCGGAAAGACATGGCGACGTTCCAGCCGCAAAGCCACCCTGGCTGTCCAACCGTCCGCAAGTCGGAACCGGGCAAAGTATTTGCCGTTACGCCTTAGACGCCTGTCCCACCGGAGGGCCTGCCTTTTCCGGTGCCTCAGCGAAGCATCCGCCACCTTCAGTGCAAGGGTCCTGAGTGAGCATAAGGTGCCTGTGTCGGCGTCCAGCTCCCGCCGGTACGCCAGATACGCCCGCAGAAACCGCGTGCGGTCCGTCCTCGACGCGTAGCGGTGGAAGTACTGATCCAATTGTGCAAGGACCCGAGCCGCTACGGGCATTCCGACTGGCTGGCGGCTGAATCCGGCACCCAGCAGGTCAGTGAACACAGCCTGCCACGTGCCTCCAGCTGTCTGGCGAAGGAGGATGTTCCCCGGATGCGCGTCGCGGTGACGGCAACCGGCATGGTGGGCGACGGCAAAAGCCCGTGCCACTCCGTCAATCAGTACAACGAGCCCCGGACGGGCCATGCTGCCCACCGGTGGTCGCTGACACTCATCCCACGCCCGATCCAGCGGGCGGCCCCCTGATACCGCCCTGGTGAGGAGAACGTACTTGGAGCGAGGCTTGGAACGGCATCCGACGCCAAGGCATTGCGCAACCGGTATCCGCCGCTTAAAGGCCTCCTGGTGCGATCGCCACTCCCGTTTGGCCGGGTCTCCAAGGAGCGCCCTCTTCGTCCATTGGACGACTCCGCGAGGCTCGAAAACCTTCGCGTAAACCTCCGTCCCTGAAAGACTTACTCTCCACGTGGCTCGCTGGCGGCCCTCCTTGACCTTCTCGGCACGACACTCATCCTCCAGGCGGAACCAATCGGGTGACGAAGGCCCCAGCACAGCCTCCCGCATGTCAGCGGAGACAATGAAAGAGCCGTTCTGACGATTGTCGCATACAAATGCCCCCGCCGTATCGTGCGTCCCTTCTTCAGTAGAGTAGGTAGATTGAAGAGGTGCCATACCACGCTTCGAGTCGCACGTCGGGGCAGTGCTGCGACCGTTGCCCGGCGAGCGGACGACGACCATCAAGCCAGCGGCTCACAATGCCTCTGCCCCATCAATTGTACTCGAAAGCTAACTCCCCGACACCGCCGCACAGGGTAAGCAGCCCAGGGATTCACGCGGCCCTAATCGGCGTCGTTCCAGTCTTCGCCCGGGGGTACCGGCTCAAACCGTGGGGCACCAAGGCCCTCTGCTGGCTCCAACTCATCCAGCCAGCACGCCTGATCATCGCGCTGATAGATCATGAACTGGCCCCGCATCGTTGCATCGTAGGCCCTGTGGTACCTTAAATAAATGTAGCTGCCATCGACGGCCAGAATCTCGATCTTGCCCGTCCGGTGCGACATGACATAGCGGGCCCGCCGAGCCAAACCGGCCCCGTGTTTCATGGCTTCACTGAAAATATGCCAGCCACGAACGATGGGAACTTCGTATGGCTCGTTGCCGGCCGTCGGACGGCCCTGGAACAGGTAATAAGGCGGGCAGCCAATGAATGAGAGCTTCTCATACAGCTCAGCCAGCACTGCCGGATCGTCGTTGACTCCTTTCACTAAGGGGCATTGGTTCACGCATATCACGCCGCAACTGATGAACGTGTCGATGCCTTCAACCGCCGGTTCCGTCAGCTCTCGCGGATGATCGAAGTGGGCCATCAGGTAGATGCGCCTGTCAGGCGCCGAGTAACTCTGCAAAGCATGTTGAAGGGGGAGATCGTTAAGGACCCGCCAGGGGTCGAAGGCCGGCATCTTGCTGCCGATCCGAATGATCTTGACGTGTGGGATAGCCCAGAGGGCCTCAAGGATCTCCACGATCCGCCGGGTACTCATCAGTAGCGGGTCGCCGCCCGTCAGGAGCACGTTGCTGACCTGCGGGTTCTCGCTGATGTAGGCGATGCCCTCGGATACGTCGTTCGTGACCTCCGAATTCTCGTCCATGAACAGACGTTTGCGGAAGCAATAGCGACAATATGACCCGCAGACCTCGTTGCAAAGCAGGAGAACGGTGTCCGGGTACTTGTGCTGGACACCCCGAGTGACGGTTACGGCCTTCTCGTTGCTCGCGTCCAGCTCGCCCCAATCACTCAGTTCCTCCTCGCGCGGGATGATGAGGTGTCTGATGGGATCGTTCGGATCGGCCCAGTTGATCAGGCCCAGGTAGTAATCGTTGGCGCGAAACACGTACCGCTCCGCCACTCGCTTGAGCTTCTCGCGCTCCTCAGGCGGAATATTCGGCACCTTCTCGATGTGGCGGATGTACTTCACCCGCCGCTTCGCATAGGCCTGGACCTGCTCCTTTGACCACGAGAACCGGATCACAGGCACCTCCGATCAACTGGAACCACCAACTCCGATGATGAGCCAACCGTTACCAGCCGCACGGTCATCGAGGCACCACCCTGACGGGCGGAGTCCGGCCCCCGATTCAGACCTGCCTCCACTATACCAAAAACCCCTTCAACCCGAAAGCACCGCAGACTCCAGAGCCTGGTCTCTCAGCGGCTCAGTGAAGCCGATACCAATACTGCGAAGGTGATACTTCAAATCAAATCCCATGATCTTTAGAATAACCCATACAATCGGCAAAGACTACTCTGTCTACCAAGCGCTACGTGCTCTCTACCAGGCCTTTTAGTAGGTATGGGCATTTCAGAGAGTCTGGATGGTTTGTACTGTTTGACCGGCCTTTTTTCGTTCCGAGGCGTGAAAATCCTCGGGTGGTCGACGGTTGCCCTGACCGGAGAGGTCGGACGAGATGCTTCTCGGCGCGCATTTTACTGTGGCGTTCGGTCTGGGGTAGGCATCAGTTGTAATCTCCGCGCTCGTTGCGCGGAGAACAAGGGGACATCACCCGCTCGAAAGCGCGGCGTTCACGACGCGCCCGATGAAAAGGACCGTCCCGGTCTGTGCGTCGTGAATCACAAAGATGAAGGGATGATCCACGCTGAACTGAACCAGCTCTTCGGGCCGATCGGGTACCGCACTGGCGCCGTCCGTGACCGCATCTCCGGCTGCCGTCGCCTCGGTCCCGTTCTCGTCGATCTGAACGTAGCCGCTGTGCGCCACCTCGGAGATACACAAGGTGCCCAGCATCCCGTCGATGCCGGAGAAGTCGGTCATTCCGCCGCACATCGCGTCCGGCACCCCGATTCCACGCAGGACGTCGCCAAGGGGCAGGCCGGCTTCGTAGGCGAATTTCGGCAAGGTCAGCTCGACGACGCGCAAGGTCAAGTCGGCCAGGATCGCGTCCATCCGATCCTGATTCAGGGTCCCCTCAAAGTCCGCAAAGGCCCCCACCGCCGGTAACAGGATTAGCATGGCAGCCTCACCACCGGCGTAGTCCAAGCGCAGGGCTTTGTAGCCCTCCTCCTCAAGGTATGGAAAGGCCGCGGTCTGCGACATCATCGGCACGGTGACCATGCTGGATTCCAGGGGTTGAAACGGTCCCTCACGTGTGCTCTCAAGCGGAAACCGTTTCTCCCAGGAGGCCCTGAAGTAAGCGGCGTTCGTCAGCACCAACCGCGTGGCCGAAGAGACGACCCCCGGCGCGACGAGTTCCTGAACCCGTTGCCCCGTAGCGTCGCTGGCCCACCGATTGATGATCAGTCGAGCCCCCTTGGGATCGCTGCGAAAGTCCAGGACCCTCAGGCCGGCCCCATAATGCTCAGCCAACACGTCGAGATACGACGGGAGAAACGAGTAACCCTCCTGCCCCCAAACCGAATCCCTGATAAGGAGTTGGAATCCTTCGCCGTCGTCGGCCGCTCCAGCACCCGAGGAGGCGGACAGCCTCAGATCCAAGGCATTGAAGGTTGGGTGGAGACGGTCTTGCGAGAGGCCAAAGTGCATCTCCTCTGCCATCTGGAGCGCCGTGTGTCCGCGGGCACCTGCGTACGCCATCGCCAAGCCGAAGGATATGCAGTACGGCGAGTAGAATTGATTGCCGTTCCTGAGGCGAACCTGCTGATACAGTTCCCAGGAAAAGGCCGTGTTGCCTTCCGCCAGTGCTGCCAGCTCTGCCTCAGACACGGAAGGTCTCGTGTCCCTCTCCTTATCGGACTTCAGCAGCCGCCCGTACTGGGGTCCCTCATCCAGCGTCCAAAGGCCGCAGGAGGATCCCCCCAGAAGCACAACCGCCAAGGGCAACATGATCGGCCGGAGGATACTGCCACTCAGCATGATTTCGCACCAAGGAAGCAGGTTTCATAGGGTAGAGAACGCGGTCACGAGACGGCGGCGACTGCCGGACTCTGTTGCACCCGGTCCGCGTCTGAATATCGACATGGTAAGCAAAACATGGACGGCGTGTCCAGTAACACGGCTTACATCAGGGCCTCATTCCGTAAAGGTCCCTGCCTTCGGACCCGGATTATCATCTGCTCACACTGATTCCGCGTCCCGGCGGCAAAGCCGCGAAGCGAAGCCTAAGCATCCACCTAACGTGGTCCGCTGATCGGCGTGAGGTCGATGGTCACGCTGACGATCCACCCTTCGGTGCTGGTGGAGACCGTGCAGTCCGAGTGATGAAACACCGACAGCATCGGAGCGTTTTCGGTAAGCACCTCGGCCCGGAAGAGGTTGATTCCCCGTTCTCGAGCGATTTCGACCAGTTTGTTGAATAGCGCGGTGCCGAGCCCCTTGTTCTGCCAGTCGTCGCGCACGGTGAAGGCGACTTCGGCACTGTTGTCGGCATGCTCCAGCAGGTAGCGCCCGACGGCGACGACCTCCTCCTCGCCCGGCTGACCCACCACACCGATCAGGGCCATCTCCTCGTCGTAGTCCACGTTGCAGAACACCTGCAGTCGATTGTGGGGCAATGCCTTCATTGGCCCGTGGAAGCGAAGATAGCGGGTCCGCTCGCTGAAGGAGTAGAACATCTCCTTCATCATCGGCTCATCATCAGGACGGATGGGCCGCAGGAACACCTTACTCCGGTCTTTAAGGGTCATCGTCATCTCGTGCTGGGCCGGGTACGGGAACCTGGTCGGCGGCAGGATCTGATTCGAATAAACGATCCTCCGCTGCTTGGCCTTGTGCAGCAACTCCGCGCGGTAGTCCGGGTGGGCAATGTTGATCAACGCCATCGCCCGCTCGCGCAGGTTCCGTCCATGCAGGTATGCGACGCCGTATTCGGTCACCACGTAGTGGCTATCGCCACGCGTCGTGGTGACGCCGGAGCCTTCCGTCAAAGTGGCCGCGATGCGGGAGACGACGCCGTCCTTGGTCTTCGCGGTGGATGGTAGGGCGATAATCGGCTTACCATTCTTCGCCAAGGCTGCTCCTCGAATGAAGTCCGCGTGGCCACCAATGCCACTGTAAAACCAGGTACCGATCGAGTCGGCTACGACCTGTCCTGTCAGGTCGATCTGAATCGCCGCGTTGATGGCGACCATGTTGTCGTGCCGGCAGATGATCCGCGGGTCGTTCGTGTAGTCGGATGGGCGCATGTCGACCTGCGGGTTCTCGTCAAGCCACTCGAAGAACCTGCTGGAGCCCGCGGCGAAGCTTCCCACGATCTTCCCGGGGTGAAGCGTCTTTCGCCGACCGGTAATGACGCCGGCTTCCGCAAGCTTCATGACCCCATCGGAGAACATCTCGGTATGGATACCCAGGTCGAGCTTGTCGTGAAGCATAGAGAGGACCGCGTCGGGCATACGGCCGATCCCCAATTGCAAAGTCGCCCCGTCGGGCACGATCCGGGAGATGTGTCCGGCGACCCGACGCGTGATTTCGTCAGACTCACCGACCACCGGCCACTCCAGCAGAGGCTCATCGTGCTCCACGAGATAATCGATGTCCCTGACGTGGATCGCACTATCCCCGAGCGTGCGCGGCATGTGCTCGTTGACTTGAGCCACCAGAAGCCTGGCCGACTGCGCCCCGGCCTTGGTGATGTCGACGGCCACACCGAGGCTGCAGAAGCCATGGACGTCGGGGGGGCTGACCATAATCAGAGCCACGTCGATCCCGATCCTTCTTGCTTTGAGCAGTTGCGGGACCTTCGAAAGGAAAACAGGCGTGTAGTCCGCACGGGCCTCGTTGACCGCTTCGCGGAGGCTGTTACCGACGAAGAAAGCATTGGCTCGGAAATTGGTGGCGTAGCGCGGATCCGCGTACGGCGCCACGCCAAGGGTCAGAACCTGCACCAGCTCCGTATCGCTGAGATGATCGCGTCCCTTGACCAGGGCACGAACCAACTCTTGAGGTTCCCCACAGGCGGAACCGATGAAGACGCGATCGCCGGGCTTGATCCGACTGATCGCATCGGCGGCGGAGATAAGCTTGTCCGCGTAGCGTTCCTGCCACGGTGTTGCCATGCCTGGACCTCTCTTCCTGGACCACGAAACGAACGCCGGCGGGCCGACGGACGGCATCCTCAACCGCAATCGTGCCGCCGGGGGTGGTCGATTCCGCGCCCCGGCCGGTCGCTCCCTTTATCGCCTCAAGATGATCCGCGCGTCCGCCGCGACGGCTCCTTGGCCTTTGGCGTAGACGATCAGCGGGTTAATGTCCAACTCCTGAATCTGCGGATGGTCGGTAACGAGTTGCGACAATCGCAACAAACACTCCGCAACCGCTTCAAGGTCGGACGGGGCCTCCCCACGCACGCCCTCCAGCAACCGATACGATCGGATGTCTTTAACCATCTGCCCGGCAACGTTTTCTCGAATGGGGGCAAACCTGAAAGCCACATCGCGCAACGCCTCGGTGTAGATGCCGCCCAGGCCGAACATGAGCAGCGGCCCGAACTTCGGGTCCCGCGTCACCCCGAGGATGATCTCCTTACCCTTCTCCAGCATCTTCTGCACGAGTACGCCCCAGATCTCGACGTCCTCACCGAGATGCTCTCTGACCGATGCGATCATAGCCTCGAACGCGCCGCGCACTTCGTCCTCGCTGCCGAGGTTGAGCTGCACGCCGCCGACCTCCGTCTTATGCAGGATTTTCGGGCCCGAGACTTTCAAGACCACCGGGTAGCCCATATCGTTGGCAGCGACGACGGCCTCATCCGCGTCCTTCGCCAATGCGAATGGAACGGTGGGAAAGCCGTAGTGCTTAAGGGCCTCCAGCGCCGGCAGCTCGACCAACTGGGTCCGATCTTCGTGCAGCTCCCTCTCGAACAGCCGGACCACCGCCTCCCGATCAACCTCGAACCTTCGGTACTCGCTGATCGGCGAACGCACCCATTCGGCGAAGCGAGCCTTCGCTTCCAGAGCGTGCATGGCATTTTCGGGGAACGTGAAGGTCGGCACGCCGTGTTTCTGAAGGATTTCGACGGCGGGATAGACGTCCACCAACCCCATCAGACACCCGATGATCGGCTTGCCGCAATAACTCTTGATCTCTGCAACAACGTCTGCAATCTCCTTAACGTTGGTCATCATCTGGGGCGTAACAATCACGACGACCTGATCAACGTTTTCATCCGCAACGACGGCATCGAGGGCGGCCCGGTAGCGGTCGTGTCGGGCGTCTCCGATGACGTCCACAGGATTCTTGATGCTGCCGGTGGCCGGCATCTGGAAACGAAGCGACTTGATGGTGTATTCCTGAAACCGCGGAATCCTGAGCCCTTTTCGGATGCACGCGTCGGTCGCCATGATTCCGGGACCGCCGGCGTTGGTGACAATCGCCGTCCCCCGTCCATTTGGAAGCACCGGATCGATGAAGACCTCGGCACAGTCGAACAGTTCGCCGACGGATTCGACTCGGATCACGCCGGCCTGCTTGAAGATCGCGTCGTAGACCTCGTCCGACCCGGCCAGTGACCCGGTATGAGAAGCGACGGCGGCAGCGCCCTCGCTCGTGCGTCCGGTCTTGATCGCCAGAATCGGCTTGGCTTTGTCACCGTGGGTGATCTCATGGCAGGCGTCGATGAAGGCCTCGCCCGCGGACAGGTCCTCGATGTACATCAGGATCGCGTGCGTGCGCGGATCACGAGCTAGTGCACGAAGCAAGTCGATTTCGGTGACGTCGACCTTGTTGCCGAAGCTGACAAAACGGGAAAAGCCTATGCCTCGGCCCTTGGCATAATCGAGCAGGGCCGTGCACAACGCTCCGCTTTGCGAAATGAGACCCAGCGCGCCACGTTGCGGCATGTGCGTCGCGAAGGTCGCGTTCATGGACACTTCGGGGGCGGTATTGATCAGCCCGAGGCAATTCGGACCGATGATCGACAAGCTGCGGCTTTGGGCCAGCGCCCGAAGACGCTCTTCCCGCTCGACGCCCTCCCCACCGATTTCTTTGAAGCCGGCGGAGATCACCAGGAAATTCCTGATTCCAGTATTCGCACCCTCCTGCACGAGGCCCTCGATCGTCTGAGCCGGCGTGATGATCACCGCAAGGTCGACGCGGTCATCGATCGCACTGAGTGACTCGACACAGCGCAAGCCGAGAATGCTCTTGGCCTTGGGGTTCACGGCGTAGACAACGCCCGCGTAGCCACCATGAATCAGATTTCGCATGACCGCATACCCGACCGATCCAGGTCGGCGGGATGCGCCCACCACGGCAACCGATTGCGGGGCAAACATCGATTCCAGATCACGCACCGATGATCGTTGGGTATCCGGTCCAGTTGCTGTTGACGTCATGGCTTTTCCTGGAAACTGGTTCAGGTGTGAGTCCGATGGCCCGCAGCCGGCATGTCCGGACCCTGCAACCGGTTTGCCACAGCAGTCCGTTGAAAAAGGGGGCTGGCTCCGAGCGTAGGCTCACTCGCACCCATGAAAACGCTTCCGGCGAGGTGCCTGTCCCCTTTTTCAACGGACAGATAGGGGGTGGTTACTCCACCGCGCAGCCAACCCCTTCAGCGCGAGGACCGGCAGAGGCGTGCCGGTGCTCCGGCTCGGCGCAGGCCAATCTCGCAAGACCGACACAACACCGGTCCAATCCTTCACAAAGGTCATTCTGGCAATCGCCGTGCCCAAACCGCCCCGCCTTGGGACCGAATAGGATGCATTTCGGCATGGCGTCTCACACGCGCATGTAGGGCCTCGCACCCGCCTGCGCCATTCTTCCTGAGAGTCTTCACCGTGCTTGGAGGCAGCGAGAAGCGCGCAAGGTCCTACCGCATCCCCACCTGTCGAGCCCGATCTCGATGGACCCCATGCGTGACGAAGGGCGGGCGCGTCGACCACGTTTCGATCCGAAAGAACTGAAGCGGTCCTGCGGCGGCGTGCCTTGATCAGCCAAAAGTACGAGGTGCGACCGGCTCGCGCCTGTCCGCGCCCCTGCAAAAGAGCCTCACCGCGGTTTTCGCGATCGATCAGCCTTTGGCCTTCTCGAATTGTTTCAGAGTGATTCTGAACTGCATGATCGTCGGATCACCCGCTTCCAACAGGCTGATGGCCTTCTCCTCGAGTCGGATCGCCTCATCGATATTTCCGTTCTCGAACATGGCCCATGCGTAGGTGTCCAGATACATCGGATTGCTGCCGCCGGATGCCTTGTCACATCGCTCGGCGGCGGCGAGCGCCAACGCGTTGAATCGGCCCTTGGTTGGCGGATCCTTCAGCAGACCCCAAGCGAACTCGTTAAGCAGCGCAGCGTTCTCGCTGGCCTGCTCGATCAAATACCGGCCCACTTCCTCGAGCTGTTGCTGATCCGCCTTTTGTGCGAGCAGCAGTTCGAACTTGTCCTTCAACAAGGACGCGTTTCCCTCGGGATCGGTCGCCAGAGCCATATCAATGGCCTGCAGAGCGAAGTCACCATATTGATTCCTGAGCTTCGGAGCCGCCAGGAGACGCGCGACTTCACCAAGCGCAGAACCGTCTTCTTTCAAGATGGCCAACGATTCCTTGGCAAATGCGGCGACCTCTGAACGGCGGTCAGCATAGACCAGAAGCTTGATCCGCGTGACGCGAGCCGCTACGTTGGCTGGCTCCTTCTGCAGAACGCGATCAACGGCCGCCAGCGAAAGATCGTTCATCTTCTGTTTGTTGTTCTCGCTCATCAGGAGCTGCGCGATCTCGTTCAATGCCCACGGCTTCTCCTCGTTCTGTGAGATGAGCTTGTCTGCCAGCTTCCGTGCCTGGTCGGGCTGATTGAGCGCAGCGGGCAGCGACGCGAGAAGCAGATAGCGTTGTGCTCGATAGTCGTCGGGCCGAAGCTCGAGCCATTTCTCAGCGTTCGTGGCCATAGCCTTCCAGTTGCTCAGCATCTGGGCGTCAATGACCTGCCGCTCCAGCGGAGCAACCTGTTTGGCCATCTCGAGGTCATAACGGCCCGACACGATTTCCTCGACGACGTAATCCAACCCGTCGAATGGGCTGCCGATCCAGGCGATATGCCCCGTCTGGTCGACGACGAACACGGTGGGAATACCGGTCTGCCCCGCCGCCGTCATGTACTTCTCATAGGTCTTGCCCTTCCTGTCAAAGGCGACGGTGTAGTCCATCTTGTCGCCCCACTCCTTGACAAAGTCCCTCGCCATTTCGAGCGTGTTGTTCTCGTCTTCGGCGGTCACGCCGATAGCGGTGACACCCTTGTCCCTGTAACGCCGCTGCAAGTCGTTCAATCGAGGGATGCTTTCCCTGCACGGTGCACACCAGGTAGCCCAGAACTCAATCACGTACACCTTTCCGGGCTTCTTCGATTTCTTCGCCTTTTTCTTTTTGGACTTCTTGACCTTGATCTTGGCCTTCTTGCCCTTCAGCCACTTTGCGATGGATAATTTCGGGGCAGGATCCCCGACACTCAGCTTCTCAGTGCGCGCTGCGCCCTGAGCCATTCCCGCCGGAAGAAGGAAGCCCAAGGCGAGCGCCAAAAGCATCAACCGTCTCACTTGCCTAGCTCCTGAATCGCGCATGCCGTTTCCCGTTCAACGAACAAACCATTTCCGCCTCATCGATAGGACGAAGCGGCCTGCGAATGAGGATGCGTCAGCTTTCGGAAGGCAATTGCAGGTACTGACACGCCCCAAAGCCGCGTTCCCCTGCGATAAAAGCATGCAGGCCGCTCGCACCAAATATTCTAGCGGTTTCGACGAATCGCGTACATAGGCATCACGACGTCTTCCATCACCGGGAGCTAACCGAAAGGTGGCCCATTCTATTCCCATTGTGCCCCACCAGCGGGCAACGAAGCCGGTTGGAGAGGGCAGGGAGGCAAATAGTCCCCGGGATGCGTTGAATTGGCGACCGTGCGGTGATACCCTACCGGCTCGGAGGGCCTTGGCGCGTCGGTCAGCCGGGAAATCGGTATTCGGCATCACTTCTTGAAAGGCTGGGCAGGTCCATGAAGGTCGTACTCATTCTGATCATCATCGTGGCGGTCGGAGGATTCATCACGTTCAAGTACACTGATCTCGGCTCATTCGATCCCTCAGAGCAAGGCAAGCAGGTCAAAGTAGCCATCAAGCCGGGCATGACCTTCCAGAAGGTCATCGAGTTGGCCAATGAGCCGCGCGAATACAGCTCGCTCATCCGTAAGGTCGAGATGGTTGACGGCGAGGAAATCGAGGTGTTCTCGGAGAGCGTCTATGTCCGCTTCGAAAAGGCCCGCTTCATCAAGCGGCTCGATGACGGCGAACTCATGTGGGGCTTCGCCTTTCCCTACGACTTCTCCAAGAGCGTGGCATTCCAGGTCAATTTCGCAGGTGACGGCACGGTCATCGATGTTCACGACCTTATAACCGAAGCCGATATCTGGGAGCGGGCCGGCGGAGGCCCCGGGGACTGATTCACGCACCGCCGCGAAACGAACGGCTCTTCACAACGGGGACGGCATCGCCGTCCCTTCTTTTGATGGGCGGGTAACGAACTCGGAAGACCTGGGCCCAGACGGTCGCGACTCCCTTCGGATAATCCGCACCTTCTTCCGCCGTCGGCGGAAGGCTCGGTCCAGTTGTGGAGTTCCCCGAACTCGCCGTTTGGATTAGACTCCCCTGCGGTAACGTAGCGATGGAGGAATCGGTGTGGCCAGAGAGTGCAAGCAAAAGCGTCCCATACCACGACGCCTGAAGGGCTTCCGCGACATCACCTCGGAAACGGTACGCGCGCGGGATACGATGATCGCGACGATCCGAGGCGTGTACGAACGTTACGGGTACACCGCGTTGGAAACGCCGGCCCTCGAATACGTCGACGTCCTGGGCAAATTCCTGCCCGAATCTGAAGCACCGAGCGGCGGGATTTTCGCCCTCCGTGACGAGGACGACGAGTGGATCGCGCTTCGTTACGACCTGACGGCGCCGCTGTCGCGCTTCGTGGCCATGAACTTCCAGGAGCTGCCGACACCCTATCGCCGCTACCAGGTCGGCCCGGTCTATCGCCTGGAAAAGCCGGGCCCGGGACGCTTCCGGGAGTTCTACCAGTTCGACTTCGATTCCGTCGGCACAGGCTCGATGCTGGCCGACGCCGAGGTCTGCATGATCATGTGCGACACGCTTGAGGCACTCGGCGTCAACCGCGGCGACTACATCGTCAAGGTTAATGATCGGAAAGTGCTCAACGGCGTCCTGGAGAAGGTCACCGCGGGCGGGAAGCTGAGTTCGGATATTTCGCTCCAGGTGCTGCGAACCATCGATAAACTCGACAGGCTTGGCAGAGAGGGCGTCGAGCAACTGCTCGGCGAGGGCAGGCTGGACGAATCCGGAGCATATGTCGAAGGCGTCGGTCTCCAGCCCGAACAGATCAGCCGAGTGATGGCCTACCTGGAGATCAAGGCAGACACCAGGCAAACCACGTGCGACAGGCTCAGCGAACTCGTCGAGGGCAGTAAGATCGGCATGGAGGGCGTGGACGAACTTCGCCAGATCGACGAGGCCCTGACGGCCGGGGGCTACGGCGAAGACCGGGTCGAGATCGATCCCACGGTCGCCCGCGGCCTGGACTACTACACAGGACCGGTGTTCGAAGGCGTCCTCACCTTCGACATCGTCGACGACAAGGGCGTCACCCGGCAGTTCGGCAGCGTCTTCGGTGGCGGACGATACGATGACCTCGTCCAGCGCTTCACCGGCCAAAAGGTGCCCGCGACCGGCGCTTCGATCGGCGTGGACCGGCTGCTCTCCGCTCTGCTCACCCTCGGCAAGATTGACGTCGACTCGACGACGGCGAAGGTGCTCGTTACTCGATTGGACAAGAAGCTGACGGCCGAATACCAGAAGATCGCCGGCCAACTCCGCGACGCCGGCATCAATACCGAGCTTTACGTCGGCACGCAGGGCATCGGGAAGCAGTTCAAGTACGCCTCTGACACCGGACGGATCGTGGCCGTCGTCATGGGCTCGGACGAAATGGAGAAGGGCGAGGTCTCGATCAAAGATCTCAAATTGGGCGAGGAACTGTCCGAGGAGATCGGCCCCGACCGCAAGGCCTGGCTCAAGCAGCAGCCAGCCCAGTTCAGCGTGCCACGCAGTGACATCGTAAAGGCTGTCCAGGAAGTGCTCGCCCGCCATGCCTGAGAACGCTTCTGCCGTCTTTCAATCCACCCGGCGCATCAGAAAGAAAACGTAACCGAACGACTCACCATACTCACGGCAGATCTCTGTCTCGCGCGCGTGATCCGCCAGGACCGCGGCAAGGGCGGGGTCCGTTTCCGACTGAGGCTTAAGAGCCATCGCGCGTGCTTCCAACGGAGTCAGGTACTCTTCCCACCACGCCGCGGATGGTAGCATGAAATG
>CP070718.1:842881-846507 GCA_020350565.1 Phycisphaerales bacterium
CTCAGCGAGCAACGGGCCATCGGTGCAACGGATCACCGTATCCGTCGAGTCTACGAGCAGGTCGGCCAGGTTGTCGACCAGCACAGTGATGGCCACGTTGTCAGTGGCACCGAAATCGTCTATCCTGCTCACCGGTTTTCCTCCGTCGGATGTCTCTCCTATGGTAGGGCCAGCACTGTACCACACTGGTTCTGATCGCCTGTCCTGGCCTCATGGGCAACCGCCCCAAGAAGCCCTAAGATAAGGCACATGACCACGATCACGGGGAAGGACAGGCAGACCAAACCACATCGACTCGACGTCGAGCGAGTTCGCAACGACTTTCCAATCCTTCAACAGCGAGTCTACGGCAGGCCCCTGGTTTACCTGGACAACGCGGCCACGGCACAGAAACCGCAGTGCGTCGTGGACGTGATCGGCGAGTACTACGCCTGCGACAACGCGAACATCCATCGGGGCGTCCACACGCTCAGTGTCCGGGCGACGAACTCCTTCGAAAAAGCACGCGGAAAAGTCCAGGGCTTCCTCAGGGCCGCTCGGCCTGAAGAAATCGTCTTCACCCGCGGCGCCACGGAAGCGATCAACCTGGTCGCCTGCACCTACGGGCGTGCGAACATCCGCAAAGGCGACGAGATCCTGATCTCCGCCATGGAGCATCATTCCAACATCGTTCCCTGGCAGATGCTCTGCCAGGAGACCGGGGCGGTGCTGCGCGTCGCACCGATGAATGAAGCCGGTGAGTTCCTCTTCGAGAATTACCAAAAGCTCCTGACTCCGCGGACCAGGCTTGTCGGCATGACGCATGTATCCAACGCCTTGGGCACGATCATCCCCGTTCGAGCGATCATCGAGGAGGCCCATCGCCGCGGTGCCATCGTCCTGGTTGATGGTGCTCAGGCCGTACCGCATCTGAAGGTCGACGTCGTCGATCTGGACTGCGACTTCTACGTCTTCTCCGGGCACAAGCTCTACGGCCCCACCGGTATCGGTGTCCTCTACGCCAAATACGATCTGCTCAAGAAAATGCCACCCTACCAGGGCGGCGGCGACATGATCCGCTCGGTGACCTTCGAGAAGACCACTTACAACGAGGTTCCCTACCGCTTCGAGGCCGGCACGCCCAACATCGCCGGCGCGATCGGGCTCGGGGCCGCGATCGATTACCTCGAAGGTGTCGGCATGGATAAGATCGCCGCCTATGAGGCCGACCTTCTCGATTACGCAACCGAGAAGCTTACCGCCATCCCCGGACTGCGGATCCTCGGTACAGCGCGCGAGAAGGTCTCGGTCATTTCGTTTGTCCTCGAGGGCGTGCACCCGCACGACATCGGTCACATCCTGGACCAGAAAGGCATCGCCATCAGGACCGGGCACCATTGCGCCCAACCGGTGATGGACTTCTATGGCGTCCCGGCGTCGGCCAGGGCCTCGCTGGGGATGTACAATACACGGCGTGAGATCGACGCGCTCGTTGAAGGGCTGCGTGAAGTGACGGAGATTTTCCGCTGATGGATGGGATGCGGGATTTGTATCAGGAGCTGATTCTCGACCATAACCGGTCACCGCGCAACCGGCGGGTGATCGAGGCCGCCAATCGCAAGGCCGAGGGCTACAACCCGCTCTGCGGCGACCGCGTCACCGTCACCCTGGTGATCGACGAGAACAACGTGGTTCAGGACATCGCGTTCCAGGGCGCCGGCTGCGCGATCTCGACCGCCTCCGCCTCGCTCATGACCGAGACCCTCAAGGGCAAGACGGTCCCGGAAGCCAGAGCCATCCTGGATCGGTTCCACGCGATGGTGACCGGCGAGCCGACCCAGGCCGAGCAGACCGAAGAGCATCCCGAGCCCGAAGGCGCGCAAAAGAGCCTGGGCAAGCTCAAGGTCTTCTCCGGCGTCAGCGAGTACCCGGCACGCGTGAAGTGTGCGACCTTGGCCTGGCACACGCTCAAGGCCGCCCTGGAAAAACAGGACCAGTCCGTCACGACAGAATAGAGCGGGCATCGCCTGCCAACGGCGGAGAAGTAGGACGACTTTCTCCAGAGAATGGAGTCGACTCAAACAGAGACGCCGCGGTGTGGCGGGGTGCAGACCGCCGGGTGCGACTGGTGGGTTGCCCACCTGTGCCTTGAAACGTGCGGCCCTCTGACCCCACGGGCTTTGCCCACACGGGCTGTGTCAAGGCAATATTCGTTGAGTCCAATCATAGGACGAACACCGTGATGCCCGAAGAGCAGCAAGAGCCCGAAGCCAACGATCTGCAAGCCGACCAGCCCCCAACCGGCCAACCTCCCTCGGAGAAGATCGACGTGGACTTGGTCAAGGCCGAGATCATTGAAACGCTTCGCACGGTTTACGACCCCGAGATCCCGGTCAACATTTACGACATGGGTCTGATCTACAACGTGGACGTCAAGCCCACCGGTCGCGTCTACATTACCATGACCCTCACCACACCCGCCTGCCCGGTGGCCGGCTCGCTGCCGCCGCATGTGGAGATGGCCGCCTCCACCGTCGAAGGCGTCACCGACTGCCGCGTCAACCTCGTCTGGGACCCACCCTGGACCCCCGACCGCATGTCCGAAGCCGCAAAGCTCAAACTCAACATGATGTGAGCGGCGGGCGTGTCGTCCATCGTGGCGGCCGATGCCGCCTTGATTCAGAAGGTGACCGGCGCAGAGATTGGTCTCGCAGGTCCGGTCGGCTTGAGCGCGCCGCGCCGTCCGGCGGCGCCAACCCATTGTAGCGTACTCAACGCGAAGAGACAGTGAATGCCTGCCGATGACCGCTGTTGCAAACCGAAAAACATGGGCAGTTCACACGATCACCGTCCTACCGCTACATGCGCGCGCGGCGGGAAAGTGGCACTAGGCAGATAGGTTGTCGTCTCAAAGCAAGCTAAGCCGTCGGCAATCCCTGCGATTTGTACCATGCCAACCCGCCGGCGACGCTGGTCACGTCGGTGAAGCCGCGCTGCGTGAGGATGCGATAGGCCAGGTAGCCGCGCTGGCCGATCGCGCAAAAGACTACAACCGGCTTGTTGGGATCGAGCTCATCCAGGCGCAGCCGCAGCTCGTCGATCGGCAGGTTCTTCGCGCCGGGGATCGTGCAGGCCGCAAACTCCTCCGCTGTGCTCACGTCGATCAATTGCACGCCGGCATCGCGGAGTTTCGCGACCGCATCCGGATCGACGTGCTTCAGCAGCCCGTCGCGCTGGTTCTGCGCGATCATAGCTGCAATGTGGACCGGGTCCTTGGCCGCACCGTATTGTGGGGAATAGGCTAGGTCGAGCTGCGCCAGGTCGTCGATCGTCCCGCCGAAATGAATGACCGTCGCAATGATGTCGATGCGACGATCCACACCGGGCCCGCCGACGATCTGCGCACCAAGCACTTTGCCCGTTTCCGGCGAGAAGACGAGCTTGATGAACATGGGCTCCGCGCCGGGGTAATAGGCCACGTGGTGAGGCCGCCGGGCGATCACATACGCGCTATCGATCCCCCGACCTGCGGCCGGGTTGCGGTTCATGCCGGTGGGCGCACCCGTCAGGGCGAAGCCCTTGACGATGGCCGTCCCGGCCCCCGTGGCTGCGGCCGCTCCCGTGCCGGTGACGGCGCGCTGTCCGGC
>CP070718.1:846607-849438 GCA_020350565.1 Phycisphaerales bacterium
TATTAACAGTCAGTTTTGAGTTTTTATTCAGCAGCTAAACCTTGGTTATTGTTACCATTTATAAGGAGGATTATCATGTCGAGCTGGTGCTGTCCTGAAACGAACACGAACCGGGGGCGAGCCCGGCTCAGGACATAGGCGACCTGCTGGGGGAGGTAGCCGGCGAAGATAGGCACTGTGACCGCGCCGATGGACATGGCGGCCAACTCACAGATGAACATTTCGGCGCGGTTTTCCGAGAGCACTCCGACCCGGTCACCGTAGCGGATACCCTGATCGAGCAGGTGCCGGGCCACCTGGAAGGTCTGGTCGGCAAACTGTTTCCAGGAGACGGCGAAGTCGCGCCCGTCGCGACGGTAGCGGAGGTAGATCTTGTCACCGTAGCGTTCAGCACGATCCTTCAGCAGGGCGCCGAGGGAGGTCTCATAGTCTCCCAGTGGCAAGGGAGAGACGTGTTCCTCCCCGACCTTCCTGATTCCGATTCGTTCGTCGAGTCCGTAGGCGGTGGTCTGACAATAGGCCAGGCACGAATCGCTGAGCAATTCCTTGGTTTTGGTGAATCGCTCTTCGGGTGAGGTTCGGGTGTAGTCGGTGCTCATGGGCTCCATGCCCAGGCGGCGTTGGACCAGGCTGGAGGCGGCGAAATAGACCAGATTGGCGGCGAGTTCCTTGAGGTGGGAGCAACCCTGGTGTCCGCCGACCCGGCTGGCGATCTTGTTGAGCACGCCGCGTTCGACGCGCAGGCCGACCAAGCGATCCGCGAGCGGCTCCACTTCACGGCAGACCGGGAAGGGAACGCGGACCATGTCAAGCTTGCTGCGCGTGATCTGTTCGTCGGGAAGGTGCAAGGTGAGTTCGAGCTTGATGAGATGCTCGCTGTCGAGCATAGTGCCGACCAGGAGCATCTCGTCGGATTCGTCCTCGTGAATCTCGATATTGAAGTTACGTTCTCCGGTCAGTCTCATATTGCACGCCCTCAGATTGCCCGCTCCGCCGGAGGCGGACCGGTCGCGATAGCGGATGGCCCTGGCCATGGAGGCCTGGACCTGTTGCTTGAGTGAGGCAAACAACTGCTCTTCTTCCTTGAGGCCCGCGTTGGCGGCATACCGACGCAGCGGGGTCAGGATCCATTCTTCGTTGGAGAAGAGCTGGACGCTGCGCAGCCCGGCGGCGAGTGCGTCGCGGAATCCTTTCAGGGAGCTGGTCACGTGGCCCGCATGGGCCATGATGGTAGCCCGATGGCCGGCCCAGACTTCCTCGTAAGCGGCTTCGGGGGGATAGGCACCGGCCGCCCGACCGACGTCGAAGACGGCGCGGGTGATCTTGGTAACGAATTCGGCCTTGGTAGGATCTTTGCAAAGGTCGCCCATGCGCAGATCGATCAACTCGCCGGTCGGCCTGGTGAAGTGGATGAGCCCACCGACGTTGAGCACGATGGAGATCATGGCCTTGTCGAACTCAATCCGCGTGCCCGGCACGTTCCGGGCGTGATTGAAGGGGTAATCGTGGGCAGAGAGAATGGCCTCGATGCGCTGGCGTTCATAGTCGCCGCCGCCGGCGAAGACCACGGTGCCCTTGCGTTCGAGCACGTAGATGGTGTCGCGACCGCAGCCGCGTCGGCCGCCGGCCTGCAGTGAGACGCCGCGGACCACGCGATCAAGCAGGGTCTTGCGCAGGTCCTCGGTCATGTCGGGCAGACGATCCATCATGGCGGCTTCGTTCAACTGCTCGTTGTAGGTGTGAATGGTCTGCTCCGAGAGGATTCCGTTGGGGAGGATCAGGAGGGTGGGTACCTGGCGGCGGACGTCCTTGACCGAGCGGAGGCGCCCGCGTTCGACTATGTTCTCGAGGAATCGCGTAAGTTCCCCCGTGAACAGGCCGAGCTGGTCCGGGTTGCAGCAAACCAGGAGGATTTCGGGCATGCGGTCGTGGGCGTCGGCGTCCAGCAAGTTGGCAAAGATGCGGCCTTCCAGGGGAATGCAGCGGAGTTGGCCGTGGTCTTCGAGATTCAGGGCCCCGGTGTCCTTGAGGGGCTGTGTGATTCCGTCACCGCCGCGGCCGATGAAACACTCGGCACCGGCGTGCATAAAGAAGGCCACGCCCAAGGCGCCGGGCGGATGGACCCCGAGTTCTCCTTCACGCAACATAGGCCAAGCGACTCCTAAGGCACGACGATGGACCGCAAGGACAGGCCTTCCTTCATGACGTCGAAAGCCTTGGTGATCTCGTCAAGCTTGAAGCGGTGGGTGACCTGCCGCTTCACGTCGATCTTACCCTGCTCCACCATGCGGATCAGGGGGACGTAGTCAACGGGCCGGCAGCCGAGCGATCCGACCACCTCGATCTCCTTGAACATGATCTTGCCGGCGACGACGGAGATCTTCTCGTGGGTATAGCCAACCACACACAATCGTCCACCGACGCGGACGCATTCGAACGCCTCTTCGATGGTTCGCGGATTGCCAATGACCTCCATGGCGACGTCGGCGCCGCCGCCGGTCATCTTCTTGACCTCTTTGCTCACGCGTTCGACGGAGGCGGCGTTAATGGTCTGGGCGGCGCCGAACTGGCGAGCCCAGTCCAGCTTGCGGTCATTGATGTCGACAGCAATGACGTAACCGCCGGCCGCCGAGGCCAATTGCACGGCATTGATGCCAACACCGCCGCAGCCGAAGATCACGACGCTGTCGCCGGGCCTGACCCGGGCCCGGTTCTTGACCGCGTGATAGGGTGTGGAGATGGCATCGGCGATGATGGATGCCTCCTGGATAGGGATCGATTCGGGCAGGTCGAGGATGTCCTTGGCCGGCGCAGCCATGTACTCGGCGTAA
>CP070718.1:849538-853485 GCA_020350565.1 Phycisphaerales bacterium
ATGCGAGGCGATGAGTTCTTCGTCGAGCTGTCGAAGAGGCCGTTCTTCACCAAGCTGCACCCCAGGATGGCCAGCTTTTTCAAGGAATACTTCGCGCACGAGAAGATCGTGCGCTTCGGCGATCGCCTAGTCGTAAACACACACTTTCCTCCTTATCCCAGCCCGGCGTTTGACAACTTGGCAGAGGGCTTTCGACTGCTCGGCGACGCCGACGAACGACGGCTCTTTTCGGTGACGCTGGCGGTGACCAATCGGTGCACGTTCAACTGCTGGCACTGTTACAATGCCGGGCGCAGTCAGGAGGACCTCCCGATCGAGACTCTGCGCAGCCTCGTCAGCGAGCTGCGTGAACTGGGCGCCGTAATGGTTACACTGACCGGCGGAGAGCCGTTGCTGCGAGACGATCTGGAGGAGATCGTCGGCCTGTTCGACGAACGGTGTTGCCTGATTGTCGGAACCACGGGTGCGGGCCTGACCGACGAGCGCGCCCGGCGCCTGCTCGACGGGGGGGTTTTCGGCGTCGGCGTCAGCCTTGACTCGGCCGACGAGGAAGAGCACGATCGGCTCCGCGGAGAGGACGGCGCATTCCGAACCGCCTTGAGCGCGCTGCAAACAGCCCGTCGGCACGGCCTCTATCCGTACATCGTCGCGGTGGGGACACATGACTTTCTGCAGCCGGGGCGCTTCATGTCATTCATGCGTTTCGCGGCTGACTCTGGCGCGCGAGAGGTGCACTTGCTCGAACCCAGCGCGACCGGGAAGCTGGCCGGTCAGACGGAGGTTCTCCTCACCAAGACGGAACGAGAACTGATCCTTGACTACCAGGGGCAAGTTGCCGGCAACGACGACCTGCCGATCCTGTCCTCGTACGCTTACCTGGAGTCGCGGGAAGCGTTCGGCTGTGGTGCCGGGTTGACTCATCTGTACGTCGACGGCAGCGGGGAGGTCTGCCCGTGCCAATTGGTGCCCGTCTCATTCGGAAACGTCGGCCGTGAACCGCTGGCGCGGATTCTCGAACGGATGGGAGAGCACTTTCGCAAGCCCCGGACGAGTTGTGTCGGACGCCTGCTCGCCAAGCATCTGTCCGATTCCAAGCTGCCCGCACCGCCTGAGGCGTCGCACAAGCTCTGTGAGAAATGCCTGCCCAAATCACACGCCGTGCCGCGCTTCTTCCAGATTCGCTCCGAGGCGCGGGAAGACGTCGGCCCGGAAGAGCTGGAGTCGGCCTACGACCAGATCCACGGCGATTACGACGAGTTCTGGCTTGCAGAAGCCGCCAGGCCGATCGACGAACTCGTCGGCAAACTGCGACTGCGCGGCGACGAGCGCCTCTTTGAGGCCGGCTGCGGGACCGGCTACGCGACCGCGCTACTGGCCGAACGGGTCGGCAGTCTGTTGGCGGCCGATCTCTCGGCAGGCATGTTGGCCGAAGCCCGCAAACGCATCCGGGCCAGAGGGCTCAGCAACGTCCACTTCGTTTCTGGCGACGCGCTCCGACTATTGGAGTCCGAAGGCCGGTTTGATGTGGTCTTTTCGAGCTGGGTCCTGGGATACATCCCACTGAAGCCTTTTTTCAGGGCCGGGGCCCGCGCTCTGACCCCGGGCGGTCGGCTGGCCTTCATCGTTCACAAGGAAAACTCCCCGCGCGAGCCGCTTGAGATCTTCGCGGAGCTTGTGGGCCGCGATCCTTCCGTGCTCCAGAAGAGCGTGGCGTTCGATTTCCCCCGCGATGCCGCGAGCGCCACAGCGGAGCTGTCCGCTGCGGGACTCGCCGTCGAGGAGGTATGGGACGGAGTGGTCGTGTTTCGCTATGACCGCCCCAAGGAAGTCCTTGACCACCTGCTCAAGTCCGGCGCCGGAACGGCCTTCTACGAGGCCATCGATTCCGACCGGCGGGACGTACTGGCAAACGAGTTTCTGATGCTGCTCGCCGAGCGACGTCGGGGCTCGGGTGCTTATGAAGTCGCCCACGAGTATGTCGCAGCCATCGCCACCCGGCCGTAGGAATGGTTGTTGGTCTGTGAAAGGACCATCGTGGATGCGGTTGGTGTGGTGGAAGGCGCCGAAACAAATGCGCGACCGTCGAGGTCACCGAGCGGTGATCACGATGCCTCATTCTGTAATGAAGTAGCGCGTGGGCTTCGGCTTGCTAAATCCAGAGCGGTATGGCCGCGATCACGATGTGGCTTGAGCGGCATGCCAAGCCAGCCGGGAACGGCCGCAGCTCGCCCATCGTCTCCTGCGACGCCCGTATGTGGCGGTAACCGCCCGAATCATGGTTCTTTGTATGGAAACGTCACACGACAACGTGGAAAGCCCGTACAGCCCCAGAAGCAGGAACCGGCGTTGGGGCCACGCTTCGCTGTGCGGAGCACCATGGCGCCGCCGCACTTGGGGCACGTCATGGCGGGGGCCGGATCAACGGTCTGCGCGGTGACGCCCGCAGCCAACTGCGCACCTGATGGTTCCGATGCCGGTGATGCGCCCGATGACGACACGTCCTGTCCGGAGCGCACAAGCTCAACAAGCTCATCTGCGGCCACGAGTTGGATGGGCTTGCCTTGGGTGAAGGCACGAGCCTCGGCTGTAAACGTGCCGCAGGTTGCCAAGACAGCCCGGTCCGCACGTTCGCTGACGAGGACGCCGTACAACTCACGTACCGGCTTCACGCCCACGCGGTGCGTCCTCCACTGCTTGCACTGGACGAGCACGGTCTCACCGTGGCCTTTGAGGATGAGATCGATGCCCCCGTCGCCTCCACTCGTTCCGGTTTCCTCAACGAGATAACCACGGCGGCGATAGGCTTCCCCAACCAAGTGCTCGAACTCCTGCCAGGACAGGCCCCGGATGCTATCAATCCCGGTTTGGGCCTCCAGAAGCTGGCGTCGCTTTCGTTTGTGGTATTCCGCCGCGAGCCACACGAAGACGAGAACCAGAGCAAGCCATGGAGCTGCAACCTGACCGATCCCGCGCATGAATGTCTGTGTTGCCTCTTCACCACTGAAAGCTGCTGGCCAGATGAAGCGAAGGGCAACGTATGTGCCACCTGCCAGAACAGGGCCAACCCAGATAGGGACGGTCACCAGGGTATCGAAGATGGCATCGAGCGGATTCTCTTGGCGGCGGTTTCGGGGCATGAGTCTGTTCCTCTCGATTTTGGGCTGCCCATTGTAATGACGTATTGGTGAGAGTCCACGGCCGGTAACGGCCACGACCTGCCCTCTGCCTCCACCGCACCATCTCGCAAGAGGCGGGTGGCGGTGTGATCCTGATAGACAGTTGACGACGGCAGATCGCTCCCCGTGCCAGCTCATACTTCCGCGAGTACGCCGCCCCCAGCATCAGCAACTTCCACCGAGTTTTGGCGGCCTTAAAGCGGCACTTACCTTGCCGCTGGCCGCTTGTGATTCGCTGCGCGTTTCGCTAATCTGGGTAAGAGCATTTCCCATCGGACACAGAAGGACACGACATGCCAAGCGTCAAGTTGACCAAGATGCTGAGAGGCCTGAGCGTTGTCTTCACTCTGGTGAGTTCCGCCTGGGCGCAGCTGGGCGTACCGATCTCGGACCCCGTCCCGCTTAACACCAACGCCGCTACGGACAGTGGCCTGGACTGGGAAGCGCAGCTTACCACCGACGGAGCGGGCCACTGGTTGGCCGTCTGGTATTCCAACGAAGACCTTGGCGGGACCATTGGAGCCGACATGGACGTTCTGGTCTCCCGGAGCACGGATAACGGGCTGACCTGGAGCGCACCGGCACCCCTCAACACCAACGCTGCCGCAGACAACGGCGATGACATAGTCCCGCAGGTGGCCACTGACGGAGCGGGCCACTGGGTGGCCGTGTGGTCCAGCGGGCCTTTCATGGCACCAGGCGACTACGACATTCTCGTGGCCCGCAGCGCGGACAATGGGGCTACCTGGAGTGCCCCGGCACCCCTCAACA
>CP070718.1:853585-858790 GCA_020350565.1 Phycisphaerales bacterium
GACCCGAGGTCACCGAAAATGGCGTCTTTCGGGACTGGTGGTGCTGGGTATGATGCTCGCGTGCGTCCCCTGGGGTTGGCGAAACTATAAGGTCTTCCATGAAGTCTTCTTCATTCGCAGCAATTTGGGCCTGGAACTGCGCATGGGTAATCACGAGGGTGCTGCCGCGTCTTTGGAGGTCATCGTCCGCCGGGGGGTGTACCGCCATCCGGAAGACAATGAAAAGGAAGCGCTGCTGGTGAAGCAGTTGGGTGAGATCGAGTACATGCGACAGGCAAAGCATGAGGCCTTCGAGTGGATTGCGACCCACCCGGCTGTTTTCGCCCGTCTGACCGCGCTACGCTTCATTCACTTCTGGTTTGGACCTTTGCATCGCCCGTTGACTGCATTAGGCGTGTCCGCGCTAACCATCCTGGCCTTGCTTGGCGCCAGGCGGTGCCTGCCTTCCATGACCACGCCTCAGCGCGCCGCTCTGCTGATCCCTCTGGCGACGTTTCCGCTCATCTACTACCTCGTCGGCTTTGAGTTCCGCTACCGCATGCCCGTAAACTGGATCGTGCTTCTACTCGCAGGCGGAGAAGTCTGGCACTGGATCAAGCGAAAATGACGTAAGGGGCGTAGAACCGCTGCTTCCGCAGCTGCAGCCGTCGCTACGGCGCGCTAGCCGGCTGGAATCGAGATGACGACTCAACGGGCCATGATGGCCTTCTGTCGCCCGTCTGCAGAGCACCTGCCTCTCGCCGCCAGGACGATTCGCCGAACGGTACTCGCATTTGCACGGCTGTGCCGAGGTATGCCGGGCAAGCGCAAAGTCCCAGCATGTCCCGAGACCCGCTCGTCATTCGGAAGGCCCGGTGAAGCACCCCTGCATTGCGGCGTAGTCGCCCAAGTCGGTATCGTTATCCTCACCGGCGTCGAAGCCTTTGCACTCGGCGGGAAGCAGATGCTCGGTATTTACAAAGGTCCAGTCGAGATGCAGCCAGTCCGGTACGTCAAACAGCGGCGAAACATCTCCGGTGACCCTTTTCACCGCGTTGATGACGGTCGGACTCGGCGCGTTGCGAGGCGATCCGAAGTTGAGCGACCCCGAAGACAAGCCCGGTGAGCATGCCCGCTCTTGTAAGCCCTTGCGAATTGCGAACATGGAAAAAGCCCCGCGAGATGGTGCGGGGCTTTGCGGTAATGCACCGCCGGGGACTCGAACCCAGGACCCGCTGATTAAGAGTCAGCTGCTCTGCCAACTGAGCTAGCGGTGCGAGAGTGATTGAAACGCGCGAAGGGCCCTGCGTCAAGGTGCAGCGCTCGGACAATTGGGCAGTTCTCAACAGGTTGGCGGTGGCCTACGGGCGGATGGGGCGTGGATTCGGGGGTAGAGTGCTGCGCGTTCGTAGCTGGTGTTCGCAGCAGGCGATGGCGTCAAGATCCGGTGCTCAGCAGCCGCCCGAGGGGCCGTAGCGGGTCGGATCGGGGACGCCGGCCTCCTCGAAGCCGCGCTTGCGCAACCGGCAGCTCTCGCATCGGCCACAGGCTCGGCCATCGTCGTCGGGGTCGTAGCAACTATGGGTGAGGCTGTAGTCCACGCCGAGGTGGAGACCTTCGCGAATGATCTGGCCCTTGGTCATCGCGATCAGCGGCGCGTGAATGCGAAAGGGTCGCCCCTCGACGCCGGCCTTGGTGGCCAGGTTGGCCAGCTTCTCAAATGCCTCGATGAACGCAGGGCGGCAGTCCGGATAGCCGGAGAAATCCACCGCATTGACGCCGATGAAGACGTCGGAGGCCCCGAGGACCTCCGCGAATCCCAAGGCGACGGCCAGGAAGATCGTATTTCTCGCCGGCACATACGTGATCGGGATGCCACGTCCGCAGCCGTCGCCATTCCCCGGTTTGGGCACAGCGATGTCATCCGTCAAGGCCGACCCGCCGAAAGCGCGGAGGTCGATCCGCTGAAACACGTGCCCCTTAACGCCGACCGCGTCGGCGACGCGCCTGGCGGCTTCGGATTCCACGGCGTGCCGCTGACCGTAGTCAAACGACAGGGCGTAAAGGTCATAGCCCTCATGTTTGGCGATGGCGGCCACGGTCGCAGAATCGAGACCTCCGGACAGCAGAACAACGGCTTTGGGATTCTCTTCAGGCATTTCGAAGACTTTGAGTCGATCCGATTCTTGGGCGCCCCGCTTCCGAGGCGTTTGTGCATCGCCAAACGCCTCATTCTGATGCAAGCAGGGCGCTTGATGTTGATCAAGCCGACGGAATGTCGCTCTTCACTCGAATTCTCCCGGCTGAATTCGCCGGGAGAATATTTTTACCGTTTGCGAGCGGTCGATTTTGTCCAAGGCCCCTAGAATCATCAAGCCTCTCGGGCCGGATTCTGCGAATCTCAAGACGTGGCGCGTTCGCCCATCTGAGTAGCTGAATCTCAGAGGCAAGAGAAGTTGGCAGTGATTGTCTTGGGGCTTTGGGGAATAGGTCCTGACGGGGAGTGGTTACACGTGCAGGGTCCGCAGGACCCTCTGAGTGCGGCCTGACCGCCCGCAAACGGGGCGGTGGGGCCTCCTCCACGTGTCCAAGATTCTCAGCATTTTGCGAGGAGTGAAGTAATGCAGAGGCAATTTCACTGGTTCCTGGTGTTCGCTTTGGCGATCGCTATCGGATCGTGGTCCGTCACCTTGGCCGGGGACAAGAGCGATCACAAGCACGCGGTCGTGGGGCAGGCCGCGCCCGATTTCACGCTGGCGGACCTGAACGGCACGCAGCACAAGCTCTCCGAGTACAAGGGCAAGATAGTCGTCCTGGAGTGGACAAACAACCAGTGTCCGTTTGTCGCCCGCCATCAGGGCAAGCTCAAGACAATGCAGAAGGCGTACGCCAAGTACAAGGATAAGGGCGTCGTCTGGCTGGCCGTTAACTCGAGCCACTTCTGCGAGGAGGAATCCGACAACATCCG
Organism: Phycisphaerales bacterium; assembly: GCA_020350565.1. GTDB lineage: Bacteria > Planctomycetota > Phycisphaerae > UBA1845 > UBA1845. The sequence continues at coordinate 856,533 of CP070718.1, forward strand.
CAAATGGGCGAAGGAGCAGGACGTCACGTACCCGATTCTGCTTGATGCTCCTGGCAAGGTCGGTCACTTGTATGGTGCCAAGACCACGCCGCAAATGTTCGTGATCGACCGTCAGGGCATTTTGGCCTATTCCGGGGCGATCGATGACGATCCCCGCGGTCAGAAGACCGAGAAGCGCGACTACGTTGACGAAGCAGTTAGCGCCCTGCTGAACGGCTCGACGGTGGCCGTTGGCACCACGGAGCCCTACGGCTGTTCCGTGAAATATAAGAAGTAACCAAGACGACAGCGAGCGCCTGTCCGGGGGGCATCCACCCCGGTGGCAAGCGGCAGGCGACTCGAACATCGGTGAACACCACCGCGGCAGCCCGGTCGGCTATGGTTTTCCTGTGCCGGCCGGGCTCGCTTTTTGCACATTTCTCCAAGCGAACGCCTGATCGCGGAGCGCGGGCGTTCCGGCAACCGTCGGCTCGCGATCTGAAGGATATCGTCTGCGTGGAGGGCGAGATGCCGCCCAACTTGCGTCTCTCCCCGAGGTTTTGCGGCAAAGCTCGTTAGATGCCGGGCTCACATCGAAGCCTCACCCAAGGAGCAACAGCGGCCGCGCAGAACAAACCTCTTGACGAACGGGTCCCTATGTGTGAGGTATCAGGAATCGGCGAGCGCCGGACGAAGTGTCTGATAACTTGGAAGAACAGGACAGTTCGATCCATGCAACCGGCATCTCAATGCCCGGTTATTCAGGAACTCCCGCGGACAACGTGTCTGTCGTTCAAGCTTGGGCGTATAATCCGTCATCCAGCCGAGAATGTCGGCGTTGAGCCGCCGATGTACCGGTGACACTGGGGCTTGAGGCCACATGACCACCGTAAGCGACATTTCATCAACGGCAGCCGCCACTTGGCGGGATTACGTCGGGGTGTTGCGGCCCAGTCAGTGGGTTAAGAACGTCGTCGTCTTCGCCGGCCCCGCCGCAGGCCTGAGGCTCACATCTTGGGACGGTTTGCTCAATGCCTCGCTGGCGTTCGTTGCGTTCTGCCTCGCAGCCAGCGGCACCTACGCCGTCAACGACGCCTTCGACCGCAAGGCCGACGCCCTGCATCCGACGAAGCGGCATCGCCCCGTCGCGCGCGGTGCGATCAGCCCAGTCTTTGCCGTGGTCATCGGCCTCGTTCTGGCAGCAGCGTCCGTTGCGATAAGCATTTGGGCGCTCACGTATCAAGTGACTGTCGCAATAGTCCTCTATCTCTTTATGACGCTTGCCTATTCCGTCTATCTCAAGCAGAGAATGATCCTGGACGTGATCATCATTGCAACGGGGTTCGTACTACGAGCGTGGGCCGGATCGCTGGCTGTCGGCGTCCCGACGTCACACTGGCTGATTGCCTGTATGTTCACGCTTTGTCTATTCCTGGGCTTCGGCAAACGGCGCTGTGAGATCGCGATGCTGGCCGATTCAGACGACCTTGCCGGGCATCGAAAAACACTGCTACGGTACACGCCGGATCTGCTGAATCATCTGATCACCGTGTCCGCCGGCATAGCGATCATCACGTTCCTGCTCTACACGCTGGACAAGAGCTCCACCCCCGGCCCCGATTTTCCCAAGGAGCATCTTTTCTACACGCTGCCCATCGTGGTCTATGGGATCTTCCGGTACGCAATGCTGACCGAGCTGGGAGATCACGCCGGTCCGACGGAGATCGTCCTGAACGACAAGGCCTTGATCATGACCATCATCCTGTGGGCGGTGATCGCCCTGACCGTTGCCTATCAAAAGGAGTTGCTCGGACCGGCCGGCATCGCCGGCTGGCTCCAGAACCTGATGCCACGGTGATGGCTTCAACAGGCAGGCGGTGACATGCCGGTCCGCAGAGAGACCCGGGTATGAGTCGTTCAAAAGTAGCTGTGTTGCAAACGTCGCCGGAGACGGTGCTAGAGGACTACCATCGCCTGATGAACCTGGCCGGTTATCAGGACGTCATCGCCAAGGACGCGGACACCGCCCTGAAAATCAACATCAGTTGGCATTTCTTCTTTCCCGCCAGCTCAACGACGCCCTGGCAGTTGGAGGGCGTGATCCGCGCCATGAAGCGTGACGGATACGATCCGCACCTTATCCACGGGTGTCACAACCGGACGGTGGTGATCGACGCTTACCTGGGAGAGCGGGAGAACAAGCAAATCGGCGTGGTCCAGGCCCACGGACTTCGGAATGTCCATCTCTACGAGCCGGATGTCGAATGGATCAACATTCA
>CP070718.1:858890-863176 GCA_020350565.1 Phycisphaerales bacterium
GACCGGAAGGCCCAGAGGGCGACACCTACGGCGCGACGCTGGCCATGGTCGTCATCGGCTCGCTGATCATCGGGGCCCTGATCGGCACCGCGCTTCGCCTGCACGAACGTGTCGAGGCGCTCGGCGCGGCCATTCACCGCCGCTTTGCCCGCGAAGGCGATGCCGGCCGCTTCGCCGAAGGTTTCCTCTCGGCCAGCGTCATCTTTTGCGTCGGCCCTCTGACGCTTCTGGGCTGCCTGCAAAACGGTGCGGAGCACAATCCCAGCTACCTGTACATCAAAGCCTGCCTGGACGGCTTCTGCTCGATCGCCCTGGCCGCCTCCCTCGGCTGGGGCGTTTTTGCCAGTGTGTTGACAGTTCTCGGACTACAAGGCGGCCTGTCTTTTCTGGCGGCCCAGTTCGCCCAGCCCCTGGACGACGTCTCGCGATCGCTCATGAACGTGGTGGGCGGGCTCGTCCTGCTGGCCACCGCCCTGATGATCCTCGACATCAAGAGGATTCCGGTGGCGAATCTCTGCCCGGGCATTTTCATACCCCCGCTCGTCGTGTGGCTGATCGAGCTGATTCAGCCGGGGCTCCTCTTGCCTGGCGGTTAGAGACGGGCCTAAGATTGGACATACGAAACGTTGATGGGACTGATGGCGGATCGACGGCGGCACGACAACGCGATTAAAGAGTCACTTTCCACGGATCGCAGCACCCAGGCCGGCTCCTGGTGTGCCGTGGAAGACGATGATTCACTGGTCTGGTCACCCCAGGCGGAGTACGACCGCCTGAGGAACGTCTCGCCCGACGCACCCTGCCCATACCTTTCCGGCGTTTTCTGGCGATCGGAGGCCTACTGGGCGGACTCGCTCGATCCCGAATTCCACGACCGGTTGATGTCGCGTGGCTTTCGGCGTAGCGGTTCGATCGTTTATCGGCCGCGCTGCCGCAAGTGCCGAGCCTGCCTGTCGTTGCGAGTCATCGTGGACCGCTTTCGACTCAGCCGGTCGCAGCGCCGCGTCGCCGGCAAGGGCGCAAACGTGCGCATGGAAGTCGGCAAGCCCGAACCAACCGAAGAGAAGTTCCAGCTTTTCCAGCAATACCTCAACAGCCAGCACGATGCCACAATGGCGCGCACCTACGAGTCCTTTGCCGAGTTCCTTTACGGTTCACCCACCGAAACGCTCGAATTCTCATACCGGCTGGGGAAACGGCTGATCGGCGTGAGCATCGCCGATCATTGCACGACCGGCCTGAGCAGCGTGTACATGTACTTCGACCCCGATCACGCCCACCTGAGCCTTGGGACGCTGTCGGCCATCCGCGAGATCGCGTACTGCCACGTGCAGGATCTGCCCTATTACTACCTTGGTTATTACATTGCAGGCAGTCGCAAGATGGACTACAAAGCCCGCTTCCGGCCCAACGAGGTGCTGGCGGCCGAAGGTACATGGGTGCCGTTTCGCAAGTAGACGTCCATCGTGGCCCGCTTCCCAATTGACCTAACCACACGATCGTACGAACGTATTCTCCTGATCAAGCCGAGTTCGCTTGGGGACGTCGTCCATGCGTTGCCGGTTCTACATGGACTGCGAACGCGGTATCCTGAGGCCCAAATCGACTGGCTGATCGCACCGCCTTTCGCTCCCCTCATCGAGCACCATCCGGATTTGAGCAACGTGATCGTTTTCGACCGGCACAGGTTCGGTCGAATCGGCAGGAATTGGGCAGCTACGCGGGCATTCCTGCGTTTCCTGGCCGATCTTCGACGGGCCCGCTACGATCTTGTGATCGATCTTCAGGGGCTCTTTCGGTCAGGCTTTATGAGCTGGGCATCGCGGGCACCGACGCGGATTGGATTCCGTGAGGCCCGCGAATGCGCTTGGGCCTTTTACAACCGGTACATTCCGCCGTTGGGCGAAGATGCCCATGCGATCGACCGGAACTATCAAACCGCCGAGATTCTGGGCTTCGCGGACGTGCCGGCTCGGTTTGAGCTTGCGATGGGAGAGGCGGCCCTTCAGGAGGCGGATCGCCTCTTGGCGGAAGCGCACCAGTCGGCCGATCGACCCCTGATCACACTCGCGCCGGGAGCGCGATGGGAGACAAAGCGTTGGCCCGCCGATAAGTTTGCCCAGCTTATCGGCTCAATCCAGTCATCCCTGGACGCGGACTGCCTGTTGATCGGGAGCCCCGACGAGGGCGACATCGGGGATCGAGTCGCGCGATTTTGCGAAGCCCCCCCGGCCAACTTGATCGGAGGCACCACGCTGCCGCAGATGGTCGCGATTGTGGCGCGCTCGCACGTGATCGTATGCCACGATTCCGCCGTCATGCATGTTGCTGTGGCTCTGCGAAGACCGTTGGTATGCCTGACGGGCCCCACGAGTCCGCGCCGGACGGGCCCGTATCAGCGCCCTGAGGACGTTCTCATGCTGGAGATCGAATGCAGCCCATGCCGCCATCGCCGGTTGACCCAATGCCCCCATGGGCACCGCTGTATGCAAAACTTATCGGTGGATGCCGTGGTGGACGCCGTCCGGCGTCGCCTCAGAACCGCCGCCGATCCCGGCACGTAATTTGCTTTTTCCTTCGGCAAAATGGACAATTTTACGCCCGGAGGCGCAGACTCACGGCGCTCGGGCCGATAAGCTAGCAGTGTAATGAGTTAGTACTGAACACCGAGGCAGAGCCTAGAAACGAGATCGCGTGACCCGTTACGAATTGAAAGCACGTAAGTTCATTGTTCATCGCATATTACACGCGGACGACACGCCGCACCAGATCGCGCTGGGCGTTGCCATCGCTACGTTGGTCGGCTTGATGCCGATCATGGGGATCCAGACCGTCGTCGCCGTGGCCCTGGCTGCCGCACTGAGGGCCAATAAGGCGGTTTGCGTTCCCATCGTCTGGATCACCAATCCGGTAACGTTCGTGCCGATCTATGCCGCCTGTTATGTGTTGGGCGGGTTCCTGCTCGGCGCTTCCGGCTCCTACGCAGAAGGAAGGGCCCTAGTCGAGGCCCTCCAGCATAGCGGCGGGCTCACTCAAATCCTCACCCTCACCTTCTGGCAGAACCTGCTGAACTGGTCTCTCAATGTTGGCGTCGAGCTTTGGATCGGCTGCCTGGTGGTCGGACTGGCTTTGGCCATCCCGGCCTACGTTGCCACCCGCTGGGGCGTAGCGAAGTATCGCCATCGGCACAAGCGGATCATTGAGCGCCATCGCCAGCGCAGGCTCGCCCGCCTCGAGCGGCAGCGGAGAAAGACTGTCGCCGCCGCGCCGCGAAGCACGAAAGTACCCACCCCGGTTTCAACACCTTGAGCGCCGTCCGCAACACCGCACCGCGCTGAGGATCTGGAGCCAGAGAACCGATTCAGACCGGCGATCGAATGGGTATTAAGGGAAGCCACCCCGGCACCGGCCATCATGGCACGTCATTACGTTCTGATTCGATCGATCAGCACCGTCGCCAGGACACCGAAGACGAAGATGGGAACCCAGAACGGCCAGGCGGAGCTCGCGTCTGGAGTGATGCTCTGGGAGAGGAATGCCGTGACGTAGCACAGACCGGTAGCGACCATGCATTTGGCGGCGTCGCTCAGCAGGCTGCCCGGCGAACGGTCCAGGAAGAACGGCAGGCCGAGCAGAAGCAGAACGATGCCTATGATCGGTTTGGTCATGCGCTCGTGCTTCGTGCGGATGATGGCAAAGACGTTGGTATCCTGCCGTTTCCTTAGTTCACGAAGCTGAGCAAGGCTCAAATGCTGCACCCATGATTCCGCCTGGCGAAGCTGGATGTCCCTGGGGCTCAGATCGCTTTCGTAATACCGAGGATGAGTTTTGACGGTCTCTTCGGTGGGGGCCAGCGTCTCGCCGTCTCTCCGCACCCGAGTGGCCTGAACGCTGCGTTGGAGCTTCCATCTCCCGACGGGACGGATCACTTCGGGCTCCTCCCACGTCGCGCGGTCGGCCTGAAGCGCCTGGACAACGTCTCCGGTTTCATCACGCGTCAACACGAGAAGGCTTTCGAGCACCTGGGCGTCCGGGTCATACTTGGCCGCTGACAGCAGCGCGTTGTTCCGGTCTCGCAAAAACAGGACCGCAAACGCTCGTTCACCGCCCAGATCGTCATGCTTGCGTGCCAGAAGATGGGCGACGGAGGGAATGAAGACCTCCGTGTTGAGAATCGCCACTCCCGTCGTAGCCAGGCCGAAGCAGACCACGGGAACGGCGACGCGGTAGAGACTCACGCCGGAGGAGAGTAAGGCCGTCATCTCGTTCTGCCGCCGCATGCGGGC
>CP070718.1:863276-870965 GCA_020350565.1 Phycisphaerales bacterium
GCCCGTTCGACAATGCCCTTGAGCGAAATGGGCTTCGTCCACAAGTCGTCGAAACCGGCCTCGAGGATGCGCTTTTGCTCGCCTTCAGCAGTTGAGGCGGTCAGCGCGATGATCGGTGTCAGGCATCCGCGTCGCCTCAGTTCTCTTGTGGCTTCCAGACCGTTCATGACCGGCATGCGAATGTCCATCAAAATGAGATCAAATGGCCGGCTCGTTGCGACCTTAACGGCCTCCTCTCCATTCTCAACGGTCGTCACATGAGCACCGGCGCTTCGCAGCGCATGTTCGATCAACTCGCGCGCGTCGCGGAAGTCCTCGGCCAACAACACGGAGCCTTCCACTTGCTGGGTCAAGTCGCGGTCTGCCTCTTGGGATTCGGTGAGCAGGCTGGAGGTGATTGCCTGGGGCATTATCCATTCAATGCCCTCCAGCGGCCCGGTGGCGACCCGAAGGGTGAACGTGCTGCCGTGTCCCGGCTTGCTTCGTACGCCAATGCTTCCGCCCAGTTGCTGCGCGATCCAACGGGTCAGGGGCAGGCCCAAGCCGACACCGCCGGAGGCCGGTCGCGAGCCGGTCTCGACCCGCGAGAAAAGGTCGAAAATGCTCTCGAGTTCGGACTCCGGGATCCCCATGCCCGTGTCTTCCACGGCGATCGACAGCCTCGGTTCATCGTCCTCCGCACGAACGCTGACCCGGACCCACACATGTCCGGCCTCGGTGTACTTCAAAGCATTGTTGACCAGATTGACAACAGCCTCCTTGAGCCGGACGGGATCGGTTTGGATGACCGACGGAATCGCTGACTCGAACATGATTTGAAAATCGACGTCGTTCCCTTGCCGAAGAGGTTCCGTGATGGCCTGAACGTCCGCCATAATGTCCAGCAGCGAGGCCTGGGTGACATGCATTTTGAGATGTCCGGCCTCCAAGCGCGAAAGGTCGAGCAAGTCGTCAATAAGGGCGAGCAGGTGACGACCGTTTCGCAGAATCGTCTCGGCGCGCTCGTACAGGTAACGCTCGTCCTTTGGTCGGGTGATGAGTTCCGCAGCTCCGAGCATGGCCGTGATGGGCGTGCGAATCTCGTGGCTCATGTTGGCGAGAAATCGGCTCTTGGCACGGTTGGCGGCTTCGGCTGCCTCTTTAGCTTTCTTCAGTTCCTGCGCCGCACGCTTGCGGGCCGTGATGTCGCGGTCGATACCTCGGTAGCCCAACAGGTTGCCCTCAGAATCCAGGATGGGCACCCCGCTCGTTTCGAGCACAACTTGACGTCCGTCTTTATGGAGGTTGCGGTTCTCCAAGTTGGCGAAGGGCCTCTTCGCCCCCGCGATTTTCTCAAACGTATTCCGTACCGACTTTGCAACGTCCGGGGGCATCAGGTCGAACGGCGTCTTGCCGAGGACCTCTTCAGGCTCGTAACCTAGCAAATCCTTGACCTTGGGACTGGCGTATGTATAACGCGCGTCCTTGTCCACCTCCCAAATCCAGTCGCTGGTCGTCTCGACCAGGGCACGGACCTTCGCTTCACTATCGCGCAACGCGGACTCGGCCTCTTTGCGCCTAGAGACGTCACGAATCACCGCAAGCACGAACCGTTCGTCAGCAAATTGCCCCACGGAAAGCGAGAGCTCTATGGGAAAGACCTCTCCATCACTGCGCAACGCGGGCAGCTCAATGGTCTGTCCGATGGCTCCGTTGGGTTTGCCCGTTTCGAAGTAGCTCCGGACGTATTCTTGGTGGAGCCGCCGATGGTCCTCGGGCATCAGACCGTTCAGCGGCTGACCGACCATCTGCTCTTTTCTGTGCCCGAACATCCTCTCCGCAGCGGGATTGAAGATGGTAATCAATCCTCTTCGGTCGATGGCGATCATCGCGTCCTTGCTGGCATCAACGATCGTGCGGAAGCGCGCTTCACTCGCCCGCAGGGCTTGGTCGATCCGTTCACGCTCGATGATCTCCCGCTGCAAACGCCGGTTGGCGGCGGTTAGCTCACTCGTCCGTTCTTCAACACGCCGTTCAAGGTTGTCGCGTGCCCTGCGCAGCTCTTCCTCTGCTCGTTTGCGCTTGGTGATGTCCCTGGCCACCCCGTCAAGAAATGTGATCTCGCCCTTTTCGTCGAGTGTGGCACGAGCGCTCAGGGAGACCCAGATGTTCGCTCCGTTCTTCCGGCGGATCTGCATCTCGAAGTCGGTCACGGAGCCGCGGACACGGAGCTGCTCCAGGAACTCCTCCCGGCACTGGGCCGCAGCCCAGAATCCGATGGCAGGCGTGCGGAGCACTTCCTCCTCGGAGGCGCATCCCAGCATTCGCACAAGGGACGGGTTTGCCGACAGAAACCTGCCCTCCGGCGTCGTGCGAAAGACCCCGATGGGCACGTTCGCCTGAAGCGTACGATGACGCTCTTCCGACAGCCTTAGGGCTTCCTCCGCGCGCTTCCTCTCCGTGATCTCCTCCAGGCTGCCTTCGTAATAGAGCACCCTTCCATTAGAATCACAGATGGTACGCGTGTTCTCCTTGACCCAGATGGTGACGCCGTCGTATCGGCGGAGTTGCATCTCAAGGTCGAGCGCGACGCTGTTCCGATCGATCTCCTTGAGCAAACGGCCTCGGTCGGTTGGCTCCGCGTACAGGGCTTGCGCGTTCATCTTCAACAGCGACTCGCGGTCGGCGAAACCCAGCATCCGCACCAACGCCGGGTTGGCAGCCAGGATCTGCCCCGAGGGCGTGCTGCGATAGAGTCCGACAGGCACCCGGTCGAAGAGAGTTCGATAGCGGGCTTCACTGTCGCGCAGAGCCTCTTCGGTTTTCTTGAGATCCGAGATGTCCGAAAGCGTCCCGATGAAGCCGATCGCCTTGCCATCGCTGTCACGCAAGACGGCATTTCGCATCATGGTGGGAAACGGTGTCCCGTCCCTGCGGCTGTGCCAGACTTCTCCACTGAAGGTTCCCTTCTCGAGAAGAACCCGATGGGCCTCCTTGAGAGCCGACATCTGCTCGGCAGTGTGAAAAACCGACAGATGCTTGCCATGGAGTTCCTCGGGCGAGTACCCGTGGATGGCCGCGAAGGTCGGGTTGACGAACTTGATGATGCCGTCAAGATCGACAACGACCAGACCATCCTGGCATTGCTCGACGGCCGACGCGAGCAGGCTCAAACGCTCCTCGTCCTCGCGGCTCCTGCCCCCGCCGGTCTGAGGCGACGGGCTCGTGGACTCGGAATCTGATTGCTCGTTTGGCATAACCTTTTGTCCGCTCTGCTAGAGGTCTGCCTTTTGCGGCTTGAGGAGCATTCGTCAGGTTCCCCGGCAGGGATGCGGGCCCTCGTGTCGCTGCAAGGGTATCCTATCACAATCGCTGTCGATAGGCACATGAAGTCGGAGTTTCCTCGATGAGCGGCCGGCGACCGCCAAATGAATGCCGCCCTCTCGGCATTTTACGCCGCTTTCTTGAGGCATGCAGGAATGGACCAGCCCCGGCCGCGGAGCCCATCATCCAGCGTCAAGGCCTGCTCACCCGGTGCTGCTTCACAACCCCAGTCCGACGGCGCGTCCGGGAGAATTCTTGCGAGGGGGACCCTATGCCTTCTTGCGCAGGTTCATCGCCAGGAGCAGCGGCCAGCCCATGTACTTTTCCGCGCGAGGCGACTGGGCGACGAGTTCGTCGTCCACGTTGCGCTCCACGATCTCCACCATTCGCAGGCCCGATTGGAGCACCGCCATCACGTAGTCCCCATAAGCGTGCTCGTAAGCCTCAACGCGAACTTCATCTCCGCTTTCGGGGTTGATGAATCGGGCCGTGATGCCGATCAGATTCATCGCCGGATGGAGAACGGAGAAGATGACCTGTCCGCCGGGTTTCGTGATTCGGTGGAGTTCCCTGAACGACGTGTCCAGGTCTTTGATGTGGTCCGCGACGAGCGCGAACATGGTCAGGTCAAACAGCTCGTCCACAGCGGGGAGGGGTCGCGTCAAATCGTGCTCGTGAAAACGGACTTCTGAGCCGCCAAGCTTTTGCAGAGCCTTGGCCATCATGCCTTTTGAAAAGTCGTAGGCGTCCACCGAGGCTCCGGCCTGGGCAAGCCATAACGTATGTCGCCCCGTGCCGCACCCGACGTCCGCTACACGCAGACCGGATGGGTTACCGACCCATTGCCTGACCACCGGCTCCTCCAGGATCAGGAGAGGATTGCCCTCAGTGTCGTAGATCGTGGACCACTGGTCGTATCCGGTCCGCGTGTCCAGGTAGACTCGATCAGGCATCGGCTTCTCCGGTTGATCGATTACGGCCCTGACGCAACGTCAGAATACCACCAATCCCGTACGTTGGCAGCACCTGATGCGGGGCATACGCGTGCTCCCCGCAGGACCTGTGAGAAGAGCCTCGCCAAAACTTGTAAGCAGCTGTCGGTGGCGCGCCGTGACCTGCGATGCCACCATCCATCGGTTGGGAATGCTCAGTCCTTCTGTCGGGATCGTCTTCACCCGCGTGATGCAGAGGACGACGCCTGCGATTGACGATGGGAACGGGCCAGGGCGCTGGTCCCTCCCGGCTGCAGGGATACCGTCCGCAACTGCCTCACGCCCAGCGACGGCGGTGATACGGCGTCCATTCACGGAGCGCGTCGAGACAGCCGCCGGCACGGAGGCCGGCGGTACTCTGGAATTCCTTTGAGTCCTGCCGGCATGCGGGCCTGGCAGTCCGTCAAAGTGCGGCCCGGCCACCCTCGGCCAAGTCTTCGCGCATAGAAACGCGCTTCGCGCCCGACACCTGAGACTTCTTCAGCGGACGGCTAGGCCGGAATCCATGCTAGGTCGAGGATCGTGTTCGTGGGCTTCTTGGTGTTGAACACCGCCTTGACCGGCATCCCGAACTCGGGCGTGCCTTCTTTGAGCCAGCTCATCAGCTTGGTGCACACGCCCTCGATCTCCAGGCTGATCAGAGGCGTGTCCGGCGGCAGCTTGAAGAGCTCGCCGGGGTATTTGACCACCGAGTGCGTATAGATCGTACCCTGCTGCGGGGCCTCCGCCCATTTCATCGGGTGCCAGCAGTCCGGACACTCGCTTCGCGGCGGCAGCCACAGCCGCTTCTCGCTACACTTGGGATTCGTGCAGCGCGTGGCCAAAAGCTTCTGCTCCCGCAGACCCTTGAAGAACTTGCCCCAGCCGCCGTAGCTATGGCTGTGGTACCAGGTCTTCGGGTTCTTGATCACGAATGGATCGTCTTTGATCACTTCAAGACAAGTGGTCGGCCATTCAATTGCCATGGTTGAAACCTCTCACCTTAATATCGAATTCAAAACAGCGAACACCAAATGACTTGCGCCGATGACGCAGCACCCGACGCCCGGTCATTCTGAATTCGCCATTCGACATTCCTCATTCCTCTCTTACGGCATCTCGAGAATCGCGCAGGTCACGTGACTGCCTGTGCCGGCATGGCTGATCGCGCAGCCCCGCTTCGGATTCTTGAGCTGCAGGCTCTTCCAGTCATCCGGTTTCTTCTTTCCAACACGCTCCCACATCTTGGGATCGCCGTGGAATCTGTCGTACTTTCCTTGGAGCTGCCACATGATCTCCACCATCTGGAAGATGCCGGTGGCGCCCACAGCGTGCATCGTGCCGATCAATCCCCCGGAGAGGTTGGTGGGCAGCTTCCCGTCGATGTAGGCCTCTCCGGATTCGATGAATTCGCGTCCACGGCCATAGGGACGCAGGCCGATGTCCTCGTAGGTCTGCACGTCACTGATGGTGAAGGCGTCATGCGTCTCCAGCAGGTCAAAGTCTTCGACCGGGTCCTTGATACCCGCCATGTTGTAGGCCAGATACGCCGCCATTCGTGACGCGAGGAACGAGCTGAAGCCCGGCCAGTCCTGACGCGTACCCGAAAAGTAGTCTTTGTAGGTTTCCTCGGTCTCGTTCGGCAGCAGCAGAATGGGCATGTGCCGTCGGTCGGCCGTACGCAGCGTATGGGTCCCACCGCAGATGGCCTTCAGCAGGATCGGCTGATCAGAGAGCTTGTAGGCCATCTCCTCGTCGCAGAGGATGATCACCGAGGCACCGACGCTCATCGCGCAACACTCGAGGTAGGTCAGCGGGTCGGAGACGATCTCGTTATTGAGAATGTCGTCGACTGTGTACTTGCCCGGACTCTGCGAGAAAGGCGAGTAGTACGCGTAGAGGTGGTTCTTGCAGGCGATTTTGGCCAGCGCCTCGTGCGGGACGTTGTTCTCGTACTGATAGCGCTGGGCCATCAGCGCGTAGTACGCGGCGTACATCCAGCCCAGTTCCGACTCGAAATCCTTGCAGGCAGCGGAGGCGATGTACGAGTTGCCCACCTTGGTCGATACGTCGTCCATCCGCTCCCAGCCGACGACCGGCACGCAGTTGGCGTAGCCGGAGGCTACCGCCTGCGCCGCCGCCAGCACGGAGGAGCCGCCCGTCGCGCCGCCCGTCTTCACCTCGATGTTCCCCAACGGGTCGAAGCCGAGGTAGTCGTGCACTTTCGCCGCCGCAAGAAGCTGATCGCCGAAGTGATCGGCGAACTGGGAATACACCACCCAGTTGACCGACCGCCGAAACTGTTCCGGGTCGATCTTCAGGTCGTTCTCCTCGACCGCCATTCGTAGGGCTTCGGTGCAAAGCTGGCAACTGTTCTTCTCCCAGTACTGCTTGCGGAAGTCCGTCATACCCCCGGCCACCACGTAGACCGGCTTCTCAAACCGGGGGATGCGCAAATTCCCGGGGCCAAACTTGATCATGGAATACCACCTTTCAAAACCTACACGGATACCACCGGACCGCCCGTCCGCGTCGAGGCAGTCCCCACACCATGTGCGACGAGGGAGCCTTCCTATGCCGCTTCGCTTCGCCGCAGGAATTGCTAGCTAGGATTCGGGCATAGACGCAGGCGTTGCCCCACGCCGTGGTCCCCCCTCCAACCGAATGGGCAGATTCTACACCGTGGGGCGTGCGTGACAAGTCCGCCACGATCGCGATGCCTTCAGCGGGGAGCCTGTGTGAGGCTTCCCTGACACCGCTGAGCACGATCCCCGCATTCCACGTGTGTCCGTAAGTCGTTGTCGCTTACTTACCTACGAACTTCGGGTCGCGCTTCTCCAAAAACGCCTTCATACCCTCGACGTGGTCTTCTGTGGCACAGAGCAGGTAGAACAGATCGCGCTCATCGCGAAGGCCCTGCGATAGAAAGCTGTCATGGGCCTTCAGGACGGCCTCCTTGGCGATGCGAAGGGCCACCGCGGATCGCCCGTTGGCCAGCTCGTGGGCCAGCTCCATCGCTTCTTTGAGGTACCGGTCATCCGGCACCACGCGGGAGACCAGCCCGGCGCGAAGCGCTTCCTCGGCGGTGATGGGTCGACCGGACAGGATCATGTCCATCGCGAGAGCCTTGCCGACGCAACGCGTCAGACGCTGCGTGCCACCGGCGCCCGGCATAATCCCGATCTTGATCTCCGGTTGTCCGAACTTGGCACTCTCGGCCGCGATGATGATGTCGCAGGTCATGGCCAGTTCGCACCCGCCGCCGAACGCGAAGCCCGAGACGGCCGCGACGATCGGCTTGCGGATCCGCGCGACTCGCTCCCAGGCCAGCAGCGGATCGGTCTTGTACCAACCCACGGCCTCTGCGGAGGACATGTCCTTGATGTCGGCACCCGCCGAGAACGCCTTGTCCGAC
>CP070718.1:871065-872909 GCA_020350565.1 Phycisphaerales bacterium
GCAGCAGGTTCTCCTGGAAGGCCGTGCGGGTCTTGCCGCTGATGAACTCCCTCGCCTGCAGCTTGGAACCCTGGATGCGGGCGATGCTGCGGGCGTTCGGCAGGATGATCTTGTCGAGGATGTCCTGCTTGTCTCCGTATTCGACGGTCACTTCGGCCACCTTGTCCGGAAGAATGGCCCACTCGATCGTCCCTTCCATCGTGATGGTGAAGCTGTCGTTCGAGGGGAAATGGATCCCGTCCGCACCCAGCATGTCGTATTTCTGACTTCGGACGTCGACGATCTCGATGTCCTCGAGGTACGGATTGTAGAAGTATCGCCCGGGGCGAAGCGTTTGTCGTTGCACGCCTTTCTCGCCGGGCTCGACGGTGTAGGTGTTCTTCTCCTTGGGATCGGTGCCGCTCAGCAACGTGACCACGCCGACCTGGCCGGGAGGGACCTCCATGACCGGAAACTTCTGCACTTTATAGGCCAGCGGGTTGATGTTGTGCCGGCCCGGGCGAAGGATTTCCGCCACCGGCCCACGCTCGTCGGGCTCCGTGGCGACGGTCTTGGGGAACGGCAACGGCTTGCCGAATCGCCGGATCAGCACGCCCACCTCGTTTTGTTCGATGAAAGTGGCGGGGAACTTCTTGGACTTTTGGAAATAGGGGTGGATGAAGTATCGCCCTTCGGTCAGTATCTCCAGGCGAATGCCCTTGTAGCCGTTGACGACCTCCTCCTCGGACTCTCCCGTTCTGGCGGCAACGGCCTTCACCAGTCCGGGATAGAGGACGACCTGATCGGCGAATTCATCCGCGAGATCGGCCGGCACCTTGTCTCCGGTCTTGTTGATCAACACGAGGATCTCGTTGGCGTTGACCTCGACTCGCGCGATGAACCAGTAGTAGACAAAGATGGCCAGGATCAGGAGGACGATCAGGCCGAAGATGGGTGTGGCCCGGCCGAAGGGTAGTTTCGGCCCTGGGATCGGCGGCCTTTGCTCCACGTTGTTGTACATGTTCGACATCCTTTCGTGTTTCCCGAGCCGCGGCGATCGCCCGCAGGCCCGGGGTTCGCCTGGACGGAACGTCAAGACTCTGTCAGACAATGGTCGACATGAATGCACCTACTTGAGTCGTTGACCACAATGTGCGCAGAACCTGGCCTGCGGCAGATTCTTCTGCATGCAATTGGGACACTTGAGCACGGATCGCTGCCCGCGGGCTTGTTTGAGCCCTTTGCGGATCAGGCCTACGCCGACGATCACCGCGACCACAACGAGGATGGCCACGATTGTCGTCATCGGTCCGCCGAAGATCCAATTCATGCCGCGGTCCTTCTACTCGTCCCTGATGATGCCCGGAGCCGCAGTGGGAGCGTTCTTGGAGGCAAGTATAACCCACGGGGCCATTTCCGACAGTTATAAAACGAGCGTCCGTTTCGATAGGGCGGACCTGAGGTGGGGCCTGCCGATGGCGAGGGAGAGCGGCTTTGGTCCATTCCCGTAAGGTGAAACGCCCAAAACATGGTGAAAGGACAGTCGGCAACTGCGTAGGTGACGTTAAAGAGGTAATGAGCGCCTGAGATTTCAAGACGTCTGAACGATGTCGGTCCAACCGCGAGCATGGGGGCCGGCACGGAGGCCGGCTGTACTTTTGCGCCGGCGCGGAGGCCGGCTGTACTGCTGTGCCGGCACGGAGGCGGGCTCTACGCTTGTGTTTGAAGATTGAGAAGCTCAGAGACGGTGACGAAACGGTAGCCGTCGGACTTGAGTCGTTCGATGATGAGGGGCAGGGCGGTGAGCATGGCCCGGCGGTCCGGTTCGGGTGTTCGGTCGCTGCCGTCGTGGAGCATGATGATGC
>CP070718.1:873009-884401 GCA_020350565.1 Phycisphaerales bacterium
GCCGCAAAACGCGATGCACGGCCACGGGCCAGGCTCGTCGCGGTGGAATCTGCTGCGGCGCCCGAGCACGCGGAGAAGCCGGGCGAGACCGTGCAGCGGAGCGCAGTCCAAGCGGTCATTGACGCGGCCGATCCTGAGCGACTTCGCCCGCCGCTGGTTTATTCGAGTGCCTGCGGCCTGCAGCTCGATCATCACGAGCGCAACGCCGTGGCACAGCTTGGCTACGCGGAGCCGCTCACGATCACAAGCATCACGGGTGCCATCGGCGAGTCCCTCGCCGCCGTACCTCTCACCTCGCTTGTAGCCGCCGTCTTCTCCGCCCAGTTCAGGAAATGCCCGCCCACGCTGACTTCCGGCGCGGCTCTCCCTGAGGGCGTCCGCTGCCCATCCTTCGCCGAAGTGACGTCGGCCGACCGTGTCCTGGTCGTGGCCTCCGGCCTGGAGAACACTTGCCTGACGGCCTTGATTGAAAGCGTGTAAAGAGGTCGAACGCATCTTAGGAAGCCGAACGCATCTCAGAATAGCGGCTCCGACCCACTTGAGAGAACGCCTTGCCAAGCGAGGCTACAATGCTCCATATGGCGCAGTGCTGTTGTTGAAATCGCCGCGATGCAATTCCTCACTGCAAAGAGGCACACAAAGCATCGCCGGCCTCCGTGCCGGCGGCGTGCTGGCACTCGGGGTGCCGGCGGGTTAGACTGGAAAAGCCTCAGAGGGAAACGAATCCTCCAACATTTCGACGTCGGGTGACAGCAGCTTCGCAGATGTGGCCCGGTCAACGGAGGTGCCGTCGTGCTGCAACTTGCCTCGCTCATCATCGCGCTGATTCTGGTCGGTATATCCTTTCTTGTGCGCGGTTTACGCGGCAGACGAATAGGCGAGGAGAAACGCTGCTGTAGATGCAACTACAACCTGACCGGCCTTTTGAGTGAGGTGTGCCCCGAATGTGGTGCCGAACTGAACGCGAAAGCAGTGGTGCTCGGCACGCGCCAGAGACGCTACGGTTCCCTGGTCACCGGCATCGTGTTCGTCCTTGTAGCGGCAGCGCTCGGATGGTCAGCAATTCGAGGCGTTGACCCCTACCCTTATTATCCGTTCGTGTACATCTTCTATAAGGCGGAGCTAGCAAACTCCCGCGCTTTGTCCGAGATCAACCGCAGACTGTCAAAAGGGATCCTCACGAAGCGCCAGATCGACAAGCTCGTGGACGCCGCCCTCGATAAGCAAGCGGACTGCGAAGACTTCAAAGACCTCGAGTGGGTTGACATCCTGCAGCGCCTCGACGAGCGGGAGTTGCTCAGTGAGGTGCAACGGCAGCGATATTACGAGCAGCTCGCGACGGATTTTACTTTTGAAGTACGCGAGCGTGTCCGACCTGGCCAGCCCATTCCCGGAGAAGTCTCCTACCGGGGTTACCGTCCCACCGTGGCGGAGATCTCCACTGAACTGGACAACATGTCTCTCGCAGTTGACGAAACCGTGATCCCTAGTTCCCAATGGTGGAAGACCTACGGGTGGACGGGTCTGCACATCCAAGATCATTTGGTTGAGATTCTCCTTCGCGAGGAATTGTCCGCGGGCCCGCATGAAATCACCTTTCACGCCGACCTCAAACACTACGGTGACCTGTCCATTTCTCCGAAAAAAGTCGTGCTCATTGATCACTTTGAAGTTGTAGCCAAGCCCGAAGATGCTGATGTCAAGTTGACCAGCGATCCGCAGCTTAAGCGGCAACTGGAACGGCTCATTCGTACCGGTATTAGTATCCTGGGTTACCAGGAGCCCACTCCGGACGGAAAGGACGCCTTCATCGCATTCCATTTCAAGACTGGCGCGCCTCTGCCGGTCGCGGTGGCCTTCGATGTGCACTACCGCACAGGCGAGGAGGAATATGATTGCGGCTCGCTGTGGTGTGAGAGGCATTCGACGGACTTCACTTTCGACGACGCTCTGCCGATCGACATCTCAGAGATCACGCAGGGAGAAGTCATCCTGCGCAGCAATCCCGAGATCGCGCTGTTGACCGTAGACATCTGGGAGATTTGGGACGGTCAGCTTGTGTTCAAGCCTGTAACCGTAGGACCTTCCACACGCACGCAATACCGCAGTCTACTTCAAGCCGCACAGCCATAGGCGAACACCCGCAAGCCTCAGATACATGTCGCCGACCTGTCGTGCCTGGCGGCGTTCTCTCTGCGCGCGGTGCCCTCGGCACACGGCGTCGCGGCGCCCCTCTCCGGGCAAGTCTGCTGAATCCCTCCGACCATTTGGCAATGCGTGTGCAACTCTCTTGACCGGCGTCGGCACGGCTTGATAATCGCTTCGATGTCTCAGCAGTCGAAAGAGCCCAGGGTTCGCTCCATCATTTTCGTGCTGTTATGTGGTGCCGTGCTAGGTTCAGGCGGAGCATCGTCTGCAGCGGCCGTAGGCGAGACGGAGCGCCGGCCCCAACCGGGGGACTTCGGGCTGGCCAGTGGCGAACAGATCGTTTGGGCCTATCAGCGGCGGCTCGATGATGACCAAGTCAAGCTCGTAAGGTTTGCCTATCGCACGGCGACCGAGGAGGGCGGGTCCGACACCGAGCGGTTCCACCTGCTTTGGCAGCCTGCCGTACAAGGGCGGATCGCCCTGACCGCCGTCCGCGGCGAGAACCTCCATGTCCTATATCGTGAGGGCACGCACATGCGCTACGTGGCGCCCGCCCTCCCGCCGCGTATGGCCGGCCTCGCGAAGACACAGTTCGTGGAGCTCAACCTTCCCGACGCCGTCCTGCCACGGGCACTGGCCGCCGACGAGCAAACCGACACCATCCTGGCACTGGTGACCGAACGACAGGCGGCGCGGGTCGATGAAATCCAGGAACGGGCCGAAGCACGCAGGAAAAACAAGAGAAGCAGCCTTCGGTCACCCGCGGGGCTTTTCCCCGAAGACGTAGAGGATGAGTCGATCGACGAGGCGCCGACACAGTCAGAGGAGAGCGGACCCGAGGAATCGACGGAAACGCCTCACGCCCGCCCGCCGCTGGCGATCGTCTGCTACAAGGAAGGCGCATGGCTCCGCGACCGTTCCGCGCCGCCCCACCTGGAGCTGGACTCAACCGTCCTCGCCATGCTCGCGGCCTCGGAGACCGTTCATCTGATTCACGTCGCTTCGGACGGCTCGGGGCGTCTCGCCCACACCATGTCTCTCGGCCCGGAGGAAGAATGGACGGAGCCCGAGATCATCCCGCTTACGGAAGACGCCATGGTCTGGGCGGAAGGATGGAGGGAAGAGACGCCCGATCTGCTGATCGGTCGGCCGGGGACAGGCGGTCACAACGCTCGCATCCTCGAGTGGGTGGACGGTACGTGGATGACCGGGCCCAGCCTGATGAGCGCCTCGGGCTCAGAGACCGTCTTCGATCAGAAGACCGCGTTCGCCATTTCACGCCGTGCGGTGATCGGCCTTCGCCGGCCAGAGAATGCCAACCTTGAGGCGGCTCGCTGGTCGCTGATGGACGGTTCATTGACGGAACCGTTCGCGGAGATTGAGGCCCTCTTACCGCCCCCGATGCTGTCGGTGCCACCCTGGCTCGTCTACGCGGTGGAGTTCATCCTCTTCGGCTTCTTCTTTGCGACGGTGTTTTTCTGGCGTCGCGGAATCGTTGTGCAGCCGGCGCCGTTGTTAGACGTTCAAATGATCGCCACGCCGTCCAAACGGCTGTGGGCCTTCATCATCGACACGATCATCATGGCCCCTTTGTGGGGGCCGGTGTTGTACAGTCTGGGCGGGCTGGATCGAACCGGCATGAGTCTGTGGGATCAGCTCATGGCCGGCCACAAGGCTCCCGTGCCCGTCCTGATGTGGTTCTGGCCGACCTTCGGCGCGATTTACGCGATCTACGGCGTGGTGTTCGAGGCATCGATCCAGGCAACCCCGGGCAAGCGCATCGCCCGCTGTTACGTGGTGCGTCATGGTGGGACCAGGGCTTCCCTGGGCGCCATCCTTGTTCGCAATCTTCTTCGCGTGCCCGAGTTCTACTTCCTGCCTACGTTGCTGCTGGTGTTTCTGACGATCAACCGTCAGCGCTTCGGTGATGTCCTTGCCCGGACCGTGGTGGTGGAGCACAGGCGCCCGCCGGCTCCTGCCGACAAGGATTCCGACCGGGACACCTACGAGGACGAAGGTTCGGACCGATAGCGCGCATACGACTCCCTCGCTCGGAACACGAAGACAATAGTGCGCAGCGCTATTCGAGGACGTTTGTCGGCAAGGACTTCCTGGTCGGAGGAGCAAACTCATGTAAGCGTGCTGAATAGGAGGCGGCGGGTGACTGGAAGCGTCGGAAGGCGGTCCAAGGCGGGCGGGTAGGCGTCGCAGTATCGGTGGCCGTCGCCCATTTGATCGCGTGCTGGCGCGTCGGGATCAATGACCTCACTGGCTTCTCTCCTTTTGTTTGGCCTCTAACGCTCCAAGACCTCGCAGCGGCAACGCGAACCGGTCTTGGAGGCGAAGCAGCAATGGTAAACGTACGATACGTCCGCGGGCAGGACAAAAGGTAAAGCCGATCCATAACCTCTCAGTATCCCTCCGTGGCAGAGGCCTCTGGCACCCGGATTGTCCGCCCAACGCCTCAGGAACCTCATCCGACCGGCGAATGCCGCGTGCCGCCCACGGCAGCGATGTCCCCACCACTTCTTCTGACGCCGGGCGACGAGCGCAACATCTCTAACCTACTACCAGAAATAGGGATACATCAGACAGAATAGTCTGCAAGTCAGGTAAAAACAGTCCACCAAACCACGTATTGGCGATGCTGGAAGGCCCGCTCGAGTGGCTGCCCGATAAGTTCAGGGTCCTTTTACAAATTCCGATGATTTCTTCGGACTTTTGCGCGGGCGGCATATCCCGGCCGGGCACCCGCGCCATCGGTTTGTTCGCGGCAGCCGGCGGTGCCTGTGCCGACCGCTCGTAGCCCTTTACCGAAAAGGCGGCGAACTCATGTACTGCGAGGTTTTCGGACTGGAGTGTTTCCCGTTTGAGGATCGGGCCGACCCAAGGTTCTACTGCCCTGCCCCAGACTGCGAAGAGGCCCTTGCCTCCATGGAATATGAAGTGCGCTACGGCGAGGGCTTTGCGCTGGTGCTGGGAGAAGCGGGCACCGGCAAATCCACGATCGTCCGAACGTTCGTACAAAGACTCCGACCGAGCGACCATGCCGTCGTGGTCACCATCCCTACGGCCGGACGTGTGAACATCGTCAGAGAGATCGCCAGAGGTTTCGGGACACAGTTGCCTGTCTCACCGAAGACGCAACCGTGCCTGGCTCGTTTGCGCAAGCAACTGGTGGGAAAGGCCGACGACGAGACGCGATTCATCGTGGTCATCGATCAGGCCGAAAATCTCTCCCGCGAGGATCTTATTGAGATTGCAGCCGTCGGTGAGCTTCGCAACCAGGATCGTCGTCTCCTGAGCATTGTGTTGGCCGGTCAGCCGGAGCTGATGAACTTATTGAATCAGCCGGAGTTCGCACGACTTCGGCAGCAGGCGTTCACCAAACGGGTCCTCGAACCGTTAACGCTCGAGCAGACGGGAGCGTACATCTGTCACCGGCTCGCAACGGCAGGGGCCACCCACGCGGAGATCTTCCACAGCCAAGCGGTCGAGTTGATCCACCAGCACGCCGCGGGGAACCCCAGAATCATCAACAGGGTCTGCAATGCCGCCCTCGTTGCCGCCTACGGCGCCGAACGCACAGAGGTCGATCGGGCGCTGCTTCAAGAGGTAATCGAGCCTCGTATTCGCACGATCCGCGCCGCCGGGATGGAAGAGAGGCCCGGCGATCGCAGTGACACAGGCGCGGCACCGCCGCCCGGCGTCTTCGGCGAGCGCGACATCGCCCAGCGCGAAGAATCCTCCGAGCAGGGCTTTGTCCGTCCTTCCTCAGGCGACTCGCAAAAGGCACGGGAAGAAACATGCTTATTCGGGGGCAGGCCGGTGAACGAGCCCATCGGCGCAAGCGACGCCTGCGGTAGCGCGGAGCAAGTTAGCGAGTCCATGGCAACGGCCCTGGTCGAAACCGGGGAGGCGCTGCTTCAGCGCCTGGAGCTGACGATTCGGCACGCAGAGCACATTCGCGTATCGCACGCGGCCACGGTGCAGGAGCAAGCTGCGGCGGAGCAACGGCTGCACACCCTGTGCCGTAAGGCCCAAGGCATGCTCGACGACCTATCGTCCTCCCTGCAGCGCGCGACCCACTCGGTCGAAAGGGTCGAACAGCATGCGGAGTCCATCTCCGCTTCCTGTGCGTCCCGGCTCGACAATGTGCAGGAGCGAGCCGACAGGTTTGCTCAATCGGCACGAGAGAGTGCGGAGCGCCACGCCGCCCTCGAAGAGGCCACGCGCCGGGCGACGGAAATCGAGTCGCGCCTGAGCCGGTTCGCCCGGGATCTGGCCGACAGGATGGAGCGGGCCCAGGAAAAGACCGCCCTCATGATGACCGGCCTCGACACCGGAGAGGACGTGTATAACAAGCTTCAGGAGGCGGCGAAGGACATCTCCTCGCTCACGGAGGAGTGCAAGGCTGAGGTCATGCGGCAACGGGAAGAGCTGCAGGAGCAGATCGACGAGGTTCGTCGAATGCAGCACGAGGTGGGCAAGGAAAGCCTCGAGGCCTATCGCAAGCAGTTGGAGGAGATGACGGAGGATTGGCAACGAACACGATTCACCCCCGTCAAGCAGTCGATCGGCCAGCACCAGGCCGAGCTTGAGCGACTCGCCGAGGAGTCCGCACGCCATCAGACCTGTCTCGAAAGCCTCAAGGAACGGAGCGAGGCTTTCGGGACCAAACTCACGGGAATTCAGCAATCCTTCGGGCCGCTTGACAGCCTTTTGGAAGAGAAAGAGAAGCGAGTGGCCGGACTGCGCCATGAAGCGGAGAAGGCGTCGGGTGCATTGGACAAGGCGGTGGCTTCGGCGAGCGAGGCAAGAGAAAGCCTCCATTCCACCACGGCCAATGCCAACGTGGCGCGCGAAGCCCTGACCTTCGGAGTCGGGCAGGGCAGGGAGCTACTGGACCGGGTCAACGGCGCCTGCGAGGACGTTCAGAGGCTTCAAAACACCGCTGCGGAACATCTGGTACAGATCGAAAGCACATGTCAGCGTGTCAGCGTCGTCCGCAATGAAGCGGAGTGTTGTCAGGGTCTGCTGGGTCAGATCAAAAGCGAGCGCGCCGAGCAGCAGAACTACATGGCGGATCTAGCGCGGCAGATCCGTGCCAAGCGTGAAGAGGAGGCGCGGGCTGGTGATGAGATGATCGAGCGGCTCCGGGCCGCACGCCTGGATGAGCATCATGCGGCGGAGCAAGTCGTCCAGTCGATGAAGGCACAGTGCGCAGAGCAACAAGCGTCGATCACCAGGCTAACGGAGCGTCTCGAAGCGACCATGCAGCAGGCCGAAGAAGCGGGCACAAAACTCGCTGAGGCAGAGGGCCAGATGAAAGCGCGTCAGCAGGACGCCGGCATGCTGTTGCACAGGATCGATGAGAAGACTGGGCAGTTGGCATCGCATCACGCCGCCGCCAACTCGCTGCTGAATCAACTCTGCAACGCGAATGTCGAAGGTCGAGGTCTGCTGGATAGCGTCAACACGGCGCAGGAGGCGCTAGCCGATCGACTCGAGGAGGTTGAGCGTCAAACGCATAAGCTCGCTGATGAAGGCGCACAAACCACGGCCGGCATCCAATCCGTATTGCAGCAGGCCGAGGAGGCACAAGAAAGGCTGCGCGAAAGCACCGGGCAATGCACGGCGTTGCTCAACCGCGCGCTGGAGACGCACGGCCAGTTTGAGGCCCTCCAACGATCCTCAGCCGCGAGCATGGTCGAGATCGGAGCGGCCTGCGAACGGGCCGCCTCGCTCGGCGCTCAGGCAACCGAGTGCGCCAAGATCATCGACCAGCTCTGTGCAAGAACCGATGACGGACGCGACATGCAACAGAAGCTCGCGGAGGCCGTCGCGGATGCGCACATGGCCCATGAGGCTCTGAAGGGTTTGCGGAACGAGGCCCATGAGCACGAAGACGTCCTCAAGCAGAAAGAGAGCGAGATCCAGGAGCTGCTGCAGCGAACGACCGTGGCGTCCGCTCAGGGCCAAGACCTGCTCCAGCGCATGGAAGCCCTGAATGAGACCTCCGAGGCGAAGGCTGCCGGACTTGCGCGACATCACTGCGAAGCGGATGCCCTGCTGGAGAACCTGAACGAGGCGCGGACGAGCCTCGAGACCATTGGCAACGGGCTGGCCGACCTCATCACTCAGGCAGACGAGCGAACGGTCAATCTCGAAAGCCGTAGCCGGCAGGCGGCTGCGCTGATCGGAGACGTTCAGGCAAGCCTGGACAGCATGTCAGCGGGCGAAGAAAAGACGCGCCAGATGCTCACGAAGGTCGAGCACCTCAAGATGGAGGTGGGGACCATGGCCGCAAACACGGAAACGCGGGCGGCCGAAATCGACCAATCGCATTCACAGCTCGAGTCCCTGCTGGCTCGCGTCAAGGATTCGTCCAGGTCGATAGAGCGAGTCATCGCCGATCTCGCCCCGCTTATCGAGAAGGCGAACGAGAAGGTGGACGAGTTGCGATCCGGCTGTGATCGAGCGGGCACGCTGGCTGAGCGCCTGACCACCATCACCGGCCTGATCCAGTCCGCGGAAGAGCTCACCGAATCGTTGTGCGAAGGCGTAGCAAAGGCGGAGTCGACAGGCGAGCAACTCGTTGAAGTTCTGGATCAAGGGCGACGGCAAACGCAGGCGCTGTCGGAATCCAACGAAGCGTCCGAGAAACTGATCGAGAACCACAGGCAGCTCAGTACCGACGCTCAGGAGACACTTAAGCGGACAATGGACGACGCCAGGTCCGTGATGGCCGAGCTCGAGTCACGGCGGGAAAACGCTTGGACGTTGCTCACGCAACTTGAAGAGGTAAGCGCCCAAGGGACTCGCCTCAACGCCGAGCTGAGCGAATCGAGCGCTCAAGCGGACGAGAGGATCGGTCGGACCGAAGTGGCCGTCGATGGTTTCGCCGCCCGCGCTGACGAGCTGTCCGGACAGCTCGAGGGTCGTGCGAAGGAGGTGACCAAGGCGTTCGCCGCGCAGGCGAATCAACTGGTCGAGCAATTGGCCGACCGGGTGGAACGCATCACGGGGAAGATGGCAAAGCATACCGAGGCCGTCTCTGCGGACCGCCGAGCACTGAAGGAACTGCAATCGGTCACGCAGTCCCTCACGGCGCACGTTCGCAATCTGCAGGCGCAAGCCACGCAACTCGACGAGAAGATGGCCCAGGCCACGGCAAGACCCCGGGAAGTGATCTCCGCCGCCCAGGCGCAAGCCGCGCAGTTGGAGACGGTATGTACGGCCGTCCGCAAGGTCTTCGCCGGTCTGTCGCGAACCACCCTGGACGCGCGGAAGCAACGTGAAGTGCTCGATACCACAGGTCGAGACATCGAGCAGCGTCTCGCCGCTCTGCAAACCTGCACAGAATCGGCGTCGCAAGCGCTGAGCCAGTGGGTGAAGGAAGCGACCCACGCACGCGATCGACTGGAACAGACGCTGAGCCGTTGCCCGTCCATTCGAGAGACGCATCCCGGCGATGCTTTGGAGAAGCTTTCGCAGACGGCCTCGGCCGGCGGTCGTGCCTTTCCGGTCAAGACCAGCGGGGGTCTGAAAGGCATCACTTTGGCTGGACAAAAGCCCCGCGCCGCTTCGATGCGCCGGCCTTCCCAGCCCGCCCGGAAAGATGAAATCACTCAAATGATGGAAGAGGCCAAGCAATCCGCAAGCACCGCAAACGAGTAACTGCTCTCGCAGGGCGTGTGTACCACTGCTCTATGTGAGAAGTGCGGATGAGCAAGGTTCGCAGGGTGCCACTGCTCTGCGAGCAGTGCTCTTCCTGGTCAAAATGGAACTCCACTGCTGACACAGCAGTGGCACAAATGATGGCGAAAAACTGCTCGGTCGCGTGCCACTGCTCTTTGAGCAGTGTGCTGCCTGGTTAAACGAAAGCTCCACTGCTGACACAGCAGTGGCACCAGTGAGGGAGAGAACCTGCTTGATCGCGTGCCACGGCTATGCCGGTAGTGGAGCAGCTTCACAGAAGCGTCGATATGCACGGCCCTTGCATCAAACAGGGGAACCGGGCGTGGGAACGGTCTATTCCACCTCTTTGGGCTTCACGGGCGTATCTTTGGGCTTCCTGGCTGAACCGTTGCCGGCCTTTGGCTTGGGCTCGGGGCCCTTGGTGGCAGGCTCGGTCGTTGCAGGTTTTGCGGCTTTCAACTTTGCGCGATCCGGTTCGGGCGGAGCGGCCAACTGAATCACCACCGTCATGAAGGCCTCGTCGTCCCAAGGGACGTGGACTGCGACGATCTCGGGGCCGCCCTCCTGCTCAGGTCCTTTCTCGATGGCAACATCGGGGCCCTTCGCCGACCGCTTCTTGATCTCCGCCATGCGACGTTTGGCCAGGGATTCATGCGGCTCAGGGCCTCGTTCCTCGGCCTTGCGTTCCTCGGTGCCTGTCGGAGCCGGCTCAACTTCCTTGGCCCGCGCGGCATCGTCCTCTTTGGATTCGACCTCCTCGCCCTTCGCCCCACGTCGGCCGGCATCAGGCTGGACGCCCGAGACGTCTTGGTCGCGCTCGGTATCTCGTGCGGCCTCCTCCTCGGGTTCCGTCGGTGCAAGAGGCTTGGGCGGCACGATACCGTTGGCCTTCATGGCGGGCTTGTCTTTCCCCAAACTCGATGGTTCCTTCGGCGTGGCGTCGCGCGTCCTGCGAGCATCCGCGATCCTGGGACCGCCGGGAATGAAGGCGTCTGCGAACCGATCCAACTGCTCAGCCGCGTCAAACGTCTCAAGTTCGCGGGCTTCGTCCTCCGCCGCAGACTTGTCACCGCGCGGGATGCCCCAGGCAATCTGGTTCGCCACCTCGGTGACCTGCTCTGACCCTTCCACCACCAGGATGCCGGTCTGGAACTGGATCTGCCGGCCCTTCGAGGCCGGCGGCGCCAGACTCTCGATGAGTTCGGGCATGTCCTTTCGCGGAACCCTGAGAAGCACCTGGCTCTCGTTGCGGGCATCGAAGTTCACGCCCTGGCGTCCGTTCAACTAGACACGCTTGCCGGCAAGCGCCTCCAGATCCTCCTGCCGCTCGAGATCCTCGAAGGAGTTGCTGATCAGATAGCCGTCCAGCTTTCGACGGACGAAGTCTCGCTCAGCCTCGCTGGCGAGGGTGACGCGAATCGCGTTGGACTCGTTGGAGAAGCTGTGCTCGATCAGCTCCTGCTTGGGTACGTTGACCGCCAGCTTCTGGTCCAGGTTCGCGCGGCTGGCGAAGGCGTCGCGCGGCAAGGCCTCTGCTCCGCGC
>CP070718.1:884501-887648 GCA_020350565.1 Phycisphaerales bacterium
CCGACGGCCTCGGTCACGCCGACGCAGATCGAGAAGATCGGGCTCAAGCCCGAGATCAAGCCATGCACCGGGTACGATCGCGTGATCTTCTGGGTGCGCAGCCTGGACAACCTGGACACGGCCAAGCTGGCGGAAGTCTGGCGGCAGGCCCGCACCGCCCGCAAGGCGAGGAGGCTGCAATCGGCATGAATGCACTGGTTCCCAACCGGTTCCTGTTCGATTTCGAGTTTCCGCTGCGGTACCGGCCCGCCCCGATCGTGATCGATGGCGACGAGGGCAAGTGGTCGGACGAGGAGCTTCTGCCGCGGCTGGGCGAGATCGACGGGCGGGAGGATTTCGCCGAGGCCTGGGCCTGCTGGAACGAGACGGGCCTGTACTTCGCCTGCCGCGTGACCGGCCGGAAGCGGCCCCTCCGCTGCGATCCGAAGGGCTTCTGGCTCGGGGACAACGTGCGCATCTGCACCGACATGCGCGACGCCCGCTCGATCAAGCGGGCCACCCGCGCGTGTCAGCAGTTTTTCCTGACGCCCATTGGCGGCGGCGCATCGGGGAAGGAGCCGGTGGCCGGGGTCAACAAGTTCAAGCGCGCCCGCGACGACGCCCCGCCGATCGACCCGGACGAGATCGAAATCGCCTCCCGCGTGACGAAGACCGCCTATACCCTGGAGGCGCACATCCCCGCCAACTGCCTGAGCGGTTTCGACCCCGTCGACCACCCGCGCATCGGCTTCTACTACATCATCGAAGACCGCGACCGCGGCCAGCAGTATCTGACCGTCGGCGATGACCTGTACTGGTACGTCGACCCGTCGACGTGGGCGTCAGCGGTTTTGGCGCGGTGATGACGCGCATCTGCCTGCGGGATGTATTATCATGGCCGGGGCCGACGTCTTTTGACCGGCTGTGGCCGCCGCATCTTTGTGCGGACGTCTGCAAACCGGCGGAGGAGCGCCATGTCATCCGATGCCTCCCCAACACCATCAAAGCCCGGTTCCACATGGCAAAAGATTCACCGCGCCGGCGCCGTGCTGTTCTATGCCGTATTGTGCGCCTGGATCACCTGGATCGCAGTAACGAGATGGAACGGACAACCATCGAATCCCATGGCTCTTGACGAAGATTCCGAGCGGACATTCCCGGCCCAGGCACAAGCCAACGATCCCAACGAACTGCTGGTCGCAATCAACTCACTTCCTTCGGTCCCCAGGTTCGTACTCCCTCCCGCACCTCCTGGCATGCAATGGGAGGGTGGCGACCAGTATCGCTCGCAGCCCCTCCAGCTAAGCGAGGGTTTAAGCGGGGACTGGACACCCGAGACCCGGCCATACCTACGCGCCCTCATTGACTACCTCGAATCTCCCGACGTGGTCAACGCCCTCGATCGCCTGGCGAATATCAAGGACGGGACAACGTTTCCCTCCGCTCAGGATATTTTCAAGACGGCTACTGTGGTCCGCCTGTTTGTCGTCCGTATGCGATACCAACTCGCCACCCAAGGGAACCTGAACGTCGCAGTAGACGATTACACTTCGGCGCTGCGGTTAGCAGGCCTGATTCATGAGGTGGACTCGGAGATCGGAATCCTGGTCGGCGGCGCCAGTGAAAGGCTCGCAAACATGGAGATCACCAGGCTCGTCCAAGAGTATGATTTCGGACGATCTCATCTTCTCCGTATCAGTAAGACCCTTGAACAGGAAACTCGTGCCCGCCAGCACCTCTGGAAGTTATGGGTGTCTCACCATATCAAATACCTGAATCTGATTCTGGACTCCTATTACACAGATGACGGAACTGGACGGGGCTGGTTTGTCTTGAGCACTTGGTCCTCTCCACTTCTTGCAGGCAACAGGCACTCCGATAGCCAAAGCGGAGCCTGGAACATCATCTCGCCCCTATTCAATGATCGCATTCGAGTGGCAAGCAAGATCAACCGCTTACAGGATGTCCTTCTTTCGGTGAGCGTGCTCTCATATGATGAAGCAGACCAAGTGCTATCACAACTTTCCGCGAAACCGTTTTTCAGCTTCTTGGACCCGCCATTCAAATACTGGCTCTTCGGTGAATACGAGCGCAAATTCGCCGGTTGTGTCCAGTACACCACCTATCGCCGAGTGCTGCTCTTGTCTCTGGCGATCTCGAAACACCGGCTGTCCCACGGCCGATACCCACGACAACTGACAGAGCTACCGACCGACGTAATTAGTGCTGCATTGGAGGACCCTTATACGCAAAAACCGTTTGGATATATCCTCGAGAGGGAAGGCGGCTTTCACCTCTTCTCGAAGAGTATCTGCCCAACATGTCCGGACGACGTCGATTCTGTGGAGGTCTTGCGGAAAGTGGAACAGCACCGAAACGACGATAAACTTGTCTTCACGGGACCGCGTCGCAGGCCAACGTGTGAGCCGGCTTTGATCCGAGACGAGCCATGAGCACGGTCTCACCGACAGCAGGTGCCACGCCCGCCGGGTTTGTTCCCGAGCAGCTTCCTCCGCTCCGAACGGACGTCCCGAGAACCGCACGCACCGTGGGCGGTCTCCTTGCGTTACCGGGAATGTTCCTGCTGTGGATCACACCAAAAAGATTCGGCGCCTCTCTTGCAGCGGCTGGATGGCATGCGGCAATCGCGGCACACCTGTTCGCGCTTTTGCTCGGTGTTGGCATGATCGTCTGGGCCGAGACCAAGGGGGGACAGACCGCCGTCATGTCTCTTTGGGGACATGAAGCGGCACGTTGGGCCCCGGTCTCGTTGTCGGAATGGTTACGCGCCCCCCTTGTGGCATTGGCGCTAGAATGCAGAGAATGTAGCGCGCAGCCGAACGGCATGCTGCACATCGGCCTGGGAATCCTCACGCTCCACGCGGCCCTGTTCATCATCGCAGGCTCTTTGATGCCGTTTGCGGGGGCGGGCGAGCGGACACGCCACTTGTTCGGCCGATGCATGCGGCTGACCTTGTGGAGCACTACCGCGTTGCTCATTCTAGGTGTGGGTTGGCTGTTCGAGGGCCAAATGCGCAAGCTTGTTGGGTTGCCGCTCCACGACGAGGCAATGTCGCTGGATTGCGTCCTGCTGGGCCTCTTCGCAGCCTGGTGGCTCTGGGTTCTGCACCGATCGGGCTGTCGGTACGCAGGCCCGCCGGAGGGACC
>CP070718.1:887748-900224 GCA_020350565.1 Phycisphaerales bacterium
GCGTGGCATCGAACTGCTCGGCATTGGTGATCACACCGTTGACGTGGCTGTGTTTGCCCGTGAGGATCACGGCTCGGCTCGGTGCGCAGATCGCGTTGGTGCAGAAGCAGTTATCAAAGCGCATGCCATTAGCGGCAAGCCGGTCGATGTGCGGAGTCCGGTTGACCCGGCTGCCGTAGCAGCGCATGGCTTGGGCACCATGGTCGTCCGCCATGATGAATATGATGTTGGGTCTCCGGGCGTCGGTCTCCTCGGGCCGCCGGTGTAATGGTGCCATGCATCCCGGGAGCATTACTGTGGCGGCACCTGTGCCCAGCGTGCGAAGAACCTGGCGGCGTGTGTAGTGTGTGTCGGTCACGGCTGGCCTTCCTGAATGAGAGTCATTACGTGAGTTACCCTATGACTTGAGTGCGGGGTCAGGCGCGACCGCTCAGCACCGTTGCGCTGCTGGCCATCATGTAAAAACTCAGCTTTCTCGATCATCCGGCTCAACTCGGCCGGCCGGCCGGATGTTGCTCCCTTGACGATCGGTCAACGCGTCACCCAGGTCTTCACGTGCGCTCTCGGCAAACGCCTGCAATCGTGCCACCACGTCGGGATGCTCAGCGATCACGTTGCGACGTTCTCCGATGTCCGTCTTCAAGTCATACAGCTCCAATTCGCAGGTCTGCTGCGTATACCCGGCGGGTTGTCCATCGTTGCCCGGCGCGCCGGTCAAGCTGCGGTATTGGTGCGGAAAAACGAGTTTCCAGCGACCGGCACGCAACGCCTCCAAGTCGTTTCGATGGTAATAGAAGTACAGGACCTCGTGAGGCGATCGGACGCCGGGCATGCCGGACATCAAGGGGCTGATGTCCTTGCCGTCGATCCGGTGGGCGGGCAACTTCGCGTCGATTAAGGCGGCGACCGTAGGGAAGATGTCGATCGTCATCACAGGCTCGTCACATATTGCGCCGGCGGGAATTCTGCCGGGCCAGCGCATGATGCACGGCACGCGCACGCCGCCCTCCCACGTGCTGCCCTTGCCTTCACGCAGCGGCCCCGTCGAACCGCCATGGTTGCCGTAGGACAACCAGGGGCCGTTGTCCGAAGTGAACAAGACAAGGGTGTTCCGATTGAGGTCACACTCCTTGAGCGTCCGAAGGATTTCCCCCACGGACCAGTCAATCTCCATGATAACGTCGCCGTAAAGTCCTTGCTTTGACCGTTCGCGAAATCGGTCCGAAACGAACAGGGGCACGTGCGGCATCGGGTGTGGCACATACAGGAAGAACGGCCGCTCGCGATTCTCGCGGATGAAGCGCACGGCACGCTGGGTGAAAAGCCTCGTGAACGTGGCCTGGTCTTCCGGTTTCACGTTCGGGTTAACGATTTCCCCGCCTTCGCACAGCGGCAGACCCGGGTAGCGGCGTTTGCGCTCTTCCGCATCCGGCGGCAGCTTGACGAGGTCCGGATGCAGGGGCCACATGTCATTCGAGTACGGGATCCCGCAGAATTCGTCGAAACCGTGTCGCGTCGGCAGGAAGTCGCGGTGATGGCCCAGGTGCCATTTGCCGAAGATGGCCGTGGCATAACCGCGGGACCGACACAGCTCGGCAACCGTTACCTCGGATGGACTGATGCCCGTTTTTGAACCGGGCGACAAGGCGCCGGTGATGCCGATGCGGTTCGGGTAGCAGCCGGTGAGCAGCGCAGCTCGGGATGCGGAGCATACCGGCTGCGCCGTGTAAAAGCTGGTGAAGCGCATGCCTTCGCCGGCCATGCGGTCGAGATGCGGCGTCTCGAATCCTTCGGCGCCGAACACACCGACATCGCCGTACCCCTGATCGTCGGTGAAGATGATAACGATGTTCGGACGCCGCCGAGTGCGGCTTGGATTCGATGGGTCGGCGAGCGACGGCGCTGCCAAAGCGGCGGCGCCGACCCCGACCGATTTCAGGAACTCGCGTCTGGACGTCTGCATTCTGGTCATGGCATCACGCGTAAGGTCCACGGGTCTTGTCAGCTTCCGCAACAACGCTTGTACTTCCGGCCACTACCACACGGACACGGATCGTTGCGGCCGATGCGTCTATCGGTCGGTAATGTCGCCCCGACCGCTTTGACCGGTTTCGAACGCGTTTGCGTCCATTCGTCGGCCAGCGCCCGAAATCGTCCGTCTGCATGCGCGAAAAACATCCGGTAGGCCTCGCAGAAGTAGTTGGGCTTAGCTTCAGCGAGCACACGCAGCCGTTCCTTCGGGCACCCGCCGCGGCACTGTGTCAGCCAGCGACACTCCAGGCAGGCACGCGGCAGCGCGGCCTTGCGAAGGCCGAAGCGTTCCTGTTGTAGCGAGTTCAGCAGATCGGCAAGGTCATCGGTAAGTACGTTTCCCAGTTTCCACGTCGGTTCTACGTAGAAATCGCACGAAAACACGTCGCCGTTGTGCTCGACCACCAGGTATCGCCCGCACTCGGGAAGGAGCGTGCACTCCGGCGGCGGAACACGCACGTAGGTGGCGAACAGCGAGTCAAACCAGCGCACGAAGGTCGTCGGCGCGCCGTCGTCAAAATCGGCCAACCAGCAATCGAAAAGGGTGCAGAGAAACACGCCGAGCTGTGCCGGTGAAGCGGAGAACGGAGCAGGAACTCCTGAACGGTGCGGGTCCCACTCGCAACACGGTATGAACTGCATGTGACGCAGGCCGATCTCTTTCAGGAACTCGTAGATCTCACACGCGTAGCATGCGGAGTAATCGTTCACGACCGTTAAGGCGTTGACCTGGACGCCTGTATCGAGCATGCGACGTGCAGCGGCGACCACGCGCTCCCAAGTCGGCCGCCCGCCGCGCGTTACCCGGTAGTGATTGTGCACGTGTGCCGGGCCGTCCAGGGAAACACCGACCAGGAAGTCAATCTGCCGCAAGAAGCGGCACCACCGGTCATCGATTAACAGTCCATTGGTCTGCAGGCCGTTGCCGACAACCTGCCCATCGCGACCGTGGCGCTGCTCGAATTCGACGGCTTGCTCGAAGAACGCCACTCCCATCAGCGTCGGTTCACCGCCCTGCCATGCGAAGACGACTTCCTCCCCGCCGCCCTGCAGGGCTTGCCGCACCGTCTCCTCAAGGATCTGCGGACTCATTCGATGAGTCGGCGTCTCCGGAAACTGCTCCTGCTTGGGCAGATAGAAGCAGTAGCGACACGCCAGGTTGCAATCAGGCCCCGCCGGTTTAATGAGGACACAATCAAGTGTCTTAGCGTGCTTTCGTGTCGGGATCATCTTGCACGTCCGGTCGACTCGCCCGCTTCTGCTGCGTCGTTCCGCTTTTATCACCTCGCTTGGCACAAGGGAAGTAAAATCACGCGGCCGGAGGGGTGTGGGTCGACCCGTATCAGGCGGAGAGACCGAACAGAGCACGTCCATTCCATGTTGCGAAGAGGTGAGAGGGGGGGCTCAAAGCGCACGCCGCCGGACACGGCTGGTTAAACAGCACGCTCCCGGAGTGCCCCGGGCCGCAGGTCCGGGTACCTTGCTTCTCCAGAGCACACGTCCGCAAAACCTGTCGGCGTCTTGCCTTACACGATTTCCGCGCTTTCCCGAATCGGCGCGGCAGGATAGGTGTGGGGGAGCCCCTCCCCGCGAGCATGGGTGGCATTCATCCGGGAGAGCTCGGCTTTCACGGACCCAGGGCAACGCCAGCGACCGGGTGCATCGTTGGCATATAAGTTTCTCGGACGCGGTCAAGTGCTACCATCTCCTTCTCGGACCACTGTACCTGGCGTCCCGGATGGTCCGCGTTGCCACAAGATGACACCGGTGGTCTTGAAACTTGTGCGTGGAGGAGATAAGATGCTCACAAACCACGCGTCAACGGGCCACGGCTGGGACTGGTACACATATCAGCAGGTTCCTGACATGTACCGTCACGGCTTGACACTTGACGAAGGCCAAATGTTCGAAGGTGTTTTGTTTATCGGTACTGCACTGTCATTTTTGTCTCTGATTTCAGGGGCCGAAAAGAGGAATCGAGCCCGGTTAGACTTTCCAACTCAAGAAAGGGAGGTGCGAGAGATGTTCAGCAAGAGTATCCCTGCTTGGACCGTTTTGGCCATGTTGGGGGCGATGTTCGCGGGCGTCACTAGCAGCCATGCGACTCCGTTGCAGGTGACTGCCGATTTGGACCTGCAGGGGCAAGGTCTAGGAGTCGCCATTGGGGGCGTGGGCCTGGAATTCATAGGTGGTGACACCAGGACCATCACGCTCGACATCGGTGGAGAAGTTCAGTCCGCCTATCTCTATTGGGTCGGCAGGGAGAATCCCTGCACGGCGGAAGCCGGCGCATGCGTGATCGGTGAGCCTCATCTGGACCAGGAGATGATCTTCCATGGCACTCCCATTATGGGGGAGGTGGTCGGTTCCGAGGAGCCGATTCCGGGTGTGCAGAACTCGATTGCCTACCGCATGGACGTGACCGACATCGTTGCCGAGAAAGTGCAGCTTGACGGAATCGGCACGCACACGTTCACCATCGCCGACGGGAACCTCACTCTGAACTTCTACAGGAAGGACGGTGCCGGCCTGATCGTTGTGTACACGGACGCAAGCGAGCTGGGCTTCTATCGGCTCATCGGAGCCCACGGTCTCGACTTCGCTTGGGCGGACAGCCCGTACCCCAGTGTTCAGGTCAGCGAGCCGGTGGACTTCATGTATGATGCCGCCGCCGCCGATCGGACAGCCGAGCTGATCATTTTCTGTGGCGACGGAACCGCCCCTCGGCCCGACCGCATCGACATCAGCGACAATCCCAGTGTGGTGAATCAGATTGCCAGTTCGGCGGGCGACGAGTGGGATTCGCTTTCGCTTGGGATCACCATCCCAACGGGTGTCGGCATGACGACCGTCGAGGTCGTTTCGCCCGCGGACCAGAGCAACTCGGATTCGCTCGCGTGGGCTCTCGGTGCGATGCGTATCCCGTTCTCTGCGTGCGGCGACGGTGTTCTGGATCCCGGTGAGGAGTGCGACGACGGCAATAACGAGGACGGTGACGGCTGCTCCGCGACTTGCGAATTGGAGGGCTACTGCGGCGACGGCATTCTGGATCCCGGTGAGGAGTGTGACGACGGTAACAACGAAGACGGTGACGGCTGCTCCGCGGATTGCGAATTGGAGCCGGGTGGCGGCGAGGGCTGCACGCCTGGTTACTGGAAGCAGGAGCATCACTTCGGAAGCTGGGTCGGCTACGCTACGGGAGACCTGTTTGATGTCGTCTTCGGCGTGGACGCTCCGGGCAACAAGACGCTCCTGCAGACCCTGTGGACCGGTGGCGGCAAGGAGCATGCCCTTGGGCGCCACGCCGTGGCGGCCCTGCTCAACGCGTCGAACCCTGACGTGAGCTTCATGTACACCACGGCCGACGTGATTGCCATCGTCCAGGAGGCTTATGCAACCGGTGAGTACAATGCGGCCAAGAACATGCTCGCGGAGCAGAATGAGATGGGTTGTCCGCTGGGCCGCGCCGAGATCGAGTGATTAACGAGGAGAGAAGCACACTAACGAGCGGAATGCCTGAAGCCCCGTGAAGAACGCCGGCTTCGCATGCGACCGCTCGCTAAATGTCCGATGAATCGCTGGGCGGCCGTGGGGGTGAATCCTCACGGTCGCCCATTTTAATTCTTGGACACGGGCCCGCGGCCCAGGTCCTCCAGGCTTGGCGACGTGATTCTCGAGCTATGAGCAACCGGGATAACTGGGGCGCGGTTCGAGTGGATGCCTGCCCCTAAGGCAGATCGGCCCACTGCGAGGGCACCGGAGACTTCCGCTGGAGAAAGTGCGGGTTGATTCGCCGCAGGCGGAGAGATGGAATCGGCCGGATCCGGACCGCCTGGGGGAAGTACGAAGCGCGTAGCCAGAACGGCACGTGCCTGACAGAGCCAAGTGGACAACGTCGCTTCACCACGCCCTGCGTTTGCCAGACGAACGTCCGTAACACCAGTTGGCATCTTGTCTTACGAGAGTCAGGCACTCTTCCGAAATCTCTGCAGCCGGGAGGGCGTGGCGGACGGCCGCCTGACGAGCCTGGGTGGGATTAAATGCGGAGAGCTTGGCTCTTATGGCTCCAGGGGAAGACCAGTGATCGGATAAGCCGTTCACCCACAATCACTTCTAAGGTGTTGTCGGGTTCCACCGTTTCTTTCTTGGATCGCTGTACGTAGCATCCCGTATGGCTTGCATTGCCACAAGATGACACCGCCAGCCTTGAAACTTGGGCGTGGAAAAGATAGCATACTCACGAACCGCGCGTCAACGGGCCGTGGCAGGGACTGGTAGACATATCCGCGAGTAACTGAAATTCCAAGGATGGAGTCTGACACTTGTGGTGGGGCAATCGACCCCAAGTGTGTGTTTCGTCAGTGCAGCGTCGTTATCGTCATCCCCGTTGTCAAGGGCCGGGGATACAAATCGGAGTTTGTCAGACTTTCTAAAAAGGAAAGGGAGGTGCGAGAGATGTTCAGCAAGACTATCCCTGCGTGGACCGTTTTGGCCATGGTGGGGGCAATGTTCGCAGGTGTCACCAGCAGCTATGCGACTCCTCTGCAGGTGACTACCGACTTGGACCTGCAGGGGCAAGGTCTCGGAGTCGCTTTTGGTGGCGTGGGTCTGGAAGACCTGGGCGGCGGCACCGCGTCGATAACGGTCGATATCGGCGGCGAAGTCCAGGTGGCCTTCCTGTACTGGACCGGCAGGGATCTTCCCTGCATGCAGGAAGCCGGTGCGTGCGTGATCGTCGAGCCTTATCGCGACCAGGAAATGGTGTTCAATGGCAATGCCATCACGGGCGATGTGATCGGCTACGAGGAGCCGATCCCCGGTGAGCAGAACGCTATCGGCTATCGTGCGGACGTGACGGCAATCGTGCAGGCTGAAGGGCCGGGCACGCACATGTTCACCATCGCCGACGGCGACCTCGGCAGCAATCTGTACCGGCTGAACGGTGCTGGCCTGATCGTTGCCTTTATCGATGCGGGCGAATTGCGGTTCAGTCGGCTACTCGGCGCCGACGGTCTGGACTTCGCTTGGGCGCCAAGCCCGTATCCCAGTGTTCAGGTCAGCGTGCCGGTCGACTTCACCTACGATGCGACCGATGCCGATCGGACGGCCGAGCTGATCATCTTCTGTGGTGACGGAACCGCCGCTCGGCCCGACCGCATCGACGTCAGCGACAACCCCAGTATCGTGAATCAGATTGCCGGCTCGGCGGGCGAATCCTGGGATGCCCTCTCGTTTGACGTGGCCATTCCGACTGGTGTTGGAATGACGACCGTCGAGGCAGTCTCGCCCGCGGACCAGTCCAATCCGGATTCGCTGACATGGACGCTCGGTGCGATGCTTATACCGTACCCCATCTGCGGCGACGGTATTCTAGATCCCGGCGAGGAGTGCGACGACGGCAATAACGAGGACGGTGACGGCTGCTCCGCAACTTGCGAATTGGAAGGCTACTGCGGCGACGGCATTCTGGATCCCGGCGAGGAGTGCGACGACGGCAATAACGAAGATGGTGACGGCTGCTCCGCGGAGTGCGAATTGGAGGAGCCGGGCGGCGAGGGCTGCACGCCTGGTTACTGGAAGAACGCGCTCGAAAACTGGGTTGGCTACGCACCTGAAGACCTGTTTGACGACGTCTTCGGCGTAGACGCTCCGGGCGACAAGACGTTCCTGGAGACCCTGCAGACCGGTGGCGGCGGGCAGAAGGCCCTGGGGCGGCATGCCGTGGCGGCTCTCCTCAATGTCTCTCACCCTGACGTGAGCTATCTGTACACCACGGCCGAGGTGATTGCCATCGTTCAGGAGGCCTATGCAACCGGTGAGTACAATGCGGCCAAGAACATGCTTGCAGAGCAGAATGAGTTGCTTTCTTCAATATGCGACTGATTGACGAGGAGAGACGTACAGTAACGAGCGAAACGGCTCAGGCCCGATGAAGGATGCGGGCGTCGCGCGTGACCGCTCGTTCAATGTCCGATGAGTCGGTGGGCGACCGTGGGGTTGAATCCTCACGGTCGCCCACTTTGATTCTTGGACACGGGCGTGCGGCCCCGGTCCGCCGGACTTGGCGACCCGATTCTTGATCAATGGGCAACTGGCGCAACCGGGGGCCAAGATAGAGTGAGTGCCTGCCTCTAAGGGAGATCGGCTATCATGGCGAAGGACGGTTTGCGCCGATCCTCTTCCGGATGTGGCACACCTAGCCCGTGTCGTTCTTGAAAGGAAGCCAACGTGCAGCGTGATGAATCAGGCCATCACGTCCGCCGGGACTTGCTTCTTCCCCTTCACCGAGGTCTTCACCTGCTCAGGCCGTGTCCGCAAGAAATCGGCGGCGTCGTTGCGCCACTTTTCGAGATGCGTCTCGAGCGTGTCCAGCGCATCCCGCAGCGCTTGTTCATCCGCGCGGGCCGTTGAGCGTGCCGTCTGCAGAGCCGATGTGAACTCGTCAAGTTCTGCCTGCTTTTTTGCCTTCAGGTGTTCAATCGCCTTTGAAAAGGCGACATACAGCTCTTTGAACTCATCGCTTCGGCGCAGCGGGCGTAACTCTGGAATATGCCCGGCACGTAGTTCGTTCAGCCAGCCTTCCATCACAAGTACGGGGCCGGAGAAACGCCGGCTGACCGCGAACCACCAGCATGCAACGCCGGTTGCCGTCAAGGCGGCAAAGCCCAACGCGGCAAATACTATCACCAGGGAAACCTCCGCCGCGACCCCCGGGTACGATTGGCGCAGCCGCGCCTGTTCGTGGAGGATGCCGAAGAGAACGGTGCTCAGCAGAGACGAGCTCAAGAACACGGCCAGCATAATGCTAAGAGCGTACTTGATCTGAAAGGCCGGGCTGACAACGTACTTGCGGCGGTGCCTTTTTGGCCGGTGGTCCACATCTTCTTGACGACTCTTGTTCCTGTCCATCGCGCTGCCCCTTTTTCGCACGAAATCTCCCGATTAAACATGCATCACTAAGGGTACTACACGATGTAGCATCGGCAGCCCGTGACGGCTGCGACATGGAATAACCATGAGGCTGGGAAGATTTTGGCAAAGAGTACAGATGCTTGTCATGCCTGATCCTGCTGCATTGCGGGCTGGTCCTCTAATCGTCGCTTTGGCCGTCTGCCGCGGGTCGGCAGCATAACTTCGCAAAGCCGACCGCCGAAAGTGAGCTCTGCTTCCACAATGTGCTCTTGCTCACAAGGACACCCGAAGCAGGCCGGCGGTTCACCCAGTCCGACGAACAGTGCTGCTGCAAGTGCCCTTCATGCGTTCTCTACTTAGGGGATAACCCGCACACCACAAATCCAGCGCATCTCGCGCTGACGTCACACTTCTGGCACTCGATATTGCTGGGAAGAAGACGGCTTCTGTGGTTGTGGCGGTGATTTCAGACGATAAGAAATCTGGCGACTTCTTGAATGCCGCCTTGATACCCAGCCATAGTAAGCTGGTGTGAGCTTCAAGTCTTTCGGTATGGCGCGGATTCAACGCGCTCAGGGCCAGATCGCTCACCACGGGAGCGTACAGAAATGCCAAGATTCCAGCTCAAGAGAAGGGCCAGCTCGGGACAAGCTAAGGAACGACGCCGGGGAGTGACGGCGGTTATGGTCCTGGTCATATTGCCAGTTCTCCTCGGGATGGCCGCGTTGGCCGTTGACGTGGGCTTCATTTACAACCTGCGCGCGCAGATGCAGGACGCAGTTGACGCAGGCGCGCTCGCGGGTGCCAGCGCGCTGCCCGATAGCGAAGCGGAGGGCGAGGCGCGAGGCCTGGAATATGCCAGCAAGAACTATGTCGGCAAGGAGATGCTCGCACCCGAAGAAACCGAAGTGATAGTCGGGTACTGGGAACACAACACGAGGACGTTTTATCCTGCCAGTAGCGCAGACGATGACGTCTACCCCAATGCGGTGCGCGTCGTAGGCCGAAAAGCACGAATCGGCCTCTTCTTCGCGCGGATTTTCGGCATCGGCGCTACGGAAGTCGCGCGAGAAGCGATCGCATTGTCGGACTCGGGCCGCTGCCGCGGCGTCTGGGGAATGATC
Source organism: Phycisphaerales bacterium (assembly GCA_020350565.1). GTDB lineage: Bacteria > Planctomycetota > Phycisphaerae > UBA1845 > UBA1845. The sequence goes on from CP070718.1 coordinate 897,816, forward strand.
GGCGGCTTCGGCTCCGGCACGATTGAGACCGACAGCTACGACTCGCGGTTGGGGCCCTACGGGCCCGGGAACATCGGTGAAAACGGTGACATCTGCAGCAATGGGGATGTCGGGTTCGTCGGGAATGTCACCATTCGTGGTGATGTGATGTGCGGACCCGGTCACACGGTGGACATGGCCGGCGGATCGGGCGAGATTTGGGGCACGGTTTCGGAGCTCCCACGCCAGCTTGAACCTCCGGTCGTCGACGCCTCTGAGGCAAGATTCAACAACAACAACGATACGATTACGCTTACCGATCTTGGGAACGACCCCTGGCAGAGTGGGGGAATCAATCTGACGTCGTACGACAACCTCACACTGGAGCCCGGCACGTACTACTTCGAATCGGTGGATATGACCGGGCAGTCCACGATCACGGTCACCGGTCCCACCATCATCTATGTCGATGGCGATGCAAGATTCGCCGGCGGCGCGCTCATGAACGTTACTCAGGACCCGGCAGACCTGACCATCTACTGCACGGGAACCGAGATCAAATTGGCCGGCCATTCTGGCTTCCATGGCGTGGTGATCGCTCCGAACACGGACGTGGAACTCGTCGGGGACGCTGACTATTTCGGTACGATCATCGCGCGCACGATCGACATGAGCGGCACCAGCATCATTCACGTCGATGAGGCCGTCGTGGCCGACCTGTTCGGCGACGATGGAGCGAACGCACCAACGTTGGTCAGATAGCCTGGACATCTTGGCTTCCTATCAGTGCGGAGTCCCCTGGCATCCGGTGCATGAAACCGCTGCCTGTGCATTCCAGTTGCCGCGATGGCCAACGGACTTGGCTTTTCGCATCGGACCAGGCCGTCAGTCGAGAGACAACGTGACTGAACGGCTCTTGGTTTGGCCGTGGTGCTGCAGATGGGCCGTGACCCTGACGGACGACGGCTTGTCGTCGGGAGCAAACGCGACAGTTATCGTGCCCCTTGCTTCTGGCCCGATGAGGTGCCCCGCATCCAGGGTAGCGACTCCTTCTGTCGGCGGATTGTTGCGATGGGAACGGGCCCAAGCCAGCCCGCTGTCGAGTATCTGGCGGACCGCGGCCGCTTCGCGCTCCTGCCGTGCGATGCGCGTGAGGTGCGTGCCGCTGACCCCGAGGAGTGTGAGAAGACCAAACGCTACTGCGACGTACGCGATAACGAGCAGCAGTACCGCACCGCGCCTTCGAACGTTCCGCCTTGCCGGCGCACGCCTTGTTCGTGCATAGGCAATGGATGGCACCGACATCTTGTTGGCGACAGCGCCTATTGTTGCGAGTAGGCTACCGCGCATCATCATGCTGCCCTCCAAGACAACGAAGTGTCATATCGAATCGCCGGCTCGGCTGCTCACTATCAGAAGAAAGGCTCAACCACGCAATGGAAACCTGGAGCAAGGCAGTTCTATCGCTGGGCGGCGACTCGATGCGGCAAGTGATCCGGGTGCGCGGAAAGGCCCATTGTTTGCCGCAAACCTCGTCTTCGGGGAATGTGGTTCGTTGGACGCACTGCTCGGTGAATCGATACGAAGTACTACCCGCAGGCCTGTCAAGAGTGAGTACAAGTTCGCCGGCCTGCTTGTCCGGTTCCAGGACCATGTTCAGTGCCCCTCTGACGTCCTTTCGCAACGTGGAGGTGAAATCATGGAGCACCGTGTAACGGTCAGTCAGCCTGTCGGCCTGTTTCTGCGTGTGGATGATGGCGACCATGCTGCCAGCCACGAGCGTCATCCCGATCCCAACAAGGACAATCACACACATCATCTCGGCAAGCATGATCCCACGTCGTCGGTACCGTTTCATGGCTTTTTGTCTCCGTTTTCGGGGACCAATGCGACGTAGGCGCGCACGGTAGAGGATGCGGTACGGCCGTATTTTCCCTCGAATGATGCGGTAACCTCGACGAGCCGCAGCGGTGCCCACTCGTCTGTAGCTTCGCTGACTCGAATCCGGTACGCCACACCGGTTTCGTCCACGAATGACGCGTCGTCTATGGGTAACGCGCCCGCGCGGAGGCGCTCGATCTGAGATTCGGCTGCCAGCAGAACGCGGCTTTGGTTCAAAAGCAGATCCGTGGACCGCCCGAACTGAGCGGTCAGGTAGGAAGTCGCAGCCAGCACCATTCCGATCAAGGCGACGCCGACGATGGCCTCGACAAGGACGACGCCGCGTCTGCAATTGAGTTTAGGTCTTTTCCCGCTCATACCAGCGTGTCTCCCACGGAGTTGATCAGATAGATCAGGGGCAGGAATAGCGCATACACGGTGAAGCCGACCAGGACGGCCATCGTCAATGTTGCCGCGGGCACCGAAAGCGCCGACAGCGTGTGCCACCACCGGAAGGCGATGGCTCGATAGTAGTCGGCGGCATGGGAC
>CP070718.1:900324-906540 GCA_020350565.1 Phycisphaerales bacterium
CCGACTTCCACATTTACCACATGGACCTTCAAGACCGCACGCCGCGTAAGCTGGTGTCCGGCTCGGGATTCCACTACGCGGCCGACTTCAACAGGGACGGCAGCAGGCTGGTGGTCGGCAAGTTCCTCTCAGCCACGCACTCGAAACTGTTCGAGGTCACCGTCGCCACCGGAGAGATCAGAGAGATCACGCCGCCGGACGAGCAGTGGGCCTTCTCACCCGTGGGCTACAGCGCCGACGACCGCACGTTTCTGGTCACCACGAACTACCACGGAGACCTGCGATCACTGAAGGCCATCGACCTGGAGACGGGCGCCATCAATGACGTCCTTCCCGAGCTGCAAGGATTGGAATTGGACGGGGCCGTCATGAACGAGGATCGAACGATCCTTGCCGTGCTGGTCAACGAGGACGGCTACGGCGCGCTACACCTCTACAACACGAGGGACTATTCACTTCGACGCTTGCCGGAGATGGCCAAAGGCGTCGTGGGCAACATCACCTTTACCGGCCCTTACATGCTCTATTCGCTCAATAACGCCAATACGCCCGGCATCGTCTACAAGTGGAACGTGAACAAGCCCGACACACCACCCGTTGCCCTTACCGAAGCCGACCTGCAAGGCGTCGACGTCAGCAAGTTCCTCCTGCCGAAGCTGGTTCATTACGAATCGTTCGACGGCGAGAAGATCCCCGCCTTCCTCTATTTGCCGCCGGGATACAAGAAAGGGCGGAAAATCCCCTTTGTCATCCATTACCATGGCGGACCTGAGGCGCAATGGCGACCCACGTTCGCCCGCAGCTTTCAGTTCCTGATGGGCAAGGGCTTCGGGCTGATGGCACCGAATGTCCGTGGTTCGAGTGGCTACGGCAAATCCTGCCTCGAAGCGGACAACTACAAGGACCGCTACAAGAGCGTCCAGGACGGCATCTATGCGGCCAAATACCTGATCGATCAAGGTTATACAGAACCCAAGAGGATCGGTGCCTGGGGCAGCAGCTACGGCGGCTTCATGGTGATGGCGGCGATCACCGAGGCGCCGGAGCTTTTCGGTGCGGCCGTCAACGTTGTCGGCATCGTGAACTTCGAGACCTTCCTCGAACAGACCAAGTCCTACCGCCGCGAGCTGCGTGAGGTAGAATACGGACCGCTCACGGACCGCGCGTTCCTCCGGTCGATCTCGCCGATCCACAAGGTGGACAAGATCGAGACGCCGCTCATGCTCGCCCACGGGCTCAACGACCCGCGCGTGCCCATCGGTGAGGCCATGCAGATCGCCGTCGCGCTGAAGAAGCGCGGCTTGGAGGTCGAGGAGCTGTACTTCCCGGACGAGGGCCACGGCTTCGCCAAAGAGGAAAACCGGCTCCTGTACTTCCGCCAGATGGTGGATTTCTTCAGCCGGCACCTGCGGAAGAGATAGCGGTCGGGCAAGCAGGATGAACCGTTGCGGCTGGGCCAAGAACGATTTGATGATCAGGTACCACGACGAGGAGTGGGGCGTCCCGCTCCACGACGACCGCAAGCTCTTCGAGTTCCTGGTCCTTGACGGCGCCCAGGCCGGGCTGAGCTGGGACACGATCCTCAAGAAGCGTGAGAACTACCGTAAGGCATTCGACAACTTTGATCCGGAACGAGTGGCGGACTACGGCAGGCAGAAAGTGAAGCAGTTGATGGCCGATCCCGGTATCGTCCGCAACCGGCTCAAGATCGCCTCCGCGATCCAGAACGCCAAAGCGTTTCTGGCCATTCAGGAGGAATTCCGCAGCTTCGACACGTACATCTGGCAGTTCGTCGATGAAAAGCCCAAGCGAAACGCCTGGCGATCCCTGGGTGAGATCCCGACCTCTACGCCTGAATCCGACGCCATGAGCAAAGACCTGAAGCACCGGGGCTTCAGCTTCGTGGGATCGACCATCTGCTATGCCTTCATGCAGGCCGCCGGCATGGTCAACGATCACGTCGTCGACTGCTTCCGGCACAGGCAAATCGACCGATTGGCCCGCAACTCGCCGGGATGAGCGAGGGGCGCAGCCAGCCGGGATCTTCGAAAACCTTGCATGCCCGTCGGTTGAATCCCGAGCGGACACCGGCCATACTGACTCCACGGCGCAAAAGGACCTCCAATCCCGGTCCGATGAATTGGCCGGGCAAACTGCACCCTTGCCGGAACGAACAACTTTGTCGAAAGCCCAGGACAGTCCTACACCTTCCCCCACCTCCAATGATCCTCGCTGGCTGCGCAAGCTGGTGAATTCCTATCCCGAGGCACCGTTCGTCTTGCCCTTCCTCGCCTTCCTTCTGCTGATGTTGCTGGACAGGGCCTTCCCGCCGGAATACCGGACGTACACGTATGCGGTCCGCGCTTTCGGAGCCTTGTACGTCGCCTGGCTTTTCCGTCGCCATTTTCCGCCGCTGGGCAAGCTGCACCTTCATCTCGCAATCGTCATCGGTCTCGGAACGATGATCGCGTGGGTCGCGGTGCACCACTTCTTCGCGGGTTGCTCGCATCAGCCTTGTCGCTTGCTGGGGCTTTTCGGCATCGACCATCACTGGCAGGGCGTGGGCTGGTACACGAAATGGTTGATGTTCGACGGCAAGGCGGAAGAATGCTTCAACCCTCACGAATACTACAAGTCCCCGCTTGCTCTATGGTCGTTTCTCGTGATCCGCATCGGCGGCGCTTCGGTCACCGTGCCAATCGTTGAAGAGCTGTTCTGGCGGGCTTTCATTCTACGGATCTTGATCGACTGGCACAAGTTCGAGGACGTGCCGCTGGGCAAGTTCACCCTCTTTTCGTTTCTGGTCAGTTCGCTGCTGTCGGCCGTACAGCATCAGCCGCAGTGGGAAGTCGGCATCCTCTGCTGGTTCATTTACAACGCCGTGTTTTATTGGAAGAAAAGCCTTCTGCTTTGCATGGTCACGCACGGCATCACGAACTTCGCACTATACGCCTACGTCTACCACGCCCAGGACTGGCGCTTCTGGTAACAGGCGACTTCCTCAGGCGATGCGCACAAAGACCAACTTTTAGCGGCGATCCACAGGCGATGGTGAAAGGAACAGCGTCCGTATGCGCTCCTCGACCGACCCCACGGTCAGACGTCATCCTCTTCGAACGCGCGCGTCGTATGGTACATGGCCTTGTCGAAAAACGCGGCGATCCGTCGATTGAGCTCCAGGACGCGATAAACGTCCAGCGGCGTCCGCCACACGCCCTGGTTGCGCGCGTAGGTCCAGACGTGCATCTTTAAGAGGGTCAGCGAGCTGAGCACCTCGTGAAGGGCGAAACCCTGCGCTTTGCGTTCCTGTCCGAGCGCGCGATAGAAGGCACGCACTTCATCGTCAGCTTCACGCCCCCTGAGCCAGCGGCCGAACTGTGAGACGGCCGTGAAACCCCTTTCAAACAACTGAACGGGATCGACGGTGCGATAGGTTGCCGTCGTAGGATTGGCCCGAACTTCATCAAACCAAAGACGCGTCACCTCCTCCGCGCGGTCTTTCACGAGCATGACCAGCCCATCGGAAAGCATCTCCTGGCCCTCATCGGCCTGGAGACTTTCGAAGGAATCCTGAATCGCCCACGCTTCGCGGTGAATCTCCTCGCAGAACCGAAGGGCCTTCTCGTTCGAACTGAACGCCAGCGGTGGCAGCTTGTTCAGGGGGAAGTAGGCGATAGCCTCCGCATCGTCGCCTGCCCGTTCCGTGCCTCCGACCGTCTTCTGCTCGAAGGTAACAATGAGCAGATCGCCGTAAAAATCGCTCTCGACCGAGTCCGCGTCCAGCAGCCGGACGATCCGGCCCTCGAGGCCGGTTTCCTCCAGCAACTCCCGGCGGGCCGCCTGTCCGATTGTCTCGCCCGTCTCCGCAAATCCGATCGGCAGGCACCACATCCATTTGAGCGGCTCCCGCTTCCGCTTGACCAGGAGAACCTCCCGGCTTTCATTGAGCACGACCGAGCAAGCCACCGGAAGCGGATTGCGATAGAACACCTGACCGCAATTCTTGCACACCTCCCTGGGCCGATCACCTACCACGCGGATCTCGATGAGGCCGCCGCACCGAGCGCAGAAGTTCGCATTTAGTGGCATCGTGGCCTCCGGCAGTGGAACGCGGCATCATTCTTCTCGACGACCACTTCACCCATGCACGGGAGGACTTCCTCGACAAAACGCCTGAGCGCCTCAGGCGGATGGTTTTGCGGATTCGATTCGGGGCTCAGAAGCTGGAGCTTGAACTGAATAAACGTCATCAAATCACCGGCTGTCTCGGGCGTAAACTTCAACGCGTTGTGGTAGTCAATACGCCGCACCTCGCCGAAGTGCCGTTCGAGAAGAGCTTCGCCGTTCTCCGCGGAGAACCCACGCATCAACTTGGTCCAACGCGAGCCAGCTTCCGGCAGCCCCGCCATACAGAGCAAATCGACGAGGCTGCGCTCGCTATGGGTGACGCTGACAAACAGTCCTTCCGGAGTCAATACCCTGGCGATGTCCGGGAGCACCTCCGCGAAGAAGTACAGCGCGTATGAGCTTGACACCAGATCGAAACTGCCGCCGGGCCATGGAAGCTTCGATCCGATCTGCATGCAAGTGAACGAAGCACGGCGACCGGTCGAAAGCACCTTTCGGCAAAACGGCAGCGCGTTTGACTGCCACACATCCACGCCGGTGAAGTGCGCCTCCGGGGCGACCCGAGAGGCGATCGCTTCCGCCATAAAGCCAAAGCCGCAACCCAAATCGAGAACGTTCTTTGCCGAGGAGATATCCAGACCAGCCAGAACCGCCTCGCGGACGTCCGCTTGGTTGGTGGAGTGCCGCTGAATCAGGGACGCCATCCCTGCGTGATCCTCAGGCATCTCGTATGGCGAAAGAGACGGAGCCGACATCATAGCCCCATTATCGAGCAGGCGGGCTCGCGTTTCAAACCAAAAGAACATCTGCTTGCCCAGCCGAAAGGATATCGCCGCCTCAGCGTACGGCGGTGGGGAATGCGGCCCGCTTGCATACACCGTTCGCAGTTTCACCGGCTGTCAGAAGCTTGAGACTACGCTTGCAGGATATGACGTGCGACCCGCGGACCGGAACCGCGCAATCTCCCCTTTTTGAACGTGGCGGCTGCTTGCGCAGAGCGGCGCCTCAATCCTTCCATGAGGTCCTTCACGGCTATGATCGGGAGAGGAAATCACCATCCACATGACCGCGTTTGACGACGGCTCCAGCCGTTTTCGTCAGCGGTCGAACATCGTGACCCGCGCGAGAATCCAGCTTCGGCGTGGAGGTCTGGGCAAAGGAAAAGCCCTCGTCGCCCAGGAGGATTCTGTGAATAAGAGGCTGATCCGAGGCCTGCGCAGGCCGGCCTCATTCATCGCGGTGGACCCGGATCGTGCCCGAGGCAAAATGCCGTTTCGGGCCTGAGGCACCTTGTGGTAGAATAGGGTTGGAACACGGTTGGGAGTACACGCCATGCGGAATCGATGGTCCAGGCGATGGCTTTGGGCGGCTGTTGCCATGGGTTCAGCCTCGCTCGGTCAAGCCTGCGCCGAGGAGACGGACGCCAGCGTTCGACCCCTATCCCGTCCCGGCTTCTGGTTCCCTCATGACGCCGAAACACTCACCAAAATGGTGGACGACGCGGTCGCCCGGGTTTCGCCTAAGCTGAAGGACAAGCCCGTCGCTTTGATCTCACCCCACGCGGGGTACCGCCTGGCGGCACCCGTCATGGCGGAGGCCTTTGCCTGTCTGAAGGGTCATACCTACAAGCGTGTGATCGTCATCGGCTTCAGTCACAGTCACTCCTGGCGTTTTCGTGGGATCGACGTGCCTTCGGATTTGACGGCTTATCATACGGCGATCGGCAACGTACCCATCGACCGCGAAGCCTGCGATACGCTTCTGGCACACCCGCTGTTCTCCTCGCATGCAGGCCTGGACCGCAGCGAGCATTCGATCGAGAACCAATTGCCGTTCCTGCAGCGCGTCCTTGGCGAATTCGCCTTTGCGCCCTTGCTCGTCGGGCGAATGTCTGACGCTGATTACGCCGAGGCGGCAAGGGCGATCTTGCCGCTGGTCGACGAAAACACCTTGCTCGTCGCCAGTACGGATTTCACGCACTACGGCGCTAACTTTAACTACCAGCCATTCACGGAAGACGTTTCCGAAGGGATCAGAAACCTCGCTGACCGCGCCGCGGCGCCCCTTCTGCGATGCGACTACGACGGC
>CP070718.1:906640-911629 GCA_020350565.1 Phycisphaerales bacterium
GATCGGTATCGCGAATTCGACCTGGTCAAGATCGAGTACAAAATCGCCCGTCACCCGGACATCAAGCACGACGATGGATACGAACTGCCCCTCGGGCTCGCGCGAGTGGAAATCACCGTGCCGCGCAAGGACAGCGCGGAGACCGGAGAAGCATTCGAGGAGGGGGGCATCGGCGATACCGAAGAGTACGGCTTCGAAGAAGAGCCGGTAGAAGACGAACTGGAAGGTGAGGTGCCAACCGGTGAGGAGCCGGCTGATGAAGAGCTGATCGATGAGTTCGATCGGCAGGACCAGCTCGAGCTCGAGGACGAGATTCACTTCCAGGAGCTCTATGCTCCGGAGGTCCGCTACCTTCGTTTCTGCTATTACGATGGGAACAAGTGGTGGGACACTTGGGAGGTGAACGGCGAGAACCCGCTCCCACAGTTGATCCAGGTGACGTTGGGTTTCGAGTCGCACCCGCCGTTCAATGAGGGCTTCGGTCTGGAAGAGGAGGAAGAGGAATTCTGTACGTGTATGAATGAGGATCCTCTGGAGTGTGAACCCCTGCCGGACGACCAGTTCACCATGGTGGTTCGTCTGGATCAGGCGGACATGTTCTTTACCTCGCGCGTTACGCGTGAGTCGCAGGCGTTTCTTGAAGAGTTGGGCATGTAGATGAGACGTATGCGCCGAGCCGTCATCCTGCCCTTGGTGTTGGTCGTGTTGCTGGTGATGGGTGTGTTCACGGCCGCCTTCTCGTTCCGCGTGCATGCGGACCTTTCGTCCGCGCAGGCGGTGGAATCCCGCTTGCAGACCCGGCTGGCCGCTCAGGCGGGTATCGAGAAGGTCAAGCTCCTGCTTCGTACCGGGCGGTATGACATGGATATCTGGTACAACAATCCCGACGAGCTGCACCGCATCGTCGTGTGGGGCTACGGCCTGGATAGAACGGACATCGGTAAGAGCGAAGAGTACGAGGAAGGTACCGCCGTCTATCGTTTCAGCATCGTGGCCGATGATCCCACCGACGATGAGGATTTCATTCGCTTCGGCCTGACGGACGAGGCCTCCAAGCTCAATCTCAATACCGCCACCGAACAGCAGCTTATGGTGCTGATGCAGGCGGCGGTTGGCGAGAGCGAGGAGATTGATCCACAAGAGATCGTCGACGCGATCCTGGATTGGCGCGACGCGGACTCAACGCCCCGCGGCACCCAAACGGACACGGAAGGCGAGTTCTATCGCCAGGCCAAGCCGAGGCCCTACGAAGTCAAGAATGGACCGTTCGACACGGTGGAAGAGCTGCTTCTGGTCAAAGGCGTGACGCCGCAGATTCTTTACGGGGAGGACTTCGATCGCAACGGCCTGCTTACTCTGAATGAGGACGACGAGGACGAAACGTTTCCCTTGGACAACATGGACGGCGCGCTGAATCGCGGCTTGTATCCGTATCTGACCGTCCAGTCCTATGAGAGCAACGTTACCCTTGAAAGCCGACCCCGGGCATATCTGCTCGGCAATGAGGCTGCGCTGCGAACCGAACTCAGCTATGTCTTCGAGGAGGAGCCGGAGCTCGTCGATTTCATCGTCTCAGCGGCCCGGTCTCAGGGCGGCGGTGGCGGCGGCGCCGGTGGCGGTGGCGGATCGGGAGGCGAAGGCGACTCTGGTGGTGGAGGCGGTTCACAGAGCGGGCGTAAAGCCGGTGGCGGCGAGTCCGATGAGCAATCCGGTGGTGGCGCAGCGGCCGGTGCCAAGGATGCCGGCGGCAAAAGCGGCGGCGGCGTTCTTGACGGCGGGAGACGGGGCGGGATTCGACCCGCGGACACCGGTGACGCCGGCCGATCGGGCGGCGGCCGTCGCGGCGGCAGCAAGGCCGATCGGCGATCGCAGGTCCGTAATCCACGCGGTGATGACCCGAAAGCCGATGAGGCTGAAGAGGCCTCTCCTGATGATCCACAGCAGCCTTCCGGCGAACAGCTTGAGGACAAAGGCCCTGGCGAACTCGGCGACGAAGCGGAGCTCGGTGAGGGCGAGGAAGGCGAAGGCGAAGGTGAAGGTGGAGAGGGTGAAGGTGCGCAGGGCGAAGCCGGTGACGCCTCCGGCGGGGGCTCACAGCAGATCCGCTCGCCTGCGGACCTTCTGCTCGTAGAAGGCACGGGCGGGCAGGGTAATCCTTTGACGCTTGAGCACCTGCCGATCCTGATGGATACCACGACGGTGTATCCGCCCGAAGTTCAGGAAATACAGGGGCTGGTCAATATCAACACCGCTCCACTGTTGGTGCTGCGGACGCTGCCGGGACTGACGGCTGATCAGATCACGGCGATCCTCGAAAGGCGCGATGAGCTCGACTCCGAGACAAAAATAACGACGGCGTGGCTGGTGACCGAGGAAGTTCTCGATCTGGAAACCTATGCCCAGATCGCGCCGCTGATTACGGCGCGGGCCCAGCAATTCCGCATCGAGTCGCTGGGCTATGGGGACCACTTCGGGATGGTCACGCGCCTGGAAGTCGTCGTCGACACGGTCGGTCCCCTGGCACAGACCATCTACTCTCGCGATTTAACCCACTTGGGGGGCCGTTATCCGATTCGCGAGGAAGATCTGGAGAAACTGCGTGTTCAGTAGCAGGAAGCCAAGCCGAATCGTGGCCATCGATTGGGATGCGCGGACGCTCAGGCTCGTGCATGCGGTCATCGGCAAGCGTGGCGTGAAGATCGACAAGATCCTCTCGGCGGCCATTCCTCCGGACGTGGACCAGAGCAATCCGGAAGATATGGGCGCGCACATTAAAGCGGTCCTGCGCGAGGAGGGTATTTCGACGCGTTCTGCGGTGGTGGACATTCCCCGTGATCAGGCGGTTCTGAATACGCTGAAGTTGCCCTGTTCCGCACCGGAAGAGTTGCCCGGGATGGTGGAGATTCAGATTGCCAAGGGGCTGCCGTTTCCGGTTGGGGATGCGGCGATTGACTTCGCGGTGCCGCCCGATGCCGGCGCGGAGGCGCTCTCGGATGTGCTGGTTGCGGCCGTTCGCCGCGAGGTACTGGAGCAGTACGAGAGCACGTTCGAGGCCGCCGGGCTGAAGCTGGAACGCGTCGGTCTCCGGCCCTTCGCCAACACGGTTGCCATTTGCGACCTGTACGGTGACGAGCTTCCGGAGCGCGTTCTTTTCGTTGACGTGCGACCCGTCCTGACCGAGATCGACGTGATCCGCTCGGGCCAACTGACGCATGTGGGTCAGCTCGCGTTCGCGCGTGCCGCCTCCGTTCAGATTCCCCACAAGTTCGAGGGGCCACGCCGGCTGTCGATCCTTCGCGACGATGATTCATCGTTCGACGTGGAAGCGCCGCTGCCGGACGAGCCGGTGATGACCGCTGATGCCGTGGTGAACGCATTGGTTCTGGAAGTGATGCGTTCACTCGAGGCCTATCGAGCGGGGGACGCCGGGGCGCAAATGGATTCCGTGGTGATCGGTGGCGATACCGGCGTGGAAGAGCGGCTGGCGGAGGTGCTGGAGAGCCGGCTCAACGTTCCCACGCGACTTTACAATCCGGCGCCGTCTTTCGGCTGGGACGAGGAGGAAGGTCTGCCGGCGTCGGCTTATGCCGCTACGCTCGGACTGGTCATCGGCCATGCGGCGGATCACAAGCTGCAATTCGACTTTCTCCATCCCAAGCGGATGGTCTCACCGACGCAACAGAAGTTGCGCAAGGCGCCATTGGTGGCGGCGGTGGTCGCGTTGTTTGTGGTGGCCGGCATCGTCCTCGGCGCACAGGTTACGGCTGATGATCGCAGGGCCCTGGCGCAGCTTGACGTGCAGATCGAAGAGCTCGAGAAGAATCTTGACGACAACGAGAAGTTCCTCAAGCTCGTTAAAGAGATTGAAGAATTCGACGAAGATCAGCAGGTCTGGGTGGACGTGCTGTATGACCTTGTTCAGGCGCTGCCCTCCAACCAGGAGCTTGTGCTGAGCGAAATCGTGATGCGGCAGAAGGAGAAGGAGATCGCCCTGAAGATCAAGGGAAAGGAGCGGGACACGGGGACCAAGGTGGTGGATGCCTTGAATGCTTATCGTCGTGAGGGCGAAACGAAGCCCCTCTTCAAGGCGAAGATCCATGGCGACCGGAAGCCGGAAGAGGGTGAGGACTATCCGTTTCACCAGGATGTCCGGGTCACCGTGCTGAAAAGCGGATCCCCGAAGAAGGGGAACAAGGGATAGGCGGCGACCATCGGCGGGGACTCAGTTTGCGATTCTGGAACTGGCAATGGATAAGCGCACCAAAATCCTGACGGTCGTGTTCGGAGTCCTGATCGGCTCTGCGGTTCTCGCCAAAGGTGTGTTTCCCTATTGGATTGAGCCGATGCTGAAGATTGACGCGCGCATCGAGGAGCGCCGTGTCGAGCTCGCGGAACTGGAGCGGTGGGAAGCCAGGGTGCTGCAGGCCAAGTATCAATACCGCGATTATGCCTCCCGGATCGGGTCGATGGATCCGGACAACGTACAGAACAGGGTCAAGGAGCGTCTGGACGAACTGGTTGAAACGAACCAGCTTGAAGACGCCAGCGTGTCACCGCCGCGGCGGATTAACACGGATCGCAAAACAAACCTTTCATGGATGACCTTTTCGGTTACGGCCGAGGGGAAGTTGGAGGCGACCGTCAAGTTTCTCCGGGATGTGGCGGAACTGCCTTATCTGTTGCGGTTGAACAACCCGAAGCTTCGGCCCGCCAGCCAGTCGCGGAGCGAGCGCACCAAGGACCGCATGCGCCTGGATGTGAGCATCGAGCTTCTGGTGTTGCCCCAGTACGAGCCTCTCAAGGTCAAGCTCGCAGATGCGCAGTTGGTTCAGCCGGCGTCGTTCGTGAGGCACCTTGATCGTGACTATTCGGAGATCTGGAAGGCCAAGCCCTTCATGGAATATCAGAAGCCGCCGCCACCGCGGCACGAACGGAAAACCGAGCCAAAGGTGGAGAAACCCGAGCCGCCGCCTGTCGAGCAGCCGGTGC
>CP070718.1:911729-921860 GCA_020350565.1 Phycisphaerales bacterium
CCGTACTTGAAGTCCGCCAGACGTTTCAAGTGTCGGATGTAGCGCAGTTGCTCCTTGAGGGACAGCTTGCTCTCGCCGAACTTTCGATCGGCGAAGTGAATGGGAACCTCTTGCACGTTCCGGCACCGTCCCTTCACGATCAGTTCGAGCCCGATTTTGTAACCAATCGGATTCAGTTCCTCCGCCCGCTCAAACACCGCGCGGGGCAGGGCGAAGAAGCCGGCCATGGGGTCTCGTGACGACGTGAAGGGCCGTGCCAGCAGGGTCGCCACCTTGCTGTTCAGCCAGCGGAACAATCCCCAGTTCTCGTCCGTGGAGCCACCCGGCACATAGCGGCTGCCGATCACAAAGTCCACGTGCGGTGCCTGGCACGCGGCGTAGATTCGCGGCAACGCTTCCGGGGGATGACTCATATCCGCGTCCATGCACTGCAAAATCTCCCCACGTGCCTCGCGGAAGCCGCGAATAACCGCTGAACTCAGTCCGCGCTCCCCCACCCTGGTAATCAGGCGGACGGGGGCACCGGCTGTTGCCAGCCGGGTAATGACCTCATCCGTGCTGTCACGACTGTCGTCGTCAACCACAATGATCTCGTAAACGATATCTGTTCCCGTGAGTGCTGCCTGAATCTGTGGCACGAGCAGACAGAGGTTTTCCGCCTCATGGTAGGTGGGGATCACGATCGAAAGATCAATGGCTTTCCGCCGTTCCTGCGAGTGGTGTGGTTCCTGCTCCCGCATCCAGACTTTACCTATTCGTTCTGGGCACCTCCCGCCCGTGAGGACAGGGAGAGAAGCACTCAGTCTAACATTCTTATGATTCAGTGGCAACACAAGCCACCTCGCACCTCCTCCGCTTGCCGACGGCATTTCGGGGTCCGCCTCAGGGTAAGTAGAATTACGCAAGGCGAGACGGATATTAACGGGGCCCATAGTTCAATTGACGGAACCGGTAAGGGCACCATTGATCCACCGCGGCACATGCCCCGCCGATCTGCACGCCTTCCGATTGGGGACAGGCGATCCTGATCTCATTGGTGGTAGCAACCGGCGGGATGATGATGCGCCGCCGAGGAAGGGTTGAAAACGTGTGAAGTCGATTCGGGGCATTCGGTCCCGACAACGCGATTCGCCTTTAAGGCGGCATGACGCTCACAGGCTGCCATTCTCGAGCGACGCGGTTTACTCCTTTCAGCCTGAACCTGCCGTGGTTGGCATGCTCGTTGCTCCTGGCACATCGCGACACGCCGCATCGCGCGAGCTGACTACGTTCGTCTGGACGCCTTCTTTATCCGTTCCATAACGTATAAAAACAAGAGGGCTATGGCCGCAAAAGCAACGTACCGAATGGCGATCTTCAGGGACCTCCAACTGCTCCTGCTGCCAAAAAGCGGAAAGTTATCCGTGAACTTGGGCTGATACTCGATTTCAGAATCCAAAGCCATGCTCGTCGCGATCTGTTTATATACCGGCTCGTAGTCGTCAAACGTTTGCGCCGTGCTATACATATTGAGCTGAATAAACCCGAAGTTCGTGAGCCTCATCGCAGTAAGGTATGTTATCCGACCGCTGTTTCGAGCATCCAGAGTCGAACGCATCCAGAGGATGCGATGACGGGGCTCATAGACCGTCTCTCCTGGCTCACACACGGTAATGACTTTCGACATCTTCTGTTCAACCTGTTCTTTTTCCCTCTCTATTTGTTTGTCAAGCCACTTGTGATTCCTCATCTCGTTTTCCGGCAGGCGTCCAACGCGCTTGATCTGCACGATCACATATGGATGAATCAGCCAGGTCCCGGGCACATCGGGCTGCGGTTGGTAGCCGTAGTCATATTTCCGTGCCGGGATTTCTGGAGCGAGTTCGTGCATTGTCTGCGAGTATTGATCGAGGACGTGAGAAGGAATCTCAACCCAGCCCTCAGGGAGATAAAGGGTGAAGCCGTCATCGGTACTGAACTCGACAGGCAAGTCGATGGAAGGTGCTGAGGAGATCGACAGCATGCAGGCAGTCAGGAGTGTGATGGGGCCCATGTTTGTCCCCCGATTATGTCGAAGTGCAGGAACGGCATCAGTAGGGAACGAGGACCGGTTATCGATGATACGCCTGTTCCCAACTGAAAAGGAGAGTATAGCGGAATTCGCCAGAATCGCAAGGCCTGGAGCAAAGGGGCTCGTAGCGCGTAAGGTGTCGTTTTGGCGCAGATTCCCGGTTGTGGTGCGGAGAAAGCAAGCTGTTTGGTGAGCCCCGGATCGGGGTGGGGACGCCAGGCAGGCAGGCGGGACCCTCCCCAAGTCTCCTGTCCGTTCGTGCTTACAGCCAGTCCTGCGTCTCTCGGATGCGGCTACTCCAAAGGAGAACCGGATATCCGTTCGGTCACGTAGGTGGACAGGATTGTGCCTTGGTACATGAGCACTCTCACCGTGGCTGGTGCGTGTCGGTTGGGGTCATGCAAGGCGACATGAACGGGGGAGCAGGCGTCGGAGGATGCGTCTGCTGGTTGTGATCATTTGACGAACATGTCTCGGAGCCACTGCATGGTTGTCTGGCGGCCGATTTCGCCTATGGCGTCGGTCAAGGGGATGTCCTTGGGGCAGACTTTGATGCAGTTCTGGGCATTGCCGCAGTCGGTGATGCCGCCTTCGTCCATGAGGACGTGGAGGCGGTCTTCCTTGAAGAACTTTCCGGTCGGATGGGAGTTGTGGAGCTTGGCCTGGCCGATGGGGGCCGGGCCGATGAACTTCGAATCCGGATGGAATTGCGGGCAGGCCTCCATGCAGCAGCCGCACGTCATGCAGCGCGAGAAGATGTAGCGAACGGACTGCTCGTTCGGCGAGATCAACGGGGCGTGACGATGAATGTCCCAGGAGCCATCGACCGGTATCCAGGCCTTGATCTTCATCAGCGCTTCGAACATCCGGCTCCGGTCGACCATCAAATCGCGGATCAACGGGAACTTGGTCATCGGCTCCAGGGTGATGGGCTGCTCCAGCTCATCGATCAGCGCGGAACAGGCCTGCCGCGGTGTGCCGTTGATGATCATGGAGCACGCGCCGCATACCTCCTCCATGCAGTTGCTGTCCCAGACCACCGGCTCGACGCGGTCACCGTTGATGTTGACCGGGTGCTCGCGCAGATACATCAGGCACGACACGACATTATGGGCCGGTGAGTACGGCATCTTGAACTCTTCCCAATACGCGTATGCGTTGGGGCCGTCCTGCCGCTTGATCTTGAAATGGATGAACTTCTCAGCCATCTGCTGCTAATCTCCTCGCCTAGCGGTAGTCCCTGGGTTTGGTTGGAGGGAGCACCGAGATGTCCACCTCTTTATAGCTGATCTCGGGCCCGTTTTCGGTGTGCGTGGCGATCGTATGCTTGAGCCACTTGTCGTTATTGGCCTTCCACTTGGCTTTGTACTTCTCGTATTCCGGGTCGCCCTCGAACTTGCCCTCGGGCACCTTGAGCTCGAACTCGGCCTTGTAATGCGAGCCGCGGCACTCGTCACGCAGCCTGGCGCCCTTGGCGATCACCTCCGCCAGGACGATCATGTCCTGAATCTGCCGGGCCCATGAGAGCGACTGGTTGCCCCAATTGCTCTTGTGATCGAGGGAGATCTTGCGGGAACGCTCCTTAAGCTGCTTGATGCCTTGCAGGGCCTTGTCGAGACCTTCATTGTCGCGCTCAACGAAGACGCATTCACGCATGAGATCACCGAGCTGGTGGTGCAAGGTGAAGGCGTTTTCGCCGCCGTCGCAGGTCATGATGCCGCTGTTGATTTCTTCCTGTCGCTTTTGCTCGCTTTGGTAAGCACTA
Organism: Phycisphaerales bacterium; assembly: GCA_020350565.1. GTDB lineage: Bacteria > Planctomycetota > Phycisphaerae > UBA1845 > UBA1845. Next base: position 915,545 of record CP070718.1, read on the forward strand.
TCCGGCGTTCCGTTGCCGGTGCGGCTCAGGTTCTTGATGTAGGCCACGGCGGAATCGCCCGCCACGCGGCCACTGAAGGAGGCGCTCAGCAGCGAGTTCGCACCGAGTCGGTTCGCTCCATGGTAGGCGAAGTCGCACTCGCCACAGGCATAGAGCCCTGGGACGCTGGTGGCGTGATTGCGCGGGCTGATTCGGGCCATGGCGCCGGTCTGGCTGTCCTTCTCGAAATCGACCCAAATGCCGCCCATGGAATAGTGGGTGGCCGGGAAAATCTTCATGGGCCTTTCGCAGGGATCTTCCCCGGCGAAGGTGCGGTACATTTCGAGGATGCCGCCGAGCCGTCTTTCGAGGAACTCGCGCGGCTGGTGCGTCAGGTCGAGGTAAACCACGTCCTGGCCGTTGAGGCCCAGGCCCATGTGGCGAACCGCGCGACAGATGGCACGAGAGGCGACGTCGCGGGGCACGGTGTTGCCGTATGCGGGATACCATTCCTCGAGGAAGTAGAAGCGCTCCTCTTCCGGAATGTCGCGTGGGTCGCGGTTATCGCCCTTCTTGCGGGGCACCCAAATGCGGCCTCCTTCACCGCGGCAGGCCTCGGACATCAGGCGGTTCTTATCGTGACCGGGCATGCCCGTGGGATGGAACTGGATGAACTCGTTGTTGGCGCACTTGGCACCCTGCTGGTAGACCCGGGCGGCCGGCGCCCCCGTCGAATTGCTCGACATCGTCGACCGGCCGTAAGTGAGGGCCAAACCGCCGGTCGCGATGATCACCGCGTCCGCCTTGAACGCCTGGACCTTGCTGCTGCTGAGCTCCATGGCGGTGACGCCGCGGGCGACACCGTTGTCATCGAGCACGAGTGAGAGGAAGTCCCAGCCCTCGTACTTCGTAACGGTGCCGAGTGACTCGTGGTAGCGGACCTGCTCGTCGACGGTGTAGAGGAGCTGCTGGCCCGTGGTAGCGCCGGCGAAGGCCGTACGCTTATTCTTCACGCCGCCGAAGAGACGCTGGTCCATGATCCCTTCGGGCGTGCGGCTGAAGGTGACGCCCATGCGATCGTAGGTGCGGATCAGTCCCGGCGCCTCTTCACAAAGGTTCTTGATGGGCGGCTGGTCGGCGAGGTAATCGCCCCCTTTGATCGTATCCACGATGTGCTGCCAGATGGAGTCATCCTGCCCCTTGACGTCGAGGACGGCGTTGATGCCGCCCTGAGCGCAGCACGAATGGGAACGCTTAACGGGGAAGAGAGAGAACAGATCGACGGGAACGCCTTGTTCGGCGATTCGCAGCGTCGCCCACAGGCCTCCCAGTCCTCCGCCGACAACGATGATTCTAGGTTTGGCTGCCATGGTCTCGCTTTTCCTGGCTACTCCTTCGAGGCGTCCGGGCACACCCAGGCGGTGCGCTGCCCGGCAATAATCAGTGGACTTCGGTTCCGCCGGCCACATGGGCGGCCTGCGCTTCGTCGGCTCCCTGAGGCATCGTCGCGAGGTCCATCGTCTTGATCCTGATGAGCGCCGCGACGCCGAGCAGGCCCAGGATCAGGCCGATGATGATGCAAACGCGGCCGCTGAGCATCTGCGACCTTGGCCCGACCGTGATCCCCCAACTGATCAGGAACGTCCAGATCCCGTTGGCGAAGTGGAACACCGCACACAGCACGCCGATGGCGTAGATGGGCGCCGTCCATCCCGCCGCCATGGCCTGAACCACGCTAGCGGCGGCGTCATCGGCGTTGAATTCCGCGCCGCCGGGGATGATCCAGTGAACGTGCCACAGATGCGTAAGGATGAAGAAGATGGTGATGATGCCGGTCCACCGTTGGAGCACGTATCTGACGTTTCCGCCGTATTGGTAGTTGACCAGGTTCGGCTTGCCGGAAAGGTAGATGAGGACGCCCACAACGGCGTGATAGAGAATGGGTAAGATGATGAACAGGACCTCAACGACCTGCAGAATGCCCAGCCTGCTCAGATTGTGGATTTGATTGACGGCGAACTGGAAGGCGTTCGGACCGGCCAGGATCGAGGCGTTTATGGAGAGGTGGATGCAAAGAAAAACTCCCACCGGGACGATGCCCGTGAGGGAGTGAAGCCGGCGAACCAGGAAGTGGTAAGGGTCGCTCCGATCCCCGAGGTCTGCTATCGCTTCGGCCACTTTTCAAGGTTCCTTTCTTGCTTTCAAGGGAAGGACTGGCTTGACGTCAGGTCACATTCCGCGTCGACTGCCGTCGAGCTTTTCGGCGATCGTAAACCGAGGTGCGTCCCGGCGCCAAGACAATTCTCTTAAAGCTCGTCTGGTCCTTTCATCTGCCCCAGCGGGCGCGAGGCTGCAAGCCTGCCGCCCTGCGCGTACGCCGACCCACTTTTCAAGGTCTCTAGCATCCTTCATGCCAGATCGAAGCGTCGCTGCAAGACCAGAGTCGTCGAGAGGAAGTGAGGATGCATTGGCGCTGTGGTTCCCTCCAGTTTTCACTGGCAATGGACAGGTGAGCGATCATTCGTGGGAGGAGTTGACTTGTCTGTTCAAATACGGCAAAATTTACCGGCTGGGAACTCCAGATCTGGAAGGGGATTATCTCGTCGGGCCTTGACCGGAAACGATCATTTCGAACTGGCGGGCGGCAAATGGAGGTCACCGAAGTTGGGCAGGCATCTGCGAGCGGTTGAGTCCCGTCTGATTACCGACGCGATTTGATCGACTCTCCAGTCCGGAAGACAGCCAGCATTGATTGAATGGTTGCAGGGATCATGGCCCCTGCGTGGCAATTCTTCGCCCTCAGGGTTCGTTCGTAGCGGATAGACAGCCCGGCGCCGGGTTCGACGGCTTCCATTCGTTGCCGAGCCGAAGCGTCGAGGCTGGACGGTTGGAACCGGGATAGGGGCTTCGGGCTTCGTTCTGCTTAGCTTTGAAGTGCGGTGTGACGCGTGGAGGCACGGAACTCCGGCGGTTTGCGATCTCCCTCTCACGGAGAACGGAGAGGCGGAGCGCAATGATCTTTTGCCCTTTGTGCTAGCGCTTCAGGCGAATGCGGTCGAGGCAGAGGCTTAACTGTGCGTTGAGAGAGGGACAGGCACCTTTTTGGACGGCGTTTGATCGGTGCGAGCGGGCGTACGCTCGAAGTCAGCCCCCTTCCTCAACGGACTCTCAAAGGGGCGCCATTTCCGATCTTGTGCGGACAGGGCACAAGCGACACAGAGCCGGGGCTATTGTTGACGGATCCTAGGTTCCTGCGCGCTTAGGTTCGTTGGATCGATTCCCGGCATCGCGGAACAAGGGAGCAATTCTCTTCTACGGGCGGCGGGCTGCCGCGGGAGGTGGTGACATGCGATGGAGAATGAAGCAAGGAGCGGTCGCGGTCGCGCTTGTGACGGGGCTGATGAGCACGACCGTCGCGTGGGGGCAGGTGATACCGCCTGGCCAAGATTGCCTCGAGACGGCGGCCGGTTCAACGAGGGTGCACTTCGGGGGGGGCAGCCAGATCCCACCACTTCCAAACGACTTTTTCTTCGATGGATCGCAGGCCTGGGCGGGCACCATCGAGCTGGTGGGTGATCCGTTGCCCGGCTACGTGGGCTCGGTGAACACGGTCGTCGAGCGTAAGGAAGAGGCCGTGATGCCCGGGCCGGCCACGGTGGCCGTAGAGATGGTTGAGCTCCAGCTCAGAAGCGTGGACCCGATCGTCGTGCTCGACGACCAGGACCCTCCGGAAGAGCATTACTATGACGTCACGGTGACTCTGGCCGACACTCCGTCTGAGGGCGTCATGACTATCGAGGCGACGACCCCGCTAGGCGGCGAGTACCGGTTCGATGACGTCAGTGGTGGTGGCATGTATGTGTATGCCACGTTCAGTTTCTTCGAGGCGTGGCCCAGCAGGCAGGAGCCGATCGTCTGGGACGCTCCGCCCTTGCTGCTTCAGAGCGAGGGGCCGTTGCCGTGGCAGTATGAGCAGCCGCTGCTGGTCTGCGTGCCGGGCCAGGAGTTCTATCCTGTGCCGGACGTTCAGGCGGGCACTGTCCTGGACGGTGGCGAATCTGGTGAGCACGACGTCTTCCCGCCCCGCGAGCCTGAGGCGTGCTGCTTGCCGGCCACCGGCGAGTGCATCAATGTTTGTCCGGATGAGTGCGAGTTCTTCTGGCTGGGCTGGGCACAGGGGCCAGGCACAGTCTGCGAAGGGTATACCCTCGCCTGCTGCCTGCAGGACGGGACTGGTGACTGCGTCGATGCGGAGCCGCAATGCTGCGACGAGTTGAATGGATTACCGTCTCCGAGCGGTGAGCCCGCATGTCTTGGTGATCTCAGCGGGAACGGCGTTGACGACGCCTGCGAAGCAGAATGCGTTCCCACGGCAGACGGGCTATGGTGCGAGGACGTTCTTTGCCCGTTTCCGGGTGAGACGTGCTGGCCAAAGCACATCCGCGTGGACCACGCGGCCCAGACCGTTACGGTCACGGAGTGTGCGTGTTTGGGCGACAACGAGTGCCGTGTCGTTTACGTCATTCAGACGGATCCGTGGGACGTCACGGTATACTGCCAGGGCGGTTGTCCGGCCGGCGAGCAATGTGAGTTGATCGAGTCCTACGTTGGTGGCGACGCCTTCGATTACGAGTGCCGGTGCGAGTCCGAGTGCAGACCCACACCCGACGGCACGACATGTGAGGACGTTCCCTGCCCGGACGCAAGCCAGATTTGTTTGCCTAAGGTCGTCCGTCGAAACGTTCCTCCGGTCTTCTTCCCGCCGGGAGGGATCGACGTTTTGACGCCGACCTCCGGCATCATCGCGATCGAGGATCCCTACGGCCTCGTCGAGAGTTACGCAATCATGGCCGGGGATCCGAATATCACCCGTGTCGCTCGCGGCAACCCTACGGATGCCGGCGGATACCGGGTGGTCGACACCGAGATCATCGAAATGGAGCTGATGGGCGGCGGCGGCGCCGGTGGGACGATCTTCGTCCACCAGAGCCCAAGTCAGCCGAGCGTTGGTCAGATGATTGGCACGACCAGCGACACGACCGACTTCCCGGCGGAAAGCTTCTTTGACGTCTACGTGACCGTGGACATTCCGGACATGCCCGGTGCCGAGAGTCTCTACCATACGCAACCGATTCCGCTCTCTGCGTCCGGCCTGATGGACGTGCCGCCGTGGGGTGCGCCGTTCGTAACGCCAGACGGCTGGCCCGGTGTCGAGCTCTTGACCGCTGCGGGCGATCCAACCGGCTACACGATTGTTTATGTGAGCCATGAGCTGCCGCCACCGCCGCCGGAGTTTCAGATCGTCGAATGCGAGTGCATGGACACCGACTACTGCCACATCGAATACGACCCGGCGGCCGAGCCAACAACCTGCACCGGTGTTTGCCCGTGGCCTGAAATCTGTGTCATGACGGTTCAGGACACGGATGGTGACGGGATTGACGACCGCTGGGAATGTGTGTGCGAGCCCGAGTGCAAACCCAGACCCGACGGACTGGCATGTGAGATCGTTCCATGCCCCACGGACCCCGAGGAGTGTGAACCGAAGGCTGTCGGGTTGTATGCTCCGCCGGTCTTCTTCCCGCCGGGAGGGATCGACGTGCTCACGCCGACCTCGGGTGTCATTACCATAGAGGATCCGTCGGGGACGTCCGAGGACTACGAGGTCATGCCGGTGGATCCGAACATGACCCGTGTCTATCGCGACGACCCCATAGTTGTCGGCGGATACAGGGTGATCGACACTGAGATCATTGAAATGGAGATCATGGGCGGCGGCGCCGGCGGTGGGACCATCCTCGTCCACCAGAGCGTTGATCAACCTAGCGTCGGCCAAATCGTAGGTAGCTCAGGCGGCACGAGTGATTTCCCGGCGGACAGCTTCTTTGACGTCTACGTGACCGTGGACATTCCGGACTTGCCGGGTGCTGTGGGCCTCTACCATACCGAACCCATTCCGCTGTCCGCATCCGGCGTAACAGACGTGCCGCCGTGGAGTGCGCCGTTCGAAACCGCAGCCGATTGGACCGGCGTTGCGCTTTTGGACAGCTACGGTGAGCCGACCGGGTACAAGATTGTCTATGTGAGACACGAGCTGCCGCCGCCGCCGGTTTACCAGATTATCGAGTGCGAGTGCATGGATCCCGGCTACTGCCACACCGATTACGATCCGTACGTGGAGCCGACGTGCATCGGCACTTGCCCGTGGCCTGAAATCTGCGTGATGACGGTTCAGGACACGGACAGTGACGGGATTGACGACCTCTGGGAGTGCGTGTGCGAGCCCGAGTGCAAACCCACACCCGACGGCACGGGATGTGAAGTGGTTCCATGCCCC
>CP070718.1:921960-929457 GCA_020350565.1 Phycisphaerales bacterium
ACTTGCAAATGTTTCTCCACGGAGCAGGCTTTGAGACGATCGACGTACGCCCGAAGCTCTTCTGCCCGCTCCGATGGCTTGGGCTCGGGGTTTTGATCAATTGGCTTGCCGGTCTGGTCCCGCTGGTCAATCGTTTGGCCTCGACGGGCATCCTTGTTGCCCGACCTGCCCCTGGTGATTCACAGGCCGCCGGTAAAACCGCAAGCATCATCCTCACCGTGCGGGACGAGCGCGAGAACATCGAGCCGATGGTGCAGGCCATCCCTAAAGCAGGGGCCCAAACCGAGATCATCTTCGTTGAGGGGCACTCGACCGACGGGACGCGCGAAGAAGTGCAACGCGTGATCGAGGCTTATCCGGAAAAGAATATCAGGCTCCTGGCCCAGGACGGCGTCGGCCAGGGCGATGCCATCCGCAAAGGCTTTGCTCATGCCACCGGCGACGTGATCATTCTTTTGGAGGCGGATCAGACGTCTCCGCCTCAGGATATCCTGAAAGCGTTTGAAGTGGTGGCCACGGGCCGGGCGGATTACATCAATGGCAGCCGCTTCATCTACCCCCGCGACAAAGGCTCCATGCCGCTGCGCAACGTGGTGGGCAACTGGTTGTTTGCGGTCTGGTTCTGCTGGTTTCTGGGCCAACGCACCTCCGACGTATTGTGCGGCATCAAGGCCATCGACCGTCGGCAGTTCCACCGACTCCATCACAACTGGGGTTTTCTCGGATTGTTCGACCCGTTCGGCGACTTCGAGCTGATCTTCGGGGCCGCCCGCCTGGGCCTGAAGATCTGCGAGGTGCCCACGAGGTACCTGCCGCGGCGCTACGGGCGGCCCAAGAGCAGGTTCTTCGCGCACGGGTGGAGGCTGCTGGGCATGGCGGCCCGTGCAACGGTGGTATTCAAATGCCGCTAGCCGACTATCACGAACAGTTCGCCGCGGTTTACGACTTGCTCTACGCGCGGCGGGACGTGACCGGCGAAGCGCGCTTTGCCGTTGAGCTGCTGGGTCTGGCCGGCACAATGCACGGGTCGCGTCACGTTCTCGACTTCGGCTGCGGCACCGGCTCGCATGCTCTGGCCTTCGGGGAGATGGGTGTCAACGTCACCGGGTTCGACCGATCGGAGGCCATGATCGCCCAGGCGCGCGCCAAAACGCCTGCTCTGGAATCGGCGAAGGTCTCCTTTGCAAGCGGCTCGCTGGCTTCATTCTGTGCGCAACTGGACGGACGTCGTTTCGACGGAGCGGTCAGCTTCTTTAACGTGCTCAACTGCATAGAGACGCCCGGCGAAATGGTCGAGCACCTGCGGTTGCTGCACAGCCGCCTCATGCCCGGGGGGCGCATGCTGATCGACGTCTGGAACGGTGCCGCGGTGTTCGTCGACGAGCCTCGTCCGGCCGTAAAGCACTTTGCCGTTCAGGGGCAGCCGGACTGCGAGACGGTTCGCATCACCACCCCGACCCTCGATCGCATCCAGCAATGCTGCACCTTGCACTACCGCATCCTGAACCTGGATCGGCGAACCGGCAACTTCACCGAGTTCGAGTCGGTTCACAAGCTTCGCTTCCTGACACCGGTGCAGTATCGCCATCTGTTTGAGCTGGCCGGACTTGAGATCGTGGACGAGTTTCCCAAGACCCGCCCGAAAACGCCCGTTGCCGAACATGACTGGTACATCAGCTACCTTGTGCGTCGAAGCGCCTGAGGCGCGGTCTGCCGATGACAGAACCCTGGCCCTGGAGCGCGCCCGTCGCCGCCTCGAACATCATGCCGCCATCTGGCATGAAAGGCCGCTGACCCGCGACATCTACCGACGCTATCATCTCGCCATTGATTCCGCACGCAGCGACGTCGAAGGAGCAGACGTCGAGGTTGGCGCGGGGCACGGCAGTTTCGCGGAGTTCCGGCCGGGCACCCTGTCCTGCGACATCGTTCCCTGTCCTTGGCTCCATTGCGCTGCGGACGCGGCGTACCTGCCATTTGCCGACGGCTCATTGGCCAACATCATCATGATCGACGTGCTGCATCATGTAGCCGATCCGCTGCGATTCTTCGAAGAGGCCTGCCGGACGTTGGCGCCGGGCGGACGGGCCATTCTTCTCGAACCGTACGTCTCGCCGGTGAGCTATATCGCCTGGCGCTACTTTCACGACGAGGCGATCAACACACGGGTTAATCCATTCAGTCCATCCCCGGGGCATGTTTCCGACCGCGGCAAGGACCCATGGCAGGCCAACATCGCCGTGCCAACCCTCATCTTCTGGCGGCACTGGGCGACGTTCGCGCGGCGCTTCCCGCAATTCCATTTGAGCCGGCGGGAACGGTTCGACCTGCTGGTGATGCCGCTCAGCGGAGGCTTTGAGCGACGGCGACTGATCCCTTTGTGGAGCGTTCCCCTGGCGCGTGCGGTGGAATCGTGCCTCAGGCCGCTGGCACCGTTGATGGCCTTTCGCTGTCTGATCGTGCTGGAGAAACGGTAATCCCAGCCGCCGGCTACGATGTCGGTTCGACCCTCGTTCTTGGGAGTCGGGCCGCGATCGTGCGGCTCATCCAGCCTATCACCCAAGCTCCGTGGATCACCGCCACCGCAACAAAGAGCTTGAGCATGGGCTGTAAAGGTGCGACGTATCGCGGACAGGCACTGTGCAGGCCGGTCAGCAGGAGATGCAGCAGAAAGGCCGCCAGCAGGATCACGCCGGTTGACCGACGCCGCGTAAACAGCAGGCATGCCGCGCCAAGTGCGGCCCCAAGAACGTAATCCTCATACAGCGAGTCCGTCAGGCCGCTCACGGTCGGGCCGCGTTCCACGTATCCGTGGTAGGCTGCCACGGTGTTTCGCCAGTGCTTCGTGAGCACGCCCGGCTTGTGATCGATGGGCAGGTATCGCTGGAGGATGCCGTCATCCTCGAGCCGTGCGCTGCTGCAGTAATAGGCGTTCGTATCGATGATCAGCGCTTTTCGAGGCGGGTGCCAGCCGTCCGCGACCGCTCCACCGGGAACATGACGGTGGACGTCGTCGGTCAGGAGCAGACTGCGAATCATGTATGACAGGGTAGAGCGCACAAAGTGGCCGGGATGTTCCCGGATCAGCCCCAGCCCGGCTGCCAGCATCAGTTGGTCCGCTTCGCTTGAGGTCATCCCGTAGACCGCCCGACAGGCCCTCTCCGCACTGAGATGGGAATACCGATCCAGGGGTGGAGTGCCTGGAACCTGGGACGCGTCATACCGCTCCATGGCGGCGAGGATTCGCTGGAGCGGTTCATTGGTCGTCGACTCAAGACGGTCGATGTCTCGGGTGCGCGTAAACACCACCGCGCCCGTCCGGCTTAACGTGCGAAACTCGCCCAGCGCAAAACCGTTGAACAGCAGACTGAGTGCCATCACTGCGACACAGGGGACCAGGGCCGCTGTCATGCCGCGTATACAGCCTGACAATCGTTTCCTTGTGGTCTCGGATTCAATCCAGCACCGGTGGAGCGCCGCCAGCAGGCAGATCGCCACCATGAACTTACCCGTCGGTCGCACCAGCGTGGAAATCCCTGCGATCGCCGAGGCAACTGCCAGCCATCGCCATGACGCCCCGGCGTGAAACCGAACCACAAACGCGACCAGAAGCGCGAGGAGCAGGGTATAAAGGATCTCCGTGAGGGCGCAGTTGGCGTATCCGGCCAATTGGAGGCTGCTCACCACACCCAGCCCGGTCAACGCCATCACCGAACGGGAGCGCGTCAGCTCCATGGCAATCGTCATCGCCACCCATGCCGTCGCAAGGACCATCAGGTGCTGGAGAAAGACCAGCGCCGCCGGGCTGTGCGTTCCGAACAGTGCAAAGACCGCGGCAAGGAATAGCGGATAACCCAAAGGCCGTTGCAGGAACATCTCGTTGGAAAAGTCGAGATGATCAGCGATTCCCGCTCCAAGCTGGATGTACCAGACGCTGTCGGGCATCAAGATCAGTGGCAAGGCTCCGATCACAAACGCGTGCAGACACAGGCCGATCAGCAGCACGATCACCTGCAACTTCCAGACGTCGACCCGTCCGGGCACAGTGGGACCATGGGGGCTGGAACAAGTGTTGGGTGCGTTGGATGTCAATGGCAATCGCATGATCCCGCTGGCTTTACACGCCGCATCCGGCGGCAGATCGCAACCACACTCATCGGCCGAGCAACATGCCTTTGCGCCGGCCCGATCTCGGTTCGTCGGGGCGGGATGGCGGGCAAGCATGAGCTTGTGGCCTCAAATACCACTCCGCAAACGCGCGTATCGGTTTATCGGACACCACGCCGACTTCGTTGAGTTGGAGTGTCTGATAAAAAGGCCCATGAGGACCGGTCATTCGATTCTGTTGACGCCTCCGTTGCATTCATGCCGCCCACAGGAGTGCAGGTGTAACATTCGAGTTCCGATAAACCCTTCACGGCCTTCCAGGCTTCTCGTTGGCTGGTTTTCCCGGCCTAGAGGCAACCGCCGCATTGGGGTCCGACTGTGGAAGCTGCTACGAAAATCGAGAGGCCCGATTCGAGCGGCACGACGCACCCCGGCCGGTATGCGCTCTGGCATTGGCAACACCTGCTGCTCGTGGCGATTCTTGCTCTTGCGGCGGGTCTTCGGTTCGGCGGTATCACCCGGGTCGGGCTGCGTTTTGACGATGAGTTCGCCTACGCTGCCGATGCCGGAATGTGGCATCGCCTGGCCTGCGCGCTCTGCGATCGCGAAGTCCTGCAGGCCGCTTGGGCTGGCGACCAGGCGACGCTCGAAGGGTGTCTGCAGGCCCACGGCGTTGATTTCAAGGACCGTTACTCGAAGCCCTGCCAGGGATATACGTTCCTCGCGGCCGGGATGATGTTCATTACGGGTGACCGTCCGGAGGCATTGTTGATCCTCAACGCGCTCTGTGGCACGCTGTCAGTGCTTGTCCTGTATCAACTGGCGAGGCTGGTGTCAGGTCGCGGCACCGCATTGACGGCCGCCCTCGTTCTCGCAGTCGCACCTTACCATCTGGTCTATTGCCGCAGTGCCTTGGCCGAGTCCTCTGCCGTCCTGTTCATCCTGACAGGGGTCTGGCTTTGGATGAAAGCCTTCGGCCTGCAGCGGAGGAAGGGCTTGTGCCGGGCGCTCGCAGGGGCTGCCCTGGGCGTCGCTTTTACCTGTCACTACAAGAGTCTTTATGTCATTGTAATCGTCATCCTGTTCGAGGTTGGGATGCGCCTCGCGGAGCTCAAAGCACATCGCGACCTGTGGTTGAAGAGGCTCGCGACTTCCTTGGTGCCGTTCGTCTTCGGTTTCATGCTGCCGCTGCTGATGATGGAGGGGCTTCTCCGCGCGCTTCGCTGGGGGGCCGGAACAATCGGCGTCCACCTGCCGCTGGCGACGTTGTTCGAGGCGTGTCTCTTTTATGCCGGTGTCATCCGAAGCGTGACCACCCATCTGCAGGCCAGCGGCTTCCCACAGCCGGATGTGCCGCCGCTTGCATTGTGCCGCTTCTATGTTCACTGGCATGGAATCGCCGCGGGTCTCCTTACCCTTTTCGGCCTCGTCATCCTCTTACGTTTCCGAGCCTCGATCGGGGCGGCAGGCGTGGGCGCAGGTGCCGCGGATCCGCGGATGCTTGCCGGTCAACGAAAATCTACCAATTGCCAGGCCTCCGGAAGATCTCGAATCGCGCAGCACATGCACTCTTCGCCGGAAGTTCTCGCGACGTTACCGGCCTTCATCATATTGGGCACGCTGGTCTTCTACGCGTTTCAGCCGTATGCCTTACCGCGCATGTCTACGCCAGCCCTTCCATTTGCGTGCCTTTGCCTGGCCGTCGGTGTCTGCTCGATCGTGGTTGCCCTGCGCCCGCGCCGCGTCCTGCAGACGGCGGTGACCGTCCTGCTTGTGGCCTCGGTTGCACTACCGGCCCTTTCCCCGACGATCGCTCTTTGCGCAAAGCAGAGTCACCTGGAGCAGGCCTGCGCGTATCTCGCTTCGCAAGGCGCCGGCAAAGCCGCAGTGCCGGAAGGTTCGATGGGGTATCGTCAATATCTGCATCGTTCACCCATCGACCTGGTGCCGTTGAGCGGCTCGCAAGCGGCCCGTTCGAGCCTGTCTCCCGCCCAAGTGTTGGACCGACTCGAGCAACAGGGCGTGCGATGGGTGATCATCGACCCGACGATCTGGGCCCGGCCCGTTGGAAGCCCGCAGCTCACATGGTGGCTGGCCGTGGAGCAGAAGCTTCTCCATAGGGCAAAGTTGGCGTCGAGCTTTCCACATATCAGTGACTACCGCTGGGAGTTTCTCTCCGAGGCCGGCCTGCTCGAAAGCCTCCCTGAAATGGAACGCCGCAACGGCGGAGAGGTGCGCATCTACGAACTCCCCGACCAGTCAGACTCTCGGCCCCAAATGGCCGCCAAAGTGCTGGACGGCGAGCCCACCGGCACGCGGTAGCCGCCTGGCTCGTTCGCAAGCAAGTCTGTGCCACGGGTCGCTCGCCCACCGGATTTCGTCTGCCACCAGTGGCTCGTCCACAGCGCAGAGGCCGTTGCTGATTCAGTTCAGGCCGGTATCCTTGGGGATCGCGCCTTTACGGTGCCGAGCGCACGACACGGAACCCGATCTGCCCGTTCGTCAGACTCGTTATGGTGAACACCCGTGTCGTCGTCTCGAGGCCCTGAGAGCCCGTGGCGGCGTTGTTCCAACTTCCGCCACGCATTACCCGGTAGTTGATGCTCTGAGCGTGCGTGTTGAACCGGCCTTGTATCCATTGATAGGCGTTGCCCGACATGTCGAAGAGGCCCAGGGCATTCTCGTTGGCATTCGTTTGAAATCCGCCCTGATCCGTACCGTCATAGTAGCCTACCGGCGTCGTGCCGTTGTCGAACGGATCACCGCTGTCTACGTAGTTCGCATCGGCCCCGGTGATCGTGCTCCGCCCGAAGCCGAATAAGGTATTAGACGAGCCGTTCCAGGCCGCTGCCATGTACCATTCATTGTATGCGTCGGCCGAATCGGCCCCCGGGGAGGCGTTGTTGTAACCCTGGTCCATCGGCAACCGATAGCCCAGGTATTCCGTGACCAGGGCGAGCCGCTCGCCGTCATTCAGATCGCGTGTCTCCCAGTCGGCGGTGGTGATCGTTATCGGGCGCCATGCCGTGAGGTTGGCATGCGTATTCTCTGTATAACACCGCTCCTCCAGAGGGAAGCCCTGGTCGATCGTGAGCCAGTTACAGTATTTGACCGCACCATACCAGCTTACACCGGCGACCGGATGATCGGAATAATCCGTGGGCGTCGTGATGGTTTCGTATTGCCCGGAACCGGTGTTATATACGATCCGGCCGGCCACAGACGGTGAGAACATCTTCACCGTCCGCGCCCCGGGCTCACTTCCGCTCCCACCCTGCATAGACGTGTTGATGTAGACGTCCCCCAGACCGTCACCGTCGGTGTCAAAGAACATGTATTGGCCGCGTTCATTGTCCGGGTTAGCCAGGGCATCGTTGAGAAATGCTACCA
>CP070718.1:929557-933363 GCA_020350565.1 Phycisphaerales bacterium
CTGGGCCTGCAACAGTTCCCCCCGCTGGAGGTTCTCGTCAAGCTGCGTGCCGGTGCCGCTCTCACGCAGCACGCGCGTCGCCTCGTACGACTTTTGGTAGAGTTCCACGCTCTGGGCGGCGATGTCCAGCAGTTCCACCGCCGCAACGGCATGGTAGTACGCCCGCTTCGTCTCGACAGCCAATTCTCCCGCCAATCGCGCGACACGGACAATCTGCCGCTCCACCTCGCGTTCGGCGATTCTTTTCTCCACGGGCATTTGCCACAAGTCGACGATGTTCTGTGCCAGATTCCCCTGGATGTTCGACCTGCCCCCACCCTCGGGGAACATCACTCCGATGCCGAGCGAGGGGTTGGACAGCAATCCGGCTTGCACCCAGTCGGCGCGGGAAATCCCGATGTCGTAGAACGCGCCCTGAAGCTGACGGTTGTTCAGCAGGGCCAGCCGCACGGCTTCATCCAACGTCAGGCCATCGGCGAGGCAGGCATCGATCTGTTCTGTCGAAAGCTCATCCTGCTCCGGATCGAATGCGTCGGCAACGCCCGTGCTCTCCTTGATGAGTTCTTGCGCCCGTGCGTAGTCGGGCTGTGGTTTGACCGTCGCACAGCCCGATTGCAGCGCGATGATGACCAGCGACAGTCCTGACGCCAATGCCGCCTGGTTTCTTCTTTTGGTATGTCTCATGGTTTGTTTCACCTTCTCGGCTGTTCTTACGCCGGTGCAGCCGGCATCGCGTGCGCGGCACGCCTGAGTTCGTCCGTCACGTCCACTTGCACCTCGGCCGCCAGGGGTCGGCCGAACCGCAGGAACAACGCCGGCACAACGACCATGTTCAGGAAGGTCGATGACAGCAATCCGCAGAGAATCACGATCGCCATCGGCGTCAGGATCTCGCGACCCGGTTGTTCCCCCCCAACGGCCAGCGGGATCAGCGCGAGACCCGCCGCGAGCGCGGTCATCAGGATCGGTGCTAGTCGCTCCATCGCGCCACGGCGAATGGCCTCGTGGAAGTCGGTAACCCCTTCAAAGCGCTGCAGGTGACGTATGTGCGAAACAAGCATGATGCCGTTGCGGGCCGCAATGCCGAACACGCTGATGAACCCGATCACCGACGCCACGGATAGAATGCCGCCCGAAACATAAACACCCGCCACACCACCGATCAACGCAAGCGGCAGATTGACCATGATCAGCATGGCGTCCCGGTGTGAGCGGAACACGACATACAACAGAAAGCCGATGCTGAGGATGACGACCACGCCGAGCACGCTGAGTCGCCTGCGCGTCTCTTCCGCACTCTCGAACTGGCCGCCGTATTCGACGTAGTAGCCGTGCGGCATGTGGACACCCTCGGCGACAGCTCCCCGAATGTCCGCCACAACATCCCCCAGCGCACGGCCGGCGACATTGCACATCACCACGATCTTCCGCTGAGCATTCTCACGACTGATCATGTTTGGACCGTGCTCGCGACTGATGCGCGCCAGCACCTTAAGCGGTACCTTGGCCCCGGACGGCGTATCCACCAGGACCTGCTCGACCGTCTCCGCCGAGGCGTTGGTCCAGGCGTTGGGATTGACGGGATCCCCAACGCGCACGACGAGATCGAATGCGTTCCGGCCCCGCAATACTTGGCTGACCGCATCGCCGCGGAACGCCGCCTGTAGAGCCTCGGAGACATCCTCCACTTGGAGCCCGAACTGGGCGATGGCAACGCGGTCAAAGTCCACGCGATGAATGGGGATGGCGTTCTGTTGCTCGGCGGACAGGTCCACGACACCGCGGATGTCCTGCATGACACTCTCCACCTGCCTGGCCAGTTCGCGTAGTTTGATCAGGTCCTCGCCGAAGATCTTAACGGCGATGTTGGCGCGCGTGCCGGAGAGCATGTGGTCGATGCGGTGGCCGATCGGCTGCCCGAACGTCGCCTGCACGCCGGGGATCATTGCCACGTCGGCGCGGAGCGCTTCCAGAAGCTCCGCCCGCGTGCGGCGTGGTAGTCCGAGCCGACTTGGTGCGTCCATGTCCAGCGTGAGGTCAATCTCGCTACCCTCCGTGTTCATGCCGTGAGCGTCGGCCTCACCGCGCCCGGTTCGCCGGCCGATGGCCGCTATCTCCGGATGCTGCATGAGTGTTTCCTCGACGATGTGCGCCAGGCGGTCGCTCTCCTCCAGTGAAATGCCGGGGACGCTGACGAGACCGACAACCAAGGCCCCTTCGCTGAATTCCGGCAGAAAGCTCCGGCCCATCATACTCGCGCCGTACACTGCCGCGATTAGAAGCACGACCGTCGGAGCAATGACCCACCACGGACGTCGCATGGCCCACCTCAGGGGGCGGTCATACAACCGTTTGAGTCCCCGGACGATCAGTGGCTCATGTCCTCTTTGCACAGTCCGGCTCTTCGGCAGCAGGTAGTAAGCCAGCGCCGGCGTCAGCGTCAGCGCCGCGACCAGTGACGCGGCCAGCGAAACCGCGAACGCGATCCCCAGCGGACGCAACAGGCGACCTTCCACGCCGGACAGGAAGAGCAACGGCACGAACACCAGCATGATGATCAGCGTGGCGAAGACAATCGACGCGCGCACTTCGACACTCGCCTTGTAGATCACTTCGAGTACCGGCCTGCGCCGTCCTTCGGGCAGGACTCCATTCTCCCGAAGCCGGCGGATGATGTTCTCCACATCGATGATGGCGTCGTCGACCAGAGCGCCGATTGCGATCGCCATGCCACCGAGCGTCATCGTGTTGATGCTGGTGCCGAACACCCGCAGGGTCAGGATCGCCGTGACGAGTGAGAACGGAATGGCCAGCAACGTGATGAAGCTCGCCCGCATGCTGGCCAGGAACAGCACGACAACGATGATGACGAAGATTCCGCCGTCACGCAGTGCGTGGATCGTGTTCGTGACCGAAGCGTTGATGAAGTCGGCTTGCCGGAAGAGACGCTTGTTGATGATCATTCCCTCCGGCATGGTCGCCTGAATCTCATCGAACGCTCGATCAAGCCTTTCTGTGACCTCGAGCGTGTTGGCGCTGGGCTGCTTGAGAATGGCCATGACGACGGCCGGCTCGACGATCGGCTCCCACGCCGGACCGCGACGTGACGCCCAGCCCGTGCCACGCCGGATCGCGGACCCGACCATCGCCGTGCCGAGATCCTTCACCTTGATTGGCGTTCCCGCGCGGACTGTGACAACGGTCTCCGCGATATCTTCCACCGACTCGATCCGCCCGACTCCCTGGAGAATCGATTCCTGCCCACCTTCCACGAGGAAGCCGGCAGCGACGTTTTCGTTCGACTTTCGCAGCGCATCGGCCACCTCGGTAATGCTGATCTGGTAGGCCTGCATCAACGGCTGCGACAGGACAACCTGGTATTGCCTCTCGTCACCGCCGAACAGCGCAACTTCCGCCACTCCAGGCACAGACAGAATGCGTCGGCGAAGATCCGTGCTGGCGAAGGTGCGGAGTTCGCGCGCAGTGTGCTGAGCGGACGTCACGGATGCGAAGACGATCTCGCCCATCACCGATGACATCGGAGCCAGGATAGGTGGATCGACATTCTCCGGCAGTCGATCCTCGATGGATGCGAGGCGTTCGGTGACCGTCTGACGCGCCCGGTAGATGTCCGTGCCCCACTCGAACTCCACCCAGATCGTCGAGAAGCCCACCGCGGTCGAAGAGCGCACGCGGCGAACGTCGGCGGCCCCGTTCACGGCGGTCTCGATCGGGAAGGTGACGAGCGTTTCCATCTCCTCGGGGGCCATGCCGTGCCCCTCGACCAGGATCGTGACCGTCGGGGC
>CP070718.1:933463-938284 GCA_020350565.1 Phycisphaerales bacterium
CGCATGACCGTTCTGGCCGTGGCCAACCCGGTGGTCAGCAGACACCAGCCGGCCCGCTTGCACGACAATTCGCCCGGTTATGGAATCGTGCGACTGAATCGCAAGACCCGGCAGATCGTGATCGAGTGCTGGCCGCGTTGGAGCGATCCGTCGCAGGCTAACGCCCGTCAGTATCCCGGCTGGCCGATCAAACTGCACCAGCTGGACAATCGCGCCAGCCGACCAGTAGCCTACCTGCCGGTCATCGAAATCGAAGGGAAGAACGATCCGGTCATTCGCGTAATCGAGCAGTCCAGCGGCGAGATCATCTACGCGCTGCGGATCAGCGGTAGACGATTTCACCCGTGGGTCCTGGCGCCGGGGAAATACACTGTCGAGATCGGCGAGCCAGGGACGCAGCGCTGGCGAAGAATCGCAGACCTACAGGCGTCCACGGAACCGCAAGCGCCAATACGGGTAGCTTTCTGACACAAGCTGTCACCCCCAAGTGCCCGATCGCGCGGTACTGGCGGTTTATGCGCTGAGTCGGCTTCTGGTCCGACAGTTATCTGAAAGAGACTGAGCAGAGACGATTCGCTGCAAATCGTTGGATAGTAGGCGGCTTCCCGCCAAAGCGATCTATGCCGCTTCGCGACAATAATATCGAAGAAGCCCACCAGGCCTGAACATGTTGCGCCAGCACAATATAATGGACGCCGATACGCTCCATGCCGTCGCGCGAACAAGGACGTCGTGCGGGTCTCGCGCGGAGAACGTGAACCGCCGATCGGTGGTCTCTGCTGCGCGTTGCTCGCGAGCGGTTTCTTCATGCACTCGTTGATCACCAGTGATTTCGCCATTGCTCACACTGCTAAGACGGGGGGCCTACTCTATCTCAACTCCGTTCCCTGGAGCGCCGGGTACATTATCGAGAGGAGACGCTTTGGGAACTTCGCAATGGCGGTGCCTACGTACTCCCGCTGGCCGCACTATGGGTATGACCTGCGCCTCTTACCCACCGATCCCAAGAGCGGTGCGGCCGTCTGTACTGAATGTGGTTGTGCGTGGCAGTTGGGAGGCGATGTGGAATGAGCTGGATTAGGGTGGAGTAGGTCAATCGCGAGCGGACGCTGACCATGCACGAAGAGAAGGCGATTCATCGTGATGCGTGCAAACTGCAACAGGCGAACACATGAGACAGCTCGATGAATCTGACACTGCCCGCGCCCTATCTGCTCACCGTGTCCTTCGCCAGTGAAGCGGGTGGGCGGGTCTCCATGATCATTGGTGCGAGTGGACTGCTACATAACCTCTTCCGGGCAGGGGCTGCGTTCGCACTCTTTGTGATCTGCTTCGTCATCAGCGGAGCCGTCTTGCGGCGGTCTCGCTTCGCGCCGCGTGTCCATCCGGCGACGCGCTCCTACGCCGAGACACAGCGCCCATCTTTGGACAGGAACGGCCCCTTCCAGCCCTTATCACAGCCTCCAGGGCATGCACAGCGGCCGGACGTCCCGGCTCTGTTCCATTCACCTAAACCAGGCCGGGCGCCCCAATGTGTCGGCGGGTGGCACGCGTTATTCTGCCGGAACCAGTAGCCGCTGCAGTCGGGGGGCGCTATCCTTCTACTATCGCCAGCTGCCTCTGTTCCATCAAACCAGAGGCACGCTGGAAGTGGGCCGGATAACAACCGTCATTTCGTCAACTGCGACAACGAGAGGCGCAATGTGCGCATCGGGTTCCCTTTATTCTCCGTGGGCCGGAGGTATCAAGTCATGGCGTCGTGCCGATTAATGAAAATGGTTGCAGCATTCGTGGTTCTCTTCGCGGGTCGAGCCGTCGGGCAGGGCGGTCCCGACTGGAACCGAGAGGTGGTCTCACTAGATGTCGTGTCCGGAGCAGCAGCTGGGCTGTTTGACATCAACGTAGCTTGGGATTTCCAGGTCGCGCCGACCGCCACCATCCTGGACCTGGGCACGACGGTACAGGTTTCCGTGGAGGGCACGGTAGTGGGAGAGATGGACCGCTCGCTTACAGTGGATGCAGGATCAGGTACCTGCGTCACGGCGTGCGGAGACCCCTGCGGCAGCGCGACCACTGATCAGCCGTTCACGCTGTACTGCGACCTGACCACCTGTGCATGCGGTCCTCCAGGCTCCCTACCTGTTGCCGCGGACCCGCAGGGGGACGATGCGGTCGAGTTTGAGGACCTCAGATTCACCGCGGAGAACGTGCCGCTGACAGCGGGTGATGAGATCATGGTGATTCTCATTCCCACGCCCGGCGCACTGCCGGACTCGGACACCAGCGATGACACGCGCATCATGTCCTTCCTGGGGCTGGAAGCCAAGCCGGGTGACTCTGACGGGGACGACGACGGCGACCTCCTCGACTTTTCGCGTTTTCAGGTCTGCTTCGGCCAGTCGGGAACGATCACGCCCGAATGCACATTCGCCGACTTCGATGAGGATCGCACCATCGATGACCAGGATTACGATGGTTTCAACCTCACTGGCCCGATCTTTCCGTGCCAGACCATCGGTTTGGCTCTGAATTGGCCGTTTGGTGGCCAGGACGCCGCCGAGTGGGTGGTGGTCAACTACTACGACCACGACCCGGCCGAGGGCTCGCCCTGCCAAGCCGGTGTTGAGGACCATCTCGGTGGCCAGAAAACATATGACGGGCACACGGCGGCGGACATCAACCCGCCGAATTTCCGGTCGATGGACAATGACTTTCCGGTGCTGGCGGCGCAGGAGGGCCGGGTCGTCGAGATCGCTGACGGTAACTTCGATCGCAACATTGCATGGAAAGCAGGCACCAAGGCCAACTACGTGCGGATTCGCCACTCCAACGGATTCGAGACGCTCTACTGGCACCTCAAGAAAAACTCGATCCTCGTCAGTGTGGGGGAGTGGGTGAACGCGGGCCAGCCCATCGGCGTCGTGGGCTCCGGCTACTCCTCCGGATGTCACCTCCACTTTGGCGTCGACGACTGCGACGGGAATCGACTCGATCCGTTTCTCGAGGGTATGTGGCTGAATCCGCCGGTGTACAACACCCCGCTCGGCTTCATGGACCTCTGGCTCAAGGACGGTGAGATCGTCGACCTCAACGACATGAAGGATCCTACGCCGGATGTACAGACGCTCTCGCCGGGCGACGATCTGGGCATCGGCCTTTACACGGGAGGCGGGCAACCGGGCGAACAGTTCGAAGTGAAGATCTGGCGGGGCGATGACACCCTGTTCGAATCAATGAGTTAAGTCTTTCTCGACGAGCAGTGCCGGGCCCTGAAACGGTGGTGGTGGAACCGTACCATCGACAGCGTGCCGGGCACCTGGACGGTCCAGGTCCGGATCAACGGTACGCTCAAGGAGTCCAAGAGCTTTACCGTCAGCAATTAGGGACTGGCGTCAGACGTCACCTCTTGCTGCAATCGAAAAACGGCCGCAACTGTGGTGAGCCGCCAAGGAAGTTGAAGGTGGAACACGTCGATGGCGTCCGTGAAGCGCATCCTGGCTACCCCGTAGGGACAAGTATTCGGTCTGCGCGCGTGAGCAAAACCGTTAATCTACCGCAAGCTCGCGAACACCGCTCACCCACGGTTCGTGATTCCTACCCCAGGAGACCGTTACGGCAAAACGTGGTTCTTCTTCTACAAGGAATCTGTCCTCGCTTGATCCTCCGCGATCGCGCAGGTCCTCCAGCACCTTGCTATGTGGTAGTGGCACGAAGATCCGATCGGGCAGCACCGCCTCAATCCACCCCTGAAGACGAGGTTGCGGGAGGCGTTCTTCCTCCGGAATACCGTGCTCCGGGAAACGGAGGGTCACCATACCCCGGGTGATGATGTATCGGGCGGTGTCCGTGTACTTTTCGCGCAGGCGATGTGGATTCCGCCCGGCATCAACGGCGAATAACCGCGTCTTTTGCTTCCTGTTGGGACTGGCCTGCTTCCACGCTTCGCCTTCATACTCGAGCACCAGGAAAACCAACGCGGTCCTCATGGAGCGATAGTGCTTGCGGGCGTCGGGGTGCGTTACGGCCACACGGCAGTCAAATCCCAATTCGGCCAGCTTCGCGGCGTCCAGCCACTGGGGGGCCCATCGACGCTCCGGCGGGATAGAGAGAGTGTCCCAGTCGAGCTCCAGAAAAAGGGCTGTACTTTCGCCACTTCTCGCGGGCAAATGGAGTTCGCGCTCAGTCAGCTCAACCGTGCCGCCACGTGCGTCACTCCGGTTGCGTGAGACGGAGATCAGGAGCGAGCCATTGGCCGCCAGAATGACTCCGGCCGCTGCCAAGACTGTCGCGCGTTTCATATCGAGGCTCTTTCAGACATTGCAGCCCGCAGGCGGCGGAAAAGATACAGCAACAGCACCGCCGTCAGGCCGATGAGCAGGAAGAAAACGTACTTGGGCATCCAAGCCCACCACCAAGCATGCAGCTTGACATAGAGGAAAATGACAAACGCCAGCGCCCCCATGTTCACCATGCCGCTCCGGGCCAGCCGAACGCCGTGGTACACGACACCTCCGCTGAGAACCAGACCTGCAAACTGGTAGAGCGTTTCGATGGTGCGTGATGGGAAACGCAGGTAGCTGGTGTAGCCATCAATCGAAAGAACCAAGACGGCTATGAACATCGCGGCGGCTCCGCAAAATCGGCAAACGAAGCCGAAGTCATTCCGGTCACGACGGTATACCAGCGAAGGCATCGCGTACACCATTACAGCGGCAGGAAGGAAGGATTTGGGACGGTCCAGGAAATTTGGCCAAAAGGCCCCCTCAACGGTGGCAAACAAGGAAGCCGTGTAGGTGCATAGAAGCAAGAGCCCGGCGCCGA
>CP070718.1:938384-942897 GCA_020350565.1 Phycisphaerales bacterium
GACCATGCGCCAGTATGCCGGGTTTGGTACGCCCGAGGAAACCAACGAACGGTTCCGCTATCTGATCGCCAACGGTCAGACCGGCTTGAACGTCGCATTTGATCTGCCGACGCAGGTCGGATTGGATTCCGACGACACTCTGGCGGAAGGTGAGGCCGGCCGCGTGGGCATGGCCGTCGATACGCTCAAGGATTTCGAGATTGCGTTTGAGGGTATCGACCTGGACAAGATCACGGTTTCGCTGACCATCAACGGGGCGGCGGCGATACTGATCGCGATGTATTTCGCTGTGGCCGAGAAGCGTGGCTACGACGTCCGTAAGCTGCGCGGAACGGCGCAGAACGACATCCTGAAGGAATTCATCGGCCGCGGCACCTGGGTCTTTCCCGTCGAACCGTCGATCAAGCTCGTTGGCGACACGATCCTGTACTGCGCGGAAAACGCTCCTCTCTATAGCCCCGTCAGCGTGTGCGGCTATCACATCCGTGAGTCCGGGGCCAATCCCGTCCAGGAAATGGCCTATGCTTTCTGCATTGCCAAGGCCTACATCGACCACGTGCTCGAGCGGGGCATGGACATCGATGAGTTCGCATCCAGGCTCTCGTTCAACTTTGACATCCACGGCGGCCTCTTCGAGCAGGTGGCCAAATTCAGAGCCGGGCGCCGCCTGTGGGCCAACATCATCAAAGAGCAATACGGCGCGCGAAACCCCAAGTCGATGTGGCTTCGAATGATCGCCGGTGGCGGTGGCGGCGGGCTGACCCGGGAGCAGCCCGAGAACAACATCGTACGCGGCGCCTACTACGCGCTCATCAGCGCGCTGTCCGGTACGCAGACCATGGCACTGTGCTCCTACGACGAGGCCTACACCATTCCTTCCGAAAAGGCGGCTCGAATCTCTCTGCGCACGATGCAGATCCTGATTGAAGAGCTGGGGCTTTGTGATACAGTGGATCCGCTCGCCGGCTCCTACTACGTGGAAACACTGACGAACCAGATGGAGGAGAGGATCGGCGCCGTCATGAAGGAGGTCGACGCGCAGGGTGGCATCGTTCGCGCCGTCGCGGAGGGGCATATTCAAAACGCGGTGTCGAAGCAGGCCTATGAACGCCTGCGGAAGCTTGAGGCGGGTGAGATCCGCAAGGTCGGCGTCAACTGCTACCGCGTGGAAGAAGAGGAGCCTCAGATTGAATTCCACCCGTTCAGTGAAGGAGCGTGCGCGGAGCAGATCAGACGATTGGAGCGCGTGCGGCGCGAGCGGAACCAGGCCGAGGTGCAATCCGTGCTGCATGCGGTACTGGCCGACGCAAAGGACGGCCGCAACGTCATGCCCAGTGTCATCCGTGCCGTCAAAGCGTACGCCACAGTTGGCGAACTTACTCGTTGTCTCGTGGAAGCCTACGGGAGATATGATGAGCCGGTGCGTTTCTAACGTAATGCCATCCCAAGTTGGAAACGGGGAGCGCGGGTGTCCCGCCCGCATCTGTACCGGCGTGCGGGCTGGAAGCCCGCGCTCCCACTAGGCGGATGCGTCGCGGTTTAGGTGAAACAGTCTAGAAGTGCCCAACATTTTTTGACTTGAGAAGTTGTTCCTTCTTTTGCCTCGGACAATTGGCCATGCCCGCAATCAAGAAGTACCTGGCTCCCAAAGCACTGGAAGACCTGATTCGGGATGCGTCAACGGAAGGTGCTACCATCCTTGCGGGTGGCACGGACCTGCTGCCGCGTTGGTCGCGTGGCCTGACCCCGGTGGCCGAGGTCGTGATCGACATTAAACGGGTGGCGGGTCTGAACGGCGTGTCGCGCGTGAACGGGGAGATATGCATCGGCGCATGCACCCCCGTGTGCGACATCGCGAAGGACCCAACGATCCGCAAGGAGGCTCCCGTGCTGGCTGAGGCGGCGGGACGCATCGCCTGCCCGCAGATTCGCAACCGCGCCACGCTCGGCGGCAACTTGTGCAACGCCTCGCCGGCGGCAGATACGGCGATTCCCCTGATTCTGCTCGAAGCCGTCGTCGATCTGGCCTCGGCGACCACGGATGGCACGACCGTGCGGGAGGTCCCGATCACGGAGTTCTTCCGTGGCCCGGGCGCAACCGTGCTTGCTCCGGGCGAGATCCTGACACGAGTTCGATTCAAACCGCCGGCCGGCGGCATGTTTGCCGCCTGGGACAAGTTCGGCACACGACCTGCGATGGAGATTGCCGTCGCCTCGGTCGGTGTCGCGCTCAAGATCGAAGCGGGAAAGGCCTCCTGGGCGAGGATCGGTTACGGATCGGTGGCCCCGGTCCCGTTGCGAGGCCGCGCAGCCGAGGCCGAGCTCGTGGGAAAGCCGCTCACGCCCCAAACGATTGGCAAATGTGCAGCCGCGGCCCGCGACCAAATCGAACCCATCACCGACGTACGCGCGAGCGCAGCCTACCGCCGGGAGATCGTCGGTGTGATGCTAAGGAGGATGTTGGAGCGTGCAGGAAGTGGTCGAAAAGGTTGAGCTTGCTTTCACGGTGAACGGCGAAGCGATGAGTCTGAGGGTGCCGCCCGGCGCCACCCTGCTGGAAGTCCTGCGCGAGGATCTCGAACTGACCGGCACGAAGTACGGTTGCGGCGAGGGTGAATGTGGAGCTTGTTCGGTATTGCTCGACGGCAGAGTCGTCAACTCCTGTCTCGTGCTGGCGCAGGAATGCGACGGCCTGGAAGTGCTTACCATTGAGGGGCTGCGGTCCAACGGACAGCTTCATCCCATTCAAAAGGCTTTCGTGGAATACGGCGCGATCCAGTGCGGCTTCTGCACGCCGGGCATGATCATGGCGGCGTATGCTCTGCTGGAGGCGAACCCATCGCCCAGCGAAGAAGAGATCAAGCGCGCGTTGGAAGGCAATCTCTGCCGGTGTACCGGGTACCGCAAGATTGTGGACGCAGTCTTGTCGCTCGCGCGGGAAGGGGCTTGAGATGATTGAACTCGCGGCCGATGTGACCGTCGAGCGGAAGGCAAGGGAAAAGACCCTCATCGGCAAACGGATTCCCAAGCTGGACGCGCCCGAGAAAGCCACGGGGCTCGCCCGGTACATCGAGGACATCAAGCTGCCACGGATGCTCTACGGGAAGATCCTCTTCGCCGGCCGACCCCACGCGCAGATTCTCGATATCGACACCTCCGCAGCAAAGGCCATGCGTGGCGTCCGGGCCGTCATCACGGCGTCGGACATCAAGCTGGTTCCATTCGGCTTCGGCCAGGACAACACCGCCTTGAAGAAGGACAAAGTGACCTGCGCCCGGGACGAAGTGGCGGCGGTGGCGGCCGAGTCACCGGAGATCGCAGCCGAGGCCGTCAAATGCATCAAGGTGACGTACAAGGATCTGCCGGCGGTTACCTCTACCGACGAGGCCCTGGCCGAAGGTGCACCCATCATCCACGCGAAAACACCTGACAACATTCCTTTCCGGTTTGACTATACCCACGGTGACGTAGAGCAAGGAATTCGCGAATCGGACGTGATTGTGGAAGACACGTTCCACCTGCAGCGTGTAGCCCACTGCTGCCTCGGCACCTCAGGGATCATCGCCGACTTTGCCGCCGACGGCCGACTGACCCTTTACTCGCTCACGCAGGTGCCGTTTCTCTACAAGCATGACCTCTCGGGAATCATCGGCGTTCCAGCGGACAAGATTCGCATCATTCAACCGCCCATCGGCGGCGCCTTTGGGAGCAAGCTGGACATCCACCCGTTCGAGCCGATCTGTGTCTTTCTGGCGCAAAAGACGGCGCGACCTGTCCGGCTGGTCTTCACGCGAGAGGAGGAGTTCCTGGCCACGCCGACGCGGCAGCCGATGGTGATTCACGTTCGGGGCGGAGCTCGCAAGGACGGTACGTTCACCTTCCGCGATGTGCAAATGACACTGGACAACGGCGGCCACACGTCCTGGGGCGCCACCACGCCGTGGATCAGTATGCGCACCTTCTCCTCGCTGTATCGCGTTCCGCACGTCCGGCAGCACGTGGATGTGATCTATACCAACAATGGATACTCCTGCGCCTTCAGGGGATATGGGAACCCGCAGGCCACCTTCGCCCTCGAGTCCCAGGTGGATCACCTGGCGGCGGAACTCGGAATGGATCCGCTGGAAATCAGGTTGAAAAACGCCAACGAGCCGGGCGAAACCACGCCACAGGGCATGGTGCTGAGTACCTGCGGCCTGAAGGAATGCTTAGAGACCGCGACGCGGCGGGCCGACTGGGAGGAAAAGCGCTCCCGCAGGACACGCAAGACCGGCGGCCGCGTCCGCGGGATCGGGATGGCGTCGCTCTTCCACGTCGGCGGAGGTGCCAAGATCTACCGTTCCGACGGCTGCGGCACGATCCTCAAGCTCGATGATTTCGGCGGAGTGGTTGTCCTCACCGGCTCCTCCGAAATCGGTCAGGGTTCGGAAACCGTAATTGCCCAGGTAGTGGCCGAAGAGTTGGGTGTCCCCCTGAAGAACGTCCGCGTGATCAACAACGACACGGACCTGAC
>CP070718.1:942997-948272 GCA_020350565.1 Phycisphaerales bacterium
AGGGCGCTGACGGGATTCGCGAGATCCGCCTGTATCCTTACCCGCTTTCGGGCGATCCCGATTCGTGGGGAGACGGCAACTTCGGCGTCCTGAACATCGGATCGACCGATCAGGGGCTCCTGCAGCTCAGGGATCAGATCATCAACGGTGTCTCGGCCGAGGACCTGGAGGCCGAGATCGGGACCTCCAATCCGACCTTTTACGACGACGACGGCAATCCGATCACCTACGAAATCACGGGCAGCCCCGGTCTGGACGCCGGTCTGGTCGACGCCATCGAAAGCATCGAAGGCCAGATTGTCGGTTTCTTCCTCCATAACGACGTCATTCTCTCGGGAGCCAACTCGATTTACACCATCACGGCCATCCGTTTCGGGCGATTGATGGACATCAGGCTGTACGGTGCGCCGGATACGCGTGGCCTGTACATTCAGCCGGCCATCTATGCGGGCGGCAACGTGCAGGTCGATGAGGACGCCCCAAGCTCCGGGGGGCTCGTGGGGCGCCTGGTTTTGGTGCGATAACCTCGTCGGGGGCGCCTGCAAAGGTGATGAAGCCCACATGGCGGCGGTTCAAGGTTATCGGATTTTCGCTGTGACTTTGGTGCCGCGGCTAATCAGGCATGAGTGCTGCAATTGACCGATATAGGTAGCGGCGACCGCTTCCACGGAAGCGGCTCTGCCAGCCAGTGCAGTGCTGAACGGGCAGAGATCGTGCTCCGCTTGGAAGGGCGCGGGCCGGTGGCACTGAGCGAATGAGCTTCGCCTTTATGCGGCGGCGAGGGCGTGTGGGCGTCCCTGCTGCAGCTCACTGATTACGCCGGCGCCGACGGCCCATCGGCGGATGGCTGAGGCAAAGAAGGGCGTCAATTGACGGCAATGGGGTACGCAGCTCGATTCATTATCCTGAACAGCGACGAGCAGTTCCGAAAAGAACTGCGCGCCGCCCTCCTTACGTTTGATGGCGTCAAGGTCGTGGCCGAGGTGGAGGAGATGGCGCTCGTGGGCCAGGCGGTGGAACAGATCGCGGCCGACGTCCTCCTGGTCAACCTGGATCCCAATCCGGAAGCCGTTTTGCCGATGGCGGGGGGGATCGCAACCGCTTACCCCAACTTGGCGGTCTTTGCCGTCTCCGCCTCCGCGGACAGCGGGCTGATCCTCAGGGCCCTGCGTACGGGGCTGAGGGAATTTCTGCCCAGGCCGATCGACCTGACGGCGTTGGGTGAAGCGATCCAGCGCGTCGCCTCGGCACATGCTGGTCAGGAGACTCGTGGCAGAGTCATCACGGTCACGGGCAGCTCCGGTGGGATCGGTGCCACAATGTTTGCGACCAACCTGGCCGTCGAACTGGCAGCCATCGCCTCCGGGCGCGTCACCGTAGTGGATCTGGATTATCGTTTCGGCCAAGTAGCTACGCACCTCGACATCGACGCGCCGTACAGCATTGCGGATTTGGTCAATACGCCCGAGCAGCTCGAACAACAGGTGATCGAGCGGGCGTTGGTCAGGCACAGCTCGGGCGTCTGGGTCCTGAGCAGGCCGAACCAGTTCGAGCTCGCGGATTCGATCACCGGCTCATCGTGCGTCGGCTTACTCTCGAGCCTGGCGCAGTTCAACGAGTACGTTGTGACGGACGGTCCGCTTCGCGGCGACATCGGCGGTCAGGCGATACTCGATTTCGCGGATTTGAACTTTCTGTTGGTGCAGCTCCTCGTTCCCAGCGTTCGCAGCGCGTTGCGCCTCGTCGACAGCATGAGGGAATCGGGCGCGAACCTGGAGCGTGTCCAACTCATAAGCAATCGCCTTGGGCAGGACTCGGTGCACCTGTCCATCAAGGACGTGACAACGACGCTGAATCTCCGGCATTTCGCGACCATGCCGGACGACTGGAGCACGGTAAGCGGGGCAATCAACCTGGGCGAGCCCCTGATGACCCATGCCCCGAAGAGCAAAGTGCGACAGGCCATCCAGAGCATCGCTGAGCAACTGCATGAGGCCACGGAGGATGACGAAGAGCACAAGGAAACGGCGAAGAAGGGGCTCATGGGACGGCTGTTCGCGGGAGCGTGAGGACTTGGAGCATCGCGTCCTCGCGCCCTTGACGCAACGACATGCAATCGGGCGGTTGAACGTGCCCGTTCGAATGGGCTTTGGTTTTCTGTGGGCCTTTGTTAGCGGATGCCACTGATGTTTGGAAAACGATCGGCGAGCAACATCCCGGTTCCTACTGCACCTTCTCCGCCGACGCCCGACGGTCAGGCGAATGGACCGCCTGCGCCGCAGCCCCCTAAGCCGCCGAAGGAGTCTCCCGTTCCTATCGCGCCGCCAGGGCCTGCTCTGGGGGGCACGCCAGTTGCACCTTCTCCACAGCCGCCGAACCGAAGGAACCGGGTTTCCAAGGAGAAAGTAGAGCAGTTTAACGCCTTGAAGATGCGGTTGCACCGCAAGCTCATCGATCAGCTCGACTTGACGCGGATGGTCGGCGACGAAGAGACGCTACGCGACCAAGTCCGTGAAGTCGTCTCCCAATTGGCCGATCAGGAAAACACGCTCCTCAATCTCAACGAGCGACAACGGCTGATCAGCGAGGTCTTGGACGAGACGTTTGGGTTGGGGCCCCTCGAAGTGCTGCTCGGCGATCCGAGTATCAACGATATTCTGGTCAACGGGCCTAAGCAGGTCTACGTGGAACGTCGTGGAAAGCTCGAACTCACTGAGGTCGAGTTTCGCGACAACGGTCACCTGATGCACGTAATTGACAAGATCGTCACAAGCGTTGGGCGACGGTGTGACGAGACGTCTCCCATGGTCGACGCGCGCCTCAGGGACGGGAGTCGTGTCAACGCCATCATCC
This sequence comes from Phycisphaerales bacterium, assembly GCA_020350565.1. Lineage (GTDB taxonomy): Bacteria > Planctomycetota > Phycisphaerae > UBA1845 > UBA1845. The sequence continues at coordinate 945,851 of CP070718.1, forward strand.
AGCCGCTGGCCATTGATGGTGCGACCCTTTCCATTCGGCGTTTCGGCAACGATCCCATAACGTGGGACGACTACGTGGCCCTTAAGTCTTGTCCGGAGGAAATACGGGACTTTCTCCACGCATGCGTGGAGTCGCGTTTCAACATCCTCGTGGTGGGTGGCACCGGCAGTGGTAAGACGACGCTGCTCAACAACCTGTCGTCTTTCATTCCGGACGACGAACGGATCGTCACCATCGAGGACGCGGCGGAGCTGCAACTCCGACAACCTCACATTGTTCGATTGGAGACGCGGCCCCCGAACATCGAGGGCAAAGGCCGGATCGCCATCCGCGAACTGCTCATTAACGCCTTGCGAATGCGTCCCGATCGGATTGTGGTGGGTGAGTGTCGAGGCGCCGAAACGCTCGACATGCTCCAGGCCATGAATACAGGACACGACGGCTCGTTGACGACGCTGCATGCGAACAGCACCCGCGACACCGTTACTCGTGTCGAGACGATGGTGATGATGGCCGGCTTCGAGCTGCCTGTGCGCGCCATTCGCCAGCAGTTTTCCTCAGCCGTCCATTTGCTGGTCAACTGCCAGCGCATCACCGGTGGTGCGCGCAAGATCGTGAATGTCACCGAGGTGTCGGGTATGGAGGGCGACACCATCACCATGCAGGACATCTTTCAGTTTGAGCAGTTGGGCTTGTCACACCAGGGGAGGGCCATCGGACAGTTCGTCTCCACGGGGATCAGGCCCACGTTCCTGAATCGGTTGGCTGCTGCGGGGTGTCCCATCGATCCGGCGATGTTCAGTCAGAGAGTGCTGATGACGGATGAGCCGGATTGAGGCTGCAAAGATATGAGGGCGAGGGATGGAAATCCCGGCGGCGCGCCGGGAGCCCCAGGTTAAGTCAGACCTGGGCGATGAATCATTGCGATTCCCGGCGGGGAACAGGCCAAGCCGGAGAGGCCTCTCGCTGGGGATTTGATGGCCGTTGAGGGTTGAACCATGATCCTGGCACAGATCCATGCAACGCTGGCCGCCTCCAACTTCGGGGTCTACGTGCTGCCGGTTCTCGGATCGATGCTGCTGTTTTACGGCATCTTTCAAGTGTGGTCCGAGTCACGCAGCTCCGAAAAGAAGCGGCTTCAGAGCCGACTGAAGGGCAACACGACCAAACAGGACAAGGCCATGGAGAGCATTCTCCGTCGAGGCGCCTTACACGATTCCAAGTCACTGGCGGACAAGATCGGCGCCCGGTTCAGCTTTATCCCCAAGATGCAAACCATGCTCGATCAGGCTGACATTCCCTGGTCGGCGTCTCAAATGATGGTGAACTTGTGCTCCGCGGCGATTCTGCTGCTTGTCGGCATGATTGTGTTGAAGGTGCACGTGCTGGCAGCTGTGGGCTGTGCGGTTGCAGTCGTGGGGCTGCCGATCCTCTACATCAGCTTCAGGCGCAAACGGCGCATGGCCAAGCTGACCTACCAACTGCCGGATGTTTTCGAGATGATGAGCCAGGCTCTGCGGGCAGGGCACTCGCTGGGCGGTGCCATTCAACTCGTTCATGAGCAGATGCCGCCACCCATCGCCACCGAGTTCGGACAGGTTTATCACGAACAAAACCTGGGTGTCAAGATCGAGGACGCGCTCGAATCGATGGCCTCGAGGGTCGATTCGCTCGATGTTCGCTTCTTTGTTACAGCGGTGGTGATCCAGCGGCAGACCGGCGGTGATTTGGCAGAGATACTGGATAACATCAGCGGGGTGATACGCGAGCGGATCGAGTTGGCCGGGCTGGTCAGGGGGCTGACCGCAGAGGGCCGGCTCTCCGGGTGGGTGTTGTTTGCCCTTCCGATTCTGGTGTTCATCGGTTCACTGTATCTCAACCCCAGCTACGGAAATGTTCTTCTGGAGGATCCCACGGGCAAGCTGATGCTTCTGATTGCCGGCGGCATGCAGCTTATGGGTCTGGCGATGATCCGCTGGATCGTCAATATCAAGGTATGATGAGGCCGCGACTGTTGCAAGAGAACGCAGCTCCGCCGGAAGGGCGCGGCTGGTTAGCGTGGCCGAAAGACGGGTCGCGGATCGCTCAGAAACAAGGGGTTTAATCATGGGGCTCTACTTGGTCGGGTTGATGGCCATCGTGAGCGTAGGGCTGATTGCCTACGCGGTGTGGCCCAAGACCGGCGAGAAGAAGGATGAGGCCATTCGACGTCGGATGCGCGGGCGGGCGGCTGCGGCGCCGAGCATAAGTGTCTCCCCGCAACAGCAGGCCAAAGAGTCCGTGGCCAAGCGCATGATGAAATCCGTCACCCCCATCGCCATGAAGCCGGTGATGATGAGCAATCCGGAAGAGATGTCCAGACTCCGGATGAAGCTCGCGAATGCCGGTTTTCGAGGGGACAACGCCCCGGCCACACTCCTTG
>CP070718.1:948372-953163 GCA_020350565.1 Phycisphaerales bacterium
CGAGCCCGTTCTCCAGCTCGCGAGCCCAGGCCTCGTCCGTCTCGAGAACGACGACGAAATCGGCGTCCGCCCGGCGGAGGAATTCTACCACCCGGCCGAACGAGCGGTTTGACGTCCGCACGTTGACCAACGCCGCCCGAACAACACGCCCCACATCCTGACGCGCGCCCTGCTCCCCGATACGGCGTCCCGCGTCGCCGGCCAGAAAATAAGGCAGCACGACCGCCGCATTGATCAGCGCGATGACCAGCGCCATTGCAGCATGCTTACGCCTTCGTCCAAGGAGGAAAACGCAAGAGGCCAGCAGCGCCCCCGTCAGGTACTGCACCCGAAAATGGCAGCAGAGCTCCAGAACCCACCACACCCGGGCGCCGAATCCTGCAATCGTGCATAGCCCCAGGCCCACGACCAGCAGGCTCAACACGTTCCAGGCGGATACCCGCGCTTTCAGTAGCTCCCGCAATCGGATGGCTGGAATCCTCCGGTTCAAGCGATGTAGCCTCCGAAGAGAAAACGCATGAAACCGCATTATAGGTTCAGCGCTTGACGAATCACATCTTCGGACGCGCTGAGCCGCGCGCGAAACGTACCTGACGATCAGCGACGCAGTCGCCAACTCTCTTCATATCGCTCGCGCTGCTGATAAGAGCTCAACCGCTGCCGGATCTGATTGGCCAACGGCTCTTGCGCGGCAGCCGTGGCCTGAGTGATCGCCGCCTCCGCCGTTTCAATCGCCGCCTCGAAATCACCTGCCGCGGCGTACGCGATCGCCAGCGTATCGAGGGCCCTCGGATCCTGACTTTGGGTCAGTTCGACGGCACGTTCGGCAAGTTGCCGGGCCTCCTCCAGCTCCGCAACTGTGGAATCCGGCTGAGTCGCCAGAATCCGAGCGAGTTGACGCAATGCAATCGACCAGTCCGGCTTGAGACGAACCGCTTCACGGAAATGATGGAGCATCTCGTCATAAGGTCCCGTCAGCATCAACGTCAACGCCAGGTTGTAATGCACAATCGGCTGGTCCGGCTGGAGTCGCAATGCCTCGCGAAAATGATGGACCGCCTCATCTATCCGGTTTTCTGAGCGCAGCGCCCCCGCCAGGTTGTTGTGAATTCGGGCGGAATCGGGCTTGCCTTCAAGCGCCCGCAGGAAATGACCGATAGCCTCGGCTGCCTGACCCTGCTCCTGCAAGGCAATGGCCAGGTTGTTGTGGGCATCGGCGAAACCGGGTTTGGCTCGGATTGCTTCACGATAATGATGCATCGCTTGATCCGTCTTGCCCTGTTGTTTGAGACGGGCGCCCATGTTGTTGTGCACCAGCCACGCGTCAGGGTTCTTCCGCAAAGTCTCCCGCCAAAGCGCGTCGATGTTCCGATACATCCCCTGCTGACGCCAGGTGAGCGTCCCCAGAATGGCGAGAATGACTACCGCGGCGATCGGCAAGGCGAACCTGGCTCGCCCAGCCGACCGCTCTGATACCGTTGTAACTGCCGCCACAACCGGGGCGATCAGACCGATGCACGCCAGGTACTGCCAGTGGTCCGCGACGAACGAGAACTGCATGTAATAAACGTTGAAGAAACCCAGCGCCGGAAACAGCGTGCCGGCGAAGTAGAGCACCGCGACCAGGGGACCTCGACCGATCCTGTTCCTGGTGAACCATAAGCCGGCTACGACGGCAAAAGCCGCTGCGGGATAGACGTATTGCCACCACGCGCCGGCGTCGATTTGCCAGCGAGGGTAGACGAAGATCAGCGTCGCCGGCCAGAACAGCTTCCCCGCATAGAACCAAAGCGCCCGACCGGCGATCAGAAAATGTTCGACCAGGGAATGATCCCAGTCAGCCCCCGAAGCGGCCACGTGTCCCGGATCAGCCTCCATCCAGGCAGTCAATAAGCCCAGCACGACACCCATCACGAACAGGGGCGTCAGGAAGAACACATCCCGCAGACCGATCCGGCCGTGCTTCCACCATAGCACGAGTATCAAAGCCGCAGGCAGCGTACAGACCGCGGTTTTGCTCAGCAGGGCGAGAAGAAACAGCGCCAGGGCCCAGCCATACAACCACCAGGAGCCACGTCGCTTCGGCTCCTTGGCCTCAGGCAGCGCGAATCGGAGGTAGGCCAGTGCCGCGGCGAAATACAACGTGCCGGACAGCACGTTTTTTCGCTCGGTGACCCACGCAACCGATTCGACCTGCAGCGGATGGATGGCAAAGACCGCCGCAATCAGCCACCCGCCGGGCACCTTCAGGAATGCCAGTATCCGCCAGAGCAGTAGGACGCTGATCGCATGCAGAATGATGTTGACGAGATGGTATCCGGTCGGGTCCAAACCCCAGAGCTGATGCTCGATCCAATAGGTGGTGTACACCATCGGGTAGTACTGATAGGGCATGGCCCCTTCTTCGTACCAAAAACGCCATAAGCCATCGCGCTCGCGCAGAACCTGGTTTCTTTGTACGCAGGCATCGTCGTCCCAAATGAAGTCGCATTCGATGGCGGGCAGATATGCGACAAATGTGATCAGAGCCAGAAGAAAGCCCGCCGCGATTGCTCCGAAGCGACCAACGCCTCGATGCTCCGGCGCGGACTTTCGCGGATCGCGCCGTAGCTCGGCCTTGTGGGCTCTCTTCGCGCTCATAGGGCAAGGTCTAAATACGAACGATTCCGCCGCTTCGGCTGCCGGGTCTTGTCATCCTTGCATCCCCAATCCGCCACCACGCCAAAGCCCGCTTCCTCCAAGTGCACGGTCCTCTTTCGTTCTCGGTGACGGCGATACAGACCGCTAACACCATAACGTGAGGTGGGCAGACCGCCAGAACCACGACCTATCCTCTGGCCGACGGGACTCGCAGCATGAACCGATTGCCTGGCAACTGACGAATCAGCCCCTTGAGTTGCAGAGCAGTTAAGGATGAAGAGATGCGCCAGATCGGCAGCCCTGTGGTTTCGCGAATATCCTCGAAATCCTCGCAGCCGCTTTGAACGGCCTCATAGATTGCATGTTCATGAGGTGCCAGATTGACGATCTGCGCCGGGCCGACCACCGGCTTATCCATGCCGTCCGCCCTTGCTTCCTCATCAAACAGGCCGTCCGGCTCGGGCCGCATGATCGCGCCCACCTCCTGAAATTCATCTAGCACGTCTTCCAGACAGGTGATCAGCTTCGCCTGCCCGTCACGAATCAGTCGGTGTACCCCGAGCGTCCGATCCGGCTGATCCACCCGCCCCGGCAGCCCAAAGACCTCCCGATTGTACTCGGATGCGAGCCGAGCCGTGATCAACGCCCCGCTCCGCTTGCCGGCCTCAATCACGACCACGCCCAACGTGAGCCCGGCGATAATCCGGTTCCGTGGTGGGAAGTTCTTCGCATCCGGCTGAAAGTCCATCGGCAGCTCGCTGACCACTGCGCCGCGCTCGACGATCTCGGCCGCCAGCGCCTCATGTTCAGCGGGATAGATCGTTGCCAGACCGTTGCCCAGCACCGCGATGGTCCGGCCACTGCTTTGCAGCGCCCCGCGATGCGCGTAGCTGTCGATGCCCCGCGCCAAGCCGGACACCACCGTGAAACCCGCCTGCCCCAGAATCATCCCGAACCGCCGCGCCTGCTCCGCACCATACTGCGAGCATCTTCGCGTTCCCACGATCGCCACCGAGACCACGTCCGTCGGCAACAAGCCTCCCCGCACGAACAGACAGATCGGTGGATCGGGTATGTTCAGCAGCGACTGCGGATACTCCCCATCCTCCGCACAGAGTATGCGCGCGCCGCCTTGGGCCGCCTGCTCAATCGCCCGGTCCACGTCCTCACCGCCCCGCGCCTTGAACACGGACCGGGCCACAACCTCCCCCACCTGCGATACCTGCATCAACTCCCCCATCGACGCCCCGAGCACCGAGTCAATCGACCCGAAATGCCGCACGAGGTTCCGCAACCGCACCGGCCCCACGTCCGAGGCCAGGCTGAGACGCAGGTATTGCCGCCCAATGTCGGAAATAACGGTGATGTGCTCGAATACTGACATTTTCCGATTCGCCTCCCTGAATGCCGCGTGAATAGTCTAACAACTCTGCCAAGGCGTCTCCAGGTTCTACACCCGCATTCGACATCTGTGAGTTTTAACGTGACACCCAGAGGATTCCCCACCCAATTGCCCATTCACTACCAACTGCGTCGAGTCGATCCCGCCACGCATTACGATCCCCTCGAAGCCGTGGCAACGAAGACCGAAGGCCAGATCTAAGCAACGCCAAGCCTCCTCCAGAGCACGCCCAGACTGCAAGGCCAAGTTTGAAGGTGTCAGCGCTTGTGGCGAAGTGCACGGTCAAGACTCAGCCCCGCCAACCTCCCCCCTTTGTTACACTTGGGATGAGTGGAAGGTGGGTTTTATTTCAAAATGATCGCGTTACAAATCCGTAGCCATCCGTTCTCCCCGCGGCCGACAGAGAAGATCGTTGAACGAAGAAGGGGCTCAATCGAGTAGGCATACGCCGTAAAGCAAGAATGACATGAAGGCCCCATGGGTGCCTCCGATGCAATAACTCGATCCATCAATCCTGAACCTGGGCGGTACACGGCAGACACGACAATTCCGAAAACACAACGAGCGACACCGCGCGATTGATCGGCGACTGCCACCAAACCCACCCGCACACACCCTAAACCCCCTGACCTTGCCTTCCCCAACGGAATGACGTATTATGCAAATGTTTAACAGATCAACGCGCTGTGTCGAGCAGTTCTGCGGCGCTGATAAAGACGAGCTGTCCTTAAGTATTTCATGGCTCAAAC
>CP070718.1:953263-967838 GCA_020350565.1 Phycisphaerales bacterium
GGCCGGTTTTCTAGCGGCTCTCGGCGAACTCGTTGAGCGCCATACTCTCGGACCCGTTATGCGACTGGTGGCGATGAGGTGATTGCCCTAGATGACTTTCAAGTATGTGTTGCGGGCCTTGAGGGCTCGCACGAAAGCAGCAAGCTGATGATCCCGCGCCTGGCACTACTCAATGACCGACGACACGTGTCACAAAAAGGACTGCCGGCGCGGAGGCAGGCCGTACTTCTCGAATCACATGCTGGACAACGCGCCGGTTCTGCCGAATGGGCCGCGTGGACGCTATTGCTAGGCGAACAGTGCAACTTCATACTCTCGCAGCTTGGGACTGCTGCCATTCCAACCTGAACACCATATGCAATCCCAGCTCGAAGCGCCAGCGCGGGGCGCTACCACCGGTCGCTTACGCTCTCGGCTCGGAAAAGCGGCGCGGCTGATTTCTCAAGGATGGTGCCGGGCTTTCGGCGCGGCGGGTGTTGCGTTGCATCAGTCTTCAGCGCTCGCCCTTTGCACCCGTCTTCAGCGCTTGCCCTTTGCATCGGTCTTCAGCGCTCGCGCTTTTGCGGGCCGGTTGTTACTCGTTCGCGATGCTGAGAAGCCGTCACCGAAAAAACATTCCCCAGATTCGCGGGTGGTTTCTTGCCTACTCTAATAATTCCAGTTTTTCTTTGCCGGTAGTTTCAGCGAGCGGTACGATATCCGATGGTAGGGGTAAGGGCGCTGGCGCATCGCATCTCCAGAACAAGGAGGCAAGTGATGAAGCGGGTCGTCCTCGGCCTCACCTGTGTGCTGCTTGCAGCCGGGGCCTTGATTGCAGACGTGCAGGCCCCCTCGTCCAATAATCCCACCCAAGAGGAGGCGATTGCGCCTCAAGACGCCGAAAACGAGTTTCCCACCAAAGAACAGGTGCTGGGTTCCCTCAACGTCCCTTACTCGGGCGTCGGGCGCCTGATTGTGACCTCCGACGGTTATCTGGCCCTCGATGTCGGCGGGGATATCGGCATGTTCGCCATGCCCATCATCACGGAGGAGGAAATCGAGCCTGTGAGCCTGCTTGGGGCTCTGGACGTCGAGTACGAGGATGGGGTGCTCTGGGTCGCGATCGAGGACGATGAAGGCGCCTATTTCGAGGCGGAGTACCTGGTCATCGACCCGCCGGCGGAGGAAGGCGAACCTGAATTCTCGCCCGGGGATGATGAGCCCAAGCCTGCTCCGTCACCGCTGGCGGACTGCCCCAAGGGCAAGAAATGCTGCTACTGCAAAAAGGGCGGTTACAGCGACGGATGTGAGGCAGGCGCCGTCTGCAGCCCCGACGAGGTACCGGTCTGTGACTGCGAGGCCTGCACGGCCACTTGCACGGCCAAGAAAAAAGCCATGCTTGTGCCCCTGTCGGCGGCAGGCCTGGAATAGCAGAAAAGCCGATCAGGATGTCGTTTGAGGGGCGTTGGGCGTCGTTACGTTCCCTCCTGACCCGTCAGCCGCTCGTCGATTAGCCGTCCTACAAGTCTGGGGTCAGCCTTACCCTCGGATAGTCTCATCACCTGGCCGCGGAGGAAGCCTGCGATTGCCTTGCTTTTCCTGGGATTCGTTCGCGCCTCCTCGACGGCGGCCTGCTGAGCGACAAAGACTTGATCGACCCATGCGGCGGTGAGCTCCCGATCCTGAATCTGAAGCAGGTTCATCTCCTTGGCGAGCTGTTCGGGTGATTCAGGGCGCTTCAGCATCGCTCCGGCGATCCTGTCGGCGGCCGTGCTGCTTACCGATCCCGCCCGAACGATGCTCGCCAGCCCGGCCAGACGAGCCGGCGTGACGCCCAGTTCGGCGACTGCGACCCTGCGCTCGTTGGCGAGTTTCAGCCAGATATTGACGAACTGCCTTGCAGCGAAATCAGGCGGGGCTCCTGCGGCGATGACTTCGTCGAATAGATCGGCCGTTGCGCGATCCGATACGATCGTTGCGGCGTCCTTGGGGGATAAACCGAGCTGCTCGGTTAATCGCCGTCGCCGCGTGATCGGCAACTCAGGCAGCGACTTGCGAATGTCTTCCAGCATGGCTTCGTTAATGAGGACCGGAACAAGGTCGGGATCGGGGAAATAGCGATAGTCCTGGGCCTCCTCCTTGATTCGCTGGAATTCGGTGATGTTCTTTTCGTCGAGCCAGCCGCGGTTCTCGTTGGGGCGGCGGCCGAGTTGGTAATCGTTGTCCGCCAACCACGCCTGGATTTGCCGTTCTTCCTCGTAGGCAATGGCGCCTCTGACGGCCCGAAAGCTGTTGAGGTTCTTCACTTCGGCGATGGGCGTGCGGTACTCCTTTCCGTCGAACTCGATCGCAACGTTGATGTTGGGCTCGAAGCGCATTTGACCCTTCTGCATCACGCCTTCGCTGACGCCGATGTAGACCATGAGCTGCTGAAGCTCCGTGCAGAACGCATACGCCTCGTGCGCGGAATGGATATCAGGCTCGGTAACGATTTCGAGCAGCGGGGTGCCCGTGCGGTTGAGGTCGACGAGGGTGCATTCGGGGAGATCGTGGAGGTTCTTTCCGGCGTCCTCCTCCAGGTGAGCCCGCCGGATTCGGACTTTCTTCAGTTCCGGGCCGACGGGGAACTCGAACCGTCCTTCCGTTGCCAGCGGCAGGTCGTACTGGCTGATCTGATAGTTCTTCGGCAGGTCCGGATAGTAGTAACCCTTGCGGTCCCATTTGGTGAAGTCGGCGACGGAGCAACCCAAAGCCAGGCCGGCTCGAATCGCGTACTCCAGGGCCCTGCGATTGAGCACCGGCAACACGCCGGGATGTCCGAGACAAACAGGACAGACATGGGTGTTCGGCGGGGCCCCGAACTCGACCGCGCATCCGCAGAACAGCTTGGTGCGCGTGGCCAGTTGGACGTGAATTTCCAGGCCGACGATGGTTTTGGCTTTCAGCGAAGACTGATCCATTGGGCGATTCTCGGACGATGACACTGGTGGAACCGTGATGATAGCGTGGAGGTCGGAGATTTCGACCACAAGGACGGGTCCACGCCCTTCAGCTTCGCGAAACCATTGGGTCGCTCGGGCGGCGGTTGCTCATCAGGTAGCCGCAAGTGACGATTCATATTGAGGGACACGCGGAGGAGCCGCCCGGAGGAGAAAATCGGACCGTCTTGAAGGGGATTCCGGCCGGCACTAGGATTCTGCGTGCCCGAGAAGGGACAGTTTTCGCGGTTTTTTGTCAACGAGAGTGCATCCCCGGCAGACAGGCGGGATCAAGGCCGGCGGTTTGGGGTGCGCGAGCCGAGTCTGCAGCCCCGCTTCAGCGTATGAGTTCCATGCAGCAGAACAAGCCGTCCGCTATGAGCATCGTCGTATTAGCGGCGTTGCTGGTGCTGGTCGCCCAGAGCCAGGCCCAGGCCTACATCGGTCCCGGTGCAGGCTTCGCGGTCGGGACGACGGTGGTGGCCTTCTTCATTGCTTTCGTGTCTGCGATCGGTGCCTTCTTCCTGTGGCCCGTACGATGGCTCTTTCGCTTCTTCAGAAGTCGTAAAGCCCGAAGAAGAGCGCGGATCAAGCGCTACGTCGTGCTCGGTCTGGACGGCATGGAGCCTTCGCTCGCCGAGAAGTACATGGCGGAGGGCAAGCTGCCCAACCTGGCCAGGCTCATGAAGCAGGGTACGTTCATGCGGTTGCAGACATCGGCGCCGCCGCTTTCCCCCGTGGCCTGGTCGACGTTTCTGACCGGCTGCAATCCGGGCAAGCACAACTCATTCGACTTCCTGACCCGCGACAAACGGAACTATCTCCCGCTGTTGTCTTCGGTGAGCATCAGGACGTTGTCCAAGATCTGGAGGTTCGGGCCGATCAAGGTCCCGGTGAGCAAGCCGGAGATCCGCCTGCTTCGTAAGGGCAAGCCGTTCTGGCACGTGCTGGGCGAGCACGGCGTTTTCAGCAACATCATTCGGGTGCCGATCACGTGGCCGCCGGAGTCGTTCCGCGGCGTGCTGCTGTCGGCCATGTGCGTGCCTGATCTGCGTGGCACGCAAGGCACCTTCTCGTATTATTCGACGGCGGCAACCGATGAGGAGCACATCGGCGGCGAGCAGATTCGCGTTCAACGTCATCGTCGGCGCATACGATCGCACCTCATCGGCCCTGACGGCGGCAAAGGCAAAGGCCCGCTGAAGTGTCCGTTCGATATCGGACTGAACGGCAAGGACAAGGCGACCCTGCGCGTTTGCGGCAAGACGTATCAGCTTCAGAAGGGGCAGTATACGCCCTGGATCAAGGTGGAATTCAAAGCTGGGCGGTTCGCAAGGATCCGCGGCATCTGCGAGTTCCTCCTGCTCGAAACGGAGCCGGAGTTCAAGCTGTACGTCATGCCCATTCAGATCGACCCGGCAAAGCCGGCCATGCCGATATCGCACCCGCTGGTGTATTCGACGTACCTCGCCAAGAAGCACGGCACGTACGCGACGCTGGGGCTGGCGGAGGACACCTGGGCGCTGAATGCCAGACTGATCGGCGACGACGACTTTCTGCATCAATGCCTGGAAGCCGATGGCGAACGAGAAAAGATGTTCTTCGACGCACTGGATAAGGTCCGACACGGGGCCGTTGTCTGTGTCTTCGATGGCATGGACCGTATCCAGCACATGTTCTGGCGCTACATTGATCCGGGGCACCCGGCCCATGCGGGTCAGGCCGAGCAACAGCATCGCAACGCCATCGAAGAGCTTTACAGGCGTTCCGATGAACTCGTCGGTCGGACGATGGAAGCCTGCGACGATGACGACACCGTGCTGATGGTCATCTCGGATCACGGTTTCAACTCGTTCCGATACGGGTTGGACCTCAATTACTGGCTCGAACAGAACGGCTACCTGGCACTCAAGCCGGGCGGCCGTGGCAAGAAGTATCTGGCCGGCATCGACTGGTCGAAGACGAAGGCCTACTGCATGGGTCTGGCGGGCGTCTGGCTGAACATCAAGGGGCGGGAGGCGCAAGGCATCGTGGAACCGTCCGAGGCCGACGCCCTGCGTGATGAATTGTGCCAGAAGCTGACCGGCCTGATGGACGAAGATCGCGGCGAGGTCGCGATTCATCGCGCGTTTAATGCCCACAAGATTTACAACGGCCCCTACAAAGCGGAGGCGCCGGACCTGATCATCGGCTACAACCGCAACTACCGCGTCTGCTGGGAGGCGGCCATCGGACAGCCCACGCACAGGCTCTTCCACAACAATACCAAGGCCTGGAGCGGCGATCACTGCATCGATCCGAAACTGATCCCGGGCGTGATGTTCTGCAACCGCAAGATCAAGACCGACAAGCCGAGGTTGATGGACGTGGGCGTGACGGCCCTATACCTGTTCGGTGTCGACGTGCCGGAATTCATGGACGGCAGGCCGCTCGAAGTGGCCAACACCGACGGCGAGTTCCCGTCCGACGGGGAGCCGAGGACAGAGGGGGAAGCACCCCCCGCAGTGCGGGAGAAGGCCCTGGTGGAGGCAGCCCGATGAAGATGAACCGAAGGGAGTTTCTGGCCGCGGCGGCGGGCGGCGCACTTCAGCCCGTTCCGCTTCTTGCCGCGGCAAAAGCGTCCACCGCGCCGCATAAGAAGGTCATCGTGATCGGCATCGACGGCATGGACCCGAATCTCGCGCGGCAGATGATGGATGCCGGCGAGCTGCCCAACTTCGACAGGATGCGAAAGAACGGCTGGTTCAGCCCGCTGGGCACCAGCATCCCCCCGCAGAGCCCGGTGGCGTGGGCCAACTTCATCACCGGCGCGGGCCCGGGCGTTCACGGCATCTTCGACTTTGTGCACCGCGATCCGCGGACGTATTTCCCGTATTACTCGGCCGCGCAGACGCTCGGCGGTGATGACGGCTGGGACGTGGGCGACTGGAAGATTCCCCTGACCTTCTGGCCCTTCAACCACAGTCCGACGGAGACGAAGCTCTGCCGGAAGGGAACGGCGTTCTGGTCCTATCTTGATGAGGCGGGCATCTCGGCGCGCATTTATGACATTCCCTCGAACTACCCGCCGACACCTTCGGACGACGGCAACGTCCGATGCCTCAGCGGCATGGGCGTTCCTGATCTTCTGGGTAGTTACGGCACGCATCACTTGTTCGCGCAGGGAGCGGAAGACCGTGTCGAGATAGCCGGGAGCATTCGCAAGAAGATCCAGTTCAATCGCGACGGCCGGGCGACGGCGTCCTTGGAAGGCCCCGAGAATACGGCCCTGAAGAAACCGAAGCGGAGTGAGATCGAGTTCACCATCTACAGGCACCCGACGCGCGCGGAGGCCCGCATCGACATTCAGGACCACGTCATCCTGCTCAAGGAGCAAGAGTGGAGCGGCTGGCATGAACTCTCTTTCACCATGGAGATGCCGCCGTTTTTGCCGGACAGCAAGGTGTCGGGCATCGTGCGGTTTTGTCTCCAGGAAGTGCGTCCGGACTTCCGACTTTACGTGTCGCCGATCAACATCAATCCGGCTGACCCCGGCGAGCAACGCATATCCGAACCCGCCAACTACGTCACCCAGATCTCCGAGAAGCTGGGCCTGTTCGGCACGGAAGGTTTCCAGGAGGACTACAACGCCCTGAAGCAAAAGGTCTTCAACGACGACGAATACAAGACTCAGGCCGATTTCGTACTGAAAGAGCGCTTCAACCTGCTCAACTATGCTCTGAGCAACTACGACGACGGCTTCCTCTTCTTCTACTTCTCCAGCACCGACCTGCAGTCTCACATGTTCTGGTGGGACACGGATGACAAGCACCCGGTGCGTTCGCCGGAAGAGGCCAAGCGATACAACAACGTTATCAAGGACCTTTACAAGCGGATGGACGAGATGATGGGGGACATCCTCGACCGCTACGGTGGGGAGGCTCTCGTATTTGCCATCTCGGACCACGGCTTCGGCAACTTCGGCCGGCAGTTCGAGCTGAACACGTGGCTGCGGGACAACGGATTCATCAACCCGCCGCATTGCCGATCGCTCATCGACCCCCGTATGGGCAGAGAGAACATGGTCGATTGGAGCAGGACGACGGCGTACGGTCTGGGGCTGAACGGCCTGTATCTCAACCGTATGGGGCGAGAACGCAGCGGCATTGTGACGCAATCGCAAGCCGACGAACTTCTCGAGAGGCTTCGTGAGGGGCTGCTGGAGGTACGCGATCCCGTGACCGGAGAACGGCCGATCGCCAACGTGTATCGAACGGACCAGGATTACCATGGCCCGGAGACCGAGCACGCCCCGGATCTGATCATCGGCTACGCCCGCGGCTACCGATCCTCGTGGGCGACCGGCCTCGGCTCGGTCGTCGACGGCGACATCGTCACGGACAATGACAGCGCCTGGAGCGCCGACCACTGCATGGCGGCTGAGCAACTGCCCGGCGTGATTTTCTGCAATCGGCCCCTGAAGGTCTCCGATCCGGCGCTGGTTGACCTGGCGCCGACGATTCTGCAGACGTACGACCTGCCAGTGCCGAAGGATATGACCGGGCGGGTCCTGCTGTAGCAGGGACCACCCACGAACCGATGGAGGAGACATGCTCATTTACGAGCCCATGGCCGATGGATCGGGCTCGCGCGAAAGCATGCCATGCCGGCGCGAGAACGCGCCGGCTACGAGTGATTCGTTTTTCGGCGGCGTACTCGTCTCTCCCGGGAACGTCGGTAGACGATTCGCTTCGCATGATGATGTGAATTTGGAGTAGCACCTGATGGCCAAAATCAAGATCGATTCCAGCCTCTACGAACGCGTCAAGCAGGTCGCGGAAGTGGCAGGTTATCCCTCCGCAGAGGATTTCATCGTTCACATCATCGAAAAGGAGCTGGCGCAGATCGAAACCGCCGATACGGATGAGGAGGTGGTCGAGCGCCTGAAAGGCCTGGGTTACCTCGAATAGAATGATCCGGGAATCCGCGTGCGCATGTGTGCGCTGGGCGCACCGCGACCTGTGTCGCAGGTCGACTAGGCTGCAAGCACCGAGGGCTCAGACCGGGACCTGAATGATGGATGCCATTGACTGGCTCTTGTTGAACGCAGGTTACGCCGTCCAATGGCTATGGCACGGTGCGGGCTCGCTCTTGTCCTGGCTGTGGTCCGGCTTCGTCTGGCTGGTCAATCCGGTCCTGTCGCCGATCCTGCGGGTGCTCAATCCGATCGTCACGTCCGCTTCCGATGAGGTGTACGCGGTGGTCAAGTCGCTGCCTGAGTGGCTGGGCTTGACGCTGATCTCCGCGGTTTTCGGCTTTCTGCTCCTGCTCGCGTTCAAGTACATGTCCAATCAGAACGCCATCGTCCGCGTCAAGGACGACATCAAGGCCAACCTGCTGGCGCTGAAGCTGTACAAGGACGAGCTTGGCGTGACGTTCAAGACACAGGGGCGATTGCTCTGGGCGATCTGCCGACTTCAGCGCTACGTGCTGGTGCCGTTTCTGATCCTCCTTCTGCCCATGGTGATGTTGATCGCGCAGATGGGGCTTTGGTACCAATGGCGTCCTCTGCATCCCGGCGAGCAGACGCTGGTGAAGATGGAACTGTCTAAGGAGCTGCCGGAATTCGAGGAGCCCACACTTGAGGCGGGCGAGGCCCTGGAGGTGGAGGTCGGCCCCATCGCCGGCGAGGAGCAGGTCTATTGGCGTGTTCGGGCCGGTACGCCGGGCATCCATACCTTGAAGTTCCGCGTCGCTGAGACGACCGTGGAAAAGGAAGTCGTCGTAGGCGAGGGCTTTCAGCGCGTCAACCCGAAGCGATCGACCTCCGGTTGGGTGAGTCAGCTTCTCTATCCCGCCGAATCCGTCATTCCCACCGAGGCAGGCGTCCGGTCCATCGAGATCGACTATCCGGGCGTCGAGTCCTACATCTACGGTGCCGACTGGTGGATCCTCTACTTCTTCATCGTATCCATGGTGGTGGCTTTGGCACTGGCGCCGGTCTTCAAAGTAAAGTATTGAGACTTTTGAGAACGGGTTTTCATGCCCTCCGTCGGAGGGGCTTCCGGCGTCGCGCGGTTAGACAAGGAGACCTTGGTCCGACCAGCAGAAGCTATCAAATTAGAGCCGGCGTCCTTGCCGGTTCGCTTTTGCCCACCGCAGATGAGTCACGCCGCCGGCACGGAGGCCGGCGATACTCTGATTACGGGGCAACGTGCTCGAAATCTCACGTGGTCCGAGAAGGGATTCTCGGACCAGGGGCGTACCTTTCGCGCCAGGTGTCCGACGCTCGGCGCCGGGGCGCTCAGGAGCGGCTGGCGATGGCCGCGGCGAGTGGATTGACGAAGTTCGGGACGATGATGTCGGTCGCCAGCTCGTCAGCGTTGTCGAAGAGCAGCGTTACGGCGTCGCGCAGCGAGGCCGGCCTGTCCACGCCCCAGTACTTACGGAGCGTCAGGAAGATGCTGATGGGCTGCGGCTCGTAAGAAGCGTTGCGGACCTCGTACGTGCTGGTCCGCGATTTGACCTCCGCATAAGCCTGCAAGTCGCACTCGGGAGAAAGCGCGATGCCGAAGTAAGGCTGGGCGTCGATGACATGAGACGTCCTGTCACCGAATAGGAAACCGCCGGAGCCCTGATCGCCCCAGAGCGTTTCCGCCACCAGTTGGTCGTGGTTGCCGCAGTACTCGAGGTCGAAACCGTAGATCAGCTCCAAATGATCAAAATCAATGTCGCTGAAGGTCAGGTGAAACGGCGCCTGTGTCACGATCAGGTCACTGAAGCGGCGGACGTCATCGAGGTCGCTCGGCGCGAAATGACCGAAACGCAGGCTGTCACGGTCGATGCGGACCCAGCGGCGTGAGCCGGAGTCGTCCGGCTCCTCCTCCACGATGACCGTGCCCTCTTCACGCGTCTGCATCTTGCAGAGTCCCGGATAGGCCTTGCGCAATCGATCGAAAAAATGCAGCAGCGTCTCCCGCTCCGGCTGCAATTGAAGCTTCAGGAACAGGCGGAAGCTGACATAAAAATCATCGCACACGGCACCGAGGTTTGTGCTCATGGGAGGCTTCTCTGCTCAAGAGTCAGGGATGATGATTGCCGCCCAGATTATTGGACAAGAGGGCCGCGTTTTCAACCGGCAAATCGACAAATTGTGCTGCTCTCGTCGGACGATCGGCGCTTGCAATGTTGCGCCATCGGCGGAATGATACCCGCATGAGGATGTGAAGTCTTGTCGATACTCGCAGTGCCGGCAAAGTCGGGGTACCGGTATGGGAGGCGGATTGATGACACCCATCATCTCCGGGACCACCCTGGAGCGGATCATCCGGACTACCCTGCTATTTCTGTTGTTCGGGGGTTATTCGGCGTGGTCCTTTCGCGACGCTTATTATGCCTATCCCCGCGACAACATGGAGAGGACGCTGAAAGACAAGCTCGGCGTGGGAGTGCCCGACCCGCCGCCCACGCTGCACAAGGAAATCACGGCCAAGAGCGTTGAAGGCATCGAGTCCATAGGCTCCCTCAGCGAACTCTCCGCGCGCCTCGGAGTCGAGCCATATCGCCATCCGGAACACGAGAACATGGTGCTGTTCTTCGGACCGGCAGGTTCGTTACCCGTCGAGGTCGAGGGGGATGCTATCACGCTGGGTGAATGGATCGACGGTCCGAGCCACAGCGGTACGGACCTATTCTTCCAGAAGAGCATGGCCTATGGCCTGGCTCCTGTGGGCATCGCCCTCCTCCTCCAACTGATCCGGGTGCTGACGACGCGTGTGCGTCTGGACGAAAGCGGTTTGAGCGTCCGCGGCAAGCCGACCATCCCCTTCGATGCCATGACCGGCTTCTCGGCGGAAATGTACAAGAAGAGAGGCTGGCTCGAACTCCATTACATGCTCAATGGCCAAGCGGTGAAAGTGCGCCTTGATGATTACGTGATCAGGGAGTTCCGCCCCATCATCGAAGCCATTTGCGAACGCAAGGGTTTCGACAACCCACTGCCGCCCCCGGAGGATGAAGAGGAGATCGAAGTCGAGGAGGGCGAGCAGAGGTAGATCAGGCTCTTGGCTCCCCCGGCGCGCGGGGGCGCTTCGGTTGGCTTGTCTTGTGCAGTTCCAGGATCTCTTCCGCCACCTGCCTGGGGCTCTTGTTCATTGTGTCCACGATGGAATCGGCGGCGCACTCGTATAACCGCGAACGTTCGGCGAGGACGTGCCGGATTTCTTCAAGGCCCGAATGCCCGGTCAGGGCGGGACGGGCTTGGCGCGTCGCTTGGTCCACCTCGATCCGGCGCCAGAGCTCTTCGGGTGTCGCCGTTAAGTAGACGATCATGGCGACGGAACGAAGCCGCTCCACGTTTTGCTGATCCAGGACGGCGCCGCCGCCGACGCTGATCACGCCAAATCGTTTCGCCACAACCTCCGAGATCACTTCGGCTTCCAGCCTGCGAAAGGCGGCTTCCCCTTCGTCGGCGAAGATCTCGGCGATAGACCGATCCGCGCGTCGCATGACTTCTTCATCCGTGTCGACGAATGCGCGACCGGTGATCGAGCCGATCTCCCGTGCGACGGAGGACTTGCCACTCCCCCGGCAGCCGATCAATGCCAGCAGCATGGCCTCATTCCCGGAGTTTTCCGGCCTTCCCGAGCCCGGGTCGAGTTGTGGCGATGCATCCCGGCCGGCACTCATTCGTCCCCTCGCTTTCCGGTGATGTTGCGTTCGACGAGTTTCCTCGCCTCTTCCAGATCGGGACGAACGCCGGTCCAGTATTCGAGTTGTCTGGCCGCCTGGCGGACGAACATGTCGAGACCGCCCAAGGTCGTCGCCCCGGCGGCGTCGGCGTCGGCCATCAGTCTCGTTTGCAGCGGGTTGTAAACCACGTCGAAAACGAGTCTGCAGCCGGCAAGCGAGACGGGCGGCATGGGCGTTTCGTCCACGTCGGGCCACATGCCGATGCTCGTGCAGTGGATCAGGGCCTCGCCCCGGCGGGCAGCTCGATCGATCCAGGGACGTGGCTGAGCGTCGAACGCGCGGGCCAACTCTCGCGTCCGGTCCGCCGAACGGCCGAATAGCGTGACGTGACTACCACAAGCCTGTAAACCCGCGACCACGGCCCGTGCGACACCCCCACTGCCCAAGACGTCGATCGACAGGCCCTTCAGACCGGTCCGGTCGCATCCAAGTGCATTTGTCATCGAATCGATGGCAGCTTCGCTGTCGGTGTTGTAGCCCGTCGTCTTCTTGTCCGGCGTGAAGACGAGGGTGTTGACCGCATCGGTTCGGGCGGCCGACGCGCCTGCACCGGTGCCGACCCATCGACGGGCGGCGGTCTTGTGCGGCAGGGTTACGCTGAAGCCGCCGACGTTCAGCCAGGGGCGCTTGACGCATGCGTCCAGAAAAGACCGCAACGTCTGCTCATGCTCGTCCACCGGCAGCGGGAGGTAGACGGCATCGACGCCGTGTCGCCTGAACCAGTGGTTGAACAGCAAGGGGCTCATCGATTGGGCCACCGGACAGCCGATGACGCCGAACACTTTTGTTGCAGCGCTGATCTCTGAGAAACGGTAGAGATCCAGCATTTGCCTGAGGGTCACTTGCCCTGCGGCCGTGGGCAGGTCCTCCGACAGGCTGCAGTAGGTCGCGGCCGCTCCCAGCTTTCCCGCCAGCACCCGCGACATGAGCCCGTTCTCCCCCATGCAAGTGGCGGTGATGCGACGGCCATGTTGGCGCATGAGATCCAGGGCGGGGAAATTGTCGTTGATGCTCTGCCCGGCGAACGCGATCTTGACGATCGCAGCCTGCCGCACCGCGAGCATTTCTTCGACCAGTTGAGTCAGGTGGAGCGGCACGCCGGTGGAGTCATGGGTGGAAAGGATGAGGTCGGTGCGTGATTCTGCCCCCGTGCCTCCCGCCAAGCTGCTCCGCAAGTCCGCACTTAGACCACGCCAGTGTGACCATTCAAAGTCGATGTAGGTGTCATTGCGGCCGCGAGCCTTGCATAGCAAGGCGATGCGTTCGCCATCGTTGCCCTCGAATCCGCCTCCCTCGCTTTTGGCGCGGCAGGTCAGGATCCACGTTCGGTCAGCGTGTTCAGCGAGATAAGCGGCCAGGGATTCTGGTGGGTCACGATAGGTGTCGATCCGAAGCTCGATCGCCTCCGCACCGCCGGACCGGGCTCGAGCACACAGACGCTCCACGTCCGTCAGCGTGTCGACCCTCAGCGAAGTGACAAGAAGTGTCATCCGGATCCTTGCGCGCCTCGTGGGCGCGTATATGACTATGACGCGGCAATGTACTTTTCGAGAACGGGAACCTGTCCCCGCAGTGCCTCGGCCTGCGGCGAGCCGGGGAAGTGCTCGATCACGTGCCGTGCGACGCGCAAGGCCTCCTCATACTGCTTGCCCCCGATCAGCTCCTTGATGCGGTTCTCATACTGCTTGCGCTGTTGAATCTCCGCGTTGGCCCGTAGCGTGTCTAGCTGGTCCCGCAGCGCCTCGGCCTCAACGCTCTCGGGAAAACGTTCGAGGAATTCCTCGGCCGCGGCGAGGGCCTCATTCCAATGATGGTGATTGGCGCTTTCCTGCACGTGCGCGTGGAGCCGCGCCCGCCGGGCGTTGTCCCACAGCTTGCGACAGCGGGCGCTTTCGGGATGGTCGTTGAAGGCCGCGTGAGCGTACTGCTCCGCCAAAGCCCAATTGCCTTCCCCGATGGCCTCTTCTGCCAGGCGCTTGGTGCGTTCATAGTCCAAAGGCTCATTGCGAACGTCCGCCTCCTGGATTTTCTCAGTCAGACGCTCGAAAGTCGGGTTCGTGCCGTAAGCGGCAACCGACTGGTTGAGCAGCAGGCGTGCCTTGGCGATCTGGCGGAAGTTGATCGCGTCGATGACGGATTCCGCCGCCTGCCGTTCGCGGTAGGTGCGAACGCGGTCCGCCACCGGCCTCCGCTCCTCGGGTGGCAGCAGCGTAAGGTCGCGGATTTCCCGCAGGAGGGACAGCGTTTGCGTGTCACCTTTCCTCTCCTTCGAGGCCGGTGTGGGGGTCTGATCGTTTACAACCTTTACGGCACCGTTCTCGGCGGCCGGGGCTGTGTAGGTGACCGGTTTGTCAACCTCTGCCCGAGCCTGCGGGGCCCGCTCACGTTCGCGTGCCAGGGTGTGAACGTAGCGCAACAGTGCCGACATTCCCAGCAACAGCCCACCCAGGGTGATTCCTGCGATGAAGGCGACGATCAGCAGAGCGGTAAAACCGGCATTCTGAGGCTTGCCCTCGGCCACGCGAAAGGCGAGCATCGTGATCACGCCGATGGGCGTCGCCAACAGGTCCACGATGCCCAACGCGTGGATGAACTCCGCGACGAACAGGGAACCGCCATAACGGCCGGTGCGAAACGGGTGCGATCGTTTCATGTTGGCACTCCGAAGCAGCGCGGTTTCCTTCGCTGGGCCGGTCGAACCCGGTTGGGGGCGATCGGAAATCCGCGACGATAGGCCTATAATTATAGCGACCTGCGGGCGGTGTCGATTCACTTGCAGGCGTAAATCTGGTTGGCGGAGAGACCACGGGCCGCCCCGCCAGTATTGCCGACGCCATGTCCTCCGTCTGGCCCGGGATCGGTGAGGCGCCATCGCCCGCCAGGAGACC
>CP070718.1:967938-979443 GCA_020350565.1 Phycisphaerales bacterium
CAGCCGCGAGGTCTCGTAGTCGATCTCGTCGCCGTAATGAGCTGGCAGACAGTGCAGGATGACGGCTTCGGGGTCCGCGATCTTCATCAACGCCGCGTCGATTCGGTAGGGTCCGAAGAGCTTCTTCCGCTCTTCGGCCTCCGCTTCCTGGCCCATCGAGGCCCAGACGTCGGTATACAGCACTTCGGCGCCGTCCGCCGCGGATACCTTGTTCGTCACCAGAATCTTTGAACCGCTGTCCACGCCGATCTCTGCGGCCTTGCGCGTCACTTCCTTCTTGGGCTCATAGCCCTCAGGCGTGATGACCGTGATGTGCATGCCGACAGACGCGGCACCATACATCAGCGAATGGGCGACGTTATTCCCGTCGCCGATGTAGCACGCCTTCACGCCTTCCAGTTTGCCCTTCCGCTCGATAATCGTCTGAAAGTCGGCCATGATCTGACAAGGATGCTCAAAATCGCTGAGCCCGTTGATGACTGGAACGGTCGAATAATTGGCCAGGTCTTCGACGATATCGTGCCCGAAGACCCGCGCCATGATGATGTCAGCATACCGCGAAAGAACGATCGCAATGTCTTCAGTCGTCTCACGCTTCCCCAGGCTGATGTCCGTGGGCGCAAGGTAGATCGCGTGTCCCCCAAGTTGCGTCATGCCCGACTCGAACGAGACCCGAGTACGCAGCGAGGGTTTCTGGAAGATCATCGCCAGCGTCTTGCGCTTCAGTGGCTTCTTTCCCATCGCATGCGGATCTTCCTTCAGCTTCTTCGCCGTCTTCAGCACGTCGTGGATCTCATCGGTCGACAAATCCAGCATGGAAACAAAATGGCGGCCTTTCAGTTTTGAACTCACCCTGGTGACTCCGTCCTCGAGTGTTGCTGTTTCAAGCGCACGCTTTACGCCAGCACCTTCTCCAGCCGTTCAAGCGCCCAGTCGATCTCGTCCTTCGTAATGCACAGCGGCGGGGCGAGGCGCATGGTCTGCTGATGGGTATCCTTGCAAAGCATGCCCATCTGCATGAGCTGCTCGCAATACTTGCGGGCGACGCCCGCCTCCTTGTGGAATTCAATGCCGACCCACAGGCCCCGACCACGGATCTCCTTCACCTTGTCCGACTTGATCTTCCCGAGACGGTCGAACAAATACGCGCCCATCTCCCTGGCATTCTGCTGATACTTGCCGCTCCGGAGAATCTCGACAACCTTCCTGCCCAGGGCGCAGGCCAGCGGGTTGCCGCCGAACGTGCTTCCATGGTTGCCCGGCTGAAAGACGCTCATGATCTCACGCGTGGATACGACCGCCGATACCGGCATGATGCCGCCGCCCAAGGCCTTGCCGAGCACATAGACGTCCGGCTTGACGTTCTCCGTATCGCAGCAGAAGGTCGCGCCGCATCGCCCCAGCCCGGACTGAATTTCGTCGGCGATGAAGAGCACGTTCTTATCGCTGCATAGCTCGCGAACCTGCTGCAGGTAGCCGGCCGGCGGAACGATAATGCCCGCCTCACCCTGGATCGGCTCAACCAGAAACGCCACCGTGTTCTCATCGATCGCCTTCCGCAAGGCACCGATGTCTCCATAGCGGATGATCTCAAACCCGGGCGTGAACGGACCGAAGCCGGTCCGGCAAAGCGGATCCGTGCTGAAGCTGATGATCGTCGTCGTCCGCCCGTGGAAGTTGTTCTCGCAGCAGATGATCTTCGCCTTGCCTTCGGGCACGCCCTTCTTGGTGTAGCCCCATTTGCGGGCGGTCTTGACGGCCGTCTCGACGCCCTCGGCCCCAGTGTTCATGGGCAGGACCATCTCCATCCCACAAAGGTCCGCGAGCGCCGCGCAGAAGGGCCCAAGCTGATCGTTCTGGAATGCCCGAGAGGTCAACGTCACCCGGTCAAGCTGCTGCCGGACCGCATCGAGCAGCTCGGGGTGGCAGTGCCCGAAGTTCACCGCGGAATAGGCGGCCAGCATGTCCATGTACCGCTTACCGTCGGCGTCGATCACCCAGACACCTTCCGCCTCGGCCACGACGACCGGCAGGGGGTGGTAATTGTGGGCCGCGTACTGCTCCACAAGATCAATGTGTTCCTTGCCTGTCATCTTTCCGGCCATGGCCTGTGCTTGCAGGGTCATCACGGTTTTTCCTCAATCTTGTCAAGCCACGCTTGAACACCTTTGTGTCAGGAGAGCTTATCCGCATGGCCTGCCCGTTGGCAAGGTCAGTGCCAGGGCAATGGTGGCCAATCGCGGCAGCGCTGGGGAATCTAAACCACAGTGCGCGATTCCGCACCACGAAACCGAGACGCGACCGTAAGAGAGCGTCCGTGGGGACGCCACGGTTGGCGCTTATTCGCGCGCGGTTGCTTAGCCACTCGGAGGGACATCAACAAGGGGCCTGCAAGGGCGCGCCGGCACGCGAAGCTGCCGTCGCCCGAAGACGAATGCCCGCCGGACTCCGAAGGAGCGGCGGGCAATTCAGGCCTCGTACGACCGGTGGTCTACGTTTGAGGGCGTTTTGGATCGAGGACTAACCTGCGGTAGCAGTGGCCTTCGCCTTCTCCATGGTCTGCGTGATCTTCTCGGCCAGGGACTCGGTCATGAATGGCTTGACCACGTAGTTGTTCACGCCGGCCTTGATCGCTTCCAGGACCCGCGACTTCTCTGCCTGGGTGGTGCACATGATCAAGGGTGTGTTCTTGTCGATCTCGCGAATCTTGCGCACCAGCGTGATGCCGTCCATGTTCGGCATGTTCCAATCGATGAAGATCAGGTCGGGCGACTCCCTCTTGTACTGATCCAGTGCCTCCAACCCGTCGGACGCCTCCACGATATCATTGTGCCCGAGTTGCATGAGCACGCTTTTCTGGATATTGCGAATCGTGCGGGAGTCGTCGACCAGTAGGATTTTCACGACATCGCTCCTGTTGCTTCAAGCTTCTTGATCCGCGCGGGCGCCCTGTCCATAACCATTCCAACCTCGACGGAGAAACTGCCAAGGTCCGTCTTGCACGGAATGATCAGACGCGGGGCGCTCTTGGAGGCCGAGACGCTGTGGGCCTTACCTACGACCACGCTGGGAAGCGAGATGTTGATGTTCAGCCCCTCGAAATGATCCTTTGCACCGCCCGCGACCATGTCGGCCAATTCGCCGAGCGCGTCAGCGAAGTCCGGATGCTCGGGATCAATCTCCATTCCCGCGAATCGGGTGGCCGTCTTGGCCGCCGTGTCGAAGGAGAGGTGAAGGACGACCGCACCGGTGGCATCGCCAGAAAAGCCGATGATCGCGGAGACGTCGCTCGATGGATCCTCTCCTGTCTTGACTTCTGGCTTTCCCACCGTCACCGGCGTCGCGCACATCGCCTGAAACGTGTTGCACGTGGCGGTAATGAACGGATTGACGTAGCGAACGTCCATCGGTGGAATCCCTTTTTACTAGGGTGAAAGGCACCGCTTTCTCACTCGGAACAGCCGGCCGCGCAGGCGCCCTTTCCATCCGATGCGCTCTATCGGCGGCTGGGAAGGCTGACTGAACGATGGGGACGGCGGCGCCTGGGAGAACGTCGTCCTGCGCCAGTCAGGGTTTCTACTGGCTATTCGACGCTTTCCCCCGCGACCACCTCGGAAGCTTGGCGCTTATGGGGCGTTGCTCTTCTGGCAGAAATCGGTGATGGACCTTCCGTGCCGCTAGACTGTCGGAAGGCTGCGGGAGGGTTTGCACAGACCCTCCGCATCCGACTCCTCCTTCACGCGCACGCGAAAGGTTTCATAAAGGCGGCGGGTCATGGGGCCCACCAGCCCGTCGCCGACGGGCTCGTCGTCAATCGAGGTCACCGCCAGAACCTCGACCGTCGTTCCGGACAGGAAGACCTCGTCCGCCCCTCTCAAGGTCTCCAGATCGACCACTCGTTCTTCCACGACCAGGCCGAGGTCTTTTGCGCAGTCCATGAGGAAGCCCTGAGTGATGCCGTGAAGGATCGACTCATCACGCCGCGGGGTGAGAATCTGCCCGTCTTTTGCAATGAACACATTGGCGGAAGTGCTCTCACGGACCTCGCCGGAATCGGTGACGAAGATGGCATCGAAATAGCCACGCCGGACCGCTTCCGTTTTCGCCAGCACGTTGGGCAAAAGGGTCACCGCTTTGATGAAGCAGCGGGCCCATCGCTTCTCCGGGGCGATCATCATGCTGACGCCCCGTTGCCGCAGATCCGCTGGGATCTTGGGCAGTGGTTTGAAGGTCATCACCACCGTCGGCTGGATCCCCCGCGGGATGGGGTGAGCCCGGGGGGCTACCCCGCGTGTGATCTGCACGTACACCATGGCCTCGGTCAGACCGCAGCGTTTCAGCCCCTCCTCGATGATCGGTTCGAGGGGGGCGCCGTCGAAGTCGTAATCGAGTTGTATGGCTGCGGCACTGCGCCGCAACCGTTTCATGTGTTCATCCAAGAGGAAGAGTCGCTTGTTGTAGGATACGACCACTTCATAAATCCCATCGCCGAACTGAAAGCCACGGTCCTCGATCGAGACCTTGGCCTGGTCAATGGGGCAAAACGTTCCGTTGATGTAAGCAAGTTCAGAAATGGCTAGCCTCCGTTCTATCCTTCGGGTTGCGGGCGCCCCAGGGCCGCCCGGACGTCCTTGAGCCAGTCCAGACATTGTGCACGCCGGTTTTCCTCTTTCAATCGCTTCATCGATTCGGTGAGGTGTTTGTCGGCCGCGTCGTATTGCTGAAGGTCGCGCGCGTAGATGATCCCTAGGAGCAGGCGGACCTCGTTCGCCTCCGAGGAGTCGGGATACCGGGTGACGAAGCGGTCAAAAGCCGCCGCCGCCTGTGGATACCGACCGGAGGCGTAGAACTCCCGGGCGATCCGCAGTTGGTCCCGCTCCGGCATGCATTGTTCCGGGTCCTTCTCGATCAGGTTCTCAAACAGCGAGGCCGCCGCTGAGTCGTCACCCGTGCCGAGCTTCTCGTGGATCTCTCCGCGCAGACCGGTGATCTCGTCGATGTAGGCGCTCTCCTGGGCCTGCTCCTGGGGGCTTGTCGGCGGCACCCGTGCCGCAGAACCGAACCGGGCCCGGGCGGCGGCTTCCGGATCCGCGAGCGTACGCCTGATCTGCTGACGCTGGTGCCAGCGTTTCCACAGTGCCAGCATGTCGAACTGGTCTCTTGGCAAGGCGCGGAGCATCAGCATCCCCATCGCAGCGACGAAGCCGAAAAAGTACCCGGCAAGGTGCGCGCTGTGCGCGACCGCCTGTCCTTCCATGGCAGGGCCTATGCCAGGCGCCAGGATGTTGTCCCAGATGACGATCTTCACAATGATGATCACCATGGCCGGCAGGTCGAACCACGTGATGAAAAAGAACAGGAACAGGACGCGAACCCGGCTTCGAGGGAACAGTGCCAGGTAGGCCGTCGTGACCGCCGCGATCGCTCCGGAAGCGCCGATCAGTTGCGTCGGCTCCTCGCTCCGGACCGCGAACAACCACCCCGCGAAAATCCCTCCCGCCAGGTAAAATAACAGGTACGGCACATCGCGCATTTTGCCGTTAACGCTGTTCCCGAACACCCATAGGAACAGCATGTTGCCGAACAGGTGCCAGACGTCGCCGTGCACGAACTGGTACGTGACAAACTGATGGAGGAGGGGTCCGGCCGTGTCAAGAACGAGACGCGTATCGACAAAGAGCTTGAACGGTTTGCCGCCGAGACCCTGGTTGTAGAACATGTACAGGATCACGTTAACCGTGATCAGGCCGACGTTCACCCAGGGGGTGCGCTTGATGGGAGACTCGGTTCGTATGGGGATCAGCATGTCTGACTACTGCACGCTCTGCTCCACAGGTGGCGATCCCGTGTATGACGCCGCTTTGACCACGCGGTCGTTGCGCCTGCTCGGTGCCGGCGCGCCGGTTGGAATTCGATTTCCCGAATCGAGCGAGGCGGGAAGGCCGGAGCTATTCGCTTCATCGACCCTGGTGGTCGACTTTGTTCAACATCACTCGTTCGTTCTTGTCAGGAGGTCTCACCCGGTGGCTTTTCAGGCGGTGGCACCTTCCCAGAGGTTACGTGAACGAACTGCATCCGTAGCTCGTAAAGGACCGAGCTGAGGATCCGCTGTTCTTCCTCCGTCAGGTTTCCCTCGGTCTTCTTTTCGAGCACCTCGAGCAAATCAATGTGGTAGCGGGCCACTTCGGGGTTCGCAGGGATCGTCGTTCCGTCAGGGCTTTTCGCCCCCCCTAAACCGATGGCCGCCTGCATGGCGATCAGATTCACCAGATCCAAGAGCCCCGCAACTTCCTGCGGGTGTGCGCCAACCTTTTCCCGCTCCAGCTTCTCCTGCGCGGCAAGACGCTCCTTCTCTCGGGCGGCCTCTTCTTTCCAATCGGTGTCGATGTGCAGCTTGCCTTTTGATGGTTCATCGCTCATTTCGTTCTCCCTGCTGCCGCCATTCGCCTATGGAGAAGGGAACCGCGGTTCTGTGGGCCGACGCTCGCCGGCCGCAACGTTCCTTCCGAGAAGTCGGTTGCGGTACTATACCCCAAAGTCACCCATTGCGGGAAGGGCGTCGCACAGGTCCTCCAGCGCCCGATCGGAGTGCAAACCGAAGAAATATTCCCGGCTCATCGCGGCCTGATGATCGTGCAGCCGCCGCTGCGCCTCCTTCAGCTCGCCATAGAACTGCTGAATCACCTCACGGCGGGCGTTGAGGATCGCTTGGCTGGCGGCTCGGATTTCGTTGAAAGCACCCCTCCGGGCGGAATGGTCGGAGGGACGATTCCGGCGCAACTGGATGGACTGGCGTACGGCCGCCGCTCGACGTGCGACAAGCCCCCTCAAATCCCCGTTGACCGGCAGGTGACGCTGAGGATTGAACCGAACGTCGCGGAGTCTGGCGCGTAATTGGGCCGCCGATTGAGCTGTTGCGTCGCTATGCGGCAGGTCCACGAGCAGGGTCGCGGACACACAAGCAATCGGGGGAGGGGTGACGCCGTAGTAGTCGGCCATGATCCGATTGCTGATCCGGTCGTACTTGGCCCCCCCGATTCCGTGAATGAACAAATCCGCCAAAAGCAGCCGGGCCCAGATCGTCAGCGTCAGCGCGCGAGGTCTGAATCGCCACCCCTCCAGATGCCCCAATACCTGTTGGACGTGATCGCACTGACTCACCTCGCCCGCTCTGACTTCGCCGATCCGCTCCTCATTGTCAGCGAACAGGTGAAGGGTGTCGCCGAGCCTCTTGACGAAAAGACGCCTGCGGACCTCGTTTTCGCGGTAGGTCCAGACCGGCACTTCGACGCTGCCCTCGGAATGGATCAGGTCGGGTATCGGCCTCTGCAGGCCCCGTACCTTGTTCGCACGGCGATAGTCCGCCAGCGCCTGGTTGTAAGCCTCTCGGAAACGACCGGCGTTGAGCAGGATGTCCAGCAGCAGGGGGCTGCACCAATGATCGCTGACTCGTCTGTCCTGAAGCCGCACGCCGAAGCGAGCTTCGATCGCCCTTCGACCCGCCACGGCCTGGTCAACCCAGTCGCGAGCGTCCCGGCGGATGCCTCCGAAGCTCTCGAAGAAGACGGGAAACTGTGAACGCTCGTAGCGATCGCCCATGGCTTCGCGCACGGCCCCCTCGAAACGCGAGGTCACCTCGGCCGGCTGTCGTGGGATTTGTTCGAACGCCTGCCCTGACCGCAGCGAGGCGAACGGAACCGGAACGGCGTCGACCCGGTCACCCTTTATCCTGGGGATTTCGAGGCTTGTGCTTCGCGGTGCGTCATTGTCGACGACGAGATTGACGGCGACTCCGTCCAAGGCCTGCGCGAGCCGGGAGGCGACCACATGCTTGGCCCAGACGCCGGCATGCACGAAGGCAGGTTGGTGGCCGGTCACAAGGATGGGCCGCGCGTCCGTGCCCGCGATGCGCTCACGGGTCCGCCGTCGCCATTCCCCGATCGTCGAGTCCAGGAGGGGAACTTTACTATCGCGCAGAAGACGGCCGCCTTCCTCCACGGCGCCGGGCAGTTCAACCGGTCTGGGCAGAACCAGCGTGCTCCCATGCCCTGAAGGGGTCTTCAGCTTGGTGAAGTCGAGCTCCATCCAAAATCAACACGCTAAACGGCACGTTCCACACGTCTCTGGGAGCGGCGTCGAAGCCTTCGTCATCTCCGTTTCGAAGATCTCCAGATAGTGTCGTAGTCGCACCACCGGGTTGTCCAGGGCGCCGCCGAAATGCCGCGGCGTGTCCTTGTAGATCAGGGGAACGGGCAGCTCCTCGATGCGAAGGCCCGCGCGAGCGGCCTGCACCCACCATTGCATCGGCATCGCATACCCCGGCACCGTGATGCGGAAGTGTTTCAGCGCTTCCACGCGGTAGGCTTTGAAGCCGCAAAATGCATCGGTGAGGTTCAGCCCGAGGCGCTGATTGAGCATGTTGGTGATGAGCCGGTTGATCTCACGTCGGTCTTTCGGGGCCGGACCGTCATGGGAATGTCCGTTCGAATACCTCGTGCCGCTGATCACGTCGGCATAGCCCGTGGCTGCCGCTTTGACGAACCTGGGAATGCAGGCCGGCTCGTGCTGCTCGTCGCAGTCCATGGTGATCAGCCATGCGTATCCGCCGTCCAGCGCAAACTGAAAAGCGTCGGCCAGACTTTGGCCGTACCCCCGGTTTTCACGGTGCGAGATTACGCTGATGTCCGTCTGTTTTTCCAGAATCGCCGGCGTCTTATCCGTAGAGCCGTCGTCCACGACCAGTATGTTCTTGCTGTGCAAGCGAACTTGGTCGAGGACCCGGGCGACGTAAGGTTCCTCGTTGTAGACGGGGATGGCGAGCAGGTGGTTGTCAGGCATATAATGAAACTCTCCGCGGTGCGTTTCGCCGCAAGTCCGGATCAGCTTTCAGTCGACGCTGGATCGTAGACTGGCATTTTCAGATTGCCAACCCGGCCGTGGGCGACGTCTGAGGGGTAGATGACAGGTTCCTCCCGTCCGATACGATCCGGTAGGGGGGACGCGCCCGAGCCCGGCGCTGCCATTAGCGGCTGCTTGATTGCACGCGCCCCGAATGGCAAAATGGGTGGACCGGGGTGACACGGAGAGTCATAAGCGGGGTGCCCAGTGGCCTCCCGCATCTCGCAAGCGACGCGAGAACCAGTCATCAAGAGGCCATGCGCATCGCTACCTGCCTTCAAAATCCGATGATCCGCTCCCTGTGTTCCAGGCCTCGCGGAGTCCTCCTGCTTTCAGCATGCATGATGGCTGGCACGCTGATCGTGGGCTGTCACGGCGTGGCCGAGTGGCAGGCGGAGCGCCACGTTGATCGCGGTCGAGTCTACTTACAGCAGGATGATCTGGAGGCGGCCCTCCTCGAGTTTCGGGAGGCGGCCAAGCTCGATCCGCAACTGGCCGTCGCCCATTCCCAGATGGGCGTCATCTACCGGCGAATGGGGGAGTATGAGCAGGCGATCGACGCCTTCGTCAGCGCGATCCGCCTCGACCCGTTCGACTTCCAGGGGACCCTCAACCTCGCTCAGCTTTACCACTTTACACAGCGAATCAAAGACGCGATCCAGGCATACCTGCACGCGATCAAGCTTCGGCCCGAGCATTTCGAGGCCCAGCTCAATCTCGGCGTGTGCTATCAGCAGTTGGGGGATCACCCGCAAGCGGTTCACCATTTTCAGAAAGCGATCGACATCGATCCGAATCGGCCCCACGCTTACGTGAACCTGGGCGTGGCCCTGGACTCACAGGACAAGTACTACGAGGCCGTCCGCGCCTACAAGGAGGCCTTGGAGCGCGACAACCGCCAGCCCCTCGTTCTGGTCAACCTGGCAAATGCGTATATGAAGCAGAATCGTCTGAAGTCGGCCCGGCAGGCACTGCATCAGGCCATCAAGATGGATGAGAGCCTCGCCCCGGCCCACGAGGCGCTGGGCTACTGCCTGTTTCAGATGCGTCAGTTTGATGCCGCGGCCGGAAGCTATGAGCGCGCCTTGCTCTGTGATCCTCACATGCCTCGAAGCCACGCTGGACTCGGCTCGATCATGATGCTCAAGTATCTCAAGGATCAATCACGCCCGGACTACCGCGACGAGGCCCTTGAGCACTGGCACCGCTCTCTCGAGCTCGAGCCTGACCAGGCCCGCATCCGCAAGCTCATCGCCAAGTACCGCCCCAAGTACGGCGACCCGGAAGAAGCCCTTCTGAACGAAAAGGGCGGCCCCCAGTAAAGCGCTTGCCCCGGTCAGGACGCTCGTGCGAGAATCCCTTCGCTTACGCTCGTGCGAGAATCCCTTCTCGCACGCCTTCTCACAGGAATCCTTTCCTGATCCCGCTCCTGTGCACCGCGTCTCGGGTGGCACAGCCTAACTCGTGAGACAATGTGTCCCCGTCTCGGGTGGCATGGTCTAACTTGTCAGACCGTGCGTCTGCGTCTCGGGTCGCACGCTCTCATTTGTTAAACCGTGCATCCACGGCTTCCACGCCCCCGGACTACCCAGGAGACCGTCCGATTCGCCGCACATTCCTGACCGTCTTGGGGATGCCCCTGGTCCTATCTGGGCAGCAAGGCGAACTCCGGCTCGAGCCAGCTTGAGAGTCGCCCGTTCTTGAAGACGAGCTTGCCATCCGTGATGCGCGGCCCGTAATACCAGTGTTCATAGTCGCCCAGCCGCGGCTGGCTCCCGGCCAGTGGTTCCAGAGGGTTGACCTCTTTTCGATAAGGCTCGCCCAGCCGCATCCGCACATCGAACCTGGACATGCCGGCCTCAAGCTTGCGCCACTGCTCGATCGAGCGGGAGCGATTGGACGATTGGCAGCTCATGGCGAGCGCGCCAACGACCAAAAGACCTGCGATCAGTAGGTTTACGCCTCTCATCAGTCTGAATCCGTAAGATTCCCCAAAGCGCTCCCGGTACGCCGCCGTGCTAACATTCTCCCGATGCCAATGATCACGAGACGGCCTCGACGCCGGCCTGGGCCACCACGTGATCGTCTTCCACGGTGCTCCCCGAGACGCCGATCGCTCCGATGATTTCGCCGGCCCCGTTCTTGATCGGCACGCCGCCGGGGAAGGTGATCAGGCCACCGTTCGAATGCTCGATATTGTACAGCGAACCGCCGGGTTGCGAGAGCTTTCCGATCTCGCCGGTGTTCATATCGAAGAAACGCGCCGTGCGCGCCTTCTTGATCGCGATGTCGATCGAGCCCAGCCACGCCCCGTCCATCCGGGCGAAGGCCTTGAGGTTCGCACCCGCATCGACCACCGCGATGTCCATCTTCGCCCCGATCTGACGCGACTTCTCGACTGCAGCCCGTGCGGCCGCCTCTGCCTGCTCCAGCGTAATATTAACCATGATTCGCATCCTCCTTGTTTGAGTTTCTAAACCGGCCCTTTCGGGCTCGCAGCATCCAGGCGTGATGTCAACGCGACCACCAGGCAGGAAGCCGGCTCACGATCCCAGCGGGCGCACTTGGAGAATGCTCAAACCGGCGCCCTTCCCTCGCTCTCAGAAG
>CP070718.1:979543-981816 GCA_020350565.1 Phycisphaerales bacterium
AAGTACCTGAAGAAGGACATGATCACCACGGAAATCTTCGCTCGCGTGATGGGTCTGGATGAGGCGCAGCTCAAGCAGGACATGGAATCCGAAGAGGTAGGCCGGCGGATTAAAGAGGACACCGATCTGGCCAGGTTGATGGGGTTGAAATCGACGCCGGTGGTATACGTGTCCAATCATCAGGTGAGCAAGATCGCGATTCCGGAGATGGATTTCTGGGACCTCGTTGCCCAGCGCTTCTGGGAGACGGTCAAGAAGCCTCGTCCGGAGGAGACCCTTCTGGAGAACGTGAAGAGCGCGCTTGCGAAGGAACAGGAACAAAAGCGCCGGGCAAGGGAAGAGGCTAAGAAGAGGCAACCGAAAGCGGCAGACAAGGCGCAGGAGCCTCAGCGGAAGACCTCAGAATCCGATGCAGCTCAGAATGAAGCGGAACGAGCACCGGCCGGCCAGACTACTCCAGGTAGCCAAGGTCGCTGAGGCGGTCGGAGACGCGTGCGAGTTCCTCTTCCGTGAAGGCCGCTTCCTCCGGCGGTGCGGAATCGGCAACGGCTTGGGCCGGCTCATAGGCGGTTTTCGGAGTTTCCTCGAAGATATCGATTGCCGTCTTGCCGTCCATGTCGTTGGGAATGGCGCAGCCGAGCATGGCCAGGATGGTCGGCGCGCAGTCGGCGATGTTCATTTCCGTTGTCGCGCCGCGTCTGATGCCGGGGCCCCACGCCGCGACAATCCCTTCGGGGCGATGCGTTCCCTCGATTCTTCGCCGTGAGAGCCAGCGGACCGGTTTGCTGCCGCGTTTCTTGCGGATGGCCGCGAGCGGATCGTGTGGAATCAGCATCAGGTCCGGCAGCCAGGGTTGATCCTTGCGGGAGCAGCCGTACAGGTCTTCCGGCTTGTGAACGTCGCGGAGCATTTGGATCCAATTACCCTCAGGATCGCGGACGCGGCACTCCGATCCCAGGAACCGGTCCTTCAGTTCCTCGCGTAGGTTTTCATAGTCGGATTGCGGCACGATGCCACACGGCTGGCGCCCTTCAAGGTTGATGTAAAGAAAGCCGGCCATACCGGCGTGCATGACGCAGGCTCTCGTTTGCGTGAAATCAACGGCCAGATCATGAAGGATATCGCCCTCGCGTGCGAACTTCCTCGTCCTGCCCAGCATGCGGTCGAAGAGGTGCCTGGTCCTTGTGGCGCCTTGTGCCGTGCCACCCCGTAACACCAGATAGCCCCAATGTTTGAGCAACAGGTTGGGTTGAACCTTTCCCTCCAGGCTGCCGTGGCCATGATCGGAAACGATCAGGACACGAGCCTTGTTGGCCTCGGCGTAATCCAGCAGGTCACCGACGGCATTGTCCGCTTCTTTCCAGCAGGCTCGCACCATGTCTCTGCGCTTGGGATCGCGGTCACGCCAGCGCTCGTCGATGTACTTCCATGTTTTGTGCTGGAGGTTGTCGGTGAGCTTGAGGACGACCATCAGCGCGTCCCAGCCGAACCGCTCACCGCAGAAGCGCGTCATGTCCGCGCCTTGCCGGAAGCTGCGCGCGATGTAATCCAGGTTCTCCGCGAACAACCGATCACCGCCGAAGGTTCTGCGCTGCCACTTGGCGCGAAGGGTGGGGTCGGGCCAGCGTTTGAGAATTTCAGGCTTCAACTCGGGGGGGTAGGCGAAATCGGCCGCGGGTCCGGGGGTCTCGAAACCGCTGATCATGAAGCCGTTGACTGGAATGGGAGGGTAGGTCATCGGAATGTTGATACTTCCGACCTTCAGGCCCTTGTCGCTGAGGATCTGCCAGATGTTGCGGAGGTTCCTGAGCCGCAAAGTGCTGTTGAATTCGAGCTTGTTCGTTTGGGGATTGTAACTTTCGAAGTCGATGATGCCGTGCTTTCCGGGATTCTTGCCGGTGAGGAACGTGGTCCACGCGGCCGGCGTGATCGGGGGAATGGTCGAGTGCAGGACGCCGGATACTCCGGTATCGACCACTCGCCTCAGATGGGGCATGTGGCCTTCGTCCATGACGGGCTTTAGGACGTTCCAGGTGGCGCCGTCGAGCCCGATGATCAGGACTTTCCGGCCGCTTGGCGGGCCGTCAGGAGGATGAACTTGCCCGGCCGCCGGATCGGCCTGTGGCGACCTATCTTCTTTTCCGCTCATTCGTTTCCAGTCCTCTGACCGCGCAATTCACAAAGCAGGTGAGTGTAGCCCCGGTTCCTGCCGATTGCAACGAGACACCGATGCGGTTAAAAGTCCGTAGCGCCGATCGCCCGGCTGGAGGATC
>CP070718.1:981916-1000749 GCA_020350565.1 Phycisphaerales bacterium
CACTCCTGATCAGCACCCTGGCCCGCTGTCTGTCGCTGAGCTTCTCCAGGATTCAGTTTACGCCTGACCTGATGCCCTCGGACATCACGGGAACCGAGGTGATCGAAGAAGACAAGGGCACGGGAACGAGATCCCTTCGTTTCGTGAATGGGCCGATTTTTGCGAACGTGGTATTGGCCGATGAGGTCAACCGAACGCCGCCCAAAACACAGGCCGCCCTCCTGGAGGCCATGCAGGAGCGTCAGGTAACGGCCGCCGGCTTCCCGCATAAGGTCCCGAGGCCCTTCTTCGTGCTGGCAACGCAAAACCCCATCGAGCAGGAAGGCACCTATCCGTTACCCGAGGCCCAGCTTGATCGCTTCATGTTCAAGGTGCTTGTCGGTTACCCCTCCGAAGAAGAGGAATTTCAGATCGTCAGAATGACGACCGCACCCCAGGATGTGTCTATCGAACGCACGCTGGGACCGCGGGAAATCATCGCCCTGCAGAACCTGGTTCGCCGAGTGCCGTGCGCAGACCATGTCATGCGCTACGCCATGCGGATGGTCCGCGCCACGCGGGTGGACGAGGGTGAGGTTCCCCGCTTCATTTCCGACTACGTATCGTGGGGAGCCGGGCCACGCGCCTCTCAGTTCCTCGTCCTGGCTGGGAAGGCGAGAGCCATTCTCCGAGGGCGCCACCACGTATCGACGGAAGACATCGACGCGGTGGCCCATCCGGTGCTTCGTCACCGCGTGTTGACCAACTTCAACGCTGAAGCGGATGGGATCAGAAGCGACGACATTATCGATATGCTCATCAAGGAGATACCCGCCGACCCCTCTGCGAAGATGGACCCGGCCATCGCCGGTCGCGTCTTCGCTGAGGACGAGGCCAACGCGTAACCGAAGGAGGGCTCGAACCGCTTCGTCCGAAGCGGACTGCGTGGAGCCGAGCTTCCTGCTCAAAGCCTCTGATAACTTCGACAGGGTCTCCACGAGCACACCACGAAAGCCGGATCATGCTTGACGCCGCGACGGATTACCGAAAGTACCTCGATCCGAAAGCCCTCGCCAAAATCGGAAATCTCGAGCTGCGCGCCCGCATGATCGTGGAAGGCTTCTTCTCCGGCATGCATCACAGCCCGCATCGCGGCCTCTCCATCGAGTTCGCCGACCATCGCAGCTATGTTCAGGGCGACGATCTGCGGCACATTGACTGGAAGCTATATGGCAAGACGGACAAGTACTACATCAAGGAGTACGAGCAGGAGACCAACCTGAACCTGATGCTCGTGGTGGACGCGAGTGAGTCCATGGGCTTCCAGTCGGTTCAATCGGCCCTCTCCAAGTTTGAGTACGCCATTTCCATTGCCGCCGCCATCTCCTATCTGGCGCTGCAACAACATGATTCCGTCGGGCTGGCCTTGTTTGACGAGCGTATAAGCCACTTCGTTCGCCCCTCAAACCACCCGCATCATTGGAAGGCAATCGTCCAGGAGATGGATGGCAAAGTCGGGCCCGCGAAAACCTCGATGGAACGACTCTTCGCGGAGCTGGCCGAACGCCTTACGTACCGCACGCTCATCTTCATCATCAGCGATCTGTTCGACGACGAGAACGACATCCTCCGAGGGCTGAAGCTGCTCCGCCACAAGAGACAGGAATCCGTCGTGTTCAACCTGTGGGACGTCGCGGAGCTGACCTTCCCCTTCCGCGGGCCTACGAAGTTCGCGGGACTTGAGGAGACGGGTAACCTGCTGACCGAACCTGGATCCTTACGGCGACGCTACCTCGAAGAGGTGGAGCGATTTCAGACGGCGATGCGGACCGGCTGCGGAAAACTGCACATCGACTATGTCACCTTTAACACGTCCTCGCCGTTGGATGTCGCGCTGAGCGCGTACCTCGCTACGCGCAGCTCGCGGATTCGCCACCGCTTCTCGCGCGTCATGAGCAAGGAAACCGTCTAATGGTGACCGGAACCTTAGCGGCCCTCCTCGAATTCATTCACCCCCATCTCGCGATCGGGGCGTTGGCCGCGGGACTGATCCCCGTCATCATCCATTTGATCAATCGTCGCAGGTACCGTCGCATGCCCTGGGCGGCCATGTCCTTCCTGCTCGCAGCCAGCCGGCGTAGCATTCGGCGTATGCGAATGGAACAGTGGTGGCTGCTGCTCATTCGGGTGGCGGCGATCATTCTCTTCTGCGCGGCGGTCGCCCGGCCCTACATGGCGGCCTCCTCCCTGCCCTTCCTGGGCACGGTCCGATCTCACCACGCCATTCTTCTCGACAACTCGCGTTCCATGAATGCCGTGAATACCGAGGGGGTCAGTCGATTCGAACGGGCACGCAAGGCGGCCGAGATGTTGATCGCTTCATTCCCAGAGACCGACGCAATAAGCCTCATCACGCTGGCTCATCCGGCGGAGGCCGTGATTGAATATGGTTCGTACGATCGGCGATTCGTCCGTGAGCGTCTCGCGAGTGTGAGGCCCACGCAACGGATAACGGATACCGCGGGGGCGTTGACCGAGGCCCGACGAATCCTGAAGGATTCCGATGTGGCCGAGGGCAACCGCGCCGTCTACCTCGTTTCAGACCTCCCGAGCCGTGAGTGGGGGACCGGCTCCGAAGCTGCGGCTTCTGCCACCATCCGAGCGGGCCGGCAACTCACCGGGGAGGCTGATTTCACGGTGCTTCGTATCGGCGATGAAGAAGGCGGCCTGGCCCTGACCAGCCTGATGTGTGAATCAAGCCTGATCGGTGTGAACGCACCTGTTCGAGTTCTTGTCGAGACGACCAATCTCAGCAAGACGCGCGCCCGCGAGTGCGAACTGAGGCTGCAAAAGGAGGGACAGATTCTTCGCGCCGCAAAGTTGCCGCCGATCGCGCCTGGCGAGTCGGTTCTGACAAGCCTGCCGGCTACGTTCGCTTCCCCGGGCACGTACACGTTGACCGCAAGGCTTCTGCCCCGCGTGGCCGACGCGCTGGAAGACGACAACGAGCGTTACCTGTCGGTAGAGGTCCGGGACACAGCGCCGGTGCTGCTTGTGGATGGGAGACCGGGCAGCGTGCCGTTGGACGGCCAGGCCGGCTACCTGTCGACCGCGCTCGCCCCACGAGTGAACCCCACCGACAACACACTGATCGAGCCGAAGCTGATTACGGAACTGGAGCTCGAGTCCGAAGCCTTGACCGACTACGACGCGGTGGTCCTGTGCAACGTGCAACGCCTGTCGCCCGAGCAATGGAGACATCTACAATCGTTCGTCTTCGCCGGCGGTGGCGTCATCCTGTTCATGGGCGATCTGGTCAACGTCGATAACTACAACCGCCTCGGTTACGCGGAAGGGGCAGGCTTGCTCCCTGGGCAACTGGGAGAGCGACGCGGTGGAAGTGAGGGCGAGCCGTTCACAACGTTCAAGAACGATGAATTGCGGCATCCTGTCGTAAGCGAGTTCGCCGACCTGCCGGACAGCGGCCTGTTTCTCGCGCGCGTCAACAATTACTTGTCGATCAATGCGGACCCCAGGCGCGCGGAAGTTGTGTTGCGTTATGCAAACAATGATCCCGCCATCGTCGTATCCGATATGGGGCTGGGACGCGTTGCCGTCGTCACCACGACGGCCAACACGGACTGGACCAACCTGCCGGCTAAGGGTGACTACGTCTCACTCATGCGAAAGCTGGAAGCCTACGTCTGCCCGCCCTACGGCGAGCGGCGAAACGTGCTTGTCGGCGAAGCAGCCGTCGAGCCGTTGTCGCCGGCGCAGGCTTCACTGTCCTTACGCGTGACGACGGCCGACGGGCGAATCGCAGATGGAAAGCTCGTGCCGCAGGGCGAATCGCTCGCGATGCGGTACGGCCCGATCGAGCAGGCCGGCGCGCTCACGTTTGCCATCGGCTCGGATCTGGTTCGGTTCGCGGCGAACGTTGATCCAATCGAGTCGGAACTGACGCCTGCAGCGGAATCGGCCGTCAGGGCTGCGCTGGGAGAAGGCGTGCGCTTCCTTACGGAGGAGAGCGACCTGACTGCTCCAACCACGACCGGAAAATCCAGCGAATGGGCCACCACGATGCTGTACATGGTGCTCTGTCTTCTACTGTACGAATCGCTGACGGCCATGCGATTCAGCGCGGAACGATGAGCTCCGTAAGCATCATGGAGGCGATGTCGGCCGCTGACCGGGACTGACAAGAGGCATGCCGGCGAGCGTGG
Organism: Phycisphaerales bacterium; assembly: GCA_020350565.1. GTDB lineage: Bacteria > Planctomycetota > Phycisphaerae > UBA1845 > UBA1845. The sequence goes on from CP070718.1 coordinate 986,119, forward strand.
CTGAAGAGGGAGAGGCACCCTTGGGCAAGTTCATCGAATGGGTTTTGGGCCTGGAGAACATACGCATCGATGAGCATGCTCCACTCTCCTTGCAGTGGCAGGGCCCTATTCAGGCTTGGATTCTCTTTGGCGGCGCCTTGCTCACTGTAGTCGTCATCGGCGAGATTTACAGGCGGGAACGTACCTCGGCGCCCAAGCGCATCATTCTCGCCGGCATTCGATGTTTGCTTATCGCGCTCGTCGTTGCTGTTGTCTGCCAGCCCGTTCTCGTCTGGCAACGTAACCGGGTGGAGCCTTCGCACGTAGCCCTCGTCGTTGATTCCTCCATGAGCATGGCGGCGGCGGACCACTACACGGACGAGGCCCTCGCATCCAAGGTGGCGCGTGGTGCAGGGCTGGCGTCGCCCGCGGAGCTTCAGCAACACGCGCGTCTCGAACTGGTCAGGCGCGCTCTTCTTGCTGATGACTCGGCACCCCTGAGGGCACTGACTTCACGCAACGGCCTTCAGCTTTACACGTTCTCCGACACGGCCCAGGCGGAAGCGTTTATCGCCTCAGCCGAGCAGCTTGAGACGGTAACAGAGTCTCTCAAGAACCTTGTTGCAGACGGCCCGAGCTCCGACGTCGCCGGGGCAATCCGGCACGCCATCGAGCGAGCAGGCGGTCGGCGCTTGGCCGCCATCGTCCTTGCCAGCGATGGGCAATCAACTGAGCCGGGCGGCCTGCCCACCGCACTTACTCTTGCACGTGGGCGAAAGGTGCCAATCTACGCACTTCGCATCGGCTCTCCGGTCGCCCCAACGGACATCGATGTCGGCCCCCTCCGCGCAGAGGAAAGCGTCTTCGTCAACGACCTTCTGGCGATCGAAGCTGAAGTTCAAGCCCGTGGCCTGACCGAAGCCACGCACCTGACGGTTCATCTGGTCGACGAACGCTCAAACCTGACCGTCGCCAGCGAGGAGGTCGTGCTTGCCCCGGATTCCCCAAGCGCCTTCCTGGAATTGCGGACCAAGCCCGATCAAACAGGAACGGTGCGGTATCGGGTCGAAGTCGAACCGCTCAGCGGAGAGGTGATTACCGATAACAACGCCGATCGCATCGACGTCGCTATTCTCGACGAACGACTCAGCGTGCTCTACGTGGAAGGGTATCCACGCTTTGAATATCGGTACCTGAAGAACGCGCTTCTCCGCGAGCCCACAATGGAATTGAGCGTGCTGTTGCTCGAAGCCGACGAGCGATTCGTGCAGGAAGGCACGGAACCCATCCGACGCTTCCCCGAGACGAGCGAGGAACTCAATCGCTACGATGTCGTGCTCTTCGGCGACGTCGATCCCCGTGCCGGCTGGCTTTCGCTGGCTCAGATGCAGATGCTGCTCGACTTCGTGGGTGACGAGGGTGGCGGTTTCGGACTTATCGCCGGGCAGCGCTTCGCCCCACATCGCTACCTGGACACGCCGCTCGAGAAGCTCATACCGATCCGGATCGATCCACAGTTTCTCGGCCGCTACGACAGATCGCTTGAAACCGGATTCAACGCAAAGCTGACCCTCGAAGGAAAACAAAGCCGCGTCTTTCGCTTTGCTGAAGATCGAGAGCGAAGTGATGCCGTCTTTGACGCGTTGCCTGAATTGTACTGGATCGCCCGCACCCTCGGCCCCAAACCCGCCGCGGCTGTGCTCGCCGAACACCCAACCATGGAGAGCGTATCCGGTCCGATGCCCATGTTTGTGTTGGGCCGTTATGGTGCAGGCAAGATCTTCTTCCAGGCCACCGACGACACGTGGCGCTGGCGCAGACACACCGGGGAGCTGCTCCACGACACCTACTGGGTTCTTGTCATCCGGGAGCTTATGCAGTCTGAGCGGGCAACGCAGGACAGACGGTTCGTCATCCGTACCGACCGGCGTTCGTACGGCTACGGCCAGAGCGTCCAGACGCAGGTGACCGTTTTCGATTCAGACCTGTTGGCCGAGCAGGCCGAGGTCATGCCTCTGGTCCTTGGCGATCAGGAGGGCTTCGTTGCCGCCCACTTCGAAGCGTACCGCCTCGCTCCGGAATCAAACCTGTTTGAAGGCACCGTGGTTCCGCCGCGCGTCGGGCGCTTCGTAATCAAGGCTCAAGAAATCGCGCCACGCCCCGGCGAACGAGAATCCTCCGCGGTGATCCGCGTCGATGAACCCGACCTGGAGGCACGCCGGCCGAACGCCGATCATGAGCTCCTCTCGCGGCTGGCTGAAGCGACCAACGGAAAGGTCCTGGACCTTGATGAGCTTCAGTCCGCCTTCTCCGAGATCCAGGATCGCAGCGTCCAAATACCGGACGACTTGATCGAGCCGTTGTGGGACTCCAAAGTGGTGCTGATTCTTTTCGCTTTAATGATATCGTTAGAATGGATCCTGAGGAAAGCCTTCAGGCTGCTTTAGCCGGCCGGGCGATGCGCAGCAGCGCAGGGTATACGCGTCATGCAAGAATCGCGACTCATCACACGCCTGCACGCGTTGCGCCGAAGGATTCGTACGCAACTGATCGTCTACGGCCTCTGCGCGGTGGGCGCGGGAGGCGTGGTTGCGTTCCTCACGATCCTGGCGCTGGATTGGTTTCTCGAACTGCCTGCCGTGCCGCGTATCGTCATCGCCCTCACGTTCCTCGTTGGCCTCCTGATCGCCGTTGTTTACTGGATCGTCAGGCCCCTGCAGGCCAGACTCGGCATCGACGAGCTCGCCGGAAGACTCGAACGCCGTTTCAGGCATCTTGAAGATCGTGTGACCAGCACAGTCAACTTCCTGCAGAACAGGGAGGCCGGTTCGACCGAGATGATGGATCGGGTTATCGCCGATACCGACCGCATGGTTGCCGACCTGCCCTTCGAAGCCGCCCTTACGCTGAAGCCTTTGGCCAGGATCACCTCGGCTTTCGTGCTGGTGATAGCCGTACTGGCAGTTTTTGTCGCCTGTGCTCCGGGTTGGGCGAGCACCGGGATGTTTCGCTACCTGTACCCGCTGGGTGAATTCGAATGGCCGCGAAGGGTGGCCATTGAGCCGATCACGCACGATGAGGTCGTTGCTATCGGAGAATCGATTACCGTACGAATGCGCGTCACGAGGGGACTTCACCGCGACCTCAGGGGCGTGGTCCACTTACGCGAGCCCGACGCATCGAAGATCAAGCTCGCCATGCGACGCGACAAGGATGATTCGTTCTACGCCACCATCGACGCAGTCACCACGGACTTGACGTGCTGGTTCGAGGCGGGTGATGCCGACACGAGGCGAAGTCCATTCCACATAACGGCGGTCCCTCGTCCGGAAGTCGCAGAGGCCACGATTACGGTCGGGCCACCGCCCTATGCCTTCGATCGTCCCCCGCGTATCCTCGACCTCCGTGAAGGCGATGTCCAGGCACCTGTGGCGGCGCAAATCACTCTCGACGTCCGCTCCAGCAAGCCGACGCCGGTGAAACTCGATGACCGGCGAATCGGGCTCGACTTCGAAGAAGGCCCCTTCATCCCCTTCACCGCGCACGCCGAAGACCGGCGCAATCTGTCCGCGGCTTTCGAGGTGATGGGCGATGCACGCTTCCGGATCGTCCTGGTCGATGAGTTCGGCCTGGAGAACAGCGGCGTTGAAGAGCATCGCATCGTCGCCGTCCCAGATAAGGCCCCTGTTGTGACGATCCTGGAACCCAAGGCTGTCACGGAGATGACCCCCACCGGCTCGGTTCCCGTGCACGTCAACGTGGAAGATGACTTCGGGATCACCGGCTTGGAGCTGGACATCAGCCGCGCGGGCGTTGAGCAGGCCGGCACCGTATCGCTGACCAATCGTCTGGTCCGCGGCACCAGCGAGAATGCGGTCAAAGGCGAGGCCCAATACCTCTGGTCCATCGAGCCGCTGGGCTTGGCCCCCGGCGATTTCATATCTTTCCAGGCCGTCGCCACCGACAACTGCACGCTGACTGGAGAAACCGGGCAAGTCGGACGTTCCGCGCCGATGCGCCTGAAGATCATCAGCGACGCCGAATTCGAAGTCCGCATTCGCGATGACCTGGTTCTTCTGGAGGATCGAATTCGCCGATCGATGCTCGATCAGGCCGAATTGCTCGACCGCACACGGGAGCTGGTTCGCAACACACCTCCGTCTGAACCGCTTTCAGAGGTCGAGCGGGAACATGTCGACGGATTCGCGGGCAGGCAGGCCAGGCTCGTGCGCCGCTCTCGCGATCTGGCCCGCCGGTTGTTCGACCTGAACCGCAGAATGGAACTCAACAAGGCCGGCGACAAGGAGTTTCGCAGACAGATTGAATCACTTGCCGGCGCCCTGCAGGAGGTCGCCGCCGATCCCATGACATCGGCGGCCAACAGCTTGAACGAAGCCCGCGACCGCACACGCGCCGAAGACCAGCAGCGCGCACTCGAAGCGACAACCATTGCTCAACAGGAGGCGGTCGATCGCCTGCGCACGCTAATCCGTTCAATGGCGCAGTGGGGCGACTTTCACGGTCTGCTGACCAAAACGCGCGGTTTCCTTGATCGTCAACGATCGATCCGGGAACAGACGACCGAATTGGGAAAAAGCTCGGTAGGCAAGTCGGTCGAGTCGCTCTCTCCGGAAGAGACCGCAAAGCTGAATCGCGCTCGGCGACAACAAGAGCAGTTGGCTGAAGAGGTCGACCAGCTTCTCGCCAAAATGCAGCAGTTAGCTGGGCAACTTCAGGACAAGGACCCGTCGGGTGCGGACGCTGTTCAGGCCGCGGCTCGCGCGGCTAAAGCCGGCGAAGTACCCAAGAGGCTCCGCTCCGCCGGGCAGGCGCTGAAACAGAATCGGGCCGCAGCGGCCGCCTTGGACCAGAAGCTGGCCGAAGACGGCATTCAGAAAATGATTGACGCGCTCAAGGATCGCGAAAAACGCGAACTCGCCTTGCTCCGCAAGCGTGTCGCCGACGCAGAGGAGCAGGTGACCCAACTGATCGAGCAGCAGCAGGCGTTGCGCGACGCAACTGCCGAAGCCGAGACGATGAACGCGGATCAGGCGGTTTATGAGGATTTCCAGCAACGCCAGCGCACGTTGGCCCGCAACGCCCGCATGCTGGGCGAGGAACTGACCGACCTTCCGCGCGGAGCTGAGGCCGCCCAGTCCGTCCGACAGGCCGCTGAACCCATGGGCGAAGCGGAAATGAGATTGAGAGATCAGGACGGATCGGGCGCCGTGGAACAACAGGACGCCGCGCTCGCCCTTCTGCGAAAGGCCCTGGAGATCCTCGAAGAGCTGTCCCGTCAGGCCGACGAGGAAGCCCTCCGCCGCTCGCTTGCTGAGATCCGTGATCAACTGAGCGAAATGCTCGAAGCACAGAAAGTAGTGAATGAAGGTGTGCATTCTCTTTTCGATGACGTCCAAGCCAAAGGCAGGATCACCCGGCTCGAAGCTCGTCAGGCCACGCGCCTCTCCCGGCAGCAATCCGACGTGCTGGAACTCGTCGAGCAGTTGCGCCCCGAGCTTCAAAAGGTCGTCGTCTACGAGTGGGCGCTTGAGCGAGTCACCGGCTGGATGCAGACGAGCCGGACCTGGCTTACTTCCCGGAAAATCGACGAGGACCTGATCGCCCTTACGGAGCGTATCGTGCGCGAGCTCGAGCGGCTCATCGACGCCATCGAGGAGACCCAGGCGATGCCGCTTACCTCCGAGTTCGTGGAGCAGGCCGGCGGCGGCGGCGGCGGTGGTGCGGGCGCGATCCAGGGCAAACCCGTCCCGACCATCGCCGAGCTGCTCGTTCTCAAGGCCATGCAGGCCGACATTACCGAAAGGACCCGTTCGCTCGGGGAGACCGTCGAACTGAAGGAGGCTACGGAAGAGCAACTGAGGGAACTCAAGACGCTGGGCGAGGACCAGGCGCAGGTTCGCCGACTGACTGAAATGGTAACCCAAAGAGCAAGGCAGCCATGATGGAATCGCTAATCGACAGACAGCAAAGCCCCGGCTTTTGCAGACCAGGCGTTGCAGCGTGTGGGGCCTCAAACGGCACTTCACGGCTTGCCCGCCAGCTTGGCCGCTGTGTAGGGCCCTCACCCGGTCGATGGCTGCCCGTTCTTATTGCAGTGCTCGCGTCGGGTCTCTTCTCTTTTGCGCCCGCAAGCGCACAGGAGCCGCCGAAGGCGTCCGCCCAGGATCAGGACAAAGAGAAGGAAGAGCTTGGCGAGAAGCTGATCCGAAAGGCCACGTCCGACTCGGACGACGACCTGATGTCGGAGGTGATCCGCCTGATGAATGAGAGTGCCCGACGGCTGGAAACCGAGTACGACCCGGGCGAAGAAACGCAGGCGGTCCAATCGACGATCATGGATCGTCTCGAAGAGGCCATCAAGATCGCCGCCGCTCAACGCCGACCCCAACGAAGCTCGGGCGGACGGCCCAAGTCCGACAAGCGAGAAGGGACACCCCCTCCCGACAAGGAAGAGGGGAAAGAGTCGAAAGCAGACCAAGCCGCTGATGCCGCCGACGCCGCTTCAGCCGCCGGAGCAGGCCAGGTCGACGCTACCGGCACCTTGCCCTCCGGCCAACTGGATGAGTCTCGTCGAGGGTGGGGCAGCTTGCCCGAACGCGACCGCGATGCCGTGATTCAGGGCAGCGGAGAAAAGTTCCTCGAACGTTACCGCGAAATGATCGAGCGCTATTACCGCGCGCTCCAGCAATCGGATGAAAGGCCGTGAGATTCTCCACTCAGAACTCTGCCAACCGGTGCTCGGCCGGAAGCCATCCCTTTGCGAAGCCTGCCGTGTTGCTTTGCATAGCGATCAGCGCTGCCATTTCGGCGGTCGCTGAGGCGGCCCAGCCCCCTTCTCACGCCGCGCCACAGAGTTCGGAAATGACACCTGAGCTGCGATCGGCCGTCGAGAAGGGCCTGGCCTGGCTGGCGGCACATCAAGCCGAGGACGGCTCGTACGGGAGCATGTCCCACTACGGCCCGCACGTGGGACTGACCGGCCTCGCCGGTCTCGCTTTCCTGTCGGACGGGAATACGCCCGGGCGGGGCCGCTACGGACAGGCCGTTGACAACTGTGTGTCGTTCGTGGTCGCGCACGGATCCGAGTCCGGGCTGCTGGCAGCCGAAACCTCACACGGTCCGATGTACGGGCATGGCTTCGCCACGCTGTTTCTGGCCGAGGTCTACGGCATGACCGACCGCCCCGACGTCCGCGAGACGCTCCGCCGCGCGGTGCGACTCGTCGCAACCACGCAGAACGACGAAGGTGGCTGGCGTTACCAACCCGTCCGTGCCGACGCCGACATCTCCGTTACCATCTGCCAGATCATGGCCCTGCGCGCCGCGCGAAACGCCGGCATCTACGTCGACAAGGCCGTTATTGACAACGCCGTCCAATACGTCCGTCAGAGCCAGAATCCGGATGGTGGTTTTCGCTACATGCTCAGCAGCGGCGGATCGGCCTTCGCACGATCCGCGGCCGGCGTCGCCGCGCTGCAATACGCCGGTATCTACACCGGCGAAGAGATCGAGCGCGGCCTCCAATACCTGCTTCGGTTCACCCCCCCTAAGGACCAGACCGTCGGTCATTACTTCTACGGTCACTATTACGCCGCCCAGGCGATGTACCTCGCAGGCGACGAATACTGGCAAACCTGGTTTCCCGCCGCGCGCGAGGAACTCCTGGGTCTCCAGGATCCGGAGGGATTCTGGCGCGGGCAGGCGGGTAACGAATACGGGACGTCCATGGCGCTGATCATTCTTCAAATGCCCAATCGATTATTGCCGATCTTTCAAAAGTGATGATGACGCGAGCAACTAACCAGCAAGGTCTGATCTCGCTGACGACACTCCTTGTCGTGATCGTGCCTTTTTGCGCCGATCGTGCCTCGGCCTCAGAACCCCCTGTTGTGGTCAAGACCATCAGTGAAGACGCACTGCCGGGCCGCTTGCTTGACCTTTCCCTGGAAGGCGGGCTTCGTCTGCAGCTTACTGATGGGACCGAAAAAAACATCCCTGCGGAGGAGCTGGTGCGAATCTCCGTGCCCGGAGATAAGCCCCCCGCAAGGCCCAGAGGCGTGAAAGTCACGACCATCGGCGGAGACGTCGTCTACGGTCGCCTGAGGGGAGAAGACGAGGACACCTTTCGCTTAAACACCCCCGTCCTCGGGGTGATTGACATTCCGCTCGAGATCGTCGCCTCTTTCGAGGCTGACCAGATGGGTCAGCCGCGGAGTGATCGCCGCCTGGAGTTCCTCCGACAACCACGCACACTTAGCGAAGACCGTATCCTGCTCACCAATGGAGACGCCCTGAGCGGCTTCATCGCCGCCGTGAAGGGCGATCGGATCCTCTTTGATTCGAGCCTTGGAGAGCAGGAGATATCGATCGACCTCATCCTGGCGGCGCGCTTCGCTAATCAGCCTGGCAAAGCACCCGACGAGAAGCGTGCCGTGGTCCATCTCCGACACGGGGGACGCCTCACAACCTCGTCGGTGAGCTGGCGGCAGGACGAGATCGAAGCGCGGTGGCTGCGCGGCAAAGTCGTCCAGTTCGACCTGGAGGAGGTCTCAACGATCGAGTTCCTTGGGGGAAGATGGGAATGGCTGACGTCTCACGAACCTGTGGAGGCCCAGCACACACCGATGTTTTCCCTTGATTGGCCCTATCGCAGAGACGCTAACGTGCTGGGCAACCCGCTGAGGATCGCCGGCGAGCAATTCAACCGCGGGATCGGCGTCCACAGCCGCTCATTGCTGGCCTTTGAGCTGCGCGGTCGATACCGCGAGTTCGTTACGGCCTTTGGTCTGGATGATGAAAGCGGCCTCCTCGCCGACGTTGACGTCTCCATCCGCGTGGACGGCCAGACCCGTTTCGAACAAAAGAGCGTCAAGGCGAGCGGCCTGAACGGGCCGATTCGCCTCAACGTCACCGACGCCAGCCGGCTCGATCTGCTCGTCGACTTCGGCCAGAACGGTGACATCCAGGATCGCTTTGACTGGATCGAACCGGGATTGATCCGTTAGAGATCGGCTTTCAGCAATCTGCCATCAACGGTCCGTTCCTGACCGAGCGGTCAAGCCTAGCAGAAGCAGCGGCGCCCCAATGAACGACGGCCGATCGCTGCAACGCCCGATTGCTCCTCCTTGCAAGCCCTGATACCATCCCATCCTCGTGCGGCAGGACGCCCCTCCCTCGCCCTGACGGAACTCGAGAGCATGAGCGACGAGGATCAACTAAAGCTCCAACGCATCAAGAATCGAGACTCTCTCACTGAACTGGGCATCGACCCTTACGGTCGGCGTCTTGACGATGTCGACAGGATGGTCGCGGTTCGCGAAAGGGCCGACCGCCTGAACATCGCCGCGGGGGAGAAGACCGAGATGCGCGCCCGGCTGGCCGGCCGCGTCATGCTCAAACGCGTCATGGGCAAACTGGCCTTCCTGACCGTTCGGGACGGAACCGGCCAGATCCAGTTCGGTCTCAGCAAAAGCGAGCTCGGCGAGCAGTGGTCCATCGTCAAAAAGCTCGATCTCAGTGACATCATCGGCGCCGAAGGGATCATCGGCAAAACCAAGACCGGCGAGCTTACGCTCTGGGTCAACCACCTGACGTTCCTGACCAAGGCGCTGAGACCGCCACCGGAGAAATGGCACGGTCTCGTCGACGTCGATCTGCGCTATCGCCGCCGCTACGTCGACCTGTTTGCCAATCCGGAAGTCCGTGACGTCTTTCACCAGCGGGGGGCGATCATCCAGGCCATCCGATCCTACCTGGTGGGGCTTGGATACCTGGAAGTGGAAACACCGGTCCTTCAGCCCATCTACGGCGGAGCGGCCGCCCGGCCCTTCACCACGCATCATAACACGCTGGATATGGACCTGTTCCTCCGCATCTCGCCGGAACTGTACCTCAAGCGGTTGCTCGTCGGCGGGCTAGAGCGTGTCTTCGAGATCAGCCGCAACTTCCGCAACGAGGGCATGTCCACAAGACACAATCCCGAGTTCACCATGCTCGAGCTGTACGAGGCTTACGCGGACTACAATGTGATGATGGAGCGGGTCGAGCAAATGGTGTCGGCCGCGTTCGAGGCGTCGGCGAAGCAGGCCGTCCCACAGAAGCTGGCGGCCATACGGGCCGAGGTCCAACGCCTCCAAGCTGAAAAGGGGGAAGAAGCCGCTCAGGCCTACGCGCAGGAATCGCGTCTGGCTGCCTACGAAGAGGCGGCCGGCGGAATCGATAAGGGCCGCCTGACTGCGGTGTTCAATGGTCAGGTGCTTGACTTCACCCTGCCTTGGAATCGCCGCAAATATGCGGACCTCCTCGCCGAATACGGCGGCGTAGAGATTCACGACAAGGATGCCGTGTTTGCAAAGGCCAGGGATTTGGGCATCTACGAAACGCTGACGACCCGACTGGGGGATCATCCCCCTCCGCCCACGGACGCCGCCGCGGGTTCGCTGATCGACCACGCCGTGCTGGTCAGCGAGATCTTCGAGGAAACGGTCGAACACCATTTGACCCAACCGACGTTCGTCTACGATTACCCGGCCGCGATCTGCCCCCTGACCCGCCGCCACCCCGAGGATGATGCGATCGCCCTTCGCTTCGAGGCCATCGCATGCGGTATGGAGTTGGGCAACGCATACACCGAACTGAATGATCCTGAGATTCAGGCGGAGAACTTCCGCAAGCAGGTGGCCGGCGAAGGAGACGAAACGATGGCCGTCATGGACGAGGACTACGTTCTCGCCCTTGAATATGGGATGCCGCCGGCCGGCGGGCTCGGCGTAGGCATTGATCGGCTCGTGATGCTTCTGACAGACAGCTCGAGCATTCGTGATGTGATCCTGTTCCCGCTCCAGAGGCCCCAAAGCACCTGAGGCTCAAAGCTCATGTACAAGTGGTTCATGGCCTGGCGATACCTGCACACCAAGCTGATCGCTGTCTTCGCGGTCCTGGCCGTAGCCCTGTGTGTGGCCATGGTCCTGGTGGTCATGAGCGTCATGGGCGGCTTCCTAGACATGATCAAGGAGCGATCGCGAGGCCTGCTCAGCGACATCGTGATGGATGCCGGTACGCTCCAGGGCTGGCCCTTCTACGAGGAGTTCGCACAGCGTCTTCACGAAAACCTGCCTGACGTAGTCGAGGCGTCCACTCCCGTGATCTACAACTACGCGGTCTTCCGCGTGCCGGAGGTTTCCTATACGAAGCCTGCCCAGGTGGTCGGCATCAGGCTCAAGGAATACATTGCCGTAAATGACTTCGGGAAAGGGCTGTACTACGAAAGGTACTATCCCGGAACAACACATCTCGGCCCTCAAAAGCAACCACTCGCCGGGCTTCCCCCGCTTCCAGACGAGCTGAAAGGGGCAATCCGCACATGGCTTCAAGAGGAATGCGCTGCACGAAGGAAGACCGCTGAAACCTATGAGGCTCCCAGGCGCAGTGCTCCCGACGACTTGCTGGAGACCATCCGGGTCTGGCTCGAGATTGAGTGGAGCATGCTAGGCAAACTGGCTGAGGACGACGAAAGTCCGGACATCACATTGCCTGTCGAGCTCCAGGACGTGATCAAGCAGTGGTTGAGGGCCGAGTGCTCCGCTGCCGATGCAACAAAAGAAGACGATCAGGAGCAGACCCTCACGCTGCCGGACGGCCTGCAAGCATTATTAAGAACATGGCTCCCGGGGCGACGAATTACCCTCCCGGACGATCTCCGGAATGCAAACATTCGATGGAGAAACGACGACAACACCACACCGGAGGACATTGCTGCGTATGACCGGCTTCCCTTCGTCCTGGGCTGGGGGCCCGGCGATCGCGTCTTTGATTTCACCTACGATCAGCCCGGCTACGATGGCCTTGAATTCCCCGGTGTGATCGTGGGCTGTGACCTCATCTACCAGCGCGGCCGTGACGGCACGTACAAACGGTCGTATCCCCGCGGTACCATGATGGCCCTGACCCTCGTGCCCCTGACGGCTTCGGGTAACATCAACGTCGAGGGCCCCGTCCGCGTACCCGTTCGCTACGCCGACGATTCGCGCACCGGCGTCTACGATAAGGACAGCCTGTGCGTGTACGTCGACTTCGAGATGCTCCAGCACAAGCTGGCAATGGATCCACAGGAGCTGGTTGATGGGCGAAAGACCAAGCCCCGGACGACCCAGTTGCTGGTTGACTTGCAGAACGGCATCGATCTCCTTGCTGGACGCGAGGCAATCGAGACCGAGTGGGACCAATTCCTCGCCAGCCAGCCCTCCGAGGTCACGGATGTCGAGGAGCGGCTCTTGAGCTACGTCGAAGTAAACACTTGGGAGGACCTCCAGCGACCCTTCATCGCCGCCGTGGAGAAGGAGAAGGTACTTATGGCGATCATCCTCGCGATAATCTGCTTTGTCGCCGTTATGCTGATCGGCTGCATTTTCTACATGATCGTCCAGAAGAAGACCCGGGACATCGGCGTGCTCAAGGCCCTTGGTGCCACTGGCCCCGGCGTGGCCGGATTGTTCATCATCTATGGCGCGTCCGTCGGCGTGGTCGGCTCCGTTCTCGGCAACTCATTCGGAGCCTTGTTCGTCCATTACATCAACGATTTCCAGGACTTCCTTATCTCACTGGACCCACAGCTCCAGGTGTGGAATCCGGAGGTCTACACGTTCGATCGTATTCCCAGTGCTGTCAAACGGCTCGACGTCTTGGGAATCAGCTTGGTCGCCGTTCTGTCCTCAATCCTTGGATCCCTGATTCCCGCCGTTCTGGCGGGACGGGTATGGCCCGTCCAGGCGCTGCGGTATGAATAAGACGATCTTGCGAGCCCGAAATCTCTTCAAGGCCTATCACATGGGCAAGGCGGTCGTCCGTGTGCTGCGCGGCGCCTCCCTTCACGCGGAGCGTGGCGAGTTCCTGGTGGTGATGGGGGCTAGCGGCAGCGGCAAGAGTACGCTTCTCCACCTGCTGGGAGCGTTGGACGTTCCGGATAAAGGGTCGGTGGAGTTTTGCGATCGCGACTTATTCCTGAACGGTGCTGCAGCCCGTAGCCGCTACCGGAATCATGAAGTAGGTTTCGTGTTCCAGTTCTATCATCTGCTTCCGGAGTTGAGTGTCCTGGCGAACGTAGCTCTGCCCCGCTTGGTCACCCACGGGGTTATTCAGTGGTTCGCTGCCAGGCGAGAGGCCCGCGATCAGGCCAAGGCAATCATCGAGCGCGTGGGCCTGACGAAACGCATCAGACATCGCCCCAACGAACTCTCCGGTGGCGAGCTGCAACGTGTCGCAATCGCCCGTGCGCTTATCAATAAGCCCTCGCTTCTGCTCGCCGACGAACCGACGGGCAACTTGGACGCAGCATCAGGGAAAGAGATACTTGAACTCCTTGAGGAGCTGAACCGGGACGGCCAGACCATCATCATGGTGACACATGACGCCCAGGTCGCCGCCCGCGCTCATCGCCGCGTTCAGCTCGAAGAGGGCCGAATCCGCACCAAGTGAGGAACCCGCGCACACCGTAGGCATCAGCGTGCAGGGCTCCACAACCCCGCTTATCGAGCAACAGCGCCCAGGCCATCATCAGGCCACTTCGTTCTCCAGCCCGTAGGCGGCTCCGCGCAGATTGCCAATTTTGACACCGACAACGCGTTGCGGGCCGAGTGCGCCGGCTCATTCGGCGGGCCGCCACGTTTTTGGTGCCGCCGAGGCATCGCCACGACCGCGGTTTTCTCGCATCTCGACCGGCATGACACGTCAAGCGTCGGCCGCCGGCGCGCGTTCCCCCTGGAACAAGTTTTGCTATGATAACCCTGGAGAGCCCCATCGCCGGCGATGGTTGACCCGATAGCAAGGAGAACACCATGAGCACCGTGACGACTGTCGATCTCGATTGGCCGCACCTCGATTTCGGGTACCACAAGACCGACTACAACATCCGCTACACGTGGAGGGACGGCTCATGGGACGAAGGGGTGCTCACCACCGAGGAGATCCTCCCGGTGCATATCGCCGCGACCTGCCTGCATTACGGACAGCAGTGCTTTGAGGGCCTCAAGGGCTTCAGGACTAAGAACGACGACGTCGTGGTCTTCCGAATCGAGGAAAATGCAAGGCGTCTGATCCGCTCCTGCGAGAAGATCCTCATGGAACCCGTTCCCGAGGATCTGTTCATCGAGGCCGTCCATCGCGTGGTCAACGCCAATCGCAAGTACGTTCCCCCTCACGGCACGGGAGCCAGCCTGTACATACGCCCCCTCGTCCTCGGCACTGGGCCTCAGATCGGCGTCAAGCCGGCTGGCGAATACCTCTTCATGGTTCTGGTCACGCCTGTCGGCCCTTACTTCAAGACAGGGTTCAAGCCCGTGGATCTCATCGTCGAGGAAGAAGTCGATCGAGCCGCTCCATTGGGCGTGGGGGACGTCAAAGTTGGTGGGAATTACGCTGCGGGGCTCCGCGCGACGATGGGCGCCAAGGCCAAGGGCTTCACCGAAGTCCTTTACCTGGACGCCAAGGAAAAGAAGTACATCGATGAATCGGGGCCGGCCAACTTCTTCGGCATCACCAAGGACGGACGATACGTTACCCCGGACAGCGAGTCGATCCTGCCCTCCATAACCAACAAGTCGGTCATTGCCCTCGCGGAAGGAATGGGCCTGAAGA
>CP070718.1:1000849-1005584 GCA_020350565.1 Phycisphaerales bacterium
ACGGAGTTTGCCGGTAGCGCCCCCCTGAACGCCTTTATCGCCCACAAGGAGGACCTCGGCCTTACGGTCCTGCTGCATGAGGTCTTCCCCGGCACCACGAAGGAAGACATCCGTGCTGACATTCAGGCGCAATACTCCTCGGAGGACGGCCTCGGCTATGTCCTGCTCATCGGCGACACAATCGGTGGAACCGTCACCGCCTCCACCATTCCGCACTGGACGGGCGGCGGCGACAAGCAAGCCGACACCGACTGGCCGTATGTCTGCTTGGACAGCGGTGACGACTGGTATCCCGAAATCCCGATCGGCCGCCTAAGCGTCACAAGCGTGGATTCCCTCCAGGACGTCGTCAGCAAGATCATGACGGTCGAGAGCGGCGGCTTCCCCGATCCGGATTACATCAAGCGCGGTGCTTTCCTCGCCAGTGCCAGCACCGAAGGCATGGCGGAGCCCTCACACGACTACGTAATCGACAATTACTTCACCCCCAACCAATACGAGAGCACCAGGCTGTACGCGGCCGAGGGAGCCGGCACGCAGGACATAATCGATACGGTGAACAACGGCGTCATGTGGACCGTCTACTATGGGCACAGCAGTTCCACCGGCTGGTGGGATCCCTCCTTTGGTCCGAGCGACGTGCTGTCGCTCTCCAACGAGGGCATGTACGGCATCGCCTGCGGCTGGTCCTGCAACACCTCACGCTATACCTACGATGAGTGCTTCGGCGAGACTTGGCTCCGCGCCCCCAACAAGGGTGCCGCCTGCTACATCTCCGCCTCGAACTTGATCTACTGGGGCAGCGTCGAGGCCTGGGAACCTTGTACGGCCCATGAGCAGGCGTTCTTCGCCGCCATCTTCGAAGACAACCTCTGGGTGCTCGGCGACGCGTGGTTGAAAGGGCTGTACCGCTTCCTCGAAGCTTATGGCGGCTGGGACGGCGATCCCACGCATCCGCCCACCGAGAATCCGGACAAGGTCCGCAACTTCTTCGAAGAGTTCGTGATCCTGGGAGATCCGTCGATGCGGATCCCGCGACACCAGGGCTTCTTGCTGGAGGCCAATCCGACGGCGGTGGACGTGTGTTCGCCTCCGGAGACCACGGCCGATTACGCCATCAGCGTCTCCCCCGCTGGCGGCTTCAACAAGTCCGTCACGCTTTCGGTCTCCGGCCTGCCAGGTGGCGCCACGGCATCGTTCAGCGAGGATTCCGGGACGCCGCCGTTCACATCGGTCCTCACGCTCCAGAACCTCGATCTGGTGACGCCCGGGACGTACGACCTGACGGTGACCGGCACCGCCACGAGCCTGCAAGAATCCGTCCCTCTGGTGCTTTCCGTCTCGGATCAAGTGCCGGAGATCGTAGTGCTTCAGGATCCGCCGGACGGCACGATGGGGGTCTCCCGTATGCCGGAGCTGACTTGGGCGCCCGCGACGGTCGCTGCCACGTATACGCTGCAGGTAGCTGCGGATACGGCCTTCGCTCAGATTCTCTACAGCACCACCGTGTCGGCCGCCTCGGCCACCGTCGACACGGAACTTGAGGCGGGCTCATGGTTCTACTGGCGGGTCCGTGCCGTTAACGGCTGCGGCACTGGTGGCTACTGCGCACCCTGGTCCTTCCAGACGATCGAACAGGCGGATTACTTCACGGAGCAGTTCCCCGAGTCCACGGGCGGCTTCGATCTCGACGGCCTCTCCCTGAAGCTTACTCCGGACGGAAGCGGCAACTACTACGCCTC
Source organism: Phycisphaerales bacterium (assembly GCA_020350565.1). Classification (GTDB taxonomy): domain Bacteria; phylum Planctomycetota; class Phycisphaerae; order UBA1845; family UBA1845. The sequence continues at coordinate 1,002,592 of CP070718.1, forward strand.
CTGCGTGGAGGAGGCCGCCGGACTTCCCACCGATCCCTCAGGTGGAACAGTGCTCGGCCTCGGCGACAATGACGCCGAGCAGGTGATTCTCAGCGGCGTCACCGTGCCGTTCTACGGTCAGGAATACGGGTCCTTCTACGTGGGCAGCAACGGAGGCATTACCTTCGAAAGCCCTCACACTGCCTACCAGGAGTCGCTCGATTACCATTTCGCCCAGGCCCGGATCTCGCCACTGTTCGACGATCTGAACCCATCCGCTGGCGGCACGGTGAGTTGGAAGCAGACGGCCGACCGTGTCGCTGTTTCATGGGAAAACGTTCCGGAATACTATGCGTCCGGCTCCAACACCTTCCAGGTCGAGATGTTCTTCGACGGCGCCGTTCACATCACCTGGTTCGGCATCACATGCAACGACGCCATCGTGGGCATTTCGGAGGGCAACGGCGTCCCGGCTGATTTCGTGGAGAACGATCTTTCCGCCGCCGGATCGTGTGGGCCGGGTCCGGCGAGTGGCGGCTGCTGTTTCGGTGATCTCTGCTGCATCGAGACCGAATTCGACTGCCTGGCCGGCTACGGCGTCTACCTTGGAGACGGCACTACGTGTGACCCTAACCCCTGCGTGCCGTATTACCCCGGCTGCCTGTTCATCAGCGAGGTCGTCCAGGGCACGGAAAGCGGCGACTGTCCCCGCTGGATCGAAATTACCAACGCCGGCCTAACCGACTTCGTGTTCTGGGAGGGCGGCCTCATCGTTCAGACCGGCAGCGACACGGACCTCGACATCGACGTCGATCTGTCGGGCGTGATCATCCCGGCCGGTTACTCCTTCGTCATCGTCTCCAATTGCGCCGGCACCTGTACCGGGGCGTTCCCCGCTGTATATGGGAGGGAGGCCGACCTGTACACCGCAGTCTGCTTTGGCTTCGGGAACGAGCGCTTCGTCCTCACTGATGCGGCCGACTCCTCGCACCTGTTGGACATTTATGGCGAATTCGGCGTCGACGGCACGGGAGAGATCTGGGAGTTCACGGATGGCTACTCCTATCGTCTCATGCATGCGAACTGTGGTGCCGGACTCTCGTTCGATCCGTCCGAGTGGTATTTCGGTGGCGTGGGCAGCTTAGGCGGGGACAACCCGACGCTGTTGCTCCTGGATTACACTACGCCGGGAGTCCACGTTTACGAGGACACCTGCTACATCCGCGGCGACATGGACGGCGACGGCGATGTGGATCTGGCCGATTACTCCATGTTCTGCAATTGCCTCTCGGGCCCCGGCGAAGAGCTGCCGCCGGGCGATTGCCAGCCTCTCGAATTCCAGGCCGGTGATATGGACAACGACGGCGACGTGGACATGAAAGACTGCAAGGTCTTCCAGCAGAACCTGCCCCCCTGGTAGCGGCGCCGCCGCTTCCCGATAACGCGCTTCACCGATCTCCGGCGGCATGAACTCACGCTGGCTCTTGCCGCCGGGGCCGGACACCAACGGTGAGGCTCAGCCCAAGCGGCTTCGAACGCGTGAAAAAGGCTATCGATGAGGCCGAGATCGAGATCCCGTCCGCGGACATCTCCGTGGTCGCAGCCAACAACGTCACGCTCGACGTGACAGAGGCACAAAAGGTCATATATGGGGCAGCTCCGCACACCGCGCCAGCGGCCCCGATAATCTGGAATCATGCCTGATAAGCTGCAATCGCCCTCTTTCGATCGGGAATTGGATGCCCGAACATGACACTCCGGCCGATTCGTATCCGGACACACTTGGTCACGCAATGGGCTTGAATTGCGCGAACTGATCACTGCGCAGGCGGTTCGAGGACTGGATTACTCGCAGTTCACCGGCGCGTCTTTGCCGAGGGCGGTGAAGGGGAGGTCGACGTCCCAGCCGGTGTTGTCCAGCACCCACTGGCCGTAAGTGTTGCAATTCGGACCGGGCAGGAAGAAATAGAAATCGCGACAGGGATAGTTGGGGGATTCGTTCTCGACGAACACGACGACCGGTTCGGCTTCTTCACCGATCAGTTCGGCCTGCACGAACACGCCGTAGGAACCGATGTGCTGCTCCGGCTCGCGAAGGTTCTTGTAAACATAGCCGTACGGTTCGCCGTGGTGCAGTGAGACCTCCCATCGGTCGAACTCATGGGAGCCCGCCTCTTTCACCACAAACCACGTATGCGTCGCGAAGTTGCCCAGGTAGTGGACCGGCGCGACATAAACCCGCGCGACGGCCTCATCCAGCGCCGCCATTTCTTCCAGCGGCGCGAACTGGGATTGATCCGGAACCTCAATGGCGTTCACGCACCCGGTCGACGCCCACGCCGTCAGCAGCAGAAACGAGCTCAAGACAGTAACCCGTGCAGCACACCCTCGCGACCTCGCACCGAACGGCCGGACCATGGCAAGCCCCAACCGCGCACCCCAAGAGCCGCAACGCACTCCAGGTCGCTGACCACACAACATTGAACGGCAGATCATCTCTTCCTTCCACTACACGGGAGTCGGCCTTCCCTGTAACCTCTACATGATCAACCGGACGCAGGCAAGCGCGCCATGCGTCCGGACAAGGAGCATCGGCGAAACGTGAAGCCGCGGATCACGTTCATCCTGGGCTGCACCGGATCAGGCAAAGGGAGCCTGGGCAGGGAGCTCGCGCGGCGCACGGGCGGCGAGATCGTCAGCGTCGACTCGATGAAAGTGTTCCGCCGCATGAATATCGGCACGGCCAAGCCCTCCCTGCAGGTCCGCAAGGAGATTCCCCATCACCTCATCGACGTGGTTGAACCATGGGAGGACTTTTCCGTTGCACAGTATGTCAGCCGGGCTGAGGCGGCCATCGCCGAAATCCATGGCCGCGGCCGACCGATCTTCGCGGTGGGCGGCACGCCTCTTTATATCAAGAGTCTTAGCGAAGGACTGTTCGAAGGTCCGTCTGCCGATCGGGAGATCCGCGCCCGGCTGCATGCCGAAGCCGAGGCAGCCGGCAGCCCGGCGCT
>CP070718.1:1005684-1010209 GCA_020350565.1 Phycisphaerales bacterium
CGCATGTCGACACGCGCGCAATCGCAGCAACCCAAAGCGGTGAAAGCCTTCAGTGCGATTTCCTGCGCCCTTTCCTGCAACTCCTTGCCGATGGGTGCCGGGCATCGATGTAGGATCTCGCGGTCGCCCTGTCCTGTCTTGTCTTCGTGCGTGTAGATCGCCGGTCCGCCTTTCCCGAAGACCAGTTCAACCGGGGGCAGGGCTTCAGGGGGATTATTGCCCAGCAGACCGACGTTCACTTCGCGGCCTTCGATGTACTGCTCAACCAGCACAGGTTGGCCGTATTCTCTGAAGATCACATCGGCCGCTTCGCGAAGTTCCGCCTCGTTTTGCACGATCTTCAAGCCGAACGAAACAGCCTCATTCTTCGGCTTGACGATCATGGGGTACGTCAAGTCGGGGACCGGCGCGTCGGGCGAATCCAGCACGGCGAAGTCCGGTGTAGGCAGGTCATGTTGCCGCAGAATCATTTTGGTAACGACCTTATCCAGCGCGAGCGAGTGCGCGAGCGGCCCCGACGCGACGTACGGGATGCCGACCATCTCCAGAATGCTTGGAACATGCGTATAGCGTGCCTGTCCTTGAATTCCATAAGAGACGTTAAACACCATGCCGGGCCGTTCGCCCTTGACGACGCGAGGCATGAAGTGTTCGAGGTGATCCACCAGGTCTTTGTCACCTTCCACGGCAAGAACCTGGTGCCCTCCTTTTCGCAGAGCGTCGGAGATGCGCTTGATCGTCTTCAGACCGATCTTCTCCTTGTTCGGCAGACCGAACAGGTTGATGACGTTGCGACTCTCGCGGTTGTAGACCACGGCAATCTTCATGTTCCAGCCCCAGCCAGCCTCGAACATCCTGGACAAAGTGTCCCGATGCGGCAACCTTCGCCAAGATCCTATATCGCATGGGCGAACGGGGAATACCCTCAGGCACCCAGGCGCAAGATACCCGGCATTAGAGGGGGTATCCACTTGCCGCGGGTAGGGAGCCGGCCGGACGCCGCCGAACCAGTGAGAACGGCTGCGACGTCAGGGGGCAGGGTCCTTGGCCTCAAGCGGACAGGCGAGCGGCGCCGTGTCCCGCCGACTGCCGATCAGGGAGGCGACGACGCCGATCAGCAGAATGGCGCAGATGATCGAGAGAGACACCCAGGTGGGGATCGGCCGATGGTGTGCCAGGAGCATCTTGACGCCGACGAAGGCCAAAACAAACACCAGGCTGATCCGCAGGTAGCGGAAGCGCGCCATGATTCCCGCAAGGGCGAAATACAGGGACCTCAAGCCCAGGATCGCAAAGACGTTCGAGGTAAACACCAGGAACGGATCCCGGGTAATGGCGAAGATGGCCGGTATGGAATCAACCGCAAAAAGGACGTCCGAGCTTTCCACCACGAGCAGTACCAGGAACAGCGGGGTGATGGCGCGGCGGCCGCCGACGCGTGTGAAGAACCGCTGCTCTTCAAAGTGCGCACTTACGGGGTAGAAGAACCGCGCGAGCCGGACTGCAGGGTTTTTGTCCGGCTCCAGCTTCTCGTGACGAACGATGAGCATCTTGACAGCCGTGGCCAGAAGGAATGCGCCGAAGACGTAGACGATCCAATCGAATCGCTGGATCAAAGCGGCGCCGGCGGCGATCATCAGTCCTCGCATGATGAGTGCGCCCAGGATGCCCCAGAAGAGCACCCGATGCTGATAAACGGCCGGCACATTGAAGTATGCGAAGATCAAGGCGATAACGAAGATGTTATCGAGGCTCAGCGACTTCTCGATGACGTAGCCGGTGAAGAACTGCAGAGCGGCCTGCTTGCCGGTCAGCTCATGGCCGACTTCCAGTCCAATACCCAGCCAGTGATGTTCATACATGTAATAGACCGCGGCATTAAAGACGAGCGCAAGCACAACCCAGAAGGCCGTCCAAAGCAGCGCTTCGCGCGTGTGAACGGCGTGTGCTTTGCGATGGAAGATGCCCAGGTCGAGAGCAAGCAGTCCCAGCACGCACGCGATGAAACCCATCCACAACCAGATGGCCATTTTCCCTCTCCGCGAAATTACGAATCCTCGTCGAGGTAGCCGCCGGAGTGGGCATCGCGTATATCCACTGAGGGCGGCTTGGGAATGAAGGTCACGGACTCGGTTTCGGGCGTGCTCTTGAGATGAAGGTCGTGTTGCGGGAATGCGATCACGATGCCGGCTTTACGGAACTCGCGATCGATGCCCTTATGTAACAGGTGCCTCACCTTGAGCAGGTAATCGACACTCGGGACGAATACACGCAGCTCATAGTTGAGTGAGCTGTCCCCGAAATTCATGAACAGCACTTTCGACTTCGGGTCTTCGAGAACGTGCGGCGTCTCGTCAGCGACCTTGAGGAGGAGTTCCTCCGCCAGATCCGTATCGGAGCCATACTCAATACCGACGGGAACGATCACACGCAGGATCGAATCGGACAGCGTCCAGTTGATCACCTGGCCGGTGATGAATTCCTTGTTGGGGATCACGAGTTCCTTGCGATCCCAATCCGTGACCGTTGTCGCCCGGATACGGATGCGGGTGACGGTTCCGGTGATGCCGCTCACCGTCACGGTGTCGCCGATGCGAATGGGCCGTTCGAACAACAACATGAGGCCGGAGACGAAGTTGGCGAAGATCTCCTGCAAGCCGAAGCCGAGGCCCACGGTGATGGCGGCGACCAGCCATTGCACCTTGGACCAACTGATCCCGATCATGCCGAAGGCGATCACAATGCCCACCACGATGATGAGGTACCGTGCGATGGAGGTGGCGGCGAATCGGCCACCGGTATCAAGCGGCAGCCTTTGAAGAAGCGTGATTTCGAGCAGCCCGGGGATGTTCTTGGCGAGCACAAGCGTGGTAATGGCAACGATCACCGCAGCGGCGAGGCTTGCCAGCGTCAGATGCTCCACTTTGGCAACGGCCTCGCCGGTGACGCCCACTTCCTGAACGGTGTGACTCCATAACTTCACGTCCTTCATGAAGCTCAGTGCGGGCAGGATATCCGCCCAGATGAACCATAGACCAAAGAACAGGAACAGAACGACACCGGCACGCAGCAGTTTCCGGGTCTGATCCCCGATAGAAACGAGATCCAGTGTTGCTTCGTCGATCTCCGGCGGTGGAGAGGTTTGTTCCGGCTCGCCGCTCCTGGCTTCGAGCATGGCTGCCCTTTTCTTCCGGGCCTGTTCGATCGCCAGCGTGCGTTGCGCGACAAACAGCCAGCGCACCAGCAGGGCATGAATCAATACCAACAACACGGCGAAGGCGGCGGTAAGGGCCAGCCGCCTGGCGAACTCGACGGCCGTGTAGTGGTAACCGGCCACCGAAGCTCCTGCGAGGAAGACCGGAGCAAGCACGGCCGACGGGTACCACAGGTATCGCGTGTCCTCGAGCCATCCTCCCCGATGCCGTTGAAGCCGAGCGGTGAAAATGCCGCCGTGCGGACGCAGCATGCGTTGCGAAATAACGGCCAGGGCGATCATCCCCAAGATAAACGCCGCTCTTCCGAGCGATTCCCGCCAATCGCTGAGCGAATACTCTTCGGTAGCCGCCACCAGGAACACGACCGGCGTCAGGACAAACATCATCGCGATGAGATGCCGCCGCGCGACGCTGACGGCGTTCGCGTCCCAGCGAAAGTGCCTTACCGACAGCCCCTTGGCTCGGCACACCTGCCTCACGACGGCGATCGCGAAAAGAAAGCCGGCGGCAACGCGCAGGCCGATCCCGACGGATTCGGTGAGCTCATACAGTCCGTCACTTAAGCCGCCCGCCATCGCCATCAGTCGCCGAGCCAAAAACCAAAGCAGGAACGGCCAGGGCACGGAGAGCAATATCGTGATCAAAAGTGCTCGCAACGTGAATGCGTACCGGTCGCTGAGGGCCTTTGAAGTCCGGTCGCCGAGTGAGCGCAAGGAAGCGCGAAACTTGGGCTGCGATCCGAACAGGGCAACCAGCAACAGCGCCGAAATCGAGTAGGCCAGAGGGTTCGCCGCCATGTCGTCGAAGACCGCGCGCCCCAGGACGCCCCAGTCCGTCGCCGAGATGGGGAGCTCTCGCGGGGGCGCGATCTGGTGGATGGGCCCTGTGCTGCGCATCCACAGCACGTGGCGGTCGATGAATCCGTCGAATTCCTCCACACGTGCGAGAAGCGATTCAAGGGCGGTCCCGAACTCGGTCAGGTCGTCCGAGTACTCCTCATAGTCTTTGCGGAGGAGTTGAAGCGATTCCCGCTTCGTCCGCAGGACCTCGGGAACCCTGGCTTCGAGGAGGGTGAGGTCAATGCCCGCTCCCGTTTGTTGCTGGGAAGCGACCACGGCAGCCACGGACTCATCGAAATCGGCGAGTTCGGCACGCTGCAATTCAATCTTCGCCAACTCGGCGTGGACCCGGGCGAACTCCCTTTTGTTCTCGTGCAGGTCCTGCTCGTAGGTGCGATACGACCGCAACTCTGCACGTTTGTTGCGCATGAGCGGACCGACGTAGTCCGCCATCTCGGGGCGTTCCACGTC
>CP070718.1:1010309-1011468 GCA_020350565.1 Phycisphaerales bacterium
AATGCGCTCCAGCATGGTGTCCATCACTTTGGGCATCATCATCGGCAGCAGGCGCGGGAACAAGATCGGGAACATGGGCTTCATCAGGTTGAGTGCCCCCGGGACCTTGCCCATCGCGCGCATCATTGGTCCCATGCCGAAAGGCATGGCGTCGATCAGTTCGGGCCACATCGTTCCCATCAGGTCGGCAAAGCCTTCGGGCGTCATCAGCGCGATCATGGCCTCAAAGACCGCCCACTGGGCCTGCACCTCGGGATTGGGGTCTGGGAACTCGTAACCCAGGGCGTCAGCCGCAAAACGCGCCAGGTCCACCACCTCGATGGGGACGTCCTTTTTGTCGGCGCTGACGCGCAGCTGGAACTCACAGCAGGGGCACAGAGCCAGCACCTTCTCCGCGCCGACCTCGGTCGCCTCCTTGAGTCGCGTCTCCCCGATGTCGTGCGCTACCAGCGGCTCCTTGATAAGCGTTAGCACGCTCCCGCAGCAGTGGGCCTCCTGGTGGTGGTGCGTCATTTCGACGAACTCGACGTTGGGGATGGCCTTGATCACGTCGCGTGGCGGTTCATAGACACCAGAGACACGGCCGATGTGGCACGAGTCGTGCCAGGCCACCTTGACCGGCTCCCTCTGGTTCTCGGGGAATTGAAACTCGCCCGATGCCAGTTTTTCTGACACGATCTCGCTGTAATGCTTGGCGGTGATAGCGTACTCGATGCCCAGCTTTTCCGCCCACTGGGGGTAGCCGTGGCGCCACATCATGTCGCAAGCCGGGCAGGAGCTGATGACGGTGTCGGCACCGGTCGCCTTGACGTTGGCGATGTTGGTCTTCATCACCTCGGCAAACTGCTCCCACTTGCCTGCGACCAGCATCGGCGTGGCACAGCACAGCTCCTTATCGCCCAGGTAGGTAAAGTCCACGCCGGCCTCGTCCAACAGCCGCACCGATGCCATGCCGATATCGTTCTCTACGTAACTGGCGGTGCAGCCAGCAAAATAGACGTTCTTGGCCTCGGTGCCGGGGCCGTGCTTTTCCTTCAGCTCTTCAGGGAACCAGGCATCCCGGTCCTTGCGATAACCGGCCCAAATGTCCCCCTCTTTCTTGAGCGCGGCGCTCATTACCTCAAAAGGCGGGAAGGTCATGCGCTTGTCTTCCTCGATC
>CP070718.1:1011568-1021399 GCA_020350565.1 Phycisphaerales bacterium
ATGCGGGCACTTGCAGGGCAGCGCGCGGGTCGGCGCATCCCCCTCCTCACCCTGACCGTCCTTCTGATCGCTCAGCCGGCGTATGGGCAGCCGGGCGGCCGCACCGACGCCGACGTCGACCAGATGGTCGAGCGCCTGGTCGGACAGCTCAAAGCCCGCCAGAACACCAGGCTGGGCCCGGAATACGGCAGTTGGGAGGGACACGCGCGATCGCCCCACGAGGGCGGCGTGACGGCATTGGTGACCTTTGCACTCTTGAAAGCCGGCGTCCCCTGGCACGACGACGTGATCAAACGGGCGTTCGATCACCTTTCCGAACATCCCCTCCCTGGAACGTATTCGAGGAGCCTGCGGGCGGCCGTTTGGGCACACCTGTCCACCCATATGGGCGATCCGGAGATCAAGGCGCGGGTCCGCCGCCTGCTGCAGGTCGACACCGACTGGCTCGTCAATGCCATGAAGACCGATGGCTTTTACGGCTACAACCTGGAGGGCCTCGGCGGAGATCACTCCTGCTCGCAGTTCGGGGTGCTGGGGACGTGGGCGGCCCAAAGCGCACAGGCCGAGGTGCCGCTCGAGTACTGGGAACGGGTCAGCCGGCATTGGCAAGGCCATCAATTGCCCGACGGCAGTTGGGGCTATAGCGTCGGCCATAAAGGCACGCCCACCATGACCACCGCGGGCGTCAACACGCTCTACATCACGCTCGCCCAACTGCACGCCCGCAAGGAACCGCCTTACGTGCGCTTGCGAGGAGTCGGCTCACGCGGTCGCACTTCGCCGGAGGTCGCCGCCACGATCGCCGCAGCCAATCGCGGTCTCGGCTGGCTCAGCGAGCACGACATCTTCGCCGAGCGAGGCTTCAAAGGTTATCAATTGTTCGGGCTCGAGCGGCTCGGCGTGGCCAGCGGCTTGAAATACATCGGTGACGTTGATTGGTACCGAGAAGGCGTCCACCGTATCCAGGGCGAGGCGAGGGACAACGTGCATGCAGCCTTTCAACTCCTCTTCCTCACCTACGGCCGGGCGCCGGTGCTGGTCAACAAGCTGAGATACGGTCCCGGTGACGACTGGAACTTCTATTACCGCGACATGCACTTCCTCACCGAGTGGCTGTCCGAGAAGCAGGAGCGCATCTACAAATGGCAGATCGTTGGGGCCGATTCGCCGCTCCAGGACCTGTTGGATGCACCCATCCTCCTGATCTCAGGAAGCGACGCCTTGAAGCTCAACGCCCAGCAGTGTCAACGGCTTCTGGACTATATCGATGCCGGCGGAACGGTCATCGGCCACGCGGACGGCGCCGGCAAACGCTTCACCACCTCGTTCCGCCAGACGTTTGAAAGACTCATGCCCGAACGAGACCTCAGTTTCGAGCCGCTGCACTCCGATCACCCGCTCTTTAACGCCGTCTACGGTCGGGGCAAACCGGGCTGGGCGGAACAGCTCGGTATCGAGGGCATCAGCGATCCGGGAGCCGCCGGCAGAACCTGTGTATTCCTTTTCCCGAAAGACATCGCCGGCGCGTGGCATCAGAACCGCCATGCCCAGCATGCCGACCTGTTCAACCTGATGGTGAATTTGCGCGTCTATTGTGCGCCGCCGTACGAACTCCTGCCCAAACGGTTGCGGCCCGGGTCGGCAGAATTACCGGCCGCACCGACCCTCGGATACCTGACGATCTCCATGCTTTCGCCGCTCGAAGGCCGGAAGGCACCTGTCCGGGCGTGGTCGCGGTTCGCGAGACGATTTGCCGACGAAACCGGTGTCGAAATCGTGGCACTCTCGCTCCCACCCGCCGAGGGCGTTGACCTCATACACATCTCTGGCTCGCAGGCGCTCCAATTGTCGGGTGATGCCTGGCAGGCGATTTCGCAGCGCCTGCGCCAAGGATCGTTTCTGTTGATCGAGAGCGCAGGATCGAGATCCGGGTTCAGCGAGTCGGCACGTGAACATTTCACTAAATTGGCCGAGACGCTCGGCGCCGAAGTGTCAGCACTTGACGCCCGCCACCCGATCCTCACCGGCCGGGTCCCGGGCGGTCTCGCGCCGGAGGACTTCAAGCCCAATCGCTGGGGTCGTACGCTGCTCCGTGGTGAACAACCGCCGATCGAGGTCCTGACGATGGAGGATGAGATCGTCGCGGCCTTCGTACCGTTCGATCTGCTGGCCACCGCCTCGGGACACTTCCTCTACGAAACGGCGACCTACTCGAAAGAGACCAGCCGCGCGCTTCTGGTGAATCTGCTGGCCTGGCGCTATCAGGTTGCGGTCGGCGATGAGCCATCCGCCTACAGTCCGCGCCCGGGCACGCTCCGCGGCATTGAACAGCTCTTGGCGCTGGCCCAGAGCACGTACGATCGGCAGGACTTCGCCACGTCAGGCAGAATCGTTCAACTCGCGTCGAAGCTCGCCGAAAACGACGCCAGACTCGCAGAATGGCGACAACGCATTCAGCGCAACCTGACCGACGCCATTCGACAGGCCAGAGAAGAGCGCCGACTCGACGACGTGCGCCGGCTCGGTAAAACCCTCGCCGATCTCGTGCCTGAGGTCACTGCCGAGGACCCGACGCTCATCCAGGAGGCGGAACCGCAGCCCGAATTGCCGGCGGAGCTGAGCAGAATCAAGGTCACTTTCTATGACCAGGAGACAACCGCACTAGTCATACTTCAGGAGTGGTTCAAGTGGCGTAAGCAGCATGATCAAGCGCTGAGCGATCTGGAGGTCCTGCTCGTTCGCGAGCGGGACCTAGACGACCGCGCCGAGGAACTGTTGCGACGCCACGCCGCCGACCGCTCGAAACGCGGCAAGCATGAGCGCGATCCGGCGGACCGGCGCAAGCGTTACCGCGGTCCCGAGTTCGAAGAGCTCGCCAGACAGCGCCGAGAGCTGGGAGCCCGAATCGATCAGATCCGCGGTCTGTTGAGCACCCTCGAAGACAAGATGCGGCAACTCACCGAGGCCCTCCAGCCTCACACCGAAGAGCTGACACCGTATGGCATTACGCTAGAAGGTGATGAGTGGGTGTGCGGCCAATAAGCGCTGCCACCGAGCCCCGCAAAGGGTTGTGCGGCTACACTGATTCCCGGACGCCGCGCATTCGAGCTTGAGGTCAACCGATCAGATGGAGCGTGCGCATAGCGGAAAGAATCTTCTCGACGGCCTGATCAGAGGTGAACCGTTCCCGGTTGATGCACAGGTCAAAGCGGGCAGGATCGTCTTGCTCGATATGGAAATACTTCCTGGAGAACTCCCGACGCTCCTCCATGATGCGCTCCCATTCCTCGCGTACCGCTTCCTTGCTCATGCCCCGCCTGCCGGCATACTGCTCAAGGCAATAGGCATCGCGCGCGGTAATCAGGATGCGCAGGCCGGCCTCACGCGGCAGGACGCGATCCGCCGCCCGTCCGACGAAAACACTGCTGCCCTGACGAGCAAGCGACAGAATCGTCCGAGAGAGGTTCTTCAAATAATCGTTCTTTCGGAACGCCCCTTCCATAAACGACCGGACGGTCTCCTCGAACCAACCGAGGTCGCGTTCGTCCATGGACTGATAGATCTGCCGGCGGAGGTCGTCGTCGCCGGCCATCGTCTGCAGGATTTCCTTGTCAAAGACGGGCCAACCCAGCTTCTGCCCCAGGGCCGCGGCCACCTCGTTCCCCCCGGAGCCCAGCTTGCGAGACAAGGCGATGAAGGGCTGCACCACCTTGCGGCGAACCTCCGGCACCTCGAGCCGCTGGGCGCGCGCGATCTCCCAGTTGCGCATCTGCTTTTCCACAAGCTTCGCCACGGACGTCCCACTGCGGATGGGCTTACCTGACATGATCGGAGAACCTCCTTCAACAGGCCGCCACTGAGAAACCACGACCTTTTACCCCTCTATTCTATGCGCGAATGCCCAAGCGGCATACCACCGAAAATGGGGCGGGGCCATGCCTCGCACAGGCGTCGAGGTTCCTGTACTCTCGCACAGCTCGTACATGGGGAACCACAGAGGCGCTTCTGATTGGACCGACTTTCATCGTGCGCCGCGTAGCCTTCAAGCCCCTCGGGTGAACTCGCCCATGCCCTCCATTGCTCCGCGAAGCGCATCGAGCGCGCGCTTGGTCAGGGCGACAAACGCAGCCGGATCACCCGCCCATTCGTTTCGGAAAGATGCTAACGTAAACCGGGCCGCACCCCCGCGCGATGTACCGCCCCCAGCGGACGAACAATGCCTGTCGCGCGGGTATGGACATCAACCAACGCCGGACAATCCGAGTCGGGATCAGCAGCAAATGAAAGGAGACTCAAAGGGTCGGAGGCTTGAGGGGTGCCCGGAGCTTCGCCCCGATCCAGGTCGCCAACCGTGGCACCCATCGCAGACGCCAAGCGCTGCCAACACCGAGCACTAGAAACGCGACCGCTCCGCCCACTTTCAGCCATGCCGGCACCACGTGCTCGCATAGGGCTCGCGTGCCCAGGTGGACGCCGGAACCTGAAAGGATCAGGTTCAGTACGACGCCCATCACGATCGCCACCACGATGATCGTCGTGAGATATACAACAACGGTTCGCTTGCCGAGCCGCTCGCGAAGCACGCCGACAGAGCCGATGTTAGTGGCCGGCCCGACCAGAAGAAACACCAAGGCGGCGCCGGGGTTCATCCCCTGAGCAAGAAGCACCGCCGCGATCGGCGTGGACGACTCCGCACAGACGTACAGCGGCACACCGATAACGACCATCAGCAGCATCGACTGCAGCGGTCCGCCCAGATACCGCCCGACAACGTCCGGGGGCAGGAACGCCTGGATGGCCGCAGCGGCCAGGACACCGATCAGGACCCATCCGAAGATGTCGTCGAACAGGTCAACAAAGGCATATCTCATGGCCCCACGCAGGCGAGCCAGCGGGGCTGAGGCCGAATCCTCAACGTCTTCGCCGGCAGAACCCCCACAGCACGACGCACAGCAGGCTGCCGTTTCATCCTCGGCCTCTTGCAGATCCTGTGCAGGGGCACGTTGCTGAAAGGCGTTTTCAACCAGACCGGTAGTCAAAGCAGTAACGCACGCGGCGAAAGGGCGGAAAATTGCCAGCAGCGGGCCCATCAGCGAATAAGTAAGCAGGATCGAAGTGACGCTCGTCTCCGGCGTGGAGATGAGGAAGGAGAGGGTAGCCCCTTTGCTCGCTCCCCTGCGTTGCAGCGCCATGGCCGCCGGCAGCACGCCACACGAGCAGAGGGGAAGTGGCACGCCGATCAACGTGGCCAGGAATACCGACCGCGTCCGGTTCTCGCTGACGAACCGGATGAACCAGTCCCCCGAGAGCGCAACCTCCAGGAACCCGGCAACAAGAAAACCGGCCAGTATGAAGATGGCGGACTCACAAAGGATGTTCCAAGTGCTGGTAAGCATCAGCCTATAAGCTGTGAGTGTGAGTCCCGCCCTGAATCACGGCACCCCGAAGCCCGCAACCACCGTGCCTCTAAAACACCGAACGAATCATCACCATGATAACGCTTCCGTTGGGGGGATAAAGCCCCGCGCCCCACCACCTACGCAAGCTTAAAAGGCTGATCAGAGAGGCAACCACTGATGCCGGATCGCGCGCGACCGCCGCCGAAACAAAGGCAAGGCTCCGATCGTTAGAAGAAGAGCAGCAGCGGGCTCGGGAATCGGCGTCTCCCTCATCTTGAAGGCGATGTCGCCGTCGACGTGGAATTGGAAGTCAAGGGCGACCGTTTGGCCGATCGGCACGCCGGGGTCATCTTGCTCGGTCTCCCACAGGATACTCCACGAGCCGTCGGCAAGGTCCGCCACCGTAACCGAACTGAACTGCGGAGATGGGTCAGCAGTCAGCCCGATGATCGCGGAGCCGGGATCGGGCGTCAGGTCGACCTGAAACGCGTCCCAGAAGAAGTCGGTTCCGTTGGTTACGTCCTTGTGAATCGTCACCGGGACATTGACCTCGCTTCCATCCATTCCCATTTCGACGTGATGAATCACAAACGAACCGATCGACTCCTCCCAATGTTCTCTCATCCAAACGTCCAGGTCTTTGAAGCCGTAATCCCGGCCCTGCAGCCACTCTCCGTCCGGAAGAAACAGCGCCTCCACATCGATGGCCGTCAGTGTAAGCCGATCGATCTGGGCCGCTTGCGCCGGCCCGGCGGGCGCAGCCACTATCGAAAGGAAAACGCCCCCCAGCAGAAATTGACGCACCATACAATTCCCCTCTGCCCAGTTGTGTTTTGCCCCATGTACCCCAGATCCCAGAAGGCACGCCCGCTGATCAGCGTGCTTCAGGGCAAGCATTGGTGTGGGTAATTCCTCCGGCCCGACGTACAGGAGCTTATGTACCGACTACCGGAAAAAGCAAGTCTGGCGGTTTTTTTCGTCGGCCTGAGCACTCGCTCCCATCGGATAACTCCATGCGGACTGAAGCAGAAGATGAATAGATCAACGAACACAAGTTCCGCCGCACCCGAGCCCGGCACCACGAATGGGCTCGCCCGAGGTGCGCTTCTCCGCATCAGCACAAACAGCTCGGCAAACCTGACTTTCTGATCACCGCGGAAAGGCTGATCGATCCGCCGGAAACCGGAGTGTGGCTCGAAGTTGCCGGCCCGAGCCGGGGCCGAACGTTATAGTCCGATATCAAAAGACCCAAGCGGTTCTGTCCGGGCAAGCGACCAGCGCACCTCTTGTGACGACCTGCTGCTTCCAGTGACTACGCAACGCGCGTACCCGGAAGACAAAGACGACGGCGCCGAGACACAGCTCAGTTGCGGTTGGAAAGTCTTCGAACGTCAGAATTGAGGGACCCTTTCTCGACGTGACAAACAGACCCGGTTGCCATCGCAGCCCCTGGCTTCGTCCGAGGCCGGCGCGACACCTGATCATACACGACCCTACGGGCTGGTGACTTGCTCCTCCGAAAAGGCCCGCTGCAAAGCCAGGGCGGCCTTGTTGGCATCCGGAACGCTGTGGAAGGACAGGTAGATGACGTTGCGATCCCCAAGCGTCGCACCGCTCAGACCTCGGAGGCTGATCCCCTCATTGGCCACGGTGCGGGATATTTTGGCGCTTAAGCCTGGCCGATCCGGTCCTTCGATCCGTACGGTGCACATGCTGGACGACTTCTTGAGACCCGCTTCCTTCGCCGCCGCCCCGCGCAACGGGGAGCAAAACAGCACGGCCTTACCCGGCTTCTCCGCCAACCGACGCACCACCGTGAACTCGAGGTTTGCGCCCGCGTCACGCAGGATTTCCAACTTCTCTGCCAATCCCCCCACGCGATCCTCGATCTCCCCGACCCACACGTCGGCCCGGCTGATCTCATATGGCATGGCTGGCCTCCTCTATGGTCCGCCCGGCCGCAATTAGTAACGCGCAACGCCCGCGATATCCACTCCCCACCGAGCTTTTGCACGCGGCGTGGAAAGGCCGGAAGGACGCCTAAACGATCAGGTAGACGGGTTTTCCCAATGGAACCACTGTCCTCACGACAAATTCATACTATGATGAGTGATCGCCAGGCCTGCGACGGAGGGAACCGTGTGTCGCGCAACCAGGAGAAATCGCGAGACCCCGCTGTGCTCGGTCGATCCTGTCATCCCTCGTGCCTCGTGTGCGGCGAGCGGAATAGGACGGGCATGGGGCTGCGGTTCGAGCAAAAGCCCGACGGCACGGTGGTCGGTCATTTCGCCTGTGACTCTGACTATCAAGGATACCCCAATCGGCTTCACGGGGGCGTCGTGTCCATGCTTCTGGACGCCGCCATGACTCACTGTTTGTTCGCCCGCGGAATACAGGCTGTCACGGGGAAGCTCAACGTGCGTTTCCGGCATCCCGTCATCGTCGGGAAACCGGCCACCTTTCGTGCGCGACTCGTAAAGCAGCGAGCGCCACTTTACACGCTTCAAGCTGAACTGACGCAGCGTGGAAAGACCTGTGCGCTCGCAGATGCCAGGTTCTTCTCTGAGCAGAGTTGAGTCGGCCTATTCGTCTGACCATGAGACAGCAGCTAACCATCACGGTCTTGGCCGAAGACACCGTCGGTGCTCCAGGACTATTGGCGGAGCACGGGCTGGCCCTTTGGATTGAAGCGGGCGATGCCAAGATCCTCTTCGACACAGGTCAGGGACTGGCACTCATTGCCAATGCCAAAACGCTCGGAATCGACTTTGCAGCAGCCGACACGGTGGTCTTGAGCCACGGCCACTACGACCACACCGGCGGGCTGCTGGGCATCCGGACGGCCCTCGGCCACGCCGTTCTCTACGTCCACCCCAGGGCCTTCGACGCCAAGTTCACTCGGCGAGCGGACGGCACCGTCCGACAGGTGGGCTCGCCAATACGCAGTGTCGAGGAAATCCGCCCCTTTGTGCGAAGGGTCGTGCTGACCGAAGGTCCCACCCAGGTCGCTCAAAACGTCATGGTCACAGGCAGAATCCCGCGGTCGAACGATTTTGAGGACACCGGCGGTCCGTTCTTCCTCGACGAGGCATGCACCGAACCCGACCCGCTCTTGGATGATCAGGCACTGTACATTGACACGCCCGATTGCACGGTGGTCGTGATGGGCTGTGGGCACGCTGGCCTCGTAAACACCCTTTCCTACGTATCGGAGTTGACCCGAGGCCGGCCAATTCATACCGTTCTGGGCGGCTTCCACCTGGTCCAGGCTTCTGACGAGCGGATCGGCCAAACGCTGGAAGCTCTTGAAGGGTATGACGTCCAGCGTCTGAGCCCGGCTCATTGCACCGGTCGCCGCGCCATAATGTCCTTGTGGCAACGATTCCCCAACCGCTGCGTGGAATGCCGGACCGGATCGCGGTTCGAATTCGCGAGCAAAACTTAGTTGGTGGAGAGCATGACGACCTTCGACGAAACCAAGATCAGCGAAGCCATCACGTCGGCCTATTTCAAGAAGCTGCTCGACCGCCTGGTCAGTGACGTGGTGATCGCCGGTGCCGGACCTTCGGGCCTTACGGCCGGTTACTACCTCGCCAGGAAAGGCTTCAAAGTAACCATCATCGAGAAGCACTTATCCATTGGCGGTGGCATATGGGGCGGCGGCATGGCCATGAACGAAGTGGCCGTGCAAGACCCGGCAGTGCCAATCCTTCAGGAAATGGGCATCCGCCACGACCGTCAACACGAAGGCTTACGTACCGTCGACGCCGTCGAGCTCGCGTCGGGTCTGTGCCTGAAGGCGATTCAGGCCGGCGTCGTTGTACTGAATCTCATCAACGTCGAAGACGTTTGTGTTCGCGATGGCCGAGTGACGGGAGTTGTCGCCAATCGCACGATGATTTCCAACGTCCTCGCGGTCGATCCGATCACGTTTACGGCCAAAGCCACCTTGGATGCGACGGGGCACGAAGCGGCCGTCGTCGCCACACTGCAAAAGCGCGGCCCCACCTTCAAGCTTCCCGAAACGGCAGCCATCGGCGAGGGCCCCATGGACGCCGCAAAAGGCGAAACCTTCGTCGTGGAACATGCAAGCGAGGTCTTTCCGGGACTCTGGGTGTCGGGCATGAGCGTGTGCGCCGTCTACGGCGGCCCGCGCATGGGACCAATCTTCGGCGGCATGCTCCTCTCCGGAAAACGAGTCGCCGAACTCATCGCCGCAAAGCTGTAACCACCACTACCGCCGGCCTCCGTGCCGGCGCACCACAGTGCTGCCGACCTGAATCCTGCCGGTGAAACGGAGCCGCACCTCTCAACACCCGTTACAACATCTCACCAGTACCGCCGGCCTCCGTATCGGCGCATCGGATTGAGCAGGAGTGAGCCGGCATAGACGCCTGCTCTGCCCCTCCAAGTCCTTCCTTCGAGTATTGCG
>CP070718.1:1021499-1037085 GCA_020350565.1 Phycisphaerales bacterium
CAGGCCGGTGAGTCGGGACGCCTCGGTCCGAGGGACCTTCATACTCATGGGACGTGCCATATGGGTGCCGGTTCCCTTCTCCGGCGTCAAGGATCGCATCTTGCCGCAGGCGATGCAGCAGACCGGACAGTCAGGCTGGACCGGCTCCCGGGACGATGTTAAACTCGCGCGGTAATGCCATCACGCCTGTTATCGGGCGTCCAAGGGCGGATTGAAGAGCTGCTACCGCCGTGCGGGGCCAAGTCCGCGGCTAGCCGGCGCCGGCATGCGGCTTCCGCTTGGATCGGCGCCCAGGGGTAGTTGTGGGCCGAACGGCCGACTTTGGAGCGGTGTCCGAGCGGCTTAAGGGACCGCACTGGAAATGCGGTGTACGGGTAACCGTACCGAGGGTTCGAATCCCTCCCGCTCCGGTTTCCTTCTATTCGAACGCGTCATCTCCAATCGACCGAGGCGTTGCGCAGGTGTCACTGCCGAGCCCATGCCCGGGGGACCACGCGCCCAACTCGGGATGATCTACAGGCGGGCCCACCTTTTGTCCAAAAATCATTAAGTCGTGAATTTTCCCTTGGCAGGAGGGTGAATCCCAGTACTATGGTGCCGGTGGCCTGGCGCGGGCCAGCGCCGGATCTGGGGCATCGGCGCGGATGTCTCCGGAGGGTAGTGTGTCGCTTTTTGATTCACAGGTGCGCTACATATGAGGAGCCTATCATGCTGAGCGTTCGTCACGTCGTTACGTTTGCCGCGGTGTTGGCCGTGGCTGCGCTCGCCCCTGCGACCCAAGCATCAGAGGGCGTTAGCTTCAAGCTGGGCACGCTCGATTCGCAAACGGACTACGGGATCCTCGATCAAGTCGAGGAGGAGACCGTAACCGTGACGACCAGCGAGCCCATGGGCGAGTCAGGATTCTGGTACGGGCTGCCCGGCTACGAGGACTTCGTCATGCCGGTCGGCATGCCCTTTTACTTCGAGGATCCGTTCATCACCTCGGACTTGCGGTTGATCTACTTGTGTCACTCGATTTCGAATAACTCGCCCGTCGGTGGCGGCGAGGTCATGGTGGCCGCGGTGCAATTCCGTATGGCGTTGACCGACAGGTTGGCCGTCCTCATCACGAAAGACGGTTATAGCTGGCTGAACAGCGACGTCTTCGAGGATGGTGACAGTGACGGCTGGAACGACAGCGCCGTCGGTCTGAAGTATGCCATCTACAGTGATCCCGACGAGCAGTTCCTCTTCACCGGTGGTATGCGTGCCGAGTTCCAGCACGGGTCAAGGGACGCGCTGCAGGGCGGCGGCTCGAGCGAGATCAGCCCGTTCCTGAGCTTCGCCAAGGGCTGGGATAAGCTGCATTTCCTCGGCACGCTCAGCGGTCGTTTCCCCACGAACCGGAACAAGGGCAACCAGAGCATCGTCTGGAACATGCATCTCGACTATGCCTTGACGGAGACGTTCTACCCGCTCGTCGAGGTACACGGCATCCATTGGATCAGCAACGGTGATCGCGTACCGGTCGATACCGACTATCTGGATATCGGCAGTTTCGGTTCTACCGATGTCAGCGGACGGGATGCCTTCTCGGCGGGTCTCGGCTTCCGGTGGGAAATCACCGAGAACATCTCGTTGGGTACGACTTTCGAGATCCCGCTGGAAAGCAAAGACCAGCACATGCTGAAGCACCGCCTGACGATCAACACGGTGATCAGCTTCTGACGCGCCGCAGCGAGGCCGGCTCGAATAGCATTGGTTTGATTGTCTGAACGGGCATCTTGAATGCCCTGCGTTGATACGCAAAAGCCCACGGGCTTAAGGTCCGTGGGCTTTTTCTACCCTTTCGGCTGCTCCCCGATGACCTGCAAAGGCCGTTTCGCTTGGTCGTGACGCTTCAGGTTCTCTGTGCTGCCGGAATGGCGCGGTCGCCGATGTCGCTGCGATAAAAGGCGCCGTCGAACCGTATTAGCTCGGCCGCCCGAAGCGCGCGCGCTTTGGCGTCGGCAACATCGGCTCCCAGGGCCGTTACCGACAACACTCGACCACCGTTGGTCACAACCCTTCCTTCGAGCTGCTTCGTACCCGCATGGAAGACGACGACATCCTGCATTCCGGCCGCCTTGTCCAGGCCCTCAATGACTTTCCCTTTCTCGTACGATCCGGGGTAGCCCTCTGAGGCCATGACGACGGTGACCGCCGAGCGCTGGTCCCAACGAACGTCCGCATCGGCCAGTCGCCCATCCACTGCCGACTCCAGCAGAGCCGCAAGATCGGATTCAAGACGAAGCAGAAGGGCCTGCACCTCCGGATCGCCGAAGCGGCAGTTGAACTCCAGCACCTTGGGCCCCGCAGCGGTGATCATGAGTCCAACATAAAGAACACCTCGGTAGGGGCACCCTTCCTTTCGCATCGCGTCGACGATGGGCACGAGGATTTCGCGATCAACGGTGGCCATGAGCTCCGGTGTGGCAATCGGTGCAGGCGAGTAAGCGCCCATTCCCCCGGTATTGGGCCCGGTGTCGCCCTCTCCCACGCGTTTATGATCCTGCGCGGTCTCCAGCACGTAGATGGTTTGACCGTCCACCAGGGCGAAGACGGAAAGTTCCTCACCCTTTAGAAGCTCTTCGACGACGACCTTGTCACCGGCCGCCCCGAAAACCCGCTTCTCCATCATGTCTTCCAGCGCCAAAAGGCCGTAGGCGGGGTCTTCACACACGAATACCCCTTTGCCGGCCGCCAGGCCGGCGGCCTTAACCACAACGCCCGTATCGCGTGTGCCGACGTACTGCTTTGCCTGCTTGAGATCAGTGAACACGCGGCCCTCGGCCGTGGGGACGCTGGCGGATTTCATCAGACCTTTGGCGAAGGCCTTGTCGCCTTCGATCCGCGCCGCCGCCGCCGTCGGCCCGAAGATGCGAAGTCCTTCTTTCTCGAATCGATCGACGATGCCGGCACAAAGCGGCGCCTCTGGACCCACAATCGTTAAATCGACCGCGTGATCCCTGGCCACCTTGACCAGGGCATCATGGTCGTCCAGGCTCGCGGCGACATTTTCGCCGAGGGCCGCAGTGCCCGCGTTGCCGGGGACGCAAAGCACCCCGTCCACTCGCGGGCTTTTGGCCACGCTCCACGCGAGAGCGTGCTCCCGCCCGCCACCGCCGAGAATCATCACGCGCATGGCACCGTTCCTTTGAACAAGAGGTCAGCGCAAACATCCCCGCCAGAGGGTGCCGATTCTAGACCTGGTGAGTCCGCACAACAAGCGCGAGCCGTTTCCGCAGTCTGGTCGAGGCAGGAGAGGGCGTGCGGAGATGCATACGTAACCGAACAAGCCGAGCGTGCTGCGAAACGAAGACCTGAGCTCCTCATCTCGCGCCGGCCATTTCCTCTTCCTCAGGCACCAATCCGCTGCGAAGGGTGTTCTCGGTGATGCACCGCGCGTCCATGAAGTGCAGCAGGTAGTCGGGGGAACCCGCCTTCACGCCCGTTCCGGACAGCTTGAAGCCGCCGAAGGGTTGAGCGTCGACCTGAGAACCGATGATCCTGCGGTTGATGTAGAGGTTGCCGACCTCGAATTCACGGCGAGCCTGTGCGATATGTGAGGGACTTCTGGAATACAAGCCGCCGGTCAGGGCGTACTTCACGTCGTTGGCGATCTCCAGGGCCTGGTCAAAGTCCTTCGCCTTGATGACCGCGAGGACCGGCCCGAAGACTTCCTCGGTCGCCAGGCGGCTCGTCGGCTTGACGTCGGTGAAGATCGTCGGTGGGACGTAGTAACCGCCCTCGGATTCGGGAGGCAGTTTGGCCTCGAAAGCCAGCGTTGCTTCCTTGCGCCCGATCTGCCTGAACTCGTCGATTGTGGCCCGGGCCTCCTCGTCGATCACCGGTCCGACCCAGGTGGCCGCCTGCTCCGCCGGGCCGATGAACACGCTCTCCGAGGCCGCCACCAATCGCCGACAGAACTCCTTGTATACGCCTTCGAGCACGATCACCCGGCTGCAACTGCTGCACTTCTGGCCGGCCTGAACGAACGCGGACTCGATCACACCGTTCACCGCACCGTCCAGGTCCGCGTCGTCGTCGACGATCACCGCGTTCTTGCCGCCCATCTCGACGATCATCTTCTTGATGCAGCGCCGACCGGGGCGAACTCGGTTGCCTGCCTCCAGCACTCGGGTGCCCACCTCGGACGATCCCGTCATCGCCACGACCTGTACGTCGTTGTGCTGGACAAGATGCTGACCGACGACCGCGCCCTCGCCGGGAAGGAAGTTGACCGTACCTCTGGGAAAACCGACCGAAAACAGCAGACGGACGAGCTTTGCCGCCGATACGGAGGCCTGCCGTGCCGGCTTGATGACCACGGCGTTGCCCGCTGCCAGCGCCGCGGAGGTCATCCCCGTGAGAATCGCCAGCGGAAAGGCCCACGGCGAAATCACGGCGCAGACGCCCTTCGGCGAATAGACCAGCACGTTGTCCTCGCCGGGAAGATTGCGGATGCGGGGCCTCGTTTCGATCCGCTCGATCTGCTCCGCATAGTACCGGCAGTGGTCGATCGCCTCGGTGACGTCCGCATCGGCCTCGCGCCAGGGCTTGCCGCACTCGAGGATCATGGTGGCAGCCAGGTCGAGCCTGTTCTCTTCCATGGCGTCGGCCAGCTTACGCAGCAGGTCGGCGCGCTCTGCGGCGGTGGTTCGACGCCAAGTCGTGGCCGCATGAGCCGCCGCGGCCACCGCACGATCCGCGTCCGCGACCGTAGCCATGGCGACCCGACCGACGATCTCACTCGGCCTGGCCGGATTCAAAGAGTCAAACCATGCATCGCCCTTGACGTCCTTGCCGTCGATGATGAGCGGGTACTTCCGCCCTGCGCTCGCACGGACGGCCGCCAGGGCATCGATCATCTTCCGGCGGTTTTTCTCCACTCCGAAGTTCGTGTTCGACGCATTGGTGAACGAGGACATCGGTTCCTCCGGGTCGGTGTTCTGGTAATGGCGCTCCGGCAGGGGCGCACTGGGCGGACGTAGTCGGACCGGATCGGCCAGCAGCACCTGATGACTGGCTCGATCTCCGAAGGCCTGCTTCAGAAAGCCGTCGTTCGACGTGTTCTCCAGAAGACGACGAATCAAATAACCCATGCCGGGCATGAGGGCACCGCAAGGCAGGTAGACCCTCTGGCAGACCCCCATGCCGGCGAGGGCCGCCTTGAGCGGATCGCCCATGCCGTAGAGGGTCTGCAATTCATAATGCTTGGGGGATAGGCCCAGGACTTCCGCTGTTGCGATGATCGTCGCGAGTGATCGCACATTGTGACTGGCAAAGGCCGGGCGAAGAAGGTCCGCGTGTTCGAGCATCACCCGCGTCATTCGTTCATAGCACGCGTCCGACTGCCACTTTTGCGTCCATACGGGCGGGGTTTTGTAGTTTCGGACGGCGGTTGCGGTCTCCGCATCCCAATACGCGCCCTTGACCAGACGAATGGCGAAGCGCGTTCCTCGCTTGCGGCCCCAATCGATGAGGTCTTGCAGGTCCTGCTCCGCATCCGTGAGGTAGGCCTGCACGACGATGCCCACGTCTTCCCAATCGCGAAACTCGTGCTCAAAGAGGACCGACTTAAACAAATCAAAGGTCAGGTTGCGGTATCGGAAAGCCTCCATGTCGATGTTCACGAAGGCCCCCTGCTCGCGCCCGATACGGAGAAGCCTCCGCAAGCGGTCGCCCACGTTGTGCTGGGAGCGATCCGGATCGACGGCGTCAAAGAAGGGATCAAGGCTGGTGAGCTTCACCGAAAGGTTGACCCGCGGCATGGGCCCGCGTGCATCCTCGTCGAGAATCGGCACCGTCGGCCAGGCACTGGCCACCGGCGTGATCGCATTGAGGAGGTCCACGTACTTCCGCGCGTATTGCTCCGCTTGGTCGGTACTCGTCGTTGATTCTCCCAGGACGTCCAGCGTGAAGGTCATGCCCTGAGCGCGGAGGCGCTGGATCGTCTGAATGACGGTGTTCGGGTTATCGCCCGCGATGAACCGTCCTGCCATCTGCATGGCACCGAGGCGGGCGGCGGCGCCGATCAGGTCCTCGCGGAGCTTCTGCAGCGGCCCGGAGCCGGTCATGGCATGGAAAAGCCTGGGTAGGTGGACGTGCCTGGGATCGAGATATTCCGCCAGGTGGCGGGCAATCGCTGCGTTGTCGCGCAGCGCGGGCAGGCATTCGACGAACTGGAAGGAACGCGTCTTGAAGTGCTCGTCACGCTCGACGAAGTGCGTTCCCTGCTCCAACCACCAGGCCTTCTGCCAGACGTGCGGCTTGGCTTCGATGGCGCGCTCCATGATCTCGCAGCCGATCTCGCGCACCCGCTCGTTCAGTTGGACCTCACTGACCATCGCCGGCCGCCTCTTGCCTGTCCGCATGAACCGTGATTCGTCCTCTATCCCGCGTCCACATTTACGGTGACGATTTGCCGGGCCGCCAGGAAGACCAGTCTGCAAGCCGTCACCGGTCTTTGAAAGATGCGTTGCACCGCCCTGGCGTACAGCCTCATCTGTGGCGTGTAGTGCTCCACCCGGGCGGGAAGCTCCTCGGGGTCCACCGCATCGGTCTTGAAGTCGATAACGTCCAGTCCTGCCTCAACCGGCAGGATACCATCGATAATGCCACGCACCAGGACGGCCTCATCGCCCAGCGGGCCGATGGAGGCATCGAACAACGTCGGCTGCTCATTGGCAATATAGGAAAACTCCCGTCGATAGCGATCGCCGGCTTGCCTAATGGCGCCGGCCAGGTCGGTTCCGGCAAACCAGACCAACGCCTCGCGGTCGACGGCTAGGGCCTCCGCCTCGGTCAGAATCCCTGCCCCTACGAGACTGAGCAATTCCGATGCCACACCCGGCGGTGCCAACGCCGCCGCGAAATCCAAGTGTTGCAGGACTCGATGCGTGATGGTCCCACGACGTGCGGGAGTCATCACTTCCTCTTCCACGTAGCGCGAAGGAGGAACCTCAAAGGGGTCTACCCTTATCGCGACCGGCTCCCGCGTGTCCGGGTCGGACGTGAAATCGTACGTGCCTTTGAACTCGCTCGCACCGACCACGGCCCGGACCGAAGCGGACGCCAAGGTGGGGTAGGTATACTCCAGGCGCGAAACGACTTCCTCCACCTCCGAATCACTCGGCGCCCTCGGCTCGTCCTTGGGTAGGGGTGCAAAAGTTGTCACGGCCTCGGTCAGCTCCCGGCGGTCGTCGCCGGCGCCCGGCCTCTGGAGAGCGTCACCCGGTGTACCGATGGTCCAGCCCGCCATCTCGTCTGGTTCATGGACGTGGACGGAAATCGTGTGCTTCCCACCAGATTCCTCGCCAGGCCAGCGAACAACTCCGGCCGGTGCAGATGCCAGGGAAGGGGCAAGCCAATCAAAAAACGTGTTGGCGGTCGCAATCTGGTGCAATGTCGGAGACATGCATGCCGGACCCGCTTGATCCCAGACAAGGCTCGCCTTCTCCGCCGTGCCCACCAGGATCAGCTTATCTCGCGCCCGGGTCATTGCGACGTAGAGGATGCGCATCTCCTCCGCGCGGGTCTGACGCTCAACCTCTCCGGCCACGCGAAGGTGAGCGCAGGTTGGATACTCGATCAACCGTTCCGCATCGACGGCACGCAGACCAATCCCGGATTCCCGCTCGAAGATGATCCGCCCGGCTCGGTCGCCGAGATTGAACTTCGTTCCCAGACCGGCCACGAAGACGACCGGGAATTCGAGCCCCTTGCTCTGGTGAACGCTCATGACGCGGACGACGTCTTCCGCTTCCCCGATCGCCGGGGCGGAGGCCACGTCGTGACCTGACTCCTGGAGCGACTCGATGAACCGAAGAAAGCGATGCAGACCCTGCCGTCGGAAGGTGCCGAACTTCCGAGCATGCTCGTGCAGCTTGAGCATGTTGGCCCGTCGCTGTGCCCCGTTGGGCAATCCACTGACGTACGCCAAGTGCCCACTTTCCTCATAGATTCGCCAGAGGATCTCCGCCACAGGACGATGACGAGCGGCTTCGCGATAACGCTCGATACGATCCAGAACCGCCCGCAGCCGATCGCGCAGATCGTCGCGCTTGCGTCGCTGGGCGTACTGACGTACGGCTGCGTGAAATGGGATCCTGCGATCCACGCAGCGGATGGTGGCGAGCTCATCTTCGGACAAAGGATCGCCCACGACCCCGCCGCGCAACAAAGCCGCGAGCGGGATATCCTGCTGCGCGTTGTCCAGAACCTGCAGGACGGCCAGCACATCACGTACTTCCAGCGCACCGAAAAGCGAGCCACCGGCGGCCGCGTATGCCGGAACGCCCATGAACGTGAGCATCGAAGCGACCTGTTCGGCATTGACCTTGATCGTTCGCAGGAGCACGGCGCAGTCACGGTAGCACAGAGGCCGGCCTTCAGGTTTGACTTCCCCCGCTGCCATCAGAGAGCGAAGGCGCGTCGCGATCAGGTAGGCCTCGCGCTCGATCGGCCGCCACCGGGCCGGATTGAATCGTTCGGGAACGCCGCGTTCGATCTCATCCGATTCGGTGGCGATGTCGTCCCAACGCCGCTCAAGTACGTGAAGCTCCGTGGGTGTCGGCGCGATGTCGTCCGAGATTTCACGTCCAGGCCTCAGCTCGGCGGCTTCGTCGTAAACGATGTCGCCCAGTTCACGGCGCATGAGCACGCGGAAGATGGTGTTGGCCGTGTCGAGTATCTCACGCCGGCTGCGGAAGTTTTTCTGAAGAAAAACGGCTTCACCTGGACCATCCGCGGGTCGGAACGCTTCCAGCCGACCTGAGAAGATGGCGGGCTCTGCCAGGCGGAAGCGATAGATGCTCTGCTTGACGTCGCCTACGGCGAACAGGTTGTCGGGCGCTTTGGGGTCTGTCTCTCGGCTGACCAGCCGGATGATACGCTCTTGAATCGGGTTGATGTCCTGAAATTCGTCGACGAGCACGTATGCGAATTTGCGTTGGACGGCACGTGCGATCGCGGAAGGTGCCGAGCCGCTAGGGTCGGTTGGGTCATGAAGAATGTCGAAGGCGAAGCGTTCCAGATCGCAGAAGTCAAGCACGGCCATGCGGCGCTTCTCTTGGGCATACGCCCGGCGAAACGCGCGAACCAGGTCAACGACGGCACGCACATAGGGGGCGATCCGCTCCAGTCCCTCCAGCCATTCCTGCGTCGTGAAGAGACAGAACTTCCCGCGCAGCCTCTGCTGGAAGAGTGTTTCCTTGACCTTTTTCTTCGCCTCCGCTGCGCGCTGCCGATCTTCTGCGCTCGAGGGATCGCGCACATTCGGTGCCCGCCCGTCCCATTCGTGTTCAGCGACCTGACGACACACCGCATCGAAAGCGGCAAGGGCCGAATCCACGTCAACGACCGGTTCGAGCGCATCCGCGCTCACCTCCGGCGTGTAGCCCAGCCATTCGTCCACTTGTTCAGCGTAGGAACAAATCTGTTGGATGTGGAAATGGCATGCCTGGTCGCTGTCCGCCAGGGATGCCGCCAGGGCCAGACAGTGTTCCCTCTGCCAGGCGAGCTCTCGCCGCATGTCCGCCAGGTGGGCGAGCAGCACCTGCCGGGGATGCCCGGCGATCGATTCGCAAGCCCTCGACAACCAGCCATCGGGATCGGGCAGCGAGTTGACGAACTCCGAGAGCTTGAGGACGACTTCTCCGATCGCTCGATCATCGCCCAGACCGTAGTCGTTGATCAGTCTGCCAAACGCCTCGGCGACGGCCTCATCTGGGTTGCATTCTCCAGGATCCTGCTCTTCTTCCGCAGCTTCTTCGTGCGCTCGGCCCAGAAGCCCGCCCGCCTCCTTTTGAGCGGCGTAGTATCCTGCAAAAAGCGACTCCAGGACCTCGCTTTTCAGCAGTGCGGCCTCATCCGCGTCGATCACCGCGGCCCCGGGATCGACTTCCGCATCGCTGAACCACCGCCGCACGACCCATGCGCAGAAGGAGTGGATCGTCGAGATGTGCGCGCTTTCGACCAAGGCAACCTGCCGGCTGAGGCGCACATTCTTGGGGCTTGTCTGAGCTTTTGCCCGCAGGGTCTGCGCGATGCGTTCGCGCATCTCCGCCGCTGCCGCGTCCGTGAACGTGACGACCAGCAGCTCATCGATGTCACATCGATCCTCGGGTGGCGCGTCGCAGACCAGGTGGGCGCAACGCTCGGCCAACACCGACGTTTTGCCCGCTCCGGCCGCGGCCGACACGAGCAGACTCCGCCCGACGGTCTCGACCGCACGTCGTTGTTCCGGTGTCAAGCCCATGACATTCATGGAACGTCCGGATCATGATCCCGACGTTCGCACGTCCACATATCGGCGCATGGTTCCGAGAAGAACGCCTGATCGGGCTCTTCGGAGCCTGTAGAGGGCCGAGCCAACGCATCCGCATGCCATCGTATCGTACGGTCTTTCCCGAGGAAACGCTTTTCGGTGGGGAAAGAAGCACAGCCGACCGTAAGGGTCGCGCCGGTGCGGACGGTCTCTTGGGGGGCGGACGCCCGCACCGGCCTTATTGCGGCATCCGGATGTTTAACGGAGGCAAGGGCCCGGCAAAGAGCCAGGCGTCGCCCGCCGCAACGCCCGGTACTGAAGAGGGGAAAGCTGTGTTCACGCGAAAAGCCGACCTTGGGGTGATGGGGGGCTGGCTCGTTTTCATCGGCTTGGCCCTTCTCTGCGGTTGCAACTCGGATATCGGTTCAAGCCTGATCGGTCATCCGTCGGGCACTTTGCCCGCTACGGTCGTCGACGGCTTCAACGACGACTCCACCTTCACCGAACAGAGCGACAACGGTCTATTCAGCAGCGCCGAGTACATCGGTCTGGACGGAGAAGACGTGTTGATCCGTGGGCGCATCTCCAGTGCCAACGACACCGACGTCTACGATCTCGGCCCCGTCGTTCCCGGTGATCACGTCGTCGTCGAGATGTACGCGGACGATTCCCTGGACGGTGCGATTGCACTGTTCGACGACGTTGGGGCCGCACTGCTCGTCAACGACCACCGAAACTCCTACATGGGCAAGACAACGCCCTTCATCGATGTGGTGATTCGGGATGCATCCAGCGCATGTTACGTCGCGGTGTCGGCAACACCTAATTACGCCTCAACGGGCGATTATGATCTCATCGCATCGAAGTCTTACGAATCGAACCTGCCCGAATTGCATCCCGATGTCGTGCTGCTGGTGTTTTCTGGCGGGAACAACGTGCGGATTGGACCTCGGGAGCCCGTGGATGTTCCACCTTTCGACGCCGCTGACATCTCCGACCGATTCGCGGCACGGACGGCCCAGATCAGGGACAGGATCGTCGAATACGTGCGCGAGGACTTCGTTGGCTTCGATGTCCGGATCTTATCCACCAGCGAGTCATCCAACTACGACGCCGGTATGACTCGGGTCTACTTCGGAACGTACGATCCGGCCCTTCTCGGTGTGGCCTCCGGCATAGACGAATTCAACGGCGCGTACGATCAGGAGGCAATCGTCTTTGTCCACACGTTCGCTGCTTTCGAGCCGCTCAAACCCACGGTTGAGGAGATCGCCCACGCCCTGGCGAACGTGGCAAGCCACGAGATCGGGCACTTGCTCGGGCTGGTCCATACGCGTGACCGCCACGGAATCATGGACGTCACCGCGTCCCTCGGAGACCTGCTGACCAACCAACACCTCTCGTTCTCAGCGCTGTACGAGGAGGTGTTCCCGATCGGGAGCCAGGACGCCGTCCAATCCCTCCTGTACGCCGTGGGCGGGGACGAGGACCTGACCTATCAAGCCGCCGCGGAGGCAAACGCCAATTTGTCGCTGATGCAGAAGCGGAGCTTCGGCCCACCCGCGAGAGCGCATCTCCAGTTCAGCACATGCTCGCTCGATGAGGATTGGGGCGGATAGACGTAAGCCTATTTCATAGAATGGCTTATCGCCAATCGAGCGCGCCGTCTCGCCGGCCGGTTGCAGATGTGCAGCGGGCGATTGAAACTGCTCATTGACAGGTCATTTCCTTGTTGCGTACATTTCCGCGAGCCTATAACACCTGGGGCGCGATGGGCGGATTGCCGATTCTCGCTCAAGGACCATCCGGCGGGGATCGATCTATCCTCTTAGCGTGGAAGCGATTATGAAGATTGGCCTGTATGCGTCCCGCACCCTCCGGGCAGCCACGCTGCTCCTGGTCGTTTTGGCCGGGTGCGGCACGTCGCCTGTGATTGCCCCGGATGAGCCCAACGATTCATTCGCATCGGCTACTGCGGTCGAGTTCGGCCCCACTCGGTCGGCGCGCATAACGGGCACCGTCGATCGACAGGGCGACCTCGATGTCTTCATCCTTGGTGCGCTGACGCCCGGCGACCGGCTCCGGCTCGATGCCTCCACGCCGGGTTCCACGCTTGACGTCACGTTGGCCGTCTTCGACACGCAGCAACGGCTCGTTTATGAGAACGACGATCGCGGCGGTGAACAGGGTTCGCTCCTCGATTCCTACGTCGATTTCATCATTCGCCACGCCGGCAACCCTTACTACGTCGTGGTCTCGCATTCGGCCTTCGCCGCGAGCGGCACGGTTACCGGCAGCTATCAAATCAACCTGAGCGTTGAATCGGACTTCGACGTACCCGGACCCGTGGGACAGACCCTTCTGCTCGACTTCGACGGGGGCTCGGTCGATTCGCCGACGCTGGGCCGGACGACCATCGATCCGTTCAGCGGGCGGGCAATCTCTCCCATCTACCGCAGCGATACGACGTTGCTCAAGGAGTTGATCCGCGCCACCGTCCAGCAGAATTTCGAGCGCTTCAACGTGACCTTGTTGACGACCGACGAGCCCTTGCCCCCCAATGGCGAAGAATACTCCACCATCTTCCTGGGCGGCTACAACAGCCGGACCTTCGGCATCGCCGAACAGGTCGACCTTTATAACACGGACTTCTGCGACGATGCGATCGTCTACAGCGAGTCCTTCTCCCCTCCCGTATTCAGCAACGTGCCGACGGTGGAGCAGCTTGCCGAAGCCATCGGCAACATCGTGGCTCATGAAGCCGGCCATCTTCTCGGACTCAACCACGTAGAGGATGAACTGGCCATCATGGACGCAGCATCCCCGGCCGACACGTTCCTTCAGGATCAGGAATTCAAAGAGGCCCCGCTCTCGAGCGACATCATGCCCATCGGTATGCAAGACGCTGCCATGCTGCTGAACGAGGCCATCGGCCCGTCGCAGTGACACAACCTGTCACTGCGCAGCAGAATCCAGCCATTGAAGGGCCGCTAACACCCGCCTCGGTTATCGAACGTGCATCAGGCTCCCCTCGGCGCGGGCCGAATCGCGGACCTTGCGCCTGACGATCCGGCGGACTTCGGCGCGATCCGTATCGTAGACTGGATGTGAGCGTGGGGGCCTGCCCGGCCGGGGTGCCACATCACGCCGGGCATGTAACCGTTGCAATCATCGTAGGAGGGGTGCCGACATGCTGCTGATCTACGTCCAGTGCCCGCACTGCGGGCATCCCACCATCGTTCCCGTCATGGACCTGAGTGTGGTCACAAGGTGCCGTCAGTGTGCGCTTTTCTACAATCTGCAGTCGGGCAGAACGACCGCTTTGGAGGGACGCCCTGACCAGAGAGAGGCGAGATCCACTCCCCGCCGATCGTCGCTTCCAATTCGAAAAAAGGCGTGAGACCGCCCTGGCGGCGATTCGGTGAGCCGGCCGCCGCCAGCGCCTGCTCGGCGACGCTCAACATCCCGTAAGCAGCCGGCCAGCGATCGAAACGTTCGCCGTGTGCCCGAGAGACCTTTCCATCGCGGTCTACACCCGGGCTCCCTTTGCCGTTCTGGCCGCCGGCTTTCCTCTCGGCGGGGCCAGCTTCTCCCGGTCCGCGGATTGTGCCGGTTCCGCAACGGGCGCTTCCCTCTTCTCCTTCGTAAGAGCCGGCATTCGCTTCGCGATGATGGCTCGCCGAATCTCATCTTTCAGATCGGCGTGGTCGCGCAGGAATTGCTTTGCGTTTTCACGTCCCTGGCCCAGGCGAACGTCCTTGTAGCTGAACCACGCGCCGGTTTTCGACACGATGCCGTCCGCGATGCCCAAGTCCAGCAGGTCGCCCTCCGCGCTGATCCCTTGGTCGAACATGATGTCGAACTCCGCGCTGCGGAAAGGAGCCGCCACTTTGTTCTTGACCACCTTCGCCCGAACGCGATTACCCGTGACCGTCTCCCCTTCCTTGATCGAGGAAATGCGGCGCAGGTCCAGGCGAACGGAAGAGTAGAACTTCAGCGCCCGTCCGCCCGGCGTCGTCTCCGGATTGCCGAACATCACGCCGATCTTCATGCGAATCTGGTTGATGAAGGCAACGATGGTTCGCGTCTTGCCGATGGCGGCCGTGAGTTTGCGCATGGCCTGGCTCATCAGCCGGGCCTGCAGCGCGACGTGTGTATCCCCCATCTCCCCTTCAATCTCGGCCTTGGGGATCAGCGCTGCCACCGAGTCGATCACGATGACGTCCACCGACCCGCTGCGCACGAGCATCTCGGCGATTTCCAGCGCTTCCTCGCCGGACTCGGGCTGGCTGACCAGGAGCTGCTCCAGGTTGATGCCGCACTTCTTGGCCCAGACGGGGTTGAGGGCGTGCTCCGCATCGATGATGGCGGCCACACCGCCCTCCTGTTGGGCACTGGCGGCGACGTGCAATGCGAGCGTCGTTTTGCCGGACGACTCCGGGCCGAATATTTCGATAATGCGCCCACGGGGCAAACCCCGGCCGCCCAGAGCCAGATCCAGCGACAACGTCCCCGTCGACAGCCCTTCGACATCCGCGACCATCTGATCGAGTTGCAGGATGGCCCCTTTGCCGAACGCCTTCTCGATCTGTTGCAGCGCCCGCCCCAGAGCCTCCTCACGCTTGTTCGTTTGTTCAGGTTTCATGACGTTCTTCGCTTGCTGTTCAGTGAAATCGTTATTCCGTCGCCTGGCCGAAGTTTGCTGTGCTCACCGGTGTGTAGGTCGGGCCTTTGGGTGACAGCACGGATGACATCAAGGTCAGGGAACCCACCGACTGCGTGACGGGTCCAAACGAGCACGATTGCACGTGGGCCCGTATCGCTCCGCGGCTGCGATCCTCTCGCACGCGTCCCAACGTCAGATGCGCCGAGAAGGGACGCTTCTCCCGCGCGAAGCCGATCGCCTCCATCTCCTGCTCTACCGCCTCCGCACACGAGGAGAGTCTGCCGGTCGGCTCATTGCTGCCGACCCAGATGACCCGTACCGGACCCCGTTGGGGGAAGCAGCCCGCACTCGCCAGCTCAAAGTCAAACGGCTCGGCGCGGCTGGCGGCTCGTGCAACCGCCTCCGACACGTCCGTCACACGGCGATCCTCGACCTCGCCTAGAAACTTGGCCGTCAGGTGGAACTGATGCGGCGCCACCCAGCGGACGCCGTCGCACGCCTGCTTCAGCGCGCTCTGAAAACGCTCCAATCCGGCCCGTACCGCTTCATCCAAAAGGATGGCCACAAATAGCCGCATGGCTTGGTTGCCTCCCGTGCATCGATTCTCCCGAATGTGGGAGCGGCTTTCC
>CP070718.1:1037185-1045570 GCA_020350565.1 Phycisphaerales bacterium
CACGTCGAACGATATCCTCCTTTTCCCATCCTACCAGATTGGACTGAGGCATCGCAAGCATGCAATTCTGCTCCTCTGTTGCGCTCGTCGCTCGATTGCGCCATCAGCGCATGCATTCCCCATCGCGGGCAAGGCGTAACACGACACCTGCCCATTCCTTTGTCATGTATGCGAGCGCAGGCGAAAGGCGCAACCTGGGGGGGAGAAAATAGGGAAGCCGTACGACTATTCTGCCCCAGCGTCTCCACACGGATCCTGCCCCGCCGGTAGCCTCGCAGAGATCGCTCATGTCGGAGTGACGCACGGTGACTTGATACAAGCAGGACTGTCTCGATAACATAGCGCGCAGGCTGGCGATCAACCGGCGTCGGGGTCGGAAGACATCTGGTTGCTGCGGTCCTTGACCTTGGCTTCCGACTGCGCGAGGCAGCCTCCTGCACAATCGAGAGGATATGCCCGCGGAGAGAGGCGTTCGCGTGGCGACTTAGTGCCAGGATCGTGTCCCGAACACTTGCCAAGCGACGATCCGCCGTCTGTGCAGGTGCAGGTTCACGAGATGACCGCCTCTGAAAGCGCAACAAACCGGGTAGCCGCGGCCACAGCGAACAATAACTCAGTCCTTGCCGGAGGAAAGCAACATGGATCTGGATACGGTGGACAAGATTCTGGACTACGCCATCGAGAATGAACGTCGCGCGGTCGCGTTTTACACGGACTTGGCCGAGCGCGCCGGCCACGAGCACATGAAGGAAGTCTTCCTCTCCTTTGCTGATGAAGAGCGAGGACACGAGGCCAAGCTCCTCCGCGTCAAACAAGGCAAGCAGATGCTGCCGGCCGAGCAGCAGGTTCTCGATCTGAAAATCGGCGACTACCTGGAAGACGTCACCCTCTCCGCGGATCTTGACTACCGGCAGGCACTCGTTGTGGCCATGAAAGCCGAAAAGGCCGCTTTCAGGCTGTACAACGCTCTGGCCTCAGCTACCGACGACGCCGCACTGAAGACTCTGCTCCTGAGCCTCGCTCAAGAGGAAGCCAGGCACAAACTCCGCTTCGAGATCGAGTACGACGACAGCTTTCTCCGCGAGCTCTGACGTATCCGACCGGATCGCATGCGCGCGTTTCGCTGCGCGCCTGCCTGCTGAAACCAGAGCCGGCGTCGCGGAGTAAAATCTGCTGTTCTCCCGGAAAGCTCGGTGTTCGTTGCCGCGCGTGAACGACGGTTGAAACACGTAGCGCTCTTGGCCGCCCTGGCTGGTTTTCGGCCAGAATCGAGCCCTGTGGGGTTTCGATTCGGTATGGAGACAGCGAGGGCCGTCAAAGGGGGGACACGGACATGGAAAACGTACACCACGATCCGTCGCACGACAGCCGGGTCCTCGTCAAACGTCATCCGCCGTCCATCGCGGTAACCCAACGTCGCCGCGATGCTGGCACTCGTCGTGCCGACGGTCCTAAACCCATCGAACACGAAGAGGCGCACACTGACCACATCCCACGCGTTCGCCGGTTACCGGTTGTCCCTTGACTTGAAAGTGGATGCAACGCCGCGTTGCGCGTTGGTCTGGATTACTCTGGACAGCAGGGTTTCTGGGTAGCCGCGCTTGCGAGTGACGCCTCGGCCGCAAGCAATCCCGCTCGGATGATCAGCACAGCCGGTATCGTTTCGAAGGTTTGCCCACCGACCGTTACCGTACGACATTGCACGTTCTCGCCCAGCTTCTCGCAACAGCGCGCGCAGGCGCTCATCCCTACCGTACCGCCGAGCCAGTCGGCCAACGGGCGGTCGTTGACGAAAACACGGTTCGACTGCGAGATGTCGCGGGCGCAGGCTTCCGGGCTCATTGGCGTCTCTTCCAGGGTCACCTTCATGCCCAGCGGTTGGAGGCAACGCCGCAGCACAGCGGCTCCCACTCGAACCTCCTCTTGCGTGCTCCCGCAACGATCGCACGTCTCCCCCGCCTCGGTGACCAGCCTTTGCCAGCGGAGCGCAATCGTTCGTTCTGGCGCGAACTCCGTCGAGGCGCATCCGGTAACAATCGGTACGACCACAAGAGCACCTACAATCTTCAGCACCTTCACCTTCAGCTCCTCGCCGCATCACTCCTGCACAACAACGAAGCCTACCTCCGTTCTCCGGCCGTTCGTCTATACTGATTTTGCTTCAGCACGCCACCCGGATCGACCGGCGAGCTGCCCGTCACCCCACCCAGCCTAATTCGGGGCTTTGCATGTCCACGCTTTTGGCCTCGCACCCCGTCGATGCCTGCCCGGTGCAGCCGCGATGAACGCCTGCCGAAAGTCAAACGATTACACAGATCACGGTTGACCGACCCGGTGGCATGGGCCTGAATCCGCTTTCACGCGGTCCCAGGACGTGCCTGGGCGCTCGTCCAGCCGCGGCGCCTGCCGCACAAGCATGATCAGGTTCGCAGGTAGCATCGGCGAAATCAACGGCCTTCCGGCCGATGAGCCGCTTTTCCAACGCAAACCCCATCGTAAGCACGGGAGCGTAGAGAATAAGAAATGGAGCGCAAGAGAAAGGAGCATTCAAGGGTGAGTCGGAAACCTCCACGCCCAACTGCCCCTCTTTTCTGGATTCTGCCTTCAACCTCGCTCCTGCTCCAGCGAAAAGGCCATCCCGATTAGGAAGCGGGATGGCCTTCCCACTCGGGGCGACTGGATTCGAACCAGCGACCTCTTGACCCCCAGTCAAGCGCGCTAACCAGACTGCGCCACGCCCCGGAGTAACTGTCGTGCGGACCTGAGCCGGGAAGCACACCGAATCATACAACGATCTGACCCGACGGAGCCTGCCTCAGCCCAGTCAATAAAGCCATCATAGCAGGTTCACGCCGGAGCGGAACCCGTCCGCTCCACTGGCTGCACAAGCCCCCTTGCCGCGGACCTCGCTCCCCGGCCGCGGCAGGTTTGGCGCAGCATCCTGCTGACCCGCACCGGATCGTCAGTCGCGTACCATGGACGCCTCTGCCGGGCACTCAGGTAGCCATCGCCCGGCTCTCCCTATCCATCAGGCATGTGCGGCGGCCTTGCCGCGGCGCCCTACTTCTGCTCCCCTTCGGCGGGCTCTGCCTCTTTGGCTTTGGGGCACTTGTGGGCCGCTTGCTTCTTGTGACACTTGCCGGCTTGTTTCTTGGGACACGCGCCAGCCGCACATTTCTTGGAGCACTTCTCACTGCACTTGGCTTGGCAAACCGTGCAGGTACACATTCTCTTCTCGGAGCAACCCGGTGTTGCAACCGAGCAGGCGAACACAAACGCCAGACCCATGGCCAGCATAGCGACGGACTTCAGTATGCTACGTTTCATCTGCCTCTCCTATTTGTCTTCCAGCGCATACGAATGGAGCAGGCGGCCCGGCGCCACACTCCGCAACCGGACCTGCTTCCCCGGTTATCTTACCAAGAAAGCTATGCGCTGGAAAGAATGTTGATGACGTCGCCATCCTGAACGACGTAACCTTTCCCCTCCTTGCGAACCTTTCCAGCGGCGCGGGCATTTTTCATATCGCCGCATGCCACGAGTTCGTCATAAGAGATGGTCTCGGCGCGGATGAAGCCGTGGGCAAAGTCGGTGTGGACCTTGCCGGCGGCCTCAACGGCCGTCGTGCCCTTGGTAATCGCCCAAGCCGTCACGGCTTCAGGGTTCATGGTAAGGAAAGAGATCAAACCGCAGGCCTCATAGCAGCAGCGGACAAGTCGATCCCGGGCGGGCTCCTTCAGTCCAAGATCGGCCAGGAAAGCCGCACGATCTCCAGGCTCCAACGTTGCGATCTCGGCCTCAATGGAGGCACTGAGCGTGACCGAGGCCTCCAGGTGATCGGACGGGATGTCCTTTTCGGTGGACGCCTGATCATCAGAAACATTTCGGATACATAGCATCGGCTTTTGCGTGAGGAACGCGAAGCTGGCCACCACTTTGGCATCTTCCTCGGTGGAGATCGCGGTGGAGATCGGCTTGTTCGCTTCGAGCGCCTCCTGACAATGCTGAAGAAGGGCGTGCTCGCGTTTATCGTGCTCGTGCGTTTTGGTCGGCTTCTTGAGCGACTTTTCCAGCCGCTCAATTCGCGTCGTCACGGCATCCAGGTCGGCGAAGATCAGCTCATCCCAAAACTCCGCAAGGTCGGCTTCGGGATCGATCCGATCCTTGTAGGCTGGTACGGAGTCATTCTCGAAATCCCGCACGACGACGGCCAACAGCTCAGCCAAATGAACCTCCGGAAGGAGCCTCCGCATGTCCTGCTGCCCTTTCGGCGTGTCGATCGAAAACCCGGGGAAGTCCACAACCTCGATCGTAGCCTCCACGATCTTCCTCGGCTTGCAGAGCTTTGCGAGAAACTCAAGCCGATGGTCCGGCACGTGAACCATTCCATGCCGGGGCTCCGGCGGCGCATATGGGTCATGGGGTTGCTCCGTGACGGCAGAGAAGACCATCGACTTGCCAGATTGCGGTAGCCCAACGATCGCGACCTTCATGATGTGCCCTCAACTTTCAGAGGGACGCTGCGCCAGATGCGCGCTCAGTTCGACCACTTCGTACCGGCCTTTCGCGGCGCGATAGTCGAGCTCAACGGTATCGCCGATCCGCCTGCCCAACATACTCTGGGCTAACGGTGTCTGATAATTGATGAGACCTTGTTCCACGTCGGCCTCCCATGGGCCGACGATCGTGATCTCGTACCGGCTGTCATCATCCAGGTGCTTCATCACCACGTGTGTGCCGATGCCCACGTGATCCGTCGGTATGTCGTTCTCCGAGATCACTCGGGCGATTGCCATTTCGCCATTCATCTGCGCGAGCCTGGCCTGCAACAGATCGCGCTCCTCTAACGCGAACTTGTATTCGGAGTTCTCGCTGAGGTCCCCGTGGGCCGCGGCTTTGCCGATGGCAATCGCGTTCTGCTTCATCTTGACGTTGACATGCTCGTCGATTTCCCGCTGCTTCCTGGTCATGCCGGCAGGCGTCGTGTAGAGCACGTCCTCACGTTCCCAGGGCTGAATCGTGGGTTCAGCGCGGGTCGGTGGAAAGCGCTCGTTAATCCGCTTGCTCAGTTCGTGCGGCACGCTTCGGCCCAGGTTATCAAGCCGCGAGATCTGGGTGCGCAGGGCCATGGCGACCCCCCGCTCCATCGATGCTAGGCACTGCTCAAAGCGCTCGTAACCGCGGGCGGAAAGCAGGGCACGGGAGCGCTGGCTGATCCTGCGACCGTCCTCCTTATTCAGTCGGCCCTCCCGGCGAACTTCCTCGAGTGCGCTCAACGCTCGCCCCAGAAGCGTCAGCAAGGGTGGTAGAGGAATCGCGTCGCCGTTGGAAGGTCCATCCCACAGCCAAAGCATCGCCTCATTATGCCCGACCGGGTCGCCCATGATCTTCTGGATAATGCCCTCAAACGCCTGTCGATCGAAGCCCGCCTCGATCAGCATACCGGCCGCTTTGTCGCATCCCGCG
Organism: Phycisphaerales bacterium; assembly: GCA_020350565.1. GTDB lineage: Bacteria > Planctomycetota > Phycisphaerae > UBA1845 > UBA1845. The sequence continues at coordinate 1,042,652 of CP070718.1, forward strand.
ATCGGGAGAACGGGCAGTAAGTCAGCCAGCACGCCTTCCCAATCCTCCGGCCTTGCCTGTTTGAGCGAATCGCAAGCCAGAACCAGCAAGACATTGTCCGTGATTGCCTTGAACGAGGCGGCCAGCTCATCGTCCGAGGAGAGGAAAGACAGGAGCGCCGCGGCGGCATCCTCCACTCCGGCCATCTCACCAACACGCCGAACGACAAGCCAGTGGAGCAACGCCTGTGGTTCCTTCCGCCGCTCGCTTTTTCGTGCCTGCTCTGCAAGCTGCCTGTAGCACTTCGCCAGCGCCTGCGCAGACGGTTTCCGTCTGATCGATTTGCAGTCGGAGAGATACTGCTCGACGCGCCGCAGCCGATCAAGAGGATCGTACATACTGCTGAACGATGCCAACATCTCGTCTTCCCACGAGTGGGAGGCATCCAGCAACGTAATCGTGAATGGGGATCGACCGGAGAGCTTGAAATCTGGGCTCTTCTTCAAGGCCGCACGCGCCTTGGTCCACCAGCGCTTCCAATCCGCGCCATCCAGGATGCCCGGCACCAGCTTGGCTTCGAGGTCTTCGCTGTTGATGGCACCTTCCCTTCGCTGGCAGATCTGTCTGATCACAAAAACTGCGTCGTCGTCAAGAAGTGTGACCAGGCCCTCCCGATCAAAATGCTGCATGACCTGGAAATCCCTGGCATCGGTCGCCTCAAACCGATCCGCCAGAAGAACAGCCTTCAGTTTTGCCTTGCCGTTGGGCGTGGTCAGGGTGAACGTCCAGTCATCCTTGTTGATCGCATCGACGCGAGCAGCTCCACCATCGTGGCGCTCGGCCAGATAGCTTCCTTCGGAAAGGGCAAGGCAGACTTCCATCGTGCGAAGGGCTCGACGAACCGGCCGACCGCCCGCGACGCCTGCCTCCTCGAGAAGCGATTCCAGACCCTCGTGATCCGCGTACACCTGGCGATAGAGATCCGCCACCTGGTCACGAAGCTCCGTGCTCTTGCTCAAGGCAAGAAGGTATTGACAAGCGACAGCGAGAGCCTCGGCTTGACGGTCCTGTTCCGCCAGCGCTTCGACCGCCGACCAGGCGAGGGCCTCGGCCTCGGCTATCTTGTCCTTGTTTTGAAGTTCGGCCAGGAGCGGACCGTACTCAGACAGCCCTTCCGCAGAAAGGTCTTCTGCTTCCAGCATGTTCATCCACTCTTCTTCAATAGTGGAGACATTTCCGCTGCCGACCAATTGGATGAGTGCTTCAACGTCCATCGCCAAGACTCAAAACCACGCCTCCCCGCCTGTAATAAGGCCGAACAACCCAGTTTCCCACTTTTCGGGCGCCGTGTCGAGATGACCGCTCCGTATTCTTCCTGAAATAGAGCGCGTCCCAAAAAAGTCGGCGAATGTGCGACAAATCGCACGGCCCCGCGGCTGCTCGGGGCACCCTGGAGACCCCAGACGCAGGGTCTAAACCACCGCGCGCAGTCTGGTGCCGCTAATCCGAGCCCAAGCGCCGGCGCGGGGGGGCAAACACCGGTCGCTTGCGCTCCCGGCCCGGAAAGGCGACGCGTAGTCGTGCGCGGTCGTTTAGCAGGTCAGACCGTGCCATCCAAAACGCAATGTGTCTCTGGAATCAGGCGGATTGTGCGCTACAGTGATGAGGGGGATTATCCTGGTCGATCCGAGCATGCTCCGTGAGTGCGTCAAGTCTCGGAAGCGTCTTCATCCAGATCCATAACAACGGCCGAGACGGTACTGACCAGGGGCTCGAAGTCATCCGTACGAAGCGTACGAAGGTCGAAGCAAATAGCGTCATTTTTCACGCGGACGATGACGGGCATCTCGGCCATCCGCAGTGCGGCCGCGACGGACTCCGTCGAGTGGCGCGCCGGCTGCCATTGCACCACCACCGTCTGCAGCGATCGGGCCGGCAGTGAGCCGCCTCCCGCGTAAGCGACATCAGAACAAACGTAGAAAGACTCGTCGCGGAGGGCAGCGCTGAGCTGCTCGCTCAACGTCCGGGCTCGGTCCGCCAGTTCATCGGCGTCCGTCGCCAGCATGCGCAGCGATGGAACATTCGCCATCGCATCCTCCGGATCAATGTAATGCCGCAGGGTCGCCTCCAGAGCCAGCAAAGTCAGCTTGCCTACGCGGTATGTCCGCATGAGCGGATTCGCCTCCAGCCGCTCAATCAGTTCTTGTTTGCCGACAATGATACCGCACTGCGGCCCGCCCAGGAGCTTGTCGCCGGAGAAGCACACCAGATCCGCCCCTCCCTTGAGCGCCTGGCCCACATAGGGCTCCGCCGGAAGGTCGTAGTCCGCAAGGTCGAACATCGCGCCGCTGCCGAGGTCCTCCACGGCGACCAAGCCGAAACGGTGAGCCAACTCGGCGATCGCATCGATCGACGTGTGTTCCACGAACCCGACGAGCCGGTAGTTGCTGGTGTGCACATGCATTAGCAGCGCCGTCCGATCGTTGATCGCTCGCTGGTAGTCACTGATGCGCGTTCGATTGGTTGTGCCCACTTCCCGAAGCACGGCGCCGCTCGCGCTCATGATATCGGGAAGGCGATAGCTTCCGCCGATCTCGACCAACTGACCACGCGATACGATCGCCTCTCTGCCGGCGGCGAAGGTCTGCAGGATGAGCAAGGTTGCGGCCGCATTGTTGTTCACGACGAGTGCGCCGGAGGCGCCGGTAATCCGCTTGAGGTGCTCAACAACATGCGAGATGCGACGCCCCCGCTGCCCCGTCTCGAGCACGTACTCTAGATTGCAGTACCCGGACGCCCCTTCAACGATCGCCTCGATCGCCGCGTCGCAAAGCGGCGCCCTCCCAAGCCCGGTGTGCAGAACGATCCCGGTGGCGTTGATGACGGGGCGCAGAGAGGGTGTTACGCGTTCGACCAGCTCGGCCTCGGCGATCTGAAGCA
>CP070718.1:1045670-1047796 GCA_020350565.1 Phycisphaerales bacterium
CATCAGGGACGGCATGACCATTTCGTCACACCACCACTTCCGCAACGGCGATAAAGTGGCCAACGCGGTGTTTGCCGCTGCGGCGGAGCTGGGCGTCAAAGAGCTTCGATGGTTTCCGAGCGCGGCCTTCCCGTGCCAGGCGGGGCTGATCGATCTTCTGGAAAACCATACAATTCACCACATCGAGGGCAGCATGAACGGCCCCCTCGGTGATTACTGTTCGGCCGGAAAGATGCGCGGCATGGGCGTGCTGCGATCGCACGGAGGACGCTGGCAGGCAGTGCAGGACGGCGAGGTGCATATCGATATTGCCGTGCTGGCGGCGCCCACGGCTGATCCGTTCGGCAATGCCAACGGCGTGACCGGGCCTTCCGCCTGCGGTCTGCTGGGCTTTGGGCTGGTCGATTCGATTTATGCCCACCACGTCGTCGTCGTGACGGACAACCTCGTGCCGTTCCCATGCATCCCCTGGCAGATTCAGGGCAACAATGTCGACCAAGTCGTGGTCATGGATTCGATCGGCGACCCGGAGAAGATCGTCTCCGGCACGACGCAACTGACCAAGAGCCCGGACCGTCTATTGATCGCAGAGATGACCGCACAGTTCATACGCGACGCCGGCATCATGAAAGACGGCTTCTCACTCCAGGCCGGTGCGGGTGGTACGGCGCTTGCATTCGCGATCTACCTCAAAGAGATGATGAAGGAAGCCGGCGTCAAGGCACGGTTCATCCGCGGTGGCAGCACGAAATACCTCGTAGAGATGCTCGAGGAGGGCCTGACTGATTACATCCTCGACGGTCAGACCTTCGACCTCGAGGGCGTCCGTTCGATGCGCGAGTATCCCAACCACCAGGACACCAGTCCGTTCACCAGCTACAACTTCCACGGCAAGGGCTGCTTCGCCTCATTTGTGGACGCTGTTGTGCTCGGGGCGACCGAAGTGGACGTTGACTTCAATGCCAACGTCGTCACACACTCCGACGGCCGGCTATTGCACGGCATCGGCGGTTGGCAGAACTGTCTTGCCGGCCGGTGCGTGATCCTGCCGATTCCATCGGTGCGCGACCGAATCCCGGTCATCGTCGATCGCGTGACGACACTGTGTGGGCCGGGTGAGCTGATCGACGTCGTGGTCACCGAGCGGGGCATCGCCATCAACCCCAAACGTGCCGACCTCATCGATGCCGTCAAAGGCTCCAAGCTCCCCATCCGCACGATTGAAGAAATTCAGAATGAGGTCGAGCGGATGTGTGGTGGCAAGCCCGAACCGCCTAAGCTGGGTGAGAAAGTCGTGGCCGCCATCAAGTGGGTCGACGGGACGGTCATCGATAGCGTCAGGCAGGTCCTGTAGGGCGCCGTCCCTGACGCACGATTTCCCCGCCTACTGAAGGATGTCTTCGAGATACCCGACGACTTTGGATCGGACCTCGTCCATGGTGCCGGAGATGCGGGCGCCCGAGGCGCGCCGATGTCCTCCGCCGCCGAAATGCTGGGCGATCGCGGCCACGTCGACGTCGGTGATGTGATCGTTGATCGGGGGCTTGCTGCGAAAACTCGCACGAATCGGCCCTTCGTTTTGCTCCACCAACATGACCGACACCTGAACGGACCGAATCCGCAGCGGCTCGTTGATCATGTCCTCGGTGTCGGACATCCGCCCGCCAAGCTGATCGATGGTCCGCTCTGCAATTGAGATGACGGCCAGCCGGCCCTGCGCATGAAGCTCCATGCTGTCCAGCAGATGGGCGGCGATCCGGAGCCGCGCTTCTGAGTCCGTCTGATAGAGTTGACGGAAAATGTCGTGGACATTGACCCCTCTTTCGGCCAGTTCCGCCGCCGCGTGCAGTGTCCGTGCGTCCGTATTGGCATGGCGGAACCATCCGGTGTCGGTGGCGATGCCGACAAAAAGGCTGCGGCACACCTCATCATTCAGCGGAAGGTCGAGCTGACGTGCCCATTCGTAAATGATCAGACAGGTCGAGGCGGCCGTGTCATCGATGAGGTAGACGTCTGCCAGCTCTTCCCGCGTCACATGATGATCTATAACCAGCTTGGGAACGGGCGATGCCCTTAGCCACTCCTCAACAGGAGCAAGCTGGTTGTACGTACAGGTATCGAGAATG
>CP070718.1:1047896-1049307 GCA_020350565.1 Phycisphaerales bacterium
ATTCCCGAATCCCGCTGGTCACCTGCGACTGGACGATCCATCTCTGTCCGACGGCAAAAGCCAGCATCATGGGGACGGTCGCCACGACGGCATAGGCCATGATCGCCGCCCAGGAAATCGGCGGCTGAGTAAAGAAATTCCCCAGGCCCAGTTGGATCGTGCGAGTATCCGCCGCCTGGCAGATCACCAAAGGCCAGAGAAAGTCGTTCCAATGCACCACGAAGTCCAGCAGCACCACGGTGACGATCGTGTGCCGAGCGTTGGGGACGGCCACACGCAAGAACGCACCCCACCAACTTGCACCGTCGATGAACGCGGCCTCTTCGAGCGAGCGCGGCAAGGACAGAAAATGCTGCCGCAGCAGGAAGATATTGAATGCTTTGGCCAGAAACGGCAGGCTGAGCGCCGCCAACGTCCAGGGGCGCTCGCCGATGACCGATGCGAGCGGGCGAGCGAAATTAACGGTCATAAACAGCGGAATCACAATCACCTCCAAGGGGATGATGAACGTGACGATCAGGAGCATGAACAGGAGCTCCCGTCCGCGGAAGCGCATTCGTGCGAAGGCAAAGGCGGCCGGCGCATTGACCAGCAGGCCCCCGATCGCAATCACGAGGACAACGACGAACGTGTTGGTGAGTGTGGTCGCCAGGTCTCCGCGGCGAAAGGCGGCCTGGTAATTCTCGATGGTGACCGGGACCGGGACGAAACTGCGGAGGGAAGACACGTCCTCGTGAACGGCGGCATCCGGCTTGAGCGAAGCGGCCACCATCCAGAGCAGAGGTGCCAGGAAGGCGGCACCTACCATCACGGCCGCAAACGCCCCGAATACCTTGGCAAGCTTTCCGTCCACGATTACTGCCAAGCCTCCGTCGCAACGGTCAGCCGTCTTTGAATCAACGTCAGCAGCGCCACGGCCACGAAGAAGATGGCCCCGGCCGCACACGCCAGACCCAGGTCCCGTTCGTAAAACGCCGTCTCATAGATGTACTGGACCATCGAGATCGTCGATCCCTGCGGCCCGCCGCGCGTCATCAGAAACGGCTGCACGAAGAGCTTCAAGGCAAACACGGTCGTCACAATTACGACGAACATGCCCGTCGGAGCGATCGCTGGAAAGGTTACGCTCCAGAATCGGCGCCACCGACCGGCCCCGTCCAGAAATGCTGCCTCCGCAAGCTCTTTCGGAACTTGCTGAAGCGCCGAAAGGAAGATCATCATTTGCAGGCCCAGCCCCTGCCAGATGCTCATGGCCGCGATTGCGGGCATCGCCTGCTTCACGCTGGTCAGGAAGGGCTGAGGCCGAATATGCACGCTTGTCAACAAGCCGTTGAACAATCCCGCGCCGGTCGCCGTACTGGGCTCATACAGCAGCTTCCACACCACGCTCAGCACTGTCAGAGAGAGCATC
>CP070718.1:1049407-1062624 GCA_020350565.1 Phycisphaerales bacterium
CGGAAGCGTTCGTCGTTCATCGCGTCCGCGCTGAGCACGCCGTCCCGGGTTTCCAACACATGCTGGATGACCGTGCGCGATGTGACGATCCTCGGCTTTTTGGCGTGGGGTTCGGGATGGTAGCGGACAACGTGCGGAATGAGGTCCTTCTCTTCGCCGTCTTTGAGCAATACGACCAATCGGTCAACGACCAAGTGATCAAAAAGGAGATCGGCCACGCGGTTCAGAAGCGCATCGACCGACTCCACGTTGCTGATCATCTTAGCGACTCGATAAACCACGTTCCAAGCAGCAGAGACGTCGGCGGCCTCGGGCGCCTGCAGAACCGCGCCTTCATCGACGGAGGGCACGGTTGAGAGAATGGAAGACCCGTCGTCGCGTCCGTTACCCATCTGCAAGTCCACCCGCTCACGGATCATCTCCGTGCCGACGAGGCGCTCGACCCGGTCCTGACCACTGAAGATCAGGACGGATTCCCCGATTCTGATCTGGTCGCCGTCGCTCAGCTCGATGGGAGCCGTGATACGCCTTCCGTTCAGAAACGTCCCATTCGCGCTGCCCAGATCGACGAGGAACCATGAACCGTTGTAAGGGCGGAGCTCGGCATGGCTGCGTGAGGAGCTGTTATCGGTCAAATGGATCTGTTCCGACGTGCGGCCGATAAGCGCGGATTCAGTGCCGGTCTGGAAACTACGCCCTTTGTCAGGGCCCTGCACTACGTGGAGAGTAGCCACTTGACCTGTCCTCAGTCTGCAAAGAATCCACAGGCGCGCCGACGGGATGAGCACTTCGCCTGAGGAGATCGGAAACCAAGCACCGGTAGCGAGCGACTTGCGGCCGATGCCAAGTGTCTCTTCATAATACGGAGTCGGCCCGGGCCTTGTCAATCGGTCGCCGCTGGCAGGTTGGTCGCAGCCGTGCCGCGTGCCGTGGTCCGAAAACCCAAGGTTGACGTGCGTATTAGCCCCAGTTGTTTCAAGCCCATTTGAGACAAGGCCGAAGTCTTGATATGGCAGGGAGTGCGTGAGGATCGTAGGTCGCGCTTCGGTTGACGCCAGCGGGGTTGCTGAGATTGGAGCACACCGCCGGCGGAGGGACGGGATGGGGCCGTGGAGCCCCCCTGGGAGCAAGCTGTGACAACGCCTATCCAGAGACACGATCAGCATGCCGTTGTTCACTCGCAGGTTGAGCCCACGTTATCTGCGCAGAACCGGGAATGCGAGCTGGATGCACTCATCGACTCGTACGAAAGCCGCGCACGCGAAGAGCAGCTCAGGTTGGCACGGGAGGCGCAAAAGCGAACGGACCCCATCGAACGCCTCCGATCGCAAATGACCGAAGAGTTGCTCCCGGTATTCAGGGAGCTCCAAGACAAGTATGCCGGAGCGGGCTTCACTATGGAGATGGACGTTTCTACGTTCCTGGCGGGCGACCGGGAGCTGACCATCGAAATGTCCTTCAAAGAACACCGGTCGGAGCTCTGCGGCATCGTTACGCGTAGTGCCATCGCCTTCACTGAAATCCACTATGTCGGCGATGCAGGCGGCGGGATCCGAAGCGGCCCGTCCATACGTTTGCGAAACCTTAACGGCATAACTTTTCGCGAGTTTATCTGCGAGCGGCTGGCAGCACTCATGCGCGCGGCCTTGCGCGGGCGTTAGCATCAAGCGGGTCGATTACTGTCCGGGCCGACGACTGTGGCCGGCATACAACACGACGTTTCAAGCTCAACTCTTCGACAGCATCTCTTCAGTGATCTTGATGGCTTCCTCGGGCGAATCTGCAAAGTGGACCAAAGGATTCGGCGCGATACTTCTAAGCAGGCTTTCCGCGCCCTGCAAGCGTGACCAACCCAGGCAGACGACGTGTTTCCGGTTCTTCAGCGCGAGCGCGATCTCGGACAACGTGCCGGTGGCGCCAAGGCAGGCGATCAAAATGTCACTCGAGAGCACGTTGACTACATTTCGGCCATCGCCCATCCCGGTAACGACGGCCACGTCGAGGTCTCCCGACGCGCCAGAAGTGTCGCGGCCGGGGAGGATCCCTATGACCGTCCCATTGGCCTCACGCGCCCCCCGTGCGGAAGCGGCCATGACGCCCGCATTTCGGCCCCCGTTCAGCAGGATCCAACCCCGCTGAGCGATCAAGCCGCCCAGTCTTCGGGCCGTCTCCTGAACGTCTTCAGGGACGTCTTCACCTCCCATGACGCCGATGACCGATTTACGCATGCTGTGGACTCCGGCTGGGACCGCGCCTGCGGCGGCTCTCCGGGTGCCATGTGATAGAAAGCCAAACCGAGATCGACACATTGGGGCACGGTGGGTGCCCTGTCAACAGGGCGCCGCTTGCCTCTCACGGTGCTGCGGGATAAAAACGTGTCGTGAAAGGGTCCTACGAGCTGTTCGAGCATACGGCGGACATTGGCATCCGCGCGATCGCCCCGACGCTGCAAGGTCTGGTGGAAGCGGCAGGCGAGGGGCTGTATGCCGTCATCGGTGAGCTTCTCCCGGCCGGTGATCCGAGGGAATCCTTGATAGAGGCTGAGGCAGATTCACCTGCGGTGCTGCTGCGGGACTACCTGGGCGAGTTACTGCTGACGTTCGAGCGGGATGGTCGAATCGTGACGTCGGTAAGCGCGTTGGAGCTCGGAGATGAGAAGCTAAAAGCGAGCGTGCAGACGGAGCGGCTGGACAAAGCTCGGTCACGGTTGCACCACGAAATCAAGGCGGTTACGTACCATGAGCTTGATCTCAGGGAGACCGAAGAGGGCTTCGAGGCTACCATCATTGTAGACATCTGAGTGCTGCCGGGTCGGCCTCCGTACCGTCGGCTTGGTTCGTCTGGGACCAGAGAAGGGGAGCCGGTGAAGGAGCCCGAAAAGGAGCGGGCAGGGACGCGGGTTCTACTTGGCGGTGATGAGCACCGCCTCCACTCTCATCCAGAATGGTGAGCCATGCTCGCGGAGCCTTGCCGCGTGATTTCGGTCGCCGCAAGCCGACTACATGACAAGGAAGAAGGTCATAAGCCATGCCTGAAGCATACACCGGACCATTAGAGCGGATCGACGACAGTCGGTGGCGCGTGCCCAAGTCGTACAAGCCGGAGATGCGCGTTGACGGCATCATCTATGCGGACGACGTCCTCATCAAGTCGATCAAGAGGGACAAATCGCCGGAGCAGGTAGCCAACGTCGCCTGCTTGCCGGGCATTGTGGGTTCTTCCCTGGCCATGCCCGACATCCATTGGGGCTACGGCTTTTGCATCGGCGGCGTGGCGGCCACCGACCCGGAGGAGGGAGGCGTCATCAGCCCCGGCGGCGTCGGCTACGACATCAACTGTGGTGTCCGGCTCATCCACACCAACATGGCGGCCGATCGGGTCAGGAAGAAGATCGACCAGCTTGTGGAGGCCTTGTTTAACACGGTGCCCTGCGGCGTAGGACGTGGCGGCGTCTTCAAGTTCAACCGGCGCGAGCTGGACCGAATCATGGAGCAGGGCTCCAAATTCGTCGTTCAAGAGAAGGGGCTTGGATGGAACAGCGACATCGAGACCACGGAGGCTGAGGGCTGTTTGCCGGGCGCTCGTCCGGACTTCGTTTCGCAACGGGCCTACGAACGTGGCAAGGATCAGTGCGGCACCCTCGGCAGCGGTAACCACTTCCTTGAAGTGCAGGTCGTGGAAGAGGTTTACGATGACAACGCCGCCTCCGTCCTGGGTCTCGAGAAGGGCCATATCGCCCTCATGATCCACTCCGGTTCCCGTGCGCTCGGGTACCAGGTGTGCGACGACGCGATCAAAGAGTTGCGAAACGTTCCGAGAAAATACGGCATCGAGCTTCCTGATCGCCAACTGGTCTGCGCTCCCATTCGCTCACCTGAAGGAGAGAAATATCTCGGCGCAATGCGGGCGGCCGCCAACTTCGCCTGGGCCAACCGCCAGATCATGACTCATCTGGCGAGGAAGGTTTTCGGGGAGGTGTTCGGGACGCCCGCCGAGCAGTTGGGCATGCACATGATCTATGATGTGGCCCACAACATCGCCAAGATGGAGTACCACGAGGTGGGTGGAAAGCGGCGAGAGGTATGCGTCCATCGAAAGGGGGCGACCCGTGCCTTCCCGCCGGGCCATCTGGATTTGCCACCGCGGTACAGGTCGATCGGACAGCCTGTGCTGGTGCCGGGTGACATGGGTCGGGCGAGCTACGTGTTGGTCGGCCAGCAGAACTCGATGGACGAGACCTTCGGAAGCTGTTGCCACGGCGCAGGACGGCTGATGTCGCGAACCGCCGCGATTAAGGCCGCCAAGGGACGGTCCATCAAGAAAGAGCTTTTACAAAGCGGCGTCGTGGCCCGAGCCCGTGGCCGGACCGGCCTCGATGAGGAGCAGCCGGATGCCTACAAGGATGTTGGCGAGGTGGTCAACGCCGTCCACAACTCCGGCATCAGCCGCCGCGTGGCCAAGCTCCGGCCTATCGGCGTCATCAAAGGCTGATCCCGGTGCCGGCCCAGGAGTCGTCCGGGGACGGAATGGGGAAGGGGCTTTCTGGCGAGGGATCGTGTGGGGGGCATGCCTGCGAATGAATTCACGGGGGAGATCACTTTCGCCCTGAGTAGCTCCAGAGGGGGATGGCTGCGGCATGGCGGCCGCAAGCATGCCTGCCGAATGTCGGCGGCCCTGCTCATGGCACGTATCTTGCTGCCATTGTGAGGTACAATCCCCCGCGGTACGTACGCGCGGGCAGAGCGAGATCTCGGCTCAAGATCACATTTCCTTGACGGAGGTGAGGCCGTGGCCAAGCAAACCATTGTCACCATGCCTGGTGATGGAATTGGAAAAACCGTGCTTCCGGAGGCCCTTCGTGTGCTGGATGCGGTCGGCTTCGAACCGGAGTACGTCCATGCCGACATCGGCTGGGACTTCTGGATCAAGGAGGGCAACGCGCTGCCCGAGCGAACCATCGAACTGCTGGAAGAACACAAGATCGGCCTGTTCGGGGCGATCACATCGAAACCGAAGGATCAGGCGGCGGCGGAGCTGGCCCCAGAGCTGCGGAACAAGGGGCATGTTTACTCCAGTCCGATTGTCGGGCTGCGGCAGCATTTCGATCTGGACATCTGCATCCGGCCCTGTCGATCCTTCAAGGGCAATCCGCTGAACTTCATCCGTCGTCAGGGCGACGGCTACGTCGAGCCGCAGGTCAACGTGGTGATCTTCCGTCAGAATACGGAAGGCCTGTATTCCGGCGTCGAATGGACGGGTCCGCCGGCGCAAGTCCGGGCCGCCCTGGAGACGCATCCCAAGATGGCCCGCTACAAGGACACGCCAAGCGAGGATCTGGCTATTTCCGCGCGCATCTTCACTCGGAAGGCCTGCCATCGGATCTGCAGGGAGGCTTTCGCGTACGCCAGGAAATTCGGCTACCGGTCGGTCACGGTTTGCGAGAAGCCGAACGTGATTCGCGAGACCTCAGGGATGATGCGGGCCGAGGCCAAAAAGGTCGCCAAGGACTATCCGGAAATTGCCCTGTGGGAGACCAACATCGATGCCCAGATGATGTGGCTGACCAAGAACCCGGAGGACTACGGGGTGCTCGTGGCCGGTAACATGTTCGGCGACATTATTTCGGATGGATTCGCGGGTCTGGTCGGTGGTCTCGGATTCGCGTGCAGTGCCAACATCGGACGTGAGGTGGCCGTCTTTGAGCCGACCCACGGCTCGGCGCCCAAGTACGCTCAGCTTTCGCCCCCGATCGTCAACCCGATCGCCATGATCCTGTCCGCCTGTATGATGCTGGACCATATCGGCGAGGTGGAAAAAGCCACGCGCATACGCGAGGCTGTCGGTGCGGTCATCGCCGAAGGCAAGGTGCGGACCTACGACATGATGCGCATCCCGGGCGGCCCGCAGGCGCTCTCTCAGGGAGCGGCCAAAACAACGGCAATGACCGACGCAATCATCGCAAGGTTAGGATGATATGCGGAGGAGTTCCACCCGCCGAGATGCCCTCCGGAAATCACGGAACCAACTGGTTTAGGGGGAGCAACGATGGCGCAGACACTCGTTGAGAAAATCGCCCAGCGGTTCGCCGTGGGCTTGCCCGCAGGCCACGCCGTCCGTTCGGGTGACTTTTTGACCATGCGGCCGTTCCATGTCATGACGCACGATAACACCGCCGCCGTGATTCCCAAGTTCGAAAGCATGGGCGCGAAGGGCCTTGCTGATCCGGATCAGCCGGTCTACGCGATCGATCATGACATTCAAAACAAGTCGCCAGAGAATACAGCGAAGTACGTCAAGATTGAGGAGTTCGCCAAGCGGCACGGCGTGTCCTTCTATCCGGCGGGGCGGGGCATCGGCCATCAAATCATGATGGAGGAAGGCTACGTGCTGCCGGGCACATACGTTGTCGCTTCGGATTCCCATTCGAACATCTACGGTGCCCTCTCTGCCCTGGGCACGCCGGTCGTTCGGACCGATGCGGCCGCTATTTGGGCGACTGGCAGGACATGGTGGCAGGTGCCCGATGTCGTCCGTGTGAACCTCTCCGGCGGGCTTGGGCCGGGCGTTTCCGGCAAGGATGTGATCATCGCGCTGATCGGCGTCTTCAACAAGGACGAAGTGCTTAACTGCTGCATTGAATTCGCCGGTCCCGGCATCGCAGGGTTGCGAATGGATGAGCGGATGGCCATCGCCAACATGACCACGGAGTGGGGTGCTCTGGCCGGCGTCTTTCCTTGTGACGATACGGTGAGGCAATACCTGCTCGCCCGGGCGGAAGTGATGGCGGCGCGGGGTGATGCGAATCCCCGGCTGACGCATGAGATCATCGAGAAGGCTATGGCCGAAGCGCCGGCCGCTGACGGCGATGCCTGCTACGCCAAGGAGCTAGAACTGAACCTTTCCGCCGTCACGCCGCATGTTGCCGGCCCCAATGAGGTCAAGACCATCACCCCGTTGCCGGAAATCGAGGCACGCGACGTAAAAATTGACAAGGCGTTTCTGCTGAGTTGCGTCAACGGCCGGTTGGAGGATTTTGCGGAGGCGGCCAAGGTTCTGGAAGGACAGAGGATTGCCGACGGCGTGAAGATGTATATCGCCGCTGCCTCGAGCGAGATCGAGGCGGAGGCCAATCGGCTCGGTTATTGGGCCACGTTGCTGAACGCCGGCGCCATCAGCCTGCCGCCCGGCTGCGGACCGTGCATCGGCCTGGGGGACGGCGTTCTCCAAGACGGCGAAGTAGGCATCTCGGCGACGAACCGCAACTTCAAAGGCCGTATGGGCTCCCGTGAATCCTATGTCTATCTGGCCAGTCCCGCTGTCGTCGCCTACTCCGCGATCGCCGGCAAGATCGCCGGGCCGTCGACGGCGCAGGATGCCGGAGCCCTGCGAACGGCTTTGGAGCGAGGCAGCACGATCCGGATCGAGAAGCGGCCCGCAGGTGGTGGGCAGAAGGTCTCCATCCTGGACGGTTTCCCGTCCAGCATCGAAGGCGGGCTCCTGTTCGTACCCAAAGACAACATGAACACCGATGGGATCTACGGCAAGGAGTTCACCTATCAGGACAACCTGACGCCTCAGGAGATGGGCACGAAGGCCATGCTGAACTACGATCCGAAGTTCCAGGAGCTGGCCAAGCAAGGTGACATCCTCGTCGGCGGCTACAACTTCGGCTCGGGCTCATCACGCGAGCAGGCGGCCACGGCGTTGAAATACCGCGGTATTCAGATGGTCATCGCCGGCTCCTTCTCGCAAACGTATAAGCGAAACGCCTTCAACAACGGCTATATCCTGATCGAGTGCCCCGACCTGGTGGGGGAGCTGAAAGCCACCCATGCCGGCGACCGGGCGCTGACCATTCGTACGGGGATAACGGCTTGCGTCGATTTCACCGAAGGCCAGATCCACTGCAGCGGCAGACAGTACTCATTTTCGCCGCTCGGTGAGGTTGCACAGGAACTGATCGTAGAGGGCGGATTCGAGGCGGTCATTCGCAAACGACTCGCGGCGGGTGGATGATATTCGCTGCAAACAACCGTAAGGTCCATTGTCTGGGCCGGTGTACGCAAAGGCGCCCCATCCTTCGCGTTGCCGAAGGGTCGGGGACAGACTGAGAGGACGAAACGCATGCGGAAGGAAATCAAGGCTCTCTTCCCTGAGCTGAGCGAGATCCGGGATGAGAAACTGCGCGAGAAAGTGGTCGACGTCTGGGAAGACTCGATGACCACTGGCGGTTGGACACCGGCGGAACTCAAGAAGATTCCTTTTACGCTGCTGGCGGGCGACATCGAGATGATGTTCATCGAGCACGTGCGCTCTTGTGCCCGTATGTGCTTAGCGGTGGAGAAGGTGCTCAACGAGATCTGGGGCGACCGCGTCCCCATCAAGCATGATTTCCTTATCGCGGGGGCGCTACTGGCGGACGTCGGCAAGCCGATCGAGTACATCAAGAAGGGTGGCAAGATTGTCAAAGGTCAGCGCGGCGACCACCTTCGCCATCCGTTCAGCGGCGTTGGTATGTGCTGGAAGCACGGCCTGCCCGACGAGGTCATGCACATCGTCGCCACGCACTCCAAAGAGGGCGACCACGTTCAGCGCACCATCGAATCGCTGATCTTCCACCATGCGGACTTCATCGATTTCGACATCGCCTGCGCGATAGGCAGGAAGAAGTAAAAGGAGCCGAACATGGGCACGATGACGGAAACCATCGCACGCTGGGCCTGCGATTTGAAGTACGAAGACCTCACGCCGGAGGCGATCGACGCAGCAAAGCGGTTTCTTTACGACTCGCTGGGCTGCGCGCTGGGGGGCTATCAGGTCCACGACGTCAACATCTTCCTCGATCATTTGAGAGAGTTTGGTGGCAAGGGGGAATGCACGGTCATCGGTGCGGGTGACAAGATGAGCCCCGTCGACGCAGCCATGCTCAATGCCCTCATGATCCGCGCGATGGACTACAACGACATCTACTGGAAGCAGGACCCATCGCATCCCAGCGACCTGCTCTCCGCACCGCTTGCCTTGGCGGAACGTGCGAAGATGAGCGGCAAGGACGTGATTCTCGGGATCGTGCTCGGCTGGGATATTACCATGCGGCTCTGCCATATCGCGGTGCCCGGAATCCGCGAGCGCGGTTGGCACCACGCTACCTTGATGGCTTACGCCACACCCGTCGTTGCCGGCAAGATGATCGGCCTGACGCCGGAACAGATGCAGCATGCCATCGGCATTGCGAGCTGTCGCCGGTTCACGCTCGGCTGCGCCGTGGCCGGCAAGCTCACCATGATGAAGAACACCGTCTCGCCGATGGCGACGCGCGACGGTGTCGAGGCTGCCCTACTTGCTCAGAAGGGTTATACCGGGCCCGAAGGCGTGATCGAGGGGAAGGAAGGCATGGTGCACTGCCTCGGCGATGGATGGGACTTCAGTTGGATCACGGACAACCTCGGCGACAAGTTCATGATTACCGATTGCGGCATGAAGTCCTATCCCATCGAGGCCCTGATGCACTCGCCGGTGTCCGCCACGTTGCACATTCTGAAGGAGCACGTCCTGAAGGCTGAGGACGTTGAACAAGTGTTGATCGAGAGCATTGCGCGAGCGGCCGACATTCTGAGCGATCCGGCGAAGTACGATCCGCAGTCCAAGGAATCGGCCGACCACAGTCTGCCGTATTGCATCGCGGCGGCCGTGGCCGAGGGCCGCGTCACACCGCTTGAGTTCAAAGAGAACAAGCTGTGGGACAAGCGACTCCGCGCGCAGATGGCGAAGGTCAAAGTGGTCGCCAATGAAGAATTCGAAAAGGCCTTCCCGGCCAAACAGTGTACTCGTGTCACGATCACAACGACGGATGGCCGAAAGCTCACCCATCAGCTCGACGTGCCCAAGGGTGATCCGCGCGATCCGATGACCGTGGACGAGCTCCAGGTGAAGTTCGACGCCCTGGCAGAGCCCGTCATGAGCGAGAAACGCCGCAGGCAGTTGAAGGATACCATATTCAGCGTGGAGAACCTGAAGGACGTTCCCGACTTGATGAAACTGACTGTGGCAGACCGATAGCGAGAGAATTCAGAATGTCGAATAGCAAACGTCGAATAAAGAGGGGCCCGCTGGGGCGCCCCATCCTTCGCCCCGGCGAAGAGGGTGTGAGGGAGCGGGCGCTTGGTCACGTACGTAACGAGGTTCCGGAGCCGCGCCGGCGCGCGTTTGACTGATGCCACTGATCGAGGCCCATACGAAAGAGTATGTTCCTGATATCCGAATGCTGTTCCAGGAGTACGCCGACTGGTTGGGATTTGACCTCTGTTTCCAGGATTTCGATCGGGAGCTTGCTGGACTGCCGGGCGACTACGCTCCACCCGGTGGGCGGCTCTATCTGGCGGCCGTGGATCAAGCGATCGCCGGCTGTGTGGGCCTGAGACCTCTGAAACCGGGCGTTTGTGAGATGAAACGCCTGTACGTTCGCCCCCCATTCCGCGGGCGCGGCCTGGGGCGGATGATGGCGGAGAAAGTCATCGACGACGCACGTGAGATCGGCTACGAACGAATGCGTCTCGATACGCTGAGTTGGATGACTGAGGCGCTCCGTTTGTACGAATCACTTGGGTTCGTGTACATCGAGCCGTATCGACATAACCCAATAGAGGAGGCACGGTACCTCGAACTCATCCTGAAGTCCTAAAGCGGATTCCGCTCCTGCGGAGCGATGCCGACGGGGACTGCTGATGGCTTGCCCACCACTGCGAAGGCTTTATATCGCTTGAGGCCTTTGAGGTTCGCGGTGCGGACCTGCAGGATCGGCGCGGCTGAGTTATATTCGGTCCGCACGCTGGCGTGTCGGATTCTGACCGATGCTGCGACAGTGGACCGTGCGATTGGTGCATCTGGTACGCACGCTACAGGAAGCGAGGATCACAGGTGATGGCTTCGAAAGCGAAGAATCGTGGACAATCGGCGGAGGCCGGTCGGCGTGGACCGGATGTGCGCTCGGATTGCTGGGTGAGCGTGACGCTCGCCGATGCGGGCGGGCTTAACGTGTCGTTCGCCGGCAAGGTTGCGGGCATGTATGGCCGGTCGACGCGCGACTTGATCGTGCAGGAGATGAAGGCCCTCGGCGTACGGCATGCCGAGGTTGAGATTGAGGACGCCGGCGCTTTGCCCTTCGTGGTTACGGCGCGTGTGGAGGCCGCCGTGCGCCGTCTCGGTCTTGATGTCGGTGAGGGCTTCCTGCCGGAGATGGCCGAGCATGCCCGATACGGCACTCAGCGAGAGCGCTTCCGCCGCTCGCGCCTGTATCTGCCGGGCAACGAGTCAAAGTTCATGTTGAACGCCGGGCTGCACAAGCCGGACGGCATTATTCTCGACCTCGAAGACAGCGTAGCACCGCCGGAAAAGGACGCGGCCCGCACGCTCGTGCGCAACGCGCTCCACTCCATTGACTTCAAGGGCTCGGAGCGAATGGTACGCATCAACCAGGGTGACCGGGGGCTCGGGGATCTCGAATTCATCGCCGCGCACAATGTACACGTTGTCCTGATCCCGAAGGTTGAATCGGCAGAGCAGGTCATCGCCGTTGATAAGAAGATCAAGGAGCTTCTGGCGGCGAAGGGGATCGACCGTCCGGTATACCTGATGCCGATTGTCGAAAGTGCCCTTGGGGCCATTCGGGCATATGAAATCGCTACGGCCAGCGCCAACACTGTAGCACTCACGATCGGGCTGGAGGACTATACGGCGGACATCGGCGTGCAGCGGACCGACGAGGGTCGGGAGAGCTTCTGGGCGCGCTGCCAGGTCGTCAATGCCGCTCGTGCGGCCGGTGTCCAGCCCATCGACACCGTCTATTCCGACGTGGCCAACATGGAAGGGCTGCGGCAGGCCGTGCTGGAAGCCAAAGGCCTGGGCTTCGACGGCAAGGGCTGCATCCACCCGCGGCAGATCGCTGTCATCCACGAGGCCTTCGCGCCGACCGAGGCAGAGCTCACGAAGGCCCGGCGCATCGTCGAAGCCTTCGAAGACGCGCAAAAGACGGGCCTCGGTGTAGTCTCTCTCGGCACCAAGATGATCGATCCGCCGGTGGTCAAGCGGGCGCAGCGAATCGTAAAGCTGGCGGAGGCTTTGAATACGTAACGTGCGTCCCGTGCGCACCATAACGAGGCGGTTCGCAGCGCGGACCGCGCAAAGAATCAGGAACGAAGTGATGTCGAAGAATCTGGTTGAGAATGCCGCCGGCCGGCTGGTGCCGACGGAGGTCAATGGTGTGCCGGCCGTGCCGTTTCGGGGGGTCGGCAAGCATCGCCCGACTGGAAACAAGGCCACGCCGCCCGTCCGAACGTGCATCGATTATCCGGCTGACGGCAACAAGGTCGTCGCCGATATCAAAACGGCCCTGAAGAACGCGGGCATCAAGGACGGCATGACTATTTCATCGCACCACCACTTCCGCGACGGCGATAAGGTAGCCAACGCGGTATTTGCGGCGGTGGCGGAGCTGGGCATTAAAGAGCTTCGGTGGTTTCCGAGCGCGGCCTTCCCATGCCAGGCGGGGCTGATCGATCTGCTGGAGAACCATACGATTCATCACATCGAAGGCAGTATGAACGGTCCACTGGGTGATTACTGCTCGGCGGGCAAGATGCGGGGCTTGGGCGTGCTGCGATCGCACGGGGGACGTTGGCAGGCCGTGCAGGACGGCGAGGTGCACATCGATATCGCCGTTCTGGCCGCGCCCACGGCTGATCCGTTCGGCAATGCCAACGGCGTGACCGGGCCTTCCGCCTGTGGTCTGCTGGGCTTCGGCCTGGTCGATTCGATCTATGCCGATCACGTGATCGTCGTCACGGACAACCTTGTGCCGTTCCCTTGCATTCCCTGGCAGATTCAGGGCAACAATGTTGACCAGGTCGTGGTGATGGATTCGATCGGCGACCCGGAGAAGATCGTCTCCGGCACGACACAGTTGACCAAGAGCCCGGACCGTCTGCTGATTGCGGAGATGACCGCGCAGTTCATTCGTGAGGCCGGCATAATGAGAGATGGCTTCTCATTCCAGGCCGGTGCGGGTGGCACGGCGCTCGCATTCGCGATCTACCTCAAAGAGATGATGAAAGAAGCCGGCGTCAAGGCACGGTTCATCCGCGGCGGCAGCACGAAATACCTCGTGGAGATGCTCGAGGAGGGCCTGACCGATTACATCCTCGACGGTCAGACCTTCGACC
>CP070718.1:1062724-1065603 GCA_020350565.1 Phycisphaerales bacterium
CCCTGTTTGTCGGTCAGGACGGGCTGGGGTGGTTGCGCTGGCGCCGTTCCTCCTCCCTCTTCCTCTTCTTCGGGAACCGGGGGAAGCTGGAAGCTGAACTTGTCCGGCTCCTTCTCCACAAGGTAGGCGAAGGTGGCGGTATCGTCTATCTTGTTGACGAAGGACGTGAGATCCTTTGTGGCAGCCTTTAAGAGTGATATGAAGTCTGCCGTCTGGGCATGCATTACCTCAATATTGGCCTGGAACACCCCGTGTATCAGGTCTGAGACAAAGCCAGGGAAGTCCACGTCCTGAATGAAGTCGGCCGCCAGTTGCCCCGCCTGCTCGATACGCCGATTTTCGTAATTCCTCGGGTCCATGACGTCGGCTGCCATCTGCCGGGCGATGAGGCCGTGCTGTCGCGCCAATTGGCCGTAGTTTGCCTCGTATACGTCGCGATATAACCTCTCCTGCTCGCGGCGCGGCAACTGCAGGAACTGCGCGCTCTGCCCTAAGACCAGACGGGTTTGCGCCCGAGCCGTATCTTTGATGTCGTTTTCAGTTCGCATGCGCCTTGCCTTTCGGTTTCTGAGTCTCTAGCTCTCCCAGTCATCGAAATTCCCACCGTTGTTGCGCCCGCCGACCCTATTGCCGTTTCTGTGGGTCCTGCGCCGCGCCGTCGCGTAGCCGTTGCCGTTTCTGTAGCCATTGGACTCGAACTCGTCGCCGTTGCCTTCATCTTCTCTGCGTGGCTCCAGGGCGGCCTGATTGACGATGCACGCCTTGCATGCGTCGAGGAAGCGCTGGAACTCGTCGTCTGCGACATTTTCGGGAGCAAAATTGGCGATGAACCGGAAGATGTCGTTCCCGCGTTCGGCCATCTCGACGAGGTTCTTGGCGGGAATGGCGACGCCCAGCGAGGCTTTGCCGATGTGCTCAATGGCGGCCAAAATGCTCTTGCGCCGCCCGCCCACGTGATTCAGCACGTCATCGCTGCCGATGATGTCCAATGCCTCTTGTAGATGGTGATACATCTCCGCCGTCTTCTTGGGCGTGCTGCCCGTCATATACTCCGACAGGTTGTACTGCAAGTCCTGAATCGCCTGGTACACGTACGTGCGCGAGATGAACTTCTCCTCAGTGTAGTAACGCTCGATCTTGTCAATGTAGCGCGTCACTTCGTACATCAAATTGTCCCACAGGCTGGGGAAGGTCTCGTTGACGACCGTGCCGGAGAGCATCTCCGCATCGCCGATGTTGAAGACACGCTTGTAGTGCATCTGCCGCTCTTCTTCGGTGGGGCGGTCGCGCATGAGAATTTCGTATCGGTTGAGCTGCGACGCGGCGTCGCCGTCGGGAATGTCCAATTCGCCGCGGTGCCATGCAGTCAGGAGAGAATCGGCGATATCGTAGACGTACATCTGCTCGCCCTCAATGAAGGTCGTGTACAGCGCGCCGGCGGCGCGGATGAGTTCGGCGCGGATGATGGGCCGGTCGGATTCGCTGATGCGGCGGATGGTGTAGTCCCACTCGGCGCCGCCGGCGCCTTTGGTTCGCGCCACGTCCACGGGATCGTTGCTGCCTTCTGAGACGCGCAGGGCATGGTCGAAGGCAAGGGCAAAATACTCGTCATAGTTGCCGCTCTCGAACGCTGCAAGGCTTGGAATGGTAACACCACGCGCGAATAGGAAGCGGGCCATCTCGCTTTTGATGCTCTCGTCGAATTGAGCCGTGTCGATTTCGCCGCGGGCAGCGTAGCGATCCACGTACTGGCGCAGATTTCCCACAGATTGGGCGTCGGCCAGCAGTTTTCGCACGGCGCTGCGCACAGTGCCGTCGCGAAGACTGATCCCGCGCTGGAAGGCCAGGTCGCGAAGGGCGCTCAGTTCATCTTTCTCCAGCTTGATATTTTCCGCGCCCAGGGCAGCGCCCACGATCTCATTCAACAGATAGTGACGCGGTTCGACGCGGACGGAGCGCAGAACGTAATCGAATAAGCCCTGATCGTCCTGTGGATTGATCTTCTCTTTATCCAACGCGTCGATGAGAAGTTGCTCGTACACGGCGGGGAGTGCGAGCAGCAGGCGCTCGATATCCTCCAGACCGCGCGCGTTGAGCCGTTTGGTGACTTTGGCGACCACGGCGGTCATGTTGCGCTTCACAATGGGCGCGCCACCTGCGGTGGTTGCGAGCTTGCCTTTGTAATATTCGCTGGTGGCGCGACGCGCTTTACTGACAATCTCATCCAGCGGGTAGGTCAGGTCGCGCACCTTCAGAACTTCGGCGACTGAGTCTTCGACGGCTTTCAGGGGCAACTTGTGCAAAGCACTTGCCGTGGTAGCGAGGCGGGCAGCTTCGGCGCGGCGATTGATCTCGAGAAGCGCTGGGGTGGGGTAATCCCTGCTCAGGTCCGGCTGCGCCTTCAGCGCCTCTGCCAACTTAACCGTTTGATCATCCGATAGCAAATCGAACCTTGTATCTACCATTGCGGAGTTCCTCCTGATACGTTATGCACTCTACTTCTTGCCGCTTATGCCTGCGACGATGCCGAGTTTGGCCAAAAGCGCCCCGTCCGACGCATGTTTCAGCATGCTTTCTAACTCATCCTCATGCTTGCCGTCAGCCAGGAGACGTGCAATCTCGACAACCACTTCCGGCCTATCCTCGTCCTTTTTCATTTCAGCCTTTATTTGTGAGGCCTTCTGGCCGCTATAGGCGGCAAGGCGGCCTTTGGCTTCTTTAACGGCGTCGGCCTTAGGATCTTTGAGCTTGGTCACATCGCCACCGAGCGTGCCCACATCAGTCTTGAGCGTGCCCACATCGGTCTTGAGCGTGCCCACATCGGTCTTGAGCGTGCCCACATCGGTCTTGAGCGTGCCCACATCGGTCTTGAGCGTGCC
>CP070718.1:1065703-1081403 GCA_020350565.1 Phycisphaerales bacterium
CGGACATCCGGTACCGCCGCAGCTCATGCCTTTACTGGAGGGGTACACGCCCGGACCGCGGTCTGCCACGGCGGTCAATCCCCAGATCGGTGCCGCGGTTCGCATCGACATGGGCGGCGGCACGTTTTTGTCCAACGAAACCTCCATTGCCGCCGGCGCGGCTAACCCGTTGCACATTGTGGCCGCTTGGAACGATTGGCGGGAATCCAGTACGTATCCGGTCAGTCGTCTGGGCGTGGGGCTGAGCCTGGACGGCGGTGCGACCTGGACCGACTTCATCCTCCACGCGCCGACCGCACACACCGGAAACGCAGGTGATCCGATGACCGCGTACGATGATCGCACCGGGGACTTGTGGGTCGGCGGCATCGCCTGGGGCAGCCAGGGAGGCATCTTCGTCGCGCGGAAGCGGCCGGGCGAGTGGACCTTCGATCCGCCCGTGATGGCCCGGGAGTACTATGCTACGGACAAGTGCTGGATGGCAGCCGGGCCTCCTCCCGACGACCCAGAGGCCACACGGCTCTACATCACCTATAACGAAGGCGTGATCATTTCCACGGACCTCGGCGCTACCTGGACCGACCCCGTCAGCCTGGGCGAGGGTCAGGGTTTCCTGCCGCGGTTGGGGCCCAACGGGGAACTCTTCGTCGTGTATTGGGATTACAGCGACGGCGTGATGTTGAGGCGCAGCTTCGATGGTGGTGCGTCCTTCGACCCGCCGATTCTTATCGCGAACCGGCTCGATGTCTGGCCTGGGGGGGACGGGACGCGCTTCCCCGGGTTGTTTCGTGTTCCGCCGTTTAACTACCTTGCAGTGGATCCGAATGACGGCACGCTGTACTGCGTCTACTTCGACACGACCAGCATCCTCGAACGCGACTCCAACGTCGATCTGTATTTCAGCAAGTCGACGGACCAGGGCACGACATGGTCGACACCCGTCGTGATTAACGGCGACAGTGATCCGCCCGGAGACCAGTTTTTCCCCTGGCTGGAGGTCGACCGCAACGGGCGGCTGCACCTGCTGTTCTACGACACCCGCCACACGACCCAGAGCGACGGCGCGGTACACGGGTTGATCGATGCGTATTACGCAACCAGCGACGACGAGGGCGAGAGCTGGACAGAGTATCGCCTGACGCCGGTGCCGTTCGACAGCTCCTACGCCCTCTGGATGGGCGGGCAATTCATCGGCGATTACAACGGCCTGGGCGTGGTCGCCAAGCGCGTCTTGCCGTGCTACATGTCTACCTCAAACGGGGATGGGGACATCTTCATGCACGTCATTGCGCTCGTGGGTAACGGAGACCATGACGACGATGGCGACGTGGACCTGGCGGACTTCGCAGCGTTTCAGCGATGCTTCTCCGGGTTGGATGGAGGGCCCCTGCCGGCCGAATGCGATGCCGGCGATTTCGACGCCGATGATGTCATTGACCTGACGGATTTCGCGAAATTCAAGTCCGTGCTGGTGGGTCCCGGATAAAGCGGTAGCCACAGAAGGCTCCGCTTCGCGCGGCCTGCCGGCCGCACTCAGGAACTCGATTCACTTGAACAGCGCTGTCCCCGCGGGAGCCAGCCGAGAGCGGCCACGCGTCGTCATTCGCCTCCCGACGCCGGCCGATCAACGCGCCCAAGCCCCTTCACGAATCTGGTACGAGGCGCGCCCCAGCGCCCGCCCGCCACTCGATCCATACGCTTCGGGCGTTCGCTCCACCGACCACCCCAAGCCGGGCGTAGTCCTACGTAAACCCGGCCTCCCCAACAGCCGATAATAAAGTGTAAGGATAGCCGCTTTCAGAATATATGTGGGCGAAAGAGGAAGGATCCATGATCGGCAATCTGGTGGAAACCCCGTCGAAGCCGCCGGCAGGCGAACGAAGAAGCCTTACCCGCCTCATGCCTGCGCGTGGGGTCATTCCTGCCAGAGTGACCACCGAAACGGGGCAGATAGTCGAGACTCTTGTCGGCGATGTGACCGCAGCAGGAGCCCGGATCATCGGCAACATCCCCGCGGAGGTCGGTGACAAGATACGCATGCAAATCCGGTTCTCGCCGGATGCAAAAGCTTTCGCCGCGTCCGGCATCGTCGCACATCGGACTGATGAGCATATGGGCGTCCGCATCACCGTATGACGCGGGCCATCACCCCGGGAGATTCGCATGCCATTGGGCGCGCAGCCCATTTCGTCTCGCCTGAATATGCCGTTTGAGCGTAGCCTCCCGCTGTTGGCAAGCGTACGGAGCACCCTAATGGTGTCGAACGGTCTCTGCTGATAGGATATGCGCACGTGGCAGATCGTCGGGTCATCTCTGCGAAGAAGACGCTGCTTTACGGCGTGCTCCTCGTCATTGTGGCAATGGGCGCGTATGTGCGGCTCGCTGACGCGGGTCAACGACCGTTCTGGGCCGATGAGGCCTGGGTGGCCCAAGCCGTTCGGGAAAACTCTTATCTCGAACTGTTCGCCCAGACCGAACTGCCGATGCCGCCGCTGTACAGCATCGCGATCAAGCTGGTGGGAGAGTTGGTTAAACCGCCCGAACTGGGTCTTCGGCTGCTGCCACTCTGTTGCAGTGTCGCCTGCGTACCGCTCAGCTACGTGGTAGTGCGGCGGCTGCGCGCACCTCGGACCATGGCGTTGGTGGCCACCGCGCTGGTGGCCGCAAATCCGCTGTTGGTAGGCTCGCGGGATCTCAAGCAGTATCAGATCGAAGCGCTCCTTTCCCTGACTCTGGCGTGGCTGGTGTTCTCCTATCGCCGTAAGGAGGGGGCGTCGCGTTGGTGGTTCCTTTTCGCACCGATGTTGCTGGTATGCCTGCTGGGACCTTGGCTCGGCTACGGCTTCGTGTTTCCGGCCACAGCGATCCTCGGCGTATTGATCCTGCTCGCCCCTGTGGCGGGCGGGCGGAGAAGCTGCCTGGTTGCGGGTTCGCTGGGCCTGCTCGTATTGGGAGTGTCCACACTGGGCGTGCTGCAATTCGTGGCCTGGAAACAGGCTGCCCATCCGGCTCTGATCGATTTCACCGAAAACTGGTATATCCACCCCCTCGATCTGCAAGCTTGGCAGCGCGCCGCCGGCTACGGTGCCCTCACGACGACCATGACCATGGTCCCCTTCGAATGGATCAGCGAGGGTGGCGTGCCCTGGGTGATCGTCTGCGGCGTGGCCGCTCCGTTGATGTGGATCCTCGCCCTGGTGGGTTTGCGCGGCTGGCCGCGCCCCGGGGGATGGGAAGTAGGCATCTGGATGTTGGGTTCGTGGCTCTTAATGCTGGGGGCCGCCGTCGCTGGCCAGTATCCTTTCGCCGCGCCACGCATGATGGCCTACTGGGCCCTGGCCATGGCATTGCCGCTGGCAACGGGCTTGGTGCGCTTGTTGCGCGGCATCACGATCGTTCTCACCAGGCGCGGCGGTCCGGGTATGGTGGCCAGCCTGCTGCTTGCCTTGCTCGCGGTTGCGCATCTGCCCTGGGTGCGTGCCTACTGGGTCTACCAGGACTTTCCGGCCTTGCTGGAGACCCTGAGGGAGCAACGCCGGCCGGGCGAGATCGTTATTGCCGCCGTGATGGCCTCACCCAGCGTCCGCTACTATGCCGAACCGCGGGACCGAGCCATCATCTTGATGCCTACGGCCGCGGGGACCTGCCGCGTGCCCGACTTAGACTACAACTCCCTGGTATCCGACAGCATCCCCTACGGCGCTACGCGGTGGTGGCTGCTGACCACCAGCAGACGACGTGAACAGATGGTTCTGAGAATGTTGGAAACCGACCTCCGTCGGCGATACGAGTACCGGCTTGTGGCCGAGGCCGGCGAGCCGAGCCTCTTCGGCCTCGCTCAACTGTACGTGGTCAGCCGGCGACGCTGAGCGAGATCAGCGGATGGCTCCGATCCAATGAGCCAACTCGAAAAAGCCCGGCTCAGAAACGACCGAGAGTGCTTCATTTTGAATTCGCTGTTCCGCATTCGCCCTTGCCCTCCCACATGCGGTACATGCCGGGCTGAGCCACCGGTCGCTCGGCAAAGCCGTACTTGTGATAGAACGGCGCCACATCCTTGGCAGCCATCAGGCCGATGAAGGCGCCAGGCTTGGCGTGTTGTTCGATGTAGGCCATCACCCTGTCCATCAGTCGCCGGCCCAGGCCCTGACCCTGATACTCCGGCAGCACGATCACGTCCTGGATGTAGAAGTACAGGCCGTCGTCGCCGACGATCCGGGCGCAACCGATGACGTCATCGTCGTCGAGCAGACAAAGGGAAAACAGCGCGTTGTGCAATCCACGGGCGATGCCCTGTGGGTCGACCTCGTTCCAGCCGACGACGGCGCGCATTCGAGCATACTCGTCCGCCGTTGGTACGCGCTCCACAATCCGGAATTCACTCATGCTGGTCTTCGCTTCAGCCTGACTGGTTCGGGAAAAAAAGCCGGACGGCACGGTTCCATCTGAAGGATGCGGCAGAGCCCCGAAACATCAAAAGGCATCATTCACCCTCTGTCACAGGGGACTCCTTACGGCGGTGGTTTGCTCAAGGTTGAGATCCCTGAATTCGCGGGAGACATCAGGTTTTTGAGAACGTCCGGTGCCGTCGAAGGCGTGGTCTCCAGAGAATTCACCATCACGGCCCCTCCCGGGAGTTTTGGCAGTTGGCCCCCACAGGTTCCAAACCTGAACTCACAGACCACCTGTACGTCCCAACTCTGCTGACTCGCCGCGTGCGGATCGTTCATTTCGTTGCTGTCCCCGGAGGTCCAGTGAACGCCGGGATACCGAAACGAAATCCAGTTCGACGGGACCGGTTCCCAACGACGAACGACGACCTGATCGCCGCTTTCGATATCCGTGAAGGTGATCGACCCGCTCAACAGACGGCGCGGAAAGAAGCCCAACAGCAACAGAACGATTACGGCCGCAACGACACCGCGTTTGATCCACCGGCGTCTTCGGCTTCCCGGCGGATTGGGATCATAGGTCGTAGGATCCGCAGGATCGAACGACCGCCCGCATTCCGGACAGACCGGCTCCGGCAGGTCGCGCAGCATATATCCGCAGCCCAGGCAGCGAGCCTCCTTGGGCATCATGTCTGGCGAACTGCACAAGTCAGAGCCTTGCATTTCGTCCGAGCACAAGGCGAAATTCTACCATAAGGGACCTACTCTCCGGCCGGCCGCTCCTGGCGAGCCAGCGGCGACGGGAGAACAGGCGGTTTGCCGAAATCCCGGTCGATCTTGGCCAAATCGAGCTCTTCGAACAGCATGGCCGGAGCAACCACCGTCTTGCCGTGCGCACCACTGCCGGTGTTGTATACGTAGGGCTCGTCCCCTGCGGCCGGCATTCGCTTATAGGCCTTCATATCGATGCCGGCGAGTTCCGCGCCGCGGATCAGTTCTTCCCGTCCGTCAGGGAAGAGCTTGTACATTCTCAGAGGCATCGAACCTCCTCGGCCATAACCAGGGAAGTCGAAATCGTACGAGCTGAACGAGTAACGGGAGTATCTTTCGCCTCCCATGCCTCCCAGCGAGGCGACACGAATCCCGTACTCAAGATCTTCATCCTCACAGATTTCCAGAAGCTGCTCCTTCAGCTCGGCGGCGTTTGCAGCGTTGACGACCTGCACCAGCAGCGTGCTGGTCGTCGCACCGGGCCGGCCGTGTCCCGTTGACTTAGAAAAGTGCTTGGACGGATTCCGCGACATGACCTGGGCCTGAAGCCTGCCCTTCTCAACCAAGGTGACGGGTCCGGCCTTAACACCTTGGTCGTCAAGAACATAATGCCCGAGAACGGGCTTCCCATTGATTTCCGTCATAGCCGGGTCATCGAGCACATCGATGAACCGGGGCAGAATCCGCTTGCCCAACTTGTTTTCAAAGTCGGTGGCACTGGTCCTGCTGCCAACGGGCCTCTGGCCGCCGGCAAACTGCGATGCGAACCTGTTGAAAAACAGCGTCGCGGCCGGTTCCGCGTCGAACAGCACGGGCCCCGTATAGGTCTCATCCAGCCTCGGTGCGTTCTTGACCGCAATGAGATTCTCGATCATCTCACGACAGCGCCCGCTCGCTTCTTCAAGCGGAGGAAGGGCCTCGAACTTTCGTGCGGGAATGGATACAGAGTCGGAGAATTCCATACCGTCGTCAGCTTGCACAGTGGCAGTGGCGGAGACGCAGTAGTAACGGTACGAGGTGCGGATACGCGTTCCCTCCGTATTAACGAGGTATCTGTTTCCGAGCTGGCCGGTCACCGTTACGCTGGAGTTTTGTATATCAGGATATTCCCGGAAGATGCCCGAGAGGTTCACAGCCATACGCTCGAAGCCGCCAAGATCCACGGCCGGTTCGATGTGCTGCTCGAAGTAGACGGCTGGGTCCTCCCGAGAAAAGTCGTCCGGCTTGTCCTCGATCACGAGGTTTTTCATTTCCGCCTTCTTCCGCTCGAATGTCTCGACGACGTTCTTGTATCCTCGATCAGCGGCCCACCAGATGGCCTGGCGGATCGCGTTGTAGTCGTCCTCAATGGGCACAGAGGCTCCGCCGTACCAACCATACCCTCCACCGAAGTACCAACCTCCACCACCGCGGAAGTTGGTGTTGTCCAGCTCGTAGGAGCCCACGCGCACGTTGGTGCGCAAACGCCTCCTCCGGGAATCGTCCCGATGGGTCATGGCGCCGAGACTGGCGGATACCGTGCCCGAAGACGTGTCGGATAAGCCGAACTCGATGAAATAGGGAACCTCCAAATCCTCCAGCCTCAGACCACCCTTGTTCCGCTCCAATTCGTCCACGAGGGCCCGCAGAAGCACATCGTTCTTCATTTCGACGGATAGAGTGTCCTCTCCCTTCGCGAAAGGCGCGGCAGGAAAGACCACCAAGACTAAGGCAAGAATTGCTCGTCGCATGGTTGATCTCCTTTTAGGAGTAAATGATCGTTTGCCAACAGGAAATGGGACTCTCGCCTTTGCGGCGGCGCTCACTTCTCCTCTGAAGCGATGGGGGCCTCCAGGATCGGTGGACGATCCTGGGCCTTCCGTTTCTTTTCGACCTCGATCTGTTCAACGAGGATGCTCGGCGAGACGGCCGAAACGGGGATGCTCCCCGATTCCGCTCCACAATAGCCGTTGAAGACACCGTCATCGTTTGCCGTATAGAGAATCTTCGAGAAGCAGGTCAGCGGTGTACCAACGATGTCGACACCGCGCACGAGCTGGTCGGGCCGGCCATCCGCATACACCTTGTAGACAACAAGCGGCAGCACCTTAAAGCTCTGAGGGAGCCATCTTTCCGTGATGGTGAAACCGCCGGATATGTCCTTGAACAGAAGACCATACTCCTTTCCTTGCTTCTTGCACTCGTCAACGAGCAAGGCCCTCAGTTGATCGAAGGAGACGGTCTTCGTGGATTCGATGATCAGGTTGCCTTGCCGTGCCACGGCGTTCATGCCCGGCTGTCGGCGCCCGTGTCCATTGGACTTTGTGATTCCGCGGGCAGGCGAGCGTGACATGAGGAACGTCTTGAGCACTCCTTCCTCCACCACGTGGGTCGGCTGCCCGGAGATACATTCGTCATCGAAGGGATAATATCCGTTGAGGTCCGTCCCCTTGAACTGGCGCCTGGAAGGATCGTCGATGATGCTGAGAAACGGAGGGAGTATCTGCTCCCCGAGTTTCTTGGCAAACGTCTGACCTTCCTCAACGTCCTTCTGGCGATGCCCTTCGATGCGATGACCGAAGATCTCATGGAAGAACACGCCGCTGGCTCTGCTCATGAGGATGGCAGGACCGGTGTACGGCTCGACGATCGGGGCTTCTCGCAAGGCTAGTACGTCACGAATGACCCGATCCACCGCCTGGATAACCTCGTCATCATCCGGCAAGCCTTCCAAAGTGTGTGCATCGAACGACTCGTATTGCCAGAGTTCCATGCCGTCTTCAGCAATGGTCGATGCCCGGATGCCAATCCTCCAGTGTTGCTGCCCGAACTGAAGCTTGCCGCCCTCGGAGCTGACCATGAGCTTGTTGCTGACGTTGGCTGAAAGGGCCACACTGGAATCATAGATGAGCGGGAATTGGCGAAATCGCCTCGAGTACTTCTTGATTCGTTCGGCCAGGGATCCTCGGTCGTATTGAACCTCGATCCAGGCCCCAATGTGCACACTGGGGTCTTCCCGCGAGAAATCATCGGACGGGTCTTCCTCCTCGACCTTGACCTTCATGTTCGCTTCGACCGCCGCGAGGCGCTTGACCGCCGCCTTGAAAACTCGGTCCGTCCTCAGCCAGATGGCGTGCCGGGTCGCCAGGGGATCATCATTGAGCGGCAGGGACATGAATCCGCCCCCGTCGTACCCGTAGCCACCGTAGTAGCCTCCACGTATTTGATGTGTGTTGTCGAGTGCGTAATCCCCACAGCGAACATCAACGTCCAGCAACCGTCTGTGGTTCTCCTCGTTTCGTACGATGGAACCCAGCGTGCAGGTGAGGTCGAGCGACTTCATGTTGGCAATGGCATACTGCAGGAAATAGGGCTTGATGCCTTCAGGTCCCGTCAGTTTCTCCTTGGAAAGGCTCAACTCACTTTGCATGACCGCCAGGAGAGGGTGTTCTTCCGCTCCCAGGCAGACGGATGGCACGCTCGCCACGAGGACGGCGATCAGGATCGCCGACCTCCCTACTCTCTGCGCAAGTTCGATATGTTTTTTCATGGTAAGATCCTCATAAGCGGATTTGTGGAAAGGCAGGCAACGATACCCACCTTTAACTCATACCTGCAGCTATCGCGATGAGTTGCAGAAAAAGTGCTCCAGCAACCAGTCAAATGGCGCTGGCGACATCCGAAACGGGCGCAGCCACGAATCCCGGCGCCATGACCGCCCGAGCATGCGGGCTTCGTCATGACGACGGTCACGACTGCTCCGATTCAGATGGACTATATACCTTGCGCCATGGCGCGCAACTCACGCGACCTCGGCGCACACTTTCTTGGCCGCGTCGGTGAAGTCTTCGGCGGTGATGAGTTGTTCGATCTTGGCGGCCTCCAGCATTTCGCGGGCACGCTCGACGTTCGTCCCTTCCAGACGGACGACGACCGGCACGTTGAAGCCGATCTCCTTAGCGGCCGCGATCAGGGCCTCCGCGATCGTGTCGCACTTGGCGATCCCGCCGAAGATATTGACCAAAACGCCCTTGACCTTGGGATCTGCGAGGATGATGCGGAATGCTTCGGTGGCTCCCTCTGCGCTCACCGAGCCGCCGACATCGAGGAAGTTGGCCGGCTCTCCGCCATGCAGCTTGATAATGTCCATCGTGGACATCGCCAGGCCGGCGCCGTTGACCAGGCACCCGATGTTGCCGTCCAAGGCGATGTAAGACAGGTCGTGCTCCTTGGCCCGCAGCTCCATCGGGTTCTCCTCCGACGGGTCGAACATCTCCTGGAGCCGTTTGTGGCGGAAGACGGCGTTGTCGTCGAAGTTCATTTTGGCGTCGATGGCGTAGATCTCGCCACCCTTCGTCCGGACCATCGGGTTCACTTCGGCCAGCGAGCAGTCGTACTTGTAGAATGCATCGACCAGTCCGCGGAGCACCTTACCGGCCGCCTTCATCTGCTCTTTCTCCACGAAGCCCAGACCCCGCACGAGCTGAACAACCTGGAAATCCAACAGGCCCAGATGTGGATGAAGCCAATGCTTAATGATCGCTTCGGGGTGCTCCTTGGCCACCTGTTCGATCTCGACCCCGCCCTCGGTCGAGACCATGACGACCGGCCGGCGCTTCCCGCGATCGACGACGACCGCCACGTAGTACTCGCTTTCGATATCCACGGCCGATGCAACCAGCAGCTTCTTGACCTCGATGCCCTCCGGGCCTGTCTGCACGGATACCATTCGATGGGTGAGCATGAACTGGGCGGCCTCGCGAACCTTGTCGGCCGAGTCGCACAGCTTGACGAACCCGGCCTTGCCTCGCCCGCCGGCGAAGACCTGGGCCTTGACCACGACCTGGCCACCGATTCTCTGATAAGCGGCCATGGCCTCGTCAACGGTCGTCACGACTTCCGCAGTAGGAACGGGCACGCCGGCTTCCACCAGCAACTGTCGAGCCTGGTATTCGTGGACTTTCATGAGCTTCGTCAATCCTCTTGATTATGGTGCACCCTGCTGTGGATCGGTCGCCGTCCGCCCAAACAATGGACCGACCAACCTATTGTGGGGGAATCGCCGGTTCAGATCAACTTCTGACCGCGAAAGCAGGCTCTACTTCGTTTGGCCTACGACGCGTTGCTCCTTGGCGATGAGGACTTCGAGCAACTCCTCGCGGGTTTCCACGTCGAAGAGCAAATCGATCGTTTCTTCGTCCAGGATCCGCATCAGGCGGGCGAGAACGTGCAGATGGTAGCGATCGTTGTGGCAGCAGATGAGGAAGAACAGGCGGGTCAGGGCGTGGTGGGCGGCCCCGAAGCCGATCCCGCGCGGCAGTCGAGCCACGCAGATGAACGGCTCGGCCGAAACATAAGGCATGGGTTGCCGTGGGTGGGGGATGGCGATGCCGTTGGGCAAGGCGGTCGAGCACATGGCTTCGCGCTCCGTGACCGCATTGAGCAGTCCCTCGGCGTCGTAAAGCAGGCCGGTCCGCTCGGCCAATCCCACCAGTTCCCGCAGGACTGAGGGCTTGGTTCTGGCCGGCAGCGCGGTGTCGATGCCCTCCAGACCGATCAAGTCGGTCACCACCATTCGGGCTTCCTCGACAACCTCGGGGCTGGACCCGCTCATGGTCTGCTCAATAGCCAGCAACTGCTCCTGATCGAGGGACGGCATCCGCTCTTGCAGCCATTCGGTCACCCTGGCTCGGTTGAACCGCCACTGTCCGCCGACCTTCGTGCCCGGCAGCTTGCCGCGATCTGCCAGACGGCGCACTTCGCGCGCATCCATGCTGACGTGTTTGGCGAACTCTTCCAGGCTCATGTTGCGGTACGGCATGGCTCACAACCTCTTGCTAGCCAACAACTATCGGCCGGATCCTGTCAGATTATAACCGGGATCCTCCCAATGAAAGCAAGGCTTGAGTTGCCGCCCAGCTAAGATCGGGTCAGGGATGCCGACGCCTCTCGGGCTGACCAGTCCGATGACGGTGGTGCCGGCCTCGGCAGAGGGATGGGAAACACACGGAGAGGTCAGCCAAGGGCCCCTATGTCCGTGGGAGCTGCTGGCCACCGGGGCGCCCCTCCCCACCGATCAGAGCTGAGTCGGGTAGAGCTTACAGCTCACACTGAATCCGCGTGCCGGCCCCAGGCCAGCCAAACGCGGAATGAGCCCGCAAGCAACGCCGTCCCCACGGTGGCGTAGATCAGACCGACGACCGGACTCGGCAGTAGCCCGCCGCGCAGCAGCCGCCCCGTCGTGATCATCAGGGCGATCAGAAGCCACGTTTGCCAGGAGACGAAACCACCGAGGCAGCGCCCGTCTCCGCGCTGATTGATGCGCTCAACGATCTTCCCGGCCGCCCGCCAGAGGATCCAGCGGGCCTTGACGAGCCCCACGATCGCGGCCACCGCGAGGAACAGACGGACGTGCGGTATCCCCCCAGCCAGCGCCCAACGGATACCGAAGAACAGCAGCGTACCACCGACGACCGTCCACATCACCGCCGCCAGAAGCAAATGCACCCGGGCGGGCGCCGCCGGCTTGTACTTCTGAAGCCACTCGATCACAGGGTCCGAAGCATCCGGTTGGGGGACTGCCAAAGCAAGCCATAGCAAGGTACACGTCTGAGCGCCAAGGAATGATAGGGGGGAATCGGGCTCGCACAAACCCCCGCGACGTGGGCGTCCGGATCGCAGCTTGCGGCCGCGCCCCAGACAACCTTCAAAAGCTCCTCGGCGTCCTGGCCGCGGAGGACAGCAAGAAGATGGCGCAGCGCCGGTCGGGTGTGCACCACACGGAACCCAAGCGCCTGTGCTGTGCGGCGTTCGAGGCAAGGTTCGTCGTGACCGCCTGCAAGGCCGCCATGACCATGGCTATGCCAGCCAAAGCAAGAGCTCATCGAAATGGTATTGCTCACAAGATGAACAGATGCGGCGCAAAGCGGATGCAAGCGGCGACCGAGGGGCTCGATGAGCGAGCTCACGTCCCGATCTTGGTCTTCCGTTTCCAGAGCTTGCCGAAGAGGCCTTCTGAGCCTGCCTTGCCGAGTGTGTCCGGGCTGTCCTCGGTAGCGATCCTGCGGGCCATTTCCTGAAGTGCAAGGCGCACGGG
Organism: Phycisphaerales bacterium; assembly: GCA_020350565.1. Taxonomy (GTDB): domain Bacteria; phylum Planctomycetota; class Phycisphaerae; order UBA1845; family UBA1845. Next base: position 1,077,941 of record CP070718.1, read on the forward strand.
GCTCGAAGGTGAGTCGGTCGCGACGGGCTGGCCGAAATCCAACGCGCTCTGAACACGACGATAATCGTTAGGAATCATTGCGAAAACGGGGCGGCCGAAGTGCGCCTCCACCTCCTCCGGCGAGATGCGCTCGTAATTGGCCTTGCACCGATTGAGCACGATCTCAATCCGGTCCTCGTCAGCGCCCATCTCTACAAGGCACTGAAAGATGCGCGTGGCGTTGCGGATGAAGGGCACGCCCAACTGGGTCACGAGTAAAACGCGGTCGGTACCGTGTAACGCGGCCGCACTCGGGAGGCTGTAGGCCCGCGGGAGGTCCACGACAACATAAGGATAGAGTTCCGCAAGGGCGCGCAGGAACGACTCTACGCCTTCCGGCGCGACCTCCCGTGCCTGGTTGATATTCTCCGGACGAGGCAGAATCGAGACGTTGCACGGCAACTCGTGCATGGCCTTGCTCAGCAGCAGACGGTCGGGCTCGACGCCCGATTTGCACACGTCCGCAACCGAGAACTTCGGGACACAGTCGAACGCGCAACCCACGTCGCCGAATTCGAGGTTCAGATCGATGAGGGCCGTGCGCCGGTCGCTCAGGTGACCGAACTCAAGTGCCAAGTTGCACGCGATCGTCGTGGCGCCTGCGCCCCCGGAGGAACCAATCACGCAAACTCGCTTCGACGTGGAAGTGGTCACCAGCTTGGTGGAGCGAATCTGCTCCACGGCGCTCAACAGGTCTTCCTGATCCACGGGCCAGCAGACGAACTGCGTGCAACCGGCGCGCATAGCCTTGATGATGTGGGTATGGTCCGTGTTACCGCTGACCCCGATGATCTTGCACGTGGGGGAAAGGTGCACGGCGTTTTGGACCGTTTGCAGCACGGTGTCGTCGGGGTCGTCCAGGTTTGCGATCACCAGATCGATGCCGGTGTGTTTGATCCACTCTCTCAGGTCGGGCCAGTTCGAGCAGTGGGCGATAATCGTAGCATTCTCGATGCACTCGAAAGGCTCCCGGAAAGCCTCTCCCTTTTGGCTGCCGGGATCGAACAGGCAGATGCGTAGTGAATCGCTCACGTGAGCTCGCCGCGCGCCGGGCATAGGGCGTACCTTAAACCAAGACCCTTCGGACTATCCTGCTGTACAGTATGGGTCGGCTGCCACGCGAACCGGCTGGAATAATCAGCGTCTGCCACGCGTCCTACGCCCGATAAGGCATTCAGGTTCTGCCGGCCTTCTCCGCCGGCTTTGTCAAGAGAGGCTTCACAGCCTGGCCGGCTTGCGGTACCCTGCGTTCTCCACCACCCAGGCGCGGTCGAATCGCCGGCGGTATCGGCGGACCCAAGCTGGAAAAGGACGAACGCCCGTGGCCATCAAGCAGCTTAACGAAGAGCAGATCCGCACCATGACGGTCGAGGAAAAGGACCGCTGGTGGCTGGAGAACGTCTACCAGGGCAACGTCCCACAGATGACCTTCCGCGTGGTCATCTGCGGCTTTCTTCTCGGCGGGTTGCTCTCGATCACGAATCTGTACGTCGGAGCGAAAGCGGGCTGGTCGCTTGGTGTGGCCATCACGGCGGTGATTCTGTCGTTCGTGATCTTCAAGGTGCTGGTGAAGATCGGACTCGGGCGAAACTACCACGTCCTGGAAAACAACATCCTGCAGTCCATCGCCTGCTCGGCCGGCTACATGAACGCCCCGCTGATCGCCAGCATGGCCGCCTACATGGTCGTCACCAATTCGGTGATCCCCTGGTGGCAGATGGTCATGTGGCTGATCGGACTGGCCGTATTGGGCGTGCTGTTCGCCTTCCCGCTCAAACGACGGTTCATCAACGAAGAACAACTGCCCTTTCCGGAAGGACGGGCGGCCGGCGTCGTACTCGACACACTGCACAGCGAGGGTGAGGACGCCAAGAAGTCCGTGCTGCCGGCAAAGCTCCTGGTCATCTTCTCGCTCATCGCCGGCTTCCTGAGGCTTCTGCAGTCGCACGCCTTGATGGAGAAGATCCGCCTCTCCTTCCTTACGGTGCCGGAGCTACTGGATGAGTGGTACTATCGGCTGGCAGAGAAGTATAGCTGGTGGGTACCCAACATCAGCGGTATCCCGCTCAGGGAACTGACCATCCGCCCCTCTCTGGACTTGGCCATGATCGGGGCCGGCGGCCTGATGGGCATCCGCACGGGCGTTTCGCTGATCATCGGCGCTTCGATCAACTACCTGATCCTCGCGCCGTTGATGATCCATGCCGGCGATATCGAGACTTCCACGACCGAGGCCGGGGCGATCCGAGTCGGCTTCCGGGCGATCACCATGTGGGCATTGTGGGGCGGGGTGGCCATGATGACCACCGCCTCGCTTTACGCCTTTTTCGGTAAGCCGAAGATGCTCGTTGCCGCGGTCAAAGGGCTTCTAGGCAAGAAGAAACGGACGGAAGACCTCCTCCGCCATATCGAACTGCCTTTGTGGGTCTCCATCGTTGGTGTGCCGCTCGTCGGTGTGTACGTCGTAATCATCGCGATGTGGTTCTTCGGTGTATCCTGGTATTTGGGATTGATCGCCGTGCCACTCGTGTTCATCTTCTCTGTGATCGCAGTCAATTCCACCGCGCTGACATCCATTACGCCTACTGGGCCGCTCGGGAAAATCACTCAACTCGTCTACGCTGGCCTGGCTCCAGGAAACATCACCACGAACATCGCCACCGCGGGCATCACCGCCGAAGTGTCCGGACACGCCTCCAATTTGATCCAGAACATCAAGCCCGGTTACATGCTTGGCGGTAAGCCCCGCCTGCAGGCAGCCGGGCACATTATCGGCGCGTTTTCCGGAGCGATCTTCTCGGTGCTGGTGTTCTATCCGGTTTTCCTAAAAGACAATCCCGCCGGACTGATTACTGAGGACTATCCCTATCCCGCGGTGACGGTCTGGAGGGCGGTGGCTGAGATCCTCACTCAGGGAATTGACGTGCTCCCCAAGAGTGCCCTAGTGGCCGTGATCATCGGCGCCGTGCTCGGCATCTTGTTGGAGATCGTACGCGGGCTGTCCAGAAACAAGTTTCCCTTGAGCGCGGTGGGTTTGGGGCTGGCCTTCATCATCCCTTTCGATATCTGCTTCGCCATGTTCATGGGCTCATTCGTTTTTTGGGTGATCGGCAAGATCTGGCCCAAGCCGGAGCAGCGACCCAATGAGGTGTTCGTCCAAAATCAAGAGTCGATCTGTGCGGGCATCATTGCGGGAGCCGCCCTGACGGGTGTTGCCGTGATGGCGTTTGAGTTGCCGCAGGTCCAGGAGTTCCTCTTCGGCGCGCCGTCCGTTCCAACACCCTAGGGAAGGAGACTCTGCCCCACGGGAGGTTGCTCAACTCCTGGACGGCCCGGCCTCGTCGAGCTTCTCCAGAAGCGTGGCTTTGGAAAACAACGGCGGCAGGACGATGGGGTCGTCCGGTTTGCCCGGGACGTACACAAG
>CP070718.1:1081503-1082635 GCA_020350565.1 Phycisphaerales bacterium
CCATCCTCGTTGTCCGAGCCTTCTACGTCGTAGTCGCGCACCTCGATTACGAGCCCGGGCGTGAACACCTGAACCTCGGCGACACCGCCCTGGACCGTGACCAGCACGTCAGGTTGTTTCATGGCTGCATGTTCCTTTCTGTGCTTTTGTGGACACTCTTGGCAGCAAACGTGTACCGATGGCAAAGATCAGTCGATCCGCGCTCAGGCGGGATCGTTTCTGGGTTGATTAACTAACCGCGCGGTCGCGGCGGGCGAATGCGCTTGTCGGTGTCATCCTGGAACCGGATGTGGATCTCATCATCCGCCAGGATCTCGTCGGACCGCGATGCGGGTCTGATGCCCGAAGGGCTTCGGAGCACGTTCCACCTCAATTGTTCGTCGGATCCATGCAGGTCGTTCCAGAAAGCATCCAGTTGCTGTTCGAACCGTCAGAGCTGGGTCTCGTGCGTGTCGCCCCCGTTGCTCCATCCATCCAGGCGATGCCAGATCTCTGACGGAGACAAACCCTCCTCGGCCTCGCGCGCGACGAGTACACGATCTCCCGACCTAGCACGGGCATCTTCCGATGGAGCAGCCTTGCGACGTCGGCCGGTAGCTCGCCAAAGAGGATTCGCAGACGGCGCCCATGATCGCCTCTCCCGGTGGCAGCGATCGTGGCGTCGTCATCGCGTGACCCCCGATTGGGCGCAACCATGCACCGTTGTCTTCAATCCATCTGCTTTTTGGGGGGATTCGTTGATCCTGTCTGGATTGAGGGGTCCGAACCCACGACGTCCAGCTTGGGAATCCGTCCAGAGCCTCGACCGATTGGCTCTCAAAGCCTTGCGTTTACAGTACTTTAGCGTGATTCGCGAATTTCGCAATCCGTCGCGTTTCGACGCGTTTTGACGCGTTTTGTGGTAGTACTACCACCTTCCGAATGCACCGACTGCCTGGCTCTACCGAGCCGCGTCCTCGATCGGCAACCCCACGCCGCTTCACGATCGCGAGACGGCGCGCACGCTGATGTGGAGCCGGTAGATCGTACTGCAGGCTCGGCTGACGACGCCAGACGGGGGCCCCCAGCCAGACTTCGAAGAGGACCACCAAAGCTCCCGCTGTACACGTTTGACGAATTCGGTCGGACGACC
>CP070718.1:1082735-1089524 GCA_020350565.1 Phycisphaerales bacterium
AGCCCAGGCCAACGGCCTGGGTGCCCGAGACGCGACATACCGACCGGCCCTGAAAGGGCCGTTCATCTTCTCCAAGTGTAGCCCCGCCCACACACCGGAAACGCCGCTCGGGAGGTGCATGTCCTTTTTTTTCAACGGGCTCACAAGACTCTGCCAACGCACATTGTAATCTAGAGAAGATCCACCGGTCCGCCAATATTCTCATGCTTCACGTGCGTCGCATCGGACCCGCCCGAAAGCACCGCCTCCTCCTGCACGTCAAGGCTCACTACCGCTTCAGAAAGTGGACCTCTCCTATCCCCGATCATATAAGCGCCACCATGGCCGAGCTGCCCGGCACTCCTATCGAGGCTTCCATGCCGTGTCCCATCTGCAGGGCTGACCTGCAAGGCACGCCAATCAACGGTTGTTGCCCGCGCTGTGGCCAGTCGCTCGCGGAAGCGCTGCATCTTGATGCATTGGACCCGAAAACGTCAACCGTTGCGATCGATCACGCGTGCACCGCCTGTGGTTACAACCTGCGCACCCTGCGTGTCGATGCGCTGTGCCCGGAATGCGCTCGACCTGTTTTCAAATCACTGGTCATCGACGATCTCAGCTTCGCCGATCCCGAATGGCTCTCTGCACTCGACGCGGGCACGAAGGTGATCCTTCGGACGATGATCGGCGCCGTCGTGCTGCTGTTTTGTCCGTTGTCGTGTTTATCGATGTTTCTTGGTGGTGCCGGCGGTCCGCGCATGTTCGTGCGCGGGTCCAAGATGGACTGGGTGCTGGCTTGTGCGTTTGTCGTGGGAATGGCAACGCTTGCTGTCGGCGTCTGGCTGACGACCACACCCGATCCTCATCCACGCAAGAGGTCCGTGCCACTGGCTCGCAAGGCCGCTCGTGTCGCCATGTGCTTTGCGGTCGTGGATTGCATCCTCCTGTCATCCCATCTCACTGGGCTGTTGACATGGAAGCCTGCCGTCATCCACGTTCTTGGGCTCGTCATGGTCGCCGCCATGACGCTAGTCGCCGTTGGCGTGATGGCCTGTCTGCAGCGAGCGGCCGAGCGCGCCGGCAGCAGCCGGCTCGCGGGGCGTACCGTCAACCTGACCCAACTCACCGTGATTATCGCACTGTTGGTGTCGACCGAGATCCTGATCCGAATGGGTTCCCGCGTCTCGGCGCTGCCCGGCAATGCACATGCCGTGCTCTCGTGCCTTACGCTGGTTCTTCTCCTCTTCTGGTTGCTGGCCACGTTTACCGCTTGCTTTGTGTACCGTGGCGTGATCGGCGATGCCCTGTGGAAGGCCCGATTCCGAGCGAGGATGCGGGCCCGCAGGTATGCCGACGCTCGCAGGGCGTCAAGTTTGCCGCCCTATGATCTCGACGGCGGTCAGCGCAAGACGCCCGCTATCGCCTTGCCTATAAACCGGGCGATGCCGCCCAAGCCTGCCACGTTTATTGATCCTGGTCTGCGCTGCGCCCTCTGCGACGGCGAGTTGAACGTTGCCCCTTTGGTAGTTTCATGTCCAAATTGCGGCGAGCGCATCGGCCGCACATTGCGGCTGGAGTCCATCGACGCGGCCACGATGACGATCGGCGACGATTCACTGTGCATCGGCTGCGGCTACAACCTGCGCACGATGCCGGTAGGCGGCGCCTGCCCGGAGTGCTCCAGGCCGGTGATCGATTCCCTGCGACCCGACGATCTCAAGTTCGCCGACCCCCGCTGGCTCCGCCGCGTCCGGCGGGGGGTGACGTTGCTGCTCGCCGCCTGGCTTGCCCTGGTTCCCCTGGCGATCGGTATGGTTGGCGTAAGCGCGCTTCTCCTGTCTCCTGCAATAAGAGCCGGCCGCTTGATTGCCGGAGTCGTCCTGATCGCCATCCTGCTGACCGGGTGTGCGCTATTATGGGGATTCATTGATGCAACCATGTGTGATCCTCGCCCGCACCGAAAGGCAGCATCCAAAGCTCCGCGCTATCTGGCACGGACCGGTGGGGCCCTGATCCTGCTGTGCATGGTGACAGCGGTCTGGCAGTTGATCGCTCCCGCTGCCGCGCGACCTTTGGGTGACGTGCTGCTTCCCATGCTTCCGTTCGGTCTTAGCCTGGCGATGCTGGGAACGCTCGTCTGTTTGAGACGCATCGCTCGGCGAGGGGCCCATGCACAATTGGCCCGACATACCAAGCACCTGTCAATCGCGACGGTGGCCTTCAGCCTGCTGACTACAGGGCATGCCATCGCTTTCGTCGTTAAAGCGCAGCGGGCCAAAGCCGCGCCGCCCGCGCCTCCCTCCGCGGTGATTGTCAGGGAAGGTCCGCACAGCACGGCGCAGATCATACCCGCAACCACCAGTTCGCCCGCAGGCGGAGGAACAGGCAGTCGCAAATCCGCGTTCGCCTCGGTCTTCAACTGTTCTTCCTGGCTGCTTTACCTCTTGTGGTTCGTTGTGACGCTGGCGACGCTCCGGCGATACCAACGACTGCTCAACGAGGCGATGCGCCCCACCGTGCCTCCGCCGCGCCGGATTCCATGAAAGCAGACCCGCCGTCGGGCATCCCTGCAACTTCACCTTCACCGCCCGCTGCTGAGACCGCGAATGCTCCCTTGATAAACGCAAACTGCCGATTCCCCGCCGGCACTGCACGCGTTTCGCGGCGTTTTTCGGGTGCCGGTGGTCCGCCTGTGGTCCGGACCTTGCATGGCTCCTGGAGGGGAGGGCCGCTAGAATCCAGGGGATCAGCCCGATCGGACTGGTGAGCGACTCCCCTGTTGAATCTGGTGGCCCGATAAAGCGCCTCCCCCACCAAAGGAATCGGAAGCCATGGCAAAGACACTGGCGACTGCTGAGCCGCCCAAAGAGCGAGATACACTCGATTGGCAGGAGCGCTATCGCGACAAGGTCGAGACGCCGGACCAGGCGGTGCGACGTGTCCGTGACGGGCACCGCGTGTTCGTCGGCTCGGGAGCGGCCGAGCCGGAGTCCCTGGTCAACGCCCTGTCCGCCCGCCTGAACATCGACGACACCGAGATCGTCCACATCCTCACCCTGGGCGTCGCACCGTACGCCGGTCCGCAGATCGGATCACGCTTCCGGCACAATGCCTTCTTCATCGGCCAGAACGTGCGCGAGGCCATCGCCCAGGGCCGAGCCGATTACACCCCCATGTTCCTCTCCGAAATCCCCAGGCTCTTTCACACGGGCCGCCACGTGATTGACGTCGCCCTCATCCAGGTCAGTCCACCGGACGAACACGGCTACTGCAGCTACGGCGTCTCCACGGACATCGTCAAGTCCGCCGCCGAGAACGCCAAGATCGTGATCGCCGAAGTGAACGCCAACGCACCGCGCGCCCTCGGTGACTGCTTCATCAATGTCCGTGACCTGGACAGTCTCGTCCCGTGCGATCATCCGATCCTCGAAGCCCCGCAGGGCGTTCCCGACGAGCTCGCCCGCCGCATCGCCCGGCACATTGCCGACCTGGTCGAGGATGGCGCCACCCTGCAACTCGGCATCGGCACCATCCCCGACGCCGTGCTGCATTTTCTACAAGACCGCCGTGACCTGGGTGTTCATACTGAGATGTTCTCCGACGGCATCATCAACCTGGTGGAGAAGGGCGTCATCACCAACGCCCGCAAGACCATCCATAATGGTAAGATCATCGCCAGCTTCGTGCTCGGTTCACGGAAGCTCTACGATTTCATCGACAACAACCCGATGTGCGAGTTCCACCCCACTGAGTACACCAACGACCCCTTCATCATCGCACAGAACGACAAGATGGTGTCGATCAACTCCGCCCTGGAGGTCGATCTGACCGGGCAGGTGTGTGCGGACTCGCTGGGCGAGCTTTTCTACAGTGGTATCGGCGGCCAGGTGGATTTCGTGCGCGGCGCCTCGCGCTCGAAGGGCGGCAAGCCGATCATCGCCCTCCCTTCCACTGCCATGAACGAAGCGATCTCGCGCATCGTGCCCACGCTCAAGCCGGGTGCGGGCGTGGTCACCAGCCGCGGCGACGTGCATTACGTGGTCACCGAATACGGGGCGGCCTACCTGCACGGCAGGAACATCCGCGAACGAGCCCTGGCGCTCATTCAGATCGCACACCCGAAGTTCCGCCCGTGGCTGCTGGCTGAGGCCAAGGCTCGTCACATGGTCTACAGCGACCAGATCGAAATCCCCATCATGACGCCCATCTATCCGGAGGAGTTCGAGCGATGGGTGCGCCTCAAGGGCGGCTCCGAGGTCTTCATAAGACCCGCCAAGCTTACCGACGAGGCCGAACTCCGAGAAATGTTCTACAAGCTCTCGGAGGACTCCGTATATCACCGCTTCTTCCGAACCATCAAGTCCATGCCGCATGGCAAGATCCAGGAGTTTCTCCGGGTCGACTACAAGGCCGATATGGTTATCCTGGGCTTCACCGGAAAGACGGAGGACGCCGACCTCGTCGCCATCGGATGCTACAACCTCAATCGCCAGACCAACCTGGCGGAGGTGGCCTTCCTGGTCCAGGATGAATGGCAGGACAAGGGGCTGGGCACGGCACTGTTCCAGATCCTGATCGAGGCCGCCCGCGCCGGCGGCATCCGCGGCTTCACCGCGGAAGTCCTCGCCGACAATGTCCCCATGCTCCGCGTGTTCCACGAGTCCGGCCTGTTGATCGAAAGCCACCTGGAGGACGGCGTCTACTCGCTCGAAATGTCCTTCAAACGCCCGGCGTAGACCACGGCTCAATGCCCTGAGTATGCCGCCGATCGTAATCACTCCGACCCCGCCCGGAGTATGACCCACGTGCAGATGCAGCCTGTGACCGCGAATCGACGAATCGCGCTCTTCTTGATGGCCGCTGCGTGATGATCGGCGCGCCACCTACACAACAACGAGAGATCCGTTTCGGCCAGGAGCGCCGTCCGTCGCCTGGGGACGGGCTTGATGATGCGCGTGACGGTGAAAGCGGCGCGATCCCCTTTCATGGGCACAGGTTCTTTTCGGCACCCACAGGCCCGGCATGCCGGTATCGCGTACGCCCAGCTTCGCCCACCGCGCCGGGATCCGCATTCAGGCGACGCGCACACTGGAGCGCGAGCTTCCAGCTCGCATTCAAGGGCTAGGAGCAGGGCCAGCGCGCATAAATAGGCAATTGGGGTGGACTGGCGCGATCGATCCTCATCGGTTATACCTCCTGCAAGCTCGCCGTAGGGAGTGGCGAGGCGTTCTTGCAGAAGGAGCTGATCGATGTCAAAGCCCCGCGCCGCTGTTCCGGTACGTTTACGTTCGATTGACAAGCACTTTGAGTCGTTGCCCGATCCTCGCCATCAGCGCAATCGTCGCCACTTACTGGTTGAGCTGATCACCATTGCGGTATGCGGGGTCATCGTGGGTTGCTCGGGTCCGACGGCCATGGCCCGCTGGGCCAGGGCCAACAAGGATTGGCTACAAAAAGTGCTGGCCCTTCCTCAGGGCATTCCCTCGCCGGATTGTATTCGTCGGGTTCTTTCCGCTTGAAACCCGAAGCGTTTCAAACCTGTTTTCAGTCGTGGATTACGAACCTGGTGAACGAAGAGGACGACAGAGGCCGGATGATCGCCATCGACGGCAAGACCTTGCGTCGTTCGCATGATCAGAACGGCGGGCTTGGCCCGCTGCATCTGGTCAGCGCGTGGGTCAGCACCCACGGCCTGGCCATGGGGCAGGTGGCGACGGAGGCGAAGTCCAACGAAATCACGGCCATTCCGGCGCTGATCGATCGGATCGACGTGCAAGGCGCCGTGGTCACCATCGACGCCATGGGTTGCCAGAAGGAGATCGCGCAGAAGATCGTGGACGCGCGAGGGGATTATGTCCTGGCGGTCAAAAACAACCAGCCGAAGTTATACGGGGCGCTCGAGGAGGTGTTCAGCAATGAACGCCAACGCGAACTCCGGAAGAGGCCGCATCGGAAACATCAGACGTGCGAGAAGGACCATGGCCGCCGCAAGGAACGCTATTATGTGTTGCCCAAGATCCCCCGCCAGTTTCCCTTGAAGAACGCGTGGCCGGGGGCCAAGGCGATCGGTATGGCGGTCTGCCTCACGGAGAACCGAGACGGCACTCTGAGCGGGGACACCCGCTATTTCCTCTCCAGTCGTTATCTCAGTCGCCAACGCTTCGCCCAGGCCGTTCGTGGTCATTGGGGTATCGAGAACTCCCTGCATTGGGTTCTCGATTTGACCTTCGACGAAGACCAAAGCCGCACGCGCAATCGCGACATGGCCGACAACCTGTCCTGGCTTAGTCGCTTCTCCATCAGTCTGCTCAAACGTCACCCCTCAACCGACAACATCAAGGGAAAGAGCCAAATCGCCGGATGGAACAACGAGTTCCGCATGGAAATCCTTGTCGCACAAAGGGCTTAATGTGCGCTGGCCCTGGTCTTAGCAGTCCGTTGCGCGTTAGGTGGTAACTGCCTATCACGCAGAGAAGGCGTTGCAATACAGCAACTCCCTGCTAGAATGTGACTTGCGAAAAGTGTCTGCCTGCGCGTTAGGCCGCATATCTGACGCCTACACGTTATTGGCAGAAACTCCCTATACACAAGGCAGCTGAGGGATCGATTCATGGATACGTGGAAGTTCTACGACATCACTCATCGTAGGCACGTGGTGTGCAATCCCACGAGCGAGGAGAAGCTCGCACGCTTGGTGGACCTGGTGCAGCTTCCGACAGCCGCACGTGTGGTTGACATCGCCTGCGGGAAGGGCGAATTCCTGATACGTCTGGTGGAGGCATACGGAGTGCGCGGCGTGGGCGTGGACCT
>CP070718.1:1089624-1098641 GCA_020350565.1 Phycisphaerales bacterium
CGAAGGGGAAATCGTACTCCACGTCCGCGCAGCTCTTGGCGTAGTGGGCCAGCTCGTCGCCCTCGTGTTCGCGCAGGCGGAGCTTCTCGCTCTTGAGGCCGTGTTTGACGTACCACTGATGCCGAACGTCGCGCCAGAACGTGTACCACATGTCGGCCTCTTCCGGATGGCAGAAGAACTCGATCTCGTACTGCTCGAACTCGCGTGAGCGGAACGTGTAATTCCGCGGGTTGATCTCGTTGCGAAAGCTCTTACCCATCTGCGCGATGCCGAAGGGAACTCGAACACGCGTCGAGTCAATCACGTTCTTGAAGTTGACGAAGATACCCTGCGCGGTTTCGGGGCGGAGGTAGACCTTGTTACCGGATTCCTGCAACGCGCCGGCGTAGCTCTCGAACATCAGGTTGAATGCGCGCGGTTCCGTGAGGGACCCAACAGTGTCACAACGAGGGCACTTCAGCGCGGAGAGGTTCTCTTCAGCAGCGACCAGGAAGTCCATCGCCTCCGCGACATAAGATCCGCCCCCGTGTTTCTTAGAGAGTTTTTCTGCCTTCGGCCTTGCGTGTTCAACCGCGTCGTCTCGTGAATTGGCTTCGACCGAACAGTAGTCGAACGGGTCATCACCTTCGTTCCGCTTCAACAGCACGTGAAACAGTTGGTCAGCCCGAAAGAGGGCCTTGCAGCCTTCGGCCTTGCAGGACACCATCGGGTCTCTGAAACCACCGACGTGCCCTGAGGCCACCCAGACTTCGGGATTCATGATGATGGAGCAGTCGACGCCGACCATCTGGAACGTCTGGCCTTTGGGGCCGGCGGGCGGGTGATGGACCATGTCGTTCCACCAGGCCTCCTTGATGTTGCGTTTGAGTTCGCAGCCGAGGGGCCCGTAGTCCCAGAAGCCGCCGATGCCGCCGTAAATCTCGCTGCTGCCGAAAATGAAGCCCCGACGCCGGCACAAGGCGACGATCTTTTCCATCCTGTCCGCTTCTTTGTTGGCCATGCGTGACGTTCCTGCAGGGTGGGCAATGCCCACCAGAAAACCGTCAGGTGGGCAATCCCCACCCTATTCATCGGAGATTCCGTCCGATCAGGTTACGGCGGCGTATGGTAGGGGACGAGAGCGAGGGGATCAACGTCGGGCATCAGTGGAAAAGGATGAAAGGTGGAATGCAGAGTGTCGAATTCAGAATGTCGAATGCAGATGGCGGATGAGTCGGCAGGCGACCCTCCGCCCTCTGCGGTCTCGGGGTGCTCTGCGGATTGCCGATTGCCGATTGCGGATTGCGGATTGGGGATTGCGGATTGGGGATTGGGGGAAGAACTGAACCTGGTGCGCCGGGACGGAGGCGCGGAGGCGGCGCGGAGGACTCCAGGGCAACGGACCTGCCGCTGCGTTCCCACGTCGAATCGGATCGTCGGCAAGACTTTCCCGCCGCGGCGGTCCCCCATCAGCTCTCCGGCGCCTCATTCTGGTCCAGCCTTCATCCTTCATCCCTCATCCTTTCCCACGCTTCCGAGCCGTCAATTCTTGTCAAAGCCCGCCGATCGAGGTCGAAGAGGGCGACAAACGGGGATTAAATCCGCTACATTATCAAGCTCGATGGCCCCGTTGTGGGATTGCAGGGGCTTGTCAGGGGGCATGCATTCCTGGTTGAGTAAGGAGAATCGAATGATGAGACATCGACGACGACGCGTTCTGCTCGTTGCGGTGATCGGTCTGCTCGTGCCGAGCAGCGTGATCGCCGCGACCGAGCAGGGCGTCCAGCCGACCGAGCACGTTCTGAAAAACGGCTTGCAACTGCTGCTGGTCGAGCGGCACGAACAGCCGACAGTGGCCGCCTGCCTGATCTTCGACGTGGGCGCCTGTAACGATCCCGCCGGCGTCAGCGGCATCGCCCACATGTTCGAGCACATGATGTTCAAAGGCTCCAAAGTCATCGGCACGAAGGACTTTGAGACCGAGATGGCCGTCATGGAGGAAATCGATGATCTGCGGGCGAAGATGAATGCCGAGATGGACCGCATGCGACTCATGAAGCGCCGCGGCGAGATCGATGACGTGCTCGATTCGGCCCAGTGGACGCCCGCGTACACGGAGATGAAGAAGCGGTACGACAAGCTGATCGAACAAGAGCGCGCCCTCATGGTCGACAATGAGCTCGACAAGATTTATTCCGCTCACGGCGGCGCCAGGCTCAACGCCGGCACGTCCAATGACATGACCATCTACTTTGTGCAGCTCCCCTCCAATAAGCTGGAGCTGTTCTTCTGGCTCGAATCGGACCGTTTCGCCAACGCTATCATGCGCGAGTTCTACGTGGAGCGTGACAACGTGCGCGAGGAGCGCCGGCTCCGCACCGAAAGCACGCCCACGGGCAAGTATGACGAGGCCTTCGAGGCCATGTTCTGGCAGAGCCATCCGTACGGCGTTCCGGTTCTCGGCTGGGCTTCGGAGGTCGAGTCGATTACGCGCGATGACGTTGAGGACTTCATGAAGGTGTATTACGCACCCAACAACGCCACGATGGTCCTTGTCGGTGATTTCGATACGGCACAGGTTATCGAGATGGCCGAGCGCTATTTCGAGCGTATTTCGCGTGGCAAGACGGAGCCTCCGCCGGTGGTGACGGAGGAGCCCAAACCGATCGCGGAGCGGCGTTTCTACGCGGAGGCGGAGACGAATCCGCGCGTTCGTGTGCGCTGGCACACGGTGGCCATCGGTCACTCGGACGAGGCCGGGTTGGAGGTGCTCAGCGGCCTGCTTTCGGGCAAGAGCGGGCGACTGTACAAGCGGCTGGTGACCGAGGAAGACGCGGCCATCGGCGAGCCGTACGCGTTCCACCGCGCACGGAAGTACGCAGGCTATTTCGAGATCTCGGCCGTAGTCAAGGAAGGCCACGAGCCCGAGGAAGTGGAACGGATCATCCTGGAGGAGATCGACAAGCTGCGTGAGGGTGAGATCACCGATCACGAACTGCAGAAGGTCAAGAACCAGGTGCTGGCCTCGTCGATCCGCCGGCTGCGCAGCAGCATCGGCCTGATGTTCCAGCTTGCCCTTTACGAAACATGGTACGACTGGCGGTACATCAACGAGTCGCCCGAGCGTATGCTCGAGGTCACGGCGGATGACGTGCGCCGTATGGTCGGGGAGTACCTTGATCCGAAGGTTCGCACGGTTGCCATCTATCGCACCAAGGAAGGGGCCGAAAGCGACGTTGATCCGGAGTTGTCCGCCATCCTGGCGGGTCTGCCTCCCGAGGCCGCGGGCCAGGTCAAGGCCATGATCGATCGGATTCAACAGGCCGATGACCTGGACAAGCTTCGCGTTCAATTAGGCAGCATGCAGCAGGCATTGGACAGCGGGAATATGCCCGATGAGCAAAAGTCGATGTTGGCGTACATGATCAAGAGCATCAAGGCGCGCGTCGCCGAGTTGGAAGCCGCCGAGAAGGAGACCGAATAAGATGAATAAGATAAGCAGATTTTGCCTTTGCCTGATCCTGGCGGCCTGCTCCACATGGATGATCTGTGCCGCGACCGCCGTAGCCGAAAAGCCGTCGGCGACGCCCGTCGTCGATCATCCGGACAAGCTCGTTTTTCCGCCGCTCGACTACAAGCTGCCGCCGGCAGCCCAATTCCGCGAGATGCTGCCCAACGGCATGGTGGTCTATATCGCCGAGGATCGAATGCTGCCCACGTTCGATTTGGACATGCTCATTCGCACAGGCGGCGCGTTCGATCCTCCGGGCAAAGCAGGATTGGCCTCACTGGCCGGCGAACAGATTCGCGATGGCGGTACGATGAATCTGACACCGCAGGAACTTGACGAAAAAGTGGAGTTCCTCGCCGCCTCGTTGGAGTCCAGCATCTCCGACACGAACGGAAGGGCCTCCATCGATCTTCTCTCCAAGGATATTGATGAGGGTCTGGAGCTGCTGGTGGACATGCTTCGTTATCCGCGGTTTGACGAGGAACGTCTCCGGCAGGCGAAGGAGCGCAGGCTTCAGAACATCAAGCGCCGCAACGACTCGACGTCCACCATCGAGGACATCGAATGGGGCTTTTTGATGAACGGTGAGGCGCATTTCAGCAACCACTACCCCTCGTCCGCGTCCACCAACTCAATCACCCGTGAGGACATGATCGCCTTTCATCGCAAGTATTACCATCCTGGGAACATGATCCTTGCGGTGTCGGGCGACTTCGATCGCGGCGAGATGCTTGCCAGGATCGAGAAGGCGTTCGGCGGCTGGCCTGCCGGCGAGCCCGGTCCGCGGACTTTCCCGCCGCCGAATGACAAGCCCGAGCCCGGCGTTTACGTCGTGCACAAAGACGACGTCAATCAGGGACGCGTGTCCATCGGGCATAAAGGGGTGATGCGCGGTTCGCCGGACGAGTTCCCGCTGTTTGTGATGAACGCGATTCTCGGCGGTTCCGGCTTCCAGTCGCGGATCGTCGAGAGTGTGCGTTCGCGTGAAGGTCTGGCTTATTCGGTCGGGAGCATGTTCGACCAAGGCACCTACTATCCGGGCGATTTCCGCTGTTACTTCCAGAGCAAGAGCGACGCGTGTGCCTACGCCACCGGGCTGGTGTTCAGGGAGATCGAGCGTGTCCGGACGGAACGGGTGCCTCAGGAGGAGTTGGACAATACCATTTCGCTCTTCGTCGAGTATTTCCCACAACGGTTTTCGACGAAGATGTCTGTTCTGCGCACTTACGCCCGGGAGGAGTACACGGGACGCGACCCGAGCTACTGGCAGACTTACGTGGACAACCTCAAGAAGGTTACGGCCGATGACGTCCTGAGGGTGGCGAAGGAGTATCTGCATCCGGATCAGTTGGTGATTCTCGCCGTCGGCCAGAGTGAGGACCTGATCAAGGGTGGCCACGACAAGGATCCCGACGTCATCTTCGAGCGGTTCGGGGCTGTCAAGAAGCTGCCTTTGCGTGATCCAGACACGCTGACGCGGTAGCATCGCGCCGCTTTGATGCTTCAGATAAACGGGTCCGCTCCGTGTTTTGAGCACCGGGCGGACCTGTTTTTTGTGGTTCAAAGGGATGAAGGTAGAAGGATGAAGGATAAATCCAGCCTGCTAGCGCGCGATGTGCTGAACCATCCGCAAGCCTTCCCAACGCGCCGGGACAATCCCCAATCCGCAATCGTCACTCCGCAATCCGCAATCGCCAATCCGCAATTGAGACTACGCGTTTTCCACGCATGAGATTGCGCGGGCGATTTCCTTTGATGTGAGGCCCCGTATCGGGTGGCATGGGCAGGCGTAGATCACCGCAGATGCCGGGCAGGTTGAAGGCACTGCTGCGCCCGAATCCTCGTGGCCGAATCAGTCGGGCGTGCCCGTGCGCTCGTGTGTCGCAAGGGAGCACGGGCAGAGGCCGCTTGAAAGGTCATACTGTGTCGGTTGGTTTGCCGCCGTGGCCTCTGCCCATGCCACCCGCCGTGCGTGGTGTGAACGCACGGGCAGAGGCCATTTGAAAGGTCAGACTGCGTCGATTAGCATGCCGTTGCGGCCTCTGCCCATGCCACCCGTGTGGCTTTGCGATTTATCCGGGGCTACTTGGCGAGGCTCAGGATCGCATCCGCAATTGCATCGGCTGAGAGGCCCGAGAGTCTCGCAGTCACCACGCAAGCCAGGAGGTTTTCCGGGAAGGGGGGATTGGCGGGACCGATCTGCTCGACGGGGCCGTCGATGTTGGCGTGGACGATGCCGTCCGCCAGCCAGGCGCCGCGGTCGACTTCCTGGCGGGCGGACATAAAGAATGTTCGGCCCTGGTGCTTGCGGGCCAGGGAGCGAATCCGCTCGTCGTCGAAGTTGAGAATCAGCACGTCGTCGGGATGCTGGTTCATGAAGATCCGGCTTTTAATGCGCGTGTACTCCGCGAGGCTCAAGTGGCGGTCCAGGTGCTCTTTGTCGAGATTGAGGAAGACGGCAATGCGCGGGCGGAAATGCACCACGGTTTCGAGCTGAAAACTGGATACGGCCAGGGCGATCGGCTCCCTCGATGCACTGGTTTCATACTTGTTTTCGCGCTCTTCGTCCATGAGCAGCTCGGATAGGGGTCTGCCCTTGTTGCCGCCGATGGTGAGCGGGCGTCCGCAGCTTTCGAAGATGCCCTGCAGCAACTCACAGGTTGTGCGTTTGCCCACCGTGCCCGTGATGGCGATGAGTTCCCGATCGCAGAGCTGGTAGGCCAACTCCAGGCCGCTGATCACGGGGATGCCCGAACGGTGCAGCTCATCGCGGATCGGCGCGTCGGCGGGCACCCCGGGGCTGGATACGACCAGATCGCAGTCGCGCAGGAACCCGATCGTATGCCCTCCGGTCTCAATGCGCCAGTGTTGAACCACATCGGCGGGACCGTCAAGAACGATGCTGCTGGGTGGCCCGGCCTCCGAGATGCTCACCTCATGCCCCCGGCTGGCAAGCAGGGCGGCCACCCCTCGTCCTGTCTCTCCGTAGCCGAGAATGCCGATGCGTTGGGTCTTCCTGGCGTGGGTGGCTTCCCGTGCCAGCGGCGACGGCGTGATTTGCCGACGAACGCTCTCGAGCATTCTCAGACTCTCGCTGAGCGGCAGTCCGTCCACCGTGGCCGTAGGCCGGTGCGTGACGCCGTCCACGGCATGGCCCCGTTCGACCATGATCTCGATGTCTCGGCCGGCGTCTTCGGCGGAAGGCAGCAGATCACGGCCCTCCAGCACGGAGAGCGCGCCCGCCAGGCCATAAGCTCCCCAGTTGGAGGCGCCGGCTGTGATCACGAAGTCTGTGGGCACGATGCAGGCGATCTTGTCGCCGTGATCGATGGCGGCCAAGGCGCTGGCGAACACCTTGCCCATGCCGATCTCGTTGCCGCCGTCGCCGATGCCGATCGTGGTCAATCCCATCGCGCTGCCGCGAAGGAACAGCTCGTCGAGCGGGGCGGTGGTGGTACCGATGTCAACGCCGTGCATGTTCCGGTAGCGCCCGTCAGCCGCCCGTCCTACCCGTTCGATGGAGACGAGATGCGTCGGCTTTGCGTCATCCAGATAACGCTCGACGTCGACGAGCGGTGTCAACGAAATGGCAGTGAAGAGCGCAGCGTTGGGCGGATCGGTGATATAGTCGACTTCGATGCCCAGTGCGGCCAGGGCTTGTCCGACCACCTTCGCGCCCGGTGGGCCGTCCGTCTCCCCGGCGTTCGCTTCGGGGATAAAGAATCCGCTGACGATCCCCACGCGACGGGCAAAGCGAAGCGACTGTGCGGCCAGGCGAAGCTGGTCGGTCAAGGCGATGCCGAAGATGTTCCGCCCGCCGGGGTCACGTGCAATCGTGTTTTCGATTGAAGCGATGCGTGGGTTCATTCTGTCGAACCGTATCCGCCGCCGCCGGGTGTTTCCATGATAAGCCGATCACCAGGCTCCACCAAGACGCGGACGATCGGTGGCAGGAGAGTCGGCTGGGCCTCGTTCAACCGGTGAAGGATGTTCTTGCCGCAGCGGCCCGGCGAGCCGCCTTCCAATCCGTAAGGCTGACCTATGCGGCGCTGACTGATGATCGAGACTTCCAGGGCCTCCAGGAACTCGATCTCCCGAATGACGCCGTCACCTCCCCACCAGCGTCCTGCTCCACCCGAGCCTTGCCGGATGGCGAATCGCACGAGGCGGACGGGGTATCGCGCTTCGAGGAGTTCCGGATCGGTCATACGCGTGTTGGTCATGTTCGTGTGAACCGCGTCCGCGCCCGTGAAGCCGGGGCCTGCTCCCGCACCGCCGCAAATCGTCTCGTAATAACCGAAGCGTTCATTGCCCAAGAGGAGGTTGTTCATCGTCCCCTGGCTGGCGGCGCACATCTTGAGCGCTCCAAAGACACAATCGACCACGCGCTGCGAGGTCTCCACATTCCCGCCTGCGACGGCCGGACATTTCGACGGGTCGGGGTCGTAGGGCGGATTGAGCAGGCATTCGGGCAGGACGATCTCCACCGGTTCCAGCACCCCGGCGTTGAGCGGGATATCCTCATCGATCAGGCACCGCAGGCAATACAGTACGGCGCTCGTCACGATAGCACGATTGGCGTTGAGGTTGCCGTCCAACACGGCGCCCGTGCCGGTGAAGTCGAGTGTGGCGCGATCATCCTCGATGGTGACGGTCAGCGTGATCGGCGATCCGTCATCGAGGTAATCGGTGAACTTATGGACTCCGTCGGGCACTTTCTTCAAGGCTGCGCGCATTTTTCGGCAGGCTGCCGCCTGGATGTGCCCCATGTAGGCGTGAACGACGTCGACCCCGTAGCGGTTGATCATTCTGTTGAGTTCGCGAACGCCGGTCTGGTTGGCGGCCACCTGCGCGGCGATGTCTGCGAGGTTCTCCTCCGGCGTACGCGAGGGATAAGGCGGAGCGGTGAGAATGGCCCGAAGTTCCTCCACCCGGGGTCGCTTGTGCTCCATCCAGCGAAATGCCCGGATGATGACGCCTTCCTCGGCAAGGGAGGCCGAGTCCGGGGGCATGGACCCGGGACGTGACCCTCCGATCTCCGCATGGTGGGCGCGGTTCGCGGCGAAGAAAAGCAGCCGCTCGCCGGCTTCATCATGCACGGGTGTGATCGCGGTGACGTCGTTCAGGTGCGATCCTCCACGATAAGGATCGTTGGTGATGTAGATGTCTCCCTTCTCAAAGTGATCCACGTCTTCAATGAGGGCCTTGATACACTCGCTCATGCCGCCGAGGTGGACGGGGATGTGGGGGGCGTTCACGACGAGGTTGCCTTCCGGTGTGAAGATCGCGCACGAGAAGTCCAGCCGCTCCTTCACGTTCGTAGAGAGCGACGTACGTTGCAGCGTCGTTCCCATCTGCTCCGCCACGGATACGAACGGATTATTGAACAGTTCGAGCTGGATGGGGTCGCACTCGATAGATACGTCGCTCGGTGCTCCGCGACGCGTATCTTCCGCCGCGGAAATGACATCCTGGGATACGCTTCCGGACTGATCTGCGAGCACGAGATCTCCGGCCTCGGTGATAC
>CP070718.1:1098741-1100166 GCA_020350565.1 Phycisphaerales bacterium
CTCGTAGCGCACCAAATCCACGGCACGAGCAACGAAGCCCGGCTTGTCCTGAAAGCTGTGTTCGTCAATCCCCGGGGGGAGTCGGTCCATGCACAGTGCCGTCACACGACCCGGCAGATCGGCGAGCGCCGCCAACTCGTGGAGAAACTTCGCGCTGTCTTCGACAACCAGGTACTGGTCCGACTCGCCCAGCACGGCCTCGAGGATATGCGCATGTGTGACGTCGGCCTCGAATACGTCGGCCACAAGCCCACGCACACTCGCAAACGCCGGCTCGGTGTCCCGGCAGGCCACAACGGCTTGCCCATCCGTGCTCCCTCCGTTCATGAGGGTGTCCGGACAGACCGCATGCCCTTCTCCATCGGTGCCTTCCCACGGAGACTCGTCAAAGGACGGGTCTTGTTGAATCACTTCCAGCGTGCCACCAGGGGCTTGCCCGCCATTGTCCTCCCAAGACGACCCTTCCGTTGATACCGAGCCATCCGCGTGTGCACTCTGCTCCTTCAATTCCAGAATCCGTCGGATCCCGGCCCCGATTCCGTCCTTTCTCCGCTCGAGATCGAGCAACAGCTCCTGCCGGGATTGAATCGCACTCCGCCGCTCCTTGGCCGTCGCAAGCTCGTCCAAGAGCTGCTGACGAAGGCTGCTCGCACGAGCGGCCTCGAGCTTCTTCTCCTCCAGCTTTGAACTCTCAGCCGCGATCAACCCCTCGGCTTCAGCCAGCCGCCGGTTCAGCGCGCCACGCTGCTCAATCAAGTCCTCCAATTCGACCCGTACCTGCGCGTCCCTGGTGTGCAGCCGCCCCTTCTGCCCGACCAGAGACTCCCGATGCGTGTTCAGCCGGACGATCTCGTTGTGCGTCTGAGCGCTCTTCCGAACAAGCTCGATGATCCCTGCCTTCTCGTCCTCCAGCAGGGCCTGGGCTCGGGTGATTTCCTGGGCGAGCTGGCGATCGTTCTCGTTGCACTCGTCAATGCGTCGATGCAGATCATGCGTCTGCTGTTGCAGATTGACTGCCGACTCCTGGACTCTGGCCAGCTCGGCCTCGCTGTTTTGAAGACGTTTTTGATCCGCCGCCTCGCGATCCGCCGTATGCTCGAGCAGTGCCTCCTGCTCCTCGACTCGGCGCTTTGCCGTCTGGATCCGCTCGCCCTGCGCGGCGACCTCCGACTGAGCTCGAACAAGATGATTGTCGACGTCGGTGATTTCCCCGGCGAGGCGATCGAGCCCCGTGTTGACTTCGACCTCTTCCGCCTCGTGGCGATCGATTCTGGTTCTCAGGGAGGTGGCAGAGTCTTCCTGAGCCTGCGCCTCTCGCTTCAAGCCTTCGTTCGTCGGGGTGAAGCGGTGATATTCGGCCATGGAGAAACTCGCACGGAGTTCGTTGAGGCGCGCCTGATACTCCTGGAAGTTGCGGGCCTTGCC
>CP070718.1:1100266-1110266 GCA_020350565.1 Phycisphaerales bacterium
GATGCCCCGGTTAAGGGCTTTGCCGTCCGCACCCGCTGCGATGTTCTTGAGACCACCCTGGAAGATGGCCTCGGCCAGGATGGTGGCCGTCGTCGTGCCGTCGCCCGCTACTTCGCTGGTCTTACTGGCCGCCTCCTTGACGAGCTGAGCACCCAAGTTCTCGTACTTGTCAAACAGGTCGACCTCCTCCGCTACCGTGACGCCGTCTTTGGTAACCGTGGGTCCTCCCCACCCTTTGTCGATGACCGCATTGCGGCCCCGGGGCCCGAGCGTGCATTTCACGGCCGCCGCGAGCTTCTCTACCCCTTTGCGTAGGGCTTGCCGTGCGTCCTGCTCGAAGGCCAACTGCTTGGTTGCCATGGGTTCCGTCTCCTCAGATCCGATTTCAGCACTGGTTTCACCGAGATCATCCGTTGCCACCGCATAGCCGGCAATCGAAAGGGCCGGCCAGCCGCAGGGAATTCGGAGGCATACCGCCTCCTACCCGTTCCATTGCATCGGCCAGGCCAATCGCCGACGACCTCGGCGCCGCTCGTAACCTACAAGGAAAAAAAGAGTTAGAGAAATACCTCGTCACCGTCGTGTCTTGAGCCCGGCTGCCAGCTTGGCAGCAATCGCCGGTAGCGTCGTATTCGAGTGCCAATTTGACAGCGACGAGGCATCTGTCGGGCGCAACGTTGCCCAGGGCCTTGACCGCCAATAGCATCCGCAAACGTCGGCGGCCGACGTCGCCAAGCCGGGCATTGGTCGAAGATGCAGGGGCGAGAGTGCCGGCACTCGCGGAGCCGCAAGGAGATCGGATGGGAATCCAAATCAGGCAGGCAACAGACGACGACCTGGAGGGAATCGTCGAATCCAATATTGCCTTGGCAAGGGAGAGCGAAGACAAGGTACTGCGACGTGCGACCGTTATGGCAGGTGTCAGGGCGGGCCTGGAGGACCCCAAGCGATCCACCTATTTCGTGGCTGAGATGGGGGAGGAGGTCGTCGGCCAAACCATGGTCACGACCGAGTGGAGCGACTGGCGGAACGGCTGGTTCTGGTGGATTCAGAGCGTCTATGTGCATCCGGCCCATCGGGGTCGTGGCGTCTTCCGAGCGCTTTACCGGCACATCCGTTCGCTGGCCCGCTCTCATGGCGACGTCTGCGGACTGCGGCTCTACGTGGAGAGCCACAATAGCCCGGCGATCTCAACGTACGTCCGCCTGGGCATGAAAGCGTCGGGCCATCTCCTCTACGAAGAGGACTGGCCTGACCGGACGAACGATCGCAACAGCCAAGTCGATCGGTAAGAGCCCCCTTGGAGGCCATGCGGGGACCGGAGCACGCTGTCGGCTTGAATTTGATGACTTCGGGAGCTTGGCAAGAAGCCGTTTCTGCATCAGCACAGGGCCTCGCCTGATGTGATCAACCTGTGAGTCCGTGGTGTTGTTGGATAGGGCGCGGAAGCACCAACACGCCCTGCGCGAGAGTGGGCACGAGAGCCACGCCCCGTCGCGAGAACAACAAACGCGAGCCGGAAAACCCGGAATACACGGTTCAAGCGGGCATGCCCCAGCGGCCCCTGTCGCATCATCCGAATTTCGATTATCCTTGAGAAATGGAAGCCCTGCGTGGAGACAAGGGGCACGGTCAAATAGGAGACTTCGAGCGGAGAAATCAAATGAAATGGGCGTCGATTATGCTGGCTCTTGCGGTTGTCTTCGGGCTTGTGTTGGGTTCCAGCGCCGTTGCCGAGGAGAAGGACGCATCGAGCCAAATCACAAAGCTTGAGGAAACGCAAGCGCAGTTGCAGCAAGAGATTACGGATCTTAAGGAGCAGATGAAGGCGCTTCAGGCCGAGTTGACGAAACTCAGCGCAGCCCTCAAGGGTCTGCAGGCCGCACAGAAGCCACCCTCCCAACAGCGTCAGAGGCCCGCTATGGAGCTCCTTGGCAAACCTGCGCCGGAGGCGGCCGCCGCGACTTACGACGGCAAGGAGATCAAGATCGGCGGAAAACCCGACAAGCCTCAGGTGCTGTTCTTCTATGCCTCGTGGTGCGGCTATTCCAAGCGCGCGATGCCGGGCATCAATTCACTCCACGAGAAGTACAAGGACAAGGGCGTGGACGTCGTTGCCATCAGCATGGATGCTCGAAGTGGACGGGGCGCCCGGACGCCGGAGCAGATCCTTCAGCAGTACAATGACCTGAAGCTCTCGCTTCCGATGACGTTGGATCCTGAGCGCAAGATCGGTGGTCCCTATAAGGCCACCAGCTTTCCGACGCTCTTTGTGGTCGGTCAAAGCGGCGAGGTAGAGGCCGTCCACATCGGCGCGAAGGCGGATCTGGAATCAAAGGTAGCTCAGGAATTGGACCTGCTGCTCCAAGGCAAAACGCGCGAGGACTTCCCCGACGCGTAGGGACCAGCCGCCGGCCTTCCCGCACTCGGCCGGTTCCATATAGGCACCGGTTACTTGTGGGAATATGTGGCAGTCCTGCCCGTCTACGCGGCGCGAACATAGCGGAATCGCCTCAGTCGGGCCTGCCGTCGAAAGTGCATCCGGCGAGCCAGGGGTAGACCGCACGACACGTAAACCGAGTTCCCTGGGTATCACGCTCAGCCCGGGGAACTCGTTTCATGCGCTGCGGGAGGCCCCGCGAGGAAAACCTCGGCCGTGAGCGACTCTGGCATGTGGTCGGACTCTACGCCGGTAATCATGGAGTCCAGAAACCTCTCAGTGATGATCTCTCGCGCCGACAAGGTGGACGTCGCGGCAGCAAGGGGGAGGGAGGTCGGGGATGGTCGAAGAGGAGAGAAGTGTTCATGGGCTGGACCAGACTTCAGACCGTCTCAGATGGTGAGCGAGATACCGCTGACGACCCCATCAATCGCCCGCGCATCATGCGTGAAACGGCGATGTACGAGTTCTGTTTGCCTTTCGTTGCGGGCCGGCGGGTGGTCGATGTGGGCTGCGGTACCGGCTTCGGGACCGCCCTGCTTGCTAAACAAGCGGGCAGCGTGATTGGTGTTGATCCCCACCCAATCGCCGTCGAGACTGCAAGGGCCGGTTACCAAGCGGACAATCTCTTCTTCAGGCAAATGGACGGCACCTCACTCGATTTCGATGACGCGTCCATCGATGTCGTCGTCTCCATGGGCGTGATCGAGCATATCAAACGGTACTCGGCCCACTTTACGGAGGCCGCCAGAATCCTTGCTCCTTCCGGCCTGTTTATTCTCGGCGCATTGAATGCTCGGCTCTCCCTCGGTGACGACGCATACCACTATAAAGAATTCGACCATGAGGAACTGAAGGAACTCATGGATAGGCACTTCATTGATGTGGAGGTCTACGGCGTACGGGGGGTAACGCCAGCGGCGATCGCTGATTGGGAACAACGGATCGCCAGAGCGAAGCGCTACTGGCGGGTGGACTTCCTTCGTTTACGGAGGTTCTATTTCTTCAAGTGCTTCTACCGCCCGCTCTTTAATTACCTGCAGCGCCGTGGTCGCAAGAAGCGCCACACAGGGAATACCAGCGGCATAACAAGCATTCGGTCCAGCGATTTCTCCATTAATAAAGAGGATTTGCCCACCGCCTGGAACTTCATCTGCATCGGCAAGAAGCCATGAGGCTTCAGCGTGGACCGAGGGGGCAGGCCTTTCGACGCATCCGCGGATGGCCTCGGTTTATTCAGCCAAGAGAATAAGGCGAAGCGAGGAGATCGACCGTAAGCTGATCGCCGGGGATGCCATCTTATGATGCTGATCTACCAGATACCGGGCGCCACAGGCCAGAAAACCTTGTCTGCCTCTCGGTCGTGGTTGCCGCCGTCGTCGCGAAGGTTGAGGTACAGGCTGTAGAGTATAAAGTCCTTGCCTGTTCGTTTGTAGACGAAGTCTCTGCGGGTGAAGGGGTCAACTCGTAATTGCCCCAGGTTCGGGGCGTCCAACTCGTCGAGCCTGTTCGGATAATCACCGTGCTTCTGCCTGTGGGCGAGAATGAACGTTAGCAGCAAGGTGCCGCTTCGATCTGCCTCTCCGGCGATATCGATTTCGCGCACGTGCCACATCGAGGAGGCGCCCCCGACGATGGGATTCGTGCTTTGCTCAACCAGCGCTTCGACTTCGAGGGCCGTTTCCCTGGCGAGAGGGAACGGTTCGCGGATCAGTTCCAGGCATCGGTCGAAGTAGTGGTTGGCGTCTCGCAGGCTCGCCTCATATCCAATCGCTGCCAGCCTGTCGCTGTCGCCCGGTTTGCTGAGCACACTTACGTGGTCTTTTGCATGCGGATGCACCTTGAGTCCGCCGCCGCCATCGTCGATGTAAACCCGCTGACAAAGGTCCCAAATGGCGACCCGCTCATACAATACAGCTCGTTCGAGCGAACGCTCAGGTGCAATAATCGCTTGCAGTCTGGGTAAAAGGTCAGTGGCCGTCTGTCCCTGATCCATGGACCGCTGCAAAGCGTCGCGCAGTGTTCGGCATGCCATCGAAGCACAGGCTTCGGCCGCAAGTCGGCTGGCCGAGTCCGCGGAACACTCCAAATGGCTTGCGCTGCGAAGACAAGTCAGCGCGTTTTCGATGAGCAGTCCCTCCTTGCCCTTTGCGTGGGCCTGGTATCCTTGGGCTAGCAGCCCCATGACGGCCGTGCGGTGCTCGTTAAGATGCGGCACTTCTGCGTTGATCATAAGGCGATCGAAGCGACGCACGCCTACCGGCTTCGGATCCTTCAGCGGGATGTAACAGTCTTTCTTGTCCGTCGCCCGTGCGAACAGCTTCAGGGCCGTCTTGTTCTCCTTGAGCCAAGCCCCCACCTCCGGGTTGTGTGTCCATGGTTCGGTGATTGTGGATCCCCAGTCACCGTCAAACGGTTTGATTTTCCGATAAGCGGCCTGATAGGACTTTGCCGCGTTCCTCCGAACGTCCTTCCCGAAGGCCTCATTGACCCAGTCAATGTAGTCGACGGGCTGGGCCGGATTGGGGGGTGGGGGCTGAATGTCGTCGCCCCGAGCGCTCGCTGTGACCGCGACCGCAAGGCCAAACGCGGCTAAGGCTCGACATCCCTCAAAGATCAAGTTTTGGGAACGGATAGGCGAGGTCGGGAGGTCCATGGTCGGCTCCTCTCTGTCTGAGCGCGGGTGCGCAACGATTGCAGGTGACAGACTGAGCATCAGACCCGGCTGCCAACCTGATTCCAAACGACTCGGCAACCGACTCATGCTGCAGATTGATTCTGCCCCGTGTGGCGCTACTGGTTAATATCGGCGCCCGGTTCGACGATCGCCCAACCTTCGCGCTGACTTCGGACGAATTCGAGGAGGTCGAAGTCCCGGCGGCGCAGTTCTGTGTTCCTTTCGTCGATGCTCAGCACCACGAGTCGCTCCCAATCGACGGGAATCCTGCCGACGTCGATGGTGAATCGCTGTATGTTCCTGGTACGGATCGTGATCTTGTTGCGTTGCGGGTTGAAGGAACCGGTTGCCCATCCCCCAGCGGCCTCGCGGTCGATCCGGGTGACGGAAAGCCAGCGATCGGAATCGTCCAAGCCGACGCGAACAGGCTCAGGCGGCGGCTCCGGATCGGGCTCCTTCGGGACGACCGTGACTCGGGCGTTCGAGTTGGTCTCAACGGGAGTGGGTTTGTGCGCGGGTTCCCGGCACGACGGGAGGGTGACCCAAGCGCTCGCGCTTGCCAGAAGTGCCACGGTCCAAGGAAGGTTTCTCCACGACCGCCGGTTTAGAGGCCGGCGGATTCGCCTGGAATTCGCCTCAGCCGGCGCGCCTTCGACGTGTACGAAGCCGTCTTTCGGGGGAGCCGCGATCTGTGAAGGATCAGGAGCCAATTCAGCGTCCTCGCAGGGCTGATCCGGTTGCACACTCGCCTACATTGTTGTACCGTCGCCTGACGCGACAGGATGCAAAAGCCATGACATCACAACAGAACAAGGCCCGGCTTCGCGGGACGACAATCCTGGCCGTCCGGCGCGATCCGCTGGTCGCGATCGGCGGTGATGGACAGGTATCACTCGGCGAAACGACCGTCAAGCGGGACGCCCGCAAGATTCGCCCCCTGCTGGGCGGGCAGGTCTTCTGTGGCTTCGCCGGAGCGACGGCGGACGCCTTTGCCCTCCTTGAGCGGTTCGAGGCCAAGCTGGAGAAGCACAAGAAGAACGTGCGTCGCGCGGCCATCGAACTGGCCAAGGATTGGCGGACCGACCGCCTGCTTCGCAGGCTGGAGGCGATCCTGACCGTCATGTCGTCGGACACGCTGTTGATGGTCAGCGGTATGGGCGATGTCATCGAGCCGACGGACGGCGTGATCGGTACCGGATCAGGCGGCATGTACGCGGCGGCGGCGGCACGCGCCTTGCTCGCCCATTCAGAATTGCCGGCGGATAGGATCGTTGAGGAGTCGCTCGGCATCGCTGCGGACATCTGCGTGTACAGCAACCGTGAGATCGTCGTTGAGAAGCTTCAGACCACAGCCGCCGCAAGAACCGTCGACGAGGGCATTCGCTAGGAGTCGTTGAAAAAGGGGACTGGCTCCGAGTGTAGCCCACTCGCACCCGTGAAAACGCCGTCCGGCGAGGTGCCTGTCCCCTTTTTCAACGGACAGCCAGGCCGAAGATCAACTGATCGGAAAGCGGGCGTCACCGGCAATGACGGATCGTCCAGAGTCCCGAAGATCGGGATCAGACTCAGTCACCAGCATGCAGCAGCTCACGCCCAGACAGATCGTTGAGGCATTGAACCGGCACATCATCGGGCAGGACGCGGCCAAGCGCGCGGTTGCCGTGGCCGTGCGCAACCGATGGCGCCGGCAACAACTGCCCGACGGCTTCCGGGAGGAGGTCGGCCCGAGCAACATCATCATGATCGGACCCACCGGCGTGGGCAAGACCGAGATTGCCCGCCGACTGGCAAACCTGGTCAACGCCCCGTTTATCAAGGTCGAGGCTACGAAGTATACGGAAGTGGGTTACCACGGACGCGACGTGGAAAGCATGATTCGCGAGCTCCTCGAGCTGGCCATACACATGGTGCGGCAAGAGCAGACGGAGGTCGTTCGTGTCGAAGCCGAACGGCAGACCGAAGAGCAGTTGCTGGACCTGCTCATGCCGTCCGGTGAGGTCGGACCCCTGGGTGCGGACTCCGACACTGAAATCGACGAGCGGCGTCGCCGGAATCGCGAGAAACTGCGGAACCAACTTCGGGCCGGAGAATTCGACGACCGTGAAGTCAACCTGACCATTGAGACGAAGCTCCCGCCGATTGGGATGATGACCCTTGGCGTGGATCAGCTTGAGCCCGACATGCGCGACATCCTGGAAAGGATCATTCCGTCCCAGTCGAAATCGCGTCGTCTGCCCATCCGCGAAGCCCGCAAGATCATCTTCGAGCAGGAGTGCGACAACCTCATCGACCGCGAGAAGGTCACGGAAATGGCGATCCGCCGAACGGAAAACAGCGGGATCATCTTCCTCGATGAGCTCGACAAGCTGGCGGGTTCTGACAAGACGCACGGTCCCGACGTTTCCCGTCAAGGCGTGCAGCGGGATCTGCTGCCCATCGTTGAGGGCTGCACGGTTCACACGCGCTATGGTGCGGTCAAAACCGACCATATTCTCTTCATCGCGGCCGGCGCGTTCCACGGAGCCAAGCCGAGTGATCTGATGCCGGAGCTGCAGGGCCGGCTCCCCATTCGCGTGGAACTCGAAGACCTCACACGCGAAGACTTCATCCGCATCCTGACGGAGCCGGAAAACGCGCTGACAAAACAGCACAAGGCGCTGCTCGGGACGGAAGGGCTGAAAATCGAATTCACCAAGGACGGTATCGCCACGCTGGCCGAGACCGCCTTCCGCGCCAATGAGACGACCGACAATATCGGGGCCCGCCGTCTGAATACGGTGGTTGAAAAGGTGATGGAAGACGTCAGCTTCGACGCACCGGAGCGCGAAGGCGAGACGATCGTTATCGACAAAGCCTATGTTGAGAAGCGGCTCAAGGACATCATTGAGGATCAGGACTTGAGCCGGTTTATCTTGTAGGCAGCAGGTGGCATATAAGAGGCAGCAGATACAGGCCTGGGCGAAGGGCTTTTCTCCCCAGATCGTAACGTGTCAAGACGATGCAGCGACCGTCGTGCAGCTTCGGTGGAACACTCCACAAGACGTGGCCATGTCTCCGGTTTGCCCGTCGCGCACTGTCGGCGCCACCGGACCTCACCCGACCTTCCGTGACGCAACAGGACATGTCAGCGATTCCACCTGGTCACAAGTAGCATGGATGTCGCCGGCAGTCAGTTGATAGCAGTCCGCACCGCGGGCAATCGCGGCCAAGGTGCGTAGCGTTTGCTGTTGGTTCACGCGAATGTTGAAACACTGTTTCGCCAACAGGTAAGCGGCCTGTGACCTTGCGATGGGCCGAAGAATTGCCTTCGCGCCCGGAACATACCTCGGGAACACGACCCAGCGCACCGGTGATGGGCGTCCCACGATGTCCTCGCGGACGTCGAGCGGATTGAGAAAGGCGACCGGGCCCTTCGTGGCCTTGTGATACGGTGTCCGGCGACGCAGCGGAAGTCCCAAACGCCGGATGACGGCAAACGACGGTTCCTTGATGCAAAGAGCGCGCGGGTACGGGTGGATCGTGCTGGTCCACGGGTCGATAAGCGCGAATTCATCACACAGATACGACCAACCACGGGTAAGTAGCCCCGCCGTGAGCGTTGACTTTCCGCTCCCCGGATCACCGGGAAGGATCATCGCCTGTCCGTCGAGCTCGAGCGAGGACGCATGTAGCTGTATATACTCGCATCGTTTTTGGATGATCTGCCAGTTGATGTACCATTCGAGATGGGGGAGCACCTCGTGGTGCCGCAGCACTTGGAAATCGGGGGCGTTCGTGCTGCGAAACGTGTAGGGACCGCGGGGCCAGGGGTACCTTCGCCGGGGCTGGATATCGACATCGACTGCTTCATGGCCACACGCAGAACAGACGTACGGCGCGTATAGTGAGAGGTACTCTTGGATAAACCGGTCGCATGTGCTATGGAGGGAGACGTCGATCACACCAATCGAGAAATGATATTGCCTGTTGCTCATCGATCGGTTGTCCCCGCCATAGTCATCGTCGGATCATGCCCGGACGATTCCGGCGCCCCGTCACGCCTTGTAAATGCGGCTACCCAGCTACTTTGCTGCAAGTCCGCGGAGAGGGCTTCCCAGAATACGGGATTGTGCAGGCAGAACTCCGGAACACGCCGTCCATTCACAAAGACCGTCGGAGTCCCGCGGACGCCGAGGTTTGCAGCCAGTGCGACGTCACGGGCCACGGATTGTCTGACCGACGTGCGACGCATGTCGGCTAGTAGCTGCTCGCCGTCCAGGCCGATCCTGGTCGCCAGTTCCGCGTACGGCTTGGTGCTCAGTCGACGAGTTGATTCGAACAGCAGGTCGTGCAGCTTCCAGAAAGCTTCATCGCCACCCTGCAATCTCGCAGCCTCGGCCGCGTAGCTGGCGTTGCAGGCTTCGGGGTGAAGGTTCGACGCCACAGAATCATTGCATTCCCTGCTGAGCGGGAGGTGTCGGAGATCCACACGGATCGGGCCCATCAGTTGATGCCGGTATTCCATCTGCCACTTCTGCGCAAAGCAGGAACACTCTGGGCACTGAAAGTCAGTGAAGATGGTTACCGTTGGCACGTCTTCGGTGGGTCCTTCACCGTCGATCAGAACTGCTGCGGAAAGGATTTGCTCGGGCCCGGCGTAGAATTCGCGCAGAAGGAAGGCGGGATCCTCTTGACGCTGATCGACGAACTCCTTGTAGGGCACAAGCTTCGCAACCTGCCGCCGCGTTTCGAGCTTCGCACTGCGATACATCCACAGGCCGATCACAACCAGAATGGCAAAGCCGATGATGTGAAGCGCCGCAGCAGGTGCCAGGGTTACGCGAGCAGATCGTCCGTATTGCTCGCGCCATCGTTCGAGCGCCGCAACACCTGACCAGGCGCGC
>CP070718.1:1110366-1113091 GCA_020350565.1 Phycisphaerales bacterium
GGCGGCGTTTCGAAATCCTGACAATCCTGTCGTTTGCGGCCCTTCCCTTCGCCACGGTTTCTTGCCGGGGCATTGTAGACCCGGCCGCAGAGACCGCGTTTCTCAAGAGCCTCGGCGAGACTTCGATCACGGTGTTTCCCGCCTATGTGAGGGGGGAGCAAGGTACAGATGCGGTTTACGATGCAGACGCCGCTCAGGCAATTGCCGGGTTCATCGATGAGGAAGGTCTGGCGACGGTGACGGTGTCCGATGGAGAGGTGCCCATCGCCGGCCCGTGGCACATGAATCAAGCGCAGATGCTTGCGGAGAGCGCGGCGTCGTTTGGTGGGTATCTGCAGGACAACCCTGCCGAATCGGATTATGCGCTGCTGGCGGAGTATCTGATTGGTCCGCGGGCCGTTATGGGGATTCATTGCTATGTGATCGATGGCGATGGCCGGATTGCCTATGTGGTGTTGCTGAACTCGCATCACAGCCCGTTCTCGGAAGCAGACCCCCAGACCGTTGAGGACTGCACGGAGGTTCTGCTCTCCGTATTGCGCGAGGACCTCGTGCAGCAGGCGGACGATGGTTAGCAACGACCTCGGCGGCCGGCATCGCCGCTCGCGAGGTTTTCTTCTTGGGATTATTGTAAGTGGGCACTTACAGTTCCGGATCTTTCTAAAAAGGAGCGATCTGTCATGAATTCTCGTTACCTGAGTATGGGATGCGTCGTGTTGCTCTTCGCTGCGGGCGCTCGTGCGATGTCGTCCAAAGACTCCGAGGCGGCCGTTGAGAGTACGGCTACTCCGCAGCAGCAGGCGCGCCTGGACGCACTGCAGGAGAAGGGCGTGGACTGCTCTTTGACCATCTACCCGGTGAACTTAGCAGGAGAGTCCAGCAAAGATGTGGCCGATGTCGTCGGGATGTTTCTCGAAAAGGGAGGAATGGAACACCTGGAGACGACCGAGGTGGCCTTCCTGCCGCCGGCCGATGCCGATTTCGCGCGCATTGGCGAGCTGTTCGGCCAGTTCGTCGCGGAAAAGGACGTGAGCACGGAATACTGCCTTTATGCCCAGATCTTGGGCAGCCACAAAGAAGGTGTTAAGGAGGTCCGCGCGGTGATTGTGGACCGCACGGGTGACCTCATCTGGACCGATCGTCAAACAGAGCGTGATGCCGACTTCAAGCGAATCAAGCCGCGCAACCCCATGACCTGCTGCGTGTTGCTCAACGAGCGATTGACACCTGTCTTCGGCTTGAAGGAGGGTTCCGGGCCCGGGCGCGAAGGCAAGATGGCCAAGCTGTGGGCGGAGAAGTCCGGCCTGCCGCCTGAGGACGAGCTGAATGCCATCGAGCAGCGCTGCGACGTCTTGAAAAACGCCGACAAGCCCAGCCTGACTATATACCCGGTGTTCCTCCTCAAGGAGGTCGACTGCGACAGTGCACAGCACCTGGCGGAGCTCATCGGAAAAGAGAACCTGTTTCGTGTAACCGCATCCGAAGAGGGGCCTGACTTCGAAGTCAAACCGAATAGCAACGAACAGAAGCGGCTCTGGGACCTGGCTCGGGGCTTCCGCGACTACGTGCGAGCAACGCCGCCGTCAACGGATTACGCGCTCCTGGCCGAGTACACGATCAGGCCGGCCAATCAGGAGGTCTGGACCGTACATTTCGTGGTGTGCAGTGCCGCGGGCGAGTGGGTCATCGTCGACTATCAGAACAATCACCACGAGGACTTCCAGAGTGTCAATCCGAAATCACGCGATGATTGCGGGGCACTGATTGTGCGGCGGTTGAAGGGCTATCTGCGCTGACTTCGATAGGAAGATCACAGTCCACGCGTTCCAGTAGCCCGTGGGGATTCTCGGGCCATGGCAAGGGCGGCGTGTGGAAAGCGCTGGATGAAGAAAATGGACATTGGCACGGCGCTGATCCTGCTGAGGCTTTCCCCGTTAATCGGGTTCGGCATCGGAACTGCCCGCCATAGGAGCGACTACGCACGGAGGCGATGGGAGCTGCTCGCGGGCTATTACCTTCTGCTCCTTGGCCTGGACCGCGGCAATCCTGGATCCGATGTCCCAGCATGGGACCGGAGTGTACCGGGTAAAGTCGGCTTCACAGAGGGATGAAACCGTCCTGACCCGATGGTTATGTGAAGCAGGTTACCAGGATGTGACACCGGGGCAGTCTGCACGATTGTAGAATTGCGCCTGAACGCCTAGAATCGGCAAGCGGCGACTTAGCAAGGAGAATCGTGTTTTGAGGCTGGCCCGCATCTTCAGCCTGATACCGGTGGTCATCGCCGTCCTGTTTCTGACGGCGCCGGGGGCAGCACTTCCGTGCTTTGCGCCCGATTGCGGGCAGGCTCGTTCTGCGGTCCAGCCAGCTGGTGAGGATCCTCGCTGCTCCTGCTGCGCCGGCGAAGCTCCTGAATCGCCGAAGCCTGATGAGGACAGCCGATCGCCGCACGACGGTCATCCTTGCGACTGCCCGCCAGGGTGTCCCGCTCCGGGTGGTTCCGGCAAGTTGCCTTGTCCGCCGGTCGACCCGATCAGGACCTCGGTGGAAATGGCACCCGCCGGAATCCTCCTCGGTCCAACGAGGATCTCCCCCTCCGACATCCCATTGGACGCCGTCTTCCACCCACCCCGCGTCTGATTGCAGCACTTATTGGTTCTCGAAGAGGCTTGGTTCTTCTCTGTGCGCGCCTCTGGCGGCGCGGATGGTGAAGACTGCTTGGATA
>CP070718.1:1113191-1119683 GCA_020350565.1 Phycisphaerales bacterium
GAGCAGATGTGGTCCATGCTGGGCCAGATGACGGAGAAGAGTTGGTTTCAGTCCCACGGGTCCGATCGCTGGCGGCCTAAACTGAACCTGTACGAGACCCCGGCCTGGTACGTCGTGTGCATTGAACTGGCCGGCATGCAATGTACGCAAATCGATGTACGCATCTGTGAGGGGGTGCTTGAAATTTGTGGCTCCCGAAGGCGCCCCGAGCTGCCGAGGCCGGTCTGTGAAGGCGAGGGATCACCTTCTCCGGATGAAATGAGCGTGCACGTGATGGAGATCGACTCGGGCCCATTTCATCGCAAGCTCCGCGTGCCATCCGATTGCGACGAGGATCGGATCACGGCCCTGTACAAGCACGGCTACTTGTGGATCCTTTTGCCGCGCACTGATGAATGACGCGTTCCGCCCAACTGATGGAGTGAGAACAACCGCCGATGAACCACGACTCCGCTCACGAAGATGAGGATGGGGCGTCTCCTCGGGCCGGGCCCGAAGCGGATCAAGCGAGCCCGGAAGAGCCCCTCGAGATCGTCCAGGTGGCAAAGGGGCGCCCCGAACATGACGATCGTGGCGAGATCGAGATTCCGAAGCACCTCCCGAT
The DNA here is from genome assembly GCA_020350565.1 of Phycisphaerales bacterium. Classification (GTDB taxonomy): domain Bacteria; phylum Planctomycetota; class Phycisphaerae; order UBA1845; family UBA1845. The sequence goes on from CP070718.1 coordinate 1,113,796, forward strand.
CCTTCCCATCCGTGATGAGACCGTGTTTCCGGGGACGGTCATGCCGCTGAATATCCGGCGGGGCAAATCCAAGCGCGTCCTTGATCTGGCTTTGGCGGGATCGCGTTTGATCGCCGTTGTGGCCCAAAGGTCCGCCGACGTCGAGGACCCGACGCTGGATGACCTCTATCGGGTGGGGACCGCGTGCATGATCCTCAAGATGTTCAAGGCGGCCGACGGTTCAGAGATGATCGTGGTCCACGGCTTAAGCCGGGTCGGGATCGAGGCCGTCACACACCAGAACGAATACCTTGAGGCGATCGTTCACCCCTATCGAAGCCCCGCGGAAGAGGAACTGACAAAAGAGCTGGAGGCCTTGATGCACGGCGTGCGGCAGACCGCGCAGCGAATCATTCAGCTCTCACCGAACGTGCCGGATGAAGCCTTAGTGGTGTTGGAGGCCATCAAAGACCCGGGAACACTCGCCGACTTTCTGGCGGCGAACCTCTCCCTAAGCCTTGTTCCCAAACAGGAGTTGCTCGAGACCTTCGATGTCCGCGATCGCTTGCGGAAAGTGCACGTGGCCGCCGCGGCTCAGCTCGAGGTCGTTGAGCTGTCCAACAAGATCCAGGACCAGGTGCGGCAGGAAGTAGATCGGACCCAGCGAGAATACTACCTCCGGCAGCAGATGAAGGCCATCCGCGAAGAGCTCGGCGACACCGACACGCGCGGCAAAGCGTTGGTCGCGCTGCGGGACAGGGTCGAAGCCGCTCGAATGCCTGAGCCCGTACATGCAGAGGCCCAAAGAGAGCTTGAGCGCCTGGAGAACATCCCCGCCGCTTCGCCCGAGTACAGCATGGTCCTGGACTACATCGAGTGGCTGGCGGAGCTGCCCTGGTCGACGTCGACGGAGGACAACCTCGATATCGAACGGGCGGCTCGGATTCTCGACGAGGATCATTACGGTCTGGAGAAGATCAAGAAGCGCATCCTCGAGTTCCTCGCGGTCCGGACGCTCAAGAAGGACTCGCCCGGTCCGATTCTGTGTTTCGCCGGCCCGCCCGGTACCGGCAAGACGTCTCTGGGGCAAAGCATCGCTCGCGCTCTGGAGCGAAAGTTCATGCGTATCTCGCTGGGCGGCGTCCGCGACGAGGCGGCGATTCGCGGTCACCGTCGTACGTATGTCGGGGCCATGCCGGGAAACATCATCCGGGAATTGAGAAAGGCGGGCAGCAACAATCCGTTGTTCATGCTCGATGAGATTGACAAGCTCGGGCAGGACTTCCGTGGCGATCCGATGTCGGCGATGCTCGAGGTGCTCGATCCCGCACAGAATTCGACATTCCTGGATCATTACCTGGGCGTGCCGTTCGACCTGTCGAAGATTCTATTCATTACGACGGCCAATTATATGGCCGCGATTCAGCCGGCCCTGCGCGATCGAATGGAGGTGATCGAGCTATCCAGCTATACGCCGCGTGAGAAGCTGATGATCGCCAGACATCATTTGCTCCCGCGCCAGTTGGCGTCCAACGGGCTCACCGAGGAGCATTTGAAGCTCAGTGACGAGATCATCATGGCGATCATCACCGGGCACACCCGTGAGGCTGGCGTGCGATCTCTGGAGCGAGAGCTTGGAGCCGTTTGTCGCTCGCGAGCGGCAGCATTGGTGCGAGGGGAGAAGCCGCAGGCGGAGTTGAGCGAGGAGGGGCTGGTCGGCATTCTGGGGCCGCGAGAGTTCGAGTCGGAAGTGGCGGCGAGCCTGGCGGTCCCCGGCGTGGTCACGGCCTTGGCGTTCACGCCGGTTGGCGGCGAGATTCTGTTTATCGAAGCGACCAAGATGCCCGGCTCGGGGAACTTGAATCTCACGGGTCAGTTAGGGGACGTGATGCGCGAGTCGGCTTGGGCGGCCTACTCGCTGATCCGGAGCCGAACGACGAAGGCCAAACGCCGTCGCAATCCGTATGCTTCGTGGGACATCCACGTTCACGTTCCGGCCGGGGCGACCCCGAAGGACGGGCCGTCGGCCGGCGTCGCGATGCTGTCCGCCATGCTGTCGGTCCTGGCCGGCGTGGTCGTGGATCCGCTCACGGGGATGACCGGAGAGATCACGCTTAGCGGGCGCGTGCTCCCCGTGGGAGGTATTCGGGAGAAGGTTCTGGCCGCCCGTCGGGCGGGACTCAAACGCGTGATCATGCCGGCTCGGAACGAGCAGGACCTTCGCGATGTGCCGGAGGACGTTCGAGAAAAAATGGAGTTTGTTTTCGTTCGCTCCGTGGACGAAGTCCTGGATATAATCTTCGATAAGACGCGCCGGGCCAAGCATAACGGCCGACGGAAGGAAGTAAAAAAGGCCACCGGAGCCGTAGGAAAACGCGTGGCCGCTTCATCGGCTCGAAAGGCCAAAGCCGCGAAGAAAACGACGTCGACGAGCTCGAAGGGCCGAAAACACAAGGCTGCGAAAAAGGTCGAAAGCGCAAAAAGGACACGGGCGAAGGAGCGCGCCAAGGGCAGTGTTTCACGGACGAAGACCACGCGCGCGTCGAAGAAGCGTGGAGCAACGAAGAAGCCCGTCCGCAAGGCCGCCAAGTCGCGCTGATGTCATTTCTTCAGCGCTCGTTGCAGCCTCTTATGCCGTGACCGCTGGCTCACGGCGAATTCAGGACCGTGTGCGTGTTCCCTTGCCGAGTGTTGCGGCTCGTTCCCCGTACCGGTTGGACCATGCAATCCTATCCGACAACCCGTCATATGCTGTCTGTGTGTTTCGCCGGCTTTATGTTCACATTCTGCGCGACGGTCCTTTCGGGATGCGAGAAACCCCGATCAGCAGACGGAGCACGGACCGGTTCGGCTAGAGCGGCGATTGCGGTGGTGGGTGCGGGGCGCAACGATCCACTGTGGCCCGTGATCAAGGGGACTGCTGAAGCTGTTCGGGCGGATCTCGTCGGTCGTGAATTGATTGTGGATGCTCCTGAAATCGTATCATTCAACGCGCAGTCGCGGCTCATCAGAAAGCTATATGAGGAAGGCGTATCCGCCTTATGCGTCCAGGTGATTGATCCGGCTGCTTCTCGGGATCTGCTGGAAGAGCTGCGCGAGCGCGGTGTCATTGTGGTGACCATGGTCCGCACCGTTGATTCGATCATACCTTTTGAGCATTGCGGATGGGATGAAAGAGCGCTTGCGGAGCGGATGGTTACTGAGGTGATCGAACGTCTGCCCAAAGGGGGGCACCTGGTGCTCCTTGCGAGTCCGGAGCTTGTTTCTCCCGGAGATGGTGCCGAACTCGGGATGGTCGATTCACGTCGGCATGGCATGGTGCAGCGCTATCGCGCCCTGAAGCACGCCCTCCGTTCGTTTGGTACGCTGCTGGTGCTGAAGGAGTATCCGTGCGACAGCGCCGATTCCGCGCATCGAGCGATGAAACGAAGCGTGGAAGAGTTCCCGACCATTGCCGCGTGGGTTTCGCTGGAGAACTGGCCGCTCCGGGTGGAACCTGAGGAGACGGCTTCTTTGTTCTCGGGCGACCGGCAGCGATTCCTTGTCGCGGCCGATCCCATGATGAGCGTCTGTCGCGAATTTGGGGGGGACAGACCGGTGGTGACCGTCGGTCCGGAGTACGGTGAAATCGTTCCGGCGGCGGTGCGCACCGCGGAGACCCTTCTGCTTCGGGGGGGCTCGTTCCGCAGCCCCGGCACGATCCACCTCCGCGTGATTACCAACCTGGACTTCGATTCCTACAAACGGGATTGGGCAAGCTGGTGCGAGCCGGCGGCCGAGGCTCCGCAACCTTGAGCGAAGCTCGACTTGCGACGGGTATGGCGAGCGCGCGCCGGAAGCTTGGGCCTGCAGCGGCATCTCGGTCCTCACCGGCCCCCGCGACGGTTGCAATCATGCCAAGGGCACCTATGATTCTGCCATGGACGAGAGAACCAGCCAACGCGCCACCGACAGGTCGCAGGCCGCGCATAAGACGGCGCTGAGGCTCATTCCCGGAGGGTCTTACTCCCCTTTGTTTGGCACCATCGACACCGATGAGGCGCCACCATGCATGCTGAAAGGACGTGGGGCCGTTCTCACGGACGTCGACGGCAATGAGTACCTGGATTACTCCTGTGCATGCGGGTCGCTGATTCTCGGGCACGCTGATGAGCGGACGGTTGTGGCCATCGACAAGGCTGCGGCCAAGGGATTCAGCCTCGGCGCGCCGACTGAATCGGAGGCGAGGCTGGCGGAGCTGCTCGTCAGTCGCTCGCCGGGCATGGACATGGTGGGCCTGGTGAACAGTGTCGCAGAGGCCGTCACGACCGCAATACGCCTCGCCAGGGCCTTGCGGCAGCGGAACCGCATTGTGCGATTCGAGGGCTGTTGTCATGGGCCTTTGGGCGAGCTCCTCGCTGGAACGAACGTCGATGTCTCGGCTGCAAAGGCCGGTCGTGACGCCCGCGTGACGGAAGGCGCAGCGACGGACACGCTGATTCTGCCCTACAATGATCCCGAAGCAGCGGAAAGCATGTTTGCGACACATGGTGATACGATCGCGGCCGTGGTCATCGAGCCGGTTGCCTGTCACATGGGTCTGGTGCCCCCCGTGGAGGAGGCGCTGCCACAGCTCAGGGCGCTGTGCGACCGGTACGGATCGCTGCTGATCTTCGACGAAAAAACCACGGGTTTCCGCGTCAGTGCGGGAGGCGCGATCGCGCGGTATGACGTGAGACCCGACCTTGTATGCTACGGCGCGGTGGTCGGCGGCGGTTTGTCGCTGGCCGCTCTGGCCGGTTCTAAAGAGATCATGAGCGGCATGCTTTCGCACGAAGGTTTCCTTGAGCCTGGGGCACTGAATGGGAATCCTCTGGCGGTGGCCGCAGGGATCGCGACCTTGCAAGCGACCTCCGAGGGAGGGTTCTATGAGGAGCTCGAAGCGAAATCGGCCCGCCTGGAGGAAGGTTTGCGCGCGGCACTGGCCGATACGGGCGTGCCTGCATACTTGTCCCGTGTGGCCAGCATACTCGGTTTGCTCTTCGTCGACCATGATGTTTCCTCGTGGTCGGACGCTCGTTTGGCCGACGTCGGCCGCTTCTGTGCTTTCCGGAATGCCTTGTTGGATCGGGGCGTGTATTGGGCACCGGCTCCGTGGGAATGCGCTTTCGTCTCTGCCGCACATACCGATGAACAGATTGATCAGACGATCGAGGCTGCACACGAGTCACTCCGCGTCTGCTTCAACAGCGGTGAATAGGCACAGTTACCAGGATTAGAGGGAATGAAGTCGGTCATTCTGCAGTTACTCGCTCTGTTGCTCGGCGTAGCGGCAGGATTCTTGAGTTACGAGCTGCTCGCGAAGCACCTCACCGGTTCGACGGGCATCGCCCTGCTTGATTCCGCCTGCGAGGGCGGCGACGTGGAGCAGCAAAGCAGCGCGAGTTGTGACGAGGTGCTGAAGAGCAAGTACGGTGTATGGCCGTTCGTCAAAGAGGGCGATGACGAAAACGTGCGGCGCGTCCCGGTGGCTCTTGGAGGGCTTTTCTATTATTCCGTGCTGATTGTCTGGCTCGTTGGTATAGGCGTGCCCTCCTGGGAACTTCGGTGGATTCACCTGGTTCCTTTGGGTATCAACCTCGGTGGGTTGCTCGTCTCCGGTTTTTTCACCTATGTGATGTTCCGCGGCGGCATGGACTACTGGTGCCGCCTCTGCCTGGTGACCCATGTGCTGAACCTGCTGTTGTTCGCCTGCCTGATCCTGATGTGGCCCAGGAAACGGTTTGTGGAATCGGTTGAGGGTGTGCCTGCGCTTGCAGCCGCGCCGGTCGTCAGCGAGAGCGCGACCGGTTCCGCGCTTGAGGGGCAGCCGGCTTCGGAGGGCGGCACCGTTGCCGCTGCGTATGCCGTACAGAAGCCCGTTCCTTCGC
>CP070718.1:1119783-1131074 GCA_020350565.1 Phycisphaerales bacterium
CTCTCCGAGGCCGACTCGAAGGGATACGGGATGGCAAGCGCAGAATCGGACAGGGGATGGAAATCCATCCAAATGCGCCCATTCCGCTGAACCGCGCCCTGGGTATGCTCCAGCAGAATGTTGTACAGCCCGGTCCGCAGATCCCTGGGAACACATTCCACCGGCGATCGTTCGGGGTCGAACCGGAGCTTCATGATTTGAGGCTTTTCTCTAGCGATCATGGGGCTCCCGGACGGAGGTTTGATCAGGCCCTTCTGCGACAGCAGGAACGCTAGGTGCTCCGCTCCGTCGCTCTCCTGATGTACCCCCCGGCGAGCGAGTGCCTTCAGGCAATCCTCCACTTGATCCGGCGCATACCCGCAAATGGCCGGGTCCGCGTCGATGGCGCGCAGCATCCCGACGATGCGCCGGCACTTTTCGCATTTTCCGCAGGGACGAACCCGCTCCCCGTCTTTATGAGCCGCGTGACAGGAAACTTGCAGGGCGAACAATTGAGGATAACGCTCCACCAGCGTTTTCTCGATCAGGAGTTCCGACATCGGGCGGAGCATCGAGAATTGGTGAATGCTCCATTTCTTACGAATGAAATAGCGGGTCAAGGCGTTGTCGAAATACCGGCTTTGATCATACAAGCCGTTGTAGTGGGTGATTCCCTCATGCGAACGACGCTCGGTCGTGTCGAACTCGTCGCCGATGATGATTCGACCGGCGCCGCGTTTGCGAGCGATGGGCAGCGCGCCGAACAGGAAGACGGCCACGGTCCACAGGCGTATGGGGTACTCGTCCGAGCGGACGCTGGAGAAGTCAGGACGTACGAAGGGCAGGTGGCGAAGCATCCAGGAAAAGACGCGATCTGCGTTGGTCCAGACCCTCGCGGTGTTTGGGACATGCTTGCAGAAGTGCCGATACGCATTCAAGGCGGTGAACCAGTGCTTGCCGGATTCGTTCACGAAGACGGGGTGAGTTTCGCGCCCCATTTCTCTCAGCAGGCCGAAGGTCAAGAGGCTGTCTTTCCCGCCGCTGGACAGGATCAGGTGACGTGTTTGATCCATTGGCCGCGGCGTTTTGACGGTTGAAGGGCCTGCCTCTTCGGCGTCGTCCGGGAAGAGAAGCCTTGCGCGAAGGTAGCTGTCCCTTTTGACGGCGGAGAGTTTTGAGGCCGGACCCCGGAGGAACGGGTTGGGTTCGAGGAACTTCTTGACAAAGATTTCTCTTGCCGTATTCCGGGCCATCTCGTGCAGAAACCGTCGATCCACCTGGTCGAACATACCGCGAAATACGATTTCGTCACAGAACAAACCGTAGTTCAGGGCCACCTGGGCCGCCACCATGTTTGCAAGGTTTTGGGTATGCGGATCGTCCGGTAGGAAGACATCCTCCTCATAGCGGTAGACCAAGTCGATGGAGTCGGCCTTTGCATTACGCACGACCTGGTAGGGAACCGTGAGGCGTCTGGGCTCGATACGCACCGGCCCCACCTCCAGGCGCGAAATCACGTGCAAAACGCTGAGCGGGTCCCGATCGCTGCCTTTCCGCTTGGGGGCTTTAGCTGCATGCGCACGGGTTCTTGACGGTCGTCTCTTGGCTTTTACCGGCATGGTACTGGCTGCCTGATTAGCAAGGGTTCCAGGGCTTTGACGACCGCGTGGGGGCCGTCCCTCAAAACGTCGCAAACGGGCAGACTCGTCCTCTGGCGAATCTGTTCGCAGGCGGCGTTTAGCTCCGTTTCATTGAGGTTTTCGTGGTTGATGGTGACGGCGACGACCGGTCTTGAGGAGACCAACTCAATCGCCTGTATCTGTTTTTCAATGGGATCCATGGGCGAGCCGGGGAAACCGTCATACTCCTTCCGTGCCGGAGCATCTTGCAGGACGACCGCATCAGGGCGAGCGGCCGCGAGAATCTCATACCCGCCCGGGTAAGCCGGGTTCATCAGGCTTCCCTGACCTTCAACGATGATGACCTCGGGATGGAGGTCATGCCAGGCGCTCCAGACCGCGTGCTCGATCTCCCCAGCCATGAAATCGCTGATCAGTGAGTCGAGCATGATGGCGTATCGCGCCCCCTGGAGCCAGGCGGTCTGGCCGGTGCCGATCAGCTCGGCCGAATGGCCGGCTTCACGCAGCCCGTCCACGAGCATCCACGCCGTCGTCCGCTTGCCTACCGCCGAATCGGTACCGAGAACGGCAACCTTCAGCGAGGTGACGTCCCTGATCTTCCCGGTCCAGGCGTGTAGGGCGCTGCGTGGAGGCGTCTTGCGCACGTCAATGAGCTGCACGCCATGCTCCACCGCCAACGGCGCGATGACCGGATCCTCAGAAAGGAAATCATGCAGCCCGCTGACGATCGAGAGGCCCAGCCTGATCGCCGCCTCCACGTCGCGACGAGCTCGCTGACTCAAGCGCCCGCCGTCGGGGGCGATGCCGATGACCAAGTGCGTGGCGGGGGTGCCGGCGCGTTTCGCTTCCCCAACGGCCGAGCGCACGTCGGCATACACCGGGAGCCCTTTGTGAACGCCGTCCAGTACGGCGCCGGCGTCCTTTCCAGCATGGCGTGAGTCAATCACCGACAACAGCCGGTAGCGTTGGCTACGGCGAACGAGTCCATGCGCCGTCTTGCCGTTCGTAGTGCCGAAGGCGCCTTCACAGTACACGATGGCGTTGCCCTCGAAGGGTTCACTCATGATTTCTTCCCGGTTAAGGCGACGACGTAGCGGTCATTGGGCAACGTCTGCCGGCGGTGCTGCTCGAGCAGGACCGCCAGGCCGGCGGTCGAGGCCGGCAGTACGCTCAGGCCCTCCCGTTCACGTAGGAGCCTGGAGTAGGCCATCATGCTCTTGTCGCTCGCATAAGAGGCCCATCCGTTGGTGGCACGGAGTGCCTCCAAGGCCAGGTCGCCGTCGATGGAATGCCAGTTGATCAGCGGCTCATTCACCTGAGTTTCCCTGATTCGCTCGGGAGCCAGATCGTCGCAGGTGGGCGTGTTGCGGATGAACGCCCGGATGATGGGGTTCTTGCCGAACGAGGAGCCGGCCAGCATCCGCGGAATCTTCGACGTCTTACCTCGACGGTAGAGGCTGACGAAGCCCTTGTAAATGCCGGCCAGGGTCGTGCCGTTGGATACGGGAACCGCAACGACCGCCGGCGCGTCGCGCAAATCGTCGTAGATCTCGTGTGCGATCTCTGCGTAGGCGCGGAGCTGGGTGGCCGTGTTCGCTCCACCCGGGTTGGCATCATATACCTCGTCGGCTTCCGCTCGCTCCCGTGAAAGCCTGACGGCATTCTCGTAGTCGCCGGGGACACGGACGATCTCGGCGCCGTAGGTCTCGATTTCCTTGAGCCTTTTGGTGCGATACGTCTCCGGGATGTAGATCAAGCAGCGCAGTCCGGCGAGAGACGCGGCCAATGCCATGGCGACACCATAATTGCCACAGGTCGCAACGGTGATCGCGTCGAAGCCGCGCCGGAGGGCGTCCATGGCCTGGGCGAACGAAATCCGGTCCTTCTGAGTGCCGGAAGGATTGGCGCCTTCAAACTTCAAGTAGATCTGTCGGATGCCGAATTCCCGCTCGACGTTCCTGGCACGTGTCCATGTCGTGTCCCCGATCTCGGAGTCGATGATGTCCTCAAATGCCTCGAGGCGATCAGCGAGCGGCTGGCTTGGATCGGCCGCCACCAGCTTTCGATCCTCCAATTCCGCAGGGATCGGTGTGGTCTGTGGACTGGCGCCGTCCAACAAAGACACCGGTGTCTCCGATGACGGCACTTGCTCAGACATAGGATCACCAGCATTGTTTGGGAGCACGTTCTCCTCCTTCTGGGTGGGGTGATTTGATTGCCAGTGACAAATACCCTGCAGGTATCGCGGCGACCATCAATCCGGGGTCCTGGGAATCCTCGGTGTCAACAGGGAGGTCTCGTTGCGTGTGGATACGCCTTTGGCCATTAGGAGGCATCTGCAGCCCCATGGAAGGCGCGCCAAAGATCAAGCCAATCGGCCTCATTCTGATTCCTCGAAATGAAAGCGGGCTGAAGGGCCCATGAACCTATCTTAATCTTGCTGCATTTTTGCCATTGTGCAAGAACCGGAGCGTACCGGACAGGCTGACGCGGCGGTGCTGTCCGGGCCTGGAAGAAGGCGGTGGCGCCACGCCCGGCCGCCTCGTGTTCCAGATACGCCCACCTCGACAGACCGCCCGGGTCGTAGATGAAGGGCTTTTAATCCGGACTTCACAGGCGTCTAACGGAGCCGACCAATACTCACTCCGACCGATTTTGCTCAACCGAGACGCCCTTGGAATCAGGGCGCGGCAAGGGAAGAAGCACAAGGAAACCGCATCGTGGTCGAAGCGATGAAGAGTCGCAGTGGGAAGACCTGGGTGAGGCTCGTTCTGGTCACCCTTTGGGTGCTGGCGACCCCTGTGGGGCTCCGCGCCCAGTCTGCAACGTCGACATGGCCCGATGATGCGGGGGTCATCCCCGACACGACCGGTCAGATCGCCGAGGTTCGGCTGCACTATGACCCCGACCTGCACTATGAACTCAAGCCCCTTTATCAAGATCTGCTCATCGCGTTGCCCTCAGATGTTCGCATTCAGGTGTTATGTCCAACGTATGAGGCCGCATGCCGATTCGCCGACACTTGGAGCAAGTGGGCCGGCGAACATGACGTTCACGCCATCAACGTGGGCCGCCCCATCTCCGTATGGGCCCGGGATCGTTGTATCGCTCGTGAGTCTCTAATCCTGCATCAGACGAGAGCGAGCTTCGTTCCCCAACCGCTGCGAAGCTACGACGATGAGAAGCGGAACGACTTGCGAGTGGCCAGGTTACTCTACGCATGCGGGTTGGCGCCGCCGGCACTCGCGCTTCGTCTCTATCTGGAAGGCGGAAACGTGGTTTCCAACCAGCAACACGTTTTCGTAGGCTGGAATGCCGTCGATGAAAATGGATCGTACGATCTGACGGAAAGCCTTGACCGTGAGCTCCAGGCTATTTTCGGGCGGGAATACATTCTCGTGGGCAACGAATTCGGCGAGGTCCCGTGGTGCCATGTCGACATGTACCTTACCCCGCTCGGCACGGACACCATCCTCGTCGCCAACCCGATCTTCGGAGAGGCCCTGGTTAACCAGTTACTCGACGAAAATGAATTGTCCGATTCGCCGCTCTGCTTTTCCTCCGCCGACGAACTCCAGGCGCGTTTCGATGAAGTGGCGTCCTCCATTTGCATGGAGGGTTATGAGGTCCGGCGTCTGCCGGCCTTGGTGAGCCCCTTCGACGGCTGGATGGTCTCGTACAACAACGTCCTGCAGGAAGACCGAGGCGGACGGAAGATCGTCTATATGCCGATCTATCAGATCCCCACCCTGGACGCGGTGGCGACCGCGATCTACGAGGGACTTGGCTGCGAAGTGCGTACGGTCGACGTGTCTCGCATCTACCGGTTGGGTGGGGCGCTGCGCTGCGTGGTAAATGTCATTCAGCGTCGCCCGTCCACCGGTGTGCCGGACATCCAACTCGATCGCTCATACCGTGGCGTTCACCTGGTGGACCTCTCAGGCGACGCTCCAAACGGTTGCAGGAATTCGCGGTCGAGCGACAAGCAGTCTCCACAATAAGACAAGTGGATTCGTAACATGTCGGTGATCAATCAACTTGCGCTCGGCAATTTGCCGCTTCTTCCGCTGGTGATCTTCTTCGCGCGGGTAGTCGACGTCTCCATTGGCACGGTCCGTCTGATTTGTGTGACCCGCGGCCACCGGTGGCTTGCAGTCGTGCTGGCTTTCTTCGAGGTGAGCATCTGGGTGTTCGCCATTTCGCGGGTCTTCGCCCACTTGGATCGCTGGGAGAACCTGCTGGCCTTTGCCGCCGGCTTCGCCGCGGGCAACGCCGTGGGGATGTGGATCGAGGACCGTTTGGCACTCGGCGTCCAGATCCTGAGTTTCATCTCGAAAGGTCCAGCGCATGCCGTTGCCGAAAGACTGCGCTTTGCCGATCTATCCGTAACTACGCTCACCGGTAGTGGACGTGACGGCCCCGTTTCCATCGCTACGACCGTCGTACCGCGAAGAACGACGCCCATGGTGATCCGCATGGCTCGCGAGGTGGATCCTGATGCCGTGGTGACGGTTGAGGACGTTCGGCAGACTTCCGCCATCGGCCACAGTGGGAATGCCCTGGGAAAGATCCCCCTGCTGTTCACCAGCTCGCGCCGACTTGCAGGCGAGACGTAACATCCGCATAATCTAATAAGACGGTGTCCGTGGCCCCGCGGTCGTCAGGTTCGGCCTCCGTCCGACTCCTCGGCTTGGGTGGCGAACAGCCTGAGCGAAAGTGTCGGTAGCCGTCTGCCTCGACCGAACGCCGTCAGGCGAGACTGACCATGCGCTTGCTGGTCATCGAAGACAACCTGAAGATGGCGGGCTTCATCAAGCAGGGGCTCGCCGAAAACGGCTACGCCGTCGATGTCGCCACAACAGGCCAGGACGGCGAATTCATGGCCGTCACCGAGCCTTATGACGCCATCATCCTGGACGTCATGTTGCCCGACCAGGACGGCATCATCACCTGCAAGAACCTTCGTCGCCGCGGCGTGACCGCGCCCGTCCTGATGCTGACTGCCCTATCCACGACCGGCGACAAGGTGAAGGGGCTGGACGCCGGCGCGGACGACTATCTCACCAAACCATTCGAGTTCGACGAACTCGTCGCCAGAATCAGGGCGCTTTTGCGACGCGGGACTGCCCAGGAATCCTCCGCGCTGAAGTTCGCGGATATTGACATGTCTCTGCTCACGCGGACGGTGACGCGTGGCGGACATAAGATCAAGCTGACCGCGAAGGAGTTCTCTTTACTCGAGTATTTCCTGCGCAATCCGAACCGCGTTTTGACGAGGACCACCATTGGCGAGCACGTCTGGGACATGAATTTCGATAGCGACAGCAACGTCATCGATGTCTACGTGAGCATGCTACGCCGCAAGATGGATCGCGATTTCGACACGCCTCTGATCCATACGATCAAGGGGGCCGGTTATATGCTCAGCCTGGAAAGACCCGATGCGTAGCAGCCGGCCCTTGAAAGCATTTGGCCTGTGGCGCCATATACAAACGCTGCGCTTCAGGCTGGCCCTCCTGTTTCTGATCGTATTCGGGCTTATCATCACCGGGCTCAGTGTCGTTATCTTGAGCGTGCGCGAGAGACACCTTCGTTGGGATTTCGACGACCGCTTGAAAGACCGGGCAGAGGCCATCATCGAGGAGGTCCTCTCCAACAGGCAGGAAGCCAGCGCAGCTGGCGACAAAGACTACGACTTCACCAGTCTCAAGCCGTATCGTTTCAGAGGGTACTATTATCAACTGCGCCGCGCCGATGGAACGGTGATCCATCGATCACCGAGACTTCGCAACCGTGAGCTTCCCCTGAGCGAGTTGGCCCGCACAGGGAGGGAATCGCAGGAGCAGGTCCTTGAGACGGTTACCGGGGGGATCGCCCAAGAACTCTTCGGAGCAGAAGGAAAACTGCGCTTGCTGACGATTTGCCGGCAGGAACAGGGATTGCCGCCGTACTATCTCCAGGTCGGCGCGAGCCTCAGAAGGGTGGAGGATTCCATCCGCAGCCTCCGTGTGGTGTTCCTGAGTGTCATACCGGCCGCTTTGCTCGTTGCCGGCATCGCCTCGTGGCTGCTGGCGGGGCGGTCGCTTTCCCCGATTGCTCGGATTGCGGAAGCCGCCGATGAACTCGGCGTTGAAAACCTCGCCCGGCGATTCGATCAACCGCGGGGCAGGGACGAGGTGGCCAACATGGTCGCCACCATCAACGCCATGCTGGACCGGCTATCAACCGCCTTTCAGGCTCAGAGTCGGTTCATTGCCGACGTATCCCATGAGATCAAGACGCCGCTTTCCATCATCCTGGGTGAAGCCCAAGTGCTGATACAGCGGGAACGAGGCCCGGAGGAATATGCCCGCTTCGTCGCCAGTGTGCAGGACGAGGTTCGCTCGCTTGCCCAGACGGTAGACAGCGTATTGACGCTTGCTCGCGCTGAGGCTGGCCTCCCTCTCACCGAGGCCGCGGAAGTGTCCGTCAACGAGGTGGTTACGGACGCCGCCGAGCGATGCCAGGCCGTCGCCAAGCAAAGGGAAGTCCGGCTGGTGCCTCGTCTCGCCCTTCCGCGCGGGGACAAACTTGAGCCCCTGGTCTGGGGCGACGGCGGGCTCTTGCGGCTTATGATCGTGAATCTTGTGCGTAACGCGGTGCGTTATTCGCCTCCGGATGAGGCCGTCGACATCACAGTCGAGCTGAAAGGCAGCGAAGCCAGCATATCCGTGCGCGACCGCGGGCCGGGCATACCCGAGGAGTACGTCGACAGGGTTTTTGACCGATTCTTCTGCGTGCCGCATCAATACCAGTCGTTCAAAGGCATCGGCCTGGGCTTGACCATTGCCCGCGGTATCGCTCGTCTGCACGACGGAACCGTCTCCGTTTCCAATCGCCCCGAGGGGGGTTGCGAGTTCGTCGTTCGGCTGCCGCTCATCATGGCCAAAGAATCCCATCGCGATTAAGAAAGATTTAACCTTCATTAACGGCCTTTTCACTCACCCGTTCCACACTACCTATGCTGAAAACGAGGTGTGTGGTGTCGAAGACGACCCGACGAACGAAACTCAGCCGCATCAGTCACGTGGAGCTTCGCGTGCGTAACCTCGACGAGAGTGCGGTCTTTTATCGGGAGCTTTTCGGCCTGCAGCCGATGCAGGCCAATCCCCCGAGCGACAAGGTTTGCGTCTGTTCGGCCCTCGACCCCAGCGGCGAGGAGGGCATCAGCGTGGTTCTGGCCGAGGGCCTTCCGCCCAATCTGGAGCTGGTTGGGATGGATCACCTTAGCTTCGGAGTCCCCGCTAAAGATGATGTCTCCGAAATCTATTTGCGCGCGCTGCAGTTGGGGGCCCGCGCGACCAGTCCTCGAGTATTCGATGGCCGGTATCAGACGTTCGTCTTTGACCCGAATGGTTACAAGATCGAAGTGGCGGCTGAGGGCAACGGCACCAAAATCAGGGGCCAGAAGCCCTAGCTGTCCGTTGAAAAAGGGGACAGGCACCTCGCCGGACGGCATTTTCACGGGTGCAAGTAGGCTACACTCGGAGCCAGTCCCCTTTTTCAACGGACTCCTAGTCCGCCTTGGTAAAGAGACTCCTATCTCAAGGAGTATGCCGCACGACACGCGTCGTCGGCCGACCCATTGCGGCGCGGTTGCGTGAACCACGCACGGATCGGCGACGCACCAAATAGGCCAGGACATCTGAATCCTGTGTTCTTGGAGAAGAGAAATGAGAAACCGCAATGTAGTGGGCTTGGTGGCCGCCATCGCCATCGGCGCCTTGGTCTTGACAACTGCGCTGCAGGCGGGAGACCGGACCGAGAAGGACCCGCAACCCCGTGACGTCACCGTGATCGGGAGGGTCGTCGACTTACAGAACTTCATGACGGGAAAATATGCGTCGAGCGACCATGCGAAATGCACACGTGATTGCATCCGTGCGGGGGTGCCGGTGGCCCTGCAGACCGAAGAAGGTCTCATCGTCATCGGGCAAGGGGAGAAAGGTCCTCAGAGGATCATTACACCGTTCGCATACCAGGAGGTCGAGTTGAAGGGGAAACTGTTTCAGCGGCATGGCTTGCGGTACATCGACGTGACGTCCGCCAATGTCGTTGAGGCTGCGGAGCCTGAAGAGGAAGAGGAACTCGACCCCTGGTCGCCTGAGGACGAAGAAGAGCAAGAGGACGATTATTGATGGTCCTTGCTCGATGGGCATGCCACCGGGCGGCGAGTCCCGGCGCATGCCCGTCCCTGAGCATCTGATAGCCTGATCGAGCTTCCTCGCTGACGGGAGCTCGGAAGTCAAGTGGGATTCTACGCCGCGTGGGGCTCGCGGGGGAAACAGGGTGGGCGGCCCGAGCCGCCCCCCACCCCCGGCGAACACGGCCCAGACGTTCCGGCGAGTGACGTGTGGAATTCCAGCAGGCCGAAAGGTCTGGTTCACCCCAACGCGTTCCTCACCGTGCCGCGAGTCGGTTTCGTTCCCAAGCCGGTTTGAACTCATCCCAGGATCGTCACGGTATATGATCTTACCGAAGGGAATGATATTGACGAACCATCTGCACGGAGGACTAGCCATGGAGGAAAACCTTGACCTCCCATTCGTTCCAGGCGCCCACGCTCAGGAGACAGGGCCTCTGCCGGTTGTCCGTGGTGTGGTGAGTTGCCCATATTGCGGGACAAACATCAAGTGGGCAGGCCGCAGGTCATCGAAGCTGAGTTGCCTCGGGTGCCGTGGCAACCTGATCATCCTCATTGAACGCAGGAAAACCCTCAATGTTCGAGCGGAGGATGATGACGCCGTGGGCGAGATGATTTGCGACTGGCTCGACGAGGGCATGGAAGACGAGGACGGCGAAGAGGAGGCTGACGAGTCAGCGGACGCAATAGCCGCCTAGAAGCGGGTGTTGTACTTCAGCGTATGGAAAACCAGTTGTGGCGTCGTCGGAAAGTCCATTTTGTCAAAACGTCCTTGTAGGCGTGAGCGGATCGGAACGCTCCTTCATCGCGCTGCTTTATGCTGTGAGCCTTGCCCGCGCGGGTCGCGGTACACTGGAAGCGGTGATCGTTGAAGAGCAACGATTCTCCAACAGTATGAGCGTAGCCCCTGGACCGATGCTGCAGCATCTCATAGACGTTTCTGAGTCCTTTGCGCGGCAATGGGCAGGGGATGTGGCTCGCCGCGTGCGTCGCGTAGCAAGCGAACGTGGCATGCCGGTGAAGGTAACGAGGGTTCAGGGTCGCGTAACCGACGGTATCCTCAACGCGGCGCAACAAGCTTCGGTGGTGGTGCTCGGCAAACGTGGTCACCAAGCCGAAACCGGCGACCTGCTTGGCCCCAACACTGAACTCATCGTTCGAGGGACACATAAGCCGGTCCTTCTCACGCCCGACCATCACGTCAAACCCAAGCGGATCCTGTTGGCCTATGCGGGCAAGTCGCTGGGCCCGCTGCTGCTTGCGACGGGCGTAGCCATGGCGGGCCTGTTCAAAACCCCCCTCGAGGTATTTACGGTTGACGATCAACCTGCGCGATTGGCGCGCATTCAAGAACAGGCGCGCCTTGAATTGTCGAACATCAATCCGAACGCAGGGAGCGTGTCCTTCCACTCAGACTCAGGGGACCCGGCTTCCGCGATTGCTCATCAAACCGCCATCGACACACTTCTGGTGATGGGTGCGTACGGCCA
>CP070718.1:1131174-1137229 GCA_020350565.1 Phycisphaerales bacterium
GCCACTTTGACGCATCGCGACCAGATCGTGTTCCACGACAACGACTTCCAGGTGTTCAACGATCCCAACGGAGACACCCGGGATTACTACGAGATTGAGGTGAACGCGCTCAACACGATCTTCGACCTTTTCCTCGAACGGACCTACACCGATGGGGGTCCAGCGCGACATGAGTGGAACCTTACCGGCCTGAAGAGCGCGGTCCATGTCGACGGCACACTGAATGATCCCTCGGACGTGGATCGGGCATGGACCGTCGAATTCGGATTGCCCTGGCAATCACTGGCACCATACGCCCACATGCCGACGCCGCCCCGCCCCGGCGACACCTGGCGCATCAACTTCTCCCGCGTCGAGTGGAAGCACCGCATCGTCGATGGACGCTATGAGAGAATACCGAAGACCCCCGAGGACAACTGGGTGTGGTCACCACAGGGCGAGATCAACATGCACATCCCCCGGCACTGGGGCTTCGTTACCTTCGTGAAGGACGACCGGTAGGGCGTCTCTCGCCGTTGTGGAATGCTCAGGGCAGGAACGTGCTCATTGGTGGAAGTCCCCGAAGTACGCGCTCGTGGGTGCAGGAAATCCACCGACAGCTCATCGTTCGCACGCGGCAGTAAGCTCGCTGACCGTGCTCGTCGCCAGACCGACCACCGTGTCCGCTGCCCCGTAATAGATGCGCACCAGGCTGTCCTCCCCGGCGAATCCCTCTTCGTCGTACTCCTCGACGATCGCACCGCTGGGAAAGACTACGTTCGGGACCTGGCCCACCAGCTCATAGAGCTCTCTCGGTTCAAGAATGTTGTTGCGGCTGCGGCCCAGCACGCGAGAAGGATCGTCAAGATCGAGCAGGACGACCCCCGCCTGGTAAATGTTCGCTGCTGCGAAATGCGTGGCGATGCCGTGGTAAATGTGCAGCCAGCCGGCACGCGTCTTGATCGGCGGCGGACCTGAGCCGATCAGCTCATCCCAGTAATGCAGACGCCCCGACATGATGGGGCATACCGGCTTCCATGTCTGCAGATCCGCGGACTCTGCAAGGATGATCTCCGAACCCGTTGTCACGCCGCCCTCGAGGCGCACGCGGTTGGGGCGTTCGAGGCGTAGGAAGCGATCCCCGAAGCGCTCCGGGAAAAGCACGCCGTTTCGTGTGTCCTGCTCCGTGCTGAAGCTCACCAGCTCGAAGTGATCGAAGTCCTTCGTTTGAGCTATGCCGAGCCGGCAAGCTCCGTCGACGTCCGCGGCAAATACGACGTAAATCGTGCCGTCGATGAGGGTCAGCCGAGGATCGTAGACGTGGTAGATCGTTTCCGAGACGCTTTCCACACCTTCGATCTGAACGATTCGAGGCCGCACGCGGAAGTCTTCCCCATCATCACTCTCGGCCACCATGAGAACGGTCTCGCGACCACGCGTCTGGACGCGCAGCAGGAGGAGGTAATGACCGTTCCAGAAGATGGCGCCGGGGTTGAAGACCGAGGTGACATCCACGACATGAGGCGGCACATCCGGAATATCCGCACGCGTAAGAATGGGGTTTGCAGCGAACCGATTCATTCCCTGTCCGTAAGCTTCGAGCTATGGGTGCACGTGACGTCTTCGGCCGACCCGCCCGACATCATGGCGGGACGCCACGCCGCGGGTCAGGATTATAACCGCTGCGGCGTGAAAATCCCGCGTAGACCGAGACTCGTCCAACCGCTATTCTCTGACCGCACAGGAGCACGACCGATGATGCTACAGATTGCTATTCCGGCCCTATGTCTCGCCCTTTCGCTTCCCGGAGTCGAGGCTTCGTCCGCGACCCCATACGTAGATCAATCAGGGCAGACTGCAGAAACACGACAACAGCACGACGAGCGGATGAGATGGTGGCGTGAGGCTCGCTTCGGCATGTTCATCCACTGGGGCCTCTACGCCATACCCGCCGGTGAGTGGAAGGGCCAGACGCATCACGGCGAGTGGATCATGCACACCGCGCAGATTGCCATCGAGCGATACGAGCAACTGCGGGATCAGTTCAATCCGACTGCCTTCGACGCGGACGAGTGGGTACGAATCGCGAAGGAGGCAGGTATGCGGTACGTCGTGATCACCTCGAAACATCACGATGGTTTCTGCCTCTTCGATTCCGCGCATACCGACTATGACATCACGTCGACACCGTTCCAGCGCGATATCATGAAAGAGTTGGCCGACGCCTGCCGGCGCGGCGGCCTGAAGATGTGCTGGTACCATTCCATCATGGATTGGCATCACCCCGACTATCTGCCGCGCCGGGACTGGGACAACCGCCCCGACGAGGGCGCGGATTTCGATCGCTTCCGGGAATATCTCAAGGGTCAGGTTCGCGAACTGCTCACAAGCTATGGCCCCATTGGCGTGATGTGGTTCGACGGCCAGTGGGAGGGCACCTGGAGGCACGAGCACGGCATCGATCTCTATTCATTCTGCCGCAATCTCCAGCCGAACCTGATCATCAATGACCGCGTCGACAAGGGAGGAGGCGGCTTGGCTCTTTATGAGAAGGAAACGCGTTTTGCGGGCGACTTTTCGACGCCAGAGCAGGTCATCCCCGATACCAGGATAACAGACAAGGATTGGGAAACCTGCATGACCCTGAACAATCACTGGGGTTACAACAAGCATGATCAAAACTGGAAGAGCACACAGGACCTGATCCGCAAGCTCGTGGACATCGCCTCAAAGGGAGGAAACTTCCTCTTGAACGTGGGCCCGGATGCGGAGGGTCGGATTCCTCAGCCATGTGTCGAACGTCTGCACGAAATCGGGCGATGGATGGAGGTGAACGGCGAGTCGATCTACGGAACTCAGGCCAGCCCGTTCAGAAGCATTCCGTGGGGGCGATGCACGCAGGAATCGCTTCCCGATGGAAACAGTCGCCTCTATTTGCACGTTTTCGATTGGCCGGGTGACGGGCGGCTCGTCGTACGGGGTATCTTTAACGAGCCGCGCCAAGCCCGTCTACTGGCGGACCGTGCCCGAAAGCCGCTGCGGGTCACGCGAGAGGAAGATGCGTTGGTCGTTTCCGTGCCGGCGTCCGCCGTCGATTCGACCGACACCGTCGTCATGCTGGACGTGGTCGGCCGGCCCGATGTGGCCGACCCGCCCGAAATCGTCTCGGACTGCGACATCTTCGTGGACCAGATGGAGGTTCGGATCACTTCCGGCCGTGACCGTGTCCAGTTGAGATATACGACAAACGGAAGTGTTCCATCACTGGAATCGCCGCTCGTTACCGGCCCACTGACGATTGTCGACACGGCCATTCTGCGCGCGCGGGCATTTCGTGGCGAAAGGCCGGTAAGTGGAATCAGCGAAGCGATTTTCACCAAAGTCAGGCCCAGGCCCGCAGTCAAAGCCGAAGGCCTCACGCAGGGGATTCGTTACGCTTACTTTGAGGGTGAATGGGATCAACTGCCGGACTTCGACAGGCTCGAGCCGGTAAAATCCGGCAAGACCGAATACTTCGATTTTTCTCCTCGCGACCGTGCCGAGTATTTCGGTTTTCGGTATGAGGGATTCATCAAAGTGCCCGTCGACGGCGTGTACAGGTTCTCCACCATTTCGGACGACGGCAGCCGCCTGTACATCGGAGAAGACCTCGTCGTCGACAACGACGGCTTGCACGGTATGCGCGAGGCTGAAGGCCGGATTGCCTTGGCCGCCGGTGCCCATCCGTTGACCGTAACCTTCTTCGAAAAGACGGGCGGCGACGGCCTGGAGGTCTTCTGCGCCGGTCCGGGAATGGAGAAACAGCCTGTTCCGAAGGAGATATTGATGTGCCGCGATCGTACGGATGTCCAAACCAAAGGGCCGGCGATTTCAGCAGAGGACCTGCCTCGCCCCACTCCGCAGCAGTTGGCCTGGCATGACTCTGAAATCGGGATGTTCATCCACTTCGCGCCGAATACGTGGACGGACCAAGAGTACGATGATCTCTCTCTGCCGCTTACGAAGTTAAATCCGTCGAAGCTGGACACGGATCAGTGGGCAGCAGCAGCCGAGGCAATGGGAGCGAAATACATCGTTTTTGTCGCCAAGCACGCCGGTGGATTCTGCCTGTGGCAGACCGACACGACGGACTACAGCATCAGAAGTACCCCCTGGAAGGACGGCAAGGGTAACATCCTCGCAGAGCTGGCGCAGTCGTGCCGCAATCGCAACATCAAGCTGGGCGTATACGTTTCACCTGCGGATCGCAGGCACGGAGCCGGCCTCGGCGGAAAGTGCGAAACCGCCGAAGAGCAGGAGCAGTACAACCGACTCTATCGCCGGCAGCTCACCGAGGTGCTCAGCCGCTACGGCGAGATGTTCGAAGTCTGGTTTGACGGCAGCATTGTGGTTCCCGTCGGTGACATCCTGAAAATGTACGCTCCCGGCGCCATGGTATTCCAGGGGCCGCACGCGACCATCCGCTGGGTCGGCAATGAAGATGGATATGCTCCTTATCCTGCCTGGAACACCGTCCGAGAGGAAGACGCACGCTCCGGGGTCGCGACCGCGGCCCACGGCACGCCGA
Source organism: Phycisphaerales bacterium (assembly GCA_020350565.1). Taxonomy (GTDB): domain Bacteria; phylum Planctomycetota; class Phycisphaerae; order UBA1845; family UBA1845. Next base: position 1,135,721 of record CP070718.1, read on the forward strand.
ACGGTAACGCATGGCTGCCGCTCGAGTGTGATGCGCGAATCCGCAGCACCTGGTTCTGGAACACCAGAAACGCGAGCACGCTGAAGTCGGTCGATGAGCTGATGGAAATGTATTATCGTTCCGTTGGCCACGGCGCCGTGCTGCTGCTCAACCACACCCCGGACACGACCGGGCTGATACCCGAAGCGGATTTCACGCGCGGGGCTCAGTTCGGTACCGAGGTGCGCCGCCGTTTCGCCTCCAGTGTGGCCGAGACCAGCGGGCGGGGAGAGAGCATCGAGCTGTTCCTGGACGCGCCTGCGACCATCGACCATGTGATGATCATGGAGGACATCGCTTTCGGCGAGCGCATCCGGCGCTACGTCGTCGAAGCGCAGAACTCGACCGGCTGGACGGAGATCTGCTCCGGCACCGCGATCGGGCACAAGAAGATCGACCGCTTCGCTCCGCTCACTACCGCCAGGGTCCGACTGCGAATCACCAGCGCCGTGGGCGAGCCGCTGATCCGAACGCTGGCTATCTATTACGTGGGAGGTCCCACTCCGGCATCGAAACGATGATTCCTCGTCGACTCGCGGAGTCGTTCAGACGCCTTTCAGCGTGCCAAGGATGTTTTCGTTTCCTCGGTCCGACATGAGAGTCCCGGACGCCTGATCATGCAGTTAACCGCATTGGACTGGGTCGTTGTGGCGGTTTCGCTAGCCGTCGCCTTCTCCCCGGCACTGTTCTTCATCAGGCGTGCGGGCAGGGGGACGGGGGAGTATTTCGCCTCGGGGCGCGCGGCTCCATGGTGGCTGATCGGCACCTCCATGGTGGCCACCACCTTCAGCACGGATACCCCCAACCTGGTCACGGATCTCGTGCGCAACAACGGGGTTGCTCAGAACTGGGTCTGGTGGGCGTTCCTGCTGACCGGCATGATGACGGTGTTCTTCTACGCTCGCCTCTGGCGGCGCTCGGGTGTCCTGACCGATCTGGAATTCTATGAGCTCCGCTATTCGGGAAAGTCGGCCGCCTTCCTCCGCGGATTTCGAGCAATTTACCTCGGGCTGTTCTTCAATTGCGTGATCATGGCCACCGTCACGCTGGCGGCCGCGAAGATCGCCAACGTCATGCTCGGCTGGGACCGCGTCAAGACGGTCCTTGTGTGCGGTTTGATCTGCGTTTTTTTCTCGGCCTTGTCCGGCCTTTGGGGCGTTCTGGCCACGGACATCATCCAGTTCGTCATTGCAATGGTGGGCGTGATCGCAGCCGCCTTCTATGCCCTGAAGCAGCCCGAGGTCGGCGGCTTGAGGGGCCTCGTCGAACGCGTCGATGTGAAAACGCTTGGCCTGCTGCCGGACTTCAGCGACTGGAGCCTGACCCTCGGCGTGCTCATCATTCCATTGACCATCCAATGGTGGTCGGTCTGGTATCCGGGAGCGGAGCCGGGTGGCGGCAGTTACATCGCACAACGCATGCTTGCGGCAAAGGACGAGCGACACTCCATGGCAGCCACGCTGTGGTTCA
>CP070718.1:1137329-1140402 GCA_020350565.1 Phycisphaerales bacterium
GGCCGCGGCCCTCTTTCCTGCTTCGACGCCCGGCTGATGGTAGGCATTGATGCCGATCAGCGAAGCATAGAGTCCGACCGCACGCTCGAATAGTGCAATGAGGGTGCCGATCGTACGGGCATCGACGCGGCGGACGGTGATGGTCATGGATTCGCGATCATTCTCGTACAGCGCATCGCGCGTTCCGAGCAGGAAACCGTGCAGATAGTCTCCGCTGGTGATGACGCGATCGACCGGGAAATCCCCCCCACCGCTCTCGAGGACACGAATGAACGTCACGAAGAAGTTGTTCACGCCGCCCCGCAACTGCTGAACGTATGCGTGTTGATCCGTCGATCCTTTGTTGCCGTAGACGGCGATGCCCTGGTCGACGCGTCGGCCGGCCAGATCAAAGCGCTTGCCGAGGGACTCCATGATCAACTGCTGCAGATAACGGCTGAGCAGCAGAAGCCGATCCTTGTAGGGGAGGATGACCATGTCCTTTTCGCCGCTGCCGCCCGTGGCGTAGTACCACATCAAGGCCAGCAAGGCGCTGGGGTTCTTCATGGTTTCGCGAGTCCGCGTGACTTCGTCGCACGCGGCGGCACCGGCCAGCATGGCGTCGACGTCCAGACCCTGCAGGGCGGCCGGCAGCAGGCCTACGGCGCTCAGCTCGCTGGTCCGTCCGCCCACCCAGTCCCACATGGGAAACCGGGTGATCCAGCTCTGCTGCTCGGCTTGTTGATCCAGTTTGGAGCCGGCCCCTGTGATGGCTACCGCATGCCTGGCAAATTCGAGTCCGGCAGCTTGATAGGCTGCCGCGGTATAAAGCATGCCGTTTCGCGTTTCCGGCGTACTGCCGCTCTTGCTGATGACGATGCACAGGGTCTCGGGGAACTTGCCTTTGAGCTCCGTCAGGACGCGCTCCATTCCGTCAGGATCAGTGTTGTCCATGAAGAGCAGCGGCATTCGGTCGGTTTCGGAGCGACCTAGGGCATCGTGAACAAACATGGGCCCCAGAGCCGAGCCGCCGACACCGATCGAGAGCACTCGGGTGAAACGATCCGCGGTCGGAGGCTTGATTTTTGCGGAATGAACGTCGGCGGCGAAGGACTTGATCCTCTCCAGCGTGCTCTTGATGTCGGAGGTGATTTCCGGCGTCGGCGCGAGATCGGGCTTGCGAAGCCAGTAATGCCCGACCATCCGATTTTCGTCGGGGTTGGCAATGTCGCCCTTCTCCAATCGCTCCATCGCCTCATAAGCCTGCTCCATGGCCGGGGCCATTTGCTCGAAGTAGCGGTCGTCGAATCGCATACGGCTGATGTCAAGTGCCAGATCGACGGAGTGCGCAACACAAAGGTATTGCTGGTAACGCTTCCAAAGGTCAATGCGATTCATATGAGCTTTCTCTTTTCATCAGCGTCGGAGAGGACGGCCCATGCGAGCGGTCGATTCCAACGTGAAGCTTCGCAAGTGCCTCCACGCGACCTCATCATGGTTGAACGCTGCGGGCCATGCGCATGTAAAACTCGGCTTCTTCGACGAAACCGGCATTTTTCAGTCGTTCGGCAAGCTCGGACCCATCACGTTTCGGCGGCGAGAACCACCGGCCGGTTGATACACCCCGGTCGCCCTGCGGACGGCTCTGCCCTGCGTAATCCTCGGCATCTTTGAGGATCTGCCCAATCTCAACATGCCCGCGGTAAATCGCCTGCACGGTTCCCTCCGGATCAAGCAGCAATGTCACCGGCTCGGCCAGGACTTCCGGTTCGCCGCAAACGTGTCCGACGATCACCGCCAGCGTTGCTGCAACATTTGCGGGAGCGGGCCGCTCACGGAAACGATGGAGAGGCATTTGGGGTAGCACTCGTTCTTCCAAGAAGGCTACGGCCTCCCCCCGCTGCGCGGGGTCGTCGACGTTCAGGGCCAGGACTTCGAGACCCTTGTCGCGGATCCTCTCGTATTCCTGGGCCAGGATGGCCATCTGCCCCCTCGACCACAAGGCCCGATGGGACCAGACATACAGCAGAACAGCACGATCGGGCTCACTCTTGTCCAACGCAAGGCTTGCCAATGAAAGGGGAATGGGGATCGGAATCTCCAGGACGATTCGTTCGGCTCCCTTGTCCTCGATCTCCGGTAATGGTGTGTCGGCGAGCCGTACGCTCCGCTGAGCGACCGGGACCGGTTGCGGCGCCCCCTGTGTCAGGAGGTAACGGGCGTCGGCTGGTAGATTGACGAATTCCTCGATCATTCCGTCAGGCCATCTGACCTCTATTCGATCAGCCTTCTGAGCCGTTCCCAGGCCGAAGTGCAGCCATTTGGATGACTGCGATAGATAGCCATCACCGGCCTCTACTTGCCGCGTGATGCTCCGTTCGCCCGTCCAAACGGTTACGCCGGCGCCGACGGCATCGCGGTTGCAGGTTTTTCCGGTCAGTTTCAGGGCCAGCCAATGGTGTTGCGGTGTGCCGACGTTGCGGAGGAACCGCAACTGCGGGCCCGATCGGTTCCTGAGCCACAAGTCAAGCTGCCCATCGCCGTTCCAATCGGTGACCGCAAACGCCGTCCCGTCGTCCGGAAGGTCGAGTCCCAGCAGAGCGGAGACATCGATGAACTCCTCCGTTCCCGGTCCAGCGACCTGTGTGCGGGACTCAAGGTTGAGGAAGCCCGCGTGGCGTTTGTGATCGCCAGAATGGATTCGCTGCCGAAAAGTGGGCCCGCCGAACGAGGTGATCAGGTCTTCGAAACCGTCGTTGCCGAAGTCAACGCGGACGTCGGTCGGCCATTGAAGGCCTTCGTCGCGGGCCGTCGGATCTACACGAACGGTCGATGATATGACTTCGAATCGACCGGCACCATCGTTCATCATCAGCAGCATCCGCGGGCCGTGTTCGCTGCCAGGCGTGATGGAGGTGCCGTTGACGTACAAGCGTTCGCGCAGGTTGACGGTCACGCGCGCGTCCAAGTCACCGTCCGCGTCGGCATCCTCTGCGGAAAAGCCGAGGGGCCCTTGTGATGAGGGCACCTCATGGACTTGTTCCGGCGTGTAGCGTACGTGACCATCATTGCGACAAAGAACGATCCGCGAGCC
>CP070718.1:1140502-1148292 GCA_020350565.1 Phycisphaerales bacterium
CACGGCAACGGCGGCCTTGCTTGGTCGGTTCTTGCTGTGATGGACGACGAAAATGTCTCCGAGCAGTGTCTGCCATTGGAAGGCTTCGCCGGTTTCGTCGATCGTCATGGTGACCGGGCCGGACACCATGTCCTCCGCCGGAACGGCGATCGCGTTGGACAGGTAATAAAGAACGCCCATAAACGACCGCGTGTCGATGGAGATGTTGCCCAACCCTTCCCTCGGTTCAATCGGATCGTAATCGCCATCCACCGGATCGACGATGTCAAAACGAATGCGCGATTCATCAAGCGCGAGCAGTTCACGCAGCCGTTTCGCGTCCGCGGACTCTTCGGCACGTTGCGAGAAACGCATGATCAGCACGCGCTGCTCCTGGGTCAGGGCCATCTTCGTACCGTCATCGACCGACCTGAACTCCGCACCGATCTTCGCCGCATCGACAAGCATGCCGCCCTCAACCTTCTCGAACTGCACCGGGTCGCTGATGTACTCGACGCGCGTGTCGAACTCAAATTCAATCAGATAATCGTGCACCAGCTGCTGAATCAGGCTGACCGCTTCGAGAAAGAGCTTGTACCGAGGGGCGTCGCTCGGCGTCGGGCCCGATGCCCGCGGGGCGTTGCGCAGACCATTCATGCGTTCAACGGTCAGACGGAAAACACGATCGCCCCGCCAGCCGGACTCGGCAAGGAGTGAGATGCTCTCGACGCTGAACGGCTTCAGTATGCGTTTGAGAAAATCTTCCCCGCCGAGGATATTGTAAGTGATCGTGGGACGCTCCGAGTAGCCAACACGCCCCGTGAGCCCGAGGGAGTTGGGGTTCAACGCGCCTTCCCGGCCGACATTCTCGTTGAGCGTTCCACTCGCCTCCCCTGAGGAATCAAATTCGAACTGCGTGGAGATGCTGGTCACATCAAGCCAGATGGGCGTCTCACGATACCGCAGACGTACCAGGTTGAGCAGTAGCTGCTCATCCAGAATTCTCCGCGCGGCATTGGCGTACCCCGCATGCCCTACCGTGAGCGCTTTGGGGCCAAGCTGACAGCCGCTGGCACTCGCGAGCAGACACACCCCGAATAGAAGGAGCGGTCCTGATTTACGCGGTGAAAAGCTGGGTCTTTCGAAGAGCCACTGCGTCCGTAAGAGAATAGACTTGATGATGCATCGCATTTCGGGATCTCCTTTCCGCAGACGATGGCGCGTTCCAACTCGCCCGATGCTCTGTCCGGTGGTCCCCATTTCATCCAATGGCAGTTCACAAAGCGCAAACTGCCCTGCGAGGAAACTCGTATTGATCCAACTCCGCCTTGCTCCATGCCAGAGCGCATCCGCCGCTTCATAAGTGTGCGACCCGTCGGAACCCAGATCAAGGCCTATTCCTGGTTTTACGAAGCACTCCTTGGTTAAAACGACAAAGCTGTGTGCGCCTGCTTGTGATTCAGGCATTTTGCTTGCCCATTCGAGCGTGCCCCGACTCCGACGAAGAGACCGTCGTTGTATCCGGCATCGAGCTTGACGGCTGTCGCAGTTCACCTTGAATGATTGGCAGTACATCTTGAACGGACCGCACGTGGACGTCGCGCTGGGGGAAGGCGATCTCAATGCCGGCCTGCCTGAACTCGTCGTCGATGCGCGTGTGAAGCTCGTTTACCGTTTCAGGCCAGATGTCCCCGTTCGGTATGAAAACGCGCAGCTCGAAATTCGAAGCACTATCGCCGAAACCTCTGAATTTTGCCCCTGGGACTGGTTCATGGAGAACCAGATCGCACTCTCGCGCCGACTTGAGGAGCAGATCGCGCCAGCTTGGTATTGGAGCCGTAGGCGATGCCGACGGGCACATCGACACGCGTAATCGGGTCCGAATGTGTCCAGTTGATGATCTGACTGGTAACGAGTGTCTTGTTGGGTACGATCAGTTCGCGGCGATGCCAGTCGGTTCCCGCCATCTTCCTCCGCTTATGCTGCGGCGGTTCACATGCATTACGTCGCCGTGGCGAGACCACGGAGCTCCCAGCCAAGCATCAGTAGACCACTGGCGGCGATCCAACTCGCCGCGACCCGCAGGACGATCGTCACCCTGCGCTGCTCCAGAACCACTGTGAGACCCGCCAATAATGCAGCGAGAACGAACACGCTGGTCACGATGCCGACCACGCAAAGCCACTCTCCGTCCTGAGCGCGTGCGGAGCCGCCGTTCATGGCGCCCCGGATCAGGCCGATGACTCCTCCGGCGGCGCCGAGAAGCCAGGTGGGCGGGCTCGCCTTGAACAACCCGGTCACGCCCAACAGCAAGAGGAGGGCCGCCGTCAGAAGTGGGACTTGGCAATCCACTTCGGCGATGCTGTATGCCGTGAATGCGCCGACGCACCAGGCAAGGGAGAGCGAAAGCAGCAGCGTCCGCCCCGCCCTCGCACCACCAAAGGCGGCCAACACCGAGAGCCCCAGAATGGTCATGAGATCTTCCGGCGTCACCAACGGATGCACAGCCCCGTCGTAGAACGGTCCGAGTTCAGTCGACACGAGATGTGCATGAGCTTCCGGGACGAAACAAAAGGCGACAACGATGCCGGGCCAGCAGACTGATCGACGCCACGTCACTCGATGGCCCTCCAAAAGAAGTAAAGTCCCCCCACAAGCACCAGGCCGCCAAGCGTTCGCAGGGCAATCTTGCCGCGCTCCCAATAGTGGATGGTCCCGATCAAGATGCCGACCAAGTGGAGCAGGCCGGTGGCCAGGACGAATCCGATGCTGTACACGAGGCCGTTCTGCCCCTCCGGCAATTCCGTTCCATGGGCATGACCGTGGAAGACTGCGAAGACGCTGACGATCGCGATCGACGTGACCAACGGCGGTCTGGCTTGCAGCACCACCATAAGGCCCAACACGATGGCCGAGAGCGCGATACCGACTTCGACGGCCGGCAGCGGAATCCCTACGAGTCCAAGGAACCCCCCCGTCGCCATGACCAGGGGGAACATGACCGGCAGGATCCACAAGGCTGGGTTGCCCAGCTGTGCGCCCCAAAGCCCGACGGCAATCATGGCGGCCACGTGATCGAGCCCGGAAACCGGGTGGGACAGCCCGCTGAAGAAACCGCCAGCCGATTCTCCAACTTCATGTGCCAAGGCGGGCGTGGAAATACAGAGGGCGCACGCTGCTGCGAGCCAACTGAGACAGGAATGATGCCTCGTTCTCGACCATTGCATCTTCACGCTCCTGCTAGCGCCCAAACATGGCCGCCAACTGCGCCGTCGCCCAGAACGCCCCAAGCGTTCCGACCACGTACGCCGGCACCAGTCTCACCCACCGCTGCCACCGAAACTCTAGCACTCTGAACGAGGCTGCCAAGCCGAGAAGGACAGCCACGAAACTGAGTTGGCCCAATTCTACTCCGATGTTGAACATCAGAAGCGCCAGAGGTATCTCCGATTGCGGCAGCCCCAGTTCGGTCAGACCACCCGCAAAGCCGAACCCATGCAGCAGGCCAAACGCGAACGCAACCACCCACGGCTGCCGGATCGTGAGGCTCGTTTCGCCCCGGTGCAGTCGAACGATCTCCGGTCCGAGAAAGAGAATGCTCATCGCGATCAGAACATTGAGCACTTTGACGGGCGCCTCGGCATACCCGAGCGTCGCAATGGCCAGAGTGATGCTGTGCGCGATCGTGAAGGCTGTGATCGTCTTGACGAGCACCCACCGACCCTGAACGAGAAACAGCAAACCGAGGACAAACAGCAGGTGATCTACACCGCCGAGAATGTGCCTTACTCCAACGGCCAGATATGTTCCTGCCGCCTGCCACCGTTTCGGCGCGCCGGCGACCACCACCGCCGGACGCTCCGGCATGAACCGCGCCACCTGCGTCGATCCGTCCAACCGATGGATCCGCACCAGCACGTCTGTTAGCGTCGACTCTAAACCATCGATGTAAATCGTTGTTCCCACCAGCGCCTGGGGGTGCCGCACGCTCCAGCGCTCAATATACGCGCCTCCCCTGAAGACCCCGCGCGGTTCGGAGAGGACCACACACTCCTCCGGCAAGCGCACGTACAGGCCCAGCCGCAGGTCTCCGCGCGCCGGCGTCTTCCAGAGCACGTCGAAGCTGTCTGCGCGAGTCTGCTGCAGTTCAAGGTACGCCGGGCGGACTTCGTGCGCCGCCGCGTGGGGCGCGATCACAAAGCCCGTAAGCAGTACTCCCGGCCACCAGCGCTTCATTCATCGCCTCCATTCGGCTTGGCCTCCGGCCATTCGATCGTGACTTCGTACTTCTGCAGCATCTCACGGTAGAATCGCTCGAGGACCTCGAGGCGCCCCGCGTTCTCCCACTCGCGGCGAACAGCGTCATACACCTCGGCAAGTTCGGGTATCCGTCCCCCGCTCCGCCCATCCAACCGCACGAGATGCACGCCGTAGCCGGAACGGATCGGCCCGTGCCAGTCGCCGGTCCGCAACTCCGCGACCGCGCTGGCAAACTGGCGGCCGAAGAGGCCGGCGATGTCGCGCGCGGATACGTCGGCATAGGCGTGTTCGAGCAGGATTCGATCGCCGAGCGCGGCTGGATCGATCGACGGATCGCCGTTCAACATGACGAGCAGTTCACGCGCGTCCGTATCGACGTCCTCGCCACGCTGGTCGGGATTGAGGTAGACGTGGCAGAATGAGAAGCGCGGGTCTATCCGGAAATCGTCGACATGGGCCGCCAAATAGTCGCCGAGCACCTCGTCGGTCGGTTCGATCTGACCGACCAGATCCTCGGCGATGAAATCGAGCTTCTGTCGGAGCCGTCGGCGGATGATTGTGTCATCGCTGTCAAGGCCGAGCGCCAGGCCTTCGCGGTAAGCGGCCTCCTCGCGAACGTACTCATCCACCAACCCTTCGAGTTCCGCCGGCGTCGGCGGGCGTTGCCACGTACGCGCGAAGAGCACCGCGAGGTGCTTGATCTTGTCGGCGGAAACCACAATGTGATCATCCGCTGGCGCCGCCTGATCGGGTCGCAGAGAGAAGATCACAAAGAGCGCAGCGCCGACGAGCAGAAAATGAACGAGCGGTTCATGGACCAACTTTTTCATGGGGACCGATCATTGCTTCGGCACGTACCAGATCGGCGAGGTGTAGGCCCGCTCCTGTGTGACCATGGACGCCTCGGGCGGCATTTTCACGCCAAAGCGTTTCGCGTCGTACGCCGTCCAGCGCGGCGTCGGGATCTCGAGAATCCGCGCATAGTACACGGCCGGCAGAGACGGGTCGAAGTCCGGGTCGCACCACACGCCGATGAGTTCCGGCGCGCCAATCGTATTGGTCCAGGTTGCGTTTGCGACGTCCACAGTGTTGCCGACCGGCGGCAGCTTGCCATTCTCGTCGGGTTCGCGATCGCCAGCCCAGGTGACGTCGTGGACGCGTTCGTGACGCTGGCCGTCGCTGTCCACCCAGCCCTTGACGATCTGGATGCGGTCGAGATTGCCGGAGAGCGGATCCCGGAGAGCCGCGACCAGGAACGTCGGCACCTCGGCACCGTCCGGTGCCGATGGGAGGTCGGCGCCCATCGGAACACCCTTGGCGTAGCCCACGTCGGCCGGGAGCCGATGCCGCGCATCCGCGTCGGTGAATTCCCAGCCACCGAAGAAACGCACCAGCATCCGTGGGCCCGTGGTGGCGTAGGTCTCCTTACGCATCATCGCGTCGAAGATGGCCTCGCGGGTGTTCTCCTTTGCCCAGACTCCGGCCAGCCCCGACGCTACCATTTGCCAGCTTTCATACCTGCCGCCGGGCGTCGAGGCCATCGGGTGCTTGTAGCGATCGGCGCTAGGCTCGGTGCCGGAGTGCTTGCCGAAGAAGTTTTCCTCGGCCGCCGTGGCGAGCGCAGTGTGGCTGTCCGTCGCGCCAATCATACCGAACTTGTACGGGTTCACCCCGAGCTTCTGCTCGAGTTGCAGGCCGATCTGCAGCGCGCTGCGGGCGTACTCGTACTGCAACATCTCTTTCTTCTTAGGGACGCTAAGGTCTAGGTTGCCCTGGTCCCACGTTTCGTAGTCGGCGAATTCGTCATTTGGCGAAAGGAACGGATGCGCCTCGCCATCCCCCTTAATCTGGGTGACTTCATAGATGGGCTCCCACTTGGCCCGCGTCTCGACGTACGCACGGTCGAACGAACGGCCGGTGAAGGAGTCGACGATCGGGAACATGATTCCGTTGCTGAGGTTGCCATTGTGGGGGATGGCGAGGACCTGTCCGCCGGTCTTCTCCTCGTAGGCGCTCATCCACTTCCACAAGTCGCGCGGATCATCGCTGCCGAGTGGTTTGAGAACAGTGTACGGCAGTACCATGCTGGCTTTATATCCGTCGTCGCGGAAGATGACGACGCGGTGCAGATTGTTGCCGCCGGTGTTCGAAGTCCATTCATAGCCGATGAAGGCGGTGAACCTGCCGGGATCGTTGTACTTGTCCGCCGCGTTAATCATCACCTCCCACGCGGAGCGGTACGCAGGGTCGCCAGGCAGCGACTGAAGCGCGCGCGGGAAAGTCCCTTGCGAGAAGGCGACGATGACCTCCACCGCAACCTTGACAGCGCTTTCTCCCCCCTCCTGGATCATGTCGTACCAGCGCCGTCCGGTCTCGTCTGCAAGCAACGCGGGGTCGCCAGCGTAAAGGCGCGGGAAGAAGCCCATGTTGTCCGAGTGGTCGGCGACCACAAGAAAGTCCATCGGACGGGAGAGCTTGGCCTGCAGACCCGTCGAACTCGTGACTTCCTCGCCCCGCGCAAACCGGTACGCGTCCTCGGGCGAGAGCCGGCACCCGAACGAACCAGCATCCATCGAGAGTGCCGTGTGCAGGTGCGTGTCGCCCCAGTACACGCGGGTCGGAAAATCGCGCCCCGCGTAGGGCGAGAAGTGCTGCTGCGGACGAAAGGCTTTCTCGACCTCGCCGTGTGGCGCAGGAAGCCCTGGCGAATCCTCGGCCTGCACCGATCCGGCCAGCACCGAACCCATAACAACCCACGTCGTTACCCAGAATGTCACTTGCAGACTCTTCATGTCCGGTCCTCCTCCCGATCCCGCCGGGTGTTGCACTCTCGCCGAATGACTTAACTTTGGGTGGCTCATGCCCGAAAACACCAACAATCTTAGAGACGTGGTGTCGAGAGAGCAAGCCGACGGAAACAAAGCAGGCCCGTTCGACTCACCCGCACGTCGCCAGCATACCTGGAGTCTGGCTACGGTACCGGCATCGACTGAGTGTTGCAGGAACCGCGGCGGAGCGCGCAGCCGGGTCCTTGCCCAGGTCCGCCGACAGCCCCGGCTAGGACATGGGCCGGTGCGTCGTCGCGTCGGGCACGCCCGCCTCTCAACGGTTCGTCGGGGCATACGGTAGTGTTGCCCCTGCCCCGATCCGCTGCCTTGCCATGGTTTAGAAGGTAGGATTGACGTCGTGACCCGCCCCCATGGATGGTGCCACTTGTTATGTTAGTCCGAGGGTCTCGCAATCCGCATGTGGCGAGCGGAGCGAAGCCGCGCAAGTCGGCGGCCTGCATCATCGGTACGCCCGGGTGCGCAGATCGTCTTTCTCCTCTGTCGACTTGGACCTTCGTTTCGCGGGTACCACCTGCGCTGAGCGCCACATCGGGCACGAACCGTCCCGTAGCGAAACTGCTGACTGCCGTCTGCGGGGCCGACGGATCACCCAGCGGCGCAGGGGCGATGGTTCGGGCGCGTTCGATCTTGCCGGGACGGGGTTTCGAAAGGGACCGGACTTTGCCGGGTTGCAACGCCGCTTTAATGGCCGATAGGCTTACG
>CP070718.1:1148392-1156478 GCA_020350565.1 Phycisphaerales bacterium
ATCGTCCGTGGCGATATCACCCGGCAGCAGGTTGACGCGATTGCGAATGCGGCCAACAGCTCGCTCTTGGGCGGTGGAGGAGTGGATGGGGCGATTCACCGAGCGGCGGGCCCGGAGCTGCTGGAGGAATGTCGCGGCCTGGGCGGGTGCCCGACGGGCCAGGCACGCATCACCAAAGGGTATAAGCTGCCCGCCAAATATGTGATTCACACCGTCGGACCGGTCTGGCGCCAGGGAGGCCATAAGGAAGCGGAGCTCCTCGCGTCCTGCTACCGCCAATCCCTGTCGATCGCGGCACAGTACGGGTGCGAAACGGTCGCCTTTCCTGCGATCAGTTGCGGCGTTTACGGCTACCCGTTGGACCAAGCTGCTCGCATTTCGCTGGGTGCCACCCGCGATTTTCTCGTATCAAACGAGCTGCCAAGGCTGGTGCGCTGGGTGATGTTCGACGGAGCCACCCACGACGCGTGGCTTGCAGCCTGGAAACACGATGGCCGCCCATAATAGCGGCATTCCGCGAAGTCCGCCCCGGGGCATCGACTCCAGCGAATATAACTATTGTGTGGACATCAGCTTGGAGACTCCGTGCAATCCTGTCCGACCTTGACAGGAAATCTGGCTTCTGAGAAGAATACGACGCTGCGGTAGGATCGTGTGCGCCGTGGGTAGGCACGGTTCCTGCCGGTCCCTGGGACTGGCAGGACGGATGGTTTGTTCAGCAGGACTTTCCGCACGGTCATGCCTGGAAACAAGTTGTATGCTTTCCGGGGCAGGAGCAGGGTGCTCCTTGCCCGCCTGGATCCGTGGGGATGATGCCGATTTACATCTCCCGTTGCGTGAGGTAACCGAGTTATGATCCGCTTTCGCCGCGACTGTTCTTTCGTATACCTGGCCGTACGCCCCGCGTGCCTGCTTCTGTTCATCGGATTCCTGGCCGCTCCCGCCCTCGCGCAGGATGGGAGCTACGTTATGTCGAGCGGAAGAGCTTGGCCGATGGTCAAATCGGATTCCGAGTTCGCCGTCTATTTCAAGCCCGGCATGAACGTTCAGAAGCGATCGCAATCGATGGCTAACGAGGGGATCGGTGTGATGCAGCCTCTGTTCCGAGGGGGCCGCAAGGGTGTTCGTCTGTTCAAGGTTGCCGACACGTCTGTAGAGCGTCGGAACCGGGCCTTGGTCGGCGACGCTATCGAGGCCATCCGGCCGGTCTACCGCTTCGAGGGCATCGATTCCCCCATGCTTTCGACCGGCACGATCGTTCTGAAGTTCGCCGAGGGCGTGACGGAAGGGGAACGAGCAGCATTCCTCGATGAGTACGGCATGGACCCTGAGGATGTTGTGTCTGCCGAAGGTTTGAGCGGCGTCTACCGCGTCCGCCCGAGCGATGGGGAAGCCAACGAGGTTCGCCTCGCTGAGGAGCTCAACGATGACGATCGCGTGGCTTGGGCGCAACCTAACTTGATCCGTCCGATCAAGACGCGTCAGGCTGCGGGCATCCTTGACGAATACTTCAACAGCCAGTGGCATCTGGAAGTGATCCAGGCGGTTGAGGCTTGGTCCATTTCCGAGGGCCAGGATGTTGTTCTGGGCATGTTCGACGACGCATGCGACGTTGATCACCGAGACCTGCGCAACAACTTCATCGGGACTGGGCATGATCCGTCCCTTCCATCCAACGACCCAGGCTTTGACGACCCGCGCCCCAAGAGCATTGGTGACCGCCATGGAACCGCGGTGATGGGCATTGCGGTGGCTTCAGGCAACCAAGTTGGTGTTCGCGGCGTGGCGTATCTTGCGAATTTCACCTGCTCCCGAGCTGTGTTCGAAGACTTGTCGGACTTCGAGGTCGCTGGCGTCTTCACTTTCGCCCGACAGGAGGGCGTCGACGTTCACATCAACAGTTGGGGCACGGACGGTCCCAACAGCACGGTGATCGAAGAGGCGATCAGGACCGCCTTCCAGGAGGGTCGAGGCGGTCGAGGGATGGTGGTGGTTTTTGCGACGGGCAACGACGCCGTTCAGCTTGGCCGTGACGATGACTACTCGAGCCTGCCTGAGGTCATCGGCGTTGGAGCGAGCAACCAGAACGACGTTTTGGCCAGCTACAGCAATTTCGGGGACTATATGAACGTGCTGGCTCCCAGCAACGATGTGGGCCTCGACGCGATCACGACCACGGACAACGAGGACGACGCCGGTTATGCCGAGGACGGGTACAATCGCGGTGGATTCGTCTACGACGATCTTCTCGGGCTGACGACGCTCTCTGACATCGACTCGGACGGTGACTACACGCGGACCTTTGGCGGCACATCCGCGGCATGCCCGATCGCGGCGGGCGTTGCGGCCCTCATTCTGTCGGTTAATCCTGGTCTGACCGCTACCGATGTGCGGTTGATCATGGAACACACGGCCGATCAGATTGACCCGGAGCAGGCGGATTACGACGGCGTGACCCATAGGAGCGTCATGTACGGTTATGGACGCGTCAACGCATTGAAGGCGGTGGAAGCCGCCTTGGACTCGTTGACCAACGGCGGACTCACTTGGCCCGAGGCGCCTAGCAACGTTCAGGTTGTCGGCGACACGCTTCGCTGGGAGCAGGAGGTCGGGACCGGTGAATTCCTCGTGCTCGAGAGCG
This sequence comes from Phycisphaerales bacterium, assembly GCA_020350565.1. Taxonomy (GTDB): domain Bacteria; phylum Planctomycetota; class Phycisphaerae; order UBA1845; family UBA1845. The sequence goes on from CP070718.1 coordinate 1,151,034, forward strand.
ATCAGCTGATCGATTTCATGCCGGAGGATGCAGCCTGCTATTCGAGGGGTCAAGTGGGTTGCAGTCTGGTGGAGCCTGCGCCCTTGCCGGCCGGACTCCGCTTGATCTTCGATGATTGTGTTACTGGTACGGAGCGGTGTGAGGCGGGGTCACCGCACGTTCTTCGCTTCGAAGAGTCGGCTGATACGAAGTACTTTGCGTTCTATGGGCGAAGCAATATCGGTCGCTACTCGTTCGGGGTCAGGGCTGACACGAGCGACGCCGATCCCGGCGGTGGCCCGACCGAGATTCCCCCCACGATTTCGGTCAGCATCGATGCAACACCGAAGAGTGGCACTTCGCCGCTGACCGTCAGGTTTGTCGGGAATGCGGTGAGCACGTTGGCGATCAACAAGTCGGAGACCGCATGGGACTTCGATATCAGCGATGCAGAGACCGTCAATACTCGGGAGCGCACCGGCACGTACACGTACCAAGTGCTGCCCGGGGACCGCAGGACCTTCACGGCGGAACTCTATATGGAGGACATTGAGGGCAACTCCGATACGGCACGGATCAACATCTTTGTGGACGGCGGTGGCGGGACAACGGGCCCGGTCGGAGATAACGACATCGAAATCCTTGTGGGTGTTGCGGGCACGGCGGGCTCCGACGTGGATACCGGCACCGCCCCGTTCGCAGTCGAGTTGACCATCGACGCGGAATCGCTAGTGGGTACCTTCCAGTCCGTGTTTTGGGACCTGGGCGATGGGACGACGGCGACGAGCCTTGTCGTCCCGCATACGTACCAGAACGACACGGATGCCGTGATCGTTTATCCGGTTACCGTGACGGTGACGACCTTGGCCCCCAATGGGCAGACCGTGCGGACGACCGCCTCGCGTCTGATCACGGTCTTCCCCGCTGTGGACAACGACAACTTCGGAGACGTTGTTATTCCGGGCGAGGGGGCTAATGGCGGTTCCGGTGGCGGCATTGCCTGCGGCGCTCTGGGTTCGATCATGCCGCTGTTTGGCCTCGTGTCGCTCATGCTGATGCGTCGGCGTATGGTGTAGGGTGGACGACCGTCGAGCGCCTCCGTGTGAGTTCACGGGGGCCGATCCGGGTATCTCCATGGCCTCGCTGATTCTCCGCGTGGCCCATCTGATTTCTCATGTTGCTGGGCATCGCGCACCGCAGCCGAAGCATAACGGGGTGAGCGGAATTGCCTGATTTCGATTTATTCGACTTCTATCGGTTTATTCTAACGGTGCTCGTGGCCAGCTACACGGTCGTGAAGCTGGCCTGTTTCATGTGGCGCTGGCAGTCCTTTGGCGTGGACGATCCGCGCGGAGTAGGCCTGCTTCGTCGCTACCTCATCGTTCAGTTACTGCGCACCAGGCTTCGTCGCTTCATGCCGGACGTTGCCGTCATCGGCATATTGCTGATCGTTCTGTTGCTGTTGATTGGTGCTCATTGGCGGTAGAATGACACGCCAATCATGGGCGAGCTAACGGACAGTTCATCCACATCCCTTTCGGAGTTACCCCACGACACGCTGGTTGCCTATGCCGGCGAGCTGGGCCTCGACGTCAGTGAAGAGACGCCTCGCGGCGAGTTGCTCCGCATCATCCGAGAGCGTCAGGAGCTGTTGGTGGGGCTCGATCGAGACGCGCTGCTCGATGTTGTTGTCTGGGCGCGGCTGCCGGTGCGGAGGTCGGCCAGCAAAGAAACGTTGGCCTCGCACATAGCCCGGGTGAACAAAGTCTCGTTCGAGGGACTTTCAGACCGAGGTCTCCGGGCCCTGGCGGGCCTTCGCGGCCTGGAAATCAAACCGAGGGATACGCGGGCTTCCATCGAGATGCGCCTCCGGCATTTGGAAGGCTTCTGGCCGAAGGTGCGTCGCAGACGCCGCGCCGTCATGGGCTGGCTGATTGCGCGTGTCGTCGAGCGAAGTGAAGAGCCGGACGATTATCGGTTTCTTCCGGAGCAGGAGAATGGTCTTTCCCTCAAGGAGCACATTGCTGAGTCCGGGGTCGTGGGCGGGATCGCCCAGAAGCTGCGCGGCGTCGCGGATCAGTACGTGGCCGAGAAGCTGGATGAGATTGAGCGGCGTATCGATCGTAAACTGGACGAGATAGACAGTCGGTTGGCAGAGTGGCGCGATCGGGAGGTCAGCAATCGGCTGCGCATCGTAAAAATTACCTTACTGACGGCCATTGTTGTGGCCGCCATCAGCCTTGGGTATGATTGTGTGCGAGAGAGGATGATTCGTCATCAGCCGGATCTGCCTTCGACCACCGCGGCTGAAGAATCATCCGACTGAATTCGACGATTGCGTGGGATCGGTGGTGGTTAATCGCCCGGCGATCGGAAATCGCGCTTCCAGGACGAACGAGCCTATGCTGCCGAAGTCGAGCAAACGCGTAGCCAAGGTGATCCAGCTCGCCAATGAGTTTGCGCGCGAGTATGAACAGGAGTACGTGGGCACGGAACACGTTCTCCTGGCGATCTTTAAAGAGAGCACGGGGATTGGTGCCAAGGTCCTGGCGGAACGCGGGGTTACGGCGGAGAAGCTCAGGGCGGAGGTTGACAAGCTCGTGCGGAAAAGCATGGAGGAAACCTGGGTGTTCGGTCGACTTCCCGGCACGCCGCATTTCAAGAACGTCGTGGCGACCGCGATCGAGCAGTGTCAGCAGCTCGAGGCCAAGGAGGTCAGCACCGAGCATTTGCTGCTCGCGCTGAGCAAGGAAAGAGGCAGCGTCGCCCAGCGCACGTTGGCCGCCCTCGGCCTCCACTTCGACGACCTGCGCGAAGGCATTCTTGCCCTGTCTGCAAAGTAGCTCTGGCGGCTCGAGGTCGAGCTGTCGCAGGCCCCCTTTTTCTGTTCCTTGCCATCACCTTCACACGGGGTTCGTCAGGGCCCCTCTTGCCTCGGAGGTTTTGACCAGAGGGGCCGCGGTGCACTTTTCCAGAAGCCGCCACAAATGTTCAGACCGGTCGCGATAACGGGACAACCATGCCGTTTATTGGGGCGCCTCACCTATCCGAAACCGGCCTGCTCTTATCGGCATCGTGGCCCCCCGCGCCTCGGAATCCCCAATCTTCCATGGCTCACGGGGCTGAATTCAACAGACGTAGCTCGTTTCTGAGGGGTCTGCGTGCTGTCGGGTGAGATCACAAAGCTCGACAATCCTTGACAACTCCTGTCCCATCCTCTAAAGTAATACTGGCTCTCTGTGCCGTTTCGGGGGGACATTTGGGGGTCAGAGCTGCTTCAACCTCCAGCGGTCGAGGGTGGCTCTTTCTTGCCTCTTGGGGGATTCCTCTTTCCTTCAGGCGAAGGGGTTCGGAAACCGTTGTGCGGGCCGCACAGGTGTTCGAACGGTCCTGAGCGTGCGTGATGCGTTCCCTCGACGACCCGGCTGGGGGTGAGCTGGCTTCGACGGGCCGTGGGCACGGTTTCTCTCCCCGGACCTGCGGCGTCGATGGGTAACCCGCGGACGCGCCTTGCGAGAGTGTTCTACAAGGGCTGAAGCTTGGGGACGATCCGGTTTTCGTGTTCTCGGTCGGAGAAGGGATGCACAGGCCCTTCGAGTCGGTTTGCGCTCTAAAGCGTGGTGCGGACGAGATGGCCCGTTGCGGCGCGGACTCGATACATCTTGGTGGTCGAATGGAGAAGCCCATGTACAAGGTGACTGCGCGAGTATCATTGTTCCTGTTTGCCGTTTTTGCGACGTCGGCGTCAGCACAGTCGACGCTTGAGTTTCCCGTCGGTGAGTTTGTTCCCTATTCGATGGACAGCAGGACGCAAGGGAACCCGACGAGAAGCGACACGGTTGCGTATCAAGAGTCGGTGATGGTTCAGGATGCAGCCTGGGTCCGCCTTTATTTCGGCCTCATCGAATTGGAGGCGGGCAGCTACATTCGCATGATGTCGGCGCTGGACGGGGAAGTGCAGGAACTGGATGCGTCGGGCTTTGCGATGTGGAACAATACGTCCGCGTACTTCAACGGTGACACCGTGCTTATCGAGTTGGTGACAGCACCCGGCACAACAAACAATCGATTCGTCATGGAGGAGGTCGCCGTACATATCGTGGAAGGGGGAACTAGAGGGCCGTGTGCGCAGGATGATTGCGGCATCTGCGGTTCAGACGACCGAACGCCATCGAACCAGCTCTGGTCGGGGCGCATTACTCCCGTCGGCTGTTCGGGCTCGGTTTACAGCGTCAACAGTTGTGTGGTCTCGGCGGGACACTGCTCTGACGGCGGCTGGGACAACATCATTCAATTCAACGTGCCCGATTCCGATCCCAATTGTTCAAGCAACAACCCGCCGGTAGCGGACCAGTTCCCCATCACCGACCGCATCTTTCTCAACGGTGGCGTGGGCAATGACTGGTCGGTGATGACCACCGGGGTGAACAACCTGGGTGAGACGATCTTCGAGCGGTACGGCGAGTTTCGGCCCCTCTCTGAAACGTTGGCTCAGGGCGGTCAATCCGCCCAGGTGTGGGGATACGGCGTGGACAATGACGACCCCACGCTCAGTGCAACTCAGCAATTTACCGACGGCTCGATTGTCGTGCGGTTCAATGACCGCTACACGTACAATGGCGACGTGACGTACGGCAACTCCGGTTCGGGGCTGGTGCGCAACGACGAGATCATCGGGATTATCACGCACTGCAGTTTCAACTGCTCGAACACAGCTACCCGCATTGACCGGCCGGCCCTGCAGGACGCCATCGCGACGCTGTGTCCATCACAACCGTTCAATGATGACTGTTCCGATGCAATGTCGGTGGAGAACGGCTCTTACTACGGAACGACGTCCTCGGCGACGAACGACGGTTCGGCAAGCTGCGGTGATTCAAGCTCGACGCCGGACGTCTGGTACGTGTACATAGCGGAAGCCAATGGGACGTTGACCGTCGATACCTGCGATTCTTCGTTTGACACCGTCCTTTCCATCCACAATTTCTGTCCGGGAACCTCCGCAAATGAAATCGCCTGCGAAGACGACACCTGCGGGCAGCAGTCGGAGGTGAGCATTTCGGTGACGGTGGGCACGGCGTATGTCATCCGTGTCTCCGGCTGGAACGGTTCCGTCGGTGAATTCGTGCTCAACGTGAACGGCCCGGTCGACAACGATCCCCCGGAGCCGAATCCGACCACGTGGGTCGCGGAACCGTACGCGGTGACCGAATCCAACATTGCGATGAGCGTGACGCCGAGCAGCGACGCCGGCTCGCCACCGGTGGAGTACTATTTCGAGTTTGTCGACGTGCAGGTGCCGGGCGGCCATGACAGCGGCTGGCAGTCGTCGAACTTCTACGCCGACGGCGGTCTGCTGACCAACCGCCTGTACGGCTACACGGGGCGCGCCCGTGACGGGCAAGGCAACGAAACGGTTGCCGCGCCGCTTCGGACGGCGGCGACGTTCATCGAGACGCCGCAGTC
>CP070718.1:1156578-1157630 GCA_020350565.1 Phycisphaerales bacterium
CGTCATCCTCGGCATGCCCGCTTACGCCTCCTGCACCCCGCGCGGCATCATGCGGCTCCTCGAGGAATACACCGTCGAGCTGGACGGGGCGCACGCCGTAGTGATTGGAAGAAGCCCGATCCTGGGCCGGCCCATGGCCTCCATGCTCATCAACGCCCAGGCTACTGTCACGCTCTGTCACTCGCGAACTCGGGGCCTGCCTTCCATCTGTCGCAACGCGGACGTCATCATCGCCGCCGTCGGCAAGCCCCGCTTCGTCAAGGGCGGCTGGATCAAGGTCGGCGCGGTGGTCATTGACGCCGGCTACAACCCGGGCCTCATCGGCGACGTTGACTTCGAAGGCGCCATCGAGCCCGCTTCACTCATCACCCCCGTCCCCGGCGGCGTAGGCCCCATGACCATCGCCGTCCTCATCGACCAGACCACCGACGCCGCGGCAAAACAACTCGGCGTGGAAGTATAGACGAGCCGACCAATCCCCCATCGGGTGGCATGGGCAGGCTTAGGCAATCGTAAGTACTGAGTGGACAACTCTACCTGCGTATCCAGGTCCCTGAGGTACAAGAAGTCAAGCCTGCCCGTGCACTCGTCAATGAGCTCAAGGCACGGGCAGGCGCCGCTTGAAAGCCGAACTCATGCCGGTCGGGTGGCATGGGCAGGCCTTTATACACGTTCAGCATTGGGTGGCATGGGCAGGCGTAGGCCATCCCAGATACTGACTGGACTAATCTACCTGCGTATCCAGCTCCCTGAGGTACAAGAAATCGAGCCTGCCCGTGCACTCGTCAACGGGCTTAAGGCACGGGCAGGCGCCGCCCTCGGGCAACGGGGCTCTCGTCATCACCTCAAGGCTTTTTTAGCAGACTCACAAATGAAAGAATGTGTTACTCGAATATGAGAGACCAGTAAGTCCAAGGGTCCGTTAGGACGAGCCACTCAACGAGCAAGACCAAGACAAAAAGAAAGCGCAAAAGGAGTGCCTTCGTCATCTTCTTACCCAACGGACGGAAGCACAAGCAGAGGCACCCGTATAAGAACATGGCATAGGCGCA
>CP070718.1:1157730-1161929 GCA_020350565.1 Phycisphaerales bacterium
ACACGAAGAAAGGAATCCGGGCCTCCTGCCGCCGTTAACTTAGCCCAATTCAAGACTTACGTCAACGAAAACATCCCCGCGCAGCGGCCGGACGACGGTGCAAACGCGTTCCGCCCGCTTGTACACACTTCAGCAAGCGGAAATTGCAGAGGCCACCGGCTCCCCGGGGGCAAAAAGCCCACCCAACGGTCCTTACCCGGGGCAAACACCTTGCCCGCCTGAAGCGTGGAACGGCCTAGCCGCTTTCACTTCCTCTTGTGCAGATAGACTTGATCTCAGACTCCAGGCGGTCCACGACGTCCTTCAAGCTCATGTGGGTCGTGTCAATGAGGATCGCGGCCTCGGGCTCCAACAAAGGGACCCATTGCTTGCAGTCAACGTCGTCGCGACGGTTGAGGTTTTCCAGCACTTCCTCGAACGATACGTCTTCGCCGTCGGCCAGCATTTCGCGGTGGCGACGTTCGGCCCGCTTCTCAACCGCGGCATCCAGGACGAACTTCGCATCGGCGGATGGAAAGACGACGCTCCCCTGATCCCGCCCTTCCGTCACGAAGGAACCCAGCTTCGCGCCAAGTCGACGCTGGTGCTCGACGAGCAGGTTGCGGATGCCTTCCTGGCCGGCCACCGCAGAGCTGGCGACACTGACGGCCATCGTGCGAATCGCCTCAGTGACATCCCTCCCGTCAACCTCCACGCGAGTATGCGTCGGACCGCAGTTCACCTCCAGATCCACCGACCGGGCCACATCCGCCAAGGCTTCCGAATCCCCGCAGTCCACGCCGCGCTCGAGTGCCGCATGCGCAATCGCCCGGTACATGGCTCCCGTATCGAGGTACGCGATCCCCAGCCGCGCAGCCAGTTTCCGCGCCACCGTCGATTTTCCCGAACCCGCCGGACCGTCAATCGTGATGATCATGAGAACGAACACCTCGCCGAGCCCGCTCGTTCACCTGGCTCCGCAGTGAAATCATACCGCAGAATGCATCCAAGATGAAACGCCGAACGGGAGCGGAACAGGTGTGGGAAGCGGCGCGCGCCAGCGACAGCCTGGAGGGCGAAACGTCACCCATCAACCGGCATGAGCAATCGTGGGAGCTGAGCGCAAGGGCACCGAGAGAAGCAAAATAAAGAGAATGGCATCGCCGATCTTGCGACCGAGCAATCGGCCTAGTAAACGGCCGCCCCGGACTCAAGGAGTCTCAAAAGGGACTGCATATCGAAAGGCTTCGACAGGTAAGCGTCAAAACCGACCTGCAGCAGCGCCTGTCCCCGCCCCTGGTCCAGGTGTTCCGCAATGCCGATGATCTTGATGGCCTTCAGCTCGCCCTGCGAGCGGATAAAGCGGGAGATTTTCTTGGCATCCACATCGAGGAGCGAAACGTCGATGATGACGGCTTGGGGCTTCGTCTCGCGGACAACGGCGCCGGCCTCAAACGCACACGTCGTCACGGTCACTCCGTACCCGCCGTTCTCCTGGAGCGCGTTGGCCAGTATCTCACTGAACGCGACATCGTTGTCCAGGATAACGACGTGCAATTCCTCTTGATCCAAACCGTTGAGCGGTATGTTGTGAAGCCGCATGAAACGGACCAATTGGTCGAGGGGGATGCGTCGGTCCTTGCTACCGGGTATGCGGTATCCGCGCAGGTGACCCTGATCGAACCATTTGGAAACCGTGCGAGGAGCTACACTGCAAATCTTGGCCACCTCGCCGGTGGTCAGCACTCTTTTATCTGCTTTCATCCGATCCTCCAGGGCCTTTCAGGCTTGTTCCGATCAACGTCACAGAATCGACGCATCTTCGGGTTCCGTGTTGTCGACCCTCAGTTCCGGCACGTGATCTATCGGCCGCTTTACCGAGCAAATCCGCTTACCCGGCGCAGTCGCTCCAAAGCGCATATCAACGTTCGTATGAAACCCCTTTAGGGCTGCCTGAACCGCAGGGGGGCAACGCGGGCTCCCGGCCCGAAGACCCGATAACCAATCTCGCTCCATTGTAGGCAGGCTGCAAAAGCCACTTCCACCGAGGCACCGCAAAAAGTCCATAAGGTCCGCGAAATCGGTTCCTTAATCCTTGAACGCCTCAGTTCGGCCGCCCGTGCTTACCCAAGGAGGACAGAAGCATCGCGTTGAGCTCGGCGGGAAACACCATTCGACACGCCCAGGCCTTCCGGTGCGAAACTCGGCAGACCGTATCGGATGCGTCGCTCATTGTCGCAGATTGGAACGAAATACTTTGCCACTGCAGCGCACACGCTGGCTCAAAACGCTATTTATCCGATCGCCCATCATGAAACCCGCGTTTCGCCGAGACTATTCCCGCAGTCTGGCCGACGCGCTTCCGTATGCAGGTGTATGCGTCCGGGGCGTCCGGAAGACCCACAGGACCCCGCGCTCGGGCGGCAGCGCACTGCCCGGACTGTTCCGGAAGCGGTCATCCTGTTTCGTCGTGAATAAAGGTGACAACACCCGAGATGGTCAGGCTTTGATCCGTCCAGCACCGCACCAAATACCGGAGCTAAGGGTGCCCCGAAGCGGCAGCACGATCTTGACGTCACGCTGCGTACACGACCGTGAAGAAGCATGCACGGCACACGCTTTAAAAGACAGGCTCTCTCGGGAAGGTGGAAGCAGGCCGCTGAGCGATCAGAGGGACCGACAGACTATGCCTGCGTCTCGACGACGGGTAGCTCTTCAGGCAGAACAAGCTTGTTCATCAACCACAGTTCACCAACAAGAACGAAGACGGCCATCGGCATCATCGTCAGCCCCGCAAAGTCGTGGAAAAACTTGCTGGCCAGATCGCTGCTCACGGCCGCATAGAGCTCCGCAGTGATCACCAACCGGATCAGGTTGCAGAGGATTGCGACCGGTACGGTGGAAACCACCAACACCACCTTCTGCCACCTGGGGCGGCGGACCACATAGGCCAATACACTGCCCACAACGATAAACGCCGTGAGCATTCGCAGACCGCTGCATGCCTCGGCCACGGCCACTGGCGTCACCCCGTTGAGCACCATGACGTGTCCTTCGCGTGACACCGCATTGCCGAGCAGCTCGAGAATAAACACCGCACCCATTGTCGCATAATCCTGCAACGGACCACTGATCGCGTTGTGAAGCCGCCCGGGGAATGGCACCATCAAAAAGAGAAACACCAGAATCCAACGGACTCTCCAGAAGATCGGCCAGCCGGCGACGAGCAGTACCAGCCCAACGATCGTCAGTACCAGCGCGTAGCGCTCCGCCGACTCGAATAACTGGATCAGTCCGTAGGCGCGCGCGCCCTGCGCCAGAAGTATCAAGGCCAGACCCCACCAGCCCGCCGTAGGCTTGAGGCGTCTCAGGGCCCTGCGCTCGTGCCACAACAGATATAGCGCCGCAAATGGAACGAGCTGCCCAACGTTGTAGTTCTGGTTCCGCTGCCACTCCCTGATCAGGTCTGAAATGACCGCCCAATATGACCAGAGAAGCGCGCCCAGCAGGGCCAGTATCGCCGGCACCCAAAGCCAAGCCGGTGTGCCGGCCTGGGTGACATGCGTACGCGCCGTAGGGGCCGTCGACATTTCAGTCAGTCCCGCGTGCTTATCTGGCCGCGCCCAAAGCCAGGCCGGCCCAAGTTGGTGCGCCTGCCTGGCAAACGCCCATTGCTCCAGCGAAGAATCACGATTGCGTCAGCTCCCTTTCGCCTGCCGCGCCGCTGCGCTGACCTCGTTCGTGATGAGGTCTTCAATGCGTTTTGCGACCACGGTCGCGAAGGCTCGAACGGCCTGTTCGTTCTCGAAGACATCATGAGATTCCGACGATGCGATCTGAACTTGAGCCGCGTATCGGGCTCCGCCTTTTCCCGGCCGCCACTGCCTGGATCGTAGCAACGAGACGTCCGGACAATACGTGCCGTCAACGATGTAGTAGTTCAGGACAACCACGACGTCCGACTGCAGACCGCCGCGGTGAAACGAGAGAATCCGGCAAGGCAACACTCCCCCTGCGTCGAGCTGAAGGGATACCTCGTTGATGTCATCCAAAGTCCAGCCGGCCCCGGGATAACAGACTTCGGGTCTGTGGGGCTGCAGGTCGCGAAGCTGAATTCCATAAGCCAGCCAGAGAGAGACTTGGCGACCTCCACCCCCTTGCACGTACTTCCGGTTCACGTGGTCATCCGTATCGGTCGCTTGGATGAGGGCATCCTCGAG
>CP070718.1:1162029-1166952 GCA_020350565.1 Phycisphaerales bacterium
ATGAAGGAAGGAAGGGGAAGTTGGAGGGTCGCGGCATTCGTCGGAATGGCAACCCTGATTTCCCCATCAAGAGCTCTGACAAACCGTCACTACACCAAGGCGCCAAAATGTCTCATTTTCTGTGAAGCAGTTCGGCAGCGTCAAATCCCAAAACTCCGCCTTGACTCATTCTTGGAGGTCAGGTCGCGACATCGCCTGGTCGGGCATTGCGGCCTCCGGCTTCTGTGGCGGATGCGGCAGTGGTCAAAACCGACTCAACGTGCTGGTCACCCGATGATCGGCAGACTATGATTCGAGCACCCTTCGAGAGGATTGGCCGGTGGCACCGAACGCGACAACTGCAAGAAGACACCTTGGAGTCAGCATCGATCACCCTGGGTGGTTTGCCGTAGAACGGAGAGCTACTGTTCCTTCCGTCCGGGGAGCTGCGGCGGGCCGATGCACGCGGGAACTCGCCGGAGCTTGCGCGCAGATCGCGGGAGCGTCACTGATTCGTCTACCGGCGTGGATGGTTGAAGCGGGTGGAGCATGACCAGAGCCGTCAGAGGTGTCAGATGGTACCGGCAACTGGGGGGAACATTCATTCCGCTCTTGGCGGGGCTGGTGTTGATGCTCGTTCTAGCACCACTGCTGGACGAGATCCCGATCGCTTCCACACTACTGGTGTCGGTCATTCTCCTCACGGGCATCTTCACCGTATACCGGAATCCTCGATTGCGCATTGCGGTGACCGCAGGCCTCGTTGTGGCGTTGCTCCTGAGGTGGCTTGCCTATTCGTTCGGCTCCGAGCATGAAACCATCCTTGTGTTCGCTCATCTTGTGGTCAGTAGCTACTTTGCGTTCATCGGCGTCATCGTCGTCGCTTCCGTACTCGGGCATCGCGAGGTCACGCATAACACCCTAATCGGCGCAGTGTGTGGTTACCTGCTCATCGCGTACGTATTCGCCTACGGGTATGCGACGCTGGAGGCCGCGACTCCCGACGCGCCTTTTCTGGCCGGTCAGTCGTCCGATGTGGCGGATCCGGGGCGCTTCGGGCGAACAGGTGGGGAGTTGCTCTACTTCAGTTTCGTAACGCTGACGACCCTCGGCTACGGAGATATTCACCCGGTTAGCCCGATAGCCCGCTCTCTCTCGATACTCGAAGTGCTGTGCGGGCAGCTCTATCTGGCGGCGTTTATCGCGCGTCTGATCAGTCTCCTGCGCGGGAGGGATGCTCCTGCGGGAGAACCTCCGCGAGGCCAGCAGGGCGCAGCGGAACCATGAGGATGGCTCCTTGCTCAGATAAGGAGATGCGGCAGGGGCATAAACGCATCGGGAATATAGTCGCGTCTTTCGTGTGATTTGGCTTGACGAGCGGTTTTATCTCGGCTTACATCCCGTCGACGGCAAACACCAAATATAAGGAACCGTCTGGATGATGGCGCAACTGTTTACGGAACGCCGGTCGACAGGTACCGGGAATCGACTGGCGTCAGCGGTGGTCGTGTGTGCACTCGGCGGACTCTCCGGCTGCATGGTGGGGCCGGACTATGTGGGGCCGAAGATGGAGGTGTCTGATGCGTGGCACCAGGAGGCCGTTGAGGGTCTCGCCGCTGGTGACGCGGTCCTGCAGAACTGGTGGACGCTGTTCGATGACCCGGCTCTGACCAGTCTGATCGAGCGAGCCGAAGACGGGAATCGCGGCCTGGAGGTAGCCTTGCATCGGGTCCGCGAAGCTCGGGCCATCTTGGGTGTGTCCACAGGCGAGCTAGTGCCGGATCTGAACCCCATCGGCTCGTACGAGAGATCACGCATCAGTCCGAACGGTCTGCTGGCGCCCCTCTATCAGGGCGCCGATCCGGATCAGACCAACCTCCATAGGATCGGCTTCGATTCGAGTTGGGAAATCGATATCTTCGGCCGGATCCGGCGGAGTGTGGAATCATCTGAAGCGAATCTGGAGGCGACGGTCGAGGATTACCGCGACAGCCTTGTCTCTCTCTATGCCGAAGTCGCCCTGAACTACGTTGAGGTCCGGACGCTTCAGGCAAGATTGGAATACGCCCAAAACAACGTGGAGGCGCAGCGAGCCACGCTGAGACTGACGCGCGACCGGAGGAAGGCGGGGATCGCGCCGGATCTGGATGTTTCGCAGGCGGAATCGAACCTGGCCCGATCAGAATCGCTGATTCCGGCGTTGCAGATCGCGTTGACGCAGACGGTCAACCGTCTGTGCGTGCTGATCGGCGAACCCCCGACCGCGCTGCATGAGGAACTGAGCCGGCCCGCCCCGATCCCGGTTCCGCCGGAGAGCGTGTCCGTGGGCTTGCCTGCTGAGCTCTTGCGTCAGCGTCCGGACGTGCGGCGTGCGGAGAGGCAGGTGGCCGCTGCGAGCGCTCAGATCGGAGTAGCCACGGCCGACCTCTATCCGCAATTCTCGTTGAGCGGAACGTTCGCTCTGGAGGGGACAGCCGTCAGGGACTTGGGCAACATGAGCAGCCGGGCATGGTCATTCGGCCCGGCGTTCCGATGGAACATCTTTGACGGACTGCGGAATATCTATCGCATTCGCGCGGCGGAGGCGGTGACGGATCAGGCGCTCGCGAGGTACGAGCAGACTGTGCTCCGCGCGCTTGAGGACGTGGAAAACGCAATGGTTGCGTACAAGCTCGAGCAGACGCGTCGCGACGCGCTGGAGCAAGCTGTTCGCGCGACCGAGCGATCCGTGGAACTCGTCAAGAAGCTGTACGAGACAGGGCTGACCGATTTCCAGAACGTGCTCGATAGTGAGCGATCGCTGCTCAACGCGCAGGATGAGCTCGCCGACAGTGAGGGCCGGGTCACCAAGGATTTGATCGCGCTGTACAAGGCGCTGGGTGGTGGTTGGTCGCTCGAGGATCAGGCTTCCGCCAGGGCGGAAGAATCGGGTCTGGGGCGGGTCCGGGATGATTCATCCGAGGATGCCCCGGATGTGAGCGAAGGGTAGTGAGCTGAAGCAAGAAGGCCGAATGGTTGGAAGCCGATGGTGATGAGGATGCAGACCATGTGGAAACGAATCCGTCAATTCGGGCTGCTGGCGACCTCAACGGCGTGTTGGCTGGCGCTCGTCGGATGCGACGGCGGGGAGCAGGCGCAGGAAGCTGCGGTGACGCGCCCGGTGAAGACGATGGCTGTCGGGGCGGGCTTGGGTGAGCTTCGCCGCTCATACCCTGGCGAGATCCGACCGTATCAGGAAGTGGACATGGCGTTTCAGGTGTCCGGCCCTTTGATCGAGCTGCCGATCCAGCGTGGCGACGAAGTCGAGGAAGGGCAGTTGCTGGCGAGAATCGATCCACGTGATTTCCAGAACGAGCTGGATGCGGCCCAGGCGGTTCTGGACGAGGCCGAGGCTAAGTATGCGCGGTTCGAGGAGGCGGCCAAGACTGGGGCGATTTCGGAACTCCAGGTGGCGGAGCAGAAGGCGCTGGTCGACGTCTCACGCTCCGAACGAAACATAAAGCAGAAAGCGCTGGACGACACATCGCTGCACGCTCCGTTTGCCGGGCGGATTGCGGATCGTTTTGTCGAGAACTTCGAGAACGTGACCGCCAAGCAGGAGATCTGCAGCCTGCAGGACATCGAGGATGTCGAGATCGACTTTTACCTGCCCGAGAAGGACATCTTGACGGCCGGGAGGGGAGATCGCGATCGGTTCAGGTTCTTCGTTTCGTTCGATATGCTGCCCGGTCGCGAGTTTGATGCACAGCTCAATCAGTTCGCGACCGACGCAGACCCGGTGACCCAGACTTATCGCGTCAAGCTGGCGATGACGGCGCCGGAAGACGTGAACGTCCTCCCCGGCATGACGTGCCAGGTAACGTGGGTCGTCGGGGAGGAGGCGCGGGATGATGCGGTGGGTGTGATGATTCCATCCAAGGCGGTGTTCAGCCCCGCGGAGGGTGAGGCCAAAGTCTGGATCATTGATCCGGTTTCGATGACTGTGTCGTCAAGGCACGTGACCATCGGCCCGCTGCGCGGGGACGAGATCGCGATCACAAGCGGGCTGAAAGCCGGAGAGATGATCGCCATTTCCGGCGTGCACTATCTGCGCGAAGGGATGATGGTGCGGAGCATGTCACCTGAGACTCAGGAAGCGACTCCATGAACCTCGGCGAGCTCTCCATCCAGAAGAAAACGATCACGTTGGTGCTCGCGGTCGGGGCCATCGCGGCGGGGCTGAAGAGCTACAACGAACTCGGCCGTCTCGAGGATCCGGAGTTTACGATCAAGGAAGCTGTCATCTTCACACCGTATCCCGGCGCCTCCGCCCAGGAGGTCCAGGATGAAGTGACCAACGAGATCGAGAAGGCCGCACAGGAACTGGGTCAGCTCCAGCGGGTGGAGTCGTGGTCTTACCGCGATCTCTCCATCGTCAAGGCGAAAATCAAGGACAAGTACACCAGCGATGACCTGCCTCAGGTCTGGGACGAACTGCGCCGGAAGATCAATGACAAGCAGAGCGGGCTTCCGCCTGGTGCAGGCCCCAGCATCGTGAATGACGACTTCGGTGACGTCTACGGTGTGTACTTCGCGATTACCGGTGATGGGTATACGTATCGCGAAATCAAGGATTTCGTGAATTTGCTCCGCCGGGAGTTGCTGCTCGTCAAGGACGTCAAACGGGTCACGCTCTGGGGGACACGCCCGGAGGCGATCTACGTCGAGATGCAACGGGATCAGATGGCGCGTCTCGGAATCACGCAGAAACAGATTTACGAGGCGTTGGCGGCGAAGAACCTGGTGGCGGACGCCGGCCATGTCGGCGTGGGGAGTGACTGGCTGCCGATCCAACCGACCGGTGACATCAAATCGGCGGAGGCGCTTGCGGATCTGCTGATCAGTGAGCCCGGCGCTCCGCAACTGATCTATCTCGGTGATGTTGCCGAGATCCGGCGCGCGTAC
>CP070718.1:1167052-1172213 GCA_020350565.1 Phycisphaerales bacterium
CATCAGTAGGTCCTCGGCGGCTTCCATCAATTCCCCTTCTTCAGGAATCGCCGCTGCTTCCTCCAGGGGCCTTTCTTCGAGCACGGCGGAGACCTCCGCCTTGGCTTTGGCTGCGGTTTCGACCTTCGATTTCGCGGACGCCTTCGCCTTTCTCTTTGCGGTCTTCTTGGGTCTCTTGGCTGCCCCGGTCTTGGAGGCTTTTTTCGTTCGCCTTGTGGTCTTCTTCACCGTTTTGGGGGCGACGGGTGCTTCCGGCGACGCCTCTGCGGGCTTTGTCGCTCCCGTTGCCGATGCCACCTGCGCCACGTCTACCTGCGTTGCCGCTGTCTGGGAGGAAGGAGCTTCTCGCATCACCTCCGGCGAATCGGCCGTGCTTTTGTTCGTCGTTCTTTTCCTTGCGGTCTTGGCCTTCGCTCTCTTCTCGCCGGTCTTCTTCTTCGCGCCGGCTTTCTTCCTCACCTTTGGCTTCTTGCGATTTCCTCGCATCTGTTCCTTTACTGCCATCGGACCTCCATCCGACAAATTCGATGATTGATCGTATCGGGGTCGTATCCCAACTGGCCGGCAATCTCCGCCGGTTTAGCCGTTCCTGCCGACGTAATGTGAAGCGTGAATTCGACGATGTCTCTGACCAGATGTATGGAGGCGACGTAAGGCCGGATATCCACCTCCTGTAGCCGAGTAGGTTGGGGACGGGAGCGCGACACGTGAACAACGTCGGAATCCAACAGGCACGCGATCCGATCCGGAAGGTCGGCAGGCTGGCTTACGCCGACATCGAGATGGTAGCGAGCTTCAACGGGCACCAGTCGTTCTCCAGGTTCCAGGGTTCGGGTGCCGGTAACGGTGATATCGGAGGGAACTTGCCGGTTGAGCCTGTCCCTGGCGTGGTCGGGATCGACCGTACAGTTGAACTCTACGATCAGGGCTTCCGCAAGCGAGGCCATCCCGACGGGCCGCGGCAAAGGGATGGTCAGGCGGGGCCTGGGATTGAACCCTGCGCTGTAGCGCAGCGGTAAATCGGCCCGCACCAACGCGCGCCGAAACATCCTCAGCGTGTCGCGGTGCGAAATGAACCTCAGATCGCCCTCGACACGAAAGAAGAACGCAAGGCGACACTTGGCACCCTCTTGAGGGGCACCGCATGCCTTACCGCAACCCATGTTGTTCCGCTCGCCGTTCCCAAGATGTCTCAGGAACCGGCACCGTTCCGTTCCTTGCTGCCGGCAGGCCGACGTTGTTCAGACCGTGCGTTAAATGGGATCCTCCGGCAGCAGCTTTCGCGTTTCATCGCGCAGGTAATTGGTCACCTGGCGATCCGTATCAAAGCTAAGCGCCCGACGCGCCACACGGTCTGCGTGCGACAGCTTGATCAGGCGAATCAGCTTCTTAATCTCCGGGATGTTGGCCGGCGCCATGGAGAGGCTGCGCAGGCCTATCCCCAGCAGGAACAGGGTGAATAAGGGCTGCCCTGCCATTTCGCCACATAGGCTACAGTCTACGTCGGCTTTTGTACACGCCTTCACCACCTCCCGCAGAGCGCGAAGCACGGCCGGATGCGCCCCAGTATAGAAGCGCGAGACCCGCTCATTGCCTCTGTCCACCGCCAGAAGGTACTGGATGAGGTCGTTGGTGCCGATGCTGACGAATGCCACTTCCCGGCAGAATTCCTTGATTTGGATGGCGGCCGCGGGCGTCTCCAGCATCATGCCTACCGGGATGTGCCGATCGAACTCGATCCCCGCCTCCTCGAGGTCCTCCATGGCGTCATGGAGGGTCATCTTGGCTTGGCGAAATTCCATCAGGCTGGAGATCAAAGGAAACATCAACCGGACTTTTCCATGTACCGAGGCCCGGAGAATCGCCCGGAGCTGCATTTTGAACATGTCGAGGTTCTCGAGGCTGTAGCGCACCGAACGCAGCCCGAGCATGGGGTTGCGCTCCTGCTCGTAGCTCTTTTCTTGGGTGTACTTGTCCGCCCCCAGGTCAAATGTGCGGATGGTGACCGCTCGTCCTTCGCCGGCGCCGAGAATCGCGTCGCGATAGGCCTCGTACTGCTCGTCCTCGTCGGGTTCGCCTTCGCGACGGAGGAACAGGAACTCGGTACGGTACAGACCAACGCCGTCGGCGCCTTTGCTTAAACCGACACCGGCTTCGCGAGGAAACTCGATATTGCTCACCAGGTAAACTCGGGCCCCGTCCCGAGTGCGGGGCTCCAGCTCTTTGAACGTGTCCAGCTCGATGGTTAATCGGTGGAAGGCGGCTTCCCTGCCGCGATACTCTTCAAGCGTGGCCTCGTTCGGGTCAATGATGATGAGCTGATTGGTTCCGTCGACGATGACCGTGTCGCCGCCGCTGACGCGCGTCGACACGTCATTGAGGCCAATGACGCCGGGCCGCCCCCAGGACCGCAGCAGGATCGCCGTGTGCGACGTGGCTGCTCCGGTGTCCAGAGCCACTCCCATGACCTTGGTCTCGGTGAGCTGGGCCGTCTGCGTGGGGGTCAGGTCGTGTGCAACCAGGATCACCGGCTTGGTCAAATGGTCCAGGTCCTCGCGCGATTCCCCGAGGATGTTGCGTAAAAGCCGACGTTCGATGTCCTGAACGTCCCGGATTCGTTCGACGAGCAGCGGGTCGCTCATATGCATAAAGCGCCGCTGGTAGTTGCGCATCACCGTGCTGGTGGCGTAAGCAGCGGCTGCACGCTTTTCCTTGATCAACTTCTCGATGTTTTGCCGCAGCCCGGTGTCCTTTAGAACGCCGACATGCCACTCGAACACGTTGGCCGCATCCCGACCCAGGTGGGTGTCAAGCCACTTGGTCTGCTCGGCGAGTTCGCGGAGGGCGGTCTTGAAGGCCTCTTCCAGGCTGCACAGCTCATCCGAGACGTGGGCGGGCGGTACCGTGCGATAGGGAATGCGGTAGTCCTCGGCATCGAGGATGACGGCCTCGCCGATCGCGACGCCCGGCTCTACCGCAATGCCACGAAGGATTTCCATGCGTCTCTCGTCAAACTCGGCTCATGCAGCTTCAACGGTGCTGCCCAGGCCGGTACGGCTGAGCTAATGGGAACTTGTGCCTCCGCGAGGCAGGCCCGCGCCTCGGCGTCGCTGGCTCGGTACTCGCCAGGCCGCCCTTACGCAATTAAGCCTCTGGTGATGAATCCATGTGGAAGGCCGCCTTCACCAACCCCACGAGCGCTTCAACTGCTTCCCTCGCATCTGCTCCCCGGGCTTCGATCCGCAGCTTACTGCCTTGTGGCGCATCCAGCAGCATCAGCTCCATGGGGCTTTTGCCGTTGACCGGTTCATTGGCCCCGGAGAGGTTCGTCACTGTGATCTCGGCCTGATATTCGGACGCCAGATCCACGAAGCGCATCACGGGGCGCGCGTGAAAACCCTCCCGATTGGGAACGGCCACCTCGCGCACAGCTTGCGTGTCAGCGTTCGACAATACCTGTCCGCCTTGACTTTCCATCGATAGGACCGTGAACAGGCAGAAAGCCGGGTTTTCGCGGCTATTCTTCCTGCAGTTCGTCCGCTTCTTTAATCAAATCAGTAATGGCCTCGCGCGTGTCGGCCCGCCGCAGAAACCGGCGGAAATTCTCCTGTTGCAGGCGGCGGAAGATCTTTTCCATAGCCGCCAAATGCGCCTCGTCGGCGCCGTCGGGGCTTAAGAGCAGCACGATGCTGTACACCGGAGCGCGATCCAGCGAGGCGAAATCCACCCCACGGCTTGATCGCCCGATCGCTGCCACGACCTTCTTGACGCATTTAACCTTCTGGTGGGGGACGGCCACACCATACCCAAATCCCGTCGTGCCCTGTCTCTCGCGAAGGATCACGGCCTTGGCGGCGGCCTCGGCGGCATCCGCATCGATCGCTCCAGCGTCTGCCAGGGCCTGGACCAGTTCGCGGATCACGTCGTTGCGTGTCGTCCCTTTCAGTTCGGGAATAACGGCCTCCGGGTGAATGATGTCCGCTAACTTCATAGCCACTCCCGCTGCTTGTTTTGGACCCTGTGCCATCTCTCCTGAGGAGCCAACGCCCCCGGGCGTCCAATGAGGAACGTGCCTGCTGGCCTATGGCAGTGGCTCCTTCTTGCCGTCATGCTTGCGAATCCGGTTCTTCTCTTTGTGCTTGGTGAGCTGACGCTCCAGCTTATCTACGATAAGGTCGACCAGAGCGAACGTGTCCGGACCGGTTTCAGCGGCCACGAACGTCTGTTTGCTGTCAGCTCTTACGATCGCCTCGGCGGTGAACTGGTCTGACTCATGGTCCAGTACGACCTCCACCGCGTGCACCCGGTCATAAAACCTGGGAAGTCTGGCCATCTTGGAGTGGATGTAATCACGCACGTCATCGGTGAGCTCCACATGACGGCCCGTCACTTGTATCTGCACGAGGAAACCTCCCTTTGTCCTTCGTTTCAGGCCTTGGTTCTCGAGTGCGGGCACCGCAGACGAAGACCGCCGTCCGACTCGTCAAGTGTCTTCCACCGGCGGTAACGGCAGCTTCGCATCCTCGCTGGGCTTGATCACGCCTGCACTGATGGTGAACCTCAGTGCTTCATCCAGCGAGATACTCAGATCGATCACGTCCTCCTTGGCGATCTGGATCACATATCCCGTCACCGGTGTCGGAGAGCTGGGAATGAACACCGACACCAGTTCCTCCGAAACCTTGCTCTGGACCTGCTTCATCGGCTTGCCGGTCCGTAGCCCCAACGACCAGACGCCCTTCCGCGGATACTGGACGGCTACCACGCTGGAAAACTCGAAGCGCCGCTCCGCCAGCAGGAAGTCCGTCACCTGCTTGATATTGGGGTAGACCGCGCGGATCAGCGGTATCCTAAAAAGCAAACCCTCTGCCATTCGCCAGGACGTGCGTCCGATGAAACTGGCGAGGAAGAAGCCAACGAAGTATACGAGGATTATGGCGATCAAGAAACCAAGCAGGTGGAGTTTGTACTTGGCTGACGCGATCTGCCAAAGGGCTTGATCCCGTGCTTTCTCCGCCCTGGCTTTTGCTTTTTTATTTGGACTGTATGCCGACGGGGTGGGGCTGAGGATCGGATGGTTGATCATCTTGTATTCGATGGTCAGCCTTCGGCCGAGATGGTCCCATTCGTTGATGGGGGTACCGTACTTGATGGGGTCCAC
>CP070718.1:1172313-1184193 GCA_020350565.1 Phycisphaerales bacterium
CAGCTCGTCAAGGAGGCGGCCAGCAAGACCAGTGAAGTCGCAGGCGACGGCACGACGACGGCCACCGTCCTGGCCGAGGCCATCTTCCAGGGCGGTCTTAAGAACATCGCAGCCGGTGCGGACGGCAACGCCCTGAACCGAGGCATCCACCAAGCCGTCAAAAAAGTGGTCGAGCGGCTCCATGAGATGTCTCGCAGCGTGAAGGTGAACAATCGCGAGGATATCGTGAATGTGGCCGCCATTTCCGCAAACAATGATCAGGCGATCGGCAACCTGCTCGCCGACTGCTTCGAGAAAGTCGGCAACGACGGAGTCATCACCGTCGAGGAGGGCAAGACGGCTGAGACCACGATCGACCTGGTCGAAGGCATGCAGTTCGACCGCGGCTTCCTCTCGCCACATTTCGTCACCGACCAGGAGGCCGTCGAATGCATCCTGGACAAGGCCTTCATCCTTATCCATGAGGAAAAGATCAGCAGCGTGAAAAAGCTCGTGCCGCTGCTGGAAAAGGTGTCCAAGGCGAAAAAGCCCCTCCTGATCATCGCGGAAGACGTGGAAGGTGAGGCGCTGGCCACGCTGGTCGTCAACAAACTGCGCGGAATTCTCCATGTCTGTGCCGTCAAGGCACCGGGATACGGCGACCGCCGAAAGGCCATGTTGCAGGACATTGCCGTCCTGACCGGGGCGAAGGCCATTATGAAGGACCTGGGCATCGATCTGGAAGGCGTCTCGGTCAGCGATCTCGGCCAGGCCAAAAAGATCACCGTCGATGCAAACAACACCACCATCATTGAGGGTGCCGGATCCACTTCGGAGCTTCAGGGGCGGATCAAACAGATCGCCGCGGAGATTGAAACCACGACCTCCGATTACGATCGGGAGAAACTGGAAGAGCGCCGGGCCAAGCTGGTCGGCGGCGTCGCACAAATTGAGGTGGGTGCGGCCACTGAAACCGAGATGAAAGAAAAGAAGGCTCGCATCGAAGACGCCTTGCATGCGACGCGGGCAGCGATCGAGGAAGGCATTGTGCCAGGAGGCGGCGTTGCGCTGGTGCGATGCATCGAGTCGCTGGACAATCTGAAGCTGAAGAGTGATGAGAAAACCGGCGTGAAGATCGTGAAGGAAGCGCTTGCGGCGCCACTTCGCCAGATCGCTGCGAACGCCGGCTACAACCCGGGTGTTGTGTTGCACAAGATCAGCAGCAAGACGGGCTCGTACGGGCTCAACGCGGAAACGGGTGAGTACGGCGATCTGGTGAAGGACGGCGTGATCGATCCGGCCAAGGTGGTTCGCATCGCACTGGAGAACGCCGGCAGCGTAGCCCGTATTCTCTTGAGCACGGACGTCTGTGTCACCGACGAGCCGAAGAAAGAAAAGGACGAGACACCAACGCCCGGCATGGACGACATGGATATGATGTAGCCCGGACACGATAAGGCTTCTGGGCAAAGGGAATCCTCGAGGATGACAACCGGTCAATGCAAACCGGTGACCAATCGATACGGAGACGCACGAGAGATGGCAACCGCAACCGCAAAGAAGACGAAGTTCAAGTTCCGTCCCATGGACGATCGCGTTTTGATCGAGCCGTTTGAATCGGAAGACAAGACGGCCGGAGGCATCATCCTGCCGGATACGGCAAGAGAGAAGCCACAACGAGGCAAGATCATCGCGAAAGGGCCCGGCAAGTTGCTCGACAGTGGCAACCGCGGCGAGATGTCCGTGAAAGTCGGCGACGTGGTGTTCTACGGCAAATACGCCGGCACCGAGATCGATGTGGGCGACAACAAGTACGTCGTCGTTCGAGAAACCGATATTCTGGCGATCGCGAATAAATAAGACAAGACTCCCGCAATCTCCTTACATGTGTGTTGAATGACTGCGGGTGAAACACTGAACCATATAAGGGACCGACGGACGTCGCGGTTCCTGGAAATACAAGGAGTTGCTTATGGCCAAACAGATGATGTACTCCCAGGACGCACGACAGCAGGTCCTGGAGGGTGTTTCTAAATTGGCGGGCGCCGTTAAGGTCACGATGGGCCCCACCGGGCGCAACGTGATCATGCAGAAGTCCTTCGGCCTGCCACGTGTCACCAAGGACGGGGTGTCGGTCAGCAAGGAGGTCGAGCTGGAGCAGCCGTTCGAGAACATCGGCGCGAAGCTCGTCAATCAGGTGGCTTCCAAGACCAGTGATGTGGTCGGCGATGGTACCACGACCGCGACGGTGCTGGCCGAGGGAATCTTCCGCGAGGGCTTCAAGTTCGTGACCGCGGGTGTCAACCCCATGGCATTAAAGCGCGGCATTGACAAAGCCGTCGCTGTCGCCGTCGAGACCATCAAGAAGATGTCGACCAAGGTCCGGTCCAACGATGACTTGGCCAAGATCGCGACGATCTCGGCGAACGGCGATGAGGCCGTCGGCAAGCTCCTGGCGAAGGCAATCGATGAGGTCGGCCCGGAAGGCGTGGTGGAGGTCGAGGAGGGAAAGAGCCTGGAAACGGAGAAGGAGGTCGTCGACGGCATGCAGTTCGACAAGGGCTTCCTTTCGCCGTACTTCATGACCGACCCCTCTTCGCTCGAGTGCGTTCTTGAGAATCCCGTTATCCTGATTTACGAGAAGAAGATTTCCAATCTGCGCGATTTCGTGCCGGTGCTCGAAGCCGTCGCAACGAGCGGAAAGCCGCTCCTGGTCATCGCCGAGGATGTGGAAGGTGAGCCGCTGGCCGCGCTCGTGGTCAACCGGATCCGCGGAATCCTCAACTGCTGTGCGGTCAAGGCGCCGGGCTTCGGTGATCGCCGTAAGGCCATGCTCGGCGACATGGCCGCCCTCACCGGTGCCAAGATGATCAGCGAGGACTTGGGCATCAAGCTCGAAAACATCTCGCCCAGCGACATGGGAACGGCCAAGAAGGTCGTGATCAGTAAGGATACCACAACGATCATCGAGGGGGGCGGAAAGAAATCGGACATCAAAGCCCGGATCGAGCAGATTCGCAACCAGATCGACAAGAGCACCAGTGACTACGATCGGGAGAAGCTGCAGGAGCGCTTGGCACGGCTCACCGGAGGTGTCGCCGTGATTCGCGTGGGTGGCGCTACCGAGATCGATGTCAAGGAACGGAAGGACCTCGTCGAGGATGCATTCCACGCCACCAAGGCTGCCTCCGAGGAAGGCATTCTGCCTGGCGGGGGTGTCGCTTTTCTCCGCGCGATCCCGGCTGTGCAGAAGGCTCGTGCTTCGGCTGAAGGTGACGAGCAGTTGGGCTTCGATATCGTTGGCGGTGCCCTGCGTGCGCCGACGCGCCAACTGGTCAACAACTCCGGCAGAGAAGGGGACGTGATCGTCGAACAGTTGCTGGAGAAGAAGGGCAGTGTGGGCTACAACGTTCGCAAGGGCGAATTCGTAGACATGATGGAGGCCGGCATCATCGATCCGACGAAAGTCGTCCGCATTGCGCTGGAGAATGCGGCGAGCGTGGCCAGCTTGATGTTAACCACGGAGGTGCTCGTGACCGATCTAAAGGACGAGGAGAAGTCCATCGAGCACGCCGTCCGATAGGCGATTGCCTGGAAGAACGGGTGTCCGGGCGCAAGGCGGATGCGTGGCGTCCGCCTTTTGCTTGATTCGCCTCGTGCGATCAGAGAAACGTGAATGGCGACGCAAAGGCGGGATTATTATGAAGTGCTCGGCGTCTCGCGCGATGCGACGCCGGACCAGATCAAGAAGTCCTACAGACGTCTTGCGCACAAGTACCACCCCGACCGCAACTCCGGCGACGCAGACGCCGAGACGAAGTTCAAGGAGGCGGCCGAAGCCTATGAGGTGCTTTCCAGCCCCGACAAGCGCCGCAAGTACGACCAGTTCGGCCACGCGGGGCTCAGTGGTGCGGGGATGCACGACTTCTCCAGCATGGGCTTCGACGACATTCTCTCCATGTTCTTCGGCGGCGGCGTTCGATCGGGACGTCGTGGAGCGGACCTCCAGACGGAAGTCGAGATTACACTGGCGGAGGTTGCCACCGGCGCCGAGCGCACGATCGAATTCACACGGCAGGACTTCTGCGACGAATGCGGGGGCAATGGTGCGGCGCCCGGCTCCCGACGTCAGTCTTGCCCGACTTGCGGTGGTTACGGCCAGGTGGAGCAGGCGACCGGCTTCGGCATGCTCTTCGGCCGAATGGTCACCACCTGCCCCAACTGCGGTGGGCGTGGCGAGATGTTCACGGACCCCTGCAAACGCTGTGGGGGTACGGGACGCGCGCCCAAGAAGCGCGTGGTAAACGTTCAGCTTCCCGCAGGCATTCACGAAGGGCAGGCCATACGTGTCCGCGGCGAAGGCGAACCTGGTTCCGACGGTACGCAACGCGGGGATTTGCACTGTTATGTGCATGTCACTCCGCATCCGTTTTTGGAACGGCATGGAAACGATCTGGTCTGCAACTTGCCGGTCAGCTTCACGCAGGCCGCATTGGGTGCAAAGATCGAAGTGCCCACGCTGACGGGTAAGGCCGAGGTGAGCATTCCGCCCGGTACACAGTATGGTCAGGTCTTCCGCCTCACAGGCATGGGGCTGCCCGATCTTCGAAGCCAGCGAAAAGGTGATGAGCTTGTGCAGGTGACGGTCGAAATCCCCCAAAAGCTGGACAAGCAGCAAGAGCAGTTGCTCCGTGAATTTGCTGAGACGGAGGATAAGTCCGTCATGCCGCAGTCAAAGGGTTTCTTCGATAAGCTCATGGATTACCTCTCCGGGGGAGGAGATTAGCCCGTTTGCAGCGACTTCTCAAGAAAGGGAAGATGCTTCGGTCCGGTGCCGGTTATGGGCGAGTGTTCAGCAGGTAGGTTCGAGCGATGAGGAGCAAGCGCAAGAAAAAGAACGAAGGTGCGGGGGTCGCGGAAAACGCCGCGGAGACGGCGGAGGGCCAGGATCCTGCTGCTTTGCGAGAGGAAGGTGATCCCAATGAGGATTCATCGTCCCCCGAGCTGCAGGAGGAGACGGCGACCACCACCGCGGAGGCCGAAGTCGATCCCGTGGCCGCGTTGCAGGCTCGAGTGGAGGAGCTCGAGGACAGGTTGCTTCGCGCCAGGGCCGACGCGCAGAACGCGGCCAAGCGGGCGGCCGCCGAATGTGCGGATGCCGTCCGTTATGGAAACACCCAATTGATGAAGTCCCTGCTCAGCGTGCTGGATGATTTTAATCGATCGCTTGAGGCGCTGGAAAAGGAACAAGCGCCGAAATCCGTGATCGAGGGCGAGCGGCTGATCTACGAGAACCTGCTCAAAGCGCTGCAAGCGGCCGGTCTGCATGAAATCGACGCTTTGCATCAGCCTTTCGATCCCAGCCGTCATGAGGCCATGCTGCAGCAGCCGTCGGCCGACCATCCGACTGGGACCGTGCTGCAGGAGGTCGCCAAGGGCTACCGCCTGCACGATCGAGTGATCCGACCGAGCAAGGTCATTGTATCCAAGGCAGTGGAAGAGGGGTCCAAGGGTCCGGGGGACACGTAGCGGTCGGTACAAGAAAGGTAGCCCGGCCGCCCTCGACCTACTCTTCGCTTTTGCCGATGCTCAGAGGTTGTTGCAAGAGACTGTCAAACAGCGGGGGAAGAAGGCGGCGGATGGACATAATCCGTCGGATTGAGTGAAGTTGAGGAGTCGTTTCTATGCCGACGTATGAGTATGAGTGCACCAAGTGCGGCAAGGTCTTCGAGCTATTTCAGTCCATCACGGAAAAGCCAAAGCGTCGTGTGAGAGCTGAGCTCAAGAACTGCGATTGCGACGCGCCGGTCGTGCGGCGCATCGGCACCGGCGGCGGGTTGATCTTCAAAGGCTCCGGCTTCTATCAGACTGACTATCGCAGCGAGAGCTACAAGAAGGCCGAAAAGGCCGAGAAAGAGGCCGCCACGCCGAAGACAGACGGTAAGAGCGACTCCAAGAGCAAGGACTCAAAGCCCGCAAAGAAGGGCGCCTCAACGAAACAGCCAAGCGAGGCCGCTTAGCCGTGCGCTGAGAAACACGTGGCATGGGATTGCATTCCATGTTCCTGCCGGCTGGAAGCCGGTCCCGGCGCGCCGGCAGAGGGTCGGCAGACTTTTCAAGGCGATGGTTCCGGCGCCGTTTTTCAGCATCACCATATCCGGCGGCAATGAGGGTAACTTGCCCACCTACGAATGCCCAATCTGCGAGAAGCTGTTCAAGGTCGATCGGCCTGAGGACGCGCCCTTTCGTCCCTTCTGCAGCGAACGCTGCAAACTGGTGGACCTCGGCCGCTGGCTCGACGGAACCTATCGCGTCAGCGAGCCCCTCAAACCCGAAGACCTCGAAGAGCTCTCCGAAGAGGGTCCGCAAGGATGACTCATCCTCGATACGGAGATAACTGAGGACTGAGCGCAACGCCGGCGACCGAGGTTTCGGCCGCCGGCGTGGTTGGCAGTGGTCGACGGTGCGCAATATGGATCTGCGCTTCTTATGAGTCTTCGTCGACCGGCAGATCCTTGGTGGCCTCGATGTCGACGGTGATGTTCATCATCTGACGTTCGCCTTGATCGTCGGCGGTCAGCATGCGGACTTTGACCAGCCGCTGCGCGCCATCGTCGCCGGTGATACGCAGGACGGGCACGCCGTCATCGTCGATGAAGAACTCGGCATCGGTGGGGCGGTCGAGTAGCTCAGCGAAGTCCAGGCCCTCGAGTTCATCGCCTTCGCCCGTCAGCTCGAAGACCTGCTCTTCGCCGTCGACGGTCTGGACGCGGACGACGGCCTGGCTCTGCTGGACCTCCGATTCCTCGCCGTTTTCGATCGTGCGGATCAGCTTGCGCTCCATCCTGACGTCGACGACCTCAAGTTCGCCGTCGCCCTCCGCGACCAGTTGGTCGATAAACTCCTGCAGCTCCGCCGGTATCCCATCTTCGTTAACGATGACCTTCTTCACCTTCTGGACTCGTGCAGGATCGGCTAGGTCGCATTCACCGTCGGCTGCCTCGATTCGCACGGTCATCTGCTTGATGTTGGCCTCCTCACCGAGGAGGTCCTCCGGCAGAAGGTCGGGCGGGATTCCCGTGGCCTCCACCTCCACGTTGCTGATGTGCACGGTGGTTTGCCCTGCGTCCACGCTGCCGATGGTAAAGGTTCCCTGCCCGCTCTCGTCGAGCTCGACCTCGGCTACCTCGCCGTTGATCTCGATACGCACGAGCCAGTTCTTGATTTTCTCCACTCCGCCGGTGAGGGCGAAGCCGCTCCCGGCCAATATCAGAACCGCAAGGGCGGCCACCCAAAGACGGTGTCTGTGGGTTGTTTGTGATGCGGATTTCATATCGTATTGCCTCGTCAAGTCTTCTTTGAGTTTCGCACTGTGTCGGGCCCCGTCCCATTGACGGGAGCTCAGCAGGTCCATTGCTTTCCGTGTCGGATCGAACTCGTCGTTCACGGTACCACCTCCCCCGTAAGGAGCACTTCGCGAAGCGCGGCACGCGCCCGGGACAGCCGCGACTTGACCGTCCCGACGCGACAACCGACAGTCTGTGCCACCTCCTCGACACTCAGGCCCTCCAGGTAGTGAAGCGCGATGACCGCCTGTTGTCTCGGCGGGAGTGAGAGCAGGGCTCGTTGCGCCCGCTCCATCTCTCCGTCCACACTCAACCGTCGGCGGGCGTCTTCCGGGCTGACGGCGTCGTCCGCCACCGGTCCGATGGTCCGTCGGCGATCACGTTTCTGACGGCGAGCCCAGCGGTTCGCGGCATTTGTCGCGATGCGGTACAGCCACGACCGGAAGGGCCGCCCGCGATGGCGATAGCTCGGCAGCTTCCGAAGGACGGTCGTGAAGACGTCCGACACAAGGTCCTCGGTCGCGTGCGGGTCGCCCGTGCGGCGATAGAGGTAGCCGGCAACCGCGTCGTAATGCCGCCGATACAGCGCGGCGAACTTCTCGCGATCGTACTTCGCCGACTCGACAAGATGCTCCTCCTCATCGAGCGACAGCGGTTCAGCAGCCATGATGCCGACGGGCATTTCCATGGAAGCGGCCTCACTCATCGTTGACCGGTCAGTCGCTGGCCTCACTCCTATAAGGCGCGCCAGGGCCTTCCGGTTCCATCTCTTCCTGGATAAAGACGTTCGGTGATGCTCGCCCAAGTCGGCCGGCAAGGCAAATGACCACCCGCGTTATCCGTCATGCGGCCCGGAATACCCGGGGGAACGATCGGACGCCCACCTTTTGAAGCGGGGCACGACAAAAGAGTTGCCAGGGCAGGTGCAGACGAATAGCATCTCGACCGGAGATCGAGGCTTAGACTTGCAGATTCGTTGGCGCCGTTCCGAGCCGGCTCAGTCGTTGTTGAGGCCGCGTTCGGAGTTCACTTTGACGCACGGTCATTTCGGGTATCGAACAGTTCGCTTTGCCTAAGGTCTCTGCTGGAAGTGTTTATGACGCAACAAGCCGTCCCGCCACCCGGTTACGCGGTCGTTGTGCCGCAGCCGGTCAGCAACAATCTTGGCATCGCGGGCTTTGTGCTATCGCTTGTCGGACTGTTCGCTTGTGGTGGCCTGCTCTGTCCGTTGGGTGCTCTACTTAGCTTCATAGCTCTGTTCAAACAGCCACGCGGATTTGCCCTTGCCGGCTTTATCATCGGAATGGTCGGTTCCTTCGGAATCATCATCTTCCTGTTGTTGGGCGGGCTGGCGTTTATGGCTGGCGTGTTGGGGTTTGCGTGGCTGGCCGCACCCACGATTCAGACAGGTTCCTCAATGGGCGAAAGCCAGGCAGTCATCGTTGAGTACCACGATGAGCATGGGGCGTTTCCGGGCGATTTCCAAGGGAACCTCATGATCCGAGATCACACCGACGCCTGGGAAACACAGCTTCGCTACGAGCGCATCTCGGATGATGCCTTTGAAATCCGAAGCGCGGGCCCAGATCGCACGTTCGACACGTCCGACGACATCACCTTCGAAGGTTTGGGGGGCCAGGTCACTGTTGAATTCAATGTTGACGGCGAATCGTGACCTGCAGGCCTGGAGGATCCGCGGCTCTTTCACCCCAGGTAGACGATTCCGGTCTTCAGGCTTAGCATGCATCCCGTGGAAACAAACCCTGCCAAATCGAATTCACGTGAGGCCGTCCAAAATGACGCGAAAGGTCGAGCAGACCACGCGGGACTGCCCCAGCCCAACTGGTTCGTTGGCGTCTTCGTGCCCAACGCCACGGTCTTTATCTCCAGCATGTGCCTGATGGTTGTGGAGATTGTCGCCGCGCGGCTGCTCGCCAGGGATATCGGCAGTTCGCTTTATACCTGGACGTCGATCATCGGTGTGGTCCTCGCAGGCATTTCGCTGGGCAACTATGTCGGTGGTCAGTTGGCCGATCGCACCAATCCCGTCAGAGCCCTGCCCATCCTGTTCATGGCGGCGGCGCTGTGCTGCCTGCTGACACTCGGGCTCAATGCCTGGGCGCCGGAATGGCAGTTCCTCTGGGTCATGAGCTGGCCGGTGCGGATTGCCCTTCACGTTGCCTTTGTCTTTCTTCTGCCGTCCACGGTCTTGGGCATGATCAGCCCGGTCGTAGCCAAGCGGGCGTTGGACCGCAGCCGTCGGACGGGTCGGACCGTAGGCGGCCTCTATGCGTGGGGCGCGATTGGCAGCATCGTCGGGACCTTCCTGGCCGGCTTCCTTCTCGTTGCTTTGTGGGGCACGAGGGCGTCCTTCTGCATGGTGGCGTCGGTGCTCGCGATCATGGGCGTTCTCTACGCCAAAAGAAACATACCCGCTTACATCGTGGCCGCCGTCTGCGTCATGGCCCTATGGGCCTCGCTGGGCAGATCCAGCCTGGCCAGTGCCTTGGGGCAGACCGTCTATCTGCGCGAACCAGCTGATGAAAGCGTTCTGTTCCATGCCGAGAGTCAGTATCAATACGTCGAGATTCGCCGCGATTCAAAGCCTCCGCACATGTTGATGCTCAAGCTCGACAAGCTCACTCATAACATGCATTTACCGGAGGACCCCTATAACCTGCGCTACGGGTATGAGCGCGTTTATGCTGCGGTGACACACAGGGAGGCCCGAGGAAAGGACAGAATAAGGGCATTCTTCATTGGCGGGGGCGGTTACACGTTCCCGAACTACCTCCATCATCATTTCCCTGACAGTCATATCGAGGTATCGGAAATCGATCCTGTGGTCACCGAGGCGGCCGAGGTCGGGATGGCCCTGAAGCCCGATCACCCCTTTGTCATCTACGACATGGACGCCGGAAACGTGGTGACCGACCTGATTCAACGCATGGAACGTGGAGAGGACGTGCCGACTTTCGACTTCGTCTACGGCGACAGCTTCAACCACTTCTCCGTTCCCTTTCACTTAGTCACGCTCGAATTCAATGAGAAGATTCGCCGTCTGTTGGCCCCCGACGGCGTCTACCTCCTGAACCTCATCGATTCGTTCCATTCGGGTCGCTTTTTGGGTGCCGTCATCGACACGATGGAGCAGACTTTTTCATACGTGCGGGTGCTTACGAGTACGCCGGTTACAGAGGACTGGCGGATTCGCTGCACGTTCAGCATCGTGGCGTCGCAAGAGCCGTTGGATCTGACGGATATCGGCTGCGACTATCCCGAGTATCCGTTCATGGAATGCTACGTGATGCCGGATGAGCAGGTCCGTGAAGCCGTGGAACGCTCGGGCGGCGTCATTCTGACCGATGATTATGCCCCCGTCGAAAACCTGCTCGCGCCGGTCGTCCGGGCCTCCAAGGTCGATCTGGCCTCGACCTTCAATGAGCTGGCAGACGAGGCCTATATCGAATGGCTCTCGGAAAGCGAAAAGGGCGCGCTCCGGCGAACGGTCGACTACTGCGAGAAGACCATTCGCGCCGACCCTGAAGCGGATTATGCATACAACCTGATGGGCATGGCCCTTTTGCAATTGGAGGAATACGACCGTGCCCTGAAAGCTTTCGAGACCGCGGTGCAACTCAATCCCAAGGTCGGCGCCGTTCACGTCAACTGGGGCCTCGCCCTCATTCCGACCGGCCGTCTTCAGGAAGCCTTAGAGCGATTCGAACACGCCGCTGAACTTGATCCGCAAGTGCGGCCCACCGCGTATGAAAGCATCGGAGATATCCTCAAGGCCCGCGGCCGACCGGAGGAAGCGGAGGCCTATTACCAGCGCGCGGCTGAGGCGAGAAGGGCCCGCGAGGCGGGCTGACGAGGCTTCGTCAACGCTTGTGATGACGGTGCGACGACTTCCAGCGCGCTTCAAAAGGTGTACAGGTTCCTTCTGGCATTCGTAAACCCGGTGCCTCCCTGGAGCGCGGGTTCTCCCGGGGCACGGGGAAACCTATTGAGGCGGCATTGACCTTGGAGCGCGGGCTTCCAGCCCGCCATTATTTCCAGAGCGCCGGCTTCTCCCGGCGCGAGGGCCTCGATGATTGAGGGGACAACACGTATCTCCGCCCCTTCAAAACTCGATGACGGGTCGATTTCTCCCAACGGCGTTGGTACGATCATAAAGGGCTGGAACGACCGCCCATTGGGGAACTCGAAAATGGGGCAGCACCGCAATACCGTCTCTGCAAGCGTACGGTACGGGAGGTTTGAGGATGTCAGGCGTGGGCACGCGAGTAAAGCTTGAGAGCCATGTCCGAATTCGGCGGGCGTTCACATTAATCGAACTGCTCGTGGTCGTCGGCATCATTGCCGTTCTGGTGTCCATCCTCCTGCCGACGCTGAAGCGCGCACGCGAGGCGGCCAAGCGATCCGCCTGTCTCGCCCACATCAAAAACATCTCATCGAGCAGTCTCGTCTATGCGGCCTCGGACTCGAACGGCTGGTCGATACCGCTGCATCCCATGCAGTTCGCCCAGGATCCGGCGAATCCGACGTTCATCGG
>CP070718.1:1184293-1200757 GCA_020350565.1 Phycisphaerales bacterium
CGCCTGGTAGCTGGTGATCGCAACGATCAGCAGCAACAAAAGGATGGACCGGATCATGGCGGACCCCCATTCTACCTGTTGTCCGTTTCCCTCATCACCCGCAAGACCTCATTCATACTCGTCGTGCCGTCGATGACCTTCAACAGTGCCTCCTCTTGCAGGTAGTACATTTTGTTCTTCCGGCACTGACTCTTGATGCGGTTGACGGACGCGCCTTGCGAAAGCAGTTTCGCGATAGCCGAGTCCACGACGAGCACTTCGAAGACGCCGGTTCGCCCGACGTAGCCGGTACCCCGGCAATTCGGGCAGATGATCTCGTTGCCCTTTTTGTCGAGAACCGGTTCAGGCGGCGGGCGATAGAAGCGGTCGATCTTGCCGGCCGGGAGGTTGAGCTTCTTGAGCGTGGCCTCATCCGGCTTGAAGGCCTGACGACATTCGGTGCAGAGAATTCGAGCCAGCCGCTGATTGATCACACCAATCAACGCGTTGGCGGCGGCCCCGTAGTCTTCAACCAGCCCCAGGTATTTGCCCAGGGCGTCGAAGCAGTCTGCGGCCCGTATGCCGAGATAGATCTTGCGATCTTCCAGCGCCGCCCTTGTGGCAATCTGGGCTGTCTGGCGATCCTCACAATCGCTGACGATCACGATGTCCGGTTCGCGTCTGAGCACCGTCTGAAGCATGCGCGCGTATGGAACGCCGGCATTAGAATCGTAGACCTGCTGGGTGACGTTATCGACTTCGAGCAGTGGCTTCTTTTCGAGCGTATGGATATTTTGCATATAGGCGTCGTGCCCGCGAGCGACAGCGTATTGAGTGGTCGTAAGACCGTGGCCCGACGGAGCGCTGAACAGGAGGAGACCCGTTGGTTTCGCCATCATCTGCTTCAGCGCTTCATGGCGGGCCTCGGCCATTCCGAGCTCATGGGTGCGGAGCAGGCAGCTCTGGCCCTCCACGCGGAGTTGCAGGCGTTCACCGGCGGTGGTTCCGGAGGTAATCACTTCGGTCTTGCCGCTCTTGTCAGTCTCGGCAAGCAACTGGATCTCGACTTTGCCCCGCTGGGGTCGACGGATTTCCTCGACGTTCAGGCCACCAACACGCTTAAGAAAGCGGAACACGCGCTCGCCGACCTCAGGCTCCAGGCCCTCCTTGTTTTCCGTGGCTACGCCGTCAACGCGATAGACCACGCGGTACTTCTCCTTGCCTGCGAGCACGTCGACGTCCGATGCACGGCGCCACAGCACGTCGTACAAAAAGTCCTGAGCAGCCTCGTACTCTTCGAACTCTGTGGGATCATCAGGGGGCTCGATGAATTTGCCCTCATGGTTCTCCACGCGGACTCGATGCCCTTTGCTTTTTACCTTTCGCGCCTTTTTGGGACCGCCACTGAGGAGTCGCTTGAAATGACCTGCGGTGAGCACGCGGGCACCGGGAGTTACCCGCCCGTTGCGGTGCATGACGTAGAGGAATACTGCGCCGCCGGCAATCCCCAACCATACAGCCAAACCGACGAAGAAGAGCGGCCCTCGCCAGAGTGGAACGAACAGCAGAGCGAAAAAGCCGACCAGAGCACCCGCCGTGGCGATGACGTTCCACTGCTCGCGTTTGGTCTTAACCGCATCGGTGTCTTTGTCAATCCACTGGGCGACCGCCGCCCAGCCGAACGTCAAGAGGATAACGGCAAGGATCTTAAGAGGGTTAACAAAGATCACGTTGTCGGATATTGCTCCGAGGATTGCCGGCATCAGGAGTTCAATAGCGTCCATGGGCGTCGCTTAAGGTATGAGATTTCCAGTCGGATCCTATGCTCACCGTGCCACTTGCCTTGAGGGCATGGGCTGCTGCGCAAACCGGAGGTCGAAACCGGCTCACGCCCAAGGCGTTACAGACGCATCATGGCCTCCAGGTGCGGTTTTCGGTAGAAATCGGCGGACGGCCAACTGATGCCGCGCCGATCAAACCTGTGCGTTTCAGCTCTCACGGTTCCCGCGAATCATCGGCGGTTTCCGGGGCTTGGGCGACGTCGGGGCGACCAAGCTCCATGAAACGAGCATTTTAGGGTCTCAGGCTCCCGCTGCAAGTTGTGGCCACGCGTCGCGAAGAGCCTATGACTTGTGGGTCTCGACCGGAAGCGGCTCTGGGGCGCGCCAATCTGAGATGGCCACGGGCAAGGCCACGCATCAGGTTACACTCCTCCCACCGTCGATGGCGATGACCTGTCCGGTCATGTAGGAACCGTTTTCGACCAGGAAGCGTACAAGCCTTGCGACTTCTTCGGGGCTGCCCACCCGCTTCTGAGGGACTTTGGCCACCAGATGGTCGCGCAGAGCCGCTGCATAGGACTCGGGGAAGACGGCGATGCCTGGTGAGACGCCGAAGACCTGGACAGCCGGTGCCATGGCGCGGGCCAGAGCTTTTGTGGCGCACACGAGAGCCGCCTTGGAGACACAATAGGCGAGATGGGAAGGCCAGGGGCGATCCGCTGCGACGTCGCAAAGGTTTACGATCTTTCCCCGACCACCGGCCACAAGGTGCTTTTGGGCATGGTGGCACAAACCCACCGGGGCAATCAGGTTCGTCTGCAGCATGCGGGCCCAAAGCGACGGATCGAAGTCCTCCAGACTGTCATCTCCTTCCCCCAGGAAGACGGAGGCGTTATTGATGAGCACATCGAGACGACCGAGATCGGCAACGGTTGCCTCAATCATCGTGGGCCAGGTTGAGGGATCGTTGAGGTCGCCCCGGACCGTCACGGCCCGGCGACCCAGCGCGGCAATCTCGGCTGCGAGCTGTTGCGCCTCTTGATCGGAGGTGCGGTAGTGAACGCTCACCGAACAACCGGCCCGAGCGAGCTCCAGGGAGATAGCACGCCCGACGCGCTTGGCGCCGCCGGTGACCAGCGCCACCAGCCCATTGAGTTTGTTTTCGGCCTGCTCGGTCATGGAACCAACCGCAAGGCGGAGCAGCGTCATTCCGCCGATGGCGGCTCGTGCTCACTCTTCTGCATCGTTCTCCTGCCCGGCCTCATGTTCGGCGAGAAGTTCGTCGAATATGCCGGCCGCCTGGGCCTTTTCGATCAGGCTGTCGTCAAGGGCCAAGGCACGCACAAGCGCTTTCTCAGCTTCGACTTCGTTGTTGAGCCGCGCAAGGCAGACAGCCCGGGCGAAGTGCACTTCGGCTTGGTTCTCCTCCAATTCGAGGGAGCGATCGAGTGCTCCCAGCGCGCCCTCGCAATTGTTGCTGTTCGCCAATGCCACGCCCAGGCGATGCCAGGTGACGGCAGCCGTAGGCTCGAGCTCCGTAGCACGTGCGAAGGCCTGCGCGGCTCGCTCAGGCTCCACTTGGGCGAGCAGGGCGAGCCCGAGAAGGTCATACCCTGCTGCTCGATCCGGCTCCAGCTCTACGAGCCTCTCAAAGGCGGCGACGGCAGCCTTTAGGTCTCCGCGTGCCAGAAGCGCTTCTCCATGCGTCTTGACGATGCTCGCGTCGGCCGGCTTTGATTGCAGGAGCGAAGCACAAAGCCGGATGCAGTCGGTGTAATCTCCCTGAATCAGGTGGAGCATAGCCTGGAGGCGAAGCAATTCGCGACGCTCCGGCGTTGCTTTCAGCCCTTGTGAAAGTGTCTGCCGTGCCGACACGTCGTCGCCTTGTTCCAGGAAATAGCCGGTCAGCAGAACCGCCGCGTCCGATGCGATCTCATCGTTCTTGAGCGCCTCCCGCAAGGTGGCTTCGCCTTCCTCAAGCAGGCCGGATTCCAATTCCAATCGGCCACGAAGCAGGAATGCCTCCGGCTGAGCATCTCCTCCGGAAGTCGCCTCAATCGCATACTCCAGCGCCCGCGTCTTGTTACCGACCTGGTCGTGCGCCATCGCGAGCGTCAGCGCGGTGGAGGGGCTTCCGGCTGCATCCATGGCATATGTGCCCCACTGAACTCCGGCCTCAGGGAATCCAGCTAGCAGAAAGATCCTGGCAGCGGCCCCCGCGGCTCGCGGCTCGAACATGGCGGGGTCGGGTTGAAGGTCCAGCAACTCTTCCAGGAGGATTGAGGTGATCACTGGATCGAGCTTGCCGTTTTGGAGCATCCGCCGCGATGTCGAAAGCAGGGCCGCATGTAGATTGGCGAGGCGTTCCTTTCGCTTATCCACTGATTCGCCGGCTTGTGCGGTCATCGCCTCTTTGGAAGAATCGCCTATGGCAAGGGCATTGCGTTCGGCCGGAGGCAACTCGAACTCGGAGAGCCGCGCTTCGAGCGTGGCCAGCCGACCGGACAGGTCACGCATGGTGCCGGTCTGCAGAATGGTGATGATCGCGACGACCATCAGCAGAATCGCGATGCTGATCAACTGCACTGCGGCTAGGCGGTGCACTTTGCGTTGAATCGGATCGTCGCCGGGCTCTGTCATGTGGACCTCGTCGTCTGGCGGGCCTTTCGGCGGGGGCCGATTATAACCCGCCCCTCCGGGTTTGATCCATCCCCTGCGGAGGCACCAGTTGCATCGTAGTGCATCCTAATTGAAGTGCCACGGCCTAACTCGTCAGACCGTGTGGGGGTTTCCGGGGCTCCACGATGATTCTTCAGGATCCGTTCGTCGCGACGCACTGATGCGTGGGGGCTATCCGTTTCACGCTTCACCCGCCGTCTGCGCTGCTCGCCATCGATTGGCAAGGCCTGGGGCGAGTCCAACGCGGTCACTTCGCATCGTCTTCCCCGGGCTCAAACTCGAAGTCAGCTTCGTCGAACTCCGGTGCTTTGTGCATGGACCAGACATCTGTGACGTCAGTCGGAGGTGGGCGTTGGCGGCTGGCGTTGTGGCGTATCCTGCGGCCGACTCGTACCAGAAGATAGGTGGCCACGAGAAATACGAGGAGTAGAAGGAAACCGACAAGCAGCAATAGGGCAGAGGCATGCAGTTCCTGTTTTATGGAGAGGCTCTTGGGCCGTTCCATTGCCGGGCCCTCCACGGTTTCATCTCCACGCGAATGCTCCGCTTCCGCTTGCTCGGTCGCCCTGGCATCGGAAGCAGGTTGGACGGCTTGGCCCCGAGTAGGGGCACTCGCCTGGATCAAGAATACGCAGAGCCAAAGCCCGGGGCTGAGCATCAACGTACAGCAGCGGGTCATTTCGAATGCCCCATGTCCCAGCCGAGGTTCTTTCTTGGATCGTCCTGATCAAGCTCTTTGAGCGACTCAAGGAGTGTCTTCAGCTCGTCGGACAACGTTGCGGGCGGGATGATATGGCACACCGCGTACAGATGTCCTTTTTGTTGGTCTCCTTGTTGGGCGTTGCTCTTGCCGGTCCTCGCGATTCCGCGGTTGCGAAGGCGCAGTTTCGTGCCGCTGGGTGTTCCGGGGGGAACAGTCATCGTCGCTTGGCCATCAAGCGTGGGGACCGCGATTTTAGTGCCGAGCGCTGCCTCGGACACAGTGAGAGGGACATCCAGGTAGATATCCAGTCCGTCGCGTTTGAAATAAGGATGAGGCTGGACGGAGCAGATGAGGATGAGGTCACCCGGGTCGCCACCACCTGCGCCGGGGTGGCCACGCTTGGAAATCCGGATCTTCTGACCCTCTTCCACGCCGGCCGGGATCCGCACTTCCAGGGTCTCGACGGAGCCTTGTTTCTGTGAGGATTTGAGCCGTACGGTAACCGTGGCACCGTGGACGGCTTGACCAAATGTGAGGCCGATCGTCTTCACCTCGTCTCGTCCTCGAACCTGCTGCGGAGGCGGCTCGTGGACGGCTCGACCTCGGCGGCCGGTGCCGCGGCGAAATTCTTCGAAGATACTGGGGCCGCGTCGACCGCCGCCGAAGCCGAACGTGGAGAAAAGGTCCTCCATGTCGTTAATATCCACGGCGGAATCGCCCCACTCGTAGACTTTTCGGCCCATCGGGTCGGTTCGGAATTGCCCGACCGCCACGTCGCCAAACTGATCGTACTCGGCACGTTTTTTGGGATCGCGGAGGACCCCGTAGGCCTGCTGGACCTCCTTGAACTTGCGCTCCGCCTCAGGATTGTCAGGATTGCGGTCCGGATGGTACTGCTTGCAGAGTTTGCGGTATGCCCGCTTGATCTCGTCCTGAGATGCCGATCGCTTCACGCCCAGGATGCTGTAATAGTCCTTGCCGGCCATCGAATGCTGATATTCTCTCCAGGATCGAGCCAAATGCGAGCCCGGCGCCGATCGACCCATGTTTGTCACTACAGGCTTTCGCCCGAGACCGTTCAGGCGTAGGGCACCAGGCGCTCCTCACCATCCTGGAGTATAGGCCTGCCGTCAAGCGTTGAGAAGCGAGGTCGAACGCCAGGGCGCGTTACGACCGACCATTCCGCGTGAAAGATATTGGCCGTCCTGCGTACGAGGACTACAATCCTGCTTTGACACGATGAGAAGCTTTCCCCTCAGGAGCTAATCGGATGCCAGACCTTCGGACTTGGACTCGTTTGAGCTTGATCGCCCTGCTGTGTGTGGGCGTATGGGGCTGTGACGACTCGGCCTCTCACTCTGGAAAAGGTGAGGACAGCGGGTCGAAGGCTGCGCCTGCCCCCTCCCAGGTGGCTGCAGAGGAACAGCCCGCTAAGAATGCCCCCCCAGCGATGATGACCTCCGGCGAATCCCGCCCGGAGATGCCTGCGGGGCATCCTCCGATCGCAGACCCTCACGCCGGATTGACTGGCGTGGCGAAGGCCGTGAGCGGCCCGGCGGAAATCGGCCCGGACAACGTGGTGAAGCTCTCGGGCCTGAGAATGAAGGCTCCACAGGGTTGGGCCTCTCAACCGGTCCAGTCCGGCCCGATGGCTCCCAGGATCGTTTTCTCTTTGCCCCCTGCTGAGGGGGATCCGGTGGGCTGCGAGCTTCGCATCAGCCATTACCCTCAGATGAAAGGCAAGGACGAACTGAACATCAGACGCTGGATCGCACAGGTCAGCAAACCGGACGGTTCGCCGTACAAGCGCGATGAGGTGGATGTCAAGGTGAATCAGAAGGGCTCGGTCCAGCTAACCATCGTTGATCTGAGCGGTGCGGTGCAAGAAGGCATGGGCCGCGAGGTGATGATGAAACGCGATCATCGTATGATCGCCGCCATCGTCGATCACCCCAAGGGCCCGCACTTCGTCAAGGTATCCGGTCCCGCGGAATCAATGGCCAAATGGGCCGACGCAGTCAAGCAGTTTCTCGAAACTGCGGAGGTCGCTGACTGAACCACCGCGCCCAGTCCGGAGCCGCTAATCCGAGCCCCAAGCGTCGTCGCGGGGCTTAACCACTGATCGATTGCGCTCAGAGCTCGGTAGGACGGCGAGTAGCCGCACACGCTCGTTCAGCAATCCATTCAATACCGGCGAGCCACCGGAAGCCGGTTCCATCACTCTTCATTCGGCCAGAGAATACGCAGTTGCCACGGCTCCATCACGACGCCGTCGGACGGGGCGAGAACTTCTTCTCCGGTTCTCAGGTCCAGCATTGAACCCAGTGCCGGACCGCCTCGCAGGCGGAGAGTCCGTCGCATGCCAGTCAGGTTTGCAAGGGCGACGCAAGATCTCCCGTCGGCGATGCTGTTTGCGCGAATCCATACCCGGTCGGCCACCAGCCCGGAGGCGTCCCGCGCGGTGAGCCGGTGCATGTAACCGGGCAGTACGGCCAGTTTGTACTTCAGGCGCAAGAAGGCCAGTTCCGGGTTTGCCGTGGCCGGACGCTCCAACTGAAAGACCAAATCATAGTCCTGGCTTGCAGACCGCCCTTGCATTGCGGCAGATGAGATCACATCGAAGGGCACCTGGAGATCCAGAAGGCCCTCCCACACAGGCTCAGTCCAGTCCGCCCAACGGTTCTTGTCGTTGGGGTCCATCGCGTCCGGCCCGACCGCAACGGCCAAGTAGGGACGATTCATGAAAGCGCGAATGCGTTCGCCGTTTTGAAGAAGACCAAGCGAGCAGCGCGCGGCCGCCTCCAGGGCTTCAGGGTCAAAGGTAAGATTGCCTCCTGCCGACGGCTGCGTCGAGTTGGCAACTGGAGGACTCCAGCCCTCAAGGAATGTCAAAGCTTGACCTTCCGCCGCGTGTATCCGGATCGTCAGAGGTATCCAGGCAGCCGAGTCAGGTGCCTGGGGAGGCCTCAACGGCGGCTTCCAAACTGCAACCGGAAATGCTCTTCCAATTGCACCGCGCCACAGGGCACGCCGCGCCAGTGACGAGGCGAGTGATTCGCCGCCGGTTGGATCCGACAAGGAGGGATATGCCGTGCCGTCCTCCCCGACATCGAATACTTGCGACACCAGGCTGTTCATCGGAACGGACTGCCACGTTGGCGGTTCGGAAATGGGTGCGGGTACATCGCGACCGGAGGGATCAACATCCACCAGAGCGACGCCCAAAGCATCAGCCCTCTCGCGAAGGCGGTCCGGGTTGTCCCGGGACGTGCTGCTCCCGGTGGGGATGCCCACGGCGCGGAAACCCAGTGAAACCAGCAAGTCGAACTCGCCTACTGCGGCACTACTTGTCGACGCCTCTTGCGATAGAAGCACACCGAGCAAAGGCAGTAAATCGTTCTGCCGATCGAGAAGGGCTGACAGCGTAATCCGAACGCGATTCGGTCGAAAGTCGTCGTCTTGTCTGGGTCTCCTTACACGGTTGAGCGCTTCATCCGTCCATGCGACAAGCCGCTCAACGTCGGTGTCGGTGAGCTTTCGGGCTCCCTGCTGGCGAGCCGCCACTTCTTGCTTCAACAGCTCGACGGTCCGGACGGTAATAGCCAGGGTCGCGCGTTCATAAGGTTGATCAAACCAGCCGAAATAGAGCGAATCAAGTAAAGCCCCGGGCCGGGTGTCTACAAGCTCTGAAAGGCGGGTCTCGAGACGTTGCACGACCAACGCCAGATCCACGGGCTGTTCCGCGCGCGTTGGCGTCGCCTGGAGTACGAGCGCCGCCAGCAAGCCTCCCAAGGCGATAAGAGTCGCCCGGCCTGCAACCGGCGACGGTCGCGCTCCTTGTCGCGGTCTCCTGGTCACCGGCCGAACCTCCACCACGGTCTCTTCTTTCCTTGGCCCCGTTTGAGCCGCTGCATCATGATCGACATGCTCGGCAGCTTACGGCGCAGGTTAATTAAGCGCTGGCGGGAGAACTGTTCGGGGTAATCGCGCAATCGATTGCGTGAGTTCTCGTGGAACAGAGCCTCCGAGGGGGGAAGGTCATTGTCTTCGTCATAGAACTTGAGGGCCTCTTCCAGGCACATGGCGGCTTCGATGCCGAGGCGGCGGGCTTCCCGCTTGTTTTTCTCGCGGCCGGCCACTTCCGTGATGGCACGAAAGAGCGTGATCCACTGGGCGACGTCGATGATGCGAGAGGGTTCATCCGACTGGTTGACGACCGGAGGCGCGTCGGTTGAGGTGGATGCGGCATCAGCCGGTATGCGGAAGGTGCTGTTTTGATGATGGCCACACGACGCGCAGGTAACCTTCAGGTTCAGCAAGACCTCCGACTCATCGCGCTTCTCAGGGTAAGGGTCGGTTCCCTCGAGGGGGCCGCGGCCACAAACGCCGCAGGGCGTGGCCATCAAGTAGAGATACGCTTCGGCCAGGCTGTGAGCGGCAAGCGGTTCGTCCGGCATGGCGAAGCACCTGTCGGGGAAACGGCGGAAGCCCCTGCGGGGCCGCCGAGAGAACTGCAACTACCCACCGGGGGACGGAGGCGGTGCGGGCTCCTCCTCTTCTTCTTCGGGTTCTTCTTCCCCTTCGTCCTCCTCATCTAACTCTTCGAGCTCCTCGTCGCCCTCCTCTTCGTCTTCGGTCAGCTCTTCCTCGCCTTCGTCGGCTTCTTCATCGGTTTCCGCTTCGTCTGCGGCCTCAGCGGCTTCGGTGTCTCCGGCGGCCGCCTTGGCTGCCTGGGCCTGCGCTTCGAGAGCACTCAGGACTTGCTCGGCGGGCATGCTGCCGGCCTTGAGGTCTTCAATCATCCTATCGATTTCTGTGAGGCGCTCCTCGGTTTGCGGCAGCATCCTCTGTTGAAGTTCAAGGTTGGGAAGGACGATGTACCAGTCGCTTTCCCCGCTCTCCTCGTCAGCCTCAAACTCAAAATGGACCTCAGGAACAGACTCCGGGATGGGGAGCGCTTCATCGGGCGGGAGTTTGCCGACGACCTTTGTCTCACTCACTGTCTCAAGGGAGGCGACTTTGATGAGTGGAACCAGCATCTCCGCCTGCTGACGTAGCGTTTCATCGAGCAGGCGCTCGATCCTCTCCTCCTGGTCAGGCGCGGCCTCGGTCAACGCCTCGGCAAGTTCGTCGGCCTTCTCAAAGAGCGTGACGGTGAGGTCGATGAGAGCCTTGACGTCCTCCTGCTGACGTCGAACGAAGTATTGCTCCAGATCCTCGAAGTCATCCTGGCTGACAAAATCGTTGAACTCCTGAATGAGTTCGCGGATTTCATCTTCCGGCGCTGTCTCTATGGGCTCTTCGGACGGATCACGGAATTCGGGAAACTCCGCCGAGCCGGAGGCGACCTTCGCATTCATAATGGGTGAACCTACGGGCAACAGGATGTTGCTGTCGTCGCCGAGGTCGCGGTTGTAAGGCTCGTCAGCGGTCTCCTCACGACAGCCTGCCATGCCGAAGATGCATGAGGCGGTGGTGATGAGGCATATGCAGCTTCGCGTCGTATTGCTCAAAGTCCGATTCAGCATTGCCGAGTATTCCTCCCCAATCGGCCCGCTAGGCCGCGGTGCGGCGTGCCTTCGTGCGGGCCCGGTAGTCTTCAGGAAGTTTCGCAAGCGACGCCGGGACGAAACCTAGGGCGTGCTGCAGATCAGGTAGGCTAGCCGGGCGCCTGCGATAGGTCAACGCGCGCGTGTCGGCGATACGCAGGGAGCTCTCTGCAGCTTCTTGTGGGCAAGATAGCTCGCCAAGGAGAAGAACGCTTCAAGTGTTCCCAGGCCGATGGGGGTAGTGCTTATGCCAGTCGGCCACGCCGGGACGGAGGCTGGCGCTACTGATGCCAAGGCACGGAGGCCGGTGGTGCTGATATCAGCGCGAGGCCAACGCTATCGATGATCGAGGAGAGACGTCATGGGCGGGTTTCGACTTCACGTGGTAAGACGAAACCCGCCCACAAGCTTGTCGCGCGATGGTGAACTCGACTTCGGTCGCACCGCCCCAATGGCCGGTGCTGTTCGTCGACCCTACTGAGTCATCCAGCAGGGCAGTTCGCTTTCAGCTGTGCACAACCCGTAATAGAACTTCACCAAGCCTACATCGGTCGGATTGATTGACCCGTCGCAGTCGAGGTCGAAGTAGCACAGGTTCTCCGGATCCGTGTTTCCGTACCAGAACTTGACGAGCCCGACGTCAGTCGGTGTCACATTTCCGTCGCCGTCCACATCTCCCCTGCACACGGAGGGATTGGCAAGCGTGGCGCAGAAGTGTAGCTCGCAGACGTCCTCCTCCTCGTTGCAGATCTCGCCAGGATCGCACGGGTCATCAGCATCCTGGCAGCTTGCGACAGGATCACACCATTCCGCGCCATCGC
This sequence comes from Phycisphaerales bacterium, assembly GCA_020350565.1. Taxonomy (GTDB): domain Bacteria; phylum Planctomycetota; class Phycisphaerae; order UBA1845; family UBA1845. The sequence continues at coordinate 1,195,806 of CP070718.1, forward strand.
AGAACAGACCGTTGTCGCACAGCGTGTCTTGCGGGGTGAAGTCACACGAGTCGGTATCCTCGTTACACACGTCGAGGGTACAGCTTACGCCGTCGCCACAGTCCACTGCTGTGCCGGGCTGGCAAACGCCCCAATCGTCGCAAGTCTCGACACCATCGCAGAACAGACCGTTGTCGCAGGCGCCGTCGGAAGTGCAGTCGCACGGCGGGCAAGGCCCTCCACAGTCGATGCGATCCTCACCCTGGTTTTGGATGCCGTCGTCGCACGAAGCTTCCGACTGGCAAGTGAAGGTGCTGATAACGAACGCGTCTACACCGGCCTCGACAACCGAGCCGCTCAGAAGGTCGGAGGCCTCGAAACGCACCGTTATGGGAGACGTCGTGGCAACGAGATCGCTTAACGAGAACGAATGCTCGACCCAACCGGACTGCGTGACCGGTCCGACGGTCTCGGCCAGGACCCACGTGCTGCCGTTGTTGTTGGAGACGTGGGTGTAGAAGTAGTCGTTGTGGGGATCAGCGCCGTAGTTGTTGGTGTACCATAAGGCATAGTGCACGTCCGCGTCCGCGCCGCCCAGGTCGATCGTTGGGGAGAACAACCGAGTCCACCCATCATCGACGTCGGAGTCGCCGTCCACATTCTGGGTCAGGTAGCATTGCCCGGAGCCATCGTAATCCGAGGCTGGATCACCGCGGTCACCGCCGCCGACGGGCGCACCGCGCTGCCATTGCCCGGCGGTCAGGCCGGGGTCGTTCTCGACCGTCCAGCCCTGGTCGGTCTCAAAGTTATCCTCGAAATGCACCGTCAGCGTTCCGACGAGAGCGGCGTGGACGCTGCTCGGGGCGTCGTAGGGATTGGTGACGACGGTTCCGCCGTCGCCTTCGGCGCTTACGTAGAACTCGGGGCTGTCCGTGCAGGAGGCCGGCGGCAAGGTGGCCTCAAACAGGCCACCGCCGAGCGGAGTCAATGAGGCTGTCTGGAATGAGCCGCCGTCGTAGCGATAGTGCAGCGTCGCCGTGTCGGGCACGTACACTTCATCACCGTCTTCTATCAGCACGTTGAACGAGGTAGCGGTGCCCGCGTCGATGATGTCTGGTGCGCCGTCCGGCAGGCTGACGATCAAGGCGCCGCCGCACTCGGGTCCGGTGATATTCAAGGTGAACGCCCCCGCGGAGCCGCTCCATCCGGTGACACGAATGTAGTAAGTGACACCTGCTGTCACGCTTGCCGTCACCGTCGAGGGCCCACCGCCGGAACCGCATCCATCATCATCACAGCCGACCTCATTGCTCGCGGAGCCGGGGCAGCCGGTATGGATGGACAGCACCGAGTCATAGCTGGTTCCGCTGCACAACGAGAAAGTGGCGCTGCCATCGGAGCCCGGCAGGTATTGATACCAGAGGTCGGGCGATCCGCTGCTGTCGCCGCAGCTTGACGAGCCGTCGGTTGTGGCGCTGCCTGTGTCTCCGGTGTACGAAGTGCCCGGGCAAGCGAAAATCGCGTTGGCACAAGTATCATGCTCCGGTGGCGGTCCGGCCCACATGTTATGGTCGCCGAAGCCCTGGGTGATTTCGTCGAAGTGGGGCGTGCCGTCACTCAGATCGCCGTTGTCGTCATCGAGAACGAGAAAGTCGGTCGTGATCGAGGGCGTGATCTGGCTGCCGGAGTGCATCAGAATGGAGTTGACGGTGAGGTTCGACAGAATGTCGAGATAGTCCGTCGGCTCCGTGACGATGAGGTAGTTGCGGGTACTCCAGACGCAGCCGGAGAGCAACTGCCCGCAATCATGGGCCCCGCCGGTGCACGGGTATTGATAACTGTTGTCCGCCGTCCGGATGCCGGCGTCGCAGTCACCCGTGAAGCCGTAGCCGAGAATGGGGTCATCCGCCAGCAACATGGAGAAGCAGTCGCTCATGCCCTCACCATATTGGTCCTGGCCGCTGCCGCCCGTGGCGACGGCGTGGTGGCCGAATTCATGGTGGACCACGCTGGAAAAGGCCGTGTTCGGATAACCGCTGCTCGCCAGGCAGAAATTGATCGAGCTGCCGTCGTACCAGGCGTTGCCGGGGCAATAGCCCGTCGTTAGGTTGACGTTTACCGGGAAGTTGGTCTGGGTAGAGATGGTCGGGTAGTCCGGGTTCTGGACCAGAACCCAATCCCGCACAATGTTGGCTTGGACGTACCCGTTGACCTGCGCACGAACCTGCTCACTGAGGTTCTCATTATTATGCATGAAATTGACCGGTCCGGGTGGCGTCACTTCGGCGGTCAACGTTTCCTCACCGCCTTGGACGTTGTCCACCGTGAAGTAATGGCCCTCCATCGGCGAAACAACGGTCACCGTGCTCGTGCCGGCGTTGGGAATAACAAAGTCGCCGTCCGCATCCGCATACGTGGAACTGCCTCCCTCGATGTAAACCCTGGCATGAGCCATGGCGGTGGGTTCCTCGGGGTTGCAGATGTCCGCCTTGGGAATGGTTGTGGCCTTACCGCTGACGTTGCCCGTTACGTCGGTGAAGATAACCTTGTCCTCGCGATAGAGGATCTCGCCCGTCCGGGCATCGACGACGAACAGCCACCTCTCGGGAAACTCGGGCATCGGGGTGGAATAATTGTCGCCGACGAAGGTGTAGGCGAGCCTGGGCTCGACCTTCATGTCGTCGACGCCGGCCCAGATGACCAGCTCCGGTTCGGTGAAGTTGATCAGGTTCTCGTGGACATACGAAGCAGGATCGAAGGCGGTGCCGAGGCCGTCGACCTGCGGCCTGTAGTTTCCGAGGTCACGAAGCGCCGAAGCTACGGAAACCAGGGGAAAGTCCAAGTCGTTAAGCACCAGGAGTCTCAGGTCGGCACGGAATACCGGGATGCCGCCGTTCTGCTGGATATACCGGGCCAGCGTGAACTTATATTTGCCGGTGCGCCGGTCGTACATCACCGGCTGCAACTGCTCATCGCCGGAAAGACCCCGCTGGGTAAGGTCCTGGGCTTCTATGCCGAAGACCTGCGCGTATCGGAGTCTGAACTCCTCGGCAGTTGCACCAGGGTCGCTGCCATACACGATTGGACGACCGTAGATGCGTGTTATGCGCTCCTCCTGCGTGTAGAACAAAACGCCGGGGACGTCACTTTGAAGCTGGGCCACCGCCACCTTGGCCCTGGCCTGATTGAACGTCGCGTTGAATTCGGCGCCTGAAGCTGCGGCGACGAAACCGACGAGTGCTGCGAGTGCCACGATGCTATTCAGTCGCATATTCCTAGCCTCCAAAACTTTGTCTGTAACGGGTACGCCAAAGATCACCTCGCGCGAGACGATCCACCAGCAGGAGGGGGTGAGCGGAGAGCGAGCGACCGGGGAAGATGGCTGGTGCAGCCGCGCACAGCAGCTTCCGGGAGACGCACCGGCTCCAATTCCCGGTGCACATACCCCTCAGTACCAGCGCCCTTCACCATGTCCGGAAACGTTTGACGCACTTACCCCAACTCCATCGTACACCAAAGAGGGACATTTAATCAACATCTGCTTTGAAAAGCGCCCATCAGGGTCGGCAAGCGAGCGCTTTCTCATATCGTTCCAGTCTTTGTCAGCCACCGAAGGCAGTGGATTCTGAATTCGGAGAGCCAGCGGATGCGCCGCGCGGAGTCGGGCGGTCGGGCAATGGCGTTCTTCATGGTCGCGCGTCTCGTTCTGCGGCGCCTCATCAGCAAGTCAATCGTCCTCTCCCTTGCACCGGTCCACCCAACGGCAGCCTTGAGGGGACGTACCAGGGTGCACCCTTTTATGGCTCCATCCAACAAGGCAGCTCGCTCTCGGCAGTGCACAACCCGTAATAAAACTTCACCAGGCCTACGTCGGCCGGATTGATTGACCCGTCGCAGTCGACGTCGAAATAGCACAGGTTCTCCGGATCCGTGTTTCCGTACCAGAACTTGACGAGCCCGACGTCAACCGGTGTCACATCCCCGTCGCCGTCCACATCTCCCTTGCACACGGACGGACTGGGGAGCGTGGCGCAGAAGTGCAACTCGCAGACGTCATCCTCCTCGTTGCAGATCTCGCCGGGATCGCAAGGGGCAGCACCATCCTGGCAGCTTGCGACGGGATCACACCATTCCGCGCCATCGCAAAACAGACCGTTGTCGCACAGCGTGTCTTGCGGGGTGAAGTCGCACGAGTCGGTATCCTCGTTGCAGACGTCGAGGGTACAGCTTACGCCGTCGTCGCAGTCGACTGACGTTCCCGGCTGGCAGTCGGCGACGGAGTCACAAGTCTCGTCGCCATCGCAATACTGGCCGTTATCGCACAGGCCGTCGTCCGGCGCATGGTCGCACGAATCGGTTTCTTCGTTGCAGGTGTCGACGGTGCAGCCGACGCCGTCGCTGCAGTCGACCGCCGTGCCGGGCTGGCAATCGTTGACCGGGTCGCAGGTCTCAATCCCGTCGCAGTAAAGCCCGTTGTCACATGATGCATCTTCCGACACGTTCTCACACGAATCGGTGTCGTCATTGCAGGAATCGGCCGTGCAACCTACGCCGTCATCGCAGTCGACCGGCGTACCGGCCAGACAGGCACCGCCGATGCACTGTTCGACACCGTTGCAGAACAGGCCGTCTGCACAATCTTCATGAATGAAGCAGTCGACGCAAGCGTCGGTTTCTTCATCGCAGCTCTGCCCTGGACACGGGTCTTGCCCGGACTGGCAATCAAGAACCGCGTTGCACGTCTCCGCACCGTCGCAGTATTGCCCGTTGTCACAAAGGGCATCGCTCGGCACGTTGTCGCAGGAATCCGTGCCCTCGTTGCAGGAATCGACCGTACAGCCCACGCCGTCATCGCAGTCCACGGCCGCACCCGGCTGGCAATCGAGAATCGTGTCGCAGGTCTCCGCACCGTCGCAATACTGCCCGTTGTCACACAGGGCATCGTTCGGCACGTTGTCGCAGGAATCCGTGCC
>CP070718.1:1200857-1210556 GCA_020350565.1 Phycisphaerales bacterium
CTGGATACCGGAGACGACGAGCAGTTCTTGATGCTCATTCTCTCCCAGCTTCTGGAACTCCTTTACCCCGCATCGCCTCATCCGGATACCACGACGGCGACACTGGTCCGATCCCCCTACCTGTGTGCGCACCGGGGGACGAGAGGTCTTATTGCCACCCAGCATGCTCTGATTGAGAAGCTGCTGGCCCAGCGCAAGGTGGAGCACCTTCTTCGTCAATACATCAACGAATCTGCCCTCTCATCCGGTGACAGGGAGTTCCTTTGCGACGTCATGCTGTCCGATCCGAGTCGGGCCACGCTTACCCGGCTGGACCGCGATGATCCCGATACGGTACTCGATGAGCGCTTGAAGCTTCTTGCACAGGTGTGCCCGGACCTCTGTCAGCCCGGGCGGGATGCGCTGCACATTGAAGGATCGCTTCTCGGTCAACTCTGGGACACCTACATCCCTGTCGCCGAATGGATCAGCGAGCAGGTCTTGCTCAGGCGCGAGCGCGATCCTGACGCGGCGTACGTTCTCGGCCTGACCGGCGCCCAAGGCACGGGAAAGACCACGCTGGGCCGGATACTGACCGCCCTTCTCAACGCTCAGTCGTATCGAACGGTGAGCTTCTCGCTGGACGATCTCTACAAGACCCATGCCCAGCGCGAGGAACTCAAGAAGTCGTGCAAGCACTTCCGTTTCCGGGGACCACCGGGAACGCACGACATACAGTTGGGACTGGACGTCATCAGGCACCTGAGATGCCATCACAAGGACGGATTCGTTCGTATTCCGGTTTTCGACAAGTCGCTGCACCATGGTGACGGCGATCGCCTTCCTGAGCGGGAGTGGCGGACGATCCGAGGAAAAGCTGACATCGTCATTTTCGAAGGATGGTGCGTTGGAGCGCAGGCAGCCGACGCGGAGAGCCTCAGGACACCCATCAACCGGATTGAGACCTCAAGCATCTACGACGACCGTGCCGGCACATTCCGCATGCGCATCAATGAGGAGCTCCGGCACTATGCGCCTTTGTTTGAGGAGTGCGACGATTTGATTGTGCTTCAGGTGCCGAACGCGAACAGCATTTATCGTTGGCGGCAGCTTCAGGAAGCACAGTTGACGGCCTCGAAGGGTGCCGGCATGCAGGCGGACACGGTGCGTCGCTTTGTGGATTACTATCTGCCGACGACGGAGCGCTACGTCCTGCCTTTGGGTGAAGAACCGGACAATGGTGCCAGCCTGGTCCTGACGCTCGGTGAGGACCACGCCATTCGGAGCGTCAAGAAATTCGAGCGCGCGGTCGGCGCGCCAGAAATGGAGGGGCGAACGTTTCTAAGTTCCGCGGCGGAAGAAGAGGTATTGGCGCTATTTCGCGACCCTGGAGAAGACATCGACCGTGACACGTGCACGGGCATCCTGGTGATGGACGGCGTGGGTCGCGCCCCTCTGGACGAGGATAATCCGCTGTTCTACTGCGAGACGCCGACGCTTGACGAGCTGGCCTCGCTGAGCCAACTGCAGGAGCCAAAACGCACGCAGCGTGCGGATGCATCCGGCAATCGCCCGGAAGCGGAGGGCAGTTCGGTGTTTGCGCGCGGTGCAACCGTCGTGGGGACGACCATCCATGCCGCTTCCGAGGAGCTCGGCCTCAAGGACGGGCAGCCGGGCGACTCTGCCGTCGGGCACGCCGCGCTGGCGGTCGGGGGTTATCAACGCAAATACATCGGGTTGATCTGGGAGGCCATCAAGGATGGCAGCTTTTCTTCCAACGAGGCCATCCGCCGACCGATCGAGCACGTCATCCAGATGCGCGCGGTCTATCCCCGGCCCAAGCTGCATCTCTGGGGTCTTTGCTCGCGCGGCTACATCCATTCGGATATCGACATCCTTTTTGAGATCATGAAACTGGCCGCCGAACGGGGCCTGCAGAAGGAAGAGGTTATTATTCACGCGGTCACCGACGGCAAGGATGTGCCCAAAGACACCGCAGGCGAATGCATCCAGGAGCTGGAGGAGATGTGCCGGCAACTCGGGGTGGGGGTGATCGGGACGATCTGCGGCAGGGACGGCTGGATGTGCAACCGGGACCGCAGGTTCTCCAGGGGGCGCAACGCGCCCGCTGCACAGGCGGTGATCCACGGCAAGGGCGTTGCGCCGGACGTACCCACCGCCCAGGAGGCCATTCGTCAGGGCAAACATGGCGCCTGTGGGCAGAAGTATGGCGAAGACATAGACCGATTCCTCGAGCCGACGTACATCACGGGGGTCCAGTCCTGCATCGAGTCCGGAGATGCCGTGCTCTGCTTCAACCTGCGGGAGGACCGTTCCGTCATCTTTCCTGAAAGCTTTCTGTTCCCGTTGATCGACAAGGAAGAATTGCGCGACGTCCCTTATGCCACGCTCATCGAGTTGCGCACTCTGAAGAGGGCACGGCCCTATCACCTGGTCGGGTTCCGCCTGCAGGAGCCCCGTGAACGCGCGCCCATGCACCTTCTGCGTGCGGGTCTGATTGTCAAAACGTTCGCCGAGTCAGAGAAGGGTAACGAGGTCAGCAAGGGGTACTTCGGTGATGACGTTCAGGCCCTCCGCAAGCGCATGGGGGCATTGTCGGTATTGCTGCAGGTGGATACGGATCAATATCCCACCAGCCCGGCGGACCCCCGTGCTGTGCCCGAGATGAAGGCGAAAGAGGTAACTGCCTTGCTGACCGAGGCCATGGAAGAGGGTGTGGCGCTGGTCGGCAATCTCTGCAACGGCGACGTGATCGGGCATTATGGAGACAAGGAGGCCACAAGGCGCAGTATGGCGGTGGTGGATCAACAGGTTCGACGGATCATTGAAGCGGCGCAAGAGAAGGGCGTGATTCTCCTGATCACGGCGGACCACGGTTGTGCGGAAACCTGGGGCCCGATGCACACGGCCAATCCGGTTCCTTTCTACGCCGTCTTTCCTGATCAGCACCGAGAACGGGCCCGATACCAGATCATCGGCGAGGGGGTCAAGGCGCTCACCGACGTTGAGCCGACGCGCTTCATGCTGCTGGGTATTCCGCAACCGGAGCACATTACCGGCGATTCCATCATCATCCCCGACATCACCGAGTGGTCCGACGTGGAGGTGATGCGCGAACTCCTGGCCGAGGCTGCAAAGAATCACTTCGCTCTGCTGCGGCGCTGCCCGGATGCGAAGAGAATCAGACGGATCATGGCCAAGTTGTGCCGGTTCAGGGACAGGCAACTTGTGAGGATGTTCACGTTGAGCCTGCACGCAAGATTGAAGGCGCTGCGGCGCGTGGAATGCCCGTTCATTACGGAGTTCCTGGAGCGGATCCCTGTCGACCTGCTGCCGCGTGGCTGGGCCACGGCGCCCAAAGAGGCCGATCGAGACCGGATCAGCACAAGGGACGCAAGCACGCGCAGCGTGAGCACGGTGGCCAGTTCCCCTCCGGATTAAGGCCGAGGACCGGTTGAGCACATCGGACGATCGCGCCGGTTGGCACGCCGAGAGTGTACGGTTTCGCGGCGATCGCATTCCTCATACATCCTGTTGTCTTCAACGATTCGATCGAGCCCAAGCGGCGCGGCAGACGCAGCGGACGAGGGCCTGATCGGCGGTAGGACGAATGCAGGCGCGGATTCCCGCAGATGCGATCGCGCCCAGGCGCGGGCGCCCCATTGGTGCGTTTCACGTGAACTTGACGTTGGCAGACCGCGCACCCACAATCCGGCAAAGGGCGGAGCGCTAGGCCGGAGACCTCAGTGCAGTCGAGTTTGGGTGGGATTCGGAGCGCACGGTAGCGCACGGATCATTCCGCAGTCACACGACCGAGGTGAACGTAATGAAGCCCGATGACCTGGCAGCATGGATGCGTGAAGAGCATGACAGGGTGCACGACCTGCGCGATAAGCTGACCGCAAAGACGGCCACCATGCCGAGAGTCAATGTGGATGAATGGCTCAAGGAAGTCCGTGACCGCTTCGAGCACCTGCGCGCCCACCTCGTCCAGCACATGGGCCTTGAAGAGCACGACGGATACCTGAACAGCGTGCTGGAGCTCCGTCCCACGCTCGCGCCTCAGGTCGACAAACTCAACCACGAGCACAAAGAGCTGCGCTATATCATGGACAGCATCTTCCGCGATCTGCAGCAGGTGGGTGCGGGCGACAATCTCTTGATCATGGACGTGTCCTGGCGGATCAGTCAGTTCCTGTCATACATCAATCATCACGAGGAACACGAGCAACTGCTGGTCACCTACGCTTTTACGCACGAGATCGGCACCAAGGACTGAACAAGCGGCTTCGGCCGAAGCGCCCGGAGCGTGTGAGCTGCGACACTGCGGGGATCGGCAGCGGCGAACGCTCTGGGCGCGCGATGTCCCCGCGAGGAATTGGGATTCATCATTGGGCCGGAAACAGGCCGTGAAATGCAAAGCAAGCCGGCGCGCGGTCTCGCGCCGGCCGGCATCATCAAGCTCGGCAAAGCCCAGCAGGGCTGTGGATACCGCGGTTAGTCGAAGAGCTCGTCGAACTCCCAGAACTCGAACGGCCAGATTTTGTCGCCGTTGTTCTCCCAGTAGAGGCCGTTGAAGTCCCAGTCATCGTCATCATCCCCCCAGCCGCCGGGGTTGATCACGACGACGTTCAACCCGCTGGGGTCACAAACCGGGGCGGCAAACGGCATCGTGGCCGTCGCAATCGCCACCATCCAGAATCCAAGCTTCTTGCTACGCATGGCAGCACCCCTTAGAAAGCCGTGCGGTTTTTGACTATCCGTCAAATTATACCATAAAAGCAATAATTTGCAAATGAAAACTTATCTGGCCCGCTCGGCGCGCATGCGCCGCCGCTCAGGACGCATAGGAGCAGGCCGCGGTATCAGACATCGACCGACAAGCGAGGTGAGTAGAAAGTGTGACGGCCACCGGGTTCGGCCGGCGTCCATACACCCCCACGATGCCATAACTTCTTTCTTTAAATGGCCTTATGAGACCGTGCTGGCCCGTATCCGTTGCCATGCATTCCATCGACGGGATGTTTCGTGGTCTTCTCGGACCCGGTGGAATCCTCCGCGAACCGCCACCGTCTCGACCAACGGCACTAGCTGAGGCAGAATACGCGACCGCCCGTGGCTCTGAGCCCGCGACCGGAAGCCTGCGAAGGGAACGTCAGTGATCGATTCGTCAAATGCCTGTGAGCTGGCAACCTGCGACGCCCTGTCGGGTCCGATCGAGGCGCTCCTGGAGCGGGAGTGGCTTCTGACCAACGGCCTCGGGGGCTATGCGGCCGGCACGGTTGCGGGCTGCCCGACGCGGCGCTATCACGGTCTGCTCGTGGCCCCGAAGGTGCCGCCCCTGCAAAGACACGTTCTTCTGGCGGCCACGCTTGATCGCGTCGCCCTGGGCGCGGCCGTTTACGATTGTTCGACCTTCGAGTTCCCGGGGACGCTCCATCCCACGGGATACCGCGGTCTTATCAACTTCGAGTATGACACCGGCGCCGACGAGCCATGGGTCCGCTTCACGTTCAGATACCGTGAGCTCTCATTAGCCAAGAGGGTATCCCTGCTTCGTGGCCTGAATGCCGTTCGGATTGCCTACGCGGCGGTGGGCCCCATCGGGAAGCCCATTCATCTCGAGGTCTCTCCGTTTCTTGTGATACGGGACTTCCATGCGCTGCAGCATCAAACGCCGTTCGACCCCTGGATCCTGGAGGCGGACGCCAACCGCTTCTGCTGCCGGGTCTGCGGCGATTCGGACGTCGCCGTGGCTATGTTCCCGATGACCGACGACGGTCAGGCCGAGGTGACGTTCGAGGCACGGCCCCGCTGGTGGTACGACTTTTTGTATCGCGAGGACATGAAGCGCGGTTTTGCCGGTGGAGAGGATCTTTACAGCACCGGCACGTTCCGGGCCCAGGGAGTCGGCTCCCTCAGGGTGGAGCTGGTGGCCGTCGGATTCGCGCAAAGCCCCGAGCACGCCCGTCGTCTGGTCTCTGACGTTGCGGTACATCGACCCGCGGGATCGGGCGAGCCCGTCGCAAAAGGCGACGACGCCACGCGCGCGGCACTCCATAAGGCGGCGGACGCGTTCGTCGTGCGGCGTGTGCGTACGGTCCAGGATACCTGCTGCACCATATTGGCCGGTTATCCCTGGTTCGGCGACTGGGGACGCGACACGTTCATTGCCCTAGAAGGTCTCCTACTGGCCACCGGGCGGTTTGCCGAAGCGGAGCAGGTCCTGGCCACGTTCGCCGGTGCCCAACGCAAGGGTCTGATCCCCAACCGGTTCGACGATTACGGTGGGCTCTGTGCCTACAACAGCGTGGACGCGTCACTGTGGTACATCCATGCCGCGGACGCTTACGTGCGATACACCGATGACGCGGACGCCTGGAAGGTCTTCCTGGCCGACGCCTGTTACAACGTGGTCGATGCCTTTGTCGCCGGGACGGACTTCGACATTTTTGTCGACGAGCGCGGCCTACTCCACAGCGGCAGTCCCAAGACGCAGATCACGTGGATGGACGCCAAGGTCGATGACACGCCCGTGACACCGAGACACGGCCTGGCGGTGGAGATCAACGCGCTTTGGTATTCCGCCCTGCGTCTGCTGGCCGACCGTGCGGCGCGATCCCCATCGGCGGGACGGCAGGAGCAACTGGCCGAACGGATCCGCAGGTTCGAGCGGCACTTCGAAGACCTGTTCTGGAATGAGGAGCAAAGGTGTATGTATGACTGCGTCCGAGAGGACGGGCCGGACCCCGCCGTGCGTCCGAACCAGATCTTCGCCGTCTCACTGCCTTACACCGCTTTGAAGCCCGACAGCCGCCGGGCCGTGCTGGAAAAGGTCCGCGAAGAACTGCTTACGCCGTACGGCTTGCGCACGCTGTCACCCAAGGATCCTCGGTATTGCGCCGTCTATCAGGGTGACGTGATCGCGCGAGACAAAGCCTATCACAACGGCACGGTCTGGGCCTGGCTGATCGGGCCGTATATTGAGGCGCACTTGCGCGTCAGCGGCATCACCTCGCGAGCGAAACGCGAGGGACGAGAACTTCTGAAGTCGTTGATCGAGCACCTGTCCACGGAAGCGTGCCTGGGGAACATCAGCGAGATCTTCGACGGCGATTGGCCCCATCATCCGAGAGGCTGCTTCGCCCAGGCGTGGAGCGTGGCGGAGGTGTTGCGGGCTTATGAGCTGACGAAGCCGGGATAGGCGACGTCAACGCGCGGACTCGAAAGCGCCGGTGATCAGAGGCCGGCACCGCGCAAAAAAGTGCGCCGCCGGGGAGGGCCGGCGGCGCGCGTGTCAGGAAGGAGGGGAGTTCTGTTAGCTATTACATCATACGCCTGACTCTTCGGTCCGGTTGGTTTCGGATTTGTCACAAGTTGTGCCCGGTGGACGCAGGCCGCTTATGAACACGTTTGGGGGTCGAAAACGTAGGTCGGACATGGAGTCGTGCGGCGTCACTGCAAGTGCGCAATGCCCGCGTCGACAGAAAACGACAATCACTCCGTCTCATTGAGGTACCAGGCCAGCCACCCGATGCCCCCCACCACGACATCGCATTCCTGATTCAGGCGATTCTCATTGAACCCGGGCCAAAAGGCGGGTTCCAACCATTCGTACCACAAGATCAGGAGCATGCTTTCCGCGAGGCCGTCCTCTTCGAGTTGCTCCCCCAGGTAGTAGCCGCTCCCGAAGTGAACCAGGCTCCAAAAGTCGACGCACGCCTTGTCGACGGTAACGCCGGGATCGCCGGCTTCCACCGTGTGCTGGAACGTCGCCTGGCCGAACTCCGTGCCACAGCCGGCAATCGTGGCGCACGCCAGGATACCGATGAGGAGGCAACTTCCTTTCAGGCATTTGTTTGAGGAGTGCATCGCGTTTTCCATGCCAGATTGTCCAGGGAAGCAGAGGTCGAAACCGAAGACGTCGAGCGATGCGTCAATGCTGCATCTCGAGCACGACGATCGGCGATCCCGTTGAGATTACCCATTCCGAAGCGGAATAACAGTATTCATCGGGAAATGTTTCGAGCGGCGCGGATCCGTCCGGATCAGCCAGGTGCGTCCGGCAATCTTCCAGGTCTGAAGAGCGCGATGCTTGCAGTGAAACCGTGCACGAAGTTGGTGCCGCCGATGGGGCCGAATTCGCCGGCGCAGAACATGCCGGCCACCGGTATTCTGCCGAGGCGTTCGCGAACGACACCGACGTCGTGCCCGGGATCGGTCCACATATGCGTGCCACGTCCGTTGCAGCCGAAGAGCAACGCCGCCTGCACGTCACCGCCGACGTAGGGCTGGAGCGCTTCCCGCAAGTCCTCATCGGCGCTCTCGGAATCTCGCACGTGGAACTGAACGGTCGAGCCGACGCGGACAGGCCCGGCCACGGCGATGGCTCCGCTCGAACGGTCGGCGCCGGTGATGTTCTGAATCAGAAAGTCGCCGCGCGCGAATTCCTCCTTGTACTCGTCGATGACCCGCCCCATCAGCAGGGACTGCCTGGCCAGCCGCTCGTCCTCCGGCGAAAGGCAGGACAGAACATCCTCGAGCCGGGAGAGCGGCGGATGACCGCCGAGCTCGAGAATGATGTTGTGCTGTCCCCTGGTGACCACAAAGGGCTTGCCGATTGGCCGGCAGCCTTGTGACACCACGGCGTCGATCTTCAAGTTGCCGGTGAGCGCGACGCCTACCACGCCCTCGTTGTGGACCTCTCCATTGATGATCACCATGTTGCGGCCGGGTTGATACGAGCCGCTGGCGACACCGCCGATCAACGGGGCACCGGGATAATACTCATTGACCTGCTCCAGGAAGTCGAACAGATCGAGACGGAAGGGATCAGCCAGGGCGACAAAGACCGGATCGCTCTCCGCGGACACGCCGACGAGCCGCTCAAAATCGAGGGGGTTTTGAGCGTTTTCAAGTTGATTCTGCCGAAGGTGGAACGGCCAGATGTTCACATCGGGCAACGAAGCCGTCCAAAGGGCCATGGACGGCTTCTTTTCGATTTCCCGGTCGACGCCGATCGTGCCGCAGGCCGTACAGCCCACCATGACCGCATTGGGAAAGGTTTCGGTCAGGCGGTCGGTCACCTTCTCCATGGACCGAACGTGCTGCGGCGAGGAAAAGAACAGCACCAGATCGACCATGCCCAGGGTCATCTGCCGGTCGACGGCCGCGATCAGGGACTCGACCGCGGCACCGCTGGAGGCTCTTGGCGAGATGGCTGACGCGAACCGCAAACTCATACATCTGGGTCCTGCACGCAGGTACAGGGGCCGGGGAGACGGACCTCCCGTAGCCAACTGAATCTCTACAACGAGGACGATAGAGCGGACTGGCAAAAGAATCAAATTGCCCCTACCCTGGTGTCCGGTCCTGAGCAGTCAAACCTGAATTTGGATCGCGACCGACGCATGGATGCCGTAAAGCAGGAAGGAATCAACCGCTGGTGCGTGCGCGTTCATCCGCGCGCGGCGGAGCTGGACGGCCACGGTCGCGACATGCTGGCCGACGCGCATCAACTCGGCTTGAGCCGGATCGAGTCCATCCGGTCGAGCAAGATCTACTTTCTGCAGGGGGCGCTGGCTCGGGATGAGGTCACCCTCATCGCATCCAACCTTCTCGCCGATCCGGTGGCGGAAAAGTATGAGTGTATGGAAGGCTTTGCCACGCGGGGCGACTCTGAAGCGGCCATCGAAGTCC
>CP070718.1:1210656-1215674 GCA_020350565.1 Phycisphaerales bacterium
AAGGATTCGCTCCTGACGGGGGGCAGCTCCATCGGTCGCGTCCCCGGCGCGGTTTTTCCGGTCCGTGCGACGGCGGCCGCTGAGGTGCTTGGGGAAGGCGCGTAGGGGGACTGATGGAAACGAGCGGCGACACATCGCAGGGCGGCAAGGCGCCCAGGTCTTCCTTGTCCACACGCGAAAAGATCATTTTCGGCATCGTCTTTGCGTTGATCATCGTGGCATTGGCGGAAGTCGTGTGCCGTTTCGTTGAGACGATGCGCCGCGCGCAGATCGCGGATTATGTTGCCCAATGGGAGACGCAGTGGAAAGGCGACTTCTGGGTGCTCAAAGGTGAGGAGGCCAACGCCGACGGCTGCCGCGACCGCGAGCACTCGGTGGAGGCGGAGCCTGAAACCTGGCGGATCGCATGCCTGGGCGACAGCGTCACCATGGGCTGGGGCGTGCCCGGCGAAGCGACGTATCCTTCGATTCTCGAACGCGAGCTGGCGCGGAGCGGTTCGCCCGCGGAGGTGTTTAATGTCTCCATGGTCGGCTGGTCCACGCGGCAGGAGGCCGTTGCCTACGAGAGAATCCTTCGCAAGTACCAGGTGGACGACGTGATCCTGGGCGTTTGCCTGAACGACATTCCGGAGATGCAGAACAACATCGTTCCGTCTGACGTCACGCACCCGGTCGCTCGGTTGGCGAAATGGTCGGCGCTGGTCCGGGTGGCGGTGGGCGCGGAGACGCGCGAGATTCGCAACGTCGAAGAGCTGTTCAAAAAGGAAGGAACGGCGCATGTCGAACGTGGGTGGGAGCTGGTAGCCGAGGAGATTCGTCGACTCCGCCAGATGCTGGCGAAAGACGGCGTCCGACTGCTCGTCGTCGCGTTCCCATTTCGCTTTCAGGTTGAGCCCGCTGCCCCGGATCCCTCACCACAGCAGCGGCTGGCGGCATTCTGCCGGGAGGAAGGGATTCCGTTCATCGACATGCTCGAAACGTTGAGACCCTTGGGCGGGGCCGCGTTCGTCGACCACGATCACCTCAGCATCCGGGGCAACCAGGCGGTCGTCCGCGCGCTGCTGGCGTCCAGTCACCTTCAGCCGCCTGATCGCCCGTAGGGCGAATCCTGATGCACCGCGAAAAAGCTGATCAAGCCGAATCGTCCAGCGAGCGCAGGTAGCGGAAGTCGTAAATCCCGGTGTCGTGCCCGTCGGACCATTGGAACGCGATGGCGTAGGAACCGACGAGACTGGCGGAGGTCACTCGAACGCCGGCAGGGTCGGTCTTGAGAACGGTAAGCGGGTTGTTCTTCTGGGCCTCGCGCTCCGTGCGGCACTGTGCGCACAGGCAATGGCGTCGCAACATCGCCAATGAATACTCGCTGTGTCTGCCGTCCGTCCAATCCACGATGAGCTTCTGCTCGGCCAGCTTCACCTTCAAATCTACCGGCTTCGCTGAATCGTCGTTGGGGGCCGTGCCTTGAGCCCGTGTCGCCTCGCTGGTTTTGGATTCTCGTTCATCGGGCATAGAGCCTTACATCTCCTCCGTACAGTCGTCCTCGTACGTTCCTTCGGATCCCCACGTCGACCGGATCGCCCGGCTCTGCATAGCGCAGAAGCTGACCGACTTCATCCACGTCCTTCACGCCGTACTGCCCGAGCGTGACCACCAGATCACCGGGTTGAATCTCGGTCCGGCCCGCAGGCCCCTGGGGTTCCACGGACAGAACGATCACGCCCTTGAGATCACGCCATCCGAATCGACGGAGGACCGCCTCATTGACGTCGGCGATCTCCAGACCCAGCCGTTCGCGCGCCAAGCGCACCCCATCGGGCGCCGGCGCCGGTTCCAGCTTCACACGGGCCTCTTTCAGACGCCCATCGCGGCGAAGGGTGAGGTTGATCTGGTCTCCGGCTTCGCGTTCCAGCAGATCAACGTAGAAGTCCACCCCTCGGGATATGGGCGCTCCATCGACGGCGACGACCTCGTCGCCGGGCCTGACGCCCGCTCGCTCGGCCGGGCTGCCTTCCCGCACATCGAGGACCTTGCGCGACTGAGGACCGCTGCTCACCCGCATCCCGAGCTGCACCCGGTTGAGCTTCTCGACATCGAACATATCGGGAAGCAGTTCGTGCAGTTGGTTGACTGGAATGGCGAAGCCGATGTTCTGTGCATCCGTGCGAATGGCCGTGTTGACGCCGATGAGCTCCCCCAGAACATTGAGCAGCGGGCCGCCGGAGTTTCCAGGGTTGATGCTCGCGTCCGTCTGAATGATGTCCTGATAGCTGGTCCTCGGCTGAATGCGAAGCTCGCGATGCAGCGCGCTGATCACGCCGGTCGTCACCGTATTCTGCAGGCCGACGGGATTGCCGACCGCGATCGTCTGCTCGCCGATCATCAGGTCGTCGCTCCGCCCCAGAGGGATGGGCTTGAACGGACCGGCCCCGTCGATCTTGATGATGGCCAGGTCGTGCTGCCGATCCCTCGCAACGATTCTTGCATCATATTCCGAGCCGTCGGCGAAGGTGACCAGAAGGCGGTCGGCCGCGTCCGCGACATGAGCGTTCGTGGCAATGTAACCGTCCGGGTGCACCACGAAGCCCGAGCCCACGCTGCGCTCACTGTCCGGCATGACGAATAGGCGTCCGAAGATGTCCGTGACCACCGTGTCCCGCGCTGAGATGTTGACCACCGAGTCGCGCACGCGCTCGCATGCGTCGACGATCGGCGTCCGACGCAATACCCGCCGATCCGTATCGTCCTGTGAGAGGGCCGTCCGACCGCCTATGGACCCCAGGAGCAAAATTGTCACCAGGGCGGTCGCGCTCCGTTGCCGAATCATGCTGCCCGCTCCGTTCGTTCTCGACGACGCCGTTTACCCTTCACAAGACGATTATACCGGGCCATGCCGCTCAGAGGCCATCCGGCTGAGTGCGCTTGCCCCGCGATCCGCCCCCCGGGGTGCCAATTGTGTGCGGTGAGCCGCGCCGCCGGCCTCCTGCCGCAAGCTCCGCGTTTTCCGCCCCACTGGGTCCACTCGCACAAGGACCCTCTCGGGGGACTTGCCTCCGCCATGGTTATATTTGACGTTTGCTTCGTGCGGATCGCCGTACGGAGCATGAGGGGTGAGAGGCGTAGCCATCTTCCTGCTGGTCGCCTTGACCGGCTGTCAGGTCGTTGGGACCTACTCTCGGGATGTTGCCAGCATGTCGCCGGAGGCCGAAGCGCTCGCCGGCGCTCGTGCAGCGGTCTCGCTGGAGGACCGGTACGGCGGCATCTTTCGCGATCGATCAGCCGAACTGCGGATGCGGGGCGTCGGGCGGTGCCTGTGCGAGGGTACCCCTGCCCTCGAGGGCTGTTATCGGTACCGCCTGCTGAACTCCGACTCGGTGAACGCCTTTTCCCTCCCCGGCGGGAGGGTCTATATCACACGCGGACTTTACGAGCGCCTCGGAGCTGATGCACTTCTGGCGGCCGTAATCGCCCACGAAATGGCGCACCTCACCTACCGGGACCATTTCAGACCTGGGTGTGACGGAGATCGAGAGGTGGTTTTACGAGAGAAGGCCGCGGATGCCCTGGCTGTTCGTTACCTTGAGGCTGCGGGCTTCGATCCCCAGGTTATGGTCCGTGTGCTGCTCATGATCGGTGACGCGTTACCCCGTGGGTCGTCTGATACGCGCGCTGAAGCGCTCGAGCGGAGGACATATGGGACGACCGGAAACGTGGCGCATGCGAATGCACGTGAATGACTTCTTTCCTGCATCCGTCCCGGTTGACTTGCTCCATTTACCGGTCTAGGATTTGTCGTAGGGGGTGTAGCGTGGCGAAGGCTCGCGAGGCTTCTCGACACGCTCAATGGGCTTTATTCGTATTCAAAACCGTAGGAAAGAAGCGTCTGTGACAGGATCGCCCGCGGCGTGGATAGCCGCGGATCGGAGATAACTGAGCGCCCAAAAACAACTGGTACCCACACAGACTTTGGACCCTTTCCATGCATGAAATGCCGTGCCAATGCGTGGAAGGGGTCCTACTCTTTGCGCCGATTGCCGGCCGCACGGCCTAGCCGATGGCTTGACCTACCCCGTGCGGATCACACCAGACGGTGTCCCCCTGTATGATGGTGCTCCAGATGCACAGCGCACGCGAAATACTCCATGTGCACTGGATGCCCTGTGATCCGTCTCAGTCGGCGCCTGAGAGGAGCTTGCGGAAGATGACAGATTGCTGGCACTCCACGAATCGTTCCCGTCCAACGCCCTTCCCTCGGACGCTGACGGCTCTGCTCCGGGCGCGCCCTATCCTTCTTTTGTTGGCTGCCGTGCCGGCCGCCGCGGAACCGGCGCCCGAGCGCCCGACGTGCGCGGTCCTGCAGTCTGAGAACCTCACACGAGGGATCGGCTCCCGTTACCGGGCGGGCGTGATCGAGCAGGGCTTGCGGCCCGCGCTTCTGCAGGCGGATGCGTCCCGGATCGTCGATTACAGGATGACCGGCTCGACTCGCGCCAACGAGGTGGTGACTTTAGAGCGTACAGCTCTCGCGCCGTGCATCTGATGGCACACTGAGGCGGGCGGGCGACAGCCCGGGGCCCGGCGAGCTTCACGCCACGCGTTCATTGAGACTGGCAATCAAACGCTCTGGGTTACGCGTTTTCGCAGAATCGGGGTAAGCGTACGCGTCTGCGGCGCCAGGGAATCTCGAGCGGTTCCACCTTCGCAGTTCCATTCATGCTCATCTCATGATACAATAATCTGGTGGAAGTACCCTTTTATTGGCCGTATGGGGTGCGAGCCAAGCTATAGATGGGGGTCTCAAGCACGTGGTCGCCAAATGTCTTCTACAGGCGGTGAGCCCGATCGGCAACGCGTGTGCGTTGGCCTGTCGCTGAACGAGTGCTCTGAGTGACCGCGCAGACGGGGATGGCCTTCAGCTTGTTTATGGAAGACGAATGGGAGTCATCATGAACGCAAAGCATTCGTGTCGCAAAGCTGGGCAACTTATTGTCCTTGCCGCCTCGGCGGCGGCCTTGCTGTCC
>CP070718.1:1215774-1223648 GCA_020350565.1 Phycisphaerales bacterium
AGACAAAACCAGTTGGCTCGACCTCTCCGACGCAGCGTAGTGAACCGATGGATCGCCGGGGTATGCGGCGGCATTGCGGAGTACTTCGATCTCGATCCCACGCTGGTGCGCGTGGTGTACCTGCTGCTGTCGATTTTCTCGGCCGGCTTCCCGGGCACTCTGGTTTATATCATCCTGTGGATCGTGATTCCGGAGAGAGAGTACGTCTAATTGCGGGTTTTGGATCTGGGCTTTCGCGCACCGGCACATGTAACTGCTGACTGAGAGCCGACGGCGGATAGCTGACATCCTTCCGGTCGCTAAAGCGAGCCCTACTGACAACTGAAAACGGATAACTGACGACTTAACATGGCCTTATTCAAATCATCCGAAGAGCGACGCATCGAACGGGACATCAAGATTCGACAGGGTATTCGCCGGATCGAGAAATCCATTCGCGAGCAAGGAAAGTTCCAGGAGGAATTCATCAGGAACGCACAGCACGCCCGCAAGATCGGCGATACGCAGCAGTACGCGTTCATCCGCAATTCGCTGAAGAAAACGGCCGCCATCCGCAAAATGCTCGAACGGCAGTTGCTCGCGGTGAAGAACGCCCTGCTGATCAAGCGGCAGGCCGAGGCTTCCGCCGACTTCGCCAGCAGCATGGGCATGATGGCCGCCGAAATCGGCAAGCTCTTCGGCGAAACCGACCTGCTCAAGACCCAGGCCGACTGGGAGAAAGCCATGGTCCAATCGCAGACAATGGAAGAGCGAATGGACATGTTCCTCCACAGCGTCGAGGACATCGCCACGCAGGACGTGGAGACCACCGCCGCCGGAGAGATCGTCACCGACGAGGAGATCGACCGACTCATCGAGGCCGAAACCGAGGCCGAGCACCAGAAAGAGCTCGACAAGCTCGCCGGATTGCGCGCGGAACTGGATTCGCTCAAGAAAGAGGGAGAGAAGCAGAAGTAGCAGAAGTGAACAGTGAGTGGTGAACAGAACGCATTTGGCGGGCGGTAGGCTACAGGCAACGGACAGCAGGTGACAAATTTTGGGGTTTGCTTGGGGCGGGTTACTTGGGAACCGCTACCTGATGATCAGATGATCAGGCGTTCCGAAATCCACTGGATCACGGAGGCCGGGATGTTCTTCGAAAAGAAGGGACCCGTGTGGGAGACGCTGCGCCGGCTCGCCGATCGGCTTGAAGAGGCCGGGATCGATTATGTGGTCATTGGCGGTCTGGCGCTCAACGCCTACAACTATCCGCGGCAAACCATCGATGTGGACGTCGTGCTCCGCCCAGAGGACTACCAAACATTCAAACAACACTTTGAGGCGAGCGTTTACGAGCGAGCGGAAGAGGCGCCCCGCCGCTTCGTGGATCGAGAGTCCGAAGTCACGATCGACGTCCTGATCGCCGGCGAGCTGGCCGGCCGACGGAGCAAGAATCCATCCATTCGCTTTCCGGACCCAAGCGAAGCGGAGGAGCACGCCGGTCTCCGCACCGTCTCCCTCGCTCGCCTCATCGAGCTCAAGCTCGTCACGTGGCGTTTCAAGGACTGGGGCGATGTGGTCGAACTGATCCGGCGCAACGCCCTGCCGGAGTCCTTCGGAAGCAAGCTGGAACGTGTCGTCCGCAAAGCTTTCGGCGAGTGCTTTGATCAGGCGCGCGATGAGGAGTACGAACCTCCCGGCGATGACTGATGACGGACGGTCCGACGGAAGGGAGGAGAAGATATGCTAACCGAGGAGGCCCAAAAGAAGATGGATCGAGTACGACTGCCTTGGCTCCCTGCCAGATAACATGAGGGTTCTTTGCACTACGGATAGCTCGAAGCAATATGCCCGTATCCTTTTCGACATTTGAACGACTGAAGAGCAAAGGCGTCGCGGCGTACAAGAACGGCGAATACCTTGCGGCCAAGTCGTATCTGGTTGACGCGGCCGAGTGCATGGTCGAGCTGGCGGAGCACGCCAAGACGCCCGAAGCGAGGCGGCAGCACGAGGAGCTGGCCACCGAGCTGATCGATCTGGCCAAGGACGCCGATCGATTGCATAAGTCGCCCCAGAAGGGGCGCCCGCGACGCCGCGCGGAAAAAGAGGAGGAAGGCGGCGTCGACGCTTCCGATTGGATCGTCAAGGAGAAGCCGGATATCGGTTTCGACGACATCGCCGGCCTGGAGGACGTGAAGCAGGAAATCCGCTTGAAGATGATCTATCCGTTCTCGCATCCGGAGCTGGCCAAAAAGTACGGCATTGCGATCGGCGGCGGCGTTCTGCTTTACGGCCCGCCCGGAACGGGGAAGACGATGATGGCCAAGGCCATCGCCCACGAGATCGACGCGACTTTCTTCGTCATCAGCCCGGCCCAGATGCTCAGCAAGTGGGTCGGCGAAGCCGAGCAGAACGTCCGCAAGCTCTTCGATGCCGCTAAGGCCGAGGATACCTCGGTCGTATTCATCGATGAGATTGAGGCGCTCGTGCCGCGCCGCAAGAGCGACAGCTCGACGGTCATGCAGCGGGTCGTGCCGCAAATCCTCCAGGAACTGGAGGGGTTTGATCGAAAGAGCGATCGGGCCCTATTATTCGTGGGGGCGACGAACAAGCCCTGGATGCTGGATGAGGCGATCCTCCGTCCGGGCCGACTCGATGCGAAGGTGCACGTGGGGCTGCCGGACGCCCCCGCGCGGTACAAGCTGCTGGAGATCTACTTCGGCGACCGGCCCCTGGCCGACGAGGTGGACTTCGGCGAACTCTGTGACCGCCTGGAGGGCTATAGCGGCGCCGACATCAAGAACATTGCCGAGCAGGCGGCCCAGATCCCGTTCATGGAAGTCGTAGCCGGGAAGGCGGAGCGGCCGATCAGCCGGGCGGATGTCCTGGCCGTCATCCAGCAGAATCCACCGTCTGTGCATCCGTCGGATCTTGTCCGGTACGAGAAATTCGCGGGAACAGGTAAGCAACAGGAGCCTGCCGCCGAATAGTCAAGTGGGGCACGCTGGCATACTGGACAAGCCACCAGTGGCGCCCAGACACAAATAAAGCGAAGTACAAGATGGCTGAGAGCAGGTTCAATCTTGAGCAATTCTTGCGTCGGCCCGAGGCCGTTGCGGCACTTGTGTCGGCGTCCGAGGTGTTCAGCCTCCTGAAACGATCCCTCGACTTGCCGGCACAGTGGGCCGCCCTCATCACCAAAACGACGGGTGATAAGCATTTGGTCCCCTCCGGCGAACTCATCAAGAGCGAAGAGGCGGACGAAATCCTGCTCACGCGAACCTCGTCGCTCGAAGTCGCAGTCGAGGAGGACGGTCTCGCCACCGCCGATCAGTTCCAATGCCGGGCAAATGTCCGATTGCAGGCCAGGCTGATCGAGGAGCGCAGCGAGCTGGCCTCGTTCCAAAGCACCGTCCTCGGCAGCCGGCGAACCGCAACAACAGATGATCTTGCCCGTCACTTTCAACCGGTCCTGCGGAGCGCCCTCGCTCAGTTCACCGGCGACATACCCGTGGAAAAGCTGGCAGACGGAGATGAGGAAGAAGCGGCCCGTGCGGCCATCGTTGAGGCGCTGAAAGGATCCTGCTTCACTGCCGGCCTGATGTTGGAGAGTGTGCCATCGGTAACCTTTGATTCCGCAAGCTTCAGGAAGGTCCGGCGAGCGGAAGAGAGAGCCGCACGGTCTCGCGAGGAGCACAGGGCCGCTCGCGAGTTGCAGGAGGCGATCGAGCAATCGCAGCGAGAGCATCTCGACCATGTCACTGGGCTGCTGACACGGCTGCGGGAGCTTGCAACTCAGTCGCCCGATGCCGAGTTGCCCGAATTGATCCGGACCTTCGGTGAGCAGCAACGCGGTGAACTGTACGGCGCACTATTCAAGACCCAACCTACCGTCCGCGAAACCGAATGGCTGATTGTGGCCGCGGGTGAGGAACTGCTGTTCTTCTACCCATCCGATACGGACAGACCCGCCCGCCGATTGTCCATCACCGGTGAAGCGGGGGCCGTCCGATCCGTTCAAGGAGCGATCAATGCCAAAGGACGCCGGTCCTTGCTGCTGGGCGCCGGCACGGGCGTCTACGAGATGTCGCTTGAAGCGGGTGGTCCAGAGCTGACCCTGCTCGTAGCCGGCAGGCCGGAAGTCCGCGGCGGCTTCAACTCGGTCGCAAAGACGGGTGACACCGTGTACGCCTCGCACTCCGAATTGGGCATCTGGCGCTGGCGCTTGAGTGAAGCCGGCCCCGGGCAGCCCGTCCTCGCGTCCATGACTGAGCAAGCGAAGGCCGTCCGCGCCATTAAGATCTTCGATGACGATGTGTACTGTGCACTCGACGATCGCGTACTGCGCTGGCCCGCGAGCACTTCTCACCCGGCTCCGGAATTCATTTACACCGGTAGCCGCTCGACGATCAGCGCCGTTTGCCCCAGCGACAAAGGTCTCTTCGCCGGCAACAGCGACGGCGAGGTCCTCGTTTGGGCGGCGAGCGACCGCAGCGAGCCACAGGTGTTGCACGCTGGAAGTCACCGGGCGGTTGAATCCCTGTGGTTCCTACCCGCACAAGGCGTCGACAGGCTGATCTTCGCCGACACCTCGCTCTGCGCCCACGCCCGAGTGCTCGGCGATAACTTCACGTGCCGCTACGAAGCCGGGGGCCAAACGGTCCGCCGCGTCGAAGTGGCCGATGATCTCCTCGTGGCCACGAACGACTTACGCGATCGACTCTTTTTCTGGAAACCGGGAGAACCGGGCCGCCCGTTCACCACCATCAACATCGCCGCGATCATTCGGCACAGCATTCAGGACGTGTGTCTTGTACCTCAAGCCTGATCCGCCTCATCCCGGAGGCGTGATCGTCGGTCCCCGGGACGACCCGATACTGAGTCTCTCAGCGCCGCTCGAGCGCGAGGCAACGAAAGCGCCGAATTCCTTTGCGAAGTCGGCGCGATCGGTCTATAAGCCGCAGTATGACAAGTGACCGTGACATGCAGCCGATTGTCGCGCGTCGATCAAGCCGCGATCACTGGTGGTCGTGGTGGTACTTGGGCGAACTGCTCGTGGTCTTCGCGATCGGCATCGCGTTGAGCCAGTATCTCTATTCGGGCAGCGGCCCCGGAACCGGCAAGCGCGCCAACCTGGTCGGAAACGACTGCTATTACCACGTCAAGATGGCCGCCCTGCTGCCGGAGATCGGGCTGCCGGACACGTTTCCGTGGCTGCGTGAGACGATCTTCAACGAGCAATTCGTCAGCCATCATTATGGTTTCCACGCGTACCTATGCCCGTTTGTGCTTCTGTCGAAGTCGTTGACGGGCGACTATATCCTCGGGGCGCGGTGGGCGATGTCGATTTCGTTCGGCCTGGTCCTTTCCGCGGCCATGCTGATCCTGATGAGCGAGCGGATCCGCTTCCGCTGGCTGTGGCTGGTTTTGATGCTGGCCCTGCCCCACGACTTCTACCTCCGCCATGCGTATGTTCGTGCCATCGACTTGTCCCTCTTGTGCATGCTGCTGGGCACGTTTTTCATTTTGCGACGACGCTATTGGGCGGCCGCCTTGACCGTCGCCGCGTACACACACGTGTACCTCGGTTCCTTCTTTCTGATCATCATTGCCGTTATCGATTTCGTCAGCGGCCTCGCCGCGAAGCGCGGACCGCGGTTCGACTGGCGATTGGCCGCATGGATCGCCGCCGGTGCCATCGTCGGCTTGATGACGCACCCGTATTTCCCGGATAACATCGATTTCTTGAGAACGCAGATTTTCGGCAGCGGCCTGACGCCCCAGATCAGCGTCGGCCGGGAATGGAACGCATACAAGGACGTGTGGCGCTTCGCCAATCTGATCGGCGTCCCCCTTTGGGCAATGGGCATTGCCATCGCCTTACGAATGCGTCGCGGGACGAGGCTCTCACGAAACGAGTGGACGGTGCTCGTGTCGAGCTTCTTCTTCTTCGCCCTGCTGCTGAAAGCTCAACGGTTTGTCGAATACTGGCCCGTCTTCGCTATCCTGGCGGCCGCAATGGTCGGCGGCCCCATCTTCGGGCGCGAGGGTGCGGCAGGAACAACGGTGACGCGCGGTCCCAATGAAAAGGACGCCTCTTTCATGCCCCTGATCGCGTGGCTCGTTTGCGGAGCGGTTTTCGCCGTTCTGACCTTGGTTCCGATGGGCAAACACCCGCTGGTCCGGCATATCGAGAACGTTCCCGCCTGGGCGCTGGTATGGATCGGCCTTGCGGCCGCGTACCTGATCGTCGCGGTCATCGCCCCTCGCTTGGCGGCAAGCCGCGGCCATAGGTCCGCTCGCGACCGCATACTCACGGTTGCCACGCCGGCGGCCTTTATCGCCGCCCTACTGCTGTTTCTTCTGGCAACCCTCGGCCCGCAATACAACCGATGGCGCCACCCCGGCAGGAGAAACCTCGAGCAGATCCAGCCGGCCATGGAAGCGTTGATGGACGCCTCGAACGAAGGCGACATCGTCTTCACGGATGATTGGGACGTCTTTCCCGTATACTTCTATTTCAACCACTGGAACCGCTTTCTCTACGGCCTCGACCCCGTCTTCGGATACCGGCACGACGTGGAAAAGTGGGAACGATTCGTGAAGATCAGCCGCGGCGAAGTGCCGGCTACGGTCACCATCGACGAGACGGACGAAGCGGAGCAACCCAAGCGCGTGATTGACGTAAAGCTAGAGGACATCCGCGATGTCTTCGGCGCTCGCTTTGTCGTCGTGGATAACGACCACGAGAAGCTCGCGCATTTGCTCGACAAGAGGGAGGACTTCGCCCGGCGAATCTATCCCGAAAACATTGAGCAAAGCAGAACGCCGCCGTTTGCCGTTTACCGCATTATTGAATCGCCGACGGGCGCCCAGGCTGACCAGCAGCCGTAGCAGTCCGTTACAAGAGGGAACTGGCTACGACTGCAGGCTCATTCACGCTCCTGAAAGCGCCGCTCATCGAGGTGCCTGTCGCGTGAGCGCTCGACAAACCACGTCTTGAAGCGGACACCTTCGAGGGGATGACTGCGGTGGAGGTGCCACATGTCAGATTGAGCGAGGTATTGGCAGCGGCTGGTCGCTGCGTGGCGAAAGAGCGGGCTGAGTCAAGCGGAGTTCCGCTGGCGTCGCAAGGCCAAGGCGGTGAACTTCGGCTGGTGGAAGCGCAAGCTGGAGTCCATATCCAACTCACATCCGAGGACCAGCCGGTCGGCTCCCACACTCCCCGGAGGGTCAGCCGGCGGCGTAGATCATCCCGCCCGGCGCGAACCTTGAGTCATTGCCGCCCAGGCGCCAGCCGATGGATGCCACCCCCGTGAGATGCGGCTTCAACTACTCTTCATTTTGGCAGGGTGATGTGATAGGCTACTGAGTCTCTGCTGAAACGGCAGTCTCGGCGGACCCGACGGCCACCAGAGACGCTGGAACGATACATCGCCGAGGCATCCCGGCCAAGCCGGAGACCGCTGCATCTCATCGAGGCTGCCCGGGCAGCACCGCAAATAGCGTGCACCCTAATGGCCCCCTGCTGCTCATCTCGGACGGGTCGCGGGTCGCCCTGAGTCCAGGGGCTGGCAAGGGAGTGGGAAGCATCTGACCAACGTACATGTCAAAGGGGACAGAACATGAAGCCTACAAGAGACTTGATCCTTCTGGCGGTCGCAGCTCTGCTGGCCACGCCCTGGGTGCTGAACGCCCAGACGCCGGTGGGCACGGCGTTCACCTATCAGGGCCAGCTCAAACAGGCCGGCCTGCCCGTCACCGGCGACGCCGATATGGTGTTCCATCTCTGGGATGCCGAAACAGGCGGCGATCTATATGACAGCCTCGGCATCTCCTTCATTCCGGTTGTCGACGGTCTGTTCACCGTCGAGTTGGACTTCGGCCTCGACGCA
>CP070718.1:1223748-1226432 GCA_020350565.1 Phycisphaerales bacterium
GAGGACATCACGCTGACAAAGGGAACGCTGCTGGTCCTGAAGGTGGACCCGGCCCTGGTGATCTCGCGTCAGTTAGCTGAGCCGGTGCTGTACGTGGGCGACCAGTCGGCCGAGCGCATCAACATCGGCCAGGAGTCGGGCCATGTGATTGCCGTCGTTCCCGGCGAGGTAGACCTGACCAAGGCGCCGATCTGGTTCGGCACGCCGGAGCTGCCGGAGCGCATCGACCGTGAGCGCGCCCAGGCCGAGCGGGCCAAAGCGGAAGCCGCCGGGATCAAGCCCTTCTCCCAGGAGAAGGTTCAGGCGGCCCAGGCTAATGGCGGTGAGCAGGTGAACTTGGCCGATCGCGAGACCCTGGGGCGTGATGTGCTTGCGGGTCTCATCGAGCAGTATTCGCCTCAAGAGAGTTATCTTGCGGATCAGTTCCGCATCCCGGTGAACCGTTAGATTCCCCGGGCGTTTGAGGTAACCAGGTAGTCAAAGGGCCGGGATGCGCTCGTGTCCCGGCCCTTATTTTGCGCGCGTCGGGCATCACGCCCACCGTCATGCCGTGACGCTGCAGGCGCGCGATCGGGAACACGTTCACCTCGCCCAAACAAGCCGAACGATTCAAGGGAATGTCCTGACGGATTTGCCGTCCTGACCGTCCGGCTAGCTCCAATACGGTTCACTTAAGGACTCTAACGGCCTGCTCAGACGATGTTTGCGGGTGTTGGACGCGGTAGTGTTCGGAGGCTTCTTTGAGGAATTTCGACATCTTCTTCTTGACCACGCGGGGGTTGACTCGGTGATCGCGGAGCGGCAGTCGGCCCTGAGTAATGTGGGCGATGGTCCCGGTGTAGGCGTTTGGCAGGCGGGCTGCGGGGGCGGCGCGCAGGACCGGAGCGGTTTGGCGTAGAACACGAACCGCGTGGTTGAAGCCCAATCGCCGCGGGTCGATGTGGAAGGACATCGCGGCTTGCTGCATCAGGAATCGCACGGCGTCGTGGGCCACCAGGATGCCGTAGATCTCTTGAGGCATGCCGCGGGGCGCACGACTGCGAAGAGGGACGGGGCGGTCGATTTGATGGGTCTTGAGCTCGTCGTCACTGATTTCGATTTCCCAAAGCTTATGGTAGGGCACCACCCACTTGGTGGCCGGCAAGCGGCGGATTCGCTGGCTGTGTCGACCGGTGTGGGTGAGAACCGCCCGTGTGGCTTCCGATGGCACGAATTGGCTCAGCGCTTCCAGAAGAGCAATCGATGCGGGCCAACCTTCCCTGAGTGGAGAACTCGGCCTCCCGGGTCGATACGCGACATGGTTCAAGCCTCCATTGCGACAGAGAACCCACGATCTGATGGTCATCTCTATCGTCTTTGTCAGGCTTGATATACGCGCCTTAAGTGAATGGGTAATTGGGTTAGCGGCCCGGCCGGGCCCGTACGGATTGCTGAGCGGTCCGGACCTCGCTCCGACGGGCGTCGTTGGTGCCGTCTGCTCAGGGCTCGACCACCGGCCCGGGGCGCTTCGCCGGGAAGGAAATGCCGTCATCCTCTTCGTCGTGACATTCGGCACAAGTGGGGGCTTGATCGAAGCGGCGGTCGATATGACACGACTCACAGTCCTGGTCCGCGTGATTCTCGTCCAGAGTCTGACCGGTGACTCGGTGATCGAACGTTTCCGCGCCCCAGTCCTCGTGGCATGTGCTGCAATCTCTGTTCAACGGCGTAAATGGCACGCTCGTATGGCACGCCCGGCAGCTAATGCGCTGATGGTATGTCTTCAAGGGCCATCCGGTATCCGAGTGGTCGAACGGCCCCGGCTTCGGCGTGCCTTCACGCCAATGACAGCCCTCGCACTTGCCGGCCTGTCTGCCCGCAAGATCCATGTCAGACTTGTGGCATTGCACACAGGGCCGATGATGCTCGACGAGCGTGCGGCGGCGCTGTGTCTCACCTTCCTTCTGGTGGCAGCGTGTGCAGCTTGGCTCGTGATGGCACTCGACACACTTGAGGCCAAAGCGATGCGCGTGTTCTCCATGCCGAAAAAGCACCTTCGTGTCCATGTTCTGTCTGTCCCGGCCCTGATAGATGTCCGTGTCGGGTTCAGGGATCGGCGGGTGCATGCGCATCAGGAGATCGTCTTTCGTGAGCTCTTCTGCCGGTGCGGGCGTTGCGGGTACGCTCTCCTTGGACGGATGGCACGCGTCGCAATCCCGCTCGTTCATCCATTGGCGATGGCAGTTCAGACATTGCTGGTGGTAAGCGCCCCTCAGGCCGGGCTTGTGCATGTCCGTGCCCGCAGCCGAGGCGTCATGGCAGGTCTTGCAGGCAGGCGGCTGTTCGCCAATCGGCGTACGATGGTGGCAGGTCACGCACCCCTGCGTCATCTCCGCCATGGCCGCGTGCCCCTTGTGGTCGAATGGCACCGGCATGTAGGCGGATTCGAGCTCGTCCATAATGACGACATCCGGTCCGCGGGCCCTCTGAGCTTGCATCTTGTGTCGCGCGCACAGGGGAAGGCATCGCCTTTGCGGCGTCGGCTGATCGCAGGTGTGACAGCGACGACACTCGGACTCTTCGCTTTCGGTTACGCCTGCGGTATGGCTTCCAGAGTCACTCTCCGGTTGCCGCTCGCTGCCCCATGCCAGGGGTACGCCGGCTGCCAGGATGGCGGCTAGCGCCCAGAGAGCGTGCTTCATGGA
>CP070718.1:1226532-1228875 GCA_020350565.1 Phycisphaerales bacterium
GACACCGCCCGAATCAAGACATCGACTCGTTTGGCTTTCTGCAGGTTCGACGTGCATACGAGCGTTGTGAATTTCCCCTCATGGACGAACGTGGTCATCCGCGAACCAGCTAGCAGACCCGGACGAATCAATTCGACCTGACTTGGGCGGACATCCGGACGGCCTAGAAGCTGGTCGACGAGAGGTTGACTTGAGGCGATGATCCGGCGTGCACACTGCTGCACTGTAGGTGAAATCGCATCCAGATCAGCCTTTGAAGTCACGTGAAGCAAGAGGTCGGCATCGAACGCATTAGCGATGGCGATCGCCGCGGGGTACGTTCCGACCGACATGGCGTGAACGACGTTCGGAGGCCGGTGCGACAGGACGTCGATAAGCTGCTGCGTCCGGCGCTTGATGACCGGCCAGGAGATGTTCTGATGAATGACCGTTTGAATCGGACCCAGGGCAATCGAATTCAGTCGCGGTTCAGGTCCCACAAGCCGGAGGTTCACAGCCTGGTCCACCAGACCGACAACAAGCTGCCTGAGCACAAGCCCGAGACGATCGAACGCATCGGAGTCGACAAACATCGCCGCAAGAACCTGTGCAGACATCGGTTGTTCCATAGCCTCGGCCATCGGCTGCCATAGGAGCAGCCGAACGCGAGCCTGTCAACCGATTAGATGGGATAGGGTGAAACGTTTGCCTTAGCCCCATAGAATCCCTATTCTGATGGGTCCGTTGTCGAGGGTCTGCCAGGCGTGCGGGGTCAAGAAGTGAAGGTACTTTACGGTTTGGAGAAGCTCGATCCGCCCCTCCAGCAGTCGGTGCTCACGATCGGCAACTTCGATGGCGTGCACCGTGCCCACCAGCAACTCCTCGCGCAGGCGTGCCTGTTTGCGGCCAACACCGGGGGGCCCGTTGTCGTCATGACCCTCGAGCCCCATCCACTGAGTGTTGTCGGACGTCGGCAGGCACCACCGCGGCTTTCCCCCCTGGAACAGAAGCTGGAGCTTTTGGGCGCCCAGGGCGCCGATCTCGTGGTCGTCGCCAAGAGCGAGCCCGCTCTCTTGGGGCTCGAGGCTGACCGATTCGTCGAAGAGGTCATCGTCAAGCGGTTTCATCCCACTCATCTCGTGGAGGGGCCTTCTTTCGGCTTTGGCCGCGGGCGCAAAGGAACCTCGCAATTGCTGCAGCGCCTGGGACCTAAGCACGGTTTCGAAGTGCACGTCGTTGACCCCATCAGCCTCCAGATCGAGGAGGGCGAGATGGTGATGGTTTCCAGCTCGCTGGTGCGGCGACTCCTGCTGGAGGGCAAGGTGCGGCGCGCGGCGCTTTGTCTGGGACGGCCCTATTCGCTGTTCGGCGAGGTCGTCGCCGGGGCGAGCCGAGGGAGAAGCCTGGGCTTTCCAACGGCCAATGTAGCGGTCGGTGACCAACTCGTCCCCGGAAACGGGGTCTTCGCCGGACGAGCGATGATCGGTGACGCGACGTATCTTGCAGCCATCAGCATCGGCCACACGCCTACGTTCCCCGACGGGCAGGATCAGGTGGAAGCCTTCCTGCTCGAGTTTGATGGGGACGTTTACGGCGAGCGAATCCAGATCGAGTTTCACCACCGGCTTCGCGATCAGCGTAAGTTCGCGTCTCCGGACGCACTGGTCGCCCAGTTGCGGCGGGACGTCGAATGCGTGCGACACCTCCTATCGCCCAAGCGGAAATCCGGGAAAGAAAAGGAGAGAACGAACTGATGAGCCCGCTGGATCCTGAAGTCTCGGCCGACATCCTCACGATGATCACAAAGTGGCGTCGGCCTCTGCTGCTGTCGCATACCAAGCCTGACGGTGACGCGATCGGTGCGCTCTCCGCCATGCGGTCGTTCTTTCGGACTCGGGGCGTGGAGCCGCTGGCCATCCAGTTTGATCCGACTCCTCCTCGTTACGTCGCACTTCGGCAGGGTGAGCCCGTTCCCGTATGGGAGCGCGATGCCGGGCTACCGCAGTTGGCCGAAGTCGACGGCGTCGTCATTCTCGATACCTGTACGTACAACCAACTTGCTCCTGTTGAGGAATGGCTGAGGGCATCGCCCGTTCCCAAGCTGGTTATAGACCATCATGTGACGCGAGAAGAGCTGGCTGACGTCTACCTCATCGATGACACGGCCGCCTCGACGTGTCTGATTCTTTACGAATGGGCGCGACAGCTTGACCTTCCACTTAATGATGAGGTTTGCCGCGCCCTTTTTGTCGGCATCGCCACGGATACGGGTTGGTTCCGTCATGCCAATACCGACGCACGGACGCTGCACGCGGCGGCGGAACTGGCCGAAAGAGGGGTCAATGTCCACGACATTTTCCGTCA
>CP070718.1:1228975-1238001 GCA_020350565.1 Phycisphaerales bacterium
AGCCGGGTCCGGACCCCGGCCCGACGAACGCGATTCGGGGCTGGCACGGTCAGGACTGGTGGTACAACCGGGCCTTTGTGGACGCCCACGCGGAATATCAGCAGATCATTTTCCCTGAGACGCGTGACGAGGATGGTTACTACCAGCACTACCGTTCGGAAAGGCTGACGAGCTATCCGCCGGATCCCAGCGGCACGGCGGGCACATGGACGTACTACCGCTGTATCATCGTTCGGGGCGACGGATGGCAGAAGGACACGTTGCCAGGTGCTCTGATTCCGACCGGCTTGTACCACGACGGGCAGGGACGGCCATCCTATGAGGGGTGCATTGAGCAGTAATCGGTCCCGGCGATATCGTGGCCCTAGTGCACAAGCAAACGAAGGCGCCCCCGAGCGGTAAGCTGGCGGCGCCTTCGCTTTTGGAGGAACGGTCGTCAAGCGAACCGTCTACGTTGCCAAGTCGCCCGTACGGGCATCAGCAGGCTGACGGCTCACGACTTGTCAAACAGAAACTCCACGCCGACGTAGTAATCCGTGTGCAATCTGGTGCAGTGGCGGACAACGGCCCGGCCGTGGAAGGTCTTCTCAGGTCTGTGGATGGCGATGGACAGTTCGACACCAGGCTGCAACGCCTCATCAAATCGGATCCCGGCGCCTTGGACACTGAGGTTTTCGCAGGTTCCCAAGGTGTATACCTCGCTCCCGTCCTCGCTTGGGAGCCATAGCTCGACCATGGCAGGGAAGGGCCAGCGCGGAACGCGCCGACGCGGCCGAGGCATCAGGTTGGCCCCTACTGCCGGTCGATCCTCGAGAAGTCTGATCAGCGCTTCCTTGCTTAGCGGACAGAATTCGGTGGTTTCCATGGACGCACCTCCACAGTGTGGCGGCGTAGGTCGGTTTCAGGCGCGCGGCCCAGGAGTCGAGCGCACGACGGTCCGCAAGGCATCAATGATCAAGCTACGATATCCCTCGTGAGCCGGGGCCTTTCCGCCGATCCCGACTCTCGTCTCGAGGCGATTACCGGACGGTACAGGCCGCTGGTTCCGTACGTCCGAGCTTTCTGGGCAACCGTCGCAGGGGAAGTCCCGGGCTCAACGGGTGCGTCTTGGTCCGGTGTGTGCGGCGACGCCGGGCTTAGGGGTCGATTGCCCGAACTTGAAGGCGAGGACGAGCGGGCAAGTCGGAGCGAAAGGGCAGGTACGGGCTTGGGCGAAGGTGCGAACGTAGGAACCCGAGAAGGTGTGAACGTGCGAATGTGGGAACGTGAGAAGGTGGGAAGGTGCGAATGTGAGGGGCGCGGTTATCGGGCATTTCCCTTATTGCTTCTCGATTCGCTCTCGACCGCCCATGTATTTCCGCAGAGCCCGCGGAATGGTGATGGTGCCGTCCGGGTTTTGATGAAGCTCGATCAGCGAGATCAGGATTCGGGGCGAGGCGATCACCGTATTATTGAGCGTGTGGCAGAAGCGCAACTTCTTCGTGCCGTCGCGATAGCGCAGCTTCAGCCTCCGAGCCTGGAATTCATAAAAGCGCGAGGCTGAATGCGTTTCTCCGTAGCTGTTCCGTGAAGGCATCCAGGTCTCGAGGTCGTACTTGAGCACTTGCCCTACGCCCAGGTCGCCGGTGCAGACGTTGACGACGCGGTAAGGAAGCTCGAGCGCCTGTAGCACGTCCTCACCGTTTTTGAGGATTTCGTCGTGGAACCGCTTGCTCTCTTCCTTGTCATTTCTACAGATGACAACCTGCTCGACCTTGTCGAAGAGGTGGATGCGGTAGAGTCCCGTGGTGTCCTTGCCGGCCGCCCCAGCTTCGCGGCGGAAACACGTGCTCAGGGCGCAGTACTTTCGCGGCAGTTCGCTTTCGACGAGGATCTCATCCATGTGCAGGGCGGTGAGCGGCACCTCGGCCGTCCCGACCAGGGAAAGACGGTCGCGCTCGCATAAATAAGTTTGCTCCCGCCCGACGGGGAAATAGCCCGTGCCGTACATGACCTCCTCCCGTACCAGCACGGGCACAACAACGGGCGCATAGCCTCGCTCTATCATCATTTCCTGAGCAAGCCTCAGGACCGCCTGGTGCAGAAGGGCGCCGTCACCTTTGAGTAGGTAATTGCGCGTTCCGGCAAGCTTCACACCGCGGGGGATGTCGATAATACCCAGCTCTTCGCCCAGGGTGACATGATCCTTGAAATCGAAGTCGAACGCTCGGATCTGGCCGACGCGGCGCAGCTCGATGTTCTCGGTCTCGTCTTTGCCGACAGGGGCCTCGGGATCGGGCGGCTGCGGAACGGTGAGCATGAGCCGGTCGAACTCGTCGAGGGTCGGCTTTTCTTCATCCTCCAGAGCCTTCATGGCCGGCTTGATTTGAGAGAGCTCGGTCTGAAGAGCGTTGGCCTGAGCCTTGATCTGCTCGGGATCCCGGCCGGATTCGATCGCCTTCTTGTACCAGGCTGACTTGGGATTGCGCATCAACCCGACTCGCTGGCCGTCCTCGTTGGCCTTTGAGCGATACGTCTCCAACTGCTGTTGGATTTCACGCCGCCTTTTGTCGACCTCAATGAGTCGGTCGACGTCACAGTCGATGCGCTTATCTGCGGCGGCTTTCTTAACCAGTTCGGCGTTCTCTCGGATGAACTTGATGTCAAGCATGGACGACTGGCCCTTTCTAGACTTCACGTTTCGCTGGCGGGTTTTGAAGGATTCGCAACCTGCTGTCAAGGGGTAGAGTTGACAGACAACAGGCAGTAGGCAAGAGGCGGTAGGCAACAGGCAAGAGGCAAGAGGCGGCGGGTGGAAGGGACGGAAAGGTTGGATTACGGCAGTTGGCGGCACTTTCAGCAAGCACGGCGGGAGCGAGCTGCTCACGTTCATAGGCCCAGACCGTCGGTGCCGACAGCTATTCGTAATTCGGCGACCGGCCCCAGTGAAGCTTGGTAACGAGGTTGTGCCACTTCGCATAAAGGGGGTTGTGGATGATCTGACACTCGATGCCGTACTTCCTGATCGTTAGGCGGTCGCCCAACCGGAGGGGAAGGAGTTCCTGCCCGTCGATGATGGCCGTCGAGCCCTCGTTCACCACGTTGGCCTGCACGTCGATAACGGAGTCCCGCTCCACAACCAGCGGCCGGTGCGTGATTGAATGTGGCGTCAAGGGTGTCAGGACAATGGCATCCACGCCCGGTTGAATGATGGGTCCGCCAGCGGAAAGATTGTGTCCGGTCGAACCCGTCGGCGTGCAGATGATCAGACCGTCACCGCGGACTTCGGTCAGATGGGCACCGTTCACGAAAACGCCCAACGTCACCTGGCGGAACGGAACACCGGCCTGGATCACGCAGTCGTTGACGGCCAGGCTCGTCGATTCGGTCCCGTCACGTCTTGCGACCGTCGTTTCCAATATCCCTCGGCGGGTGGCGAGTGTCGGGTCTGTGAGGATCAGATCGAGACAGTTCTTGAACTCCTTGACGGAGAACTCCGCCAGAAAGCCGAGTTTGCCGACGTTGATCCCGACGATGGGGACCTGGTTGGGCCCCAACGATCGGGCGACGCCGATGAGCGAACCGTCCCCGCCGAGCAATACGATCAGGTCGGGCTGTGCCTCGATGGCGCTGTGGACGTCCAGATCGGCGCGGGCGCCGACGACGCTGCATCGAGAGGCGGCAAACGACTTGAGATCCTCGAGTGCGGTCTTGACGTTGGGCTTGTCTGGATTGGCCAGGAAGTAGACGCGTTTGGAGCTGGTTGGGTCTGACACGGGCTGACCCTCCGCGGACGCCCTGGCTCGTGGCACAAGAACCGCAGGAAACGTGGAGCGGCCGTCTATCCTCGCGTGAGCCGCGAGACGACGGATCGACGGAGATCCTTGGGGCGCTCGACCCGCTTCTCCGCATACGCCGGCAGCAGCCTGCGTACCGTAGCGGCGATGCCCTCCGCGTCAATCCCGCACTCTGCGAGCTGCCCGGCGCGTGCCCCGTGAGGAATGAACTGGTCGGCAGGCATGCCCAGGCGGATCAAGGGGCGTGTGCCCAAACCGAGTTCCTGCGCGGCTTCGACGACCGCGGTTCCAAAACCGCCGGTTATCGAATGGTCTTCAATGGTGATCACCGGGCCATCCGCCTTGAACGCCGATGCAACCATCTCTTTGTCGATGGGCTTGGCGAATCGGGCGTTGACCACCGTCACCTCGATGTCCTCAGCCGCGAGCATCTCTGCCGCCTTCATGGCCTCTATCGACATCACGCCATAGCACAGTAACGTGGCGGCATCACCGTCGCGCAGGCGTCGTGATTTGCCCACTTCGAAGCGTGGACAATCAGGGACAGGTGCGGGCACATCGTCGCGTGGATAGCGAATCGCGCTGGGCCATTCGAGCATC
The DNA here is from genome assembly GCA_020350565.1 of Phycisphaerales bacterium. GTDB lineage: Bacteria > Planctomycetota > Phycisphaerae > UBA1845 > UBA1845. The sequence goes on from CP070718.1 coordinate 1,233,352, forward strand.
AAGGCCAGCTTCAGCGCCTCGCGCAGCTCGGTCTCGTCGCAGGGTGCCATCAAGACCATGCGGGGCATGGACCGCAAATACGCGATGTCCACGAAGCCGTGATGAACGGCGCCGTCCCCGCCGACCAGACCCGCCCGGTCCAGACAGAACACCACGGGATGACCCTGCAGAACAACCTCCTGGAAGACCTGGTCGAACGCGCGCTGCAGGAACGTGGAGTAGATGGCGACAACGGGGCGAAGACCGGCCTTGGACATGCCTGCGGCCAGGTCAACCGTGCAACTCTCGGCGATACCGACGTCGCGAAAACGATCAGGGAATCGTTGCTCGAAGAGGCTCAAGCCCGTGCCGTCCGGCATGCCGGCGGTCAAGGCGACGATGGATTCATTCTTTTCTGCCAGCTCGATGAGGCAGTCGACGAAAGCCCGGGTCCAGCTCTTGCCACCGCCGCGATGGATGACCGCTTTTCCGCCCTCGACCACAAAGGGCCTGGGACTGTGGTACTTTCCGGGCTCAGCGGACGCCCAGTCGCAGCCTTTGCCTTTTGTGGTATGGACGTGCAACAGCACAGGGTGATGAGCCCGTTTTAAGATGGTGAGCATCTCGATGAGATGTTTGATATCGTGCCCGTCGATGGGCCCGACGTACTGTAGACCGAGCGGTTCGAAGACCTGTGCCGGGGAGACGGTCGCCTTGATGCCCTCCTTGAGGCTGGCGATGAGATCGTACACGGGCTTGCCGACCAGCGGCAGTTTGGGAAGGTGCTTCTTCGTCCGTGCCTTCATTTCCTCGTAGAAGTCGCTCGCACGGAACTTGGCGAGGTAATTGGCGACGGCCCCCTGGCTCGGCGAGATACCCCACTCGTTATCGTTGAGTACGACGAGGAACTGCCGTTTGAGGGTGCCGGCTTGATTGAGCCCCTCCATGGCTACGCCGTTGACGATGCTTGCGTCGCCCACGACCGCCACAACAGCGCGATCGCGCCCTTGCATCTGGTCAGCGCGGGCCATTCCGACGGCCGTTGGAATCGAAGTCCCCGCATGCCCTACCTTGAAGAGGTCATAGTCGCTTTCATCGCAGTTGGGGAAGCCGCTCAGACCGCCGGTCTGACGCAGGGTGTCGAAGGCCTCGTTTCGGCCCGTCAAGAGCTTGTGAGGGTAGCACTGATGCCCGACATCCCAGAGAAGCCGATCGCGGGTGAAATCGAAGACGCGATGAAGGGCGATGGTCAGCTCGACCACGCCGAGGTTGCTCGTGAGGTGACCGCCGTTGCGCCCGACCACCTGAAGAATCCGATCGCGCATCTCCTCTGCGAGGGCGGGGAGCTGGCTGAGCGGCAAGGCCCGCAAATCGGCGGGGGATTTGATGTTGGCCAGCGAATTCATAGAGCGCCTCGCGTTCGGGACGGCCCGCTGCTTTGAACGAACCGACGAGCCCCTATCCCCATCGACGACCTGGGGGCGAAATCATAAACCCGGCCGTCCGGATGTGTCATGACAGAACTTTCAATAATTTCGATCAACAACATAGTTCGCCAAGGAGCGCAGATCATCGGCATCCTCTCCGAACGGTGCGAGCCGCGCGAGGGCCTCGTTTGCGCTCTCGCGTGCGGCCGCCCGACTCCGTTCCATTCCTACGCATCCGGGGAAGGTTTGTTTGCTGGCCGAGACATCTTTCCCGACCCGCTTGCCCATAAGCTGCGCCGTGGAGGTAACGTCCAATAAATCGTCAGTGATCTGGAAGGCCCGTCCCAAGTGCTTTCCGTAGGCTGCCATTGCCGACAGCACCTCATCCGTGCCCCCGCTGGCGATGACGCCCATTGCACAGGAAGCCTCAAAAAGGGCCGCCGTTTTGCGCTCATGAATGTAACGAGCACGCTCGATAGACGGGGGCTTGTTCTCACCGAGAACGTCCGCCGCCTGCCCGCCAATCATGCCCGACCAGCCGCCGCCCTTCGCCAGGCTGAGGATGAGCTGCGGCACTCGAATCGGGTCGGGACCGTGGCGAACCAGTAGCTCGAACGCGAGCATCATCAACGCGTCTCCGGCCAGGATAGCGATTGCCTCCCCGAATTTCCGGTGACAGGTGGGCCGGCCGCGGCGGAGATCGTCGTCGTCCATGGCCGGCAGGTCATCGTGGATCAGGCTGAAGGCGTGAATGCATTCGACGGCGGCGCCGACGTGCCAGACGCCGCATCGGCTTCCGCCTGCCAGTTCGCTACAGCGGGCGACCAGATAGGGGCGGATTCGTTTGCCCGGCGAAAGTGCCGAGTAGTGCATCGCTTCAGCGAGTACAGGCGGCACATCGTCCGGCGGCTTAAGGAGTCGCACGAATTCTCTATCGAATTCGGTCGCGAACTCCTTCAAGCAGTCAGGGAAACCAGTTGCCACGCTAATTCCTCCGGATCATGCTCCTCGGCGCGGGAATCCCGGCTCGGTCGAACCGCGTTGCCGGTTGCGAGGGGCCGCGTCCTCATGCCGAGTTGAAGAAACCTTCGGAACCTAAATCTTCGACGGCACCACGTCCAGCAGGCAGTCGGCGATGTCGCGCAGCACGGCCAGCGGGTGCTGGTCCGCATTGACCTTCGCGATGAGCTTTTTGGGGTAAGCCTCGAGCACCGGGTAAGTCTCCTGCTCGTAGACCTCGATGCGTTTCTTAATGACTTCCGGATCAGCATCGTCCGGACGGCTTTCCTTTTTTGCCCGGCCGGAGAGACGTGCGACCAAGGAGTCGCGGTCGTCAATCATAAGATGAATGATGAGTTTGACATCGATCACGTCTTCCAGGAGCCTCACTTGAGAAACGGTTCGCGGGATGCCGTCCAGGATCAACGCGTGATAATCGAGGTCGATCTCACCGGAACCGATCCTTTCATCGATGTGCTTACGGAAGACACGCACGGTCAATTCGTCGGGTACCAGAAGTCCCTTAGTGGAATAGGAGAGGAACTCCTTGCCAAGATCGCTCTCTTTGTCCAGTCCACGAAAGATGTCGCCCATGGCGAAATGCTTCAGGTTCGGCATGCCCGCCAACACGATCCCTTGTGTGCCCTTCCCCGAACCCGGACAACCGAACATCAGAATGCAAGGGTACTTCTTCTCGTCAGTCACGTCGGTCTCCTAGGCTTGCTTGTCTGCTGATCCGTAAACGTCTCTCAGGGGCGCCCGTCGCTGAGTCCCAGGGCAACCGGCGCTGCCCCTCCGCGCGACGCACGGGCATCATAGCCGATGGTGGTTGTCGCTGCCACTGCGACCCGGACGGGAGCGACGCGTCGTTTCGACCCGCAAGGTTATAGTTGCCTCCGGGGCCGCCAGGATACGTTCGGCAACTGCAACTGCACTGATCACCGGCGCCGCTTGGGGTGTTTTGCCTCAAAGGCCTCCCGAAGCGCGGGGTCGTGGATGCGGACGTCGGCTTCGCGGAAGAGCTCTTCGTACAGCTTCTGCATGGCGGGCTCAGTGCGCTGCTCGAGGATTCGTCGGCGCAGCTCGTCACGGACTTCTTCGAAGTCCACGTCCTGTGCGGGCAGGCGACGTTCGAGCCGGAGAATGTGGTACCAGGCACCGACGCGAATTGTTGCGGAGACCTGTCCCGGTTTCAGCTTGAAGGCCGTCTCGCGGAACAGGGCCGGCACGTCCTGCTCGTACTGAGAAAAGGGTTCCAGTAACCCGCCGTTTGCGGCCGTTGCCGTATTGGCGCTGTATTGTCTGGCCACTGATTCGAAGGACTCGCCCGCATTCAACAGCTCGTGCACGCGGGCGGCCTCACGCGGGGTGGCAACCTGAACGTGGCGTACGCTCGCCCGCTCCGAATAGGCCCGCGCGTACTCGTCGCGAAGCTCTCCGTCCGACATCTGTATGTCCGCCTGGACCAGCGCCCGCAGATACGCGTTCCGCCGCATGCCCAACATGTACTCCTCACGGGAAATGTTCCGCTCGGACAGCACACGCACAAGAACGCGCTCCGCCGCGTCGTGATCGAACGATTCAGGGCTCTTGCTGAAGAGCGGGTCGGTCAGGCGCCGCAGGGCTTGTTCGTACTCGCGGTCGACGTCGTCCCGGTTTACGGTGATGCCGCGCTCAGCGGCGAGATCCTTCGCACGTTGAAGGACGATGATCTGCTCCAGAATGCCGGAACCGTGGCCGCGCAGGAGCAGGTCCACGACCTGGCTGCGGGCGACGGGCTTGCCGTCGACGGTTGCGATTCGTTCCTCGACGGAGGACGTCCGCCGCGCCGTGGGAGCCGGCCAATCCGGTTCCGGGGCAACATCCGGCTCCGGTTCAGGCGCGGGCGCCTGCTGCCTCTCGTCCCATGCGTCGGCCACCGTCGAAGTACGCTCCCGCGCAGGCGCAACGCACGCGGCGAAGAGGGGGGCAATGACGAGCAGGAGCGAGAGTCGCCAAGGCGTGGGTGTCTTCAGGCTTTCATGTTTCACGGGTTTGTTTCCATAGGTTCTGGAAAGATCGAGGCGACGCTATCACCTCTGTAAAGCGCCGTCAACAAGAGCGCCCATGCTTCGGATGGCGGGAATGCGAATGCGGGCTTATGATAGGAGCGAGGCGATCGAGTACCGCAGTTTCGCCCTGGAGGCGTCTCGCGGGCCGGCGGCACTCGGTTTGTGGTTCTGGCCCGAGCAACGAGGCTTTTTCA
>CP070718.1:1238101-1242166 GCA_020350565.1 Phycisphaerales bacterium
ACCTGGACGGCGACGGCGATCCCGAAGTCATCGTTCTAAATGAGCTTGGCGACTCCGTGACGGTGTGGGAAAACGTGGACGGCGTGCTGTCAAACCGGGTCGACTATGCCACCAGCAAGAGACCGGCGGCCCTGGCCCTGGGGGACATCGATGGCGATGGTGATCTCGACATCGGCATCGGCAGTGCCGACATGTACTTGGAGACGACTTCGCTACTCTACAACGACGGCGCGGGGCGGTTTGCCGAAGCGATCAGCTTCCGAATGGGCTTCAGCAATGTTCTATTTGCCGATTTGGATGAGGATGGGCGCGAAGAACTGATCGCCGGCACGAACGGGAACGGCTCGGCCGTGGTGGTTACTGACGATCTGGTGCAGTACCTTCAGAATCGCTGAGCGCCGGCGAACCTGCGCCAGGTAAGCCGCCACCCTCGGAGCACAGACAAGGCAACCGACAGCGCGATCAGGGCGGGAAGCATCCCCGAGCCGCAAGGATCGGCCACCACCTCGACGGGATCCTCCGCGGGGTTCTCTTCGGGTGGGTAGTTGGGATCGGCGCCTTCAACCAGCTCGAGAGGCTTCAGGCCCAGGCGCGTGAACTCATTCAGATCTTCCCAAACCTCCGCGCCGGTCGCGCTGCGCGAACACGCTGAAACGTGAAGCACACGGTTCTCGCTGGAATACTCCGTAGCGTAGATGAGAAGTTCGTCACCCAGAACTGCCGGGGTGCCGCACCCGGAACTGAGCGGCTCCGTGATCACGCCGACCTCTGTTCCAGTCACACCACGCCAACTCTTTTGAACGCGCACCGTAAGATGGCGCCAGGAATAAACGTTGTCCTCATCCGTCCATTCCGAGATGATCTCGCCGAAGAACACCACATCGGCATCAACGAAAGCTATGGCGGCCGGCGCCGGCTCGGTGCACTGGCACGCCACAGACACGCCGTGGACGAAATTGAGGACTACAGGGATCAATAGGGCGACTGATACGCGTCTCACCATGAAATGCCCATCCGTGCTTCGTTACTCCCCAATTGTACCTCATCTGTGGCGCCGCGCGAAGGCAAGAGAATCCCTCTCCCAGTCAATAAACTCGCTCAGTAGTCGAAGCCGTCAACGGCAGACACCCGCACGGCTTGGTCGTGGCAAAAGGAGGCACCGGGTCCAGCGGCAGGTCGGAAGCCGCACTTCTCGGTGTTGGGGGGAACAGCGCGCAAAAGAAAAGAGCCGGCGTGATCTCGCTCTTTATGCTCTTTGGCGGTATTTGGCGCGAGAGTCAGCCGGCTCCAGGATTGTTTATCGGCAAAGAAGTCTACACCGCTATAAGGGTTCACGCTGACGTTCTCCTCCCGCACGTCGGAATGCGGGGGCACCCCCCTAGCACTGATGCATCCCGCCGGCCTCCGTCACACACGCATGGTTCAGTTGCCCCACGGAAAGTCCGATAGCAGCATAGGGATGGGCCCCCAACAGGACGGGAGCCGTCCGCCTGCAATCCGGCGGGGGCCTTGAACTGCATCCCTCGGCCTGATACGCCGATGACGAAAGTACACTAGATCGGTGACGTTTCCACAGGAAGGGTTCAGGAGCCTTGTTGGCCGGAATGGGGACGCAGACCAGGTTTGTACCCCCGTCGGTGCGCGAACATCAGATAGGAAGCTCCTGCCGCCCCTTTTTGTCCGAATTGAGGTGCCCTTGTGACAATCTCGTTGGAGGTATCGCCAACGACAGAAACGCCCTCCGCGAACGGAGATCAGCGGCGGCGGGTCAGGCCCTTCAACATCATGCTCGCCGATCCCCCTGCGCGTACGGACGACTACGACAAGGCCTACCCCAACCTCGGACTTCTTCAACTGATCTCTTACGCGCGCGATCATACGCCGCTCACCGACGATGACATCATCTTCCTCGATCAGTTCCATACGATCGAGGATCACGTCAAGCTGATCGAAGAGCACAGGCCTCGGCTCTACGGAATCAGCTTCGCCTTCCTCACTCAACGAGTCGCCTGCGAGACCATCAACACGCTCAAGGAACGATTCCCCGAAATGATGATCATTGCCGGCGGGCCGCATCCGACCTCCGCGCCGGAGGAGGTCATGCATGAAACCCCCGTTGATATGGTCTGCGTGGGTGAAGGGGAACTCGTTCTGGCGGACATCGTCAATGAGATGATCCACGGCGGGCGTGACTTCTCGGGCATCCCAGGTCTGTGGCTCCGCGCAAAGGACGGACTATTCAACACCGGCAGCTCCCGAACCATCAAAGACCTTGACACGTTGCCCTTCATGGCCTGGGACCGGATCGACTTTGGCAAGTTCTCCGGGCAACACTATTGCAAGTCCCATTGTCAGAGCTGCATCGTCATCAGTCGGGGGTGCCCGCATCGGTGTGCGTTCTGCTCGCTACCCGTATGGCGAGCGGCCAGGCCGTTCGTGCGCCTGCGATCGCCGGAGAGCATCGCGGCCGAAGTCGACTGGCTCTATCAGCTCGGCGTACGCGAGATCAAAATCGTCTCGGACGAGATCAACGTCACGTTGCCGTGGGCAAAGGCGGTCTGCAAGGCCATCGCCGATCTGGGCCACAAAGACCTCTTCTTCCAGTCCAACCTCCGTGCGGACAAGATCGACGACGAGTTGGCCGACCTGTTCAAGCGCATGAACATGTGGCTGGTGCACCTGGGCGTGGAGAGCGCCAACGACCGCGTACTGAACGGCATCGAAAAGCACATCACCGTCGAGCAATGCGAGCGTTGTTTGAGGTTGCTCAAAAAGTACAAAGTCCGTGTCCTGCTTTTCATGATGGCCTTCCAGCTCTGGGAAAGGAACGGTGAGCTGCAATATGAGACGCCGCGGGAGCTCAGGCGTTCGCTGTGGTGGGCCTGGAAGCAGTTTCTTGCACGACGAATTGCCTACATGACGTGGTCGATCACCACGCCCATGCCGGGCGCCCCGCTTCATGACATCGTAAGTCGGCACGGGTTTCGATACGCCGAACAAGTGCTCGACAACTGGAACCGCAACAAGGATTACCTGGGCATCGACCTGACTTCCGTCGGCATCAGCGAGCGAACGAAGATGCGTTACCTTCGGGCGGGCATCCTTTCGAAAGCCTTGTTCACGATGTTCAGCGGCAACTTCAACTGGCGCCACAACCTCTACCGCGTCGGCATTCTGATGAAGAGCTTCTTCGGCAATTGGGGGCCGAAGGAAACTCGAGGCCGTCCCACCGTCAACACGCCGCACCGGGCCAAAGTCGAAGGATAGCGGGGCCGCGGAATCCATCTCCAGGCCTTAAACAGCAAATACAAAAACGCAGAGCCTCGACTCGATGGCCCGATGGTCCACGCGTTTCCCCAGTCCGGGCGCGCCACCGGGGTATTGAGCGTATCGAGCGAAGATGCTATCCTGCCCTAAATGGGGGAATCGTCATGACCTTCGGGTCACAATCATTCCGCATAAGGGTGAAAATGCAATGAAACGTATGAGAATATGCCTCGTGGTATGCCTTGGATGCGCCGCATCCATCGGATTCTGGATTCCTGCAGCTCTGGCACAGCATGGGACGACGATCGAAGGTGAAAAACTCGATCCGTCAACGTACGGACCTTCGTACGTCGAATCGATGGAGACGGCCATTGCAAGGGATCGCCTCACCCCACGGCCCATCCCCGAAGACCAGGAGCAGGATCGCCACGGCGTTTGGGCGGTCCCCACGCGCGGCGCTTCGCGGACGCCGTCTTCCGGTGCACATTACGTGGTCAACAAATGGGGCGACACGCGGATGGGCATTGGATTTGGGGGCGTCGGCGAGACGACCGCTAGGCAGGTCAACGTGCACGGTGCTTATTTCTTCGGCCAGTCCGACCAGGGTGTCTGGACCGGGGGCGTCAAAGTCATCGGCTATCGAGATGGCCTGGAGGTCCAGGAGACCGATTGGTTCCGGCAGATCGGAGCTGAGCCGCAGTGGTTCGCCATGAACCTGCGCGAGGTCGACCGCATCGAAATCATTGCTGAGCCCGCCACCAATGGCGGCGGCTGGTACGGCATGGACGACCTCACGTA
>CP070718.1:1242266-1243280 GCA_020350565.1 Phycisphaerales bacterium
GCCATCGCGATGACCAGGACGCTGACATCGGCCAGTTGCCCGAACGCGAACTTCGTCACCAGTCCAACGACCAAGGCCAGCATCAGCAAAGCCAAGCTGGCCGGCCCGAAGATCTTCAGCGGCTTGAAGTACATGACCGTGCGGACAATCAGGCTGATGAAGTTCATCGTGTCCCGAATCGGGCGAATGGACGATTCGCCGATTCGTTTGCTGTAGCTGATCGGCAAGTAACGCACGCGGTAACCGTGAGTCAGCAACGCCAACGTGATCGTTGTCGTGAAACTGAAGCCGTCGGGCAGCAGGCGGATGAACTTGCGAATCAGACTCCGCTTCATCACGCGTAGCCCGCTGTTCAGATCGGGGATGCGGACACCGGTCAAGTAACCGGCCAGTTTGCCTAAAGCCCACTTGGCCGGCCGACGCAGCAGAGGAACGTTCGCGTCGATCCCGATCCGTGCCCCCACCACCATGTCGGCATCCTCGATGAACTCGATCAATTCTCCGATACGCCGGTTTGGATAGGTGCCGTCGGCATCGGTGATCGCAATGATCTCGTATCGTGCTTCCCGGATGGCGCGCTTCAGGGAGTACCCGTAGCCGGCGTTGGCGTCGTTTCGCAGAGTCTTGAAGGAAATGCGCCGCCGCTGGTTCTCCAACTGCCGCCTCGTCCCATCGGTGGACCCGTCATCCACGACCACCAGTTCGAAGGGGATGTGCAATGTGCGCATCGTACGGTCGAGGGTCCGAAGCGTCTGGGCCACGCCCGCCTGCTCGTTGTAACAGGGAACGATGACGCTTACCCCGTCGAAGGAGAAGCGCCCGCGCGGGGTCGGCTGCGTCGCCTCGAAGGTGCGGGTATCAGCCAACAATTGCGTCATCGTCCACCTCTGTCGTTTTGTTCGTGACGGCTGTTTCTCCCGCCAAAAGGATCAGAATGGGCAGGCCCTGCGCATCGCCCGGTCTCATCGGCCTGACGGCGTAGCGCTCGAACACTCCGATGGTCGTCAAGGGTCC
>CP070718.1:1243380-1245440 GCA_020350565.1 Phycisphaerales bacterium
GCGGACGGACCAGCGAGTTGAGCGCCGTAGGCCTGTTGCCCGCCGCTCTGCAGGGTCTGGACATCGACGCCATGCTGGCCGGTGCCGCCGCGTGCGACGAAGTCACTCGAACCCACGAAACCATGAAGAACCCCAGTGCCTTGCTGGCCTTGATGTGGTACTACGCTACGGGTGGCAGCGGCGAAAAGGACATGGTCATCCTCCCGTACAAGGATCGGCTTTTGCTCCTGAGCCGCTACTTGCAGCAGTTGATCATGGAGTCCCTCGGCAAGCGCTTCGATCTGGCCGGCCGACGCGTCGACCAGGGTCTCACCGTCTACGGCAATAAGGGATCGACGGATCAACACGCATACGTTCAGCAGTTGCGGGACGGTGTGAACAACTTCTTCGTGACGTTCATTCGTGTCCTCGAGAGCGGTGGGGGGGACCTCCCGGTCGAGCGCACCATCACCAGCGGAGACTATCTGCACGGTTTCCTGCTCGGAACGCGCGACGCGCTGTACGAGAATGATCGCGAATCCATGACGATTACCGTCCGCCGCGTCGATGCGCGTACGATCGGCACCCTCATTGCACTATTCGAGCGTGCGGTCGGACTCTATGCTTCGCTGATCGGCATCAATGCCTACCATCAGCCGGGCGTCGAAGCAGGAAAGAGGGCCGCGGCCGCGATTCTGGAGCTTCAGACAAAGATCGCCGAGGTTCTGTCTTCCGCGCCGCGGACCGCAGGGGAGATTGCCGGGGAAATCGGGGCCCCGGAGTCCGTCGAGACCGTCTACGCGGTCCTCGAACACATGGCGGCCAATGGGAGGGCCACGCTGGTCGACCCCGGGAGCCCGGATAAGACGACCTTCGCTGCTCCGCAGTGAAGCCGGGAGCGGGGGGGCGGTTCACGCCCGTCGCACGGGCCGATCTCCGACCGTTTGAATCGCAGAGCCCGCGCAGGGGCCGTGAACGAAAAGGTGAGACTGCAGGAACGCGGGAATGGGTGAGACATCCTTCAAAGGCAAACCGGACGGATCGGGCCTGGTCGACAACGATCCCTGGCTCGCGCCCCATGCCGATGCCCTCCGTCACCGCTATCGGCTCTATGAGAAGAGGCTCGACGAGATTTGCGCGTCCTACGGCTCCCTCGAGGCCTTTTCTCGCGGGCACGACTATTTTGGCCTGAACCGTGGCGAGAAGGACGGCGAACCCGGCGTCTGGTACCGCGAGTGGGCGCCGGGGGCAAAGGCCCTCGCGCTCATCGGCGATTTCAACGGCTGGGACCGCTCCGCCAACCCGATGACTCGTGACCAATTCGGCATTTGGCATGTTTTCCTGCCGGACCGCGAATACGCCGATCGCCTCGTTCACGGTAGCCGCGTCAAGGTTCGCGTCGACAGCAACCTGGGGGCCATGGATCGCATTCCCGCCTACATCCGCCGGGCCGTTTACGAGGCAGAGCCGAACATCTACACCGGCCAGTACTGGTGCCCGCCGGAGCCCTATCACTGGCGTCACCAGGTTCCTGAAATGCGCGGCGCTCCACGCATCTACGAAGCCCACGTCGGCATGGCCTTGGAGCAGCAACGCGTCGCGACCTACAACGAATTCACGCAGCACATCCTGCCGCGTATCGTCCGCGCCGGCTACAACGCCGTGCAGCTCATGGCCATCCTGGAACACCCGTTCTACGCTTCTTTCGGATATCAGGTCAGCAGCTTCTTCGCGCCGTCGTCGCGATTCGGCACGCCGGACGACTTGAAAAACCTGATCGACACGGCTCATGGTCTCGGCCTGCGCGTCTTAATCGATCTGGTCCACAGCCATGCCGTGGCCAACGTCTACGACGGCTTGAATCAATTCGACGGCACCGATCACCAATACTTCCATGCCGGCGGCCGGGGCAAGCACCCCGCCTGGGGAACCTGCCTGTTCGATTACGCAGCATGGGAGGCCTTGCGCTTTCTCCTCAGCAACGTTCGCTACTGGCTCGAGGAGTTCCGCTTCGACGGCATCCGTTTCGACGGCGTCACCAGCATGATGTATCTGGACCACGGCTTGGGAACAGGCTTCAC
>CP070718.1:1245540-1249689 GCA_020350565.1 Phycisphaerales bacterium
AGAGAGAGACCGGTACGGAGGCCGGTTCTACCCGGGTGTGGTGGTGCGTCAAAGCGCACCCTACCGCTTGGTGCGGCGGGGATCACCGCGCACGATCCATAGGTGGGAACAATGGTGCCCCCGCCCGCAGATGAGCTGCGCGCACGAGAGACCACCCCATGAACACGCATTTCGCCCGAATTTGCGTTTTCCACGATTCCTCCGCCCAGCCGCAGGGTAGCGTCGCACCTCGATATGCGATAACTCCATACCCAGAAGCGATTTACATATGCATGCTCCTTCCCTTCCCCTCGCCGCACCCCCTCCGCAAGCCCTCAAAAAAAGCCATTTTCAACCCATTTCAAAGCCATTTCTTTTTGCCTGCATCGAACTCATCCACCTCAAATGAAGTTCAACTGCAAGCTCGCCACCAGCGATGTCGAGATGGCCGGCGCGCGCCGGCTATCGACAGCGGAGCAGAATCAACCACCGCTGTCCAGAATGAGAGAAGAGCCGGCGGTCCTGCCGGCTCTCTCGGAAAACGGTGGGGCGCATGCACCGATTGTGATTCGACAAGAGGTCCCCCGCCGCATGCCGGGTCGGAAAGCCCCTTACTCGGAGGGCTCGAGCACGCGGCCGATGAAGAGGATCGTGCGCGTCTCGATGTCACGGATCAGGAAGATGAACGGGCGATCGGCGATGAACTCCGCGATGTCGGGATCGGGAGCGGCTGTGGCGTCGATGATGACGGCGGTGGCGGCGGCCGCCTCGGTGCCGGCCTCGTTCACCTTCACAAACGCCTTGTGCAGCACGCCGGAGATGCAGAGGTTCCCGACGATCCCGTCGATGCCGGAGAAGTCCGTTGGACCGAGACCGCAGAACGCCGACGGCATGCCCATCGCGGCAAGGCGGTCGGCCAGGGAGAACTCCGACTCATACTCGAAACGCGGCAGCTTCAACGTGACCTGATGCATGCTCAGGCCCGCGAGGACGGCATCCAGCCGATCGGCATCGAGTGAGGCCTCGAAGGTTTCGAAGGTGCCTTCCGCCGGCAGCATGATGACCATGGACAGCTCCCCGCCATCGTAAGGAAGCTCGACGGCCTTATAGTCGGCGCCCTCGCCGTAGGCGAAACTCTCGACCTGAGACATCATTTTGACGGTCGACTCGCCACCGTCCAGAAGATGAAAGGTCTCGTCTCTCGTGCTGTCCTCCTCAAACGGTCGCAGCCAGGCCGCGTTGAAGTACACCGCGTTGGTCAGAACCAGCCGCGTCATGGTGGAAATGGCACCCTCTGGGATCAAGTTCTGAATGCGCTCCTCCGTGCGGTCGCTGACCCAGTCGTTGATGGTCACCCGTGATCCCTCGGGATCGGTTATGAAGTCCAGCAGCCTCATGCCCGCGCCGTAGTTCTCCGCCAGGGTGTCGAGGAACTCGTCAAGGAATTGAAAATCTCGTTGCCCCCACATTGCGTTGGCGATGTTCAGACGGAAGACGCCGCCGTCGGCACCGGCCGCCCCCTCTCCACGACTTTCCAGCTCGAGGTCCAGGGCGTTAAAGGCCGGATGCAGCCGATCCGCCGGCAACGTGAACTGCAGCGTATCGGCCATCTCCTCAGCGGTCTGCCCTCGTGCCCCGGCATAGGCCATCGCGAGGGCGATCGAGATACTGTATGGCGAGTAGAAGAGGTCGCCGTCCTCCGTGCGGAGCGATTGATACAGATCGAAGGCGAACGCGCCGTTCCCGTCCGACAGTTCATTTGCATCCATCTGATCGACGACGGGTCTCGTGTTCCGACTCTTCTCCGACTTGACCACTTCGCCGAAGCCATCATCGTCCGGTGGTGCCGGAGGGTTGCAGCCGGTGGTCATCATGCCAAGCGCAAAAAGGCAAGCGATAGCGAGGCAGTTGAAGGCTTTCATGACGTGATCCTTTTGTCAGTGCAGACAGTTGTCCCGTACCGTAAAGCTCCTCGTCGGCCATTCGAGGCTCGCACGCGCCACCGGCGTCACCCCTTCGCCTCAAGCCGAAGAGCCCTTACCACGACGCGCAGATATTGTAGGTACACTGTCAGTGACCGGTAAAGACGCGGTTCATGCGGAGTATGAGGATCGAAGGGCCAGAGTTCACCCTCGGCTTTTCCCACATCCGCTTCTGGCGCTGGAGGTTAAATGCCTTCGAAATCTTCACACTGAACCACCGTGCGCAATCCGGCGCCAATCATCCGAGCCCCAAGCGCCGGCGCGGGCGCCGACCACCGGTCGCTTACGCTCCCGGTTCGGAAAAGCGAGACGCAGACCACCGGTCGCTTGCGCTCCCGGCTCGGAAAAGCACCGACCAGTCGCGCACGGCCGTTGGGCACAATTCACCTGGGGATACACTTTCCTACAAATGAGTAGCCCCGCCGTTTCCTGCTGTTAAGAAAGTCAACAGCCGCGCTGACCTCGGCAGGCGATGAAAGTGGCAGTGGAACCGCTCGTGCGGAATCTTGATTTGCATCTCGAACTGCGATATACGTAAAGGACCTTTCGCATCCGCTTTGGGGAAAATGCCATGTTCTTTCGACTTGCTCAGGTTGCGATCGTTGTTCTGGTTTCGTTTGAACCAGCAGTGGCTTGCATCGACCGCGTGATCGTCAGGCCCATCGGTGTGCTCACCACGGAAGACACCGTTGCGCTCGAGATTCAGATTGTCACGCCGACGGCCCCGGCCCATCTGGCTGAGCCCACCGTGGTCACCATCGACGGCAATGAGATTCTGGTGGACCTGTACGCGGACGGCGGGGTCATTGACATGATCGACTTCCTCATCGAGACCGTGGACCTGGGCATGCTGCCGGCGGACACGTACACCTACGAGATCGTGCAGCATCCTACCGAGTACTGCGATTCGCAGACGGTCACCGGGACCTTCTGCGTGGACGAGGCCGGCTGCCAGGGCGACGAATGCCAGTGCCCCGAACCGCTCCTTCCAACCTACGCGATCATCAGCCTCGGCACGCTGGGCGGATGGACGAGCGTCGCACTCGGCGTCAATGAATCAGGTCAGGTGGTCGGCAGCGCGGACATCGCCAGCGGGTACCGCCACGCCTACATCTGGAAGGCCGGCGCGATGACCGACCTGGACACGATCCCGCCCGATCCGCAGAGCGAAGCTTGGGACATCAGCGATGCCGGGCACGTGGTCGGAATCTCGACCGTCGACGGCGGAATCGCACGCGGATTCTTGTGGGAGGGCGCGGGCCTGATCGACCTGGGCCATCTTGGCGGTGAGAATACGCACGCCTTCGGCGTCAACGATTCCCGCCAGGTGACCGGCTTCTCCTGGTTGGCGCCCTACGATCCGCGCGCTTTCTTGTGGGAAGACGGTGTCATGACCGATCTCGGCACGCTGGCCGAGGGCGTCAGTGGCGCGTGGGCCATCAACGACGTCACCCAGATCGTCGGATCAACCACTGTGCCCGAAGGGGAGCCGGGCGGCGCGTTCCTGTGGGAAGACGGAGTGATGACAAACCTTGGCACGCTGGGTGGTGAGTCCAGCGCCGCGTTCGGGGTGAATGACCTCGCCCAGGTCGTGGGCTGGTCGAAGCCCGCCGAGGGAGTACCGTTCAACCAGGCGTTTCTGTGGGAAGACGGTGATATGACTGATCTCGGTGCGCTGGGCGGCTTTGAGGCCAGCATCGCCGAGGCGATCAACAACAACGGCCAGGTGATCGGCCGCGACGACGGCGGCGTCATCTTGCATGGTTTTCTATACGACGACCAGAACGGCATGCGCTACGTGCGCGACCTGATTGACGTCGACAGCGGCTGGATGACCTTGAACCCCCGAGACATCAACGACGCCGGGCAGATCGTCGGCAGCGGACTCTTCAACGGCACTCCGCTTGCGTTTTTGATGACACCCATCGATGCGGACTTCAACGACGACGGCCACACCGACCTCTTCGACTTCGCCGCGTTTCAGGCGTGCTTCCCCGCCCCCGGCGCGACCATCGATCCGGAATGCCACGTCTGTGACATCAACCGCGACGGCGAGATCGACCTTGCAGACTACCAAGCCTATGGCTGGGCCCTGAAGGGGCCGTAAGGTTTGAGGCTCTGCGCGAAGCCGAACGAAGAAGAAGGCGAGGCGGTCTCGAGAGGCCGCCCCGCCCGGAGGGGAAAGAGA
>CP070718.1:1249789-1251213 GCA_020350565.1 Phycisphaerales bacterium
GCGCGCTGGACTGGCCGGTCGCGCAACAGTATTACGTTGCCGCGGTCTCGAAACTCGTGGCGTTGGGTGATTGGGTGACCGTCCGTTCCCACGTGTTTACGGTGTACGGGGTATTGCGGGGTGAGGAGGACACGAACATCGAGGTCCCAGGTGATTGGCAGTTGCAGGAGCGTCTGCAGGTCGACGACGTGAACTCGCGGGCCGTACGATTCCAGGAGACGGTGGACCGCCTGCCCATGTTCATGGGCGAGCGCGTGCCGTCGCGCATCGGCGAGCGGGTCATTGCCCGTTACGGGGACGTTCAGAGCGACTAATCCCGGCGTTGCCTTTTTCCCGGCAGGTAGCAGGTGGCCGACGGCCTCGATGGCGAGGGGAAAGTCCACGACGTTTGCGACAATGAAACAGATGGATTCGTCCGTCCGGCGTCGGCTGGGCGGGCGTTTGCGGACGTCCGTACTGGGGGATTCTGCTTTTTGGACTGCCATTTCAGCGGACTGACGGGTCGGGTGGGGATGCCGTTGGTCCTGTAAGGCGTCAGGTAAGCCTGAACGTTTTGACTATCGGCCCGTCTGCGCCGGACAGCGGCGAAGAAATCGACCCCCAGATGGTATCGGGTAATCGGCGTGGATATAATCGATCGAACACTTGGAGGGGAGCTGGGGACTGCGTTGGAATGCTCGACCGCGCGCGGGGGGTTTGACGCACGCGGGATAACCCTTTCTGAACCTCCTGTTGTCTTCAATCGGAGTCGAAGATGATGCGCTTCTGGACTCTCACAGCTTGTGTAGGTGCGTTTGTGATATGTGCCGTTTGTATGGCGCCCATGGTGGCCGCGGCCGAGTTGCCTGCCAACGAACAGGCGGCGCCTGAACCGCCGCCCCGTATCACGTTCATCGATCCGGAAACGGGACAGTTGATGGAGGCGGTCCTGCCGGAAAGGCCGCCGGTCATGGCGCCCGACACGCGCGGCGGCGAAGGCGGGTGCACGGAGGTTGGCGGTTGGGATCTTGATCCACCGCCGTCGGGCAGCAATCGTTTCCGCGGCAACGTGATCACGATGAATGAGCCGGGCACGATCAACGAGCTCAAGATGCGCTTTACGCTCTCGGGCACCACGCTTCTCACCTATTACATATTCGAGGCCGCCCCCGGTGAGACCCCGGTTTATCTGCAGATCATGCAGATCGAGGTCGAGCACACGCCGAGCGGCACCACCTTCTATTCATCCGGCGTTTTCCCAGGTGTCGAGGTCATTGAAGGCTACTGGTACGTGGTCGGCGTGGGCTGGAATACGCCGGCGGCGGAATACAACTACGGCATCGAAAGCGGCGCGGTGAATTACGGCAAGTTCACGCTGGAGGGCGGCGCGTCCCTTTCGAAGGGTCCTGACGTGATCGGTGACACGGAGACCTTCTCCCCGTACC
>CP070718.1:1251313-1257730 GCA_020350565.1 Phycisphaerales bacterium
GGCCAACGAAACCCAACTCAACGGCACGGTACGATACATGATTCGCCTGGGCCGCTCGGCAGCCATGTTCGAAGGTGCCGGCTCGCTCTTCTTCAGCGAAAGCGACGGCGAAAACATGATCGAGGGCTCCCTCGATCATGCCTTGCTCTCGCCAACACGCCGGCTCGTGTCGGCCCCCGAGGTCTTCCAGCATGCCGAGCTAAGGGGCCGCTTCCGTGCCGAACACAACCCCCGCTTCGTCACTCGCATCATCCACGAAATGGAACGAACCTTCGGCACCAACGAATAGAGAACACGCGGCTTCTGCCCTTTCGTTCTGCGACGCCTTTCGGGGCACGCAAGAGGAATGCTGTACGCTTGCGTCCCTGCAAGTGTCACTCTTGGCCGTCGGGCACGGCGAAAGCGAGAGATACCATCAGTACCGCCACAACCTTTGATAGCAATCCACTGAAGGGCTAGCCACAGGCGAAGGCGGCCGCACGACTGGGCGCCTCCTCCGCGTCGGCGGTTCCCCTGGACGGGCCTTGTGCGATCGTCCCGCTTGGGCTCAAATGGGGGGCGACCCTTCGACAAGTCGATAAGGAGCAGATCATGAATCCGGCACGCTCATGGACGATGCTTCTTCTGGCCGCGACTTTGGTCGCGATATGGGGCTGCGAGCCACAGAAACCGGCCGGGCCGCAGAAGCAACGTCAGGAACAGACCCCGCAACAGACTCAGGAGCCGACGGCAAAACCAGCGACAGGAGGCGACAAGATGACTTTGACGATCGAAAGTCCGGCCTTCAAACACAACGGAAGCATCCCGGCGAAGTACACCGATGACGGGGAGGACATCTCCCCGCCGCTAACCTGGTCGAACGCTCCGGAAGGCACGAAGGAGTTCGCCCTCATCTGTGATGATCCGGACGCACCGCTTACCACGTGGGTGCACTGGGTGATCTACAAGATCCCCGCCAGTGCCACCGGCCTGCCGGAGAACGTCGCCAGAAGCGAATCACTTGCAGAGCCAGCCGGTGCGCTTCAGGGCAAGAATTCCTGGAAGAAGATCGGCTACGGCGGCCCGGCGCCACCCAGGGGTGAGCACCGTTACTTTTTCAAACTGTATGCTTTGGACACGGCACTTGACGCTTCCGCAGGTCTGAAGAAGAAGGAACTGCTCAAAGCCATGGAGGGGCACATTCTGGCGGAGGCGGAACTAATGGGCCGGTACAAACGCTGAATCCTCGCACCTGCGCCATGACTTCCGCATCGAGGGGCATGGGCAGACTTCGTGCCGGCACGCCGCGCCGGCGCCTATCCGTGACCCCGCTCTGAACCAATAGGGCATGAGCAGCCGACGCCCCACCAGACATCGAGGCGATGGCTATCCGCTCTGCCTCGGATATTATGCCAAGCGCTGACCGATGCGCGGACACACAACCGGCGCAGCACGAGAGAATCCGGAACGCATTACGGATCAGGAGCAGTATGGCGAAAGAGGCAACGCTATTCTTCTTCCCCGCATTGGGCACCGACGGGCGCATTTTCGATCGACAGCAGCAGTTGCCCTACGAAGTCGTCACACCCCCCTGGATCGACCCGGACCCAGACGAAACCCTGGTCGCTTACGCGCGGCGTCTCGCGGAGGGCATCGATTGGCCGAAGATGCCCATCGTCACCGGGCTGTCGTTCGGCGGCATGATCGCGGCGGAGATCGCCAAGTACATTCGTCCGGCAGCCTTGATCCTCATTGCATCGCGCACGGTCTGGCGTTCAAGGTCGGCCCCGCTTTATGTGACGAACGCCCTGATCCAGGCCCGACCTGACGGAACCGTCAACTCGATCCATGACCTGCCTCGCAGACTGCGCGAAGTGTACGGCGATTTCTCGCCCACAGAGCAGCTGCTCTTCGCGGACATGCTGGCCAAGGAATCTCCCGATCGACTACGACGCTTCGCTCACATGGTCGGCGATTGGCCGGGCATCGAAGGCCTCTCTTGTCCCATCCTGCGTATCCATGGGGCAGCCGACAGGGTCATCCCGGCTGAAATGGGCAATGCGGACGTGCTGATTGAAGGCGGCGGCCACATGGTCAACTGGACTCATGCCGAAGAAGTAAACAACGCAATCACGCAGTTCGTCGAATCCCTGCCGTGATTAATCGGACGATTCACAGACTCACGTAGAAACGATCCCCCCGCCGGCTCGGATCGCTCCGTCACGCTCCTGTCACAGAACGGCGCGTCACTCGCCTTTCCGCGGCGCTGGAGCGCCATCCGGGCTGAGACCTCAAATCAGTCTGGAACTGCAGTGCACGCCTCGCGTCCAAGCCCATTGACTCAACGAACCGGGATTCATGATTCCACCCAACGCAAGGAGACCTTGTCATGAAGCGCATCTATCCTCTGCTGGGCACCCTGTGCCTGATCGCCGCAACGGCCCCCCTGTGGGCGCAGTCGCACCCTTATGACCCTCCACCCAAGTGTTCCCGGACGCCCGTGGACCTGGTGATTTGCCTGGACACCTCGGGCAGCATGACGGCTCTGATCGACTCGGCCCGGGCCGAATTGTGGGACATTGTCAACCAGGTGGCGCGGATGGAGCCCACCCCTCATCTGCGGGTCGGGCTGCTGACCTACGGCTCTCCGAATCGGGCATGCGCTGCCCAAGGCTATGTGGTGCGACAGACCGATCTCACCAACGACCTCGACACCGTGTACGCCAGGATGATGGCCATGAGCACCAACGGGGGCGAGGAATTCGTCGGGTGGGTGCTGAACGACGCGATCAAGACGATGAGCTGGTCGACGGACCCGCGGGCCAAGAAACTCATCTTCGTGTGCGGAAACGAGTCCGCCGACCAGGCGGCGCACGTGTTCAACTTCCGCTCAATCGCCGAGCTGGCCCGGGCAAAAGGTATCGTGATTCACTCGATCTTCGCGGGCGACAGGCTGGCGGGCGTTCGCGAGATGTGGCAGGAAGTCGCCCTGCACGGCGGGGGCACCTACGAAGCCATCGACATGAACGAGGGCACCTATCAAATCGCCGCGCCACAGGACAAGATCCTGATCGAGCTCAATGCCCGGCTTAATGCGACGTACATCCCGTACGGGGACAGAGGCCGCGCGGGCTGGGAGAATCAGCAGGAACAGGATCGCAACGCCGCACGCATGGGCGAGCAGGCGGCCGGCGGCCGCATCGTGGCGAAGGCCACCGCGGTCTACAGCAACGAGTCCTGGGATCTGGTTGACGCCGCTGCGAGCGGTGATGTCAAAGTCGAAGACGTCCCCGACGAGCAACTGCCTGAAAGCATGCAAAAGATGACCGTCAAGCAGCGAAAAACCTACGTCGAAGAAACGCGCAAAACCCGAGCCGAAATCCAGAAAAGGATTCAGCAAGTGAACGAGGAGCGCGAGGAACACATCAAGAAGGAGCGGCAGAAGCGCGGCTCCCAAAAGAAAAGCCTGGGCCAGGCCGTTCGCAAGGCACTGGCGGATTAGCCCGTCCGCTCGCCGCAGGGGCCACGAGAGATGCAAAGCATGAGAACGCTCGTCTGACCGAGGAGGCTCCGCGGTGCGGATCTGGCGCTTCTGTTCGCGCCGGTCCGCACCCCGGCGCGCCGGGATCTTGGACAGCGGAGCCTACTTATCCAGCGTGACGGCTTTGTTGTCGGCCTCGTCTTTTGACTTCATCGAATAGGACGTGTCCTGCCGCTTGTGGTTGACGGAGAGCTTTTGCAGGTAGAGTTGGTGGACCTCCTCCGCGTTGAGACCGACACACTGGGCCATGCTCACCCAGAAAAACAGAAGATCGATCACCTCCACGCGGGCGTTCTGCAGATCGTCGATCTTGAAGCGCTGCCCGGCCTGGGCCTCGGAACACCAGTGCTTCCAGAACGTGCAATCGCGCAGCTCCTCCAGCTCGTTCGAGGCGGCCATGATGTAGTCATTCAGCCACTTGCCGGCCGCTTGCGGATCGAAATGATCGTGCAAGCCCCTGGTGTCGTAGCCGATCCGCTTGTTGAGCTCCCCTTGGCGCTCGAAGATGTCGCTCAGCATGTCCTTCTGCACCGTAAGATCCTCCTTGCCGCCTAGGAGTCTGTTGAAAAAGGGGACAGGCACCTCGACGGGCAGTGTTTTCGATGGCGTGAGCGGCCTTGCGCTCGGAGCCAGTCCCCTTTTTCAACGGCCCGCTAGGACCGTTCATCCTTCGATCCGCACGACGGTTCTATTCCTTCATCCGGACTTTGCTCATGTCGATGATGCAAACGTAGCACAGGTTCGCATCGGCATAGACGACGTATTGGTCGCCCCAGGTCCACAGGCCCGTGACGAAACCGGTGCCCTTGTCGATCGGCACCTCGACCATCTGCTTGCTGATGACCTCGCCGGTCGTTGCATCCAGCACGTCGTGAAAAAAGGAGCCGATGAACTCTTTCTTGATGTTTGAGCCGAAGCCCCATCCACTGGGATCCTTGACCACCGTCGTTAACACCATGATTCTGTTGCTGGTCAACGACTTGGCGATGTAGATCATGCTGTTGCCGGTGGTGGCTACCTCCCCCTTCTTGAACATCAACGCATTCGTGCGGAGGTGTGTTTCGTATCGCTGAGAGACGCGTCTGGGGCCCTGATTGTCATAGACCTGGCCCCAATCCTCGGGCGCGGCGTCCCACACGTCCTGCCCGACCTTCTCCAGCCCCTCCTTGCCGGGATCATAACGGTAGATGACATCATCCTCGCGCTGTGGCAACCCTCCATCAACCTCATGCCCGAAGAGCTCGACGTACATCTCGTCGAGCGTCCGCCGGCGCAGGAGCAGGACGGTTCCGTCCTGCGAGCCGTTACGCACGAGCAAAGAGCCGGGCTGGCACCAGTCCGGCGTATCAAGCCGCTTGACGTAGGGATTCTGCTTCTTTTGCGCCTGCCTTTCGCAGCCTGTGAGACCCAGGAGCAAGGCCGCCGCCGCGGCACACAGCCCACAGGCACCCTTGATAAGTCCCCGCCGCATGTCCGCCCTCCGAATCTCAAAGCAGTGATGGGTGAACTGATCCGTAAGAGCTTCCTCCGCCCGGCCGAATCATACTCGCAAACGGGATGTTTGTCAGCCCGGCCCTTTGCCGGTGACAGATCAATTGGATACAGGCGAAGCTACCGCCTGAACACGTACGTCCGGCTTGCTGAAACACAGCAACCGGCGGGAAATGGAAGCATCGCAGGGCCGGTGCTCACGCACCGAGGGTGGCTCCGTCCTTGTTGTCCACGGCAATCCCGCATAGGATGCGGTCTGGCGGTTCGGTGTGGCGCGGGATATCTGCCGCAGTCCCAGCACCAAAACCATGGTCAGCGAGGTACCTCATCTGTTCACGGATTGAGAGGAAGAGAGGTCAGCGATGAAGTGCTTTCGAGTTTTCAAAACCCTGGCTCCGGCAGCAGCAGCCCTGTTGGTGTGTGCAGCGTGCGCCGCACCGCAGCCGGTAGTCCGTCCGGACGGGACACCCGGACCCAACAGCGCGGAGATCGAGGCGGCCGCAACGCTGTACTGGTCCGGGCACCGGGCTGAGGTCTTCGAGATGATCGCGATGAAGCCCGACCTGACGGAACACGACCAGCTCTTTTTGATCAACGCGATCCTGGCGGGCGGAAACAGCGACGATCAGGCCCACGCGATCGCGACGCTGGTCGCGAACCCTTGTCTGACGCCGAAGGCGCGCAGACACATCATCGACAACTTGGAGCGCATTTATTTCAGTAGCGATCGGAAGCTGGTGGTCTCGGCCCTGGTCAACTATCCGCCAGACTACTACAAAAGCCAGTTGCAGGAGGTTGAGCCGGTAGAGACAGAAGAGTAGTCAGAAAAGCCGCGGTTTATGAGTCGGGAGCGGCCTTCATAAGTGGGGGCCAGCCTCCATCAGTGGGGACCGGCTTCCATGCCGGTCCCGGACGCGTCGAATACCATTGCACCCCAAAGATACCGGCAGACGCCGGCGCCAGTGGAAGACACCGGCGGAGACGCCGGTGCTACCCCATGACACCGGCGGAGACGCCCGTGCTCGTCCACTGGCGAGCCCCCCACCTCCGGAGAAAGCACCATACTGGCCAATCGGGCGCTGCAAAGCTGCAATGATATCCTAGCTGTCCGTTGAAAAGGGGACAGGCACCTGGCCGGACGGCGTTTTCATGGGTGCGAGCGGGCCTACACTCGGAACCAGTCCCCTTTTGAACGGACTCCTAGCAACGATCGCCCGGCTGAACACCTGCCCCACCTGAATCAAGGACTACTCCGCCCAGCAGGGCAGGTCGCTGCCAACGTCGCACGTGCCGTAGTAGAACTTCACCAAGCCGACGTCGGACGCATTAATCGTGCCGTCACAGTTGACGTCGTAGGAGCACAGGCTGGCCGGATCCGTGTCGCCATACCAGAACTTGACCAACCC
>CP070718.1:1257830-1273732 GCA_020350565.1 Phycisphaerales bacterium
GTCTAAACTGGAAATGCCACAGCCGCCGAACGGACTCGAACCGTTAACCTGCGGTTTACAAAACCGCTGCTCTGCCAATTGAGCTACGGCGGCGAGGAGTTGGAACCGCCCCTGAAATAGAGGTCTCCTTCAGATCCGTGTCCGTTTTCTCCCCCGATGCCAGGGGAAATCGAGGGAAATTCACCCGCACGCTGGCATAGACGCGATCGGCTTGCGAACCGGACACTCGCTCCCACGCCTGGCTGCAAAGATGGCGACGTATGGGACGATCAGAAGTTTAGCACATTTTGTGCGGGCGGCAACGGACGAGCCGTCTACCGGGACGCGTACCTCCCCACGAAGAATCACCGGCCTGCCACCGGGCGCGGGCATCCAAGCGAGCGAAGATTCCGCGGAAGCACTTCGCATTGTCGCGCACCTCGCAACCAGCCGTACGCCGGAACAAAAACGCCAACGCCTAGCCGAGCTTGCCGACACCGGTCCTTTCGTTCCGCCGCCGACCCATGAGGTCGCAAGACGACCACTCGAGAGCATCGTCTGCTCCGCCGGCGCCTTCGCTCCAGGTGAAATGGACGACAAGATGATCGAGCAGTGGCCCCGGACCGAAGATCAAGACCATTTTGCGGTTCGCAAGGACCCGTGCCGTGGCCCCGGCTGGGGTCAAGCCGCGCCCGGCGTGTGGCACGACGCTGCACCCGCTGCGATTGACGAATCTCACGGTCCCCTTTTCAATCGCTTGAAACGCCTCCTCCAAGCGCCCCATAACCGTGGCAGACCCCTCCAGACGCACCCCATGCCCCGTGCGACCATACCCGATTATTGACTCAGAAACCCTTTTTCGTTACTAATAGAGTTCCTCACGGGATCGACCACGAGGGGAAACCGCCCTGGGTCGGAGTAATCGGACTTACCGCGGGATCTTCGTCAGTGGGGTGCTCACGACAAGCGATGCAAAGGATATAGGGATGCCTAGGTACTTATGCGCCGCAAACGTTCGTTCGCTCGGTGCCGTTCTGGCCGCTGGGGCAATCTTCGCCGTCTGTGCCGGTTTTCCGGCATCCACGCTGGCGGCTGACCGAATGGTGCTGTGCGAGGAATTCACCAACAAGTGGTGAGGGAGCTGTGGATACGCGGGTCCCGCGTTCGATTGGCTGACGGACGTCTACGACGATTCCTTCGCCTTCGTTCAGATTCACATATCTGATGAGTACGCCGTCCAGTGGGGGGATGATCGGTGGACGTACTACGCCGGCGCTTACACGCCCCTCGCCGTCTTTGACGGGCTGGACCTCGTCGATGGTGCCGTGCCCGACTACGAGCAGCAGTACACGGTCTATCGGACCAACCACTTTTTGCCTCAGCGGGCCGTCCCCACCGATGTCACCATCAGCGTGACCGGCGAGGAGCTCAGCCCTGACACCTACCGTATGGATGCCGCAGTCGCCATCGAGCCGGACGGTGTTGGCAAGACCATGCGCATCTTCATGGTGCAGGTCCTGGATCACTGGCCGAGCGATCCCACATATAGCCGTAATACGCTGAAGCAAGCCGGCGATTACGAGGACATCACCCTGGCACCCGGCGAATCACAGAGCGTCAAGGTCGATTTCACCCTCGATGCGGATAGCCTGGCCGACGTGGAAAACGTCAAGATCATCGCCTGGGCGCAGGCGCCGGAGGACATCGGACCGGCGGAGGTATACCAGGCCGCCATGCGGTTCTGGCCACTCGTCCCAGGCCCTAACGACTTCGACGGCGACGGCGTGGAAGACGACGTTGACAACTGCCCATACCGCAACAACCCGCTCCAAGAGGACGCGGACGAGGACGATATCGGCGACGCGTGCGACAACTGCGTGGACGTCATCAACGTTGACCAAGCCGATGGCGACGAGGACAGTTTCGGCGACGCGTGCGACAACTGCCTGGTCCTTCACCATCTCAATCAGGACGACACCGACCTGGACAGCGTCGGCGATCCCTGCGACTCCTGTCCCGAGGTGCCCGCTCCCGGTGGCGTGGACCCGTTCGGTCGTTCGAGAGGCACCATCGATCTGGACTGCGACGTCGACCTCGACGACTACTTCCTCTTCGCCAACTGCATCAGCGGACCGGACGAGACCGAGATGCCCCCCGAATGTACCTTTGACGACTTCACGCGCGCCGACACGGACGAGGATGCAGACGTGGATCTCGGCGACGCCTCGATCTTTGGGCTCAATTTCACCGGCCCGTTGGTGAGTCCCCCCATCTACGTCGGGGTGGACAACTGCATCGAGTGCCACACCGAGCAGCATTCCCTTTGGATAACCACGATTCATTCGACTGCGTTTGACACGCTGATCGCGGACGGCGAAGGCGACAACGATTTATGCTTCCCCTGCCACGCCGTCGGCTATGGCCAGCCAAGCGGCTTCGTGGATCTTGACACCACCCCGCACCTGGCGGACATCCAGTGCGAGAACTGCCACGGCCCCGGCAGTAACCACGTCGCGGAGCCTGAAACCTCGCACCTGGACGTCAACCTGAATTCGAACATGTGCGGTGCCTGCCATCAGTCTTGCCACGGCCTGTGCGGCGAGAACCACCATCCGCAGTTCGAGCAGTGGTCCGATTCGAAGCACTCCTCAGCGTTGGTGGACCTCTACGGACAGCCCGACCTTGTGGATGAATGCCTGCAGTGTCACTCGGCGGACTATCGCTTCGCCCCCGCGGACGCCAAGCCCGCCTGGTACGAAGCCATGTACAGCGTGGAGTGTGTCGTGTGTCACAACCCACATGGCAGTGAGAGCGCTGGACAGCTTCGCATGCCGGCTTACCAGTTGTGCGCCGATTGCCACAACAAGGAGGGTGCGACGCCCCCGGATACCCCGCCGCAGACCCAGACGGAGATGCTGCACGGCGAAGGCGCCTATGAGCTCGACGGCTCACCGCTGGTGGCTCCCTACACCGAGCACTGGTGGGGCATCCCCAACGAATGTGCGGTCTGCCACGTTCACCAGGAAACGGCCACCCCCGAATACCCGGTCAACAGCGGACACTTGTTCATCGCGAACATGAGGGCGTGCGAGCCGTGTCACTCGGAGGAGACGGCCACGATGCTGGTGGCTATGGCCCGAGAGGAGGTTGAAATCCGTCTCGCGGCGATCGCACCATACCTCGACCCGGGCGATCCGCTGTATCTGGATCCCGAATCACTCGACCCGGCGCAGTTGGCCCAGTACTACAACGCGAAGTTCAACTACGAGTTCGTCATCGAGGATAAATCCTACGGCGCTCACAATGCCTATTACACGTGCGCCCTCCTGCGCGAAGCCGAGATCTTCTTCGGCCTCGCGCCGTGGGACTGCCAGCCGCGCAGCGAGCGATCAGGCTGGCCGCTCGGCGGCGACCGTGTGAGAGAATACAGAATGAAACACCCGGAGGTGCGGCAATGAGAATAAGTCGTCGTGAATTCCTGAAAGCGGCTGCTGCCGCCGCCGTTGCCGGCCGCCTGTCACCGTCGGCTCTGGCCGACCTCGGCAAGAAGCTTCGAGGCGAGGGCGACCCACGCGTGATTTGGCTCCAAGGCGCCGGCTGTGACGGATGCGCGGTCTCCTTCCTCAACAGCGTGCATTACGCCCCGGTGGACGACCTGCTGATCAATACCCTGGATGTCGAATTCCAGAGCAACCTGATGGCCGCCGCCGGTGACCTGGCTGTTTCGGCAGCCCAGGATGCCGGCGGCGTGCCCGGGTACGTCCTGGTCGTCGAGGGGGCGATCCCCGCAGGCGCAGAGGGTCGCTATTGCCGTCTCTGGCCGGGCATGAGCATGTATGACGGGCTGCTCGCCTTCGCGCCCAATGCCGGTTACATCATCGCCCTCGGTTCTTGTGCGTCGTTCGGCGGTATGTCCTCCGGCGCCCCCAACCCGACGACGGCGTTGGGCATCGGAGAGATCCTCGGCGACGATCCACGGCTCATCAACATACCGGGATGTCCCGCTCACCCCGACTGGTTTGTGGGTACGGTGACCTATCTGATCGTCAACGGACACATTCCACCGCTGGATGTCCATCGCCGTCCCTTGGAATACTTCGGGAAGAAGATCCACGAGAACTGCTACAAGCGAGCCGAGTATTGCGGCGAGCGCCTCTGGGCCAATCAGCTCAGTGACGAAGGCTGTATGGAGCAGCTCGGATGCAAGGGGCCGCTGACCCATGCGGACTGCTACATCCGGAAGTGGAACAGCGGTGGCCCCGGTGAAAACGGTGTGAACTGGTGTATCGGGGCGCGCAGCCCGTGCCTGGGCTGTGTGAACCCGACGTTTCCGGACGGTATGTCGCCGTTCTACACCTACTAACGACGTTGATCTGTGCCGCGGGCGGCCTGGTCGTCCGCGTGATGCAGTGGTTCAAGAGATGATCGCAATGCGGAAACGTGCCCGACAGCAATGAAACCGGCGGAATCGGCCATCGCGCACGCCGCGACCGTGGTTGCGATCACCAGAAAGGCTTTCGAATCGAACAGAATCGCCCTCGCTAAGGAGGGGGTAACTCATGGCGACCACGATCACAATTGATCCGGTAACACGAATTGAAGGCCATCTCGAAATCGAGGTGACCGTGGACGACGTCGGCGGCGAGCAGCGCGTCGTCGACGCAAAGAGCGCGGGCACCATGTTTCGCGGCTTCGAGATCATCCTCATCGGACGCGATCCGCGCGACGCCGCCCAGTACACGCAACGCATCTGCGGCGTCTGCCCCGTCTCCCATGCCATGGCATCCACCATGACGTTGGACGACGCTTTCGGCATCGCGCCGCCGGACAACGCGAGAATCCTCCGCAACCTGATGTTGGGCGCGAACTTCATCCAGTCGCACGTGCTGCACTTTTATCACTTGGCCGCCCTGGACTATATCGACACCACCGGCCTGCTGGATATGTCGCCATGGACGCCGCGTTGGGTGACCCCGGACATGGCCACGGGAAGCACCGCCGCCGATCTGGTAAGCCACTACGTCGCCGCCCTGGAGATTCGCCGCAAGGCCCATCAGATGGGGGCCATCTTCAGCGGCAAGCTCCCCTGTACGGGCTCGTTCGTCGTCGGCGGAGTGACGGAAATCGTCACACCGGAAAAAGTGAATGACTTTCGGACCTTGCTGACCGAGATCCGCTCCTTCGTCGACAACGTCTATCTGCCCGACATGAGCGCCCTCGAGACGCTGTTCCCGGGTTACTACGGCCTGGGCGCCGGAAGCGGAAACCTGCTCGCATTCGGCGTGTTCGATCTGGATGCCGGCGGAGCCAGCAAGCTCTTACCGTCGGGGCGCTATACGGAGGGCTCCAACTACACCGTCGATGCGAGCGAGATAACCGAATACGTGAATTACTCCTGGTATACCGCAGCGAGTGGAAACAAACATCCGGCCGTCGGCGTGACCGAGCCGGATCCGGACATCCCCGGCGCCTACACCTGGCTCAAGGCGCCGCGCTACCAGGACAAGGTCCATGAAGTCGGCCCCCTCGCCAGGATGTGGGTCAGCGGCGATTACACGCATGGCATCTCCGCCCTCGACCGCCTGATGGCCCGCGCTTTGGAGACCAAGAAAATCGCGGACGCTATGGACGGCTGGCTTGACCAATTGACCCCCGGCGCTCCCGTCTGGCAGGCCAACACCGTGCCCGCCCAGGCCACCGGCGTCGGGCTGACCGAGGCCCCCCGCGGCGCATTGGGACACTGGATGGACATCGATAACTCTGTGATCACCCGATATCAGGTGATCACCCCGACTGCCTGGAATGCGTCGCCGAAAGACTATCTGGATCAGATGGGTTCGATTGAACAGGCCCTCATGGACCTGCCGGTGGGCGATGTGGACCAGCCGATCGAGGTTCTCAGGGTCGTGCACACGTTCGACCCGTGTCTGGCCTGTGGCGTGCACATGGTCCGGCCCGGTCAGCGAGAAGGGACAAGGGTACTGATCAGACCGGGGATTGCGTAGGAGTCATCGGCCGTTCGTCACCGGTACGAGGAAACGGACGCTGACGGCTTAATACTCTTGAGATATGCCTGAACGTGATTCATCTCGGCAGTCAACCAAGACGGCTTGCCCCGTGCTGGTGCTTGGCGTTGGCAACATCCTTCTGCGCGACGAGGGCGTTGGCGTTCGCGTCGTGCAGGCCATGGAGGGAATGGAACTGCCGCCCGGCGTCGAGCTTTTCGACGGCGCGACGGCCGGTTTCGATCTGATCGACGCATTGGCCAACCGTGAAAAGGTCATCGTGATCGATGCTGCGGACGGCGACTTCCAGCCCGGTACGGTCCTTCGCCTGACGCCGGAAGACCTCGCGCCCCAACGGCAGGAGAGAGCCTCGTTGCATGAGATCGGCATCATGGAGACCTTGACGGCCGCGAGACGACTGGGCGTCGCCCCCAAGGAAGTCGTCATCATCGGCGTTAAGCCCAGACACACAGGCTGGGGACTGGAACTGTCCCCGGAGATCGCTGACCTGATCCCGGCGATCATCGAACTCGTCCGGGCGGAATTTCAGAGCAAGGCTTTGGCGGATGGATATGACTGTCCGCTGACGGGAACCAACATGAGGATACAGGCGGGCGGACGATAGGAGGGTCTCGTCTTCACCCGCGCCACCCGCTCAAGCAGAGAGATGCAACCATGAAACGTTCCGTACTGCTGCCCATTGTTGTTCTGTTCGTGCTCTCTGCGGCGCGACCGGCGGTGGCTGCACCGGCCTGGGGCGGAAACTGTCTGAGTTGCCATGACCAGTTGCAGATGGATTCGCTGCAGGTCGCCTGGGAGGACACCGTTGCCGACCCCGACGAAAGCGGTACCGGCGCGCCCGACCGCGGGCCCCTCAAGGTCTTCCAGGCCGTGCAAGGACAGGTGAAAACGCTCTACGCGGAAGTGTCCTGGTTGGGCACCGATGACACCTATGCCGTGCAGATCAAACGCTTTCAGTTCCCCGGTGTCGAAAGCGGGGGTTCGCTTCAGTTCACTGAAGACTGCGACTGGCCCGGATGGGGGCAGGAAAGCAAGTACTTCACGGAGCCCGTCATCGCTTACCAATGGGGAACAGGTCCTACGACTTTCGCATTTGAGATCGAGGTCCTGCCCGGGGCGGGAGTCGACTATTACGATCTGGTCTTCGCCCTGGCCGGTATGACCAGCGACACCGGTGAGCTCTTCTATGCCGAAGAGCATTTCTACCTGCAGGTCGACGTAGCGCCACCACCGGGCGACATCAACGGTGACGGCGATGTCAATCTCGCCGACTTCGACATATTCCACATGTGCCTGAACGGCCCGGATAATCCGACGGTACCCACGGGCTGCACGCCGGAGTATTTCGACGCCTGCGACCTTCGCGACGATAACGACGTCGATCTCGATGACTTCGCTGAGTTCACGACCTACTTCACGCAATAGCCGCCATCTTGGCGCCTCACCACAAAGCACGCAGAGAGAGCCGATTTCGAGTTTCCTTTGCTCGGGCCGTCCCGAATGTGATGACGGGCGGAGCCGCCGCTCTTGCTCGGCCTGGTTTTGCCGGCGCCTTCGGGTCGCCGATCCGGCCAAGCAGGCTCCGTATTCCGATCTCCGGACTCCTCTTCTGCAATCTCATCGCTCTTCGCTACTGGTCCATCGTGAATGCGGCTCGGATCACGAGCCGATTGCTGAAAGCTGATGGCTGATAGCTCGAACGGGTAAAGCGATGCCGCCGTCCGGTCCACTACGGAACAAGCTGCCTGAGATCATCAAAAGGGCTGAGCGGTGAGGGCAGGACCTCAATCTCCACGAGCAGCCAACGATCGTCCGACTTCCGAAAAATGAGGCGGAAGCGGGCCGTCAACTGCGTGCCGTAGGTTTCGGCGCCACGTACGAATGCCGAGCCCATAAAAACCGCCGTTCCTCGATTTGCATGGTCGATGGACACGTCGAAGCCGGTCAGCCTTGGCCGCTCGACCGAGTATTGCGTCAACCGGTTCTCCAGTCGCTCCAGGAACTGATCGACGTCGAGGTCTGCGGCCTCGAACTCCGGCGCGAGGCAGCGGCCGATAGCCGGCACGTCCCCCTTCTCGGCGTAGGCCGCCATCTCGCGGCACAGCCGCATGATCGCTTCTCTTTGTGTCGTCACCATCTTCTGGAGCAGGAGCATCACGGGCAGCAGAGCGATCCAGACCCATACCGCCCGAGCCGTAACCCGTGTCCGCCGCCGCGACCAGATCACAAGCAGCACCACCTGGCACGGGAACCAGACAATCACCCAAAGAAAGGGACTCTCAAAGAGGATACGGAATATCATGGCACCTACCGGCGTTTAATCTTCCAGCCAATGACCCGATCGCGAACAGCCGACTTCCTGGCATCGGAACCAGACAATCACCCGGAGGAAAAGACTCTCAAAAAGGATACGCGAACCCATGGCAACGACCAGCAAAAACGCCCAGCGTCTCTCCCCTCGGCTGTTGTACAATTGAACGCCCCGAATCTTAAGGGGTCTTTTTGTAATTTGTAATTCGCAATTTGCAATTCTTCTTAGGGTCTTGCTCCCGCCGCGATCAGATCACCGTGTCCTTCCCGCCGCACCACGGGAGGCCAATCCACCGTCGGATCGTACCATCGCTCCAGCACGTTCCTGAAATCATCCGCCGTCGAGACGCGCACGAACGCATCTCGCACTTGCACGGCATGAGGATGATGCTCGCTGAACTTGATGCCGAACTTCCGCATGTTCCGTGCCGCACGGGCTTCGCCGTAGAAGTTGATCGCCTCCTCGAAATGCAGCGCAATGGCCTTTCGCTGCTCGCCGATGCTCGGGGGAGGCGGCAGAGGCTCGCCGCGATACAACGCCCGGCACTCCTGGAACATCCACGGATTACCGATGCATCCCCGGGCGATCGCCACGCCGTCCACGCCCGTCTCCCGCATCATTCGCACACAGGCTTCAGCGCTGAACAGGTCCCCACTGCCGAGAATGATCCGGTCGCCGACGTGATGCTTCACCCTCGCGATGAACGTCCAATCGCTCGGACCGACATAACGCTGCTTGACCGTGCGCCCGTGCACCGTGACTGCGGCGACCCCGATATCCAACGCCCCATCGAGAATGCTGAAGAAGTTCCGTTCGCTCTCCTGATCGTCCCGCATGCCGCGCCGCATCTTCACCGTGACCGGACGTCGCCCGCCGACCGCATCATAGACGCGCCGCACGATGCTCAAGGCGGTATCCGGTTGTGACAGCAGAAAGCCGCCCCGGCAGCGCCCCAGCACCTTCCGCACCGGACATCCGAAGTTGATATCGATCACGTCGTAGCCTGCTTCCGCCATCGCCGCCGCGGCCGGCCCGAAATCGTCGGGATTGGCTCCGATCAACTGCCCGCCGACCGGATGATCGTCCTCCGATACCTGTAAGATCGTCTTGCGCTTCTTCCCTTTCTGGACGACCAGCTTGTCGAGCACGACCTCATTGAGCGCGTAGGGCGCACCGTAAGCCCTGGCCACACGGCGCATGGGCAGATCGCTGTAGCCGCTCAACGCCGCTTGCACGAAAGGCACATCAAGCTCAACCGATCCGATCTTCAGCACGCTTCTAATCGTACAGGGTCAGGAACTCCGGGTGGATGCCTTTTACAATGCCGGGGCCTATTCGTCCGTGTCCGTTACTGCGGTGCCATGCGGAGTGATGTTTGCAGGTCTAAAACTCCCGCCGTTGCCGCGCTGATGGGATGCTCAGTTGCTGACGATACTTCGCCACGGTGCGCCGCGAAATCTCGATCCCTTCCTTCTTGAGCAGGCTGGCCACCTGCTCATCGCTGTACGGCGACTTGCGATCCTCGGCCTCGATCAGGTCCTTGACTCGAATCTTTACGCTGTCCCAGCTCGTCGTCTTCCCGTCGCCGGTCTCCGTGCCGCCGGTAAAGAAATAGCGCAGCGGGTAAATGCCGCGAGGGCACTGAAGGTACTTGTCCGCCACGGTCCGGCTGATCGTCGATGGGTCGCATTCCAGCTCAGTGGCCAGGTCGCTCATCCTGCAGATCTGAAGCCCCTCGGGACCGACCTCGAAGAACTCCCGCTGCTTCTGCACAATCGAGCCGGCCACGTCCAACAGCCGGTTCCGCCTGAAGTTGACCGCGTCAATCAGTGCGGCCGCCTCCTCCACGTGCTTCCGCGCGAAATCCCGCGTCTCCTTGTTAGGCGACTTCGTTCGCGCCAGTTTCACCAACTCGTCCGAAACACAAAGTCTCGGCGCGTTTCCCCGGGCCAGACGCACGGTGAGCCCTCCGCCCGTATCGGCGTAATCCACAAGCACGTCCGGCCGGATCCGAGGCAAGGAACGATCGCCCACCAGATAGCCGGGATGAAGGTTCAGCGTCGCACGCATCGCCTTGATCGCCTCACCGATCTCACCAAGCGAATATCCCGTGGCCTTCGCCACCGCAGGCAGCCGGTTGTGGGTGATGTCGTCAAGATGATGTTTGATCAGCGTGCGTTCGATCCGGTTGTCGCCGGGCAAGGCGTCCAACTGCAGCAGCAGGCATTCCACCACATCCCGTGCACCAATGCCTCGCGGCTCCAGCTTGCGCACCTCCGCCAACGCACGTTCGAGCGTCTCCACGTCGATCGCAGGACGCACGCTCTCCCCCACCTCTTCCAGGCGAACGCGCAGATAGCCGTCGGGATCGATATGATTGATGATCAGTTCGCCCGCCTCGGCGATCCTTGGCTCCGCCTCAACCAGCGCCCACTGGTCCAGCAGGTGCTCGTTCAGGCTTTTCTCGCGCCCGGCGGTGTTCGCCATGGCGTCGATCTTCGCGTCCCGCTCACCGGTGTCCGCGGCGGCACGGCGCCTGAAGGGTGCAGCTTCATTCCCGTCAAGATCATAGAAGCGAGAAAGGCGTTCGAGACGCTGAAAGCTTTCAGCCTCCGTCCGCCCGTCGCCGCCGGGCTCGCCTCGACCGTCGCCGGAAGGGGACCTTTCATCGGGCTCGGGCTCTACCTGCTCGAGGGCGGGGTTCGATTCGAGGGCCTCTTGAATGTAGGCTTCCAGATCGGCGACCGGCTTCTGCAGAATCGCCATCGACTGAATCAACTGCGGAGTGAGCCTTTGCTCCATCCGCATTTGCTGACTCAATGATTGCGATAGAATCTGCGACATCGCCCCTGGGTCCGAATATCGAGCGTGCCGGCAGCCCGATGGGGTACTCCGGCCCTCGGTACCGGCTGCCCCCAAGGCACCCGATTCCTGTCAGCCCCCCGGCACTCACGACTACCATATTATAGCATCCATGGAGTCGCCGTACGATCCCCGCGGTGCGCCGGTCGTGCCATCCGTCACGAATCGCTCCCCCGCTGTTACATGGGCGTTCGCCCGCGAATCGCCGATTCCAGCATGCCCAGCGACGCATACTCAAGTTGCGATCCCACCGCCAGGCCACGCGCGGGGCGAGTGATCCGAACGCCAGAATCGTCGAGCCGCTCCTGAATGTGCAGCGCTGTTGCGTCGCCTTCCAATGTGGGGTTCAGCGCCAGCACCACCTCCCGCACACCACATGCGCGCACCCGCTCGACCAACGAATCGATCGTCAGGTGCTCCGGACCAACCCCCTCCAACGGTGCCACGTGCCCCATCAACACGTGATAAAGACCTCGGATCAGACCCGTGGATTCCAGCATCAGCACGTCCTGCGGCTGCTCCACCACCCAGATCACCGAACGCTCTCGACCGGGGTCACGGCAGATTTCGCAAGGATCGGACTCCGTCAGGTTATGGCAGGTGGAGCAGTGGACGATCTTGTCCTTGACGTCCAGGATGGCTTGTGCCAGTTGGGCCGCGCTCGACCGCGGTTCACGCAGGATGTGGAATGCCATCCGCTCGGCACTGCGCGGGCCGACGCCCGGCAGCTTCTGAAACTGCTCCTTCAATCGTGCTAACGACTCAATGTGCTCCTTCTGCATGCCAACCTCATGGACTTCCGAGGAACCAGAGGTGATATGAACGTTTCCACATCCAGGCTGGACAACGTCCGCATTTGCCGTTCCGCATTCGTTCTGAAGCCTAACAATCCGTCGAAAAAGGGAACTGGCTCCGAGCACATAGCCACTCACGCCGGCGAAACGCTCATGCGAGAATCCCTTCTCGCACGCCCTCTTCCAGGAATCCGTTCCTGACCCCGCCCGCCACCAGACAGACCGCGAATTCCCTCACGGAGCCGCCAGGATCGACGCCGGTCCCATTCGCGCCTTTCCTCTTTTGCAGCAGACTGCTAAACCCCTCCGCCCAGCATGCTGGTAAGTCCGGGAATGTTGATGCCCCCCGTCAGGGACGTCAGCTCGTTGCGCATACCTTCCTGAGCGTTCTTGATCGCCACACTCACTGCGGCCTTCACCAGGTCCTCGAGCAACTCGACGTCACTTGCAGCCTGCGGATCGATCTTGACGTCGACGACCTGAAACTTCCCATCAACGACCGCGCGGACCATTCCGCCGCCCGCCTCGCCTTCGTACCGCTTCTTCGCCAATTCTTCCTGCATCTTGGCCATGTTGGCCTGAAGATCCTTGGCGGACTTCATCAAACCGGCCAGATTTCCCAGACCGCTCAGCATGATTACGACTCCCTCAAGGGCAAAGCCTGATTTCCCTCGTCGATCTCCTCGTTCTCGCCGACTTCGGCCGGCGGCGGCTCGATCGGGCCGACCGGACGCACGTCGAAAAGCGTGCCGTCCACGGCTTGCCTCACCTTTTGAACCAGTGGATCACGTGAGGCGCGTTGCCACTGGGCCGAGCTGATCGCCGGGCGATTGACTTCAGCGGCCGGCGCTTCGACGATCCGCGGATCGGCCGCCCACCCGCGTGCCGCAGCAGCAGAAGGCGTTCCAGCCACCGGCGGCGAAACAAATCCCCGGTCCTGTACTACGCCCGTCTCAGCGGCTTCTTTTTTTTTTGAGCCGCCAGCCTTCATCGCGGTGGCCGCCCGACCGCCTTCATCTTCGAGCCGCGCGATCAGTTCCCCCAGATCGGAGAACTGATGGCTCATCGCCAGCCGGACGACGGCCGCATCGGCCAACGCCCGCGCCGCGCCCGAAAACTTCACGTTGCGACGAAGCTCCTCCAGCAGATTGATCATGTAAACGTACGTAGCCGCGTCGAATTTCGCAGCTTGCTCATCCAACGTGTCCCGCAGGGACTCCGCAACCTCGACCAGCTCCGACCGCTTCCCACACACCCGCAGTAACATCAGCGTCCGCACATGCTCAACCAGATGCTCACAGAATCGCTCGACGGTACGACCCGTTTGAAGCGCGTCGTCCAGAGCGCCGAGTGCCCGAGCCGTGTCACCGTCCGCAACCGCATCGATCACGGCATAGGCCAGCTCGTCGTGCGGCGCGGGCAGAACCTCATCCACCACCGCCGTCGTCAACTTCTTCGCCTCGTACGACAGGAGCATGTCGAGCAGCGAAAGGGCATCACGCATCGAGCCGTTGGCCAG
Source organism: Phycisphaerales bacterium (assembly GCA_020350565.1). Taxonomy (GTDB): domain Bacteria; phylum Planctomycetota; class Phycisphaerae; order UBA1845; family UBA1845. Next base: position 1,271,322 of record CP070718.1, read on the forward strand.
ACGCGCGATGCGGCGAAGGACGGGCTCCTCGACCTCGATCTTCTCCTGCTTGAGAATCCGGCCCAGGTGGGCGGCAATCGACGGCACGTCGATCGCCCGAAAGTCGAATCGCTGACATCGGCTCTGAATCGTGGCCGGTACCTTCTGAAGCTCTGTCGTCGCCAGGATGAACTTGATGTGCGCCGGTGGCTCCTCCAGCGTTTTGAGCAGCGCGTTGAACGCCCCCGCGCTCAGCATGTGCACCTCATCGATGATGTAGATCTTGAATCGTGAGCGGGCCGGCCGAAGCGTGGCGTTGGCACGCAGTTCACGAATGTTGTCCACGCCCGTATTCGACGCGGCATCGATCTCCACCACGTCCACGTCCTCACCTTCCGCAACCGCGAGGCAAGACTCGCATGTGCAGCACGGCTCAACGGTCGGCTTGTCGAAGGAGAGGCAATTCAGCGATTTCGCCAGAATCCGGGCCATCGACGTCTTGCCCACGCCCCTTGTCCCCGTGAACAAGTAGCCGTGATGAACGCGACTCGATCCGATGGCGTTCTTCAGCGTCGTCGCGATCGCATCCTGCCCCACGATTTCGTCGAACGTGTTGCTGCGGTAGGTTCGGGCGAGAACACGGTAGGACATCGATTTCCTCACCAACGTGCCCAAGCTTCGGGGCCTTCAGGGGCGCTTCCCGGAAGTAGTCATCGGCCGCTGACGAGCGGCATATACGTCTGCTCATCCGTTCTTCGAGGCAGCCCACCCGACCGCCTCGGAATTCATCCCTGCCCAATACGACGACGGTCCTTGACGACCAGGTTGGCCACGGCACCTGAATGGATCAGGTGGGCTGCTCGGTCTCCCGCCTGACCCGTTATCTGATCCACCCACTGCATGGGACCTGGCCGTCAAGGACCGCCCTCGATTGGTTAGTCCGTGATTTTACCACCATCCTCCCCCGCCGGAAACCTGCCGTCAGAGCGCCCTCCCGACCCTCGGAGGACACTGTCCCTTTAATTGCTGCCGACGCCACGAAGGGGCGCCCGGATACAGACGGATTACTTCAATGGTACCAAAGACTTAAGGGAAAGTACGGACAGACGACGGAGACGCGCTGGTTTATAGTTTAAACAGGACGTCTGTGCAGGTTTACCTCCGTACACCCCGACCGTGCCTGCCCAGACGTCCCTCTTTGCGCAGGCGCCTCTCCCGATCGCCACCCGCGCCTCATCACGGCGAAGGACTCCCAGAACAGACAACACCGGGCGCATCGACGCCATCACGCTGCTGTAACGATCCTGACCTTCTGTGGTACAAGCCCCCATGGTATAAACCTCGCTCATGGAAGCCACGTGCCCCGAGTGCCGCCACCTGGTGCAGGTTGATGAGACCGGGTCGGGCAAATGCCCGAACTGCGGCAGCATTGTTCGCCCTTTCCGTGCCCCGTTCACCGGTGAGCCGGGCGCATCCGCCCCGCAAGGCGTCCAGCCCTCCGCCGCAGTCGACGCGTCCGACCACCAGCCTTCTGCGCTCGCCGAAGTACAGCCGACCGTCCGGGCCGCCTCGGTCGTCAGCCTTGTGTGTGGCTTACTTTTTTTCATCCCCTTCGTTACACAGGCTATTGCACTTCTGTTCGGCGTCGTTGCAGTCGCCCGCAGGCGGCTGCCCAACGAGCGCGTCGCCGCCGCCTGGGTGGGCATGATCCTGGCGATCGCAACCGTCGTCGGCTGGGTCTGCCTAATCGATCTGTTCCGCAGCTCGCCCACCTGGGGGCCCGCTTTCGGCCCGACTTGGGCCGAATCGGAATACGACGCCGGCGACTGGATGAAGCCCGCCCAATGGGAGGAGACGATGGAGCGCGTCTACCAGGCTGCCAGATCGTACCACCGCGACTATGGCGAGTGGCCCGCTTCCGTGGACGCCATGAAGGGCCGCACCTTGGCCCGGGACTTCACCCTCTCACCTGAGCTCACCTACCGCCCCGTGCCCGACGGGCGCCAGGACGATCCCCAATGCATTCTCATGTTCTCAGCGGAGACCTTTTTCGACGTCGAAGGGGAAGAATTGACCGCACCGCACAGGCTGGTCCTTCGCCTCAGTGGCAAGGTCGAACTTCTACCCAGCGCCGAAGTCGAGGCCCTGGTTACGGATGATGCTTCCGACCCGGATGGTGAAACCGACCCGGAATAGGGCGCTTCTCTCGTGTCTTTGTCCTTTCGCCGGAATGGTTGCGCGCTACGGCCTGTGCCACTCTTCGCAGGCGGTGCAAAGAGGCGTGGGGTCGAAGCGCCCCTGGTGATGAGCTTCTCGGACGCGCTCGAATTCGGCCGCCCGCCAAAGCGCTTCGAACGACTGCTCGCCGATGCGGCCGACGGCATGCTGCCCGTTCAAGTCCTGGTCGCACACCGTCACCCGCCCGTCGGCCA
>CP070718.1:1273832-1278897 GCA_020350565.1 Phycisphaerales bacterium
GCTGTAGGTGCCTGCGCCGCCTTCGCCGAACAGCAGGTTCGATTCAGGATCGAAATCCTTAAAGCGGTAAAAACGGTGCATAACGTCGCGGTGCCGGCGGCGGACCTCGCGGCCCCGTTCCAGCACGAGCGGCCGATAGCCGATGCGAGCCAGTATCAGTGCCGCGAACATACCGGCCGGTCCGAAACCGATGATGATGGGTCGTTGCGGCAGGGGTTTGGAGCCGGGTTCCACAGGCTCCTCGCGTTCCACCTCGATCCAGGAGGCCTTCTGCGGCTTGAGCGAACGCAACCGCCTTCGCTCGTCTCGCTCGGACTCATTGAGGGCCAGCTCCAGGTGATAGGAAAACCGGACGACGTGCGACGCCCGGCCCGGCCCGGGGCGTTTTCGCGCGTCAATCGACCGCCGCACGATCGCCCAACTGCGAATCGCGCCCACGTCGACCCCGAGGCGCTTGGCGGCCAGTTCCGGCAGCCGGTCCTCGGAGTCCTCCAACTCCAACCGGATGTCGCGCAGCAGAAGAGGCATCAGAGATGATTCTAGGGCTGCGGACCGGTCAGTCCACCGTAGAACTCGGCGTAGTCGCTCAGTTCAATCGCCTGGTTGTGGTCGAAGTCGAAGGTCGCGCAGTTGCAGGTTACGGGGCTGTCGCTGAAGCAGGATTGGAAGACGCATGCGTCGTACAGGTCGGTATCCCCGTCGTCGTCGAAATCGCTGCTGGTCGGCTGGGCAACCGTTCCCACCACGCAGAGCGACGGATCGCCGAACAGGGTCCAGATGTCGAAGGTTTGCACACCGCTATCCCCGTACTCGTCAATCAATCGGCTCGTGGCACCGAAACACAGACCGCCGAAGGTGTGGTAGGCGCCACCCACATAGAGATCGATAAACTCGTCATGCGCGGTCTGGGCTTCCATGTAGTACAGATTGCCCGAGGCCATGAAGGCCGCGATGGCCCCGGTTGGTGCTGAGCCGTGCTGTGCCCGCAACCACGCTTCGGCGAGGCACTCGTCCGTATCGAACCTGCCGTTGGCCGAGGCGGAGCTGAAGATGAACGGAAGCATGTTATCGTTGGCGAGCGTGTGCACATCATCAACGGAAAAGGGCCCCGTCATCCAGAGCGCGCTCGAAGCATGCCCGATGTAATTGATGATGCCCCGCCCGTCATTGAGTGCGGCCGCAATCATCGCGGGCGTCACGTCCGGATCGTAGAGCTGATCGACGTCTGTGTATCCGTGCGCAAGCAGCGCGTCGCGAATCGCGTCAAGCGCCGCAGGATCGGACCCGATGCCGGCGCCTCGCCAGAACCACTCCTGCTCAGTCGCGCAGTTCGTCTCATACTCAATGGTTCGCAGCACCTGCGTATCGACGTGTGCGGCCGTGCCGGCGGAAAAGCGGCCGACGAGAACGTCGGGATAGTCGTCACCCCCAGCGACCTTGGCGTAACTCGGGTCGGAAGGCCCGCCCATCGCGTAGAACGTGGGTACGTGATCCACGTCGCCCACGAGCAGGACGAAGGCCAGATCGCTGGTCTCGTAGACGGACTCGATGTAGCTTCGGATCGTCTGCGGATCGCTCCCAATGGCCGAGACGCCCACGATCGTCGTGTTGATCCCGATGCTGCTTTTGTGGGCCGCAAGCGGCTCCACGTTCGGGATCCATGGATCAAAGGCAATAATCAGGAGATCCCCCTCTTCATCGATCTGCCGTCCACCAGGATTCCGGTCGGCATCCGCGAATCGTGACCGGTGGACCTGGTGAGAAGTGAGGCCGCCCTCACTTGGAGATGCCTCTCTTTCAAACGCACCTCCGTCAGCAGGCAACACCGCAGCAATGGCTACCGGCGCAACCAACATCGCGACCGAGCCGACCAGACACGCCATCGGCACGCGACAAGCGATACCGAATCTGCCATTTCCCAGCGAAAAGTCGGAGGACGTCATGGCTCTTCCTCCTAGCTTGAAGGGCTGCGTTCGAGGCTTGCACAAAGGACCCGCCAGCCCTTCTACCCCGGATTTGCCAATTATCGATCTTTTAATCGGTATGATACCGGAAGGGGCCGCCAAATGCCAACCGAGGGCCGGGCGTTTCACCGTACATGTTATCCCTTCCCCGGCCCACCATTCCAATCCGGGGCAAAGCCCAGGTTGCGGCGTTTCCGGCCACGGGCCCTCTCGACGACGGTGCCTGGTCATCATCGGGCCTGACAGGCAAGCGTTGTCGGCTTGTCCAGTGAGACTTCCGCGCTCGCGTGCGCCGTTCGCGACTCGCCCGCCCCATGGACGGCCGCCTCAGTCTCAGCCTGTGGGAGGCGTGATCGCGCTTCCCCGGGCTGCCGGCTTACGCCGTCGCTGCGCTGATGCTTGATGAGACAGGGAGCGGTTTGCCCACCAGATTCTACGTCACATTACGTACTCCAAAGGCTGGCATCTACGGGGGATTACGGACGTCTTCGCGTAGGCTCTTCCCCGGCGATTACTGCCAGAGGAGGGCACTTGTTTGCGGGAACGGATGTTCAATACGTATCTGGAAGCGCTCAATGAGGCGCAGACCGAAACCCCGATAGCTCGGCGTCGCCGCGCACTTGCACTGTACGCGGCCGGTGTTTTAGGGAGATATCGCAAGTACTTGCCAAGTGTGCGCACGAAGTGCTCCTTTTCTGAGCTTGACAGTCGTGGTTGCCTGGCCCGCCGTCTACCGCGCGCGACCGAACGTTGCGTGTCGCCGCCACATCTCTCTTCAGGCGCGCGCCGCTTTGAAGCGCGCGACGCGCGCGAGTCAGCTCTTGTTCGCCGTTTCCAGAAAAGTCAGCTCGTCACGTACGGATGCTATTGACATTGCTACCGATTTTTCATCTACTATGTTTTTGCGGTTTCGGGCCCGTCGAACCGTTGACCGTCCGGCGTCAACGGCTGAAAGCACTTCGGGGTGAGATGCCCCGAGCACTTCATGTTGTCAGTCATGCTTGCGGGCTGCGGGACCGAGTTGTCACCGGCTTCGACGCCGGGTGACATGTGCTTGTCGCCAGCGCGCGATCAACCCGCGGGAGACAAGACACGGTGGGCTGTCACGGTGGTCACGTTCAATTTCAGCAAGTTGGTTCAATTGGGGTGAGGAAAGGAGTGAATGGCCGGGACGACGAACCGGCGGCACGGCAACATCAGTTGTTTGAGGCATAACGGGTGAACCGGCCGCCTGCTCCGTGGGTGGATCAACAGCGGCCGGTTCAGTGGTCCAGCGGGCACAAACTGCTCGCCCGCTAAATCCGTGCCAATTCTAGGCCTCTTCCCGTTGTCAATCAAACCTGATTTTTCAGTAAGGGTGACGCTTTCGGGCCTCCGCGCCGGGCGTGAGCATCGGTAACGCCGCTCGGCGCGGGCGCGCGGGCATGTGCACATCGTCATTCAGGAGGTATCGGACGGAAGAAGCAAAGTGTCAAACGCTTTGCACGGATGAGTAGTGTCCAGCCACCGGATGGGCCGGCGGCTTTCTAGACCATCTGGCGACGCTTTCGAGGAGGAACTGGAGATGATGAAAATACAGGACATTCGGACAGAAAGATCCTTGAAGCGGTGTACTCCCGCCTTGCTTGGGGTGCTGGTCATACTGGCGCTGGCGGGGGGCACTCCGGCGTTTGGCGAGGCGACACTCACCAGCGACAAGCCGGACTATTTCCCGGGAGAGATCGCCATCCTCACGGGCACCGGCTTCGGCGACGAAGAGTGGGTCTGGATCGACATCGACATCCTCGATCCGGATACGTGGGAGGTCATCTGGTGGGACTACGACTGGCAGGGCGGGCCGACCGATGAGTACGGCTGGTTCCAGGTCGAGTATCTCATCCCCGTAGAGGCCGCCGGCCTGCTCCTGCGTGCCCGGGCGACCGGCGAGACCTCCGGCTTGGAGGCCGAGACGACGTTTATGGACACGGGCTGCTTGTATGACGAGAACTGTCCGGGCAGTCTTTCCGAACTGGACGATTTCATCGCGGCATGCACCGAGCCATGCGGTACTGTGGGCACCGAAAGGTTTACCTGTAACAACGACTTTAAGATCATTCTCGACAGCGTAAGCTCCGACGGCATGACGTTCACGTACAAGATCTATAAGACAGGTGAGCTGGCGGACCTGAGCCACATCGTGTTCGCTTACGACTGCGTCGGCGCGACCGTGACCGGGGCCGGCCCGGGCGATGTAAGCCTCGTAGGCCCGGACCCCTCCACCGGTCTGTACGGCATCAAGTTCGACATGCCAGATGAAGGCCCCGCGTACCCCGTGACGGTTTCGTTGACGGTGGTACCGCCTGAGGGCTACGTGGTCATAGAGGGCTGCATCGTCGCTGGAACGAAGGCAGGCAACCAATTCATCGATCCCCCCCCTGACCCCGAAGCGGGAGAGTGCAACCCCGGGTACGCCTGCATTCCCGGGCCGGTCTGCGTTGAGGGGACCTGCGACTGTGCCCCCCCGCAAGAGGCGACCGTCGAGTGCGACGAGTCGCTCGATCCGTACGAGAACTCAGCGCTAGGAATAGCCACGTGCGTCGATATGGGCTGCGCTGCGGCCGGCGGGACGTGCCAGGAGACGTACACTGACGGGGATCCGATGCCCGGTGACTGCGAGCAGGAGTACTCGTTCACGCGGACCTGGCGGTGCACCTGCACCGCGACGGGCTTGTACACGGAATGCGATCAGATCATCTACGTGGAGGACAACACGGCGCCGACGTTCACCTGCCCGGCCGACGTCGACCTCGGCTGCAACCCGACGGAACTCCCGACGTGCGCTACCGTGACGGCGCTGGTGACGGATCTCGACGATGATTGCGACGAGATGCCGACGCTCGACTGCGAGGCGGGTCTGGTGGAGGAAAATGGCTGCTATCGCAGCCAGACTTTTACGCTGACGGCCACGGATGATTGCGGGAACACGTCCGATCCGTGCTACGTGACCTACACGTGGAGTGAGGACGAGACGGCGCCGGTGCTGAGCGGCGTGCCGGACGGCGGAGACCTGGGCTGCATCGCTTTCGAGGATCGGCCTGCGTGTGATTCGGGCGTTACGGCCA
>CP070718.1:1278997-1300420 GCA_020350565.1 Phycisphaerales bacterium
GGACACGGGACGGAAGATGGCCACCGTGTTTATCTCCACCACACCCAATCCCACAACCGGGTATATGCAAATCCTTCCACTTGAGGAAGTATCGGAAACCGGCTGGACGGTGGAGGAAGCGGTCAAGGTGCTGATGTCGGGCGGCATCCTCAGCCCGTCAAAGATCCCGTTCGATCGTGTCCACCCGGTCAGTTGGAGCCAGATCATGGTCTCGGACGGTGCGGCTCCCGGACCCGCGACGCAGTAAGGCTGCGCAGTACGCCGGTGTACAGGGCCAGAGCCTTCCGCTCAGGCAGCCTCGGGTGGTACCGGCCGGCAACACAAGCGCCATGAGGAAAGACGCATGATGATTGCGGAAATATCCGAACCGCTCCTTCGTGCCGTACGCGCGGCGTGCTACGTTCAAAGCTCTGTTTCCTAACGTGGCCAGTGAACCGTTGAACGGCTTGCGTAAAGGAGCACTTCGAACCACCCTGGCCAACGGCTTCTGGCCAGACGTTAGCATCACATCATCCATCGGCAGAGCCACCCGCACACGGCGCTTCCGTAGAGCGGCCATCTGAAACTACGCACGTCCAGCGCGCGGCACATATCGAATTGGAATCAGTTGGGACCGTTATTGGTCGACCGTAAGGGAGTGGTCTGCAGAATGCGGCCTAACTAAAGGTGAGGCATCGTAACTTACTGGCTAGTGCCGTGATGCTGAAGCGGACTACCCGTGGCCGGCAACTTCAAGACAAACGCAGCGGCTGAAGCGTGGAAGGCTTGGGCGTGAGGGCTTGACGGTGCGCGAGGCGACGAGACTGATCGGCACACTGTATGCGCGCGATCGCGTCATTGCGTAAAGGGCGCACGCATGGACACGATACCAACAAACATCCGAACCGACGAATCGCGACCGCTGAAGCTGGACACCGTCGCCACGATCGTCGGCCTGACGCCGTGGGACGTAAAGCACCTGCGCCGCGCCGGCAGATTACGCGGCCGGGTGCGGGCTGGGCGGTTGTACTGGCACAGTTCGGACGTGCGGGCGTACGTCGAACGGTTCCGTGACGGCGCGGCGTGATGAATAAGCACACCACCTGACACGTGAGCATTCACCAGCGAACGTTTCTTTGGTCGCGTGGGTGTGTTGTGGCCGGGCCGTGCGCCCATACGCTTGACGCGCGGCGATGGCAGAGTACGTTGAGTACGTCGCGCAGGGTACCGGTCCAACGGATGCGACAATCTACAGACCCAGCCTCCAGCGGTACAGACCCGTAACCGGTGCTCGGTGCGACAGCCGTTGGGGGCGGGGCCTTTTCTGGGAGGACCAGACCCATGCTTGAGACAGCGGTTCACATTACGAAACGCCGGAACCCGTCCGGCAGGATCTGCTACACCGTCCGGTGGTTCCAGGACGGTCGCTACCGCGGACACGCCTGCGGCCCACACAAGGAGGTGGCGTACGAGTATCGACGACAGAAACGGTGGGAGCTGAAGCAGGGCGTCAGCGATGACATCTGCCACGTCTCGTGGGGCAGGTTCGTCACCGAGCACGTATCGAGGATGCCTGGCAAGAACCACGCAGCATTGGTGCGGCAGACGCTGCAACAATTCGGTGAGATGTTCAGCCCATCGGGACCGCATGCTGTCAGTTTCGGCATGGTCGAGGAATTCCAGCGGCGCCTGCGGCTACTGAAGGGCGACGTCGGCGGCAAGCTGCTTTCACCGCACACGATCAACGGAAAACTGAGGCGGTTGAAACACGCGTTGAATATGGCGGTGGAGCGGCGCTACATCCGACGCAACCCAATGGGCAAGTGTTTTCGGTTCGAGCCTGTCGAGGAAATGGACCCCGTCCAGGTGCCGGATGAGTGGAAGCAGGCGGTCTTGGACGCGTGCCCAACGCTGACATGGAAGGCGTTTCTCTACCTGCTCACCACGACCGGGTGCCGCCGAGGTGAGATCCTCGGGTTGGAGTGGGGCCGGGTTTACCTAGACGGTGCGTTTATCCGCCTGACGAATACCAAGGGCAAGCGTGTGCGACTTCAGCCGCTTGTGCCGTCAGCGGTGGAGTTGCTCGGACGCCTGCTCGACGATGCCCCGAAGATGATTGACGGTGGCCGAGAGGTCCCGAAGGAACCCCAAGTGTTTCGCGCGCTCAAGTGGAACGTCCACCGTGAATTCAATCGGATCAGGGATCGTGCGAGGCTCAACGACGGCTCCCCCGTGCCGTTCTTTCGAATCAAAGACTTGCGTTCGACGGCTGGTACCGACGCGGCTGATGAACAGTTCTCAGAGTTTAACGTGGCCAGCTTTCTAGGGCATGCCGACTCGAAGGTAACGGCCAAGCACTACATCAAGCGGAGGCTGGATGCCAAGCGTCAGATAGCTGAAGCACTTGCATCCAAGTTGAACATCGCATGACCGCCCGGCGCAACACATGCGCAACACATCCAAAGTCTCAACGCCAAGAACCCGCGTTACTGATCCCACAAAGGCGGTTCCTGGCCACCGACTAACGTCTCACGCAGCTGGGCGTCTTTGTAGACACTTGCTCCGCGCAACTTAAAGACCCCTTCGAATTCCCGTGACTCAAGCGCTGACCGCTTTCACCCCGACACGACATGCACATTGCCAATGACCCACCAATCAGACTTCCGAGAGTTCTTCCCGGGCCCGCGCTGTTCACGCAGGCCCGGGAAATCGAATCCAAGCCCGAGTTAGCTGCCGCTCTTCAACCTGCGAATGATCTCCTCGTGCCGGGCGATCACCTCATCGAGTCCGGCGCCCCAGTGGGGCATGTAGACCCGGCATAGGGCGCGGGCCTTCTCCAGGCAGCGCTTCTGCTTCTCCCACAGTTCGACGGGGATCACCTCGGGACGTGCGAGGGCCTCGTCCATCGTGCCCGCGTATCGGCTGAAGGCCGTGAAGCACTCGGCCTGCAGCTCGGCGAACTCCTGGATCCGCGGATCGAGCTGCACGACCGGCTTGGACTCGCGGAAGGACTTCTCCGTCTCCGCGAGGATCTTCCGGGTCTTGGCTGCAGCCTCTTTGAGGGTCGGCCCCTGGCTCTCGGCCAAGGCCGTGAAGACCAGCGCGTTGAGCATCTGGGCATCCTTCCCGGAAACCCGCTTCTCCCTGCAGCCGCACAGCGGCAGGATAAAAAGGACAAGGCACAGCATCCAGGCAGTTGAACGGGTCCTAAGATCGGCGTTCATTCGGTTTTCCTTTCCTTGTTCGAGTGACGGGCGACGGGATCAACGATCAGACTTGCGCGTGTAGAACAATCATTCTGATGAATGCCCAGGAATAGGAGGAGGCCGTCAGGGAGTCTGATCGGCCTCCGCTGATGGCAACAGGCTGGGCTGCCATCAGGCAGCCTGCGGTCTCCGGGCCGAGCGCACTCGGGGACGTATCGGCCGCAGTCGTTCGGCCTGCCTGCTGTGCACGGTCTTCGCTTTCCGGTTACGCAGGCCACGAAGCTCGTTGTGGAGTCGGCGATCGGTGCAGAAGAGAAGGTGAGTCTCCTCCGGTGGAATGTCGGTGACTTTGATCAGCATGGCGGTTCTCCTTAAGCCCGCGGCGCGGGGCCGCGGGCGATTTCAGTTGAAAGAACGGCGGACTCGTAAAGAGAGGGGCCTGACACGCGGGAGCAGGCCTAACGGCGATGACGTGGCTTGTAGATGTGATACAGGAGGATCATCAGGCCGATGACGATGCCCACGGTGATGCAGGGCATGGCCGGGTACCAGACGAGAATAGAAATGATCAGAATCACGACGAACACAAACTTGTCGGACTCGCTCATGGCGGTTTCCTGTCTCGGGGACTGTCGGTGATAAGATCCCAGAACCAGCGCAGCAGCTCCGGCACGGGCTCGAGGATCAGCAGCACGAACAGCGTGCACCACAGATCGAAGAAGTCCCCGTCGAAGCGCGGCAGCGGCGACTCGTATCGACGTCTCCTCGGTCGCTTCCGTTTCCTCATGGCCCGGCCTCCCACGTCCGGCAGGCCGTCTGAAACGGACAGGTCGCGCACTGCATCGCCGAGGGCGTGGGATAGAAGACCTCGGTGGTGATGGCCCTCCACACCTGGCGCACGACGGACCTGGTGCGGGCGATCTGGCTAGGCCCAAGCTGCGCGGAGACCGCCTGCACGACCGGCTGCTGGGTCTTGGTGACGATGATCCATTCCGGGCGAACGGTGCGGCAGCCCAGGGCCGTCGCCAGCGGCCGGGCAAGCTCCGCATAGAGGGCCATCTGAGGCAGGCCCTCCTCGGTCTTCGCCTCGTTCCAGCGGTTGCGGGCGGTCTTGAAGTCAACAAGGTGTAACGCGGCACGCGCGCAGAAGATCAAGTCCACCCGGCCGAGAAGCGGAGGGCAATCCTCTACGATCCGGGCCCTGAACTCCTCCTCGATGCCCACGATCTCGCCTTCCGGCCGGGAGGTGTCGCTTTTCAGGAATGCCTCCAGCATGCGCCGGGCGAGATCCGTCAGGCTCTCAGCTGATTCGCCCTTGCCGAACTGCACCGGGGACGAGGACTCCTCCTTCCATGTCTGCTGGTAGGCCTCCATCAGGTCATGCACCGATGGAGCGCAGGCACCCTCCAGCAGAGCGCGGAAATGGCTCTCGACGGCCGCGTGGATGGCCGTACCGAAGATCAGGCTGGAAGGCACGAACTCCGGCACCAGACCCACGACATACTGGAAGTAATACTTCAGCGGACAGCGCTGGAACGTGGTGATGGACGAGCACGAGATGTAATCACGACCGGTAAGCCGAAGGGCGGTTTGCGTTCCGTCGATCTCCGGTCGCACGCATTTGTTCCTGTCTTTCGCTGCGAGGGATGTCCCCGCGATCACCGGCCACCTCCTTCCCGCCTGCTGTTGGACTTCAGGGCGTCGATGAGCGTGGACGCCTCCTGCAGGGTGAGTTCGTCCAGGTCGTTGACTTTGAAGCGCTCGTTGGCGACCTGGACGGGATCGCGGCCGATACGGTTGCAGATGGCCCGGATGGCCCGCAGCTGTGAGGCCGTGGCGTAGCGCAGACTGCGATCCTGGCCGTTTCCCCAACGGCCCGTCCCATCGGACGCGGATCCATTGCCGTTGTTGCCCGCCAGTTCGGCATCCACCGAGCGGCGGGCGAGATCGAACAGGTTGCGGATCCGGGTGGCGAGCGCATCCGGATCGCCAATCAGACGCGATTCCAGTTCAAGCTCGACGTTGACAGAGGCCCCGCGGCTTCCGTAGTTGGCCTCGCCGACCTTGCGGCTGAAGCCTGCATTCAGTTTGAGCATGATGATCTCCTTGGGTAGGGAACTTGTTCGATATGACGGGGCGCAGCGCACGACCGTTGGACGGGGACGTGCGCTCCACGTACGAAGTCGGGACTTCAGGCCATCGGCGGACAGGGATAGGCCCGGGTCGTGATGGGTTGCACATGGGTGCGGCCGCAGGCGCGCTCCACGGCCGTCAGGAACTCCCATGCCGGTGTCTGCATGAGGAGCACGTAGCCATGGGCCTGATGGCAATCCTGTTCGAACCGGCGAACGACATGCTCGGCCACGCCTTCGAGACAGGCATCCCAGGCGAGGCTGCGCAGCACGTGGGTGTGTCCGTCCTCCTTGACTTGGACAGACACCTGCTCACGGGTGCTGAGGCGCATCTCGCGGCAACCGCACGAGGGCTCGCCGATCACCAGGTCCAGTCCGGACTCGAAGGACGCGCGCACCACGATCAGCTTTTCGCGTGACCAGTGGCGGTAGTGCACATGGATCAGCGGCAGGGCGACCGAATCGGCCACCGGAAGCGTTCCGATGCCGTAAAGCAGATCCTCCTCGGTCGCCTCATAGAGATGTTCGAGTACATCCTGATTCATGGTGGATGGTCTCCGGACCCGGAAGCGGCTCACGTTCGGCCGGGTCGGTGGCGTTTCCGGGTGTAGGCGTCGATATGCCGAAGCCGGTGCCGGGACCACCTCGTTCCGAACGCCTGATACTTGGCATGGCTGTTCACCCGCTGCCGGAATCCGAACAGACAGGTAAACACCTGGATGAAAGACAGAAGTGTGTTCATACGTTGATTCTCCCTGGCGGGCGCGTCGAAGGGCCGGGTGGCAGAGCGCAGCATTGTTGGCGTTGAAGAGCATCGCTTTAGGTCGTGGTCGAAGTGCCGATGACTTGGTCAGGTCTGGTTGGGTGCCGGGTCATCCAGCTTGCCGGAGTGGCGTCATCATGGCTGCGATCGTCACGTTGATCCTCTCCAGCGGAAGGGTGTCCCGAGAATGAGCCTCGCGACGAGGAAATCGTGAGTTTGGAATCGTGGGTCGCATCCATGCGGACCGGAAGACGGGATGGAACGGCACTCATCGCTTTCGTTCTCCCCGCGTGGAAGTCGATCCACGTCTCGAACTGCGGCTGGCCGGTGATTTCGGCCTTGTGAAGAGGAGCTTTGCGCCGGCAATTCGTCTACCGGCTCATCAAGGTTCACTGTATCATGGAGTCTTGTTGGGCCCGGAGTGCCATGGAGACGACAAGAGCGAGTCTGTTGGTGCGCGTAGGGCAGAACGACTCGGCCGCCTGGCGGGAGTTCGATGCCCTGTATCGCCCGATGCTTCACCGCTTCGCCCGCTCGCGCGGATTGGGCGAGGCGGATGCCGAGGACGTGACGCAATCCTGCATGGCCGCGATCAGCAGGCATATACACGGCTTCGACTACGACCCCAACAAGGGACGATTCAAGGGCTGGCTGAGGACGCTGGTGAACAACTACGTTCGCAATCTCCAACGACGCCGGGCCGCGCAGCTCGCTGAATCGCAGGACTTCAAGAGGCCTCAGCAGCGGGAGAAGAGCCCGGAGGATCTCTTTGACCGGCTCTGGATGGAGACGCACCTCAAGCATTGCCTCAGGCTGATTCGGGCGGAAGTCGATCCGGTGGCGTTTCGCGCTTTCAAAAGTCACGTGTTACAGGAGAGGTCCGTCCAACAGGTGTGCGAAGAGTTCGAGTTGACGCCCAATCAAGTCTACAAGATCAAGTGGCGAATCATGCGGAAGCTCCATGAGAAGATGAAGGAGCTTCTGGGCGAGATCGAGTAATCGAGGACGGCCCGCGGTCATCAGCACGCGGTCTCGAACGCCTCACGGGCGGTTACGGGCAGGGCGTAGAAGATAGCGAATGCAAGTGTGCTGGCGTTATCTGCGCCGCAGAGAAGACCAGGCAAATGAGTCAATGCTTAAGTGATTCCGCCCTGCACCGTTATCACGCGAAGGAACTCGACGGGGCAGAAGAGGCTCGCGTTCGAGAGCACTTGTCCAAATGTGAGAAGTGCACGAGGCGGAGCGAGTCGCTGTTGGCGGAGCATGAGGAACTGCTGGGCCACATGCGCGGTATGAGCCTGCCGGAGAGTGAAAAGGCCGGGCAGAAAGTACCGATCGTGGACTCGGCAAGCGATGAGACCCTAGAACTGCGCAAGCCGGGCGAATCATCCTCTTTCGCGCCGCCGCCGGATTCCTTTCCCGGCTACACCATCATCCGCGAAGTCCATCGCGGCGGCCAGGGTGTCGTCTACCAGGCCCTTCAACAATCCACGAAGCGGCGGGTGGCCATCAAGGTGTTGCTGGAGGGGCCCTATGCATCCGAGAAGACTCGCCGCAGGTTCGAGCGAGAGATCGAACTGGTCGCCAGCCTGAAGCACCCGAACATCATCGAGGTCTTTCATTCGGGGATCACGACCGACGGACGGCATTTCTACGTCATGGATTACGTCCGTGGGATTCCCCTGCATCGGTACGTCCGAGAGAAGCAGCTTCCCCTGGAAGATGCGTTGAAGCTCTTTTCCACGGTATGCGAGGCGGTCAACTACGCTCATCAAAAGGGTGTGATGCATCGGGATCTGAAGCCCAGTAACATCCTCGTGGACAGCGGCGGGCACCCGAAGGTTCTGGACTTCGGGCTGGCCAAGATGGTGGGTGGTCCCGAACAGACAGTCCTTTCTCTGACCGGTCAAGTCGTTGGCACGCTGCCATACATGTCACCGGAGCAGGCCCGAGGTGCTCCTGACGAGATCGACATTCGCACGGACGTGTACGCCCTTGGCGTCATCCTCTACGAGATTCTCACGGGCCAATATCCCTACCCGGTGGCGGGCCAAATGGCCGAGGTACTCAAGCACATTGCCGAGACCCCGCCGACTCCGCCGAGCCGTAGCTGGAAGCGCGATTCCGGGGTGGCCAAACGCTCGACACGGCGGCTGCGCGCCGGCGATTGTCCCATTGACGATGAAGTCCAGACGATCGTCCTCAAGACGTTGTCCAAGGAGCGCGAGCGTCGCTATCAGAGTGCGGGTGAGCTGGCGCGCGATGTGCGGCACTATCTTGCTGGTGAACCCATCGAAGCCCGGAGGGACAGTAGCTGGTACGCGTTGGGGAAAACGATTCGGCGCTACCGAATCGCCATCGGTATTGCATTGGCCTTCATGTTGGTGCTTGCGGGGGCCACGACCGTGCTGCTGACGGGGCTGGCAATCAAGAACAACGCGGTTGAGGAACTCAACGATGAATCCTGGTTGGTGGTGCAGGACTCAGGCGGTACGCCATTTGCCTATCAATCGGCCTTGAATAAGGCGCATTGGGCGTGCAAGCTCGCGCCCAGAAGCCGCCAGGTACTTACCACGCTTGGTGTGGCCCAGTACAGGGTGGGTGAATACGAAGACGCACTTGAAACACTTACGCGTTCTGACCAGCGCCGTGGACGTATCCCGGCTAATGTCGCGTTCATTGCCATGGCCCTTCACCAGCTTGAGCGAACGGAAGAGTCTCGCGAAAAGCTGGAGGTGTTTCAGAAGCTTTTGCAGTCTCCCGAGTATGCCTCTGACGGAGAGGCCCTTGGCTTTCTGGACGAAGCAGAGGCTCTGATCGCCGGGGCAGGTGCATCAGAAGTTGAATCCAGTAGCCCGCCGTCGGTCGAGGATCCGGACGATGACGAGTGATCGACGGCAGCGGGCCCAAGAGCTCTTCGAGGGAGCTTTATCACGATTTGCTTCTGCATCGGATTGATGCCGGTACAAATCCGAGGGCAGAGCTGGCGCGTCAAACAGGATTCGAAAGATCCTCATCGTGGTCACGTTGTGTTGCCAATGGCGTTTTGGGGGAACGCTTCAGCTATGGGCACGTGAGCATTCACGTAGGCTGCCAGGCACACAGGACCTGCGCAATGGCACGCGTGGTGGGGCAGGATTTTCGTGAGCTCCCCTCTCTGTGGTCGGAGGTGATTAGCCATGTCGGAATGCCCTGGCGACGACGACTTGCAGCGTTATCACTCGAAAGAGCTTGACGGAGCGGAGGAGGCTCGCGTCCGGGAGCATCTGTCCGAGTGCGAGGACTGCGCCCGGCGCAGTGAGGCCCTACTGGCCGAACACGAGGAGCTGCTGGATCACCTGCGCGGCATGAGCCTTCCGGGGACCGAAAAGATCCAGCGAGAAGTTCCGATCGCCGACGCGGCAAGCGGCGAAACCCTGGAAGTGCGCAAGCCGGGCGAATCATCCTCTTTCGCACCACCGCCGGATTCCTTCCCTGGTTACACCATCGTCCGCGAGATCCACCGTGGCGGGCAGGGTGTCGTTTACCAAGCGATCCAGAAGAGCACCAAGCGGAAAGTGGCCCTCAAGGTCATGCTTGAAGGACCCTTCGCCTCGGAGGTGTCCAAACGCCGATTCGAACGTGAGATCGAACTGGTCGCCAGCCTACACCATCCCAACATCGTGGCGGTCTTCGACAGCGGCATTGCCCACGGCAAGTACTGGTACGCAATGGACTACATCCGGGGCCGGCCGTTGAACCAGTACGTGGGCGACAGGGAGATTTCGGTTGAGGAGATGTTGCGGCTGTTCCAAAAGGTTTGCGAGGCTATAACGCATGCGCACCAGCGCGGTGTGATTCACCGTGACCTCAAGCCCTCTAATATCTTGGTGGACGAGCGCGGCGAGCCGCACGTCGTGGACTTCGGCCTGGCCAAGGTTGGTGGCGCGGAGGCGGTTGGCGATAGCCGTCCGATGTTGGTGAGTATCACCGGCCAGGTGGTTGGCACGCTTCCATATATGAGTCCCGAGCAGGCAAGGGGCGAGCCAAGCCAAATCGATTCCCGTACGGATGTCTATTCGCTGGGCGTCGTGCTCTATGAACTGCTGACCGGCAAGCTCCCATACGCCGTGGTTGGCAACATGCGGGACATCCTCGACAACATCCTCCGGGCCGAACCGGAACGGCCGAGCACAATACGCCGAAACATCGACAACGAGGTTGAGACAATCATCCTCAAGGCGCTGTCGAAGGAGCCTGACCGCCGCTACCAGTCTGTGGCCGATCTGGGCCGCGACCTTAATCGATTCCTGGCTGGTGAGCCTATCGAGGCAAAGCGGGATAGCAGCTGGTACGTTTTCAAGAAGTCCTTCAGACAGCACCGCCGCGCGGCGGCAGTTGTCTCTTCTGTCGCAGTGATCGTAGTGGTGGCTGGGACAATTTCCCTCCACAGCTTGAAGGAGTCGTTTCGTGCGGAAAGGGAACTGGAGGAGGCTGAGCGTCAGGTGAAGCTATTTGAGGAGAGGGATGCCCGAGAGGAGTATCGGGCGGCTTTCGCTGGCCTTGCGGCCGAGCCAGCCCAGCCTCCGCCAGACGACTGGACGCAGATCAAACGAGATGCAACGCTGCACCTTAATGCCCCGGCGCAGCCAACGGCTTTCAATCCCCTTCGGCTTGGTGACATTTACAACGGTGAACTCTTCGTCTGTGAGTTGCTCTTCGAGCGGCTGTTCCACCGAACGGCAGACCTGACTTTGATTCCTAACGAGCATTTGGTGGCCAGCATCGGCGACCCCGATGCTGCCCCAAAAATAACCGTCCGATTGCACCCGGACGTGAGATGGCACGATGGCAAACCGTTCACTGCAGCCGATGTAGTCTTCAGCTGGCAGCAAGCCAGGTCAGAGGAGGTGGGATCTGACAAGCTTGGTGATGCGAACCTATTTGCGGCGGTACGAGCGACTGATTCCTACACGGTTGAGCTTGAGTTGCGAGAGCCCCATGCGGGTTGGCGAGTCAGCATGAACTTCCCGCTCGTCCCCAAGCATCTGTTTGAGAAGGACATCGACGACGATCCTACCCTGAGCGAGTCGGAGTACTATCAGACACTGCACCGCAAGCCGGTGGGCATAGGCCCATTCCGCTTCATACAAATGGACAACGAGCAAGTCACTCTAGAGCGGTGGGAGGATTACTCCGGTACAAAGCCTCACGTTGAGCGATTGGTCATCCACTGGATCAGGGATGACGCCGAGAAACTCGAGTGGTTCCTTCGTGGGGATTTGGATCTGATCGAGTTGAACGACTACCAGTACGATGAAGACATTTACACCGACGCCTTCACAAGCGTAGGGCGGCACTCGAAGCGTCCCTGCACGAACGTTTACTACATTCTGTGGAACTGCGAAGGCCAGACTGGTTCGTTTTTCCACGACGCCCATGTTCGCCTTGCCATGACGCATGCTGCCGACATTGGCAGAATCAGGGCTAAAGTCGCCCACAATCTTGCCGTGCCGTGCTTCGGACCATGGCCTATCGAATCACCGTACTTTTGCCAGGATGTCAAGCCATTGGAATACGACCTCGGGCGGGCCGCCGAACTGCTTGATGGTGCCGAGTGGAGGCTGGTAGAAAGTGGAGCCCGAGTAAAAGACATGCCTGGAAAGTCGCCATCGGACGCGCCAACCCCATTCCAGTTCTCGATCTTGGTGTCTTCCCGGTCCAAGAGTTCCGTCGAGACCGCCGAGATACTGAAGGAAAGCCTGGCCAAAATCGGCGTCACGGTCAATGTCGAGCAGAGGGGCTGGGGCGACATCCTTGATCGCATGAAGGAAGGCCGGTTTGATGCACTGATCAGTGTGATGATGCAACCGGTCGATCCTGACCTGATGCGGCAGTTGTTCAAGACGGAAGCTGAGAATAATTACGGCCGCTACTCAAACCCGATGGTTGACGGTCTCTTTCAGGAAGGCGCCAGACTACTCGATTCGGACGAACGTGAGGCTTGCTACCGGAAGATCCACAAGCTCATCTACGATGACCAGCCGATGACGTTTCTTTACCACAAGCCCTCGCTATGGGCCGTCAACAAGCGTCTTCTCGGCGTGGAGTTCTCGGGGCGAGGTCCCTACCTGTTCTATCCCGGGGTCCGTCAGTGGTGGGTCCCAAGCGACGCGGACACGTCAGATCCCTCGCGCCCCCGAACGCCTCCCGAGTGATCCGCGGCCATCGTCACCCTCCGTCGACGAAGAGGCGTCGGAATGGGACTCATCATCCAGCTTCCTGACGACTTTTCTGGGCCGGTATCGATGCCCCATTGTGACGGCCCGTGGCACCCGACTTCTCGGCGCGCCCCGCCCATTGACTTTGGCACCTTCATTTGGCTACCATTGATTTCTGATGTCCATGTCGGAACGGAGAAGACGAATCATGTCCATGCGCACGAAGACGATAGGGGCACCACGGTTGTTGCTTGTCGGGCTGCTCCTCGGCTTGGCGTCGCACGCAACCGCTCAGGATTGTCAACCCAACGGCATCCCGGACGAGTGCGACATCGATTGCGGCCCTCCTGGCGGTCCATGCGATGTCCCGGGCTGCGGTCAAAGCGCTGACTGCAATGACGACGGGGTCCCCGACGAATGCGAAATCGCTGCTGATCCGCTGTTGGACTGCGACGTCGACGGCGTGCTCAACGAGTGCGAGCTCGATCCGGGCGAGCGCGATTGTGATCTGAATGGCGTCTGCGACGGTATCGATATCGCCGACTGTCCGCCGGAAGATCTCTTCTGCGCCGACTGCAACGAGAATGGCATCCCGGACGGCTGCGACATTGGCCCGGGAGGGGGCTTCCCAGCGGCGTTGGATCTCGCAGATCTAGACGGCGCCAACGGCTTTGTCATTTACGGAATCGGCGATAATGACTTTTCGGGGTGGAGCGTTTCTTCTGCTGGGGATATCAATCACGACGCCATTGACGACGTGATCATCGGGGCCTACGGAGCTGACGGTTATGCCGGCGAGGGTTACGTGGTGTTCGGAAGTGCCAACCCATGGACGGAAGATCTTGACCTCGCCATCCTGGACGGCACTAACGGTTTCGTTCTCAACGGCGTCGATTTCGGTGATTGGTTGGGTTACAGTGTCTCATCGGCAGGGGATGTTAACAATGATGGCATCGATGATGTCATCATCGGAGCGCCCTATGCCGATTTCAACGGCTACATCTACGCTGGCCGAAGCTACGTGGTCTTTGGAAGATCCAGCCCTTGGCCGGCCGAATTCGAGCTCTCCTCTCTAAACGGCACCAATGGTTGCGTTCTCAATGGCTACGCCAACGATTTTTCGGGCTACAGCGTTACATCGGCCGGGGATGTCAACAATGACGGCATCGATGATGTCATCATCGGAGCGCCCTACGCCAGCCCCCACGGCCAGAACAACGCTGGGCGAAGCTACGTGGTTTTCGGAAGTCCCAGTGCCTGGCCGGAATATCTCAATCTCTACACCCTGGATGGCACCAACGGTTTCGTTCTCAATGGTGTCCACGCCTATGACTGGTCGGGCTACAGCGTCTCATCGGCGGGGGATGTCAACAATGATGGCATCGATGATGTCATCATCGGAGCGCCCTACGCCGATCCCAGCGGCTGCAGCTACGTGGTCTTCGGAAGATCCGATCCCTGGCCGACCGAGGTCGAACTCTCCGCTCTAAATGGCTTCGGCGGTTTCGTTCTCAACGGTGTCGATGTCGGTGGTCGGCTGGGCTACAGCGTCTCATCGGCCGGGGATGTCAACAATGATGGAATCGATGATGTCACCATCGGAGCGCCCTTCGCCACTTTCAGCGGCCACAATGGCACTGGCCGGAGCTACGTGGTCTTCGGAAGTCCCAGCACCTGGCCCGAAGCTTTCAATCTCTCCTCCCTGGATGGAAGCAACGGTTTCGTTCTCAACGGTGTCGATGCCAATGATCGCTCGGGCTGGAGCCTCTCAACGACCGGGGACGTTAACGGTGATGGCATCGATGACTTCATCATCGGAGCGCCCTTGGCAGATCTCAGCGGCTACGACACAGCTGGCGAAAGCTATGTTGTCTTTGGAGGATCCGATCCCTGGCCCGCCGAGTTCGAACTCTCCAGCCTGAACGGAGCCAACGGACTCACCATCAGCGGGATCGATGTGGCAGACTTCTCGGGTAACAGCGTGTCGTGGGCTGGGGATGTCAACAACGATGGCCTGGACGATCTCATCATTGGGGCTTTCGGGGGCAGCGATATCGGCGCGGTGGAAGACGCCGGCGAGAGCTACGTGATATTCGGCAGACCGTTTTCCGGTGACTGCAACAACAACGACTTGCCCGACGAGTGTGAAGGCGATGACGACTGTAACGAGAACAGAGTCCCTGATGAGTGTGATATCGCCACAGGTGTAAGCCAGGACTGCAACAGCAACGAACTGCCCGACGAATGCGATGTGCCCGCCAGTTCCGGGTTCCCCGGTGGATTCTGCGTTCTGGACTGCTCCGCCGACTGTAACGAAAACGGCATCCCCGATGAGTGCGGCGAGAGCACTCCATTTCCGGTATTGAACCTCTCGGAGCTGGACGGGGCCAACGGATTCATCATCAACGGGATCGATGTTGAGGACTTCTCGGGCTGGAGTGTCTCATCGGCGGGGGATGTTAACCACGATGGATTCGCTGATCTTTTCATCGGGGCTTATGGGGCCGACGCTGGCGGCCAGTACTATGCCGGCGAGAGCTACGTGGTCTTCTGGCACCTCAGCGGCTGGTACCCTGCGACGATAGAACTCGCCGACCTCGATGGCCTCAATGGCTTCGTGATCAACGGAATCGATGCGTCGGATCGCTCTGGCTGGGCCGTGTCATCAGCCGGGGACATCAACAACGACGGGATGGACGATCTCGTCATCGGTGCCTACGGAGCTGACCCCAATGGCCAGGATGAAGCCGGCGAGAGCTATGTCGTCTTTGGGGGCCTTGGCGTGGGTGGGAGCGGTGTGCTGAACCTTGTTGAGCTGGACGGCACCAACGGTTTCGTCGTCAACGGCATCTACCATAATTATTGGTCGGGGTATTGTGTCTCCTCAGCCGGGGATCTCAACAATGACCTTATTGACGACCTCATCATAGGAGCGCACGCAATTGGAGAGAGCTACGTTATCTTCGGCAGCGGCGATGCGTGGCCGCCGGAGTTCGCGCTGTCCGATTTGGACGGTGAGAACGGCTTTGTCTTCAGCGGCATTACCGGCAATGCCAACTCGGTCTCGCAGGCAGGGGACATGAACAACGACGGTCTCGACGACGTCATCATAGGATCGGAAACCGGTTGCAAAAGCTATGTTATCTTCGGCCGCAGTGACGCCTGGCCACCCGAGCTCACGGTCGCCGATTTGGATGGTGATAATGGGCTCGTCATAAATGGCGTTGCCTATGATCAGGCGGGCTTCAGCGTTTCGTCGGCGGGCGATTTCAATAACGATACCATTGATGACATCATAATTGGTGCAAAAATGTGGGGAACCGGCATTCAGGAATGTGCCGGCAGGAGTTACGTGGTTTTCGGCCATGGCGATTCATGGCCGGCGGTGCTCGAACTCTCCGACCTGAACGGCAGCAACGGCTTCGCCCTCAACGGCATCGACATGGACGACTATGCGGGGTGTAGCGTTTCGTGCGCAGGAGACGTCAACAATGACGGCATTGCGGATATCCTGATCGGGGCGGAGGGCGCCGATCCCAACGATCAGTCCAAAGCTGGTGAAAGCTACATTGTCTTTGGGAGTTCAGGCCCTTGGCCCGCCGAGTTCGAACTCTCCAGCTTGAACGGAGCCAACGGGTTCATCATCAACGGGACCGATGCTGATGACTACTCCGGCAACAGCGTGTCGTTGGCTGGGGATGTCAACAACGACGGCTTCGATGACTTCATCATCGGCGCATACCGGGCTGATCCGAATGGCCAGACCAGGGCTGGGGAAAGCTACGTGGTATTCGGTTTCTCGCTCGACTGCAACTCCAATGGAACCGCCGACGAATGCGACATTGCGGACGGCACCAGTCAGGACTGCAACTACAACTGGATTCCCGACGAATGCGAAGCCCGCGACGGTGACTGCGATGATGACGGAGTGCCGGACGATTGCCAGATTCCACAGGAGGGATCCGCAGCCAGCGTCTGGATTGCAGACACAGTGGGCATGTGGAGCGACGAAGGGAACTGGTGCTTGCCGGAAACGCCCGACAATGGCGTCGACGTGTGGTTCTCCGTAACCGTCGGTGCCCCCACAGCGATCGTCACGCTGAACATGTCACCCAGCGTCAGTCAACTCGCACTGGCCGCCGGCGCGACAATTAGCGTATCTGACGACAGTGGTGCGAACGTCAGAACGTTGGCCGTTGATGGGCCGATCGACAACCAGGGCATCCTTGTCGCCACGGATCGTGAGCGACTGGTGCTCGACGCTCCGGTGATTGACCAGGGCGGCATCTGGTGCGAGGGCGGTGTGCTCATGGCAGTTGACGGGGTGCTCGGCCCAGGAGAGGAAGACGATAAGAGCATCCTGGAAATCAACGGCGCCCAGGTGCTGGGAGGGACGGCCCAGACAATCGGGGACAGCAGCGAGATCCATCTGATCGGCGGAGCGGAACTGGTCGATGTCTGTGTGCAGGGCGTTGTCGTGCCTGACGGCCAAACAGGCCAGTTCGGTGGCACCATCTCCAACGACGACGTGTTCACAATCGCAGGGGATACGTTGACAACGATCCTCCAGCCAAGCACATTCGGCGCGGTCCTCGCCGGCGTTGGGCGTGTGCAGATGACAGATGAGGAGAATGCCTGGCTGGGAGACTTCTTCGGGTCGTTTACAAACCTGGCATCCCACCACATAGAAGGCGCAGGCATCATCTTCGGAGGCGTGATAAACGAAGGCACGATCCGGGCCAACGTTCCTGGCAGCGAGCTGGCTATTCTTACATTCGAATCGATGATTAACGATGGTTTGCTCTCGGCGGAGGACGGCGGCACGCTCGTCATCGAGAGCGACGTCATTGGCAGCGGTTCTCTCTTGGCGCAGGGAGGCTCGATTCTTGTCTATGGGGACATGACCGAAGATCCTCCTGGTGGTGGCCTGATGAGTCTCACTGCGATCGGGGGCACCATAAGCATTGGAGGAGGTTCTGACCACGTCTCCGTCCTTGGCGACGGGCCAGTCATCGTGGAGCCGAGCAGCGCCGGGCTGATCGAGGTCATCGGCGCTTCCCTGATCAACGCCAGCAGTTGGACGATTGGGGACGAGCAAACCGGGCCGGACAAAGCCGCCACGCTCAGCCTGCTGGACGACTCTGTCGGCCTCGTCAACGGGCCTCTTCTGGTTCGGCCTAACGGCACGCTGAGCATCAGCACTTCCAGCTTGGATGCGGTTGACTGCTTCTTGGAAGCCGGCGCAACCCTCACGGTAGATGGTGAGGTTACCTTGTCTGGTTCCTTTTTTAACGCAAAGACCGATGGATCATCTTCGACATGGTCGTGGGCGGCTGGTTCGTTACTCGGATTCGAGGGAGGACAAGGTGCATCGACAGCCCCGTGCTCTCTGGAAGGCTGGGTCACACTTGAAGCTGCAAGCGCGGACGCTGGTTCGTCTGGCGGTGCTGATGATTTCGAGTTTGCGGAACTCTCTCTGGCGGACGGCGCCCATCTCAGCCTGGTAGACCATGAGCCGAATCGTGCCCCACCCAGGATCGCCGAGGCAGTGTACTGCGAAAGCCTTGTACTTGGTGTGGGGGCAGTCCTGAATCTGAGGGGCTTGAACCTTTACGTTAACGGTGTCGCCGTCACGGAAGGCTCATTTGGCGGAGGTACGATCCAGGATGAGGGCAGTCCGTTTGCCCCCGGCGACCTGGACGGCGATGGTGATTCGGATCTCGCTGACTTCACCATGTTTGGCACTTGCCTCAGCGGCCCGGGAGTAGATGCACCTCCAGGCGGATGCGAGCAAGCGCAGTTTGAGGCGGCCGACCTGGGGTGCGATGACGACGTGGACATCGCCGATTTCGCTGCCTTCCAGGAGGTCTTCACGGGATAGCGCGTCACCACGGCAGCGCCCACAGCCCGGGTGGTCCTGCCCCGTCGTCAACATCGAGATCTGACGACTAGGTGATAAGCCCTGCGTCTTTGCGGAAGGACAAGGGCGACTGCGCTGCTGGCACCGATACAGACTGCAACCGGTGAATCCGCCTCTTCGGCCAACCTACGGGAGCCACAAGACTGAGGGCGGCAAAGCACATCGACCGGCGTCCACCTTAGCCCTCCTGCCTGTTTTTCAACAAGGTCGCATTAAGCCGAGTCACGCCCCCTTCCAGGTGGGCATGGATCCACACAACTGATCACCCGCGTGGGTCGGGCTGGTGGTCCGCCACCCCTGACAGCCGTTCTACGCTCCCCAGGACAGACGCGAAAAGAAATCTCGCACCGCGCGGAAGATTCTCGCCGGTCGCGTGTACGGACCTTCAACAGGCTTGCACATGACCGCGGCACGGTGCCGGGCAGGCGGGCCGAAAAGGAGATTCGGGCTTGTCATCGTTTCGCGAGTGTCAGGCCCCACGAATAGGAGATCAAGAAATGTCATTCTCAATCAGCAACATTGTTGGCCCCTCCCCTGAGCAGATGGCTCAGAACCTGGTGAACAATGCAAGGGAGATGTGCGAGACCGTCCAGGAGACGGCTCAGAGCGTGGCAAACACTGCGGAGGATGTCTGTGAGACCGTTCAGGAGACCGCTCAGATCGTGGTGGGCACTGCGGCGGGAGAGGCGCGCGAGACCATCCAGCGGACGGCCCAAGGCGTGGCGAACGCTGCGTCGAGCGCGTTTGAAACGGCAGGGCGAACGGCTCAAAACGTGGCGAACGCTGCTTCTGCTGCGGCGTGCGAGGCCCTGCGGCAAGGCGCGGAAAGCGCCGCAGACACCGCGGACACATTCGTGGACGTGGCCGACCGTGTTGCCGAGCACGTACGCAGGCTGCGGGAGGCAATGAACGAGCCCGTCGAGGATATGGTTCGGGGCGAGCCTCTGCCACGGCCACCTGTGCTCGGTGCCCTCGAAACCTTCCTCCGGGAGGTGCGGGGGGCGACGCTCGACTTGGTCCAGAGTGGTGTGGAGCAGGCGAAAGATGGCGTCGAACAGGCGCTGGGGACGATCCGCGACAAGACCCGTCTGCCAGGCCCGAATGGCCGGGACCTGGTTGGTCGAGACCCTCGGCTCAACGGCCAGGACGACAACTGGGAAACGCTCTTTCCACGAAATCTCGCCCCGGATGGCATTCAAGAGCATGCGGTCGAGCCTGAAAGCTCCAGCGGCCCAAAGAGCATCTGGGAGCGGCTCTGGGACATCATCGCCAAGCTCGAGGGGCGTTTAAAGGAGCAGGTTGATGCCATGTCGGACAAAGTCGACCGGCTCGACGGGCTCAACAGTGAAGAGACACCCGAGCAAAGCGGCTCGAAGCCTGGAGCGGTTGCGGGCGTGGGCTCGGATTCGACAAATGTGGAAGCGGGGTCGGATACCGAGACTCTAAGCCTCGAGCAGGAGCTGAAGCGTGATTTCTTCTTCTTGCAGCGTCTGCAGGACAGCATCCAGCAGATCACGACCGCGATGTCCAATCTTCAGAAGGCTGATCATGACTCGAAGATGGCCATCCTTCGCAACATCGCATGAAGCTGACGTTCTCCATCAGCAGGCGCCAAGACAGCAGGCGCACTTGGGATTGACTGGACACCAACACCACTGCTGACAGGGTTGAGCCGGGCGAATGGTGGTTCACCAGCCTTTCGTCCGGCTCCGTTTACTGGGTGAGTCTCCGGCAGAGGCGGCGGATCGGTGACACGCTTTGCGCGGGCATGTAGGCCAGCAGTCCTGCGGGGTGTCGTCGGGGATGGCCGCGCTGGTGGAGGCTGTTGGCGCGGGTCGGAGTGAGTGGGCGGGGTGGCCGAACGCGGACCGGTCGAAGCGCGGCGTTCAGCACTTCCCCGTTAAGAACTCAAAAAAAACTCTGACCGGGCCGGAAGATTCCCGCCGCTTCAGTGTACGGACCTTCAAGAGGCTCGCTTACGACCGCGGCGAGGCGCCGGGCAGGTGGGCCGAAAAGGCAATTCGGGCTTGGCCTCGTTTGGCAAGTGTCGGGCCCCGCGAATAGGAGATCTTGAGATGTCACTCGGAATCGGAAATGGAAGGCGCTCCTCAGCCTCTCTTCAGAGGTCGGCGCAAGCTGCAAACACGGCCAATGAGTCGTCCTCGGCGGTTGCGGCCGGCGGGCAGGGCAAGAGTAAGAGCGGCGCGAAGCAAGCTGCGTCGAGCAAGCAGGGCGTCACCTCGGTATCCGACAAGTTCGAGGAAGCCGCTGGCCAAGCCACGACGGGCACGACGCATGAAGGAAGCGAGTCGACGCGAAGCAGATCCGCCGGTGCCAAGCCGAAGGCTATGACCCCATCTGCACACACGCGTCAAGGTCATGAAACGGGGAAAGCCGACAACGCCTACGGGCAGACGAGTCACACACAGACGGCACCCCAATCGGACTGGGATGACGCTTCCATCGAGCAATCGGGCATTCGCGATTATCTGGAGGTGGTTGAGCATCCCAACCCCCGTGGTATAGCCAGCGAGGAAGCCGTCCGGGCGGCCGAGCTAGTTTCGCACGCGGAACGGTATACAGGCGAAATACAGGACGCGGCGTTTTGGGAGGACGTCAACAGACTGGGAGCTACGGCGGTCCTTAGGCACATGGCGCTCGGCTTGTACGGCGTCTCGGACGAATTCAACGGGGGTTTGCGTGATATAGAAGACCTGGCTGCCGCCGCGCAGCGGACCGGCGTTGATCGGATCACTCCCGGGTTCGAGAGCGACTGGCAAGCTGTTCGGAACGGGGATCAGTCTGCCGACGAATTCGTAGACAGGTACAGCTATGGTCGGGGTGGAGGGAACTCCGACTCCAACCGAAGCAGTATGCCCACGCCAGGCGGGGGATCCGGACCGGGCGGCGATGGAACGAATAACGATCGCGGTTCATCGGCCGCGCCAGGCTCTTCGTCCGCACCGGGCTCTTCGAGCACGAATAACGACCCGGAGCCCGGTGGGCCCGGCGGTCGGGCAGGACGGGACAGGGCACAAAGTGGGAAGCCCCGATCCGGTTCGTCGCAAACCAGCGGGGAGCAGAATAAGCCGGATGAAAGCAACGAAGCGCAAGGATCCGGGGGCGGAAGCGGCACAGAGAACAACGCCCCCGAAAACCAGAGCGGAGCCTCCGGCGGCTCGGGCGGTGGAGGTAATGCCAGCGAAAACGAGGAGGCTGGCGA
>CP070718.1:1300520-1308837 GCA_020350565.1 Phycisphaerales bacterium
AGGAAGAGCTGTGGAGTGGCCTCGACCGCGATGCCCCGGAGGTTGCTGAGCACCTGGCCGAATGCGAAAAGTGCAGGGCCCTCGCCGCGGAGTTCCGCTCGGGTATGGATCTGTTCGCTGGAAACAAAAAAGGCGACGACGCTGCACGGCGCCTTCCCGATAACATCGGCCCTTACAAGGTGACGCAATTCCTGGGCGAAGGGGGCATGGGAATCGTCTATCAGGGCATCCAGCAGTCCCCGGAGCGTCCCGTCGCCATCAAGGTCATTCGAGGCGGCGACCATGTCGACGACACACGGGTCAGGCTGTTTGAGCGCGAAGCCCAGACCCTCGCCCGCCTGAAGCACCCCGGCATAGCGGCGGTCCATGAGGCCGCCTGGACGGAAGACGGCCAGCATTTCCTGGTCATGGAGCTGGTCCAGGGGCTTCCGCTGATGGAGTACGTTCGCGAGGCAAGGCTTTCCCTGAACGAGAGGCTGGAACTCTTCCGCAAAGTGTGCGAGCCCATCACCTACGCACATCAGCGTGGCGTCATCCACCGCGACCTCAAACCGAACAACATTCTGGTGGAGGTGGACGGCACCCCCAAGGTCCTCGATTTTGGCTTGGCCCGGATCACCGACCTGGACGGCGCTCTGGCCACAACCTTCACCGATGCGGGACACATCATGGGCACCCTGCCCTACATGAGTCCAGAAGAGGCGCGCGGAGACCCCTACGAGATCGACGTCCGAAGCGATGTCTATTCCTTGGGAGTCATCTTCTACGAGATGATGACCGGAAAGCTGCCATACAACGTAAGCAAGCGAAAACTCCACGAGGCCATTCGGGTCATTTGCGAAGAGCCGCCTCCCAAGCCCGGCACCCTCAACCGAGCACTGAAGGGTGATATCGAGACCATCGCACTCAAGGCGATCGAGAAAGATCCCGCCCGGCGCTATCCCAGCGTTACCGCCCTGTCTGAGGACATCGAGCGTTACCTCACCGACCAGCCGATCCTTGCCCGCCCGCCAAGCGTTCCGTATCGGCTGCGAAAGATGGCGTTGCGGCATGTAACCATGTGTCTGTTTACGGCAGCCTTGGCGGTCGTCGTGATCAGCTCCTACGTATGGCTTCACCTTGCTCTGGCCGAGGAGCGTCAGGCAACCAAGCTGTTGATGGAGTCCAAGGAGATTGAGCGTGCAATCGATATCGCAGACACCGGGCGGCTGCTCCACAAACTCGGTCAATACCGGGAGGCGGAGGAGGCGTATCTCGAGTCGATTCGCATGCTCCAGTCGATGCCGGAGCGAGGTAGACCTCGAATTCCTTCCGTCCTCGTCGACTTCGCCTGGTTCCTGATCGAGCGGGGCAATCCCAAGGATGCCGACGACATCAGGAGGCACTTAAGCGCCGCAAGGCGAATCTATGTCGAGGTTGGTGTCCCGCGAGACGCAGCAGCCATACGAACCACCGACGCCCTCTGGTTGTTGGACTTGGCTCAACGAAACCAGCGAACGGGCTTCTATCAGCAGGCCGAGACCACCTTACTACGATCGCTCGAGCTGTTTCAGCAGATCGGAGTTGCCAACCCGCGGTTCATCGCGCGAACACTGCTATCTCTGTGCTGGCTCGACGCGGAGCGCGGGAGCATCGAACGGCTCGATCTGGCTACCTCAAGGCTGAATGAGGCCGTGTCGGTCTACGAGCAAAGCGACCCCCCCGGCAATGACCGCGAGATGGCAATCGTCGAAGGGCTTGGCCAACTTATCGCCGCTCTGCAGAGCCACGAATCGAGGGATTGGGAAGAAGCCAAAAGCCACTACGCGCAAGCGATCGATGCCTTCGGCCGATTCGCTTCTTCCGGTTCACGCTATGTCGCCCGGGGCAATCTCGGCCTTGGTTCAGCGATCGTCGACGCCGAGGACGCCGCAAGTTATGAACTAGCGGAGGACCTGCTCGTAGAAGCGCTTGAAACCTACGAAGCCACGCTCCCGTCCGGGCACATGCTGCAGGTTGAGACGCTTCTCATGCTGCAACGACTGTACGGACCGAGTGCGCTGGACGACGAAGTCGAGCTGGAGGAAATCCAGGAAAGGCTCGACGCTCTCGAAGACTTCCCTCCTCCACCGCTCGGCTGATGGATCACGCCTGCCATCCGAATGATTCCGCGGGTCCTCGCAACTCCTTTCCGCCTGCCGTCGGGCAAGCCACTCAACCGTAACAGCCGGGTAACGTTGTCTTAGTGCCGTCTGTCAGCGGCCCGATACGCCATGCTTATCGAAGGCTTGCCCCATGATCTGCGGGGGGGAACATGCTCGGACTGGGCGTCCAGGACAAAGACCTCCCAAACGCGTCTGGAAGGCACACCCCCGGGGGGATGGAGGTGGGGGGGGCGAGGGGCATTCCTGGTGCGGAAGCGGCGTGTACACTTCGGGGGACCGGCTTGCGTCCTCATCTGCGGTTTCACTCACACTGTCTTTCAGGCTTGGATACATCCGATTTTGCGCGGCACGATCTGACTCGTGAGGCCGCGCGTCTGGGGCTTCCCCGGCTCCTCGACTGGTCGGAGGGGGCCTTCGATTCGCCGCGCATCGGCCACTTCCTGGGGATACTCTCTTCAGGTGTCTCATCTGGGCTGGAGGGCTCTCATTATCCTGCCGAATCTGCTACAATAGGGACCTCATTCAACGATGACCCCGAGGTGTGAGGTTCGGGGCGGCTCACGAAGGAGGTATTGGTTTCATGAGATCGGACGTGAGAAACAATCGAAGCCTTTCGACTCGGTCTGCTGCAGGCACGGGCAGTTTGTGCGCCCGACCCTGGCGCCTGCTCTGCGTGCTGCTAATCGGTTGGTCACTGATCTGTAGCGCCGTTCGGGCACAGGAGGAGCCGCCGGCTCAGAGCGAGAAAAAGACCGACCCTGCTCCTGCCCAGGGACCCAGACCGCGGATTACTATCAGACCGGCCGCGGACTGCGCCGACAAGGAGGATGCCAGCCCGGACCCGCGGCTCGAGCCGCAATCCCTCTCGCCTCAGACAACGGGTGGTCCCTTGCCTCGCTGGGTCTGCTCCGAGACGACGGTGACCGCGAAGCCCGTGTGGACTGGCGAACAGATCGAATGCACCTTCAACATTCGCAACGAGGGGAAGGGAGACCTGAACATCAAAGCAAAAGGAGGCTGAGGCACTCGCTTCAACGGTCGGTCCGACCGTACGATTAAGCCGGGCGCCACGGAGAAGCTTGCTGTTTACTTCGGTTCGACCCGGTACGTGGGCGACTACGAGAAGAAAATCACCGTTACGACGAATGACCCGGAGCAAGAGAAAGTCTCACTGCGTTGCAAGGGGCGTGTCTACGTTCCGCTCACGACGGAGCCGGCTCGTGTCAGCTTCGGGCGAGTAAAGCGCGATCAAAAAACGCACTACCAGACTGTCACCTTGGTTCGAGGCGACGCGGGCCCGATCAAGCCGGAAGTCGCGCCCTTCAAGTACTCGGGCCTGGAAGCGCAGATCTGCGAGATCGAACCCGGAGAGCTCTACGAACTTGAGGTCAGTATCGGGCCTCCTTACCCCAACGACAGATTCAGGCATATGCTGGAGTTGCAGACCGGTATCGCGCAGGCACCGGAAGTAAGCCTGATGGTGTACGGGACCATGCTGGAACGATTGGCGGCCACGCCGGGCCGGCTCCTCTTCCCGGAAGAATTCACGGAGACGGTTACAAGATCCGCCAAGCTCAAGTGGTCTTCGGGACCGGAGGGCAGGATTCTCAGTGCGACCTGCAACATTCCCGAAGCTGACGTGAAGCTCGAAAAGAATTCACGCGGAGACACGGTCGTTAAGGTGACCATACCGGAAGGCACCAGGCCGATCACTGGCACCCGAGACCTGGTTATTCAAACCGATGACCCGGAATTGATACGCCTCAGGGTGCCCATGCGGTTTCAGAGGACCAGCACGAAGCGCCTCGTCACTCAAAGCCCGAGAGGCAACGTGGCGAAGGACCCGCCTGTGCGCGCGGCAACGCTGCAACCCAGCAACCTGCAGGAGAGCGAGAAAACCCAGCCCCAGAAGCCGGAATGATCAGTACTCAAGACGGGCGCCGAAGGTCGACGCAGAGAAACCTCGACACTTCAAGCACGTTTTGAGTATAGCTCGAAACACAAAAGCCCATGGGCCTCCGTCCGTGGGCTTTTTCGTTGAACCACCCGAACCTGGATGCGGGAAACCGTGCGGACCGAGCGTCCCCGCGGCACGAATCCCGTTCGGAGGTGCCCCGGTCGGTTTCAAAGGAGACCCAACTTATCGAGACGATAGCGGAAGGCGTCCCGACTCAGCCCCAGAAGCTTTGCCGCTTGAGTCTGATTGTTGTTCGTTCGTTCCAACGCTTGCCGGATCAGTGAATTCTCAAGTTCGTGGAAATCAATGCCGCTCGGTGGGAGCACGTAGCCGCCGAGCGGATCCGTGGAAGCGCCGACCCCTGCACGACCAAGGACGATATCACCGGCCGTAACGGCCTCACCTTTTGACAGGAGGACGGCTCGCTCGACCACATTGCGGAGCTCACGTACGTTTCCGGGCCAGGAGTAATTGAACAGCTTCGCGTACACTTCGTCCTCGATCCTGTTGATGGGCTTCTTGAATTCCTCCGCAAACTTGGCCGCAAAATGCTGCACCAGCAACTTGATGTCGTCACCACGCTCGCGCAGCGGCGGCAGATAGATGGGCACCACATTGAGGCGGAACATCAGGTCGCTACGGAAGAGCTTCTCCTCGATAGCCTTTTCGATGTCGCGGTTCGTCGCGGCGATGACCCGCACATCGACGGAGAGCTCGGTGGACCCACCGACACGGCGGAACGCCCGCTCTTCAAGGAACCTCAGCAGCTTGGACTGAAGCGCCGGGGGCATGTCGCCGACTTCGTCCAGAAAGATGGTGCCCCGGTCGGCAAGCTCGAATAGACCCTTCTTTGTCGTCTTCGCGTCGGTAAACGCGCCTTTTTCGTGCCCGAAAAGCTCGCTCTCCAGCAGCGTTTCGGAGAGCGCGGTGCACGTGATGTTCATAAACGGATAGGGGCTGCGGTCGGAATTGTAATGGATCACACGGGCCACCAGGTCCTTCCCCGTTCCCGTGTCGCCGCGAAGGAACACGGTGGACGCACCGCTCGTGGCAATACGGTTGATGATGTCAAAGAGTTCCAGCATACAGGGATGACGCCCGATAATCCGATCGATTCCGTAATCGTGCTCGATGTGGCGGCGCAGCTCGCGCACCTCGCGGCGCAGTTTGGTGGTCTCCAGCGCTTTGTCGATCGTGCGGAGGACCTGATCCATCTCGAACGGCTTGGCGACATAATCGTATGCCCCCAGCTTGATCGCCTCGACGGCCGTCTCGATGCTCGTGTAAGCGGTCATCATGATGACTACCACGTCGCTGTCGGTCTCACGGATCTGGCGCAGGATTTCCGAGCCGGTCGTGTCCGGGAGCTTGTAATCGAGCATCACCAGATCGTAGATGCCGTCCTCCAGCAGCTTA
This sequence comes from Phycisphaerales bacterium, assembly GCA_020350565.1. GTDB lineage: Bacteria > Planctomycetota > Phycisphaerae > UBA1845 > UBA1845. Next base: position 1,306,038 of record CP070718.1, read on the forward strand.
TCGGCTTGGGCACCATCCTCGGCCTCGTGCACCTGATAGCCGCGGGCCTCGAACTTCTGCCGCAGGGACCAGCGGATCAGCTTTTCGTCCTCAATGATCAGTACGCGTACGCCCATGGGTCCTATATGGTTCCTGTCTAGTCCAACATTCGGGGAAGTCGTACGGTTACCCTCGTACCGTCCCCCAGGTTGCTGTCGATGTCAATCGCACCGCGATGCACCTCGACGATCTTGCGGCAAATGGAAAGCCCGAGCCCCGTTCCTTTGGCCTTCGTTGTATAGAACGGCTCAAAGGCCCGTCGCAACACTTCCGGACTCATCCCTTCCCCGCTGTCGGCCACCTCGAGCACCACTTCTTCTTCATCACCCGATGTGGTGATATGAACCGCGTCACCGGCGACGGAGGCCTGAGCCGCATTGATGACCAAGTTCATCATCAGTTGCTCGATCTGTGTTTCGTCGCCACGGATCTCGCACTTGGTCCCAACGCCGTCGAACTCGAAGCTGATATTCTGCATGTCCTGTTCCGTCCGAACCACGGCGAGGACACGGCGCATGACCTCGTTGAGATCGAAGCTGGTGGCCCGTGCCGGCGCCGGCCGAGCATAGATCAGGAGGTCCTTGACCGCCGCATCGAGCCGCCGAATCTGGCCGAGGATCTCATTTACGATGGGACGATGAGGAGCGTCAGGTGGCATCTCCTCACCGATGATCTCGATGGCTCCGCTGATGCCGGCCAAGGGGTTCTTGATCTCATGCGCTAGCGAAGCCGCGAGCTGCCCGATCTCCGCCAGGTGCTCCGCCCGGGTGAGCTTCGCCTCCACGGCGCTGCGCTCACGCTCTCGGATCCGCTCCGCGTAGTGCTGCATATAGCCGTCCAGGACCAGCCCGAGTTCCAGGGCGATCCGCTTGCGCAGCGCGCCGAGGATTCGACCCGCCCCTTCAGGGTTCAAGCCCCGGATGATTCCTTCAAGTTCCTGCCGCGCAACTTCAATCGCGGTGATGACGTAATGCTGAGGCAGCTTGACCAGGACGTGGGCCCGTCCCGGAGCGTGGCGATCGTGATCGAGGGCCTCTCCTTCAGGAGGCTCGAACAGGCTCCGCAACCACTCCTCCAAAGCTTGCTTATGGCGTGCCGAGAACTCTTCGCCGTCCGCAAGCATGGCCGGTGCTTGGGGATCACTGCGAAGGACGCCGCGAAAGCGCTCAATGACCCAGGGAAGGTGGGGCGCGGCGCCGTCGGCCACGCTACGGAGAGCTTTCTCGTCCCCGGGAGTGAAGCCGATGAGCTCCTTCAGTTCTTCGATCAGTCGTTGTGCCATCGCGTTATTATAGCCCGTCCGATTGAGGCGGGACATATCCACAGAAAGCCGCGGATCGTGGCGGCGTGCATCCCCAAGAAGGCGGCATTCCCCGCATCAAGGGGGGCCCTTCAAACCCCAAAACGGTCTGACGAGTGCCAACTGACACGCCTTCGTCGGGACGAACCTCGCTGCCACGAGCACGGCATCAACGCCGGACGGTCACATCCGTTTGTCATGCAGCACCGCAGTTTGTCAGGACCATACTGGGAGAAAACTCGAGTACCGGATGGCTCGGGTTCCGGCTGTTTTACGTCAGCGAACGAACGACCGGCGCGGCGGGAGCCATCGGCTTTCCAGAACCAGGATAGGGCGTTTCGAAGGTAGGAAATAGCCGCATGAAGGCGGAGAAGGGCACACACTGGCAGACGCGCGGTTGCGCAAAAGTCCACCCGCTGCAGAGGGCGCAACGTATCGCGAGAATCAAGCTCATTCGCGCTCGGCAAAGTCGCCGAGACTCACTCATCGTTGAGCAGCAACTCCCAGACCCTGCTGGAAAACAGCAGGACGAAGCAGCCCAACATGACCAGCCGGGCGAGCTCTTGCGGCATGCGCTGCATCTCGTAGGAAACCCAAGTGATAGCCATGAGAACCAGCACGCAAAGTCCAAGGACGTGGATCCACCTGACCCAGGCCGGCACCCTCCTATGAATTCGCATGATCCACCTCGCGTACGGAAGCGCGATAACCAAACGTCATTGTAGCGAGACGGCGAACGCCGTTGCAAGAGGATTCCACGTGCGGTGGTCAAGACGCATCAGCGGGCCCCCGAGGCCGCTTCGATGTTTAAGACTTGCCGGCTCAAGAATCTCGCAGCGTGGCCGCCGATGAGCCAAATGGTTAACGGACGTAAGCCGCGGCTAATTGCCACCGCGCGGTGACGTTTCCATCCGGATGCCACGATCCACAGGGCCCGCCATACCGGTTGAAAATGGGCGTAGTACCTACAACACCAAAGTAGAGCCGGCGTCCCTACCCGCTCCGACGGCGGCTCTTCTTTCCTCACTCCGGGCGCTTTGTGGGCTACTGTGCCGAGGCATCGGTCAGCGTACCTGCGGGCTCCTCTTCCTCAGAATAGACTGGGTAAGTCGCCGGCACGGAGGCCGGCGGTACTCCGGGCTCCTCCCTGTGCCCCGTGTCTTCATGGCACTTTTTGCGCTGAATTGAACAACCCGGACTGTCTGGCTTGGGCGTCGCCTCCCAAGGCGGTGACCGGCCCCTTTCTGCTCGCCGTTCCCTGGGGCGTGGCGCGATTTGACCTTTCGCAGAGTACCACGCCCACAGGCAGGATGGTAAACTAACCACCAAGACAGGCCGCGGCGAGGCAAACCAGCGACCATTAAGATCTGTGGCCGCTGCCCGCTCGATGCGAACGGGCCGTATATGTTTCGGCCGTCCGGTTCAGCGGCACACTCGACAGAGTTAGTCTTGTTCGGGCCC
>CP070718.1:1308937-1332487 GCA_020350565.1 Phycisphaerales bacterium
GGGCTTACGCGTTCGTTCTGGTCTTCGGCGTACGCGGCGCGTTTCGCGTTACCGCCGTCGAGCCGCAGTTCCCGTTAGCGGAAGGCACGCTGTTCCTGAAACGAGCCATACGGTATGTTGCAGGCGGCACAACTGTAGGCTTTGCGGCGCACCTGTTCCTGCTCCTGACATCCCAGGAAGACTTGCGATACGCCACGGGTCTGATCACCGGACTTCTGCTCATCTTCGCAGCCAGCCTTGTTCTGCTGTACGTGCGGCACCTCGCTTTGAGGATGCCCGAGCCGGAGCTGGCGCGCGGGCTTCATGCCAGCGCGATGCTCATTCTTTTTACCGGTGTGCTGGCGGTCGTCGCCGCAAGGCTGCGCTCCGCTCCGGTCGATCCCAGTTTAGCCCCGGCCGCCAAGAGCCTTGCGGGACTTATGCTGCTGCTGGTTGGGGGCGCCGCATGGTGGGCGATTGCCCTGCTCGCCAGCGTCCGAAGTCGAACAGATGCGATTATCAAACATGCGCGCCGACGCGGAGGCCGGGGGTGAGCGCGGCCCGAACGGGCTCGGCCTCGCCGCCAGTGTAATCTAGGTTCACATTCTCGGACTCCCTCGGGATGCATTCTGGCTGCCATTCGTTACCGTGTGTGCCACTTTCGATGCGCCCATGCCCTGCCATGGCCTCAGACCTTACGATTTGCCCAGTGGGAAGCACCCAATAGAATCCGTTCAACAAGTGTGAGACTTCGAGGATCCGCTTCGAAAAAGACACTGGAGGTTAACCTCCGCCCCTTGCAGGACTCTGGAGGAGCATGGAATGGCGTCTACCCCACCGGACACAACCGACCCCGCTGCCAACGGCAACTGCTCAGCTTCGGTCAACGAATCATTGAGCCGCGTCGAGCGCCTGATCCAACTGCACGAAGACCGTCCGGGTGAAGAGGAATTCTATGAGAGGCTGGGCGACGAGCTGCAAACGCTTCACGCCCTGATGAGGACGCATCATCCGGCCGGCGCCCGTCCTCAGGTCAGCGAAGAAGACTTCACACCGGAGTGCGTCAGTGACCTGGATCGCCTTTGCGAGGAACACGGCGTATTTCTGGGAATCACAGATCGCCTGGTGCGGGCCGTCGAGTCCATGGCTGGGCGTCCCATGGAAGACCAGACCGTCTTCATCCTGAAAGTCCACGAGTTGGCGGCAATGATTCGTCGTCACGAGGCCGAAGAACGCCGCCTGATGTATCTCGCCATGTGGCGCGACACGGGTGGGGAAAGCTGAGTCGTTTTCACGTCTCGCTTCAAATCGAGTGCCCGGATCTTCACTGAACGGTCACAGATGTCAGCAGTTGAAGCGGCCCTGGCTCGGCCTTTCCTACCGGGGCGCGTAGCGCCGGCCGAGGCGGACCGGCAAGTGCATCGTCTGGCCGTCGCGCCAAAGAGTGAGCTTCACCTCGGCACCGGGTGAGAGAGCCGAGATGACCGCGCTCAGCGTCCGAGATGTCTCGATCCTCTGGTCATTGATTTCGAGAATGATGTCATCGGGTTTGATGCCGCCGCGGTCAGCGGCCGAACCCTCTACGACCTCATCGACCCACGCTCCATAGCCCTCGTACCACTGGAGTGCTCGGGCCTCCTTTCCAAAGAGGGCCACATTGCCCGCAAGAACGCCGAGGAAACCGGGTCCACCATCGATCAGATCCTCGATGAGGTTGCGTGCTCGATTCGACGGTATCGCAAAGCCTACGCCCTCATATCGGCCGGTGTGCGTTGCGATGGCGCTGTTGATCCCGATCACCGCGCCGTGCATGTTGACCAGCGGACCACCACTGTTCCCCGGATTGATCACGGCATCCGTTTGCAGAAAGGCCTCTCCACGCCCAATGCCCATGGAGATGCCACGCCGATTGTATGCACTGATGATCCCTTTGCTGAAGGTGCCGTCCAAGCCAAAAGGATTGCCGACGGCCAGAACATCTTCCCCGACGGCCACGTCGTCACTATCACCGAAGGACAGCTCATGCAGCCGCGGGAGGTCGATGCGAATCACCGCCAGATCCGATTCCGGATCGGAGCCGAGCACCTTAGCTTGGGTCTCCCTCCCGTCGCTGAGATACACGCGGACCACGTCCGCCCCATCCACAACGTGGCTGTTTGTCAGAATGTGGCCTTTGTCCGCATCGAAAATGAAGCCGCTCCCGATGCCCTGAAAGAGCATGGACCCGGCATCGGCCCCGCCCTCCGGGTCGAAGGACCTGATGTGATCCCTCAACCAGTCTTCGAATGTTGATGCGGTATCCTGCTCTTCAGAAGAGGCCAAGGCAGCGTCCGGATCGTTCTCCAACTGCTCCCCATCAGGGCGCCCGAATGGGTCCCGAAGCGCGTCCGACACCTCTCCCATGGACGCCTGCTCCTCCTCCACTGTCTCGGTGATGATGCTAACGACGGCTGGCGCCACCAACTGCGCGACGGCGCGCGTGGTGTGGGTCAGTTCGTCCAGACGGTCCTGGGAAGGGAGGGATTCCTCCAAGGCCTTGAGCCGTCCCTTCTCGATTGCGAATGCAATACGCTCGAAGACGTCAAACTGCAAAAGGCAGCCCAGCCCCAGAGCGGTTCCCAGGAACACGAGCGCAAAACGTTTCAGTTCAGCGTGTTTCTGCATATCCGGCTTCGTGTACGATCAAGAGAAATCCGGTGCCACAACCGGCCAGTCGCCCGGTGGCCCGCCCATGCTTCAATTCAGTTGATTCTAGGCCGAAGCCGTGGCTCGCCCCACGCAATACAGCCTGGATGGATAAGTTCGCCAGTTGACGAAAACCCTCATCCGGCTCATTCGGGCCTACCCTTGCAAGGTCGAACGCTCATCGGGCGAAGGCCATCACCTCAATACTGAATCCAAGGGAGGTTTTCTGCATTCACGTGGAAAAAGCGATTGTTGGCCTCGGTCACTGAGCCGTCCGCATCCACGCCAAAGTCCACCACGCCGTCCTCGTGAACGAAGTAACCGAGCGACTGAAGCGTTTCGGGGGACACGTGAGCGTCAAGCCACAAGACGTTCCCTTTCCCGCTATGCCGCTCGTGCACTGCCGTGCGGACTTGCGGGGAGTCCATTTGGGCCATTTCCCCGTTGGCCGGATCAACCGCCGGAGGATCCAGGTTGAAGCCCTCGTTGCCCCAGGCATCACGGTCGCGCCCCGTCGAACTGTCGCCCCAGTCGTTGTCCTGGTATGGCTTCCGTTGGAACCTGGAAAACGAGGCAGCGGTCCCCATGCAGTCCGCGACGGCCACGCAGCTCGCCGGGGACTTGATCCGCGACAGGAACACCGCCCAGTTCTTATACGAAGTCGGCACGTCGGGGTCGCGGAGTCTTGAATTCCCGAGGAACTGATAGTTGTAACCGAAGCAACCGTTTCGCTCGTCGACCCAATCGGGAACTTCCGGGCAAAGATACGTCTCGTTCGCATAGTTCTGTCGGTCGCCGGGTTGACCATCGTCATCCACCAGGTCCTTGGATTCGAGCGGCTTTTTGAAAGGAGGAATGCCGATCTGGCTTTCCATCATCATGAGAAACGTCGGGCGATATTTCATGCCCCCCTCGACGGGGACGACCCACGGTTTGGGCATCCGTCCCGGCGGAAGCACATCTTCGTACTCGTTGGCGTAAGAGATCATGCCCTGCCCAATCGAGCGAAGCCGCGTGGTGCAGGTCGTGGCTTTCGCAGCCGCGCGGGCCTTGCTCAAGGTCGGAATGAGAATCGCAACCAAAAGCCCGATAATGGACACGACAACGAGAAGCTCGATGAGCGTGAATCCCATCCCACGTGACTTGGATTGCATTGCGGTACCCCCCGAAGGATCGGCCTTGCTCCTTTTCGACGACCCAGATGGCAGACTGACGCGCTTCAGCCCGTTTCCGGGTTTGAGGACCAACCATATTGTAGCCGCTGCGCAGTGGGGAAGCTATGACTCAGGAGACCAGACGGACAACGTCGGACACGGTGAGGTCGGAGAGCTTTTCGACGATAAGATCAGCACCATCGAGCGCTGCGGCGGGATGATGCATCAGAACCGCAACCACGGCCGCACCCGCGGCTTTGCCCGCCTCCACACCGGCCGGGGCGTCTTCCACCACGACGCAACGCGCCGGATCGAGACCGAGCCGCGCACAAGCCAAGCTGAATACCTGCGGGTCCGGTTTGCCGCGCGTCACGTCATCGGCACTGACGACTGCATCGAGGATCTCATCCACCTCCATGGCCCGCAACACGAGATCGATATTGGCCCGCGGGCCCGAGGAACCCACCGCCAGTTTCGCTCCGGCGCGATGCAAAGCGCGGACGAGCTCAACCGCTCCCGGCACAATGGGGGCATTGTCGCGAATCAATTCGCGATAGATTTCCTCCTTCCGCTCCGAGAGCGCCTTGAGCCTCTCCTCCGACGCGGAGCCGAACAGAAGCGGGATGATGTCCCGGTTGTGGCGGCCGAAGGTCGAGCCGAACTGCTCGCGAGTCACCTGCACACCGTTCTCTTTCGCCAGCTCCTGCCAACTGCGGAAATGCGGCTCGGCCGAGTCGACCAGCACGCCGTCCATATCAAACACAACGCCGATATCTGATAACAAACCCACGCCTTTCCCCTACTCATCGCCTCGCGCCCGCGCAACATGGAAAATATGCCCCACCGGCTCGTAGATCAGACCGCCCTGCCGACGCTCTCGTTCCCGGAGCCAGGGCAAAAGGTTTCTATACTGGTCCGTCGATGAGAACGCCAGCCCTTGCTGAAGCGCGGCTTCGCGAATCTTGTCACCTTCCAGGCCGACCCGTTCGAGCCAGTCCTGACGCGCGTGCGGGTTGTCGAGTCGGACATCTTTGCGCAGACCCTCGACCACTTGGAGATAGTTGAGCGGCGGCAGAAGCGTTCCATCGACGAAGAACCAGGCGTCCTGGGGAAGCAACTCAAACGACTCCCGGGCGAAGCGCTCCGGCCCATCGTCGCCGGCGCGCCAGGGCCGAATGAACCAGTTGAACCGATCGCGATGGAGAACTTCGCGGGTCGGCAACGGCAGCAGGGTCGGCGCGTTCGACCGCAGTACAGGCGGAGCGGCCGCATAGACAATCGGACCAAGTAACGCCAGGAGGCAGAGGACAGCTCTCAAACCTGCGGGCCTTGACTTTGACAGAAAGCTGTCGATGCCCGCGCCGATGAAGATGGCCACGAACACGAAGGCAGGCACCAGAAAAACGTGTTGATCAGGCACGTTGTAGCGGAAGCCGAAAAGCAGATACACCAGGCCGCTCAAGCCAAGGAACCAGAATACGCCGCGGTGCACGCGTCGCCGAAGGGCCATCGGTCCCACGACGACAAAAAGGAGCAACGGCGTGGGGAAGTTCAAGATGGCCATGAGAATCGATCTCAACGCCAAGTGAAGGAGGTCGGAGACGTTTCGAACCTGACGCAGGTAATGTCCCGCCAAAAACGAATGCATCGTTCCGGAGAGACTGCCCCTCGCCAGATAGTCATCCACGCAAAGCAGAAGCACGGGAACCATACCCAGGAGAAGGCAGACCAAGCCCACGCAGGCGGCTCGAAGACGATTCTCGCTCCACGATCGCCAGAACCGCGCGGCAACGACGATGTAGACAGGCCACATCAACAGAGCGAAGTTGTGGTTGGATACGCCCAGGCCGTTGGCGAACAGGAGCAGCCCGAGCCAGCGCAGACGCCGCGTCTCCATTAACTTGACGAGAAAGGCCAATTCAGCCGTCAGGAGTGCGGTCGAGAGCGTTACGACTTCGGCCGCTGAACTGAGCTGCCAAAGCGTGTGCGAGAAGGCCAAGAGAGCCACCCCGCAGAGAACAGCAATTCGCCGGCTGCAAAAGGTCGAAAGCAGCCAGGACACGTTCGCGACGGTAACCGCGCCGAAAAGCGCCGCCGTCACGTTGGCGGCTGCAACAGCGTCGATGGGAAAGACGAAAAAAAGGACTCGCGCGATCGCGAAATAAAGCACATGCGCTCGCACGATCACACCATGCACGTACCAGTCATTCATCAGCACATGAAGCTGGGCCTCGCCTGAATCACCCCAGGTAACTCCCGGACTCATCGAAACACCGTACAAAACAGCAGCGGACAAGAACGCTACCAGCCAGGCTCGGGTGCGAGGCCAGGGAGTTGACGCTGAGGAGGCACCGTTTGGTGCGGCGATAGCAACGTGTTCGTTGCCAGTCATAACGAACTACTCGATCGATCAGTTCCCGCTTCGCAAATCACTCATCATCACGATCCCGGACCCAGGAGTGCTACCAGAGCAAACGCTCATCCGCCGGCGTGGGTTCGCACAACGCCCGCAATCGTTTCCAGCACTTGGGTGGCCAAATCGTCGCGGCTGAACCGGTCGAGGGCAAGCTGCCGGGCGCACTCGCCCATCGCCCGGCGAAGCTCCGGGGCCTCGCTCAGCCTTTGCAGTTTCTCGTGGAACTCGGCATCGTTCCCCTGCTTGCAGCCGAAGCCCGCGCCAGCCGACTCGATCAAATCACGCTGCCAGCCACTGTAGTTCAGCAGAACCGGCTTGCCCGCACTGAGCGAGTCGAAGAACTTGTTGGCGCTGTTATCCTCGAGGATCGGCACATTGGCGAAGATGACCAGACTCACATCCGCCGCAGCGAACAATTCGGGCAGTTTCTGCTTCGGAACGTTGCCAAGAACCTGAATGTTGCTTAATCCGAGCCGCTCGATCTCGGCTGAAAGCCGGGGCCTTTCGCTACCATCGCCAACGAGCACAAACAGATAGTCCGGATCGTTCTTGAATCGCTCGGCCGCACGAACCACAGCCATCAGCCCATTGGTGGGACCGATCGCACCCACATGGATGCAGACGAATCGATCCTGCCAGCCGCGCCCATGTCGAACCTTGGCCCCGTCCACGTCCGGACGAAACCTCTCCGTGTCACAGCAATTGGGGACGACAACAACTTTTTTGCCCGGCGGGCTCACTTTTCGAATGCAGGCCTCCATGCCCGGCGAAAGCGCCACGACTGATTCCGCCTTGCGGTAGACCAGCCGCTCAAACCATTCGAGCATGCTGATCAGCAGCCGATTACGGATGAACCCCATGGCGATGGGAACAACGGGCCAGACGTCGCGGACCTCGAACACGTAACGCCGCCCGCACAGGTATCGCCCCACCAGCGCCGGGATGCCGATCGTCAGCGGCGTACTCGTGGCATAGACGACGTCGACCCCCTTGATCCGCAACACCATCCATCCGGCCAGGACCATGAACAGAAGAAACGCCCAGGCGCGCCGCACGACATCCATCCTCTGCTGATAGGGCACATTCAACGCCAGTACTTCAATCCCGTCGATGCGAAAGCGCCGGACGAGGCGTCCCGACGCCTGGGCCAGATCCTCCTGAGTGAGCTGCGCGACACTGGTGAGCATGGTGACGCAATGGCCGGCCGCCACCCACCGACGAGCGAACTCATAGGATCGCGTTCCGGTATGGCCCCTGGGCGTCGCAAAGTACTGGTGGATGTACAGGATGTGCATCTCGTTATCCGCACAGACGGTCGGGCGAAAAACCCATGCCGCAAGCGGTCTCGCGCCTGGCTTCACTCATCACTCATGATGATCCTGGCCGGCACCCCCCCAACAACAACGTTGGGTGGAACGTCCTTGGTAACCACGGCGCCGGCCGCCACCGCCGCTCCCGCCCCCACGGTCACACCCGCCGTCAGAACCGCGTGCGCACCCGTCCAAGAGCCTCGCTCCATCACGATTGGGGCCGCCTGACCTTCTCCTCGACGATAGGAGCCATGTTGCTTCGTGTGATCGTTTGTCGCGATGCACGTGTACGGCCCGAGCATGACCTCGTCACCCAGCTTCACACCCCCCACGCCTTGCACCCAGCTCCCATGCGCGAGAAGCACATGATCGCCAATCTCGATGCGGTTGGTAAACTGCACACGCACGCCGGTACCCACGTGCAGGTTGCGCCCGCAGGATTTGAAACACCATCGGACCAGCCATCCGCGAAGCTTGAGAATCGGCCAGGAGTCTGGCAGAAAGGAGGTGGTGCTCACCACGAAAGTAAACCAGGCGTACGAAAGAAAGCGGAACATAATCTATCATTAACACCGATTGCGGTGGATGGGAAGCACTTCAATGGGAACGCGTCGCGACCGTCTCGTCTGCGGCGATCTCGATGCCGCTTTCTCGGGTCGCCAGGGGGCGATCCGCCAGGAGCTTTAGGACGAGATCGACGAACCGTTCCACGGTAAGCCCCGCAACGCGTTCGCGTCCCTGCTGAATCAGACGCTTCCGTAACGCGGCGTCATTGATGATTCGCGACATTGCCTCCGCCAGGGCCCGAGGATCCTTCGGCGGCACGAGCAGGCCGTCCTGTCCATCCGTCACACTCGACGGAATACCGCCCACACGGGTGGCAACGATCGGCAGACTCCGCGCCCGCGCCTCCACCAATACGCGGGGGGTCCCTTCACTCATCGTCGGCAGCACGAGCACGTCAGACCGGTCCATCTGTCCAAACAGCAGCCGGCCAAAGGACGCGTAGCCCTCCCATTGTACGCGGTTCTCGATGCCCAGTTCGCAAATGATCGCTTCCAGCCTCCTCTTCTCCTGCGAGAACTGGGCCGACGAGCCGACGAGTGCCAGTTCCACGGGCCTATCGGACTTTACCAGCGGCAAGGCGCGAAGCAGGTATTCGATGCCTTTCTCGGGCCTGATAAAGCCCACGAACAGAACGCGGATCTTGTCGCTCGTGCACGTATCGTCGCGGACGTGGAAGTCCTCGGCCGTGATACTCGTGCTGACCACGGCGTGCGTGCGAGGAGACCTGAAGGCCCGCGCGACTTCGCGGCCGTTGGCAAGAAAATGACTGCCGGCAATCGCCGCTGAGAGCCTGACGAGAAACCGATCCATCCGTGCATAACCGACAGCCAACGCTTTTGCGAGAGGCCCCATCTGACGCTGTTCGGCTCTAATAATAGCCACCTGATCGGTCGGCATCCAATGCACCACCCGCTTGTTGAACAACCGCCCAAACAGGTGCGCAGTCCACAGAAAAGGCGTGGTGCCGCGAAGAAACAACGCATCTGACGCCCGGACAAGCCGCCAGTAATCACGGATCAAACGCAATGGCTGCCTGAGCGCCCGCTGCGAGCTGAACCATTGCCCCCACGTACAAACGGAAATGTTCGGTTGATCAAGGGCATAGTCACATGCCTCCGTTGTCATGCCCGTAATCTCCGCCGCGTGGTAGCGCAGCACGCGAACGCGGGCTGCCAGAAGATCCACGATGCGGCCAAACGAATGGTGGGTGCGCCACTTTCCGTCGCGGTAGGCAACCGGGTTTCCGGAGACGCCCAGCACAATGTTCAACTGAGCGTCTTCGCAAGCTACCGGTTTATCGAGGAGGCGTGGTGTCATAGAGCCAACATCACCCGACGATCCCTTCCTCCTTTTGGACCCGAATGGCCTCTTCCTCAGATTGCCCCACGTCCTTGGGAGTGACCCGCTGCCATGCCATCGTCACCAGGCAGCGATTGCAGCAGACGTCGGCGTGCTCCGGTGCAATCTTGAGCGGGTCGTCCGAGAACATGCGCCGAGCCCGAACGTACTTGTCGTTGTTCCAGATGCTCCTGAAGTCAGAGTCCGCGTCGAGCGAGGCAAAGTCATCCTCCTTGAAATACGTCATGCAGCATGGCGCCACGCCGCCGTCGGCGCCGAACGTCACGCTATGCCAAAGATAATGGCACCGTGCCCGGACTTCCACCACGCCGGCCGGACTGCGGTTGCGATCGGTCGGTTGGTTGTAGCCGCCGCGCAGCGATCGAAACTTGGGATCCTGGGGCAGCCAGGACGGGTCCTCACAGTCCAGGGCGTGGAAGTGGATGTGATCGACACCAAGCTCCCCGGCTTTTTCCCGGGCAAGCTGGATCTCGTGCTCGTTGAACTTGTGGACCAGATACTCCCAATGGATGCGGGGGTAACGGGTGCGGTGCCGCTCGCGCTCCCGGACGACAAGCTCGATGTTGCGAAACACGGTATCGACGTTTCCGCGCACCCGGTACTTGGCATAAGCTTCTTGAGACACCCCGTCGCCGCTGACGCCCAGGTATTCCAGTCCGCACGACACCATGCGCCGGGCACCCTCCTCATCCAGGAGGTTCAAGTTCGTCGAGATGCCGCTGCCGATATTGTTCTCCGTCAAGTATCCGACCATGTCCCAGATATGCGGATGAACGAGCGGCTCCCCCCAGTTGAAGAGGTTCACGACCAGGAGCATGTCCCTGAGATGGTCAACGATATGCTTGAACTGGTCCAGCGGCATGTTCTGTTTTTTCCGGCCGTACTCCTGCCGGCCGGTCGGGCAAAACGGACAGCGCAGGTTGCAGGCGTTGGTGACGTCGACCGTCATCGTATACGGCAGCCCTTTCACCCGGGCGATACCACGCTTCTTTTCATACTCCACGCGCAGCAGGTTCAGGAGCTTGCGCAAGTTGACGTGGCGGCGGAAGGCCGTCGCGTTCTTGCCGTCCCAAACCCGATACCAGTCCTTTAACTTGGCTTTCATGGTCGATTGGCACGTCGCAGGGGATTACGCCATTCACAAGCCGGTACGCAACGCGATCTCTTCACCGCCATACCTCCTCCTGTCGAGCCCCGGCACATCGAGCTGGCTGGCCAGTTTAGCCGGTGGAATTCTCTCCGCCCTCGAATACAATACCCCCCAATGGCAGAAAAAAAACCTTTCGTCTCCGTGATCATTCCGATGAGGAACGAGGCCCGCTACATCCAAGCGTGCCTCGAAACCCTGCTCGGGCAGGATTACCCCACCGAACGAATGGAGATTATCGTCGCCGACGGCATGTCAAAGGACGGTTCCCGCGAGATCGTCGAGCGTTTCGCAAAGACTCATCCCAACATCAAGCTGATCGACAATCCCGAGGGCATCGTGCCGCCGGCGCTCAACCGGGCCATTCGCGTTGCCCAAGGTGAGTACATCCTCCGCGCCGACGCCCATGCGGAGTACGGCAACGATTATATCAGCCAGTGCGTTCACTATCTGCAGAAAACGGGGGCCGATAACGTGGGAGGTCCCCTCATCACGCTGCCCGGCGGGGAAAACGTGATGGCGCGCGTGGTAGCCGCGCTGACGACGCATCCAATCGTCGTCGGCGGATCAAAGTTCCGCACTTCGATGAAGGAGGAATACGCGGACACAGCGGTGTTCGGTGCCTTTCCTCGCGGCTTGTTCGACCGTATCGGCTTCTTCAATGAAGCGCTCGTTCGCAATCAGGACAATGAGTTCAACTCGCGAATCATTCACTATGGTGGAAAGATCTTCAAGACACCCAAAGTCGTTGTCCGTTACTACAACCAGCGGACTCTTCGCGGTTTGCTCCGTCAAGCCTACCGAAACGGAATGTGGAACGTTCTGACTCTCATTGCTAATCCGTGGTCTTTCAAATTCCGCTATTTTGCACCCTTCGGCTTCGTCAGCTGGTTACTGGGTTTCGGGATTCTGTCGATATTCTTCAAGTGGGCTTTGTGGCCTCTCGGCTTCGCTCTCATAAGCTACGCTTTGGTCACCCTGCTGGTAGCAGGCCAGACAAGTCGTACCCACGGCCTCCTCGTAGCTCTGATCTTGCCAATGTCGATGTTTTTGTACCACGTAGCTTATGGCTTCGGTTCATTCGCAGGGATCGTCCGTTTCTGCATCTTCGGGGCAGAGGCGCGTCGCAACGCCCGCGAGGGAAGTCGTCCGCCCGAGCCGAGCGAGACGTTGATCCGTGCCTGAAGACAAGATCGTCAACTGCATGACCATCGACCTGGAGGACTGGCTGCATGGCGCGGTCAGTACGAGTTACCCAATCACCACGCGCGTCATCCACAACGTCGAGCGTCTTCTTCGCTTGCTGGAACGCTATCGGGTGCGAGCCACCTTCTTTGCTCTCGGCAAGGTCTGTGAGAAATTCCCGATCCTCCTGAACATGATCACGACCGCGGGACACGAGATCGGCAGCCATGGCTACGCCCACGAGCCGGTGTTCATGCTGACCCCGGAGGCATTCCGCGACGATATCCGTCGATCCATCGACGTCATCGTGAGTCAGACCGGGACCGCGCCGAAAGGCTATCGTGCACCGGGATTCTCCATTGATCAGCGCTGCTTGTGGGCAGGACCCATTCTGACGGAGTGCGGCCTGGCCTATTCAAGTTCCATCTTTCCCATCAGGGGAAAACGCTATGGCATGCCCGATGCCCCGCGCTGGCCCCACCGATGGAAGGAGTGCGACCTCGTTGAGTTCCCTTTGACCACGGTACGCATCCTGGGCAAGAACCTGCCGATGTGCGGGGGAGGGTATTTTCGCCTGCTGCCCTGGCCCATACTCTCCTGGGCTATCGGCAAGGTGAACCGTGAGGGACACCCCGCGGTGGTCTACATGCATCCGTACGAGATGGACGTTTACGAGGTCAATAATCTCAAAAGACAAGGCTACCCAATCAGCATGAAGAAGCGTTTCATGCAGTCCTTATTCCGTAGCCGAATTCATGGAAGACTGAACCGAATGTTCCAGCTGTATCGCTTTGGCCCCATGGCGGAGGTTTTGGGCATTGAGCGAAGTCAAGAACGTCGGTTAGTACTTTCGTGACCACAGCAGATAATTCGACAGCATCTGTGAAAGGAAGAAGGCATTTGGCTGCTGGCGCTGCAGGATCCGGAACTGCTCGGTCTGCTACTACACCTGGGAGCGCCCGGCCGAAGTGCTGAAGAACTCCGGACTCGACGACAACATCATCAAGGACATCCCCGGGCGCGGCCGGGATTGGTTCGTCTGCTGCAGCGTCTGAGCGCACGCGGGCTACGCATTCGACTGTCGGATGCTCATCTCGCAATTGCGTCTGTGGTTGAGTGGACGCGAACGCCCGGTCCAAGAGACTTGGTGAAGCGCCCTTGGCGCTGATCTGGAAACTCTCTCGCGATTGTAATACGTCTCTGGCATATCGGATAAGGGTTTCACTGGGCCGCCGCGCCGCAGGCGGACCTGATCTGCTCCTTCGTCAAATTGCAGACCGAAGCGATAAACTTGCCCGAGGCCGCTCGTTCGATGGAGTCCTCGATAACCAGCTCGATCCTTGCGTCTCCGATGTACTCAATCAGGTTCTGCACGACTCTCTCACCGTCGGCTTTGCCGTAGCCTGCGGCCGGCACCAGGCGAATCCTGAAGAGGTCGAGATCGTCCTGGACGATCTGACATTCCTTGACGCGCTCCACGTCCTTCAGGACCGGGTCGAACCGTGCGATCCGCCTCCCGTCACGCGTGATGAGCAGCTGATCTGTTCGCCCCTCCAGCCGCCCGAGCACGGGAAGAGGGCTGCCACAAGGGCATGCCTCGGCACTCAAAGCGCCGGTGTCGCCGATCCGGTACCGTATCAAGACCTGTCCGAAGTTGACCAGCCCGGTACAGATCAGATCGCCCTGGACACCGGGAGGGACCACGCGGCCCTGTTGATCCACGACCTCCACGACGCCGTATTCAGGACTGATGTGCATTCTGCCCTCGCGACACTCCGCCGCGAAAGCGCAGTTCTCCGAACAGCCATACTGGTCATAAACACGGCAGCCGAATGCCTCTTCAATCACGCTCCGTTGCTCGTCGTAAAGCGTCTCGGCGCTGGTGAGAGCGGCTTTGAAGTCGAACTTCGGCTTCCCCGCTTCGAGAACATAACGGGCCACGGCGTAGATGCTCGACGGATACCCGAGCACCGCCCGATAGGGGCGGCCGCGAAGCTCGCGGCAATAGGCGCCGAGGTACTGATCCGACAGATGGTACACGGACATGTACAACTGCTTCCAGACGTAGTTGTAGCACCAGAACGGCGGGCGTGTTCGTTCGATCGGGGCGACCTGCCTCACACCGAGCATGACGAACGGGTCCTTGCCGAACTCCATTCCTGCAACCTGGCGACAGCGCGCCTCGTAGTAAGCGTAATTCGCCTGCAGTGACTCCCTTGTCTTATAAATACGGAGAGGAGTTCCGGTCGTTCCGCTGGTCTCTTCAGTGATGAGCCGGCTTCGCTCTTCCCGTTCATCCATGAGGCAAAAAGGATCTTCGCGGAGCACTCGCTTCTCGAGAATCGGAAGCTTAGGCAGATCCTGTATGCCTTGGATGTGCTCGGCGGACAGCCCCAGACGTCCGAACAGGTTGCGATAGTACGGAACGTGCGCTGCCGCGTGTCGGATCAGACTCCGCAACCGCTCTGCCTGATAGGCCAGAAGCTTCTCTCGGGACCACGTGTCCCGATCTTGGATCTCCTCGATGATCTCCCGATACCGCCTGCCGTACCGCTCGTGGTGGAGCTGCAGTCCTTTTAAGGTAGCAGCCAAGTCCCGTAGCGCCGGCATCGCCCATACCATTCGCGTCGCCAAGCTGGCCATTGATCATCCCTTTAACCCATAATGGACCCAAATCAGCAATTCATCGGCCGACGCTGCCCCTGCCTCCTGCCCCCACGGCAAATCTCGAGAAAGCCAAGGCTCGACCCCGCACAAGCCCGCTTCCATCCGCATGCGGCAAAATGACACGCCGCCATTGGGTAGCAATTGATTACGACCGATCTCGCTTTCGCCTGCCCCGCAAAAGGCGGCCGGCAACAATCCGCCAGGCCAACTGCAGATGATAGGCACGGAAACTGCGGACTTTTCGAATCATCGCCTTCAACCCACCCACCCGCAACTCTTCGATCCAACTGCGGACGTATTGCGAGAAAAAGCGTCCCCGTGCAATCTCGAAGTGAAGATCGTCGCTCTCTCCCTGGACGATTGCGCGGGAAATATCCTCGATATGAAGCGCGATCTCCTCACGAAGGTCGCCCTCCGCCAGGATAGTGCGGCAATCGTCGGTGATGTAGCAGGGAACCACTTCGTGGCCCGAAACCTCGTCGCCTTTCAAGTGTATCCTGGCGAAATAGGTCCGCCGGGTCTGTTCATTCTGGACGGGCGCGACAAAATCGCTCAAACAGTAAAAGGCGATTCCGCCACCGATGCGCTCCCAACCCTGCGGCGCGTGGGCGTGGTGCGCTACAAAAACCGACGCCCCTGACTCGATAGCGGTGCGCGCCAGCGCGCGAGTCTCTGGGGCAGGGTAGGGATTGTATTGCGAACCGGTGTGGCAGGAGACAACCACGGCACCTACCCGGGATTTGAGATTCGCGACATTTTCCGCCACACGTTCGAGGTCTGGGAAGCAAGCGACATAGGCGTGTTTCGAATCCAGCGCGGTGCTCGCGGTGGTATACCCGAGGAAACCAAACCGTAGGCCCGTGGGGCTCTCGACGATGACCGGGCGCGCGGCCTCGTCAGCGTTGCGCCCGATGCCGATGTACGGCAAGCCGGCCTCGCCGAGCTCGCGGATCGTCGTCTCCACACCTTCCGCACCGAAGTCATAAATGTGGTTATGGCCGAGATTGACGATGTTGTAGCCAAGCCGCTTGAGAGCCTTGCCGGTTCCTGGCGGACTGAAGTACTTGTCCGGTGCATCAGGTTCGTTCCTGCGAAGCCGGGATATTGGCGTCTCCAGGTTTCCGAAGAGCACGTCCCCTTCGAGCAGCGCGGCGGACACCGGACGGAATCCCCACAGAGGATCGTTATTGGCGCGCATGTACTCGGCCATCGGGCCGTGGAACATCAAATCGCCCGTGACTGTGAGCATGCATGAGGGAGCGCTATTCAACAACGGCCCCCCCGCTTATCACGTTAGCCTTGAGGACTCTGGCAGGAACTCCACCGGCAATGGAATGGTCAGGCAGACTCGCCGTGGCCACCGCGTTGGCCGCCAACAAGGCTCCCTTCCCAACCGTCACCCCCTTTGTGACGGTCGCATGCGATCCAATCCAACAACCTTTGCATAAGCGGATCGGCCCCCGCTCCCCGGGCCCAAACCGGTACGATCCATCTTTCAGGCTGTGGTCCCCCGCGATGAGCACAACGTACGGCGCCAACTGCACCTCATCCTCAATGACAATTCCACCGCCGGCATGGATCCAGGATCCATAACCCAGAAAAACGTCGCGACCGATCTCAAGGTTGTGGGGAAAAATGATACTGACGTGACGCACGATCTGAAAATTCCGTCCGCACCGCTTAAAGGCCGGTCGAGCAAGAAAACCTCGCAGCCTCAAGAACGGTGCATTATCCGGAAGCCACGCCGTCGCCAACATCACAAAATGAAACCAGAAGTACTTGATGATGCGTCTCAACCCGAACGCTCCTCCTGCCGGCTTTGCAGGGTCCCGGCGACGACGTCCACAAAGCGATCAACCACCATCACCTTGGCCGACCGCAGACCATTGCGGATTAACGAGCGCCGCAGCTCACCGTCACTGAGAATCCTGTCCAAAGCTCGGGCAATGGCGCCGGCGTCCCTGGGGGGCACGAGCAGCCCATCCACACCGTCGGTTACCGATGTCGGGATACCGCCCACGTTGGTGGCGATGATCGGCAGACTGTTGGCCCGAGCCTCGATCAACACCCGCGGTGTGCCCTCCGACAGTGTCGGCAGCACGAGGACATCGCATTCCCGCAAGTAGCGGAACATCCTCGGGCCATAGGGCACATAGCCTTCCCAGGAGATACGGTCGCCGACGCCCAGCCGCTCAATCAACTGGTCCAGCCGCGCCTGATAATCGCGAAACTTCTCGCCCTCGCAAGATCCGACAATCACCAGCTCCCACTGCTTCTGCGTCTGCAGCTTTCCGACGGCCTCAAAAAGATACTCGACACCCTTCTCCGGACGGATGAATCCGATAAACAGAATTCTGCACGTTTGCCCCTGACAAGTGTCCTCCCGCTCGAAAAACTCGTCCTCCGTAACCGTGCTGGATACCGTGACCACCGTACGCGGCGACTTGAAAATCTCCCCCAGTTCGCCACCGTTGCAGACCAGCCATCCTCGTACGAGCCGGCTCCCCAGCTTGGTGAACAGCCGGTCCTGGTAGGCATAGAGAAGAGAGAACATGTCCTTGATTCTGCCCGCCCGCCGGTGTGATCGGAGCAGCGCCACCGGATTACCGATGATCCAATGGGAGACTTTGCATCGGTGAACGAACGCGAACCAGTACAAAACGATTACATAGGGCAGCATTCCCCGGATCCATATCGCATCACCGGTGCGACATATATGCCGGTAGGCCCGAATGAGTCCGGCAAACTTCTTCAGGCCCGCCACTGAACTGGTAAAGAAAGGCAGCGGGATTACCTCGATGTGTTCCGCTTGGATGCGATAATCCCGTCTCTCATCGGGGTTTTCATTGGCGATTGGGATACTCAAGTATGCACGCCGATAGCGCCAGGCAAGATTGTCGATGACCCGGCCAAATGAAAGATGTACGTGTATGCCACCATCGTAACGATAGCCGTACATGGAAGAGAGGATCACCAGGGTCTCATCACGTGCGGGCCGGCTCATGAAGGGCTTCCCTCCGCACACCCGCCGCCCTCGCCCTTCTCGAATTGGTCGGGGGAGAAGCCGACCACCCGCCGGTAAGCCAGCGGCCTGAGTAGACGGAGCCCCCAGTTTACCGGCCAACGCAAGTGAACATAGGCTGGCAGGTCGCGCCGCTTGAAGAGCATGCGCTCCTTAAACTGATTGAGTGATGACTTGGTGCTCCATAAGCCGAAGTAGATCTGATCGACGACTCCGCTTTCCCGGCAGCGCCGACAAATCTCGTAGAGCAGAGCACCATTAATGCCCATCGAAAGGTAGTCCGTATGGGTCGCAATGTGGCCGATACAACCGTTTCGGCAAACCACCATCAAGACGGCGTATCCCGCAAGCTTTCCATCGATGTAGCCGCCGAACCACCGGAGCCCCTCATCACGCATCAGCCGCTTCATGTTGGCGTCGAAGTCCGCCTCAGAACGCCTCTCCCCCCACTCCGTTCGCTCCCGGAAGCTCACATCGACGTCGTGGGCGCGCTGCGTCAGCAGAACCGCCGGATCCTCCAGCAAATGGACTTCCACGCACTCCAGGCTCTTGCGAAGTTCCCAGCGACGCTTCTTCTTGAAAAGGTTCAGATCATAAGAGCGGAGATCCCGAGCGACCATAATGTTCAGGTATCCGTTCGCATGGCGTGGCTCTGCCACCACCATCTTGTGCCCAAGCGTACCCGGCACCCTGCGGATGACCCGCTCGCGGGCAGCGAGAAGATTGACCGGAGCAAAGAAGCCGGATGTGAGCTCTTTAAAGAACACACCCTCTCGCTCGATCACTTTCTGACCGGCAGCCGCCATCTGCGCCGCGCGCTCCGATTCAGTGTAGCTCACGATCTCGTTCAGCATTGCCATCCACTTCCGGCACTGCTAGTCCGACACTCGCCGCGTCATCACGATCAGGTTGAACAACACGCGTGTACCCGCCCAAACTCCAACGCGTTTTAGACCACATTTCTCCTGGCCGCGTATCGCTGCCGCATTGCTGAGGCTCGTCAGGCCGTAAAAGGGGCCCCACCCTTGTTCCTTTGCGACGTTCGCGGCATATTGAACCATCTTCGTGTAAAGCCCACGACCCCGGAATTCCGGCACCGTGTAACCGGGGCCGATATTCATCGCCTTCTCCTCCGTAATCACAGGGAAGATCTTGCGAAGCCGCTCGGCAGGAGTTGCGAACATCGTGGAGCTCGGTTGGCCGTCGTTGCGTGTAATCCAAGCCCATCCCTCTCCGCGCCGCACCCAGCGCATCTGGTACCAGAAGCCCATCGAACCCACGCACCTGACGAAGAAGGCTTGTTGCTCGGGCGTGGGTTCCTGTCCCGGGCCAATCTGTTCGACGGTGAAATCGGCGTCTTCCGGCGGTTCCAGGCTGTCCGCTTTGAACAGCACATACTCGAACTTCCGCGGCAACAAAGGTCGCAGAATCGTTCCCATAACGCGTTCCTCTCACTCTACCCCGTCGAAAAGCCCGCTCGCCAATTGCCGGACGCAATGACGGGTTCCGTCGATTTCGTGCTCATAATCGCGGTGCTGATTCCCGTAAAGGGCGCTGCTGGACGCCATGGAAACGCCGCCGTGCCCCGCGTGCCTTTTGCCGTTGACGATCTTCTTTGGCGAGAGCCCATTCTAATCGATGCCGAGCGCCCTCGCCAACATGGCTGCGGCTCCGAGCGCAGCTTGCTCATGTTCTCCGCAGTTTAAGCCGGGCGATGGTCGACGGGATGCGTCGTCTGGAACTCCTAGGTGTCGCTTATCCCGATGAGAACCTCCGCTGCAACGCAGCGTCCCCACGATGGACCCGTATTTGAAATGGACTTTGACCTCCGGCACCACGGCCCAGAGCTGGTCCACGCGCGCGCCCACGATGTCCCGGTAACGGTAGCACACATTGGTCAGGAAGACGACGTACCGCTGCACGCTTTCCCGCTGCGTAGCCAGCACCCGCAAAGGCTGCAGCACATGCTGCCCCAGCAGTGGCCGGAGGATGCCGTTGCCGAAGAAGCTGCTGCTGATCAACAAGGGGAACCACCTCTAACTTCCACCCCCCTGCTCAGCGGCAGCCAGCTTGTGATATAGGTCAACGAGTTGGGGGAGCCGGCCATCCCAGGAAAGACGCGCCGCCGCTACCTCACTGCAGCGCTGGCGAAATGACTCTCCCTCCTGCTCCAGACGTTGTCGTAACCGTCTTGTCCCCGCTGTCAGTTGCGTTCTGTCCAGGGGCAGGGTCACGGCCTCGCCAACACCCTCCTCCTGAATCAGCACGCCGAAATCCCCGATGTAGGGTGTCAGAATAACCGGCAGGCCGCAGCGCAGGTACTCCGCGAATTTCACCGGTGACGCCACCTGATTGGTGGGAATGTCATCGCGCAGCAGCAGCGCAACGTCTGCCGCCATCATGTGCGGCGCCACCTCATCATGGCCGACCGACCGGGCCGTCACCGCTTCCTCGGGCACACCCCGCTGCGCCAACTGCGTGTACAGTGCTTCCGGCTCCCGGCTGATCACCAGCATGTGGGCATCCGGCATCTCATGCCGTATCGCCGCAAACGCCTCCGCCAGCGCGTCCGGCTTCTGCCAATACTGCAGGGCACCGCAGTAGCACACGACGAATTTGTCCTCGAGGCCGAGCTCCCGGCGGCGGCGGGCCCGTTCCGCCGGATCGAAGTAAAACCTTTGCGTATCCGCACAGCAGCCCACCACAATGCGCGGGACTTCCCCGGGCAGGATACCCAACTCATCCAAGCGCGCCGCTAGTCTTGCGGTAACGGTGTTCAGACCGTCGGCGGCGCGCAGGGCGGTTCTAGGGTAGTTCTTGGGCAGCATCCAACCGTACCAGCGCAGCCGCTTGTTGCGGCGTATTTCATCGGAGACGTCCCCGCGCACATCCACAAGCAAACGAAGTCGACCATCTCGTCGCTTCAGCCGGGCTGCCGCCGCCCCGGTGCTTGTTCCCCTACAGTGCACCACGACCGGCTCATTCGACGGCAGCCGCCATGCCGCAAGGGCTCGGCGCAGCAGGTGTGCCCATATCGGAGCTTGGACGGGCAGCCCTAGCACCGGCCGGTAGCGGAACTGAATCTGCACACCTTCCAACATCCGGCGGATTTGCTCCTGACGCGGGGCGATGGTCTCCTGCTTGCGGTATCGATGACTGGTCAAAAACAGGATGTGACGTCGGATGTGCGGCGCATGCCGGCCCAGCAGGCGCAGAGGCATCAGTACCTGAGAATCCAGCACCGGAGAGAAAATGCCTTCGCCGGCAAAATACACCAACTGCAACGGCTTTTGTTGCTCTTTCATTCTCCCTCCCGTACCAGCGCCAACGCACACCAGCAGTCCACCATGCCATCCGTTTCCTTGCGGAAAACGAGCGTCTGAGTCGGTACCTCCTGCCCGTAGCCGGAGGCATACGTGCTGGCCGTTACCTCTCCCGTGGGTGCATCCCTGTCCAGCCAGCGGAGCAGGAGGCGCACCCCCCGGCGCTCGATCATCCAGCCCCCATCCCGCGCCGCGACACTGGCCTCCGGATGCAGATGAAACCGCCAGACACAAAGATGGGCACCCTGCAGCGCCAGGCGATCGGACACCGTCCAGCGGATCGCGACCGGATCATACTCCACGCAGCGTACATGCTCACCACCCCCGGGCAGCCGCGCGTACCCGACGTGCCGCCCGGTTATCCGCACCCGGTCACCCTCCTGCACGAAGCCATCGCAAGAGGGAGAAACGTCGTTGATGACGCTGTAGATTGATGTGCCACGCGTGAAGACCCGACATTGCAGCTCACCATCCACTTCCACTGTGTTATGGGCAGCCGTGGCTCGATAGCCATTTCGCCGTTGCGGATAGGGCGTGTAGCAGTACTGGCCTGGGTCGACGATCATCGCCAGACCGCCCGCCGTCACGGTGATGGACAACTGGTCCAGATGCCGGTGGCCGCCGACCGGCGGATACGTCAGGGGACCACACCGGAACACCACACGGTGGTGCCGATCTCCCAGAACAAAAACACCCCCGTCCGGCAATGCTTTTGGGCACAACACCGACTTTCCTGCCGCCCGCCGGTCATACGCTTGTAGCCCCGCCTGGCCTGTCAACAACACCAGCTCCGGTGACGCCTCCTCGCCTGCAAGTTCATCCACATCCAGTACCTCTGCGCCCACCGGCAGCAGATGCCCCATCTCCTCGTCAGCGCGCGGCACCAGAGGGAACAGTCGGCTGCTATCGTTGTCACCAATCAGCGGTGCTCGTCCTCTGGCGTCCACGCAGGCGGCGATCGCCCGATACGACTGCACGATACGTTCCCGGCAGCGTTCCTCCAGATCAAATCCCGCACGCCGGCAAGCCAGAGCCCCCAGCGTGGCGAGCTCCACCATCAGCCGGTGGTAGGTGGTCGAGCACTCCTTGTTGAAGCCGTCCGGCGCGAATTGGGCCGGCACCTCTCGTTCCAGCTCCTTGCGGGCGAACGAGAGCCAATCCCGCGCCTCCGGGTACGGCGACAACACCTGCCCCAGCACGGCCAAGGCCACGATGTCCGTGAAATAATGGTTGGTCCGTGCGCCCACCGCCCACTCCAGGTTGTCGCGAACGAATCGCCCATGCGTCGCCAGCGCCGCCACGAACGACTGCCTCGTCTTTGCCTCCCACTCCGCGCCCCAGGCCGCCAGCGCCGCCGTCCACGTGATGGCGCGCAACGCCACGTCCATGGTGCACGACCAGTTCACGCCCCGGGCGACGGGATTCGCCGCCATCCAGTCCCGCCACTGCTCCAGGAAAACCGGTCCGTACCGCTCCGGCGCCGTCCACAAGAAGGCGAAAACGTGCTGGAACCGGGAGAGCTCCCACGGCACCTTCACATCCGCGCCTTCCTGCAGAAGAATCGGCACGTCCAGGTAGAGCACATCATGAGGAAAGGAAACGCTGGCCTTGAAGTCGTCGTGCCAGCGGATGCGGCCGCGATCGTCCTTCACGTTGACCGGACCGCTCCCGAGCAGGTCAAAGCGTCCCTCGGCCGCGCCCTCGGCCGTCCGCCGCGCGCGAGAATGCAGGTCGGGCCAGCGTCGCTGCGCCAGCCCCAGCCATGTCCGTTCCGCTGCGCCAGGCCAGAGCTGCTGGGCATGCGCGATACTGGAAGAACCGTCCACCGCCCCTGCCGGCACCCGGACATCGGGCTGCTGCCAGCGCCGCCGCCGCCGCCGGTTCTTCACGCGCCTCCAACGCCGATAGAGCAACCGTCGTCCGATCGACCACGGCCCTTCCCGCCGCAGCTTGCCCGTGATTCGCTCCAGATTGCTGGCCATCACCCCGGATCCGTGCCTTCCCGCCGCCTAGCCCGCGTGGCATCCGCGTTGGTGCAATCCCGGTCGGGCAAGGTGGCACTGTGCGGCCTATCCGACCGCACCGCAACCCGGTGATTCCTGCAGCAACCAGCACGCAGCGAAGTCAACGCCGTCTCACTCCCCCTCCGGGCCGCGAACCGTGCGGCTGCGGCCGTGCGCCGTATTCCACATAGGAGGCGGGCTCAAGCAACGGCTGTGCGTCCGCCGCACGAAGCCCCAAGGCCGCCCGCTCCCGCAAAAGGATCATCACCAGCAGAGGAAACATCAGCACCACGTATGCAAAAATGTTGTTCTTTGGCTGGCCGGACGTGAAGGGCAGCTCGACCATCATCAGCATCAAGTAGACGGTCCAGCCGGCACGGCACCCAAAAAAGAACTGCTGGTCCCGCATGGGCAGGTGCCCGACGAGCTTCGCCCGCCCATGCAGCAGCGTGGAACCGAAAAACAAGGCCCAGGCGAAAAGGCCGAAAAGGCCGACATCGAACAACAGGCCGACAAAGCTGCTGTGAATAGATGCGAAGATCGGGTTCACTTTGAGCCAGGAGTTCGGCCCCAGACCCCAGACCGGGCTGCCGGCCCAGTGGCCCAAGGCCTCCGTCCAGATTCTCCAGCGCGATTCTCCGGTGAGGCCGTGCTCCAACAGTCTTGAGAATCGTTCCACCAGGAATTCGAGGCTCAATTCCGTCTGCGCCAGGGAATACCGGACGGCGTACAC
>CP070718.1:1332587-1344917 GCA_020350565.1 Phycisphaerales bacterium
AAGACCATCACCTTCATCGACCAGGCCGCCCGATCGTTGGAAGACGAGATCCCCCCACAGGTCTGGCTGCCGATCCGGCTGAACGTGAGAGCCATCTATCATTCCGAAGAGCTGCGGGCAAAGACCCTGGAAATGATCTCGTTCTTGCACACGGACGAAATGGCAGACGCGGCGGCCAAGCTCGAGGAAGGCGTGTTGGCCGATGTCCTCGAAACGCTGAAGTCCACGCTCAGTAACGGCGGCTTGCCTGGTAGCCTGATCGAGCGTTTTGTCAGAGCGTATGAGCTCGCACGCGAAGGCTACTCGATTACCGAAGACCTCACAGATGAGAAGTGGCGTGTTTGCGTCGATATGCCGGGGCGCATCGTCGCGCATAGCTGTGACGAGGAGGACTTCGCTCCGACGAATGAGCTCGTCGCCACGCTGGACGAAAAAGACGCGCCGAAGGAGGCCGACGAGCAGGCATCCGGCAGAGATGAGTGCGGTGCTTGGACCGGGCTACCGATCGACGAGCCTTTATTCTGCGATCTGTTCGCTGACGAGTTCAAAAGAGCCCCGAACCGCTGCTGCTGGAACTTCACAGGAGATGCCCTGTTGGACTACGATGTGATTCTTATGGCGACGTCGTTCGTCCCCGATGAGGAGTAGGCCCACGCAGGGAGGAAGCACCGGGACAATCAGCCACCCTCTGTGAAGCGGCAGAACTCCTGGAAGACAACAGGGCTTCCACGAAGCAGCAAGGCTGCTATAGCAAGGTTCCTGAAGCACGGCTCCTATGATACAGTGGGGCCGGCCTCCGTGCCGGCCCACTTCCCGTTGGTCAATGCTCGATCGAGGCATCCTCGAATGTCGTCCCCGCCCATCGTAGACAGGACGGTCCAAGCGCAAATCTACCGCTGGGCCTATCGTTTCCTGCGCAACCACCACGACGCCCTCGATGCGACACAGGAGATTCTGCTGAAGTGGCTGCGGGCCGGTGGGCATCACATCGGAAGCAAGACGGCTTGGCTACGACGCATGACCACGAATCACTGCATCGATGTCCTCCGTCGCAGACAGTCGGCCGCCAAACATGAGGCCAGGATGGCCGAGCGGGAGAAGCCGCATAGGACGCCCGAACAGCGAGAGCTTCAGCGTGCCGTTGCAGCAGGACTGGAGAAGCTCAGTGACCATCAAAGGGCCGTCGTTGTCGCTAAGGTTTACGATCATGAGACGTTTGCCGCCATCGCGGACTCGATGGGCCTCTCGGTCAGCAGTGTAAAGACCCACTATGTGCGGGGCTTGCGCGCTCTACGGAACGCCCTGCGGCATCAGCAAGGAGAATGAGCCATGAATTGCCGGGAACTCCAGGAATGGCTGGCCGACTATCTCGGCGACGAGCTGGATGAGAACCAACGGCAAGAGGCCGAGCGCCACCTGGCCTCCTGCCCTGCGTGCCGAACGGAGGTGGAGTCCCTGCGGCAGACCCGGTCGGAACTGGACCGTCTGGACACCATCCCCTTGGACGCCGCCGTTGAGCGAACCGGCAGGCTGAAAGTCGTGCGCACGCGTCCGGCTCCCGTACGCTTGGTCGCGGCGACCCTGCGGGCGGCCGCCCTGTTGATCCTTGGCGTGTTCATAGGATGGTACGCCGCTCCTGGAGCACCTTCTGCCGTGCCTGTCGACCCGACCCAACCGGAGACGGTTACGCGGAGGCCGGTCCGTGGGACCGTCCACGAAAAATGGATCGAATGGGGACGCGACGTCAGTCCGGGGCAGTCTTCCTTCGCCCGCAATCTGGCCATGCTGGCCCGATCGCAACGAGGATGACCCCATCAGCCCGAAATGCCTACCTGCGTTCCACTTTTCCCGTAGAATACGCGGGCAATGGTCTGGCTTGGATTGCTCCTACTTCTGATCTGTTCCGGCATCGCATCAGGCTCCGAGACGGCCCTGTTCGCCCTGAACCGCGCAACGCTCGTCCAATTCCGCGACGCAAGGATGCCGCTGAAACGCCAGGTTTACCGCCTGATGCAGCACCCGCGCCGCGTACTGATGACGGTGCTCATCACGAACACCGGCGTCAACGTGGCCATCTTCGGCCTTTCCTTCATCGCCCTCCAACGTCTGGAACACAGCAGCCCGGCCCTTGCGGCCGTCGGCGGTCTGATGGTTTTGTTGGCCGTCATCATGTTCGGTGAGATTCTGCCGAAGGCGCTCGCCCTGGCTGCGGCCCGCCGTATGAGTCCGCTGTCCGCTGCGGTGATCGGCGTGCTCGAGCTGATCCTGGGTCCCATTCAATGGCTGCTTGCCACGTTTCTGGTCAATCCGCTGACCCGGCTTCTGGCCCCAATGCCGCAAGATGACGCGGTGAGCCCCGACGAGCTCCGCCTGCTTGTCCAGCACTCTGCCAGGCAGGGCTTGATTACCTCCAAGGAAAACGAAATGCTCCAGGCCGTCGTGGCTCTGGGTGACGCCAGCGTCCGGGAGGTCATGACGCCCCGAGTCGACATCAAGGCCATTCGCGTTGCGGATTCAAGAGAAACCATCATTGAAACCGCGCGGAACTCCGGCAAGCGCAGGCTGCCCGCATATGGCCGTGATCTGGACAACATCAAGGGGATGATCGACCGGCGTGATTTGCTCCTCAAACCCGACGCCCCCCTCAAGTCACTCATCCGCCCGGTTCACTACGTACCGGAGCAAACGCGGCTCGTTCACCTCATCCGACACTTTCGTGATCAGGGGGCCGGCTGGGCCATTGTCGTCGACGAGTACGGCGGCACGACAGGTCTTGTTTCAATCGTCGACGTGCTCTCCCGTATCGTTGGACAGCTTGGCGAAGAGGAAGCGCCCGAGCCCGAGCAGACCACCCAGCAGATCGATGAGAACACCTACGTATTGTCGGGTAACCTGAGTGTCCGCGTCTGGGCCGACCGATTCGGCGTCGCCCAAATCAACCGAAGAATCGACACCCTGGGCGGACTGATCATTGCCAGGCTCGGGCGATTCCCCGCGAAGGGTGACTCCATTCGGATCCTGAACCTCACCCTGACCGTCGATTCGGTCCGCCATCGCCGGGTTGAGCGCGTGCTTCTTCGCCGCGATGAGCGCCCGGCACCGCGGGGGGAGGTGATCCCATGACCCTCGCAATCGCCATCCTCATTATCTTAGGCGGCCTTTTCCTGTCGGGCTTCTTCTCCGGCTCCGAGACGGGCATCTACTGCGTCAATCGCCTGCGGCTCCGCCTCGCCTTCGAGCAAGGCAACAAGGCCGCCCGGCGCGTGGAGAAACTCGTCGAAAACGAACAGTCCGCATTGACGGTGACACTGATTGGCACCAATCTGATGAACTATATGACGACGGCGGCGTTCGCCTTTGCGCTGTCTGAGTATCTAAGCCTTAGTGATCGGGAAACCGAAGTCTATACCGTAGCCATCCTGACGCCGGTCGTCTTCGTTTTTGGCGAGGTGCTGCCCAAGAACCTGTTCCAGCTCAATGCCGACAGGCTCATGCTGCGCGGCAGCCTCCTGTTGGCCTCGGCGGCCCGGCTGTTCATGCTGAGCGGATTGGTTGGCGTCCTGAACACGCTTGCCCGAGTCGTAACACGACTTGCCGGCCCCGGCGCGGTCAGGCTCGCCGCCTTTGAGCCCAAGAGACGCGTCGCGATCCTGCTCCGAGAGGCCTTGGTAGGCGACGTGATCGGCGACGAGCAATCTGAGCTGGTGGATCGCGTCGTAAGACTGTCCGACACGCCCGTTCATCGGGTGATGGTGCCGCGCAACCGCGTCACCGCCGTCGCCGCATCCGCCGATCGCAATGAGCTGCTAAAGATCGCCCGAAGAAGCAAGCATACCCGCGTCCCGGTCTACGAGCGGCACCCACGCCACATCATCGGGCTGGTCAAGATTGACGCTTTGCTGGCAGACGAATCCTGGGAGAAAGTCAGTGACGCAGTTCGCCCGATCGCCACAATCGGTCCACATGACGCGGTGTCGAACGCCATCAACCTGCTTCAGCAATCGGGACACTCTGTGGCCGTGGTCGTGGATCGTGGCGGCCAGATGCTCGGCATCGTCACGATCAAAGACTTGCTGGGCGAAGTCGTCGGCGAAATGGGAGCATGGTAGTCTCAGGGAAAACGGCGGAGTGGTGACACTGGACCGACCACGCCGGCGATAGTATGTGCCCACTGTCGAGAAACGCGGTTCCGCCCCAATGCGAGACCGCTCCCAGGGGACCACGAGCGGCGACATCGCAGACAGGTGCTACTTGCCGTCATGGAATAGCGTGGCGCCAGCGGCGGCCAAAAGGAAAAGCGGCCCACTTCATATCGGGCCGCTTCTCATTCTCGTCAATCGGCACGAACACCTGCCGGTGGCGCGCATGAGCCTGGTTTCGCTCTGCCCGCCGCTCGCCGGACTCCGGCCTACTGCTCCGCCCAGCAGGGCGGTGGATCACTGGCATCGCACGTACCGTAATAGAACTTCACCAGCCCGACGTCCGCCGGATTGATCGAGCCATCGCAGTTGATGTCATAATAGCAAAGGCTGTCCTGCTCCGTGCTGCCATACCAGAATTTGACCAGCCCCACGTCGGCCGGTGTCACCTCCCCATCACCGCTCGCATCGCCCCTGCAGACGGCCGGGTTGAGCAGCGTCCCACAGTAGGGAACCGCACAGGGATCCGGTGGACCGCAATCCGTGAACGCGCCGACCCACTCGCCGCCAAAGCCCGTGCAATTCTCCTCCGTCTGGTCCGGAACACACGTCTGATCCACACAGCATGCGCCCTCCGGCTGCGGGCACTGCGTCGTCCCACATTCCGTTCCCGCACCCTGGAACGCGCCGCCCAGGTCGTCGCACTCGAGCTCGATGACGTCCTCGCAAGTACCCAACGGCGAGCAACAGGCACCGAGATCGCACACACCGCTGGCGCAGGTGGTACCGTTTCCGGCGTAGATACTGCCTAGCGTGTCCTCACAGAACGTCTGCGTCTGTTCCTCGAGGCAGCCCCCCGTTCCGTTACAGCAAGCACCCACCGGGTCGGGGCACGTGACGCTTGCGCACTGCTGCTCTCCGAACCAGGTATCGAAAGGACCCTGGCAGTCCACTTCCTCCACTCCGTCCGTGCAATTTCCATTGAAATCGCAGCAGGCACCTGTGACACCCGGGCATTCGATGACCGCTCGAAAGCCGAGATCACCGGCGATAAACCAGACGGTGCTCTCTTCGTTGAAGTCGTACCAGTCCCAGCCCGAACCCCAGGGTGGCGGAACATAGCCGTACAGCACGTTCCGACCCGGGTTCCACCCATCGTTATCGCGGACGACACTCGGACTACCCTCGGGCAAGCCCACGTCGGTTTGGTTGTAGAACTCAAGCATCACAATGAAATCCTGCCCCTGCGAGACCGGCACATTCAGAGGGATCGTCTGGGCCCCGTCCGTGTAACTGAACTCGTTCCAGAATCCCGGCGTCATCACCGGGCCCTCCAGGAGTTCCAATTCAATGCCAGGAACAGGAAAGGTGCCGGCGTCATCGTAAATGTGGATGGCTTGCTCCAGGCTTTCCCCATGCCCTGCAACGCCTTCCAACCACAGGATTCGGATGGCCACGATCGCACCGTCGCAGGGCGACGTCAGAACCGCGCCCGCCATTTCGCCCGGGCTGAAATCACCCACGATCACCGCTTCGCCGAAATCGACAATCGAGTCGTTCTGCACGACCTCTTCTGCACCCGAGGCCGCACCGACCCCCAGAAACAGCGTGGCCAATGCCATAACTGAGGCAAGACTGCCCCCTGTGATCTTCCTCATTGCTGGTCTCCCCCTGGTTGGCAGGATCGCAAAACGCGGTTGGATGGCCCCAAAAGCTGGATGAGAGCGTGCCACACCCTCTTCAACATCTTATTCTTGCAGGCTCAGCACAGGAATTCAAGGCGCACCCACACGATACGAATCAAAGTGCCTGCTGAGAAATGCCAACTTGACGCTTATAAGCCACCGCCTACCTTACCACCGTGGCCCTCGCGACCGCGCCGACATTCGCTAAATACCCGGAACCGGGATCCGTTAAGACGCGCATGGTGCCGCCGCTTACGCCCGAACAGGCGGCCGCACCGCGCCGGCTGACCTCAATGATCGTCTGTGAGCAGCTTGCCCGGCACGACAGAATCGTTCCCGTTCTGATGGGCACGCCGGATAACCGCCTATCGGACTTCGCCCGACTCGTTGGGCACACGCTGAAGGAATATCGGTCCCGGGAACACGGGGCACCCGGCCGAAGGCTGACGAACGCGACCGTCGGTGCATTCGAAGGCGGCGCACAGCGCGTCATCCTGTTCGGTGCCGACAGCCCTACACTCAGCGAGGCCATGATTACGAAGGCCGTTGACCAACTGGACGCATCAGACGCTGTATTGGGTCCGTGCCGCGATGGTGGCTATTACCTGCTCGCTATGCGCAGACCCATCGTTGCACTTTTCGATCGAATCGATTGGGGCGGACGAGACGTCTCGCAACAAACGGTCGATCGCGCGGATGAGGCCGGCATCAAGGTGGCTGTGCTCGAGGAATGGTACGACCTGGATCGGCTCGACGATTTGCCGCGCGCCGCGAACGATCTCGCGGCCATGTCCCCTGCGGAGGGAACGGCAGCAGCCGGGAATTTGGCGCTGCTCTGGCGCCTCACGAAGGAACATTAATCATGAACGAATTCACAAACTTGAAGGTTGATGACTTCCTCGACCGCATCGCCGGTCGAACGCCTACCCCGGGCGGCGGGGCCGTGGCTGCAGCGTCCGGTGCGCTGGCCTGCGCCATGGGCTGCATGGTTGCTGCATACTCCATCGGGAAGAAGACCGAACCGACGAAGAGGGCCCGAGTCGAAAGTGCGCTTGAAAGACTTGCCCGGGCCGACCGGGCGATGCGCCGCCTCATCGCCGAGGACGCCGCGGCTTACACTCGTCTCACGGAGGCGGCAAAAGACGTCACGGAAAGCGAAAGTGCCAAACCGGTACACCAGGCGGCGCTGGCCACCGCCATCCTTGTGCCTCTCGAAATGATGGCACTGGCCTCGGAGACGCTCGCCGTCCTCGATGAATTCAAAGAAGACGCCAGCGGGTACCTGCTGAGCGACTTGGGCGTGGCGGCCGTCCTCGCCGAGGCAACCGCACGCGCCGCTTGCTACAGCGTGCTCGTCAACCTTCGCGACCTCCAGCAGGTTGAAGACCGCCGGCACACGCATGCCGAGGTCGCGCATCTTCTCGATCGCTCCAGCCGCCATCGCAAATCGATCGAAGACTTTGTGAGCCCACTCCTTGGGGAAAAATAGAAGCCTCGCCGCGCGCTCAGCCGATACAACGGTGATGAGCGAGGAGTCTGACGATCACGTTCAAACCAGTGGCAATCCGCCGGACAAACCTCAGACCGGGCGGGCGCGGACGCTGCGTGGCCGCCCCTGGGTCGGCATCCGCTTCGATTGTTGCGGTGTCTACACGCGTGTGTACCGCAATCCCGAAGGAACCGCTTACATCGGCCGCTGCCCACGGTGTCTGAGGACCGTCCGGCTGCGCGTCGGACGGCAGGGAACAGACGCCCGGTTCTTCGTAGCGGAGTAAGCGCATGCAAACTCGCCCGGCTTTTCCAATTGGTGGCGACAAAGACCGTCGGCTATAATGACTCAGTTTGACCGGCGTGCGGTACCTGCGTTATCCGTAGGAGTCCTGCTTCTTGATTTCCAAGCTGATCTTTGGTGAGGGCTTGCCGACCTGGGCACTTCTGCTCGAGATCGTGTTGGGTGGGGCAGTCGTTATCATCACCGGCAGCAAGTTGACCAAATATGCGGACGCCCTGGCCGACCGATATGGCCTATCCGCCGGCTGGGTCGGCTTGATACTCCTCGCCACGGTCACCAGCCTCCCCGAAGTTGTGGCGGGCGGAACCGCCGTGTGGATCGGAAACCCTGACCTGGCCTTCGCCGCCATCTATGGAAGTTGCTCCTTCAACATCACCATCATTGTCCTGTTGAACGCTTTACTGGGAGGCGGCTCCGTCCTGCGCCTGGCCAGCACTTCCCATGTCCTGACCAGCTCATTCGGGGCCCTGCTCTTGGGCATCTCCCTTTTCGGCGTTGTGCTGGTCACGCAATTCGGTATGTCCGTCGAAAGCCAGCTTTGCGAAATCTTCTGCGCCATTTCGATTCTCGTCACCTACGTTGCCTGTATGCGTCTGACCCACCGATATGAAACCGCCCGTCAGCTGGCCGGCGAGTCTCACGAGCCACAAACCGACAAGGAAGTGCGGAGTTCACTTGGGCTGCCTATCATTGTGCTTTCCGTGATTCTGGTCCTTTCGGCCTGGTGGTTGGCGCGAACGGGCGACGTCCTCGGCGCCCACGAGATTGAGATGATCGGCCGACCCCTCGGGGCCACGTTCGTGGGAGCCGGCTTCATCGCTTTATCCACTTCCCTTCCGGAGATCGCGACCGGCGTGGCCGCCGCCCGCCTCGGAAACCTCGATTTGGCCCTCGGCAACATCTTCGGCTCGAATATGTTCAACGTTTTCACCATCCCCATGTTTAAGGCGGTTTCCATTCTCCGTGGAGACCCTCTGCTCATGGCTGGTCCGAGCTTTCACGTGAATCTGAACATCATCGCCGGCCTGTTGCCTTTGATCCTGACCGCCATCACGGTCGGTGGGCTGACCTACCGGACCCAGCGAAGACTCTTGCGCCGCCTCGGCATTGACTCCTTCTTGATTGCCGTGGTGTACGTCTGCGGCATGCTCCTTCTGGTCGCCGCGGGTAACCATACCAACGGAGAATAGGATTCATTCGGCTTGTGCAGCGCGAGTTGAATTGGACGGCTCGAAGCCTCCATCCCCAGCATCGACAGGGATCAGGCGAGCAGGAGCGTTGCTTCGGCTCAGGGAGCGGAGTCTCTCGGGTGCTTGCTCAGCCGGATGCGTAGCTTCTCGTAGAATTGCAGAGCAACGGCCTGCTCCGCTTTCACGACCTCGTCGGCGCCCAACTGCGAGGCGCGCATCCCTTTCGAGGAATAGGTGGTGCGCGCGATGATGTAGATGTTGGGCCGCAACCTCCGGACCAGCGAGGTTGCCTTCAGGACCGCTTCTTCATCCGGGATCGTCAAGGCGAGAATCGCGGCATCCGCCAGACCCGCCTTCAGGAGCGATTCCTTCTCCGTCGCGTCTCCCAGGACGATGTCACGCCCCAAGGCCCGTTGCGTCTCCACCGTTACAGGGTTCTTTTCCAGGACCGTGAAGGGCAATCGGGCGGCTTGTGCCAGTTCGGCAACATATCGGCCGGCAAGACCGAAGCCCACGATGATCACATGACCATCGGGTCTCTCAATGACGGAATCCTCAGGCAACAGCGGCGCGACGATCAGTTCGGTGCCTTCGGGCCAGTCAGCCGCCTCCTCCAGCACGATTTCGCCATTCCTCAACACGGCGCGAACGTGACTTTGAGCGGCGGATTGCAAAGCAACACTCACGGCAAGATGGAACTACGGACACTTCGCCCAAAGAGGCGCGCGCTCAAGGACTTTTCAAACGTTTTTGGCCCTCATCGCCGGATGATCAGGCGGGAACCGGCTGGCCGAACTTGCGCATCGCTTCCCCAACCAGATAGAACGACCCGGTGATGCAGATCAGATCACCTCGGGAAACCGCGCACTCGGCGATTTCGACGGCGTCCTCAAGCGTCTCACCCACTTGAGCCGGCTTCCCGGAGAGTTCCGAATAATCGGCTGCCAGTTCGTGCGGATCGGCCGATTGCGGTGAATCGACCCGAGTGAAGACGACTTTGTCCGCGCCGAGCTGAATCCGGCGAATCATCCCGGGGATGTCCTTGTGCTTGAGGCAGCCGAAGATCACCACCATGGAGTCGTAAGGGATATTTTGCCCTATCGCGCGCATCAAAGCATCGATGCTGGCAGCATTGTGGGCCCCATCGACCAGAATCCGAGGCTCATCGCGGATGACCTCCATACGGCCCGGTAGCCCCATGCCCGCCAAACCGGCCATCGCCTGCTGGTCGTCGATCTCAAAGCCGCGGTTCTTCAGCACGTCCAGCATGTTGAGCGCGACACCGCAGTTAATCGCCTGATGATCGCCCAGAAGAGGAACGTGAAGATGCTCGAAGCGGCTCGTCGGCGTCGTAAGGCAGATCCGTGTATGCCGCCCTGCCGTCCGCGAAAACTCGAACCGGCAACTGAAACTGACGTCCTCGTCCGCCACTTTCAGCGGGGCACCGACCTCCTCCGCAACACGACGGATGGTCTCCTTCACCTCCGCTATCTGAGGAGCGCAAACCACCGGTATGCCCTTCTTGATCACACCGGCCTTCTCCTCGGCGATCTCGGGCAACGTCTCGCCCAGTTGGCTCATGTGGTCGTAACTGATGCTGGTAATGCCGACGACCTCAGGCCTGATCACGTTCGTGCAGTCCAGCCGCCCACCGATACCCGTCTCCACGATGGCCAGGTCGACCTCCCGCTGCCCGAAATAATAGAACGCCGCCGCCGTCAGCACCTCGAAGTAGGTTGGCTTGGGCACGCGGGCCTTGTTGGCAACCTGAGCCACCGCCTTAACAGCCCGGGCGAACGCGCTCTCGGAAATCATTTCGCCGTCAACGACGATTCGCTCGCGAACGTCAAGTAGATGAGGCGAGGTATACAGACCGACTTTATGCCCACACGAGCGCAGCATAGCGCTCAGCATGTGGGCCGTGCTACCCTTGCCCTTCGTGCCCGCGATGTGAACCGATCGGAACGATCGATGCGGATTCCCCAGCGCGGACAGCAGCCGTGCCGTGCGCGCAGGAGTGACGTTGCTCGCGTTGTACTGAGCAGGCGATACACGCTCGAAATTCGTCAGAGAGTTTAGATAGTTAACCGCAGATCGATAAGTCCGGATCTGGGGCGTCGTGACTTGCTTCCGAGCGGTTCTTTTAGGTTTCTCAGCGACGGACCGCGTCATAGGCGGATTCTAACCTGTTATCGACGGATCGTCAATACGGAACAATCATCAGAGTGTATGCGGAAAGGCCTCCACTAGCCTATTCTGAACGCGGGCCTGTTAAGTTGACAAATGTATGCAAGCTAGGGCAAAAAACCGGGCGTCGGACAGCCGCTGGTCTTCAAGCATGGTACGACACCAGTCTCTTCATTGTTCGCAACTTGCACCAAACGGTTGCACTTGGCGGAGGTTTGACCCGAAAGCGGACAGCCGAGCCGAAGCGCCCCTCGGATGCCTTGAAGAGCAGTCATCAGGCATCGCCAACGACTCAAAGGGCTACTTGAGAATCACGACCCCGAAAGCGCCTCGCAAGCCAGCCGAACGGCTCTCTGCCGAGATCGCCGATGAGACAGAATCGCCCTTTATGAGCGGCTCGTTCGACACCCGGGCGGATGCCGCGAAGGAAGACTATCTCTTGGATTCCGCCTCACCTGAAACGTCTTCGGTGATGATCTTCTGGATGGCCGACTTCAGGAAGGTCATCTTGATGTTGTTGGACTCGTCGACTTTCAGTACCACCTCATTGTCCTTGACCGTCATCACGGTGCCGATGACGCCCCCAACCGTGAGTACGCGGTCGTTTTTGGTCAGGCTGGCGTACATCTCCTCTCGCTGACGCTGCTCCCGCTTCCGTTGGCTGCGGGTGGTGAGGAAAAGGAAAATGATCATGGCAAACATGAGAGCGACAAAGGGTAGCATTCCGGCGGCGCCGCCCTGGGGCGGGCTGCCCTCTCCGGCCGGGGCGTCCTGAGCCAGCATGGATAATTGCGCGATCATGGGTCTTACTCGTCATCTCGGGTCGATGGAGGGGCGGCCGCGATCGGGAACTCCTCCAGGATTCTGTCCAAACCACCCAGCCGGATCAATTCACGAATTCTCGACATAAACCTCTGATAGAACCGCAGGTTGTGAATCGAGGTCAAAGTCGCGGCCAACATCTCGCCAGCGTTGAACAGGTGACGAATGTAGCCTCTGGAGAATCGCTTGCAAGTCTCACAATCGCATTCCTCTTCCAAAGGCCTGGAATCCAGCCGGTGGGCCTCATTCCGCATCTTGAGCTGCCCGTATCTGGTGAATGCATTGCTGTTACGGCCATTGCGCGTCGGCAGCACGCAATCGAACATGTCCACACCGGCCTCGACTGCCGCCAGCATGTCCCGCGGCATGCCCACACCCATCAGATATCGCGGCCGGTCCGCAGGCAGCATCGCCGCAACCGGGCGCAGCGTGCGGATCATCTCCTCGTGGGTCTCACCCACTGACAGTCCCCCAATTGCGTATCCGTCGAAGCCGATCTCGATCAGCTTGGCCGC
>CP070718.1:1345017-1358769 GCA_020350565.1 Phycisphaerales bacterium
CTTATCGCATCAAAGTCAACCGACCCGCGGCCGCCGCCGACGGTACCGGCCCATTCGGCCGAGGTCAATCGCCGATCCCGTCTGACTCGCCCACAGAGCGGATGCACCGAAATGAACCGCGTGTGCCCAGCGCCTGCCCCTTGCATCCGTGCTGCGGTGCATCGCGAAAAAAGCGCCAACGGCGCAAGGGAAACGAGCGTCCCTGACTTGTTGGGGGACGTGAAAGTCCGGCACGGTCTAACAAGTTAGACCGTGCCACCCAAAGGGGGATGCAGCTATTCTCCTGGGACCGTCGAATGTCGCGCTACGACGAAGCCGGCGATTGGGAATCCACGGCACTCTGCGCCTCATGCATTGCGGCCTCGGTTTCCGGCGGGCGGTATTCTGCCGGATCCCGCTGTGCCAACGCCTCAACGCGCTCGTATTGCTCCGGCGATAGCAGGTAGATGGGTGTGAGACTGTCCGTGTCCTCTTTGACTTTCCCCTTCTCCTCAGTGAGCTTGACCAGCTTGATTTGCATGGCCTTCGTTCCCTGCGGGTCGTCGCTTCGATGTAGATCCACCCGTAGCGCCGGCGCGTCCGATGGCTCGACGGGAGGAAAGGCGGCCATCGCCTCCAGGTCACCCTCGACAAGGCGCTGCAGCGTTTCCTTGTCTTCGAGGATCGCCAGGCGGAATCGGTTCTTGAGCACCTCGCACCATTGCCCACTGTCCTCGCAGAAAACGCGATTGGAAAGGGCCATCCGCGATGCAATCGTAGACACCACAATGATGACACACGCCTCGATCAGCCAGATGACCCAGAGCGTGATCCCTTGCGGTGTACCCCCGAAGATCTCATACCAGCCTTCCGCACTTACCGCTCTGGCAAACGCCCAGATCATTCCGGGGCTTGCGAAAACGTCCACCAGGCCGATTGCCAGGGGCTCATCACTGGCCCGCTGCAACAAGGCGAAGGTGAAGGTGGCCCAGGACGTGTAGAGCGTCAGCAGGCCGGTCAGAAAGCCCATGAGCCCCACGAACTTCGTGTTCCGGCTCTTGGACTGGAACGCAGCAAAAGAGACTACATATCCCACGGCGAACGCCGCAACGAAGACCAGCACCAGGGAAATGTAACCTGCCACCGGACTGTAGACATCTGCATAGCTATAAGCAATGCCTAACACCACGGCGGCGATGATGCCGGCCAGGGGAACCACAATGACGCCGGCGCCCAATCGGCCGGAGTGGCTATACACTTCGAGTCGAGCCATCGTATGACCTCCATTTCGATATGCGTGACCAACGGACATGTCCAGGCAGGTAGTATGACCCTAAGCGGGGCAGAAGTCG
This sequence comes from Phycisphaerales bacterium, assembly GCA_020350565.1. Lineage (GTDB taxonomy): Bacteria > Planctomycetota > Phycisphaerae > UBA1845 > UBA1845. The sequence continues at coordinate 1,346,349 of CP070718.1, forward strand.
AGCTGTATTTCAGCCGCTTTCGATTCCTGTGGTGTTAATGCCCTTTCGCCGTTCGTTTGTCGCGGTGCGAGCCCGCGACCGGCTTGCCATGAGCGTCCTTGAAGCGCATGGTCCGTTGGGCTTGAGGTATTCGGATCGCGGTCTCTGCCGCGTGTGTACATCGCGTGCCTGGGCTTCGACGAACGAGCGCTTACAGTTTCATCAAGTATTTTTCAAAATCCTTGACCTTCGGCGGCTGCTTGCCTTTGGCGGGCGTGATGGTGAAGCCCTCTTCGCGGAGCTTTGCCGCCTGGGCCTTCGCCTCGCCTGGGAACTTCACGTTGAGGGCACCATTGTCCTTGATCGTCCGCCAATAAGGCGTGATGCGTTTCTTTCCCGCCCGCCGGGCCTCCTCAGCCGCCTCGGCCGCAATCAGGATGAATATACCCGTGGTCATGGGGCACGCGCTGTCGGCGTCGGCCTGCCGCGCGAGCTGATCGCGGATTTGCGATGCCGTGATGAGCTTGCCCTTCCTCACCTTCCGCATGAGCGTATCGACATCCAGTGGCTTGGGAATGAGCATCGTGCCGCTGCCGAACCGCTTCCGCATGTGCGATGGAATCGCAACGATCTTTCCGTGATTCGGATGCTCCTGTTCGAGCTTCTGCTTCCACGTACTGCCCTTCGGGAGCTTCCATCTCTTTGTTGCCATGGTGCGCGTCATCTTTCGTCGGACGTGTAGTGACTTTCCGATACGATCCACAATCCGAATTGTCGTACTGGTGGCGCGTGTTGGCAATAGCGTTGGCGAGTGGGAATTCGAAGACGGTAGCAACCGGCCGGCTCGGGGCGCAGTCACCGATTCGTCGGGGACAACGGAAGCCTGAGGCACACGGTCTGGCAACTTTGGGGTGTGTTATCGCGGATGTGATGCACCTCCTCGTGGTCGTTCATTTCGGGTATGTATGGCGCGCATTGCTGCGGAGGTTTTTGTAGGGGCGGCTACGGGGGAATAGGAGATTCGGGATCGGCGTGTGTGGAAAGATCGCCCGGCGGAGTCTTGGGGCGAGCAGGCGTTGGGTCGGTGAGCGCCCCCCCGTCGTCGTCATCGCTGGGTCCTCCCAAGCGTTCTGCCATGATGCCGGGGTCGGCTGATCGGTCGATGGCTTCATCACGCGCAATGCTGCCGTCAACCGCGAGGCGGCAGAGCTCATCGTCGATGAGCTGCATTCCATAGCGGCGGTCGCTCTGCATCAAGTCGCATATCTTTTCGAAGTTCTGTTCGCGAATGCACTTGCTGACGTTCGGCGTAACGACAAGGAACTCCCGGGCGGGAACGGGTTTTTCATGGGTGCCGGAACAGAGCTCCTGGTAAAGGACCGCGACCAATGTTTCCGAGAGCGCACCGGATAAATTCGTCCGATCCGCGGAAAGGGCCGCCTGGGTAAGCCGCCTGACCGCGTTGATTGCCCCTCGTCCGCTCATGCCGGCAAACACAAGCAAGCGCCGCGCGTAAGCGAGTTCCACAGCCGCAAGAATAGTGTCGGGTTCCTGCAAATCGTCGATCACCACCGCGTCGGCCCCGAAATTGGCGATGTCGGCGAGGGAGTCTGACACGGTCTTGACATGCGTACCGAGTTCGCGCTGGACGATGGTCGCACGCTCCGGAAGGTGGACGAACTCGATGGAACGTTCAATAGTGAGGATGCGCCCGGAGAATTTGCGGTTGAAGTAATCGACGATCGATGCGAGTAGCGTAGTCTTGCCCGAGGCTTGCGGACCGATGATCAAAAACAGGCCGCGAGGGCGTCGACACAACCCGGGGACGGTGTGTGGAAGCTGCAGCTCCTCCAGAGGCAGAGGACGCGGCGGATGGAATCTCAGCGCCAACGCGTACCCATGGTCGTATCCATGGTGATACCTTATCACGGTCACGCGAAAGCGGGCCATCTCCCCGAAGTTGAATGAGAAAACCGTGGAGCCATGCTCATCAAGTTGGTGCCGCTCCCTGTCCGGCGTGATGGCTTCGCCTATCTCAGCAATATCCTTTGTCGTGAGGACTTTTGTTTGCAGCGATCGCATCTTGCCGTTCAATCGCAGTTGCTCTTCGAAGCCGGGCGTCAAATACAAATCGGCGCTCTGCTTGACAGCGGTCTCAAGGAGGCGATCGATGTATATTTTGGCCATCGGCGGTTCCCATCTGTGATTTGCATTTCGCATGCAGATGACCGCAAATGTGTTAGCCACCAAGCCAGCAGCTTCTCCGTGGCTGCCGCTTCATTATAGGCGTAGTCCAACGGCGAATCGAGAGCTACCGGTTTACAGACGCGGCTCGCCCGGCCGCGGCCGGGGACGAGAGGATTTGTTGACTATAATGCCTGCTATTCAGCAAGGGGCCTATGCGACGACCGTGCTAGAACACAGACATTACGCTTAGAGCCTTCAATTCGTTGCCACTACTCGCCAAAACATTCGGCTGGTTGATTCATGCTCGCGGCAATGGATGCCAAGGCGAACCAGAACGTGCCGTTCGACACGCAGCCGAGACCGCGATGTCCGGACGATGATCCGCGATCCTTCTTGGCTGACTGATGACTACGTGGTCCCTACAGGCTGCTCCCTTGCGACCTCACTCAACGGCAGAACCACGCCCGCGTATCGCGGATGAGAGGCGAAGCCGAACTGCGCCAGCCAACTCGCGCGGATAAACTCGCCCGATACGATGGTGACGCCCTCGGCCCGCTGGCGCTTGAGGAATTCCTGCAACAGAATCCGCCCGATGCCCCGCCCCCGACAACGAGGCAGCACCGCGATCTTATCGAGGATCACATGATGCGGCGTGCGCCGGATGAACGCCGCGCCGCCGACGACATACCCGCCGCGGTCCACACCCACAAGGAAGTTCTCGCTTGCCGTCAGCCCACCGCCGATGCCACCGGTGTAGAAAATGCGGTGGAGCGTGTCGAGTTCACGCGAGTCGGCCACGGGGCGGATCCGCAGCTCTCTACCGGTCTGATCGGTGTGAACCGTGACCAGTTCAGCACGGCCGACGTCAACCTCCGACGTCGTCACCAGCTCCGCCTTCTCATCCGGCTCCAGGTGTGGATAGGCCGCCCGCGTCAGGAAGTAATGCTGATCGTGCGACGGCAGCTTCTCCTGAAGATCCGTGTAGAGCCGGCCCAGAACTTCCTTGATGTCACCGCCTTCGCGGAGTCGCCGAATCGCATGCTGAATGATGACTTTCCCCTCTTCCGGACTGTCTTTCAAAACCGTCTCGGCATAGAGCCGAAGACGAGAGCCGGGGAACTTCTGGGCCGTCGCCGGGATGCGGTAGTTCTTCTCCAGCTCACGCAGCTGCGCTGCACGGGCATGCACCCCGGCACCGGGAACCTGCTCAGCCCATGCCTGATAGCGGCGGATCGCAAAGTACAGCGAACGCGGCATGTACCCCTCTTCCTTGACCCCGGCGATGAATGATCGGAGCTCCTCGCCGAATCGAGCGTGCTCCTCACCCGGCTTCCCGTCGCGCTCGGCCTTTTCCATCGCGTCCTCCAGGAACGCAACGCCCTCACGCATCCCGAGAGACTCCAGAACCGCCGCAAAGAGAAGCTCGTTCTCGGTTTCCGGGGCAAGGGCCGGGAAATGGAAGTGCACGCGATCGAGGAACCCTCGTTTCAGCCTGAGCAACAGTTCAAGCGTCCCGGCAAACGGCTGCCAGCCCGCCGCCGAGACGATCCGCGCCGTCTCCTCGAAGTCGTTCAACGGAACGCAGATGTCCCGGGCAACACTTCCGGTCAGCATCCACCGACCCTCGGTCCTCCGATAGAACTCCAGCGCCGCAGTCAGCGTGGACCATGACAAGTGCTTCCAGGCCCCTTTCAGCCGTTGCTGAATGTCCTTGTCGGGATGCCGCTGCATGTGCAGGGCCATCATCTCCACGGACTCACCGGGTATGTGTTCAACCGTCGCAAGCTGATACTCCGGCCAGAATCCACCCAGTTCCGGCGTCAAGGGCGGCTCGCTCAGCTCCCCGGCGGCCACGCACATCAGGCGAAGGTCCGTGAGCATCGATTCCCTGCTGGCCGTGCTCAGGATGTGGATGGCGAAGTCGCATCGCTCACGGTTTCGCAATCGCACGCCTACGTGATACATGGTGCGCCCGAACCGCGTCTCGACCACGCTGATCCAGATGTTGCCCGGCGCCACGTCCTCCAAATCGATCCTTCTCCCATGATGAAGTACGAAGACCGCCTCGCGGATCAATTCCGTCTGCAGCAGGGCCTGCGTCATGCGCGCCTGTCGTTCGGGATCCATCCCCTCCTCCAGCAGGAGCGTATCGGCCCAGCCATAACGCCGACCCGTGCCCGGATCGATCGCCTCCTCCTGCTTTCCGCCCAGGCCCCGTCGAAGGCCCTCCGCCAGCCGATTAGCGATTTCTGCCGCGTGCTCGCGGATGGCCTCGGGCACCGGAGCGAGCATCCATGCCATCAGCTCCCGCCGCACCGGAAGGTAGAAGTCGTCCTCCAACTCCGCCATCCTGCCCAGCGAGCCCAGGAGCTTCACGATGAAAGCACGCACTTCGGCAGAGCAAGTCCCGTGGATGCTGCGTCGAAGCGACGCAAACGCCCGCCCCATGGATCGCCACTGTGCCGGCTTGACGCCGAGGAACGCGATCTCCCTGCAGGCTTCCTCGTCGAGGAAGTCCAGATGCGAATGGCAGAACATCTTGGCGGTCACGGCCAAGGCATCCGGTTGCTGGTGCTTGAACAGGGCAGCAAAGGCCCGGCTCCGGACCGCACGCTCTGGGTGCGTCGAGGCATACTGGAGATGGGTCTGAGCCAGCTCCTGGTAACGAGCACGACCCGCCGCCATCGTGTGCAAGAGCCAATCCACCGCGGAGAGTGAAGCATCCAACGTCCCTCCGGAAAGCACGACGGCGGCTGCATGAACGGTCAGCAGGCTCGGCGCCGCATCGCGTGGTTGCTCAAGCCGAGCTCGCCATTCATCGATCGGCGTCTCAGGTCTTGCAGCGCCGATCATCCTGGCCGGTCCCCGGCGGTCGTCGCCGGTCAGAGACCACAGCAGGATTTCCTCGCCGGTCAGGTGCGTCAGCTCCGCGTTACCTACCCAGAGAGGCGGAAGCCGAAGCCAGTCATCGAGGTTGATGACGCCGCGAATGCCCTCGTAGCAACAGTTGCCGATCCAGACGCGGTCTTCGGCGTCCGGATCGCGTCGGACCCGCAGCCGCGTGTCCGTCGCGCGGAAGAACAACCCGTCCTCGACCACCTGCGTGCCTCTTTCCGTCGCGCCCAGATGCTGCAGGAAGGCGATCGGAACCTGCACGCGTAAACCGTCGATCACGCGGTCGATCGTCGACGATGCGTACATCTCCTCAATCACGTCGCTGAAATGGTCCTCAACGACCGATCGCTTGAACGAGCCTTTCGGCGTAAGCTCGTCTTCTTCGAGCGAAAAATCGCGGCCGATCAGCGCGAAGTTCACCACGCGTTCGAACGGAGCCAGAAACCGGTTGCATGACACTACCAGCGCCCGAAAGTATTCGTGCAGGGCGGCGGCGGACATGTCCTTAAACCTGACTTCTGCACAGTCCTCGTTCGGGCGAATCAACAGAGTGACAAACTCTCTTCCATCCCCGACCGCGAAGACCCGGGAGACCTCGGGAAAGTCTGCAAAGAGCGCTTCGACACGCTGCGGGGCGATCGTCCTGCCACTCGCGTTCTTGTAGATGTCCTTCTTTCGGTCGACGTGCTGATAGTAGCCGGCCGGATTCTGACTCACGATGTCGCCCGTGTAGAACCAACCGTCTTTGAAACAGCTTGCGGCATCTTCCGGATTGGTGTAGCCGGGCGTGACATAGGGACCTCGAAGCAGAAGCTCGTTGTCCTCGCCCAGAGCCAGTTCGATCGCCGGCAGGGCTTTGCCGATCGAGCCGTCCGCCTTCCAGCCGGGTGGCGTCATGGTGATCCCGCCTGTCGCTTCCGTCATTCCGTAGCCGCTCAAAAGGTCAACACCGTGGTTCTGGTAGAAACGGAAGATGGCAGGATCGAGTCGACCGGCCGCGCTCAAGCCCCAGCGAAGGCATCCGCCCGTCGTTTCCCGTATCGCCTGGCGGACCTTGTCCGGATCGTCCAGCGGTACATCCGTCGCAGTGATTCGATCATGCAGGTCAAGCCACTTCTTCGGCACGCTGATCATGGCCGTCGGCTTGAACCGCCTCATGTGCCTGACCAGCGTCTCCGTCGAAGCGTTCTCCGCGAGTACGTAGGTGGCGGCCAAATGAGCCGCTCCCAGCATCTCCAGATAGCGCCCGAACGTGTGATACAAAGGGAGGTAGCAGACAAATACCTCGTTCTCGTCGATGTCGGGCAGGGCGGCCACCCGCGCGTAACGCTTACTGACGAGGTTCACGTGGGTGAACTTGATCCCCTTGGGCGTGCCCGTCGTGCCCGACGTGTACATGGTCGTGGCCACGTCGGTCGAGCGGACCGCGGCCAATCGTTCGTGCAGCGCGCTGCCCGGAACTTCCTCGCCACGCCTCGTGAGGTCCTCAAGTGTCATGATATTGGCACCTGGAACGTGCGGTAGCGCGTCGAGCGTCACGACCCACTCCAGCGAGCCCAGATCCTCCAGGGCGGCGATGGACCGCGCAACCTGCTGCGCACCGGCCACGACAAGCATCCTGGCACCCGATTCGACCAGGATGTGCCGCAACTGCGAGTCCACCGAGTTGGCCGGCGCCATCGTGTTGAAGATGCCGTTACTGAGGCAGGCCAGGTCGACCAGGGCACCCTCGACTCGGTTCGGCGTATAGATCGCAACAACAGGGTCATCCCCCAGGACGGCGAGTATGCCGCGCGCGATCCGTTCCGTCGTCTCCATGACCTCGGACCAGGCGTAGCGTTTGACCTCTTCGCCGCGAGGAACGACCAACAGCGTTCTGTCGGGATACGCCGCAGCACGCTGCCTCATCATCCGCCCGACGGTGAAATCCGTCCTTTCAATCAGCTCAATGATGCGATTCAGCCACCGGGCCCCGGGCCCGTCGCCCTCGGCGGGGTAGGCCGCCCGGCGGATCGTGTTCAACCGGGCAAGATCGATGAACTCGTGGACCAGGTTGCCCAGGGACGGGCGATGGGAGTCTTCGACGGAGTTGTAGGCCTCCAGCAGGGCGTCGGCCGCCTCGATGAGACGCCTCAAATCGACCGCGTCAGAACCCCGGGGGCGAGCTGCCCCCATCAGCGCGCGGGCATGTTCGTGCCGGGCATGGGCCGTCTTCGCCTCGCGCAGCCGCCCCACAGCGTCAGCCAGACCCTCCAACGCAGTGCTCCTGCCAGGTTTCACGCCCGGTATCTCCAACCACCCCGATTGTCTTCAACCTTCACCATCTTGCAACGCAGCGTGGGGTCTGGGCAAGAGCCCCGCGACTCTCGCTGAACAATCGCCCACCACCGCCGCCCCCGCTCGCGAACCATTAGGATCGTCCGCCCTCAACGCTGAATCGCCCGAGCTGGGTCACCCGGCAACCAAGGTGCCGACGCTTCCGTCGCCGGCGTGTGCCGTTCAAGTGACAACGGATGTGACTGCACGCACGGGAGCCGTCCTGCCCCGCTATATAAAGCAGTTGCATGCTCTCCTTGTGCACCGATACTTTATCCGATTCCCGAACACGACCCCGCCAAGCTACGGGACAAAGTCCCTGGGCCAGATTCCTCTGCCCCGACGGGCATAGCGCGCCGCCAAGATGCCACTGTCACCCCAGCCCCGGTCAGACCGTCTCCGACCCGCGCGCTCCGTTCCCCCAACCACCGACAGCGGGAACCCCATAGGAAAACCGGCACCGGCGACCCCTACTTTCCTATTGCCGTCTGGCAACGGACTTCAAGGTGTGGTAATCTGTGACCCAACGGGTAACGTTTGTTTCGTGGCCAATTCCTATTGCTGAGTTCCGCTTTATCTTTAGGGCAAAGGTGGTGAATCATGCCGACGCTTCAAGAAGTCCTTCAGAAGAGGATTCCCAAGTATCGTGAGGAGGTTCAACAAATCGTTCGCTCCCACGGCGACAAGGTCATTTCCGAGGTTAACGTCGCGCAGGCCTACGGCGGCATGCGGGGTGTCAAGGGGATGATCTGCGATACCTCCGTCGTCGAGCCCGACAAGGGGCTCATCGTTAGGGGACATCCGCTGTTGGAGATCAAGCACCTCTGGCCGGAAGAGGTGTTCTTTCTCCTTTTGACCGGCGACCTGCCGGATGACGAGGCGAAGGCCGCCTTGCAAAAGGAGTTCGATCGCCGATCGCAAGTGCCCGAATATGTCTGGAAGCTGCTCCGGGCCATGCCCTCCGACAGCCATCCCATGTGCATGCTCGACACCGGTATTCTCGTCATGGAGCGCGAGAGCATTTTCCGGGGATGGTATACCAAAGGAATGAAACGGGAGGATTACTGGATCCCCACCCTGGACGATGCCCTCAACATCCTGGCCAGGATGCCGGTCATCGCAGCAGGGATCTATCAAATCCGTTACAAGGAAGGAAACATCATTCGCTGGACGCACGGGCTTGATTACGGTGCCAACTACGCGAATATGCTCGGCCTTCCCGATCCGACCGGCAGCTTCGCCAAGCTGATGAGGCTCTACCTCAACTTCCATGCCGACCATGAGGGCGGCAACGTTTCTGCCAACACTTGCCATACGGTCGGGTCGGCCCTGTCGGATGCCTACTACTCCGTGTCGGCCGGTCTGAACGGCCTCGCCGGCCCGCTTCACGGCTTGGCCAACCAGGAGTGCTTGGGCTGGATTCTCGACACCATGGAGCGCTTCGGAGGCGTGCCCACAGAGGAGCAACTGCGCGACTTCGCCTTCGAGACCTTGCGCAGCGGCCGCGTCATCCCTGGCTACGGCCACGCCGTGCTCCGGGTCGTCGACCCGCGCTACGCCGGCTTCCTCGAATTCGGCAAGGAGCACATGTCCGACGATCCGGTCTTCCAGACCGTCGAGCGCGTTTTCAACGTGGTTCCGAAGGTGCTCCAGGAGTACTCTGAAGAGCGCGTCAGGCAGGGTAAGAACCCGATTGCCAACTGCTGGCCTAATGTCGACGCCGGCTCAGGAGCGCTGCTCTATCACTACGGCTTGACCGAGTTTCCGTACTATACGGTGTTGTTCTCGGTCTCGCGGAGCATGGGCATGCTGTCCCAGCTCATCCTGAACCGGGCCCTCGGTACCGCCATCACCAGACCGAAGTCCGTGTCGACCCAATGGATCAAGAAGGCCGTCGCCTCCTAGGTCTGTCGAGCGGCTGGTGATCATGTGAAATCAGCGTCCCCCATTCACCGCTCACCCGGTGGATGGGGGACGACTATTACGGGTTACGAAGCACGAAGAGCCTCCGCACCGAGGGCGTACTGCCCGCGTGGCCTGCGATCCGTAACCCCGGCGCAGCGCCCGCGCACCAAGGTCTCCATCAAATCAGAGGATAGAAGATCATACCAAGACGTGGACTGCGGATGAGAGGACTCGAACCTCCACGGGGTTAACCCCCACTGGCACCTGAAGCCAGCGCGTCTGCCAATTCCGCCACATCCGCCTCGGGACAAGCCGGTCGCCCCGCAATCGGGTGCCCCATCTCGCCAAAGACAAGGACGTCCCCCATCCCTTGTGAAGCACGGGACGAGGAACGTGAGCATTCTCCACCACCCTCCGCCCCCAGTCAAGACATGCCTGATGCCACTCGGCCCGTCGATCCGCCTGGAACGAAAGGTCCGCGATCGGCGACACTTGGGCTCCCAAATCGTCATGGAGCAGGAAAGACGAGCCACTCAATCACCCGTCTCGCGGCCCTCTTCGCTCTTGCCTGCCTCGACCTTCGCACGCTGGGTGGAGGTTGGAATTCCCTCCAGGCGGGCTTGCAGCTCCTTGAACATGTCATCGATGGGACCATAAATCTCGATGAGCAGCTTTTCGATCTCTTTCAGCTCCTCCTTACTCCCGTCGCTTCGTGCGATGCGGTCTTCGAGCTTATTGATCCGGTCGATGTTGTGGTCGCGGTAGACGGTCGCCCGATCCTTCAGCTCTTTCAGGCAGGATCGAGCCGTAGACTTCTGGCCCTCGTCAAGCTCATAGATGCGAATGAATTCTTCCGTGTACCGGTCCCACGACTTGAGCTCCTCCGCAACCTGGTCGGTCGGCTGCGGCTCGGCCTCGGCCCGCTCACCACGCTCCTCCGCCTTGCGCGCCTCACGCCGCTTCTTTTGCACGGAGCGAGGCGGGTCCCAGAATTCACGCTCATTGAACTCCCCTCGATGCCACTGTTTGATTTTCGCCTCAGCCACGTTCAGCCCGGTATTGAACTGCAGCACCTCGGACTCAAACTTCGCCCGCTGCAGCGGATTCAGGACCTCGCGAACGTCCTCGATGCCGTCGTTGAATTGACCGCGAATTCTCTGCCACACCGGCAGCATGCGCTCCGACCATCCCTGGACTTGCTCCGTTGATGGCGGCTCCATGGCCAGGCGCATTTCGATCCATTCGTTGAGCAGCGGCTGCAATTCGCCGCGATTCTCTTCGAGAAACTTCGGCCAGCGGTTCAAGGCGTTCTCCAGGATCTGCGCCTGCTGGTCTTCGCTGAGATCCAGCTCGACAGCCGATTCATCCACCCACCGGGCCAGAACGCTTCGAGTCATGTTCTCCGTGGGCCAGAATCCACGAAGCGGCGCGGACTGCGAAGCGGCGGCTGTAGTCGGTTCGCGGGCGGGAGGCTCCGCCAGAACCACGAAGGTTGACAACCCTAGCAGCGCAAGCTTGACTACCATCAGTCCGCTCCTTGCGGTGTGAAGCACGCGGGATGATCTAAGCAACAGGACCCTGTTCGGAGCGTCGGTCTTCCCGAAAGCACGGCCGAGTCCGCCCCAGCCGGGAGAAGCCCCTTGGACACCCACCCCATTGTCTCCATCGTCGTACCGACCTTCAACCGCCACGCCCGCCTCGTCCGCTGCATCGACAAAATCCGACGGCACGTCTCCATTTCACATGAGATGATCGTCGTCGACGGCGGTTCCACGGACGGCTCGCGCGAATGGCTGGCCGAGCAGAGCGCCCTTCAAGTCATTCTCGAACCGCAACGCGAAGGGGCCGTCAGAGCCTTCAATAAGGGCTTTCACGCCGCCCGCGGCACCTACGTGATGTGGCTCAACGACGACGCTTACCCCTTGCCCGGCAGCGTCGAGGCGGCCATCAAGATGATCGAACGCCCCGATCTGAGCGATGTCGGCATGGTCGCCTTCTACCACAACTGGCACAATGAGAAAAACGTCCTCGACCGGATCGAACATCAGGGCGAGACGTTCGAGATGTGCAACGTCCGCGGCTATCCCTACGCCAACTTCGGCCTGCTCCGGCGCACTCTGCTCGAGAAGATCGGCTACGCGGACGAACGGTACTATTTCTTCGCCTTCGACCCCGATCTCTCGCTGAAGATCCAACTCGAAGCCGGCCTGAAGGTCATCGGCTGCCGCAAAGCCCTGATCTATCACGAAGAGCACCACGACGAACGAAAGGTCAGCGACCTCGACGCCGGGGCCGAGGACAACGCCAGGCTCTTCGCCAAGTGGAATCTCCCCGAAAAAGACAGCTACCCCGACCCAGGCCCGCCCTATCGTAGAATGCTCGCCGAACGCGGCCTGCTTTATGAAGACGATTGACCCCGGCCGGCGCCAAGTGCGATTGCGGATTCTTACCCTAAGGGCGCGCAAGAAACGCCCGCCTGGAACAGTCGTCCAGGGCAAGCGTTCGTTTCCTTGACGAGTTGTTCAGTGGCCCGGCGCCCTCAGGGCGCCGACCACGAAACGCTAACGCGAGTCACACTGAAGGGTCGCGTAATACCGGTTGTGTTCACCCGTGCAAGGCAACCACAACAGCGCATCCTGATCCGGCTCAACAACGGCGTAATAGGTCCCTGCCGTCAGACTCACTCCCAGGGAGACCTCGCCGCAGTCGCCGCCGCCGCCCGCGTTCTGGGTCAACAGCGTGCAATCCGACTGGTAGATGGAGATCACCGCCGGGAAGTCCGAATGTACGGACCAAGCCACGAACGCGTCCGCAGTCAAGGTAAACTCATACCAGTCCGTATCGATCAGCCGATCACCCGGCACGTTCGGGTCCGGCTCGATCGACACCATACCGCAGACCGTCTCGCCGCAAGCGATCGGATCAAACACCCACGGGTCTTCGTCGCAACCGCCGTTGGGATCCGGGTCCTCGTACCCGCACGAGGCCGAGCTCTCATGCGCGGCACCCTCAGGACAGATGCAAGCGCACGTCACACCGCCGCCGCTGCCGTCCTCACAGTACGTGCCGTAGCCGTACCACTCGTCGGGAGTGCCATAATAGGGGATACACGCCGGATCCAGGTAACTGGGCGGAAGGG
>CP070718.1:1358869-1382043 GCA_020350565.1 Phycisphaerales bacterium
GACGAGGCCGCCATGACCAGTGGGAAATTGGCCTCATTGAGGACCAGCAACTTCAGTTGCGAACGGAAAACAGGCACGCCGTCCTTATGCTGGTCGTAGCGGAAGAGCGTGAACTTGTAACTGCTGCGCTCCGGTTGATACATCACCGGCTGACCAAGGGCGCCGCCCTCGGCGAACGGCTGCGGCTGAAGATCGTCAGTCGCTACCTCGAAGACCGCCGCGTGATCCAATCGGAACTGCTCGGCCGATTCCTGCGCGCTTGAGCCGAATGACAGCGGCTGACCATACACCCGGGTGAACCGCGAACCCGTCAACATGAATCTGGCCTGCGGAGCCTGCGACTGCAGCGATCGCATCGCCATCTCCGCATCCGGCGGGACGCCGGCCTCGCTCTCACCGACCAGCACCCCGAGCATCAACACGAGCAGACCCCAAGCTAGGAATTGATTTCTCATGGCTGCCACCTCCTTCAGGAACGCCGATAAATGACTTGACCACACGCGAGATGGATGCACCTCGACTGCATCCACCCAGTCGAGTCGGCCTGGCATGTCGCGCACACCGGACCTTTAACCGGCATCCTACCCCAACAAGCTCCCCCACTCCAAGCAGGGCACCCGTAAGCTATTGTAAATGTCACCCGTCTCAACAAGGCGTCTTCTACCATTCGGCCAGCCGCGCAAGGAGAAGAGGATGCCTGCCGATTTCTCGCCCGCTTGGCCCGCCGGACGCCAACTCGTTCTCGGAGAAAGACTTAGAGATGAGGTGATTGGCAGCAGATAAACCCATTACGCACACCGGCAGGGAAGCAGCCAAAACTTGGCGCGGCAAGCCCTGGATGCCGCCCGCCGGGCCTGCAAGAGCCACCTCGACGTCGCCCCCATCGTGAAACGGGCGGAAGAGTTGATCGCGTACACGCTGTCGCGGACAATAGCGGCGATCCCGACAAATGTTGCAACAGGTCGCGTAACAAGAGAGTCGCCATGACAAGCCAAATTCCCAGCCTGTGGCCTGAGGACATTCCGTTGGAGACGGTGGGGCCGCAGGTCATCCTGGTCCAGCAGGCCCAGCATCTGGAGAAATGGTCCAAGGGACTGCTGCAAGCGGAGGTCACCACCGAAACGAGCGAGGACCAGACGCTCCATCATCTAGACGTGCTCGCACCCGCGGTTAGCCTCCGGCGCCGAGCGCTCAGCGCAAGACACGCACGGGAATCCCCGTACCCGGTGGCCGTCGAATCCTTTTGTCTGCCAACGTCGCAGGAGGCGAACACCCAGCAGGGATTCATGGACTTGCTGTTCAACGTGCTGGGCTCCGACGGGGTGAAGGCCCTTCTCCAATCGCTGATTGCCCGGATCAACGAATCCCAGTCAAACCAGCCGGAAAGGTCCGAGGAATCATAAAGCCGTCAAAACGCCTTGGCGACCGAGACGGCAGCGGCAGGACTCGCGGCCCGACAAGACAACGCTACGCTTTGCGCGGGAGCAAGAAGCTCAGCGGAAGCAGCAGAAAGCCCCACAAGGAATGGGCGACGAAGGCTTTCGCTAGAAACGCGGGACTCGCCAGTTCTGGGCCGATCGCACTGCACTGATGACCGAGATACAAGCCCGCAGCGGTACTCGCGCCGCCTAGGATCAACACGATGGCCGCGACCCGGCTGAGGCTCCGCCCGCCGCGCCCGATGCCCAGGCCCAGGAGCCAGGTCACACCCACCAGGGTGACCATGCCCCAGCGATAATAGGACATCGGGTAATACTCTCGCCATGCAATGTACCCATAGATTCCCACAGCCACAAAAGCCCCGAGTGCCAGGACGATGGCAAGACGCCGAACAGCCGAACCTCTTGGCAGCGACCACATCGCGCCGGTCGACATGGACAGAAGGCATGCGCCGACGGTGGCAAGGATCAACCAGCCGGTGGCCGTCCCGACGATGATCCCTTGAGCCGCCCTCCCCTTGAAGCGGGGTGTCTCCTTATCGTTCTGCTTGGATGCGGTTGAATGCGTCTGATCGGTGGGACGCGAACCGGGCTGGTGCCTCACGCCGAACCAGGACGCAAAGATGGCCAATTCTTCCTCCGTCATCGGCATAACCGGTGTTTTCATGATCAGGGTGGGTGTAATGAGCCGCTCGCCGGGCCACCACGCTCCGTAAATCGCGCCTCCCGCCGCCGCCAGCGTCAGGACGCCGATCAACGCCGCCGCCACAACAGATCGCTGACGCAAGGGTGTGGATCGTGGCGTCCGTTTGGCGGTCCGCCGACGATGCGGCCTGCGCTCACTCGAAGAGGCACTGTAAACGATCTTGATGTCAAGCTCTTCGGTAGGTGTCATCGGCGTATGCTTCCTTCCACCTCAATGCCGGACTTTTTCCGGACCTCGCCGTCCGATCAGACCTGGGGCCACGCTCTCGGGCCGACGCTTGCAAGATGACCGTCCACGTTGATCGGATACCGTTCGAAGTAGTCCGCAATCGTATCCGCGGTAACCGCATCCACGTCGGCCAGCATCTGCTCGACGGTGCGCGGAGCACCGCGATAATCCATGTCTTCCATGAGTTGGCGGAGACGTTCGTAAGGGGCCTCGGCCTCCACAGCCAGCGATGTCCTCCGCTTGTTTTTTACCCGGTCGACTTCCGCCTGCCGCACCTTTTCCCTGCAAATGATGTCCGCTTCTTTCCGCATGGCCTCCAGCAGCTTCTCTGCATTGTCCGGTTCGCATGCCCCGAAGAGCATCAGCACCCCGCAATCTTCGTAAGGCACCGCGTAGGCGGAAGTGTGCGGACTGATGCCGGCCTGCATGATGTTCCAGAAAAACCGCGAGTTGTCACCGCCCAGGATCGTGGCCGCTGCCGAGGCGGTCTCATGCCAATCATGCGTCGCGCCGACCGACGGGAACGTGAGCGCCACAATCTGCTGATTGAACTTCTCGACCTGGAGTACATCCGTACCGCCGTGGATTTCAGGCGGCTTGCGATCGGTCTTGGTGCCGGACGGCTCCCAGCCACCGCAATACTCCTCCGCGAAGCCGATGATCTCGCCCGGATCCACCTTTCCCGCAACGATCAGCATGAGGTTATCCGGGGCGTAGCGCTCTCGGAAGTAAGCCCACATTTGATCGCGCGACAGGCCCGAGACCGTTTCCTTGTGCCCGAGAATCGGCCAGGACAGGGAATGGCCCGCAAAGACCTTCTCCTGAATGAACTCGTAGGCGACGCTGGTCAGATGGTCCTTATACTGCGCGATCTCTTCCAGGATGACGCCCTTCTCGGTGTTGAACTCCTCTTCAGGAATGATTGATCGCATCATGTCGGCCAGGAGCTCGATCTGATGGCAGACGTCCGCATGCCGGACCCACCCGTAGTAGAAGGTGCGATCCTCGCTCGTAAAAGCGTTGTATGAGCCGCCGAGTCGGTCGAAATCGACGGTGATCTCGCGCCAGGTCCGTTTCTCCGTTCCCTTAAACATCATGTGTTCGAGGAAGTGAGAGACGCCGGCCAGGTCGCGGACCTCGTCCCGGGCGCCGGTTCGGGCGAGGAAACCCGCCGCCGCACTGCGCACGTCGGGCATTTCCTCAATGACCACCTGCAAGCCGTTGTCCAACTTGTGAAGCGTATAAGGATCGTTCATCTTGTTGTTCGGTCTTCCTCAGAGGCAGTCGTGCCCACGTTCGACCTCCTGCACGGTCGTTTCATGGACGAGCGAACTCCTTCGGCCCCAACGTGACGACACACAATGAATCGCGCGGATACTTCATCAGATAGTCCTGGACATCCTTGACGGTCACCGCTTGGACCTTGGCAAGCTTCTCCTCGATGGGAACAGGGTGGCCGAACTGAAACAGGTCGTTGGCCATCTCGTTGCAGCGTGAGCGCGTGAGGTCGCCGCGCGTCTCGTTGCTCGCGACGATTCCCGTAATCGCGCGTTCCAGCTCTTCCGGATCGATGTCATCTTTGGCAAGCCGATCCACTTCGCGGAGCATCGTCTCATAGGTCTTCGCACAGTTATCCGGCGTAGAGGAAGCGCCCATGAAAAGCATACCGCAGCCGCGCGGCGTCGAGTGCCACGCGTCGACCCAGTAGACCAATCCCTGCTTCTCGCGAACCTCGGTGAAGAGCCGCCCGCTCATGCCGCCTGCGAGGATGCCCAACGTGACTCGCTGAACCGGGTAATCTTCATGCGTGTAGCCGACTCCGGGCCAGCAGATGCCAATGTGTTGCTGTTCGAGCTGCTTAGCGTGGTGTTTTGTGCCCGGCGTAAAAGCAGCCTCCAGAGGCATACGGCCCTGCGATTGCCCGCTTTCGCCGAAAGCGGAGAAATGCTTCTCCAAGGCATTGGCCACCTGGCTGGGCTGGACCGGACCCGCCACCGCGACCAGCATTCTCTCGGCGCAAAAGCAGCTCCTCCAATGCGCTACAAGATCGTCACGCGAAAGGGCATCCAGCGTCTCCCGCTCGCCGAGCGGGTGCCGCCCCAACAACGGCCCGAAGGCCAGCGGGCTGATGAGCTTGTCCATGAAGGAGTGGGCGTCGTCCTCGAGAGCTTTGAGCTCTTGCCGGGCAAGCTCAACGTTGACCTGGACCGCGTCCTCGGGGAACGTCGGCCTGCAGAGCATTTCGGCATGGAGCTCGATGGCGCGCTGGAAGTGCTCCGGCAGGACGGTGCACAAGAGGGTAACCGCCTCCCGTCCCGTGCCGGTACCGGTGGAGGCACCGATCGCATCGAAAGCATCGGAAAGCTCACGACCGCTCCGGAGCTCCGTCCCCTTGTCCAGGGTGTCTCCCAGAACGTGGGCGAGGCCCAGCCGATCCTCCGGCTCCGTGGCCGCTCCGGCCAGGACCATGATTTGGAATGAGACAACCCGGCGGTGCGGCAGAGAAACCACGCCATACTCGACGCCGCATGGTAACCGATCATGAGCCAACTGGGTCATAGCTGAGTCGTTCCCCGGTCTTTGTCTTTCGTCCGGTCAGGCATCGAGCCATTGTGGCGCATCGGCCGCAAGAACTCGCATGGCCCTCGGCATCGCATGCACGAGCCGGCAGGGACGCCGGCTGTACTGAGTGGGACCGGCCTCTGTGCCGGTCCCGAATCGGCGTGGGCACGGCCTCCGAAGCCGATCTGCCAAAGCTTCCTGTCAAAAGCCAAGCCGGCAACGTCAACGCGACCTCCACGGTCGCGCCTGTCGTGCCAAAGAAAACGCGCCAAGACGTCGAAACAACCAGTGCATTGTCATACCGGAATCTCAGCGTCGCGTCCATGGCGTCGTGGTGAAGTCTCGTCAGGGGGCGCTTGCTGAGGGACGGAGGCAAGAGACCGAATTCGCGACACCGTCCGTGACACCTCCAAGGGAATGATTGAACGGGTCACTTGGCGAATCGCAGGAATCGGCTGTCGGGCCGCTTGCCCGGGCTGGGCTGGTCACCCGCAGGTTGCGATCGAAACGTCTCAGCCGAACAACGCGATTTCCATTCCTGGGTCTTGCCCGGCCCAACGAGAGGCCTCTCTCTCTCGCCCGTTGCGCATGGGCGTCCAGACCCGCGGTCTGGATGGGAGGGAATTACCGTGGGATTGTGGCTTCGTGCGTGCCGCTTCTGACCGGTTCCGTTCGCGTGCGAGCAAGATTCCGACGCCTGGAGAGGCGTCCGATTTCCGCCCGCGCGATCTCGAGCCGACCTACGGGCTTTCGTGCTCGCTCGCCGGAGGGGCCGTCGCCAAAACCGCCGCAAAGAAATCATCCAGGTTCTCCGGCGTGATGGTCGCTCCCTCTTGCAGTTCCTTGACCAATTCGCCCTCCAGGCGAGCGTACTCGGTTCGGAAGTAGCGCTGCTTGAGCTCGGGCTGAAGCC
The DNA here is from genome assembly GCA_020350565.1 of Phycisphaerales bacterium. Taxonomy (GTDB): domain Bacteria; phylum Planctomycetota; class Phycisphaerae; order UBA1845; family UBA1845. Next base: position 1,364,718 of record CP070718.1, read on the forward strand.
CCTCGAACGTGGGATCGGCACCGGGATCGAATTCATCACACTTGACCAGGAAGAAGCGGTCTTTGGTTTCGATGATCCCGCTGACTTGATTGGGCTCCAATTGTTGCAGGGCCTCAACGGCCGGTGCGAACGCTTCCCGCACGCCCTCGGTCGTGACCCAACCCCATTCGCCGCCATCCTCGGCATGAAGTCCGTCAGAGTATGCCCCGGCAACCTCACTGAATGGCTTACCGCTACGGATCTCGGATTCCGCCGCCTCGATTCGTCGTCTTGCCGCTGCTTGCGCGGTTTTCAGTTCTTCCTCTGACGGATAATCAAGGCCCTGGGGCAACCGGTCACGAACGCGAACATCGATGAGCGACATGCTACGCCGCGGCGGTCGACGCCATTCGTCCGCGGTGGTCTCATACATGGATAAGAGCTCCCCACGCGTCGGCTCCGGCACCTTGGGTTTGATATTGAGTTCGACGTGCCGCATGATCGTGAGCTGCCGCCTGGTCTCCTCATAGACGTCGCCCAGGATCTGGCCCCGCTCTTCAAGGTACTTCTCATAACGCCGCTGGCTTCCACCGAACTGGGTGGTGACGATTTTGCGCACTTCGCCGTCGACGAGCGTCTCAAGGTATTTCCTCTCGCTCTCCAGCATGCGTTTTTCAGCTTCCTGATACAGTAGCGTGTCCGTGATCTTGCGCATGATCAGCACGGCGGCCTGCCTGGCGACGTGCTCGCGATAGGCATCCGGCGGCATGCCCTCCGCGCGTTTGCGCAAATCCGGGCGAATCGGATCGAGGATGTCTTCGGCGCGAATCACCTCGCCGTTAATTGTCATCTCGCTGACCGCACCTCCGGGCATATCGACCTGTGGATCCGGTTTGGCGCTCTGCTGCGCCTTTCGCCGCTCCGCCACCTTTCTGGCTTGGGTGGTGTAAGGTGATACGGGGCGGGCACAGCCCGCCAGAAGCAGCAGCATTGCCGTGCATGTCAATCCGGCCAACAGCAAATCAGTGCGTTTCACGATGCGAACTCCCGCGAGGATGCTGTCCGGTGGAACATGTTGCGTAGGATACGTAACAGGGTGGGCGGTTCCAAGTAGTTCGGTGGCAATCTCAGGTGAACGGTTCTCTCGTCGGCCATGCGGACGGTCCCGGAGGTGCCCTCGAACAGCCGCTCAACCGGGGCCATGCTTTCCACGACGAACACCACGTCGGGCGGGCGGCGGCTGATCGACTTGATGCCCATCGCCCGCGCGTGAACCCTGATCTCGGCCAGTTCCAGCAAACGTTCCAGAGACGGCGGAATCGGCCCGAATACGTCCGCAAGGTCCACCTCGAGCTGATTCAGGTCCGCCACCGTCCGGGCCATAGTGATTCTTCGATACACGTCGATGCGCGACCGCTCGGACGGGATGTAGTGCCTGGGAATATGTGCCGTAACGTCAAGATCGATCTGCACGGACGGCAGCGTCGGATCGGGCTCGTTCTTGAGGCGCCGGACCGCCCGATCCAGGAGCTGGCAATACATTTCGTAGCCGACGTTGGCAATATGCCCGCTCTGCTCTCTACCGAGCAGATTTCCGGCGCCGCGTATTTCCAGATCGCGCATGGCGATTCGGAAACCGGCGCCCAGTTCGCTGAACTCCTCGATTGCCTTCAATCGTTTGGCCGCGGGACGGTCGATCGAGCGGTCTTGTGGCAACAGCAAATAGCAGTAGGCCTTGTGGCTCGAACGCCCCACGCGCCCACGAAGCTGGTGGAGGTCAGCCAGCCCAAAACGGTCCGCGTTGTTGATGAAGATGGTGTTGACGGTCGGGATATCGATGCCGCTTTCGATGATCGTGGTGGCCACCAGCACGTCGGCCCGTCGCCGAAGGAAGTGATGCATCACGTTTTCCAGCTCGCTGCTTTTCATCTGGCCGTGGCCGTACACCACGCGAGCCTCCGGGACAATCGAACGAACGGTGTCGGCCATCGCGGCGATCGTCTTTACCGAATTATGAACGAAGTATACCTGCCCGTCGCGGTTGAGCTCGCGGATGATCGCGTTGCGGATGAGTTCCCGGTTGAACGGGCAGACCTGCGTGGCGATCGATCGACGGTCCACCGGGGGCGTCTGGAGCGTGCTGATGTCGCGCAGGCCCATCATGGACATGTGCAGGGTGCGCGGGATCGGCGTGGCGCTCAGCGTCAGCACGTCAACCATCTCGCGGATGGCCTTAAAGCGCTCCTTGTGCTCGACACCGAAGCGCTGCTCTTCATCGATGACCACAAGGCCGAGATCAGCAAACGCGACGTCTTTGCTCAGCAACCGATGCGTCCCGATGACGATGTCGACCTGACCCTTTTTGACCCGTTCGATAATCTTCTTCTGTTCGCCGGGCCTGCAAAACCGTGAAAGGCGTTCGACGACGAACGGGTAGTCGACCATGCGCTCCTTGAACGTGAGGAAGTGCTGTTCCGCGAGGACCGTGGTAGGCACGAGAACAGCCGCTTGCCTGCCGTATTCGACGACGCGGAAGGCCGCGCGCATGGCCAACTCGGTCTTGCCATAGCCGACGTCGCCGCAAACGAGGCGGTCCATGGGGCGGACGCTGGTCAAATCCTGGGAGATTTCGTCGCCGACGAGGAGTTGGTCTTCCGTTTCCTCATAGAGGAAAGAGGCCTCGAATTCGCGTTGCCACTCCGTCGCTGCCGGGTAGGCAATGCCTTCGGATTCACTCCTGGCGGCCTGGACGCGAAGCAGTTGTTCAGCCAGGTCCGACACCGCAGCCGCCACCTGCTGTTTCGTTTTGCTCCAACGCTTCCCGCCGAGCTTCGAGAGCTGCGGCTTGATGCCGGCCGCGCCGACGTACTTCTGCACAAGCTCGATCTGCGAGGTTGGGACGTGAACGCGAGACCCCTCCGCGTATTCGATGGTCAGGAATTCCTCAACCTGGCCCGACTCGACTTTTTCCATCTTCTTCAAGCCGCGGTAGATCCCGATGCCGTGCACAACGTGAACAACCAGGTCGCCCGGGTTGAGGTCCAGCCAGGAATCGATCGGACGCCCGGCGCGCACCTTGCGCAGGCGTCGCCGCTGCCGATGGCGATGAAAAATCTCGTGATGCCCCAGGACGATCGTCCTGCCGCTGCGCCATTCGAATCCACGGTGCATGACGCCCACGTGAAGCTCGATTGAAGCCGAGGGATCGAAGGGCATCTCCGTGGAGTGGAGATGTTCGCTGATCATCTCCGCGAGACGTCGTTTTTCGCCTTCGTTATCGCAGAAGACGTAGATCTTGTGATCTTTGGCTGCATCGCAGAGCGTGGCTACGGCCTCGGAGGCCCCGCCCTCAAACCGCGATAAAGACGTGACATCAAAATGAAAGTGGTCGTCCTCATGAAGCGACAGGGAGCCGAATCGCGTCAGGTGCAGTTGGCAGAACTCCGACGCGCGCCGCAGAACCTGCTCAGCCGCGAAGAGCTGCTCGGAAAAACCAAGCCGGCGATGAAACGTCTGCCCCGTCTCCTGCAGTTCGCCGGGGCCGTCAAGCACCACGATCGCGTCCGCCGGGAGATAGGCAAACAGGTCGGTCGTCCGGCCGGACGCGCCCCATTCCCTGCGCGGCACCGCGCTGATCGAAACGGCATTCAATCGCTCGATGGAGCGCTGCGTGCTGATGTCGAAGCGACGAATCGACTCGATCCGATCGTCGAAGAACTGGACCCTGAAAGGCTGATTTTCGCCGGGAGCAAAGATGTCGACGATGTCGCCGCGACACGCCACGTCGCCGGGCGACTCGACGAGATCGAGCCGTTCGAATCCGCGGTCGATCGCCCACGAGACGATTCCCTCAGGCGTTCGTGCGTTGGCTTGTTCGCTCCCCTGTTCCTCGGCAAGCTGCAGCGTGTTCCGCTGCAACTCCTCCGTCGTCGGTACCGGCTGCTGCAGAGCCTGAATCGAGGCAACGATCAGGGGCGGTGCAGCAACCGCGGCCGTTTGAAATGCGAGCTGGGAACACAGTTTGAGCCGCTCAGCCTCGATCTCGCCTGCGGCGGCGCCCTCGCCTGGCAGCGTCTCCCAGGCTGGAAAGAGCGAACAGGAGCGGCTCGCGAAAAGCTCCAGATCATCCTGAGCGTTGTCGGCGTCTTCGAGATGGGCGGTAATATGGAGGAATGGCTTCTGCGTAGCCATTGCCGCCATCGCGGCAACCATCGGCGCACACGACCCCCACAAGCCTGAAACGTGGACTACCCCCCCTCCCTGGGTGAGCCGCCGTTGCAGGCGACGCAGTTGGTCATCGGAGGCGATCGAAGGGATCACCATTTGACGCTGATCATAGCGCCGAGAAAGTTGATTGCAACCGTTGTTCAGAGGTGGCCTGGATACACCCGAGCCCGCATCGAGGGGCAAAGCCTACCGAATGCCTCCCTCCGAATCGGGAGGGCCGCATGAATGAGGGCACCGCGATCAGAAGCGCGCCCTCAGAAGGACACCGGCCGCCTCTTTCGCGATCCGGTAAAGAGTCTCCCGGTCCGCGCAGCGTCAGCCTTGATGTCCGGACTAGCCAAGCGAACGCGACGGCTACGTCCGTCCCGTCCACAGCGACGACAAGAAATGCAATCCGCCACAAATGCAGGACTGACGAAAGACGGGATGATACGGCGTCGTCTTCACGGTCGAACGCGGCCATGGATACCACTCGACGCCCGCGGGGTTCGAATCGTCATCATGTGAGGAGTATCCTTGACCCCGGGCCGCTTTGGTTTTCCGGGCTTGCCCCGCACGCTGATCGCGTGTTCAACCGGACGAGTGTCTGCAAATGTCACGTGTCAACCGTTCCTGTCCGGAAAGGTCTTGGAACGGTATGGCCTGACGTGCTCTCCCCAATGCGCACAGGCGCCACCGACAAATTCGCACAATTACCAACAACAGTCTTCTGGCTGTCACGGCGACGCACAGGTATCCTGAATGTTATTGAGGGTTGGCGTTCCGCCGCGGCGGTCAGTCTTCTCTTTCGATCTCGCTCGTCGGAACGCCTGTTGGTCGACGTTATCATTCTAATCCCTGGAGCTGTAAAGATGTTTGCATGCAAGCTAGGAATACTTGCGAAGGTGCTGGCCCTGCCTCTTGTGATTCTTGCGCTAGGTCCCACCGCATCTGCGGCGGAGCTGCCCGCCGGTTTCACGCTGGGCAAGGCCATCCCCGACGACGTGTGGATGTACGTCCACGGAGTTCACAACGAGGAGATCGCCTGGCTCGACGACGAGATCGGCGAGGTGTTCACCGCCTTCAAGCAGAGCGGCATCGTCGAGGAGATCATGGGAATGATCTTCTCTGCGGCCAGCCCGGAAGACCGGCAGCAGGCGGAGGGAATGATCAATGCTGCCAAGGAGCTCCTGAAGGGCGTCAACTGGAAGGACCTGTTCGGCGGCGAGTTCGTGTTCTCAGAACGGCTCGGTGTCCCCTGGACAGGCATTAACGCCCCGATGCCGGAGTACATCATCCTCACGAGAGGCGCAAAAGGCAGTGGTGAGGCCAATGCTGCCGGGCTGGTTGCCATTCTGGAGTACCTCGCCTCACTGAGCAACGGCTCCCTCATCGTGAAGTCGGAGACCATCAACGACTTGCACCTCTGGTCGATGGTCGTGGAAGAGAACGCGATCGGCCTGAACATGATCCGTCGCGGCGACGTCATCGGCTTCATCTTCGGCCCGCAGATGACTAAGGACGTGACGGACCTCATCACCGGGCAAGCGGATGCGAAGAAGCCGATCGTTCACACGCCACGTTTCAAAGAGGCCCTCGCCCAGGTCAAGCCTCCCGAAGACAGCATCTCCTATTTCGACTGCAGGATGCTCTTCAGCAGCATCCGAAAGATGGTCGACTTCCTTATGGCGGAGGCGGAGGCGGAAGGGGAGGACCCTGGCGCCTGGAAGAAGACCATCGACAACATCTTCAAAACCGTCGACGTATTCGACTACGCCATTATGACGGTGGAGACCGATGGCGTTCGCCAGTTCACCCATGGCGTGACGCACTTCCAGAAGGAGAAGCTCGACAGCCCGCTCACCAAAGCGATCATCGAGCGAAAGCCTTTCGACAACTTCGCGAAGTACGTGCCGGCCGAAGCGGGTAGCTTCAGCGTCGACGGCTTCATCGACATCCCGCTCCTTTACGACACGGTGATCGACTTCATCCAGAGTTCGATTCCCAACGGCGACCAGCACATCCTCTCCTACAAACAATGGCTGGAAGGCGTCGGCTTTGATCCTCACCGCGATGTGTTCAGTTGGTGGAGCGGCGAGATGATCAGTGTCAGCATGCCCCCGGCCGTGGCGACGCCGATGGGCGGACCGGACTCGGTGCTGATGATCCGCGTGAAGGACGGCCAGTTGGCAAGCCAGAAGATCGACGCCGGGCTGAATTGGATCACCAATGCGCTGCTCGGTGCGGGGCAGCAAGGTCTGATCATGATGCCCGCCGGCACCGTTGAGGCCCCCGGTTTCAAGGAGGTCACACACCTGATGGTCATGATGATGATGATCAAGCCGGTGATCGGTGTGACGGATGAGTGGCTTGTCATCGGGAGCAGTTCGGCCGCGGTCAACACGTGCCTGTCGGTGGCGGCCGGAAAAGCGCCAGCGGTTCTCGAGAACGAGCGGTTCAAGCAGGAGGGCCTCATCCCGAAAGGCCCGGTCAACTCCGTCTCCTTCACCGATCTGAGCAACCTGGGAGGCGAAATGGCCCAGGTCGTCAACATGATCAGCATGGTGGGCGGAATCGTAACGGCCGCGATCCCGCCGAACGACCCCGAGGCTCAGGAGATCAAACCCGTCCTGATGAAGGCCTTCTCCATTCTGAGCAAGCTTGGCCCGGTCTTCATGAAGCTGGACTTCTTCAGTTCCGAAGCTTCCATGTGCACACACTCAAAGGGGGTCATCCACAGCGAGTCCGTGATCACGTATAAGAAACCGGCGCCTCCGGAGAAGAAGACGGCGGGCTCTGCGACAGACACGGTAACGAAGTGACCTGAAGCGCCTGGCGTTTTATCTCCCAGGCGTTGCAGGAAACGCACAAGCGTCAGCTTGCATCAGGCGAAGCCCAAAGACTCAGTACCGTAGAACAAGCCCGCGGATTGCCGTCCGCGGGCTTTCTTGTTGCCGCCACAACTTCCACCGCAAAACACAAGTCTGGTCGGCACCTGCACCCAAGAACAACCCGGATATAGGACACCTACGGGCCACCGTGATGTTCGGGGACGAGGCGCAGCCGATACTTCTCCCGGTCGGTAATGACGTGCACGCCACGCCGTCCGCGGAAAACGTCGTCGACCGCCGCGCCTGCGGTCTGACCACGCCAGCCATTCAATAGTTCCGCAGGCTCTTTGCTGTTGTGGCCTCGCGTATAGTGACGAACCAGCGCCGTAATCGATTTCTTGTTGGCCGCGAGTCCGTATGCGATGTGGTGCTCCAGACAGTAGTCACGGATGACCGCGGAGGCTAACGAAACAAGGATCGTTTCTTCCGGCCTTTCGCTCTGCCCGCCACGATCAGACTTGGGCCAGTCCTTGAAAGGAAGGGCCTTGCCCTTGCCAACGACGTCGCACAGTTCCTTGATGTGGCGTCTGCTCAAGTTCAGGCCACGGAGTTCGCGAACCTCCTCCGGCCTCTGAAAGCCGTGTCGGGCGATCTCTACGAGAAGATGATCGCGCAGCACGGTCCGCGCGGGGCGATTCGCCTTTTGCGCGACCTCTTCACGCCAGCTAAGCAGCGCCTCGGCAATAGCCAGTTGCCGACCGTCCAGGGCGCCAGTGCCCTTCACCCGGAGCAGCTTCTCCTCATCCGCCCGCCGATAGAGCGACATCGACTCGAACTTCCTGAATTCCTCCTCGGCCCAGGCCATCCGCTTCTTTCGCTCAAGCCGCTGACGGAGCTCATCTCCCAGCGGGAGCAGATACTGCACGTCTTTCACCGCGTATCGGAGCTGGGCGTCGGTGAGCGGTCGCTTGCGCCAATCCGTAAGGGTACGGGATTTGCGCAGATGGACTTTCAGCACCGACCGGACGAGCTTCTGAAGACTGATGGGATAGTCCATCCCTACCAGCCCCGCTGCGACCTGGACGTCGAACACCTTGCGGGGCACCGCGCCGGTGTGCTGAACACATTGTCCCAGATCCTCAGCTCCCGCATGCACCACGGTCTCAATCGCAGCATCCGACACCAGCGCCCACACCGGCCCCAAATCGAGATCGAGAAAAGGATCCACAAGGATGACCCGCTTGGACGAGGCGAGCTGAATCAGGCAGACTTCGGCCTCGTAACGGTCCTCCATGACGAATTCGGTATCGAAGCCAAAGCGCCCCCCCGCCCGAATCTCGGCGCAGACCTCCTCAACCTGCTGCTGGCTGGAGACCCTCAGAAGCTCGGTTTTTTTACCGGTATCGTGCACGTGCTCTTTGTCCCTTGAACCTGTCCGGCGTTGGGTTTTTCCACGCGTATTCGGGATCCTATCGTAGCCCAAGCCGGGAGCCTCCGCACTCGAAGAAATCGGAAAGTACGGCGGCTGCCAGGAGGTCTTTTATTGCTGATTTTGGGTGGCTGCGTACAATAAAGGGGCGTTTTTTTTCGACGTCGTCCAGCGATCATTCCGGCGTCTCCCAGGAAATGACCAATGACGGAAACGGCTGACAAAACCGAAGAGCGCATCATCAATCATCCTCTCATCGAGGAGATGCAGGATTCGTACCTGACCTACTCGATGAGCGTCATCATGGCCCGGGCCCTCCCGGACGTCCGCGACGGTCTGAAGCCCTCGCAGCGCCGGATTCTTGTGGCCATGAATGACTTGAACCTCGGTCCCCGTGCCCAGACGAAGAAGTGCTCCAAAATCAGTGGTGATACCAGCGGCAACTATCACCCTCACGGGGATGCGGTGATCTATCCCACGCTGGTTCGCCTGGCCCAAAGCTGGAACATGCGTCAGCGGTTGATCGATGGTCAGGGCAACTTCGGCTCGATCGACGGCGATCCCCCGGCGGCCATGAGGTACACCGAGGCCCGCATGACGGCCGCCGCCACCGCCATGCTCGAAGACCTCGAATACGAGACGGTCGCCTTCGTACCCAACTACGACAACTCCCGCATGGAACCGACCGTCCTGCCCAGCAAGTTCCCCAACCTGCGGGTCAACGGCGGGTCAGGCATCGCGGTGGGCATGGCCACCAACCTGGCCCCGCACAACGTCGGTGAGGTGTGCGACGCCTTGCTGGCCTACCTGGATGACCCGAACATCTCACTCGGGGACCTGCTGGGTTTCATCCCCGGTCCGGATTTCCCCACTGGGGGGCAGATCTGTGGGCGCGCCGGCATTATCGATGCCTACAGCACCGGACGCGGCAGCATCACGCTTCGCGGCCGAGTGCACGTCGAAGAGAGCAAGAAGGGCAAGAAGACCATCGTCATCGACGAGCTTCCATACGCGGTATTGCGCAGCACGGTGACCGAGAAAGTCGCCGCGGCCGTTAAATCAGGAACTATTAAGGACGTAGCCAACGTCAACGATGCGTCGGACAGGAAGCACCCCGTCCGAATCGAGGTCGACCTGCGCAAGGACGCCAACGAGGACGTCATCATCAACCAGCTCTACGAATACACCCCGCTGCAATCCAACTTTCACGTCATGAACATTGCCCTGGTCGATCGCCAGCCCAGGACGCTCACACTCAAGCAGATGCTCGCGCTGTTCATCGACCATCGCAGGGAAGTCATCCGCCGCCGGACGACGTTTCTGCTGCGAAGGGCCAAGCAGCGAGCCCACGTGCTGGAAGGTCTGATCCTGGCCGTCGGCGACATCGACGAGATCATCGAGCTGATCAAACAATCGCCCGACCCGGATGCCGCCAAAGAGCGTTTGATGGCTCGTCCGCTCCGTCTGGTGGAGCATGAGGCGCTGCGCCGCCTGTTGCCCGAGGCATCCGTGAATCGCTGGTCGTCCAGCGACCATCACCTCACCCATGTCCAGGCCGGTGCAATCCTCTCCATGCAGCTTCAACGTTTGACGGGTCTGGAGATCGAGAAGCTCGCAAAGGACTATGTGAAGCTGTGCGAGGAGATCGAGGAATACGAGGCCATTCTGCGCGAGGAGCAGCGCCTGCTCGACATCATTCGCGAGGACCTTCGCGAGATTAAGCAGAGATTCCCCGACAAGCGCCGTACGGAAATCACCGGCGAGATCGAGGAATTCAGCATGGAGCAACTGGTACCCGATGAGCAGGTCGTCGTGACCATCACGCGCGAGGGCTATATCAAGCGAACCGACGTAGACTCCTACCGCAAGCAGGGCCGTGGTGGGCGCGGAGTCCGCGGAGGAACGACCAAGGAAGGCGATTTCGTCGAGCACCTGTTCGTCGTGTCCACGCACGACTACATGTTGATCTTCACCAATCAGGGTCGAATCTACTGGGCCCGCGTGTTCGGCGTGCCGGTGGGCGGTCGAACGGCTCGCGGACGGTCTCTGGCCAATCTGGTCGAGATGCGCGAGGGCGAGTCCTACCGCACGGTGCTTCCCGTTCGCGAATTCGAGGAATCGTACGCCTTCTTCGCGACGGCCAATGGCACCGTGAAGAAGACGCCGATGGCCGCCTTCAGCCGCCCCCGCCCCAGCGGCATCATCGCCATCAGCCTCGACGAACACGACGAGTTGATCCACGTCGAGTGCACCAGCGGGGACGACGAGATCGTTCTCGGCTCACGCAAAGGCATGGCCATCCGCTTCGACGAATCCGACGTCCGGGCCATGGGCCGCACCGCACGCGGGGTCAAAGGCATGACCCTTGAAGAGGGTGACAACGTGGTCTCCCTGGTCGCCATCAAGCCGGGAGATTCCCTGCTGACCGTATGCGAAAACGGCTTTGGCAAACGCACCAGCATCGACGAGTACCGCAAGACGCGACGCGGCGCGAAGGGTGTGATCAACATCAAGACCACCGAGCGGAACGGCGACGTCGTCGCCCTGACCAGCGTTCGCGACGAGGACGAACTGATGTTCATCACGGCCAACGGCATCGCCCTCCGGACGGACCTGACGGCCATCCGCGAAATCGGACGGGCCACCCAGGGCGTCCGCCTGATCCGCCTCGATGAAGGCGACAAGGTCGTGGCCGTCGAGAAGATCGCCCCGGAAAACGGCGATGAGGAGCAGGACGCGAGCGAGCCGGAGGGCAATCAGGCGGATGCTAGGCAGCCGGACGTGGATCAACCGGACCCCCATCCACCGCAGGCAGGTCAGCCAGAGGAAAACCAACCGGAAGACCAGTAGCGCCGGCGTCCCTGCCGGTGCAGTGAGTCGCCGTTCCTACTCCCACAGTACAGCCGACATCCCTGCCGGCTCCGACCAGCACGGAGGCCGGTCCTACTCGCTATGCCGCCGTCTCGTTCCAGGGCGCCCGCGCGGGGCCGGGGATCGCCGGGGACACTTGGGTGCGGCAGGATCGTCCTCCAACCCGGCCACCGTTCCAGGGGCATCCCGGCCGTCTCGACAGCGGCCGGCGCTTGTTGGAAAACCTCAAGAATCCGCTCTTCTGCACTTTTGCCGTTGCCCAGGTCAACCGTTTGCCGAATAATCGGTACAAGAAGGCGAAAGTCGCGTGACGCGCCCCCGGACAGGGTGCGGCGTTGCGAACTTGGCCTGACGGAATGGAGGAACGCTGATGAAACGCACTTGCCTGATCGCGTTGACCCTGGCAGTGGCTTTTGGATTCGCTCTGGCCCGACCCGCACACGGCCAGGTCATCACCTCGCCCGGGTTCATCTGGAACAGTGCCGGTGGTGGCGCTCAAGGGGAGCGTGCACCGGGCAATATGGTGTCCAGTGGCCTCGCCCGGGCCCAGGAGGTCTTTCCGGACCCGCTTCGCTGGGTGGAGGTCGTCGAGCCTTACGCGGCAGGTGTGCGGACTCAGATTCTGGTCACCGTGATCGACACGGTTTTCAACACCCTTAACTCGGCGTTGGCCCTGCTGCAAGACGCCATCATCGCGCGGATCAGTGGCGAAGATCCGTCCGGCACGGACGGCACGAGCCGGGACGACGGCTCGGATCTTTCCGGCCTGAGCGGCCTAACGGACCAGATCCCCAGCGGCTCGACCTAGTTGAGTGCTTGACCACAGAGCGGCGGGCGATCGACGCGCATGCTTCGATCGCCCTTTTTTGTTGGCCCCCGCGAAGGCCGGTTGCAAGGATCGTGGCCGCCCATTACCATATTTTCAGAATCTACTGAAAGGACCGGCCATGCTACCGTCTGCACTGGAAGCTTCGGAGAACCTGTTCATACGTCGTTGGGGGGAGATGGGGGCCAGTTGGGGGATCAGCCGCACGATGGCGGAGATTCATGCCCTGCTCTATCTCTCTTCGGAGCCGCTGTGCACGGATGACGTGATGGAGCGGCTGGAGGTCTCGCGAGGCAACGCGAGCATGAACTTGCGGCAGCTCGTCAACTGGGGCCTCATCCAGCGCATCCATCGCCGCGGTGACCGAAAGGAGTATTTCGACGCCGAACGAGACGTCTGGGGGATGTTCGACACGATTACCCGCGAGCGTCGCCGCCGCGAGGTCGAGCCGATCGTCGAGACGATCGAGCGCTGCCAGGCCATGATCGAGAAGGAAAAAGCCAACCTGAAGAGTCCGGCCAAAGAACAGGCGGAGGTCTACCTCCAGCGGTTCCGCGCGATGCTGGAGTTCTTCGAGTCAATGAACTCCATGTTCAATCTCCTCATGCGGACCGGCCCTGAGGGGCTCAAAAAGATCACCGGACTGCTACGCAAGACAATGAAATGACGCCCTCTTGGTCAGCGCCGACCCGGCGCAAGCCGGCCGATCGTGCGTTTGTGGGCAGGCGGGGCGGTTGCGGCCTCATCCGGCCCACGGAGAGCTTCGAGCGCGAAAGCCCTGGACAAAAGCCCACAAAACCCGCTGTTTAAAAACAGTTGACGAACCGCGGCGGCTGGCGTAAGAAAGGACTCCAGGTGCAACTGAGCGAGGTACCCACATGATGAGCGATTCTTCCGGGCTTGCCCGAACCGCGGGATCGCGCGTCGTCAAGGAGGCGGTTACCTTCGACGACGTCCTTCTGGTCCCCCGGCGGTCGTCTGTCCTGCCCGATGCCGTCCAGCTCAACAGCCTGCTCACCCGCGACATCGAGCTGAACATTCCGCTGGTTTCCGCGCCCATGGACACCGTGACGGAGTCCCGGCTGGCCATCGCCCTGGCGCAGGAAGGCGGCATTGGGATCATCCACAAGAACCTGACCATCGAAGATCAGTGCCGCGAGGTGCAAAAAGTCAAACGCTCCGAAAGCGGCGTGATCCTCGACCCCGTAACGCTCGGTCCGGACGCGCCGGTAGCCCGCGCCCAGGAGGTCATGCGCCTGCACAATATTTCGGGCGTGCCCGTGGTGGAGAAAGACGGGCGTCTGGTGGGCATCATCACCCGGCGTGACATGAAGTTCCTTCACGGGGGTGAGGCCGTCGACGGCATGAAGATCCGTGACGTGATGACCGCGGAGAAGCTCGTTACGGGCCCGCCGGACACAAGCCTTCATGAGGCCGCCGAGGTGCTCAAGAGAGCAAAGGTTGAAAAGCTTCTTCTTGCCGACAAGGAAGGCAGGCTGGCCGGTCTAATCACGATGCGCGACATCGAGCGCAGCCAGCATTATCCAGGTAGCTGCAAGGACACGCGCGGGCGTCTACGCGTGGGTGCCGCCGTAGGCGTGCATGATTACGAGCGCGTTGCCGCCCTCATTCAACATGACGTTGACGTGATCGTTGTGGATACGGCCCACGGCCACACCGACAATGTGATCGAGACCGTCAAAGCGATTGGTCGCGAGTACAACATCGGGATCATTGCGGGCAACATCGCCACGGAAGAGGCCGCCCGGGATCTGGTCGACGCGGGCGTGGACGCCCTGAAGGTGGGCATAGGCCCCGGGAGCATCTGCACGACGAGGGTCGTCTCAGGCGTGGGCGTGCCACAACTGACCGCGATCATGGATGTCTGCGCAATCGCCTCCCCCGCGGGTGTTCCGGTCATTGCCGACGGTGGCGTTCGACGATCCGGCGATATCACCAAGGCCCTGGCCGCCGGAGCCCATACCGTGATGATCGGCGGGCTCTTCGCCGGCTTGGAGGAGTCGCCGGGCGAGGCGGTCACCTGGAAAGGTCGGCGCTTCAAGGAATACCGTGGTATGGGCTCGCTGGGAGCCATGGTCCAGGGTTCAGCCGAACGGTACGGGCAGCAGTCGTGCGCGACGAGCGGCAAACTCGTCCCGGAAGGCGTCGAAGGACGCGTTCCCTACCGCGGGCCGCTGGCGGATTACGTCTACCAGCTTGTCGGCGGGCTCAAATCGGGGATGGGGTATTGCGGTGCGGCCGATATCGACGAGCTCCGCACGAAGACGGTTTTCTATCGAGTCACCTCCGCCAGCGTGACGGAGTCACATCCGCACGACGTGGCCATCACCAAGGAGTCACCGAACTATGCGATCGAACTTCCAAGCGTTTGAAGGGTCTCGCTCATACGCACGCATGCTATCAACGGCTTTAGCGACGTCGCTGCTCGTCTCGCTCGCCGGCTGTGAATTGGCGATCAACCCCTTCGATGACGAATTGGCGGGACGGCAGGAGGTAACCACACCTTCCGTCGAGGGCGTCCGGGAGGCCGAGGTCACTCCTACTCCGCTGGTGCGCGAGGACCACGAGGCAAAGACGATCGCGGCAAAAGACGGCACGGTGGCACACACGCCCCTCTATTTCGAGGACCCGAGCGACGAGCAAGGCAGCAACGACGGCAAGTTCGCCTGGACGGCCGAGGACTATTGGCATTTCTTCGCCTGGCGTGGACGCTTTCTGCTCAACGGCATCTTCTTCCCGGTCAGCTTCGTGGACACGCCCCCGTGGCAGGTGATGGAAAGCGACGGGATTCCCAGTCGGACGATCTGCATGGGCGAGGTGGACTCCCAGCCCCGGGAGTAACGGCCAAGATTTCAGAAGACGAGTCTCCTGGTGCAGCGTACGGTTGTAGGGCCTACTTCCGTTCGTACGCGTCTGCCTCGATTCAACGGCAGATTCGACAAAAATGCTTTCACTGCGAACGACTTCCGGGTACACCTGTGGCGTATTGGGGCAGTGACGGGAGTCTTTGATGCACGCCAAGACGGGTGCAAGTAGAAGCTCGCGAGCGCGTGGCTTACGTTGCCCGGCCTGCGGTCACCGGCTGAAAGAATCCCGGCCGACCGCCTGCCCGCTTTGCGGTTTCACCTTCCACGACAACCGCGTGACCGGGGCCGACGTGTCGCCCTACGCGAAGGCCTACACCCATGGATCATCCGGTTGGCGACTGATGTGCGAGTGGGTCTGGCTTGCAGGCACACAGCGTTTGAAACACCTGGCCTTGATGCGGGCGTCGATGGCATCAAGGCGTTTCGCGCGGATCAACATTGCTTTGCTGACCGTCGGTCTGGCGGTGTTTCATTTCACACAGGTGGGATGGCACGCGGTCCCGGCCGCCCAGAGTATGGACCCTGCAACGCCGGCGAATCCACGGGACCAGGGGTGGCTTCATGTAGCCAGCGCGCCGCGCCCGCTTCGTCTTGACACGCCCCCGCTGGAAGAAGTGGATCTGTGGTGGTCGTTACCGCAAGCGGCCCTTGCAGTCGTCACTGCCATCCCGGCTGCCGCGCTGTTGGCGTGGGTCGCACTGATCCTCATACGCGCGGGCGTCACACAAGCGTATAAGCCACGCTACCGCACGGAAGGGCGCATGGCGGCGGCGCTGCATTACAGCACGGCCTGGGCCGTCCCCCTCACCGTTGCTGCATTGGTGACGGGTTTCTTCTGCCTGTGCCAGGCAGCCGAGATCGCTCAATGGACCTGGGTACCGCCGCAGGCGGGCTTCATGCTCGCCGCGGCTGCGGTAGGGGGTTTCTCCGTGGCCATGTGGTGGTTCTGGCTGGTGCGTCTGGCATATACGGCCCCCCTGAAATCCAGGGGGCGGGTCGCGGCGTTCGTCGGACTTGTCGCACCGTTGATCGTGATCGCTGCGGCCGCCGCATGGTACTTCGGCCTGCGGCTGCTGCACCAAGAGCTGACCGAAGCATTGCGGCTGACGTTTTGACGAACCGTCAGGCTAGCGGACCCAGAGTCACCGGCAGCGAGTGCCGCCGGCATCCTCGCCGGCACAGTAGAGTTGGCGTCCCTGCCGGCTTGGACCGACATAGAGGCGGTCCCGCTAAGTCGAACCGTTGGCCGCGTAGCTCTGTAAGAGTAATGACATGAAGCCGCAAACAATCGTCGTTCTGGATTTCGGGGGGCAGTTTACGCAGCTCATTGCGCGGCGGGTGCGCGAGCATCACGTGCACAGCATCATCGCGGCACCTACGGCGACGCCCGACGAGCTGCGCGCGGAAAACGCGTGCGGGCTCATCCTTTCCGGCAGTCCGTACAGCCTGACGGATCCGGACGCGGCCCGGTGCAAACGTGAGATCTTCGCCATGGGGCTGCCGGTTCTGGGCATCTGCTATGGGATGCAGCTCGCGTGTCAAATTCTGGGCGGGAAGATTGGGGGTGCGAAGGCGAGTGAGTATGGTCGGACGCCACTCAGCGTCATCGATGCCAGCGATCTGCTCGCGCACGTTCCTGAAGAGACCACGGTGTGGATGAGCCACTTCGACGTGGTGACCGAGCTTTCCGGCGATTTCATTCCATTGGCCAGGACGGAGAGCTGTGCCTGTGCGGCCGTCCGGCATCGCACGCAGCCGGTGTACGGCGTGCAATTCCATCCGGAGGTCACGCACACGCCCTGCGGGCAGCAGATTCTGCGGAACTTCCTGTACGATATCTGCGGCTGCACGGGTGACTGGCAGGTCAGCAGCATGATCGCCGATGCCGTCGATTCCATCCGCAAGAAGGTCGGCGCGCGGGATCGCGTGATCTGCGGCCTCTCCGGCGGTGTGGACAGCAGCGTGACGGCCACGTTGATTCACAAGGCAATCGGCGATCGGCTCACCTGCATCTTCGTCGACAACGGTCTGATGCGCAACCGCGAGGCCGAGCTGGTCGAGGCGACATTCAGAGACCATTTCAAGATGGACCTGCAAGTGGCCCATGCCGCCGACCGCTTTCTCACCAAACTCAAAGGTGTGGCGGACCCGCGTCAGAAACGGATCATCATCGGGCACGAGTTCATCGAGGTCTTCAAGGCTGAGGCGACACGAATCAAGAATGCCAAGTATCTGGCACAGGGAACGCTATATCCGGACGTGATCGAATCGGGCCACAGTGCGGCCGGCCACGCAG
>CP070718.1:1382143-1390958 GCA_020350565.1 Phycisphaerales bacterium
CAATCACGTCTTCGGGAACCTGCTCACCGTAGGTATCCTGGTGACGGGTATCATCGTCGGCCTGGGAATTCCGCGTGAGAGCTTCCCCGACACGTCACTCGACTACGTCGTGGTTACCGTGCCCTACCCGGGCGCGAGCCCGAAGGATGTCGAGCGATCCGTCTGCGTGGAAGTAGAACAGGCGATCGAAGGAACGGCCGGTGTCCATCAAGTCATCTCGTTTGCCAGCGAGGACAGCGGCCAGGTGTTTGCCGAATTCGACCCGTCGATCACGCCGGCGCTCGAACTCATCCGGCAGGTTCAGCAACGGGTCAACGCGATTACCACCTTTCCCGAGGAAACCGAAGAGCCGGTGGTTACGGAGTTCATCGTCCGCAACCAGGTGATGAACATCGGCGTGCATGGGCCGGCCTCCGAGCGCACCATTCAACACGCTGCGGAGGAACTCCGCAGGAGGCTATTGAGGCACCCGGCGATCACACAGGTCAGTCTTTCGGGCGTCCGCGACTACGAAGTATCCATTCGACTTTCACAGCAGTCGCTGAGCCGGTACGGATTGAAGCTACAGCACGTGATTGACGCGGTGGCCCGAAGCAGCCTGGATCTTCCTGCCGGGACCATCCGGGCTGCACAGGAGGAAATTAATGTTCGGACGCTCGGCCAGCGTTACACGGCTCAGGATTTCAGGGATCTTCCCGTCATCACATTGCCGGATGGTACGTCAGTTCGGCTCGAACACATCGCAGAGGTCCGAGATGGGTTCGGGCAAACGATCGTATCGGGTCGGGTCAACGGCGAACCTGGCGCAGTCGTCAATGTGTTCAAGACGAATCGCGAGGACATCAGTACCGTCGCTGAGGCAGCCCGAGACATTGTCGAGACCTACCGTGCCCAGCTTCCGACAGGGATCAAGTTGTCGTGTTGGGGCGACACATCCCGTGACGTAGAAGCCCGACTCCAGATGCTCAGTCAGAATGCACTGATGGGCATGGCACTGGTTGTTTTGTCTCTGCTGCTGTTCGTGAACCTGCCTTCGGCGTTGGCGGTGGCGCTGGGAATTCCTGTGGCCCTCGCGGGCGCCGTCGCCGCACTGGGCCTGATGGGCGGCACCCTCAACATGATCAGCCTTTTGGGCCTGCTGATGGCCACGGGCATCATCGTTGACGACGCCATCGTGATTGCCGACAGCGTTCGGGCGCAGGCTCGGAGCGGGCTCGCGCCTGACCTGGCAGCCGTGGAAGGCACCAGGCGCATGGCGATACCGGTGCTTGCGTCCTCAGCCACGACAATCATTGCATTCATACCCCTGATGTTCGTCGACGGAGTGATGGGTAAGCTGATCTACATTCTTCCCGTCGTGGTGATCGCAGCGGTGGCCGCATCCGCGATAGAAGTGTTCCTGATTCTGCCGGGGCACCTGCAGGCGTGGACCACCGCCAAGGAGACTGCCAGGCCACAAGCCTCCCGGCGCCGGAGAATCCGCCATCGTCTTGACCAGTGGATCGACGGCTTCATCGTTCGTCGGTACCGCCCGATCCTGCGGTACTGTCTTTCGGCCCGGGGTCTTGTTCTCGCCACCGCCACCGCAATGTTCCTGGTCTGCGCAGGGCTGGTCCTCGGGGGCAGAGTACCATTCGTGATGTTCCCCAAGACTGATTCGAACGTGGTCCGAGCCGGCGTGCAGTTTCCGGAGGGCACGCCCGTTGCAGTCACGCAGGCCGCTGTCGATCGGATCGAACGGGCAGCACACGCGTTGAATACCGATCCTCATCTGGCCCCGGCCGCGCCGGGCAAGCTTGTGCAGCAGGTCCATGCGGTTGTAGGCGAGTGGGCGGGCTTCGTTCCCGAACGCAGCAGTGCCCTTGGCGAGGTATCGCTGGAACTAATGCCGGCCGAGATGCGGCGTGTGGACATTGCAGACGTCATCAACCGCTGGCGAGAAGGCATCGGCGTGATTCCTGGCGCCGATACGGTGGCCATAACGCGGCAGGAACCCGGTCCAACGGCGAAACCGATTGAGATCCGGCTCTTGGGAGAGGACCTGGAGCAGCTTCGCCGAGCGGCGGAAGAAGTTCGCGCCAAGCTTGCCGCTTACGACGGAGTCTTCGACGTGGAGATCAGCCTGCGCCCTGGCAAGCGTGAGCTTCAGGTCCTGCCAAAGCCGGGGGCGCGCGGACTGGGCGTGACGGTTGCCGACCTGGCTACTCAACTGCGTCACAGTCTCCACGGTCAGGAGGCGGTCCGAGTGCGGCGCGGCCAAAGTGAGGTTAAGGCGGTTGTCAGCTACGCCGATCCCGACCGGCAAAGCCTTGGTGCCCTCGACAACGTGCGCATTCGCAGCTCAGACGGTGCCGAAATCCCGTTTCAGGAAGTGGCTGATACGAGGCTCACGCGCGGCTACGCGAAGATCGCCCGGCAGGACGGCATGAGACGAGTCCGGGTCCAAGCCGACGTCGACGAGCGCAGAGCCAATGGCGAACAGGTCGTCCAGCATCTGGTCGCGGATTTCCTGCCCGGGCTCGCCGAGCGCCACCCGGGAATCACGTACCTCATTGAGGGACAGCACAGGCGCATTGCAGAATCGCTGAGAAGCCTCGCACGTGCCGGCGCCATCGCGGCCGTGGCGATGTTTGCTCTGCTGGGCACCATTCTGCGGTCGTACACACAGCCCATCGTCATCATGGTCGCCATTCCCTTGGGAATGATCGGCGCCGTCCTGGGCCATGCGATTCTCGGTTATGACCTGACTTTGATGAGCGTGTTCGGCATGACCGCCTTGGCAGGGATCGTCGTCAATGACTCGCTGGTTCTGGTGGATCGTGTCCGGTCAAACATGGCTGAGGGTATGAATATCCGTGATGCCGTGCTGGATGCCGGGGAGTCGCGATTCAGAGCCGTGACGGTGACGTCGATCACAACCATCGCCGGTCTGTTTCCGCTGCTAATCGAACGCAGTGCACAAGCGCAGTCGCTGATACCAATGGCGGTATCCATCGCTTGCGGCCTCGCGTTCGCCACCGTGCTGGTGCTTCTCGTCGTCCCATCTCTATTCTTGATCGTCGATGACGTAAGACGCTTCATGGGTTGGCTCTGGCAAGGCAGCGACCGTCTGGGCAACGAGGACCTTCAGAGAGGGCGAGGAGTAGCAGGAGCTGGAGCAGGCCCGATGAAACTCGGCGTTTCCTCTGGGCAGCGGACGTGATCGCCACACTCGCACGTACTGCCGAGCGAATCAGTGAACCGGCCATGCCGTGCGAGGACGACATCCGTGTCGCCAAGCATGCGATCCCCATCGTCATTAGGATCACTTGCATGGTGTCGAATCGAGGCAGCAGATGGATCGGCTGATATGTACAGGCGACGCCGACGATCATGTCGCTGTCGAGCCGTCACCCGAGGACCCGTAGGCGCCATCGCTTGTGGCAAGTATGCGCAGGGTTTCCTGAGAGGATGATGTTGACCGGTGACCCGGACCCAAGCTGCAACCTACCCACGGCGTTTCTCGATCCCGTAGCACCCGCGGTGGGCTTATTTGGCACAGCTCTCGGCACGGTCGGCTGAACCAAACAAACGGCGTCTTGTAAGCCGTTACGCAGCAACGACTTACGCGACGCCTATTATGCGGAACGGAGAGGCCGGGATTCGAACCCGGGAGACCGGTGTGACCCAGTCTGACGGTTTAGCAAACCGTTGGTTTCAGCCACTCACCCACCTCTCCAGCGGCGTTTGGCCTTAGCCTTGACCCGAATCCGCCCGGCGTGCGCCCTTCCAGGAGCCGGAATCGATAGCATTCTGTGCGGGCCCCGCCATGGCCAAGCCTCGTAAGTACGACCAGGACGATCACGGTAAGACCGCCGGGCGTCTGCCGTTTCATCGGGCGTCGGTAGATATTACCCCAATGGCGACAGTGGTCAACGGGTGTATTGGGGCGCGCTCGGACTGCCGCCATCTCGGCGTATCCCGGGAGTCTGGGGCCGACACCGCTTCACCCGATCCCGGATGGCGAATGCCGTCAAAGGCCGGAATGGTCCCGTATTGACCTGGGCGAGCGGGACGAGGAGGCGGCATCTACTCTCGTTCGAGACCGCGAGCGGAATCGCTGCAACGTAAACCACGAATTCATCGAAACCGACCCCCAGGCAGATAAATGCCATCGACACGATGCCCACAGGCCGCGAGAAACGCCCCCTCGTATTGGTGGCTGCGACGTCCGGGTATAACATGATGGTGTGCTTGCTGAGCCGGCACGTGCTGACGCACCGCTGCTGCGCTGAAGCCGACGGCAGTCCGAGGTTCAACGAAATGCCAGGTTCTCAAATGGAGGTCTCCCATGCGTAACATCTTCAGCTGGAATGCCGGCCCGCGCTTGCTCCTCGGCGCCCTGCTCGCAACCCATGCCGGGTGCGCGGCCACCAAAGGCTCGAAGACCGCGCTCAGTTCCGCCGAATTGAATCAGCTGAAAACGGAGTCGACCAGAGTTGCGCTCCTCGACGATCTGATGCAGTTCGTGGACTACGCCGAGGCCGAAGTAACGAGGACTGCGGACACCATCGAGGCGAACACGCAGGAGGTGGCTGTACGAAAAGCGGCCTTGCTTTGGAAAGTCGAACTGATTCAGCGATCCCACGAAGCGCTAGCCAGCAAGAAACCGCTCCCCATGTTGCTGGATAGCTGGGCTTTTGCCGTGCAGCAGGAGAATTACCTCCAACAAGGTGACGGTAAGGAGCTCTTCCAGGATCAACAACGGCTCGCGGTCGAGGCCGCAGTTCGTCTGCGCGAACGTATCGAGGCGACGGCCCGCAAACATCTGCCTGAAGACAAGCTGCCGGACTTCGTCCGGCAGATCGAGTCTTTTGCACGGGACAACCCAATGCGTGGCTCATTCGCAGCCAAATCCACGGAGTCGTTCAGCGCCGGCGACGAAGGACAGAGTCTGCTGACGCGAATTGTGGGATCGCCATGGCGGGTTATCAGAGCTGGGCAGGACGCACTGGACCCCACGACCAGACTGTCGGAGGCGGTCGACCGGTTCACCTCGCTCATGGAAGACTACCCCTCCCTTGTCCGCTGGCAGACTCAACTGTTGTGGCTACAGATGATGGACAATCCGTCGGTTCAGACCGCGGTAAGCGGAATCGAGGACGTCTCGCAGAGTTCGGTCCGCCTGGCTACAGTCGCTGAGGAGCTGCCACAGCGCGTCCGTGAGGAGTTACAGGTCGCGCTTGACGACATCGACAAGCGCCAGCCCGAACTCCGGAAAACGCTCGGCGAAGCACAGGAGACGGCCAACACCGTCAATGAAGCACTGGAACGCGCTGAGACAGTCAGCGCTACGATCGAGCGCTCGCTCGGCGACATGTCGCGGGCCGGCGAAGCCTGGCAAACCACCGCGGAGGCCGTAACCGAGACATTCAAGCAGATACAGCAGCTAAAGGGGCCATCGAGGGAGGAGCGCGATACACCGGGCGTATCAGACCGCGAAGCATCAAAGGAAGACGGAAGGACCGACAACAGCAAGAGAGGATTTGACATCAACGACTATACACGCGCTGCGGAAGCCATCACCGGTTCGACGGAGGAGCTTCGAACCCTCCTGGCCGAAATCCGCGACTTCCTTGACAGTGATACCATCGAGAAAGATCTGTCGCACGTTGATTCACTTACCGCATCCGCACTCGGCCAGACCGCCACGGAAGCGCGCGTGCTCGTTGATCACTTTACGTGGCGAGTCATACAGGTATGCGCGGCGATCTTCGTGCTCGCCCTCGTTTACCGATTCGTGGCCGGCCGGTTTATCGCCAAAAGAGAACCGTAACAGCCGGCCTAGCTCCAATGAGTATGCAAGATTGCGGCATGTGGCATAGGCGGCCTCATCCGCCCGCCCCGTCTCGCAACAGAGTTGATACCCTACCCAAGATCGTCAACCTCAGGCGCGACGCCGCTAAGTTCGTTGTAGATGTCCAGGAACTTGTCGTACGCAACGCCCTTGCCTGACGGTGGTGACGGGTCGGGCATTTGCAGTGCGTTGCCGACCGAGTCGAGAAGTTGCGACAGCAGAGCATCGAACGTGCTGACCAGGGAGGCCAGCGCCGCTTCCAGGCCCGTATTCTGGTCGCTTGTTTCAGCAAAGTGTTGCGGCGCGACCACGGTGTCGTCTGGAGCTACGTCTGCTTGTGCGGGCACTGCCGCAGGCGAGCGACCGCTGACGTTCCCCGATTGCTCCTGAAGCGTAGGAGCGGCGTCCGACGCGTCATCGGCCGGTTCTCCGCTCGCCTCGGGGCCAATGGGAGTCATCAGGGTCCGCCGCAATTCGTCGACGAGCGCGTTGAAACTCGATTGGAGTGCTTCCGTAAGACCGTCGAGATTGACTCCTTCGCCGGACACGAAGTCGTCGATGCTGGTTTGAACGGCGGATTCAAAACCTCCGCGGAGGTCGTCGATCGCCACAGCTTCGTCCCCATCGTCGGCGAGCGGTCTGATCACTTCGTTGACCTGGCCGTTGACCGTTTCGATGAGATCGGACAGCAAGGACCGGGCCGCCGAACCACCTCGAGCGGCGGCATCGGCGGACAACTGCTCAAAGAAGTTGATCCGCAACCGCACGTCAGCGACGCCTTTGAAATGTCCCGCCTCCAACAGGCGCAGAACGCCACGGGCCTTCTTGCCGTCGTGAGCGCCTTCAGGCACGGAGACATCGGCTTCGGTCTCCGGCGGAGAGAGCCGCTGCGCGGGTTCGCTCGCCTGCGACTGCTGGGCACTCAACGGTTCGGCTTCCTTGTGACGTCGAATGCGGCCTGTAACGGCCGATACATGAACCTGTGTCGGATGACTGGTGGGATGCACGCTCATTTGAACCACTCCCTTCGACCGGGACTTAACCGAGCCCAGGGGCCGGCAAACGCGGGCCGCCCGTCTCGCTCATCGGGCATCGAAAGTGTGGGGTTTTGCTAGAAACTGGCGGTCGAAGGCCGCTGGACACCCTTATCAACCGTGGCCGGTGCGTGCTTCGCCCGTCCGATAATATTCCTAACATCTACCCGACTAAGGAATTGCGCCATCCGTCGCGACAGACACATCGACTCTTCCCGTCGGCGTCTGCGGGAGCAGCTAGGGCGGCGGCGCGGGGGAAGGCCGACCGGGGCCCGCCATCGCCATGCCTTCGTAAGAGGGCTGCAAGACGATGATTCGAGACTCTGCTGAGACTCGCGAGCGATCATTAGAAGCGGGTGTGAGAATGCTCCGGTTCTCGAACGGACCGCGCCCTGTCGCTAGCGCCGCCGCTTCTTGCCCAGCAGTTTCCGGAGGATCTTGGCCGCAGTCTTGGTCTCCTCTTCCTTCTCGAAGGCCAAGTAGAACACCGTCTTGCGGCCAACTGCTGCGGCGGAAACGCCACGGATGTTGAGCCCTTGATCCCCCACGGCGCGCGAGACCTCTGCGCCCAGGCCAGCTCGGTCCGGGCCTTCGATCCGTAGCGAATGCATCGCGACGGCTGGAACCAAGCCAACCTCATTGGCCGCTCGCTTCTGCTTTACGCCCTTTAGTGGCGCGAGGAACACGCGCGAGGTGTTCTCGGTCACACGGCGGGCGATCAGGAATTCGAGCTGCGCCCCTGCACTGGTCAGGCCTTCGAGGACGCGCGCCAACATCCCGGGGCGATTGCGAATATCCCCGACCCATACCTCAACTTTCTTGATCGTGTACATGATTTGGCTCCACATGAATCCGGATCTGTTCCGTGGCTCGAATGATGCGGTCGAGATTCTAGCACCAAGGGCGGCTCGGGGCGATTGCAAAACCTGCCGCATCGGCTGGAGACTGCGCGCTGCGTGGAAATGGGCGTCGACTAGGACCCGGACCAATGCCGCGGCCACGCCCACGAACGAGCGTGAGCTGGCCCAATGATGGTCGGACTCCCTCTTCGCCGAGGACGACCCCACCTCACATCGCAGGACGAAGGAAAAACTGGAAAACGCGCGTCGTCTGATGGCGCCGTGCGCAATTCAGACCTTGGCAGGCTGCGCAACCCGAGCAGCCGACCACCACGGTCGGCCTCGGGCACCGATCTCAAAGCCGGAGGAAAGACATGTCTGCGAATAAACGATTCTGCCATTTTCCGTCGCTCGGGCTTGCTGCGCTCGTGCTCGCGTTTGCCGCGCCGGCCTTCGCCCAGCTCACGCCTGAGGACATTGAGGCGTTGAGGCGCCGGGGCGAGGTCGAGGGGTGGACCTTTACCGTGGGCGAAAGTGAAGCGACCCGCCGACCGCTAGACGAGTTGTGCGGCCTGGTCGTGCCGCCCGAATGGTGGCGTGATGCCCCCTGCCGTCCGCCGACATCGCGGGGTGATTTGCCCGCTGCTTACGATTGTTGCGACTCCGGTTGGTGTACTGACATAAGGGATCAGGGACAGTGCGGAAGCTGCTGGGCCTTCGCCGCGATCGGCACCGTCGAAAGCTGGTGTCTGATGGAGGACCACGGCTACCAGGATCTTTCCGAGCAGTGGCTGGTCAGTTGCACGGACGCCGGCAACTGCAAGTTGGGCGGTTGGCACCACAAGGCCTACAAGTACCTGCTCTGCAACGGGCTGGAAGACCCCTCCGGCGACAGCGGGGCCGTGCTGGAGTCAGACTTCCCCTACGAGGCAAAGGACGTCCCCTGTTGGTCTCCCTATCCACACCCGTATTGCATCCCTTCGTGGGCATATGTGGGCACCAGCGACGAAGTGCCGACGGTCGAGCAAATCAAGCAAGCAATTCATGACTACGGTACCGTGTCGGCGGCCGTCTTTGTCAACGATGCATTCCAGAGCTATGACGAA
>CP070718.1:1391058-1414085 GCA_020350565.1 Phycisphaerales bacterium
AACCCTACGGCGAGGATCATCGCGCTGAGCACGAGAAGCAACAGGCCGGCATGGCGGCTGAACACGCGGACATCGATGCTCATTTTGCCACAAACAGCTTGCGAAGATCGGGATCAATGCCTCGAGGACCAATGACCAGCACCCTGTCGTCCGCCAGGATCGTGTCTTCGGCACCAGGCACCCGCACGTCATCGCCGCGTTGAATCGAGGCAACCATGGTCTGCTGCGGCAGTCGGATTCTCCTCAACGCGACGCCCAAGGCCGAAGCACCCGTCGTGGCACGGATCTCATAAACCTCAGCGATGCCTTCGGCGAAAGTGGCCAACGATCGAATGGGATCATCCTCGATGAGCTTAAGCATCGCCCGGACCGCCACGCTTCGCGGGCTGAAGGCATGGTCGATGCCAACATGCGGCATCAGGTGTACGTACGTCGACCGCTGGATCACGGCGATGGAAGTTTTCACGCCTTTCGTTTTTGCCTGGGCGCAGGCGAGAATATTGCGTTCGTCATCCGCCGTAACGGCAACGAACACATCCGCGGCGTCGATCTTCTCTTCGGCGAACACAACAGGGTCCGTCGGGTCCGCTTCCAGCACGGTCACGCGCTCGAGCTTGGCCGACGTCTCCTCGGCGCGCTTGTGCTGGGACACGAACAGACGAACCGAGAAGATCCGGCTCTTCAATGCTCGGCATAGCCAGACAGCCGTCGAGGTATCCCCCATAATGACGACGTTTAAATGTTTGACCCTACCCTTGTTGAAAAGCTTCTTTGCGGATTCGAAGCGTTTGGTATGACCGAAAAGTGTGACAATGTCCCCTTCGGCAATCGCGCTGTTGGCGTCGGCGATGAAGGCGCCCCCCTCTCGCTCAATCGTGGCGATGCGCACGCTGGGAGGAAGCTCCAAATCGGTCAGCTTATGGCCGACGGCCGGCATACCGGCCTGAACCTTCACGCCTTGTATGGCGACTTGCCCCTTTCCGAATTCCTCGATGGCGATGGCGCCCGGATTCCGCAACGTCCTGGCGATGGCCAATGAGGTCATATGCTCGGGACAGAAGATCTGATCGATTCCCAGCCTGGCGGCCTGGGGCGTGCCCTGCAGTTTGAAGTTCGCCGTGTGGTGCGCGCGAACGATCGTCTTGGCCGCACCCGCAGCCTTGGCAAGCGCGGCGCTGAGCATGTTCAGCTCGTCGATCGCGGTAGCGGCCAGCATCAGCCCGCAGTTTGCCGCACCGGCCTCACACAGAACGTCATAGTGTGCGCAGTTGCCTACCAGACCACGTACGTCAAGCCGGTCGTTGAGCTGTCGGAGCCGTTCCGGAGAGGTGTCGATGACCGTGACGTTATGACCGCCCTCGGTCAATACTTCTGCAGCGTGGCCGCCGACCTCACCGGCTCCTGCGATGATGACGTTCATGATTAAGGTTCCGCGCCACTTCCGAAGAAGTGAGCATCATACCCCGCAGCTAGCAAGCAGGCCACCAAAATATCGCGCGGGCGTAATCTCTGGGGACATCCCGAAAAACGTCAGAAATGCTCGGCGAATCGCGCGGTCCCCCGGCTGGTCGGAGTCCACGGAAGCCCCAAACACAAGGTCTAATCCCGGCGCGCCGGGAACCAAGCCACCCGCGATCGGAGCCACACCTTACCGCTTGACGGGAAGCGAGAAAACGAATTTGAGCCAGCCCTGCTCAAACTCGTCGTTGATGGGGCCGAAGACGGCCTCAAAATCACGGATCTCCTCCTCGTTCTCCAGCACGGCCCCTGCGGGCCTTTGAGCCACCGACCGAACGTATTCGGCGAACTGTTCACGATGCTGACGATGGAGGTAGAAAACCAGTGCCCATGCCTGCGCGTACCGATACGGGAGCATGTCCCCGCCGCGGTGAAAAAGTTTCGCATCGCCGATGAACTCTTTCAGATGCATACAGCGGCCCGAGGAGAACGCCGCCTCGATCTGCTGTGCTGTGGCTCTCCGAGCAGTCTGCGGAAGCTGAAAAGACTCGCGGAAGTCGCCCAGGCGCATCTGATTGGCCCGCCGCAATCCATTCACTCCCTTGGTCTGGGGCACCTCGAACTGAACCGCAAGCCCCTCGACGAGCCAGCCGGGGTCTTGAGCGTCGAAATGGTGTACGCCCATGTTAAACAGCATCTGATGGGCAGCCTCGTGCTGAACGATCAACCGGTTATATCGCTCGACCAGGTTGTCTCGTCGGGCCTTGGTGGACGTGAGCTCGCGGACCACTTCGCGCTTTGCCGACGCATTGCCCTTCCGCCCAGTGAACTTCTGGATCTGGCGCTGCAACTCCTCGATTCGCCGAGTGACTTCGCGGAACTCCGGACGGTTCTTGACGTTGCCAAAGATGGAGATGTTCGTCTCATGCTCAAAAAAGCCGGATACAATACGAGGGTCCGCGCCTGCTTTCCGGCAGTATGCTTCGTAATCCTCGTACCTGTTGAAGAGCAGGACCTCAAGGCGACGCTCGAGTGGCTTGATCTCGAGACCCTCATCCGCACAGAACCGCGAAATGAGGTTGCAGGTCCCTTCAAGTCGATCGACGAACGAACGCACGACACCGTACGGCGTGTCATAAGCGATGAGATAATGATCCGTTTCGCGGATCTTGAATCCCTCGCCGGCCAGTGCCAGCAGGCGCTCCTTGGCCGCCGGATCGCTGGGCAATTCCACAGGCGGCTCGGCCAACGATGTTGCGGCAATGAACATGGAAAGGACTACAGTGAGGAAGCATCCGGCAGCGAGCGTGCGTTTCGCGCTTGCCGTGAGCCCCCAGCGGCCCGCGCTTGAACGTTGGATGGCGCAAGCACACCGCCGGTCTGCGGCCTCCAAGCCGGTTGCTGCTGACCGGCCAGCGTCCTTATTCGTGCTGTGCATCAAACGGGCCGGCATCACAGTCACTTGAACGGATTCGAGAGTATTCTCGCACGGAACGCCAGTGATCTCTCTGCGCGGATCGAGATCTCTGAGAAGCGACTCATCCAAAACAGATTATAGGCATCACCGAAGCCCACGTCCGGCGCGGAGTGGACTGACATCGCATTCCCTGAATGCCTTCATCCAAGGCCACGAACGATCGGATGGCACGCATCCGCGTGATTACCGCTGACCGGAGGCCACTTCTTCAATCAGTCTCTTCGGCACGCCGATGTCGGCCACCTCGACTTTGCCGACAAACTTGACAGCTTCTGACGACTGGAATCCCTCTTTGACGGCCACGAACGTGATCGTCAGATCGGCGACGACCGTCGCGTTCGAGGGCAGTCCACTCTGGCAATCGAGACCGGAAGGCACGTCGATGGCCACCATCACCCGCTTGGGCACCTCGTTGAGTCGCTCGATCAACTCCGCCAACGGACTGCGCACCTCGCCCTCAAAGCCGGTGCCGAGCAGACAGTCAATCACCACGTGCTCGGGCCGGACTCGTTCCACTATTGGGAGAGCCCGTTCGCCATCCGGCACCACCCACCGTGGCAGGTCCATGGCCTCGACGATGCGGAAATTGGCGGACATGTCCTCGGTCATCTTCGCAGGATCGCCAACGACCAGCAGACCCACGTCCCAGCCGAAATTGGACAAGTGCCGCGCGATGACACATCCGTCGCCGCCATTGTTGCCCACGCCACAGACGATGAAGGCCGAACCCCGGTCACCATAGTGCCGACGGATAATGTCGGTCGCGTTCCTGCCGGCGTTCTCCATCAGCACGATGCCTTGCATGGCATAGGCCTCGAGGGCCAACCGATCCACCCGGCGAATCTGATCCCTGCTCATGATTCTGTTCATGCCCACATCGTAGCATGGTCGGTTAAACGGGCAAGGAAGGCGACGCGTCGGTTATGTGGGTCACTGCGTTTCGCGCTACAGGTGGGTGCCCCAGGTCCTGCGGACCTGGGGAAGCGAATCTGTGCGCGGGTTCCCCAGGTCCTGCGGACCTGCGGAAGCAAATCTATCCCCCGCGCACCCTGCGCAACCGCTCACGCACATGACTCACTGCCTCGGCGTGACCCAATCGCTCCCCTGCCCCGATACATCGGGGCGGGCCACCCGTCATAGCTTAGCGGGCGCGTCGCGGTTGGAGGCAAGCCTTGAGCCTTAGAGAATCTGACTACTCATCTCTCGAATCGCTTGCAGATCGGACGTCCGAATCGGCGAGGAAGACCACTGCGCCCGTGCCATCCGAAGGACGCGGGCCGGCGGAGGACGCCGTCGTGACGACGGTCGCTACACGTTGGCCGTGCAGGACCACGTCGGCATTGGCCTGCGCGCGGTCCACCAGACCCGAGGGCCAGACGAAGAAGAAGAGCATGGCGATGCTGCATAAGGCCAGTCCGAGGCGGACAGGCGTACCGCCGGTCGGAACCACCTCCTGCTCATCGCGGCTGATGTACACGGCTGCGACCAGCCGGAGATAGTACGCCGCTCCGATGGCGGAATTGACCACGCCGATCACCGCCAGGACGACCAGCGGCCCGTGGAAGGAATGAGCCGAATCCAAAGAGAACGCGCTGCTGAAGATGTAGACCTTGCCGAGGAATCCGGCCGTCGGCGGGAAGCCCATCAGCGAGAAGACACAAATGGCGAAAGCCAATGCGGCCAGCGGTGCCTGTTTGCCCAAACCGGCAAGGTCGCTGAGGGTCTCCGCAGGTTTGCCCCTGACCGAGAACGCCGCGAGCAATGCGAACGCTCCCAGGTTCATCGCTCCGTAGACGGTGACGTAGAACAGCAGAGCGGCCACGCCGTCGTGCATCGGCCCTCCGCCGGCCACAGGCCCGACCAGCAACGCGATCAACATATAACCAGTATGGGCGATACTGGAGTAGGCCAGGATGCGCTTGGCGTTCTGCTGCAGCAGCGCAAGGACGTTACCGACGGTCATGGTAGCGGCCGCCACGATCCACACGAGCCATTGAATCGCCAGCGGCAGCTCCCAACTGAGCATGCCGAAGACTTTGACCAGGGCTACAAAGCCCGCCAGCTTGGGCACGAATCCCAGCAATCCCGTGACCGGAGATGCCGCACCTTCATAGACGTCGGGTGCATACACGTGGAACGGCACCGCGGCCACCTTGAAGGCCAAACCGGCAAAAACGAACAGCAGGCCGATGACGGCGTAGATGCCCATCGACGAACCGAACACGAAGTTCGAACGAATCACACCATCGACGACCTGGTGCATCGTGGTCGTGCCGGCGACGCCGTAAAGGAAGGACAATCCATAAGCCAGTAACGCGGCGGCCATCGCACCCAGGAAGAAGTACTTGACCGCAGCTTCCGGCGCGCGGTGCTCCGGCCGGCTCAAGCCGATCAGCACGTAGGTCGGCACACTGACCAGCTCGATCGCGAAGAACAGAACCAGCAGATCGTTGGCCGACGCGGTAAGCAGGATACCCAGCAACGAGAACAAGACCATCGCCATGTACTCGCCGCGCTCCTCCCCCACCGCCTGGTACCAGTTGACCAGCAGGATCAGTAGACCAACTCCCAGGGCGGAAAGCCGCGTGTAATAGACCAGCGACGTGAAGAGCAGGCCGGGCAGCGAGGCCGTCGCATCCGGGGCACCGGCGGAGAAGGTCGCGATCAACGCAAGAAAGACAACAATCAGAGAGGCAAAAGACGCGATCGACGTTGGACGGGCGGACCGCGTCACACCGATCAGCAGAACCGCGCATCCGCCGACAAGCAGAATGAGTTCGGGAGCCAGCTTGGAGAGGTAGTCGCTAAGACCCATCGGCCACCTCCCTCTTCTCACCGACGGTTCCGGTCACGAACGAGGGCACTTCTGCAAGAGTGCTAGCTATCGGAACACGCGCTTCTGCATCAGCGAGCTTCACCCGCTCTTCCGAGGGCGCGTGTACTGCAGAGGCGGCCGAACCACTATCCTCCGCGGCACTGGCGACGCGTGTCGACTCGAGTTGAAGGATGTTTCGGGCGAGCGCCGGCTCCAGATCCCTCAGCACGGGCTTGGGATAAACGCCAAGAAAAACACACACCAGGGCGATCGGAGCGAGCATGCCGATCTCGCGGCGGGTTAAATCCCTGGTCAAGCCGGTGGACGTGTCCGGCGTGTGCGGCGGCTCTTTCAGCGGGCCGAAAATCACCCGCTGGCACATCCACAGCATGTAGACCGCACCCAGGATGATTCCCAAAGCCGCGGGAATCACATAGGCGTAGCCTAGCGGCCCGGCTTTGCCCTCCACGCCGAGGTGTGCCGACTGGGCGGTTCCCAGCAGCACGAGAAACTCGCCGACAAAGCCGTTGAGACCGGGTAGCCCGATGCTGCTCAACGTGAAGAAGACGAGGAAGAAGCCCATCCACGGCATTCGCCGGCCGAGCCCGCCGATCGCGTGAATGTCTCGAGTGTGGTAACGCTCATAGATGCAGCCCACGACGAGGAACAACGCCCCGGTCGACAGGCCGTGATTGATCATGTACAGCACCGAGCCGCTCAGACCCGCCAGCTTCATGCTGAACATGCCCAGCATGCAGAAGCCCAGGTGGGAGACGGAGGAGTAGGCCACGAGCTTCTTGACGTCCTCCTGCACCCAGGCGGCCAAAGCCGCATAGATGATCCCGATGATCGCCAACACCGCGACGAACGGTGCCAACTGATAGGCCGCATCGGGAAAGATCGGGATGCTGAGGCGGCAGAAGCCGTAGGTGCCGAGCTTCAGCAGTACGCCGGCCAGAATCACGCTGCCGGCCGTCGGCGCTTCCGTGTGGGCCAGTGGCAACCACGTATGAACCGGGAAGAGCGGCACCTTGATCGCAAACCCGGCCGCAAATGCCACGAAGAGCCACCACTGAAGATTGCTGGGGATCAGACCCTCCTGGCCCAGCCCGGTGAGCCGCTCGATGCTCAACGTGAAGACGCCGACCTCGGGAATGCGATAGGCGAAATAAGCCAGATAGAGCACGCCCGCAAACGTGAGCACACCGCCCGCCAGCGTGAAGATGAAGAACTTGTTCGCCGCCCAGCGTCGCTCCGGCCCGCCCCAGATGCCGATCAGGAAATAGAGCGGCACCAGCGTGAACTCGAAGAACACATAAAAGAGCAGGAGATCGAGCGAGCAGAATACGCCGAGCATGCCGACCTCGAGGATCAGCATCAGGGCGTAATACTCGCGGACGCGCTCGCGGATGCCACTGAAGCTGCCCCAGATCGCCAAGGGAGTGAGGAATGCCGTCAACAACATGAGCCAGATGCCGATTGCGTCGACGCCAACACGATAGCCGATGTCGACGGCAGACCCCTCTTCACCGGACCCTATCCACGGAACATGGGCTTGAAGCACAAAGGTCTTCGTTGCGGGGGACGCCTGCTGGAACTGGGCCAGAGCGATCAGTGCCAGGACAAACGTCACCAGCGAGGTCGCAAACGCAATGCGGCGGATAGCGGCATCCGCCCCACGGGGTGGCAGCATCAGCAGCAGCGCCCCGACGAGCGGCGAGAAGACGACAATAGTCAGGATCCAGCTATCCAACGTCCAGAAGCCTCGCGATAAAGGCGCCGCAAGGAATGGGCGCCGTCAACCACAACCTCCCGTGCTCAAGAGCACCACCCACATGATGACGGCAAAGCCGATGGCCATGGCCATGGCGTAACTCTGAATCGCCCCCTGCTGCAGGACGCGCAGCACGTAGGCCAGTCCCCGAGGGATCGCCGTCACCACGAAGATCAAACCATCAACGACGTAATCGTCGAGCCCGACGCAGACTTTTCCACCGGTGCGAAGCGGCTTTACGACGCTCGCATCGTAGGCCTCGTCCGCATAGTACTTGTGCAGCAATGTCGTGTAGAGCCGTCCTGCGGAAGAGCGAATCGTATCCGGGATCCACGGCTGACGGACGTAAAGCGCATAGGCCACCAGAATGGCCAGAAGCGCCAGCGCTCCCGAGACGAACATCAGGCCGTACTGCGCCCAGAAACCGGCAGGCTCCGCACCGTGTGGCACCGGACTCCGTGCCACGAACGTGTCGTGGAATACAGGTTCGAGGAAGTGCTGGAAATTGTGCCCCGGGAAACCGAAATAGCCGGCGAAGACGGCCCCGATACCGAGAAGGAACAGCGGAACCAGCATCCACCGTCCGGACTCATGCGGATGAACGCCCTCGGGAACACGCTCGGTGCCAAAGAAAGCCACGAACACCATGCGGAAGGTGTAGAACGCCGTCAGCACCGCGGTCAGAAGGCCGATCAATCCGAGCGCCCAATGGTGCGTGAACGCGTGATGAATGATCTCATCCTTGCTAAAGAAGCCGCTGGTGAGCGGCACGCCGGCCAGCGCGATGGCTCCCAGGACGAACGTGAAAAACGTCCAGGGCAGGATCTTCCGCAAACCGGAGAAGCGCCGAATGTCGATGATGCCGCCCATGGCATGCATGACGCTGCCGGCGGCCAAAAAGAGCAGGGCCTTGAAAAAGGCATGCGTGAACAGGTGGAAGATCGCCGAGCCCGCGGCGTAGACGCCCAGCCCCAGGAACATATAGCCCAACTGGCTGATGGTCGAATACGCGAGGATGCGCTTCATGTCCGTCTGCGTGACGGCGATCGTCGCGGCAAAGAGAGCCGTGACGGCGCCGAGCACGGCCACCACGGCCATGGCCGTCGGCGAGCCGGTGAACATCACACCGCAGCGGGCGACCATGTAGACACCGGCCGTCACCATCGTCGCCGCGTGGATCAAAGCGGAAACCGGCGAAGGGCCCTCCATCGCATCGGGAAGCCATACATGCAACGGAAGCTGTGCGCTCTTTCCGCACGCGCCGCAGAGCAGCAGCAGTGAAATCGCGGTCAGTCGGCCGGTCTCAAGCGGGTCGCCTGACGCGGTCACACCGGCCTCAACCATCTGGAAAACCCGGCCGTAATCGAGCGTTCGGAACGTGATGTAAATGAGCAGGATGCCCAGGCCGAAGCCGAAGTCGCCCACGCGATTGACAATGAAAGCCTTCTTCGCAGCGGCTGCGGCGGCCGGTCTCTGATAGTAGAAGCCGATCAGCAGATAACTGCATAGGCCCACTGCTTCCCAGCCCAGGTACAGCAGCAGGAAGTTGCCACCCTGCACAAGCATGCACATGGAGAAAACGAACAGCGCGAGGTATGCGAAGAAACGCTCATAGCCGCGCACGGGCTCGCCATGGTCACGCATGTAATCACGGGAATAGATGACCACCAACAGGGAGATGCCCGTCACGGTGACCAGCATGATGGCCGCCAACGGATCGATCAGGAATTCAACCTTGAACCACGATCCGCTCCCAGAGGCAATCCAGTCGTAGACGGAGATCATCGCAGAGGTCTGCTCGCCATGCGCACCGCGAACCACGCCAAACACAATCAGCGAACAGACGAATGCCACCGCGACGCCGAGGATGGAAAGCCAGTGCGATCGCCCACGGAGCGCGGGCCTGCCAAGCGCACCCACCAGAATCGCTCCCCCCAACGGGGCAAGCGCGATGAGAATCGCACAAAGCTTCAGGGTTTCAATCGACATCGGCGTCATTCAAGTATCAGGCAGTTAGCCTTCCGTCTTTCATTCCGTTCTTAATGTCCATCCCCCACCCTTCGCTTCACGAAGGATGGGGCACCCGCGCCAATCCGCAATCGTCAATCTGCAATCGCCTCATCCGCTCATGGTCGACCAGGCATCGGCATCGAGCGTGCCGCGAATGCGATACAGCAGCACGAGCAGTCCGAGCGCAAGGCCGGCCTCCACCGCCGCAATGGCCAGGAGGAACAGAGCGAATGCCTGACCGTCCACGTGCTCGTGCAATCGGCTGAAGGCCACCACGTTCACCACCACGCCCTGAAACATCAGCTCCGTGGAGAGGAACATGACGATCAGGTTGCGGCGGGACAGAAAGCCCACCAAACCGAGAGCAAACAGGATCGCTCCCACGACGACGTATTCGCCAACACCCGTCATCAGAACGGCTTGACCTCCTTTCCGATCTGTCCGATCGGTCTGGCTTCTTCCTCGATCCGCTCCGACGCTGCCCGCTTCTTCGACAAGGCGATCGCGCCGACCATGGAAATCAACAGCAAAAGCCCCGCGATCTCCAGGGCGATCACGTACTTGGTCATGAGCAGTACGCCCATGCCGGCCGTGTTGCTCCCTTTCAACGGATCGGCACTTTCATCCGCGGCGGCAGGCAGCGATTCATCGCTCGCCATCCTGGCCGATCGCGAAGTGGCGTCTTGCGAGCCGGGAAGGGTCGAAACCTGCCCCGCCACGGCGGCCATCAATATGAAACCGGCCAGGACAGCGGCGAAAGGCTCGCGTGCCCGGCGGTCATAGGTCGGCCGGCCCGACTGCTGAGCCAGCATGATCACGAACACGTAGGTAACCAGAATCGCGCCGGCATAAATGATGATCAGCGCCGCAGCCAAAAACTCGGCTTGTAACAGAATCAGCATGGCCGCGACCGCCACCACAACCAGCACGAAGTAGACCGCACTGTAAACCGGCTTGGGGTGCGTGATCACACGCACGCCGCCGAGAATGGCCAAGGCGGAAAAGATGCAGAAGTAAACGCTCGCCGACGTGGGCGATGCAATCCGGATTCCCAGAAAGAGCAGGAGCCCGATCAGCGCCGAAGAGCCGATGACGATCCCGGGTATCGTCCGCGCGCGCTCCGTCCGCGGAAGCAGACAGTACAATCCCAACGCGCCCAGCGCGAAGATCGCGTACAAGGCATAGGCATGTTGGGGCAGCGCCGAGGTCACCTCTGATGTTTCTCCTTCTGCTCGTCCTGCGCTCCCGGACGGTTCCCCGTTCCCGGATAGCCGGTAATCCGGGGATTCTTCCGAGGCTTGATGTCTTTCGTCTTGTCGTAGATCGCCAGAAGCTCTTCCTTGTCGAAAACCATCTCCTCGCGCGATCGACCAACCAGGTCGTGTCCTGGTGTCAATTCGATGGCGTCGACGGGACAAGCCTCCTCGCACATGCCGCAATAAATGCAGCGCAGCTCGTCAATGTCGAACCGAGTCGGGTATTTCTCACGGTCGGGCCACGGGGACTCCGCCCCCTCAATGTGAATGCAGTTGGCCGGGCACGCCGTCGCACACATGAAGCACGCCACGCACGCCACCCGCCCCTGCTCGTCGCGGTTCAACCGGTGAACGCCTCGATAGTTCTCTAGCCGCTGTTCGCGCTGAACTTCCGGGTATTGCACGGTCATGGGTGTCCCAACCAGGCTCTTAAAGAAGTGCCGTATGGTCGTACCCATACCGTCGAAGATCTGTGGCAGAAACAGCCGCTCGCTGGCGGTGAGCTTCGGCTCTTCGATGAGCAGGATGTCCTTATCATCGATCATCCGGGAATCCCCATACTCACGGTGCGCCCAGCGCTCCCGCCACCTACCGCAGGCATGCCGCGCTGGCGCCCGGTGACCTCACGCCTTGAGCGGGCCGCGAAAAACAGCGCGACCGCCAGCACCAGAACGTTGCCGATCAGCGGATACCAGAAGGAGCGCTCGACGCCGAAATACAGGAGCACCACCGCCAGAACAAAGAGACTCAGTGTGATGGGGATCAGCCCCTTCCACGCCAATCGCATAAGCTGGTCAAAGCGGAACCGCGGCAATGTCCAGCGAATCCACATCATGACGAAGATGAAGAATGAAATCTTTCCGCAAATCACCAGGATCTTCAGCAGCACAGCGAACCAGCTCGTCGCCTCGAGCTGCGTCCACGGAATCCAGGGGAAGTGCCAGCCGCCGAGGAAGAGCACGGCAATGAGCGCGCTCGAGGTGATCATGTGGGCGTACTCGGCCAGGAAGAACATGCCGAACTTCAGCGCGCCGTATTCCGTGTGAAAGCCGCCGACCAGCTCTTGCTCGGCCTCTACCACGTCAAAAGGCGTCCGATTGCACTCGGCCAAAACGGTAACGAAGAGGATCACGAAAGCGAGCGGATAGCGGAAGATATTCCACTGCGGGATGAATCCCAGCCAGTAGTCGGTCTGCGCCACGGTGATCTCTTCCAACCGAAGGGAACCCATGGTGATGACCACGACAAGAATGCAAATCCCCATGGGGATTTCGTAACTGAGCATCTGAGCGGCCGCCCGCATGCCACCGTAGAAGGAGTATTTGTTGTTGCTGGCCCAGGAGCCCAGGATGACACCGTAGACGCCGACGGAAGCCACACCGAGGATGTAAAGCAACCCGATATCCGGGTTGGCCACCTGAACTTCGATCAGCCTGCCACCAAGCGACCATTGTCCGCCCCACGGAATCGCTGCGAACACGATGAAGCCGACCAGAAAAGTAATGCACGGTGCGAGCAGGAAGAGCGGCTTGTCGACGTGCCCCGGGATGACGTCCTCCTTGAAGACGAATTTCCCGCCGTCAGCGACCGGCTGAAAGATGCCGAACGGTCCGACGCGATTCGGGCCGTAGCGATCCTGCACGAACGCCGAGATCTTGCGCTCAAAGTAGATGCAGTAGGAAACAGCCCCAAGCAACACGAGGAGCGCGAATACCGCCAGGCCTACGCTCACACCAAGCTGACTTGTGAAAAACTCCGCCATGAAGCCGGATTCCTGCTAACGATCAAACATCTCCATACCCGCGGGTGGCACGCATCCCGATCCATCGAGATTTGTGTGCGTCTTTTCGCCCCTTTGGCGCACCGACAAAACCAGTTTGTCGGTGCCACCCGGCGCCAATCGGCGCCATCCACACTCTCAATGCGCGTGCGCCGCGAGCTGCGGCGCTGCCAGCACTTCCGCAAAGGCGGGCATGGTGGCCGCCATCAACTCCCGCACACGCTTACCGCTGTACAAGCCGGTATAACCGGCAATCTCGAACAGATACTGCCCGTCCCGTTTCACGCCGTCCGGCGGATGGATGGCCCAGTCGAACGGCTGGATCAGACCATCGATGTTCATAAAGCAGCCTTCGCGTTCCGCCCACGAACATGCGGGCAGGACGAAGGTAGCCTCCGCCATCAGGTCGTTCGGGAAGATATCCTGCACGACGAGCAGCTCAGATTTCCCACTTAGCTTCTTGGCAACGGCTTTCTCCAGCCAGGGCTTCGGATAGCCGCCAACGATCCACGCGGCGCTGAACGCATCGGCGCCCGCCTTCTCAATGAAATCCTCGAATGCCAGGACCGTGCCGCCGGCCTGTTCAAGAATCGCCTCCACGCCGCGCCGATTAGGGCACTTCTCTTTCGATATCTCGAACTTGACCGCTTCCCCTTTCGCACCAACAGGAAAGCGCTGGTCTTCGTCCTCGAGCGGCACGGGTCCCATGGCCAGCGCCGCCTGCGGGGCCATCTCCCGAATGAACCGGCCAAGCAGCCACGCCTCCTCGCAGGCCATGAACGGCGACAACACGGCGGCCACCTTGTCCCCGCCATGTTTCTCCACATGCTCCTGGAAGCGAAAACGAAGAATGTCGGGAATTTCCTCCCAGAGAAGCCTCGTCACGCTTTGACCACGTCGCAGAATCGGCCCTTTCACCCGGCTCTCGTCGTGGATGTACTTATAGCCGAATCGTCCCTCATCGCATATCCACCAATCGTTCACTTTCGGGTTGTATCGCGGCTTGAGACGATACACGACATCTTCATCCTGATCGATCCGGATGGAGCATCCCCTGGCGCAGCCAGGACAAATCGAGTTCGCCGGCCGAAACTCCCACGCACGCTTCTTGAATAGAAAGTCCTTATCGAGCAACGCACCCACGGGGCAGATATCCACGACGTTCCCCTGCACCGGGTTGTCGAGAGGCCTGCCGGGGAAAACGTCGATCTCACTCCGCGAACCTCGCTGGGTCACGTGGAGCTCGAACGTGCCGCTGATCTCACGGGTGAAGCGGACGCAACGAGAGCAGATCACACAACGGTCGGAGTAGAGGAGCGGTCGCGGCCCGATGTCCTTCTTGGGGTTGACCGTCTTCTGATCGACCATGCGAGACTCAGCCCGCCCGAATCGGTAACTATAGTCCTGGAGGTAGCACTCCCCGGCCTGGTCACACACCGGACAATCCAACGGGTGATTCAGCAGGAAGAACTCCATGCAGTCGCGCTGGTTCTTCTTCACCGTCTCCGAGTTGAAGCGGACGACCATCCCATCCTTCACCGGCGTCTGGCAGGACGGCAGCAGCTTGGGCGCCCAGTCCATCTCGCCGGTCTTGGGATGCGGCATCTGCATCTCCATCAGACACAGGCGGCAGGAGGCCACGATCGATAGCCCGGGATGATAGCAGTAATGCGGTATATCCCACCCCGCCTCCAGTGCCGCTTGGAGCACGGTGATGCCGTCGCGGCACTCGACCTCCTTATTGTCGATGGTGATCTTTGCCATAAGCCTTTGTTCAGTTCACCGCCTGCAGAACCTCCTGCACTCGGCCTTCGGGCTGGGCGGCAATGGCCGCCTCAAGCTCATCACGGTACTTCTTCACGATGGTCTCAATGGGATAGGTCGCTCCGTCCGACAAACCGCAGATACTGAGTCCGGGCATCATGCCCATATTGCGCGCCGTTTCAAGTAGCAGGTCGGCATCTTCGTGCCGGCCGCCCTGCCGTTCCATCCTATGCGCGACCTTATCCATCCATGCCGTGCCTTCACGACACTGCGTGCACTGACCGCAGGACTCGGTCGCGAAAAAGTGCGTGACGTTGCGCAGCACACTCCGAATGTCCGTGCCCTGGTCGATCACAACCGCCGCCGCCGTACCCAGTCCCAGAAGCCCGTAGTTCGCCGGATCCGCGAAGTCCATCTTCATGTCCAGCTCATCCGGCGTCAGGATGCCCATCGACACGCCGCCCGGCAGAACGCCTTTGATCTTCCTGCCGTCCAGCATCCCTCCGCCGAGGTCCGCACGCTCGACCAGCTCCCGGCAGGTGATGGTCATGGCTTCTTCGTAGCAGCCGGGGCGCTTCACCGGTCCGCTAACGCAGAAGAGCTTGGGCCCGGTGCTGTGCGGCGGACCGATGCTCGTAAACCAGTCGGCACCGCGCTCCATGATGTGCGGCAAGTTGGATAACGTCTCAACGTTGTTGACAACCGTCGGCAAACGGAAGAGGCCCTCAACGGCCGGAAACGGCGGCTTGATGCGGGGCCAACCGCGCTTGCCCTCGATCGACTCGATCAGCCCCGTCTCTTCTCCGCACACATAGGCTCCCGCACCCCGATGGATGTAACAGTCGAGCGAATAACCACTGCCGAGGATGTTCCTACCCAGATAGCCGGCCGCGTATGCCTCGTCGATCGCGCGTTGCAGAATGTGAAAGACCTCATGGAACTCGACGCGCAGGTAGATGTAGGCCACCTGCGATTGCGTGGCGTACCCCGCGATGATCGATCCCTCAATGAGCTGATGAGGATCGTGCTCCATGAGGACGCGGTTGGAGAACGTGGGCGGCTCCGACTCATCACCATTCACGCAGAGCAGCGTACGTTTGCGATCCTTCGGTAGAAATCCCCATTTGACGCCCGCAGGGAAGCCCGCCCCGCCGCGCCCGCGCAGATTGGCCTTCTTCACCTCTTCGACGACCTCGTCCGGCGTCATCTTGAGGGTCTTGCGCAGGGCCTGATAGCCGCCGCGCGACTCATACACCCTGATCGTCCGCGAGCCCTCAACCCCGACGTTCTTCAGTAATACCGGTTCAAACGCCATGACGTCTTTCGTTCACCTGATCCGACGAATCGCCTCGGTCACTCAAATAAGCACTCGAAAATACAGCACGCTCCACCCGACCATCGCCAGGCTGAGCCACTTTCGCCAGCCCTGCACGCAGTACGGCGCAACGAGCGCCAGCAGCACCGGGATGTAGTCTAGCGAGAAACGGTTGAAGCCGCGCTGCTCGTAGCCCGTTCCGTGAAAGCACATCAGGACCGCGTAGAGAATACACACCGCCAGAAGCGGCACCCATTGCCAGGCATCGCGCAGAATGCGTCGCAGATTCACGAACAGCCAGATCAAGAGCGGCGTCGTCCACCAGACGCCCGTGCCCATCCGATTCGGCCTGAAGTGGATCTGCTCCTCGCCCGCCATGGTGATCGTCTTGGCTTCCGGGAAGCCCAGATTGGCGTAATAGAGATTCCGCGGGACGAAGCGCGGCGAGAACACGCCGAAGGTCCGGGCTTCTTGCGCCAAGGGATCGTCCCGCCCCTCGTAAATCAAGCCATAGCCGGTCTCGAACGGACTGCGGAATTTGAGCGCATTGAGCGTCAAAACAAGCCCGACGATCACCGCCAGGGTACAGACCGCGATGGTCAGCCGACCGAGCCGGACCCGGCCCTTTGCCCCGGCGTATGCAAGGAACACGAGCGGCACTGCGTAAGCGATAGTCAACTGCCGCGACCAGACGGCGACCGTCAGGCCGATCGCGGCCGGCCAGACGCGGCGTCGACCGAAATAATCCCACAAGAAGATGAGCAGCCCGATGACCGCCAGCGTCTGATTCGTGTGATAGGAAGTGGCCCCGCGGATGGTCTTGTCGAGCACGGGAAACGCCGACGTGCCACATACAAGCCCAATCGCCAGAACGCCACCCCATACCGGCGATCCCGTTCGACGCAGGAACAACCAGTAACCCAGTAACGGCACCGGCAAGGCGATCACCAAAACCACGAACCAGTGCGGCACTCCGCCGAAGAGCGGCACGAGCACGGCCGACACGAGCGTAAACATCGGTGGGAAGTGACTGTAGTACTTCCCGTCCAGCTGCACCGTGTCCCACGGCCGTTCGACGACGTCTAGATTGAGCTGGCCTTTCCACCAGGCCAATGCCTCCATGATCTGAATGTTGCCCTCTTCGCCGGGACTCCCAAAGCATGTTCCCGGCCGCCATAGACGGGCCTCGATCAGCACGCCGCATACAAGCACAACCAGCAAAGCACCGAGCCAGGCGTCCCGGCGAGAATAACGAGGCGGCGCCGACATCCTCGAATCTGCCTCGTGATCCTCTGCGAGTTCGTTCGCCCCCGATGGCTCTGCTTCGCCCATCGATCACAGGTCCACGCTGTTCGTTACCGCCGGACGGCAATGCTCAAAGAACCTGCACCCGGGATGCCGGTAGCAGGATCATTGCCGGCGGTGTCCAATTCGTCCTCGGTGTCAGCGGGCGCCCGGCTCCGCTACTCCTTCGTTCCCCTCCCCTCCATGAATGTCGACTGCTGCTTCGCGGCAGCCGGAGCCTCGCCCTCTTCGCGGGCGTCGAACAAGGTGCTGCGCGGAACATCCAGCCGGTCATTGTCCTGGTCCGCGAGGATCTTCGCGACGTCCTGGGGCCTGACCCGCTTGTGCAGCTTCTCATTGATCAGCAGGCAGGGCGCGTGGTCGCAGCCCGCCAGGCACTCCTCGGTCACGAGGCTGTATCTCCCATCGGGCGTCGTCTCATGCTCACCGATGCTGAGCTGCTTCTTCAGCTCTTCCAGGACTCCGGCGCCACCCATCACCTCGCAGCTTATGCTACGGCAGACGGTGATGACTCTTTCACCCTTCGGGTGCGTCCAGAAGTGCGTATAGAAAGAGACGGTGTCCAAAACATCGGATGGATGAATCTCGAGCAGTTCCGCGATCTCGACCATGGCCTGGTACGGCACGTGCCCCAAGGCATCCTGCACGATGTGCAACGCAGGCAGCAGCGCCGCCCGCTTCGTCTCATAGCGCGGGAAGAAGGAACGTATCTTCCCTCGGACAACCTCACTGAGCAGAGGCGGTGCGTCCTTTTCGATGACAGGCGAGATTCGGTCTATGGCTTTCCAGGACATTCCTTGAAACCGTCAATCATCCGTTGTCAGTTCTCAGTCATTGCTACTCGGCCTGCAAAGATCTCCCTCATGCCGGTGCCGGACCTCTGTCAGCGATCCAACTCCGCAGCAATGATGTTCATGGCACTCAGGATGGCGATCACGTCGCTCACGCGGTGCCCGACGACCAGATGCGGGAAGCACTGGTAATTGATAAAACTCGGTGGGCGGCACCGCGCGCGGTAGGGGCAATTGCCGCCGTCGCTCACCAGGAAGAACCCGAGCTCGCCGTTTGCCGTTTCGTTCGCCCCGTAACTCTCGCCCACGGGAGGCGTATGACCTCGATTGGTCATGATCTGCTCGAAGTGATGGATCAGCCCCTCGATGCTGAAATAGACCTCCTCCTTGCGGGGCAGAGTCTGTTTGTCACCGGGAAGAACGTCGACGGAGCCCTCCGGCAGATCCTCCGTCAGTTGCAGGATGATCCTGGACGCTTCGCGCATCTCCGCCAGCCGGACCAGATAGCGCGCCAGACAGTCACCACCGTTGGCGATGGGCACCTTGAACTCGACGGCCGGGCGACCCTTTCCGTCCCAATTGTCCGCATAGCACAAATAAGGCTCATCCTTGCGCAGATCACGCCGTACGCCGCTGGCTCGCGCGAGCGGCCCGGTCAGGCCCCAGTTGACGGCGTCATCATGACTGATGTAGCCGATCCCCTTGGTCCGTTCGATGAAGATGCGGTTGCGCGTCAGCAGCGACTCGAAATCAGCCAATGCCGGTGGGAGCAGCTTCTCGCAGAAGTGTCTGACCCTCTCGGTCCATCCCTCCGGCACGTCCTGC
Source organism: Phycisphaerales bacterium (assembly GCA_020350565.1). GTDB lineage: Bacteria > Planctomycetota > Phycisphaerae > UBA1845 > UBA1845. The sequence goes on from CP070718.1 coordinate 1,409,629, forward strand.
ATCAGGCCGCCGACTCGCGTATAGCTCGTCGTGAAGCGCGCGCCGCAAACCTCTTCAATCAGGTCGTAGATCGTCTCACGCACGTTGAACGGGTACATGAAGGCCGTATAACCGCCCAGGTCCAGCCCGGAGCATCCCACGCAGACCAGGTGATCTTGAATGCGGGCAAGCTCGGCCAGAATCGTGCGAATGGCTTTGCACCGCGGAGTGAGCTCAATGCGGAAGAGCTTCTCACAGGCGTGATGCCAGGCGATGTTGTTCGCCAGCGGTGAAACGTAGTTCATCCGGTCGGTCACCACGACGTACTGGTTGTAGTTGTGGTGCTCACCCAGCTTCTCAAACCCGCTATGAAGGTAGCCGATGTGAACGGTGCAACTGAGCACCTTCTCACCGTCGAGCTCCAGCACATGACGCAGCGTGGTATGCGTGGCCGGGTGTTGCGGGCCCAGGTTCAGGACCCACACGTCGCCGCCCGGCTCTTCAGGAGCGTAAGTGCTGCGATAGTCTTCTGGCCTGATTTCCGGCGTCGTCGCCATCGTCAAAGAAGCCGTTCCATCAAATCATGCGCTGTCACGATCAAGCACCTGGTAGTCCTCGCGCTCGCCGCGCCCACGCAACGGATAGTCCTTTCTCAGCGGATGCGCCTCGAAACCTTCCCATGTGAGGATGCGGCGCAGATCGGGATGGCCCTCGAACCTGATGCCGAACATATCCCACACTTCCCGCTCCATCCAGTCCGCCCCTTTCCAAATGCTGATCACGGAGGGAACCTCCGGAGCGGGGTCATTCACAAAACACTTCGCCCACAATCGGTGTCCCAGAGAAACGGACAGAAGAGAGTAGATCACCGCGAAGCGGTCGCGCGCCTTGGGAAAGTCGAGGTAATCGACACAGGTCAGATCGCTCAACTGCTCGAACCGGCATCGCTCGTCGCCATGCAGGAAGCGCATGACTTCCACTAGGCGATCCGCCGGAATGCGGATGCAGATCTGCTCCTGTGACTTGTCCTCCCGCTCCAGCAAGGGAGCCGGCGCAAAATCGATATCAGGAAATTGACTCAGTAGAGCCTTGAGAACCTCTTCGATGGAATGGTCCACCGCACTCCTCAACTACGACAATCCAAAGGGCTGCAAGCGTCCGCTCGCAGGGAACCAGCTCATTCTTCGAGCACCCATAGTCCGCGGGGCCCGCTACTTCTTCTTCTGCAGGCCGACCTGCACCAGGCGCTCCGGCTGCGGAGCGTCAACGACCATCCGCAGCCCGCGCCCGCGTTCGGCGCTGTTCTTTACGCTGTCATCCTGGACGATGCGCTGGATCGCCATCACGCCTTCGAGCAGCGTCTCGGGGCGAGGCGGGCAGCCTGGAACGTATACGTCGACGGGCAAAAACTGGTCTATGCCCTGGACCACGGCGTACGTATCAAAGACGCCGCCGCTGCTCGCACAGGCGCCCATGCTGATCACCCATTTCGGCTCAGCCATCTGCAGATAGAGCCGTTGCACGACCGGCATCATCTTGATCGCCACGCGCCCCGCACAAATCAGCAGGTCGCACTGCCGGGGTGAGAAGCGCATGACCTCCGCGCCAAAGCGGGCGATGTCATAGCGGCTCGCGCCCGTGGCCATTAGCTCAATGCCGCAGCAGGCCGTCGCAAACGGCATAGGCCAGAGGGAGTTCTTGCGCGTCCAGTTCACCCCTTTCTGGATCAGGTCCACGAGGTAGTCCAGCCTCGTGTAGAGGAAGTCCTCCTTGCTCGCCTGATACGGGGCCGCACTCGTTCCATCTACTCCCATTCAAGCGCTCCCCTTTTCCACTCGTAAATCAGACCGAACACCAGAAGAGCGAAAAAGAGCACCATTCCCGCCAGGATGAAACCCTTCCCGGCGATGTCACCGTTTTCCATCTCAAACGTGGCTCCCTCGGCAGCGGCGAGATAGAACGCCTTCACCCAGGGCCACATGAAGATAATCTCCACGTCGAATAACAGGAACAGCATCGCCACCAGGTAGAATCGAATGTTGAAGCGGCGATGCGTGTCACCGACGGTCGGCATGCCCGACTCATACGGGCTGTCTTTGACCGGCCCGCGCCGCTTGGGACCGACACCGTGCGCGAGAATCATCATGACCACGATGATAGCCATAACGATGAGGATCGTTATGCCGATCGCGGCGTATGGAATGAGCGACGTTGGTGCCATGATCCGCGGCTCGATGTCGTAGACCCTTCTCCGGCCCAGGCTAGCGACCGCGCCATCTCCGGGCTCTTGTCACGGGACTATAACCGAAATCCTACCCAATGGCCAAAGGGCTGTATAGATTCCGGACACGACAACCTGACGTCTTCGAATTGCAGGGCGGCAAGCCATTCAGCCCCTTTGCCAGTACCGTCATCCCGGCCCGAGAGGAAAGGTTCGATCCAGCGGTGTTGGGGCGCCAAAGACGTCAGACTGCCGCGGCGACCTTCCTTCCCCTCGAACTTCCGCTAGACTACCACCCTTTCCGCCCAGGCTAGGGAGCGGAGGAGCCTATGAGCGAGCCGATTCGCGTTGCATTTGTGTCGCTGGGTTGCGTCAAGAACCTCGTCGACTCGGAGAAGATGCTGGGGCAACTGGCAGAGGCCGGCTGCGCCCTGACGTCCGACGAGAGCGATGCGGACGTCGTCGTCGTCAATACCTGCGGGTTCCTGCAATCCGCCCGCGCGGAGGCCGATCAGGTCGTCCGCGAGATCCTGGAGCATAAGGACGCCGGCCGCGTCCTCCGCGTCGTCGTGGCTGGCTGCCTGATCCAGCGCGATCGGCAGGCGATCCTCGATCGCCTCCCCGGCATCGACGCCATTGTCGGGGTCAACAATCGCGACGACATCGTCCGCGCCGTGCTGGGCTCCGGCCGATGCGACGCCGATTCGACCGGGCGAGCCAGGCCTTCGGCGGATGTCTTTCTGAGTGACTACCACCCCTTCGTCCAAATCGATACCGCCCGCCTTCGTCTGACCCCGCGGCATTACGCCTACCTTCGAATCAGCGAGGGCTGCGACCAGAAGTGCACCTTCTGCACGATTCCCGCCATCCGCGGCAGAATGCACTGCAAGCCGCCGCAGATCGTGCTCGCTGAAGCCCGAGAGCTCATCGGCGACGGCGTGACCGAGCTGCACGTCATCGGGCAGGACACGACAAGCTACGGCCTGGGGGAAGATCGTTTCGAGTTCGGCCTGGCCGGCTTGCTCCGTGCCTTGAACCAACTCGACGACATCCGCTGGATTCGCCTGATGTACGCGTATCCTTCAGTATTCACAGACGACCTCATCGACGCCATCGCCGAATGCGAGCGCGTCTGCAAATACGTCGACCTGCCGCTCCAGCACATCACTGACCGGATGCTCAAGGCCATGCACCGGCGAATCACTCGGACGGAGACTGAGCGGCTCTTGGAGCGCCTCCGCGCACGAATCCCAGACTTGACTGTTCGGACAACCCTGATGGCCGGCTTCCCTGGAGAGACGGACAAGGACTTCGCGGAATTGCTCGCCTTCATCAGGGATTTCCGGTTTGACGCGCTGGGCGTTTTCCCTTACAGCCATGAGCCGGAGACGCCCGCCGGGCGCATGGAGCATCGTCTGCCGGACCACGTGATTCGACAGCGCGTGGATGAGCTGATGAAGGCGCAGCAGGAGGTTGCCTTCGCGCTGGCGGATGAGAGGATCGGACAGAAGTTCGAGGTCCTGGTGGACGAGCGGACTGAAAACGATCTCGTAGCCGCCAGGCATCAGGGCCAGGCGCCGACGGTCGATAGCGTCACCTATGTTCGCACCGCCCACGCGGTACCGGGCCAATACCTGAAAGTCCGGTGCGTGGGGCGAGACGGCTACGATCTGGTTGCTGAGCCTGAGTCGGCTGTGCTGCCCGTCGTTCCAACATGAAGCTGAATCTGCCCAACCAGATCACTATCGGTCGACTAATCCTCGCCGTGGTCTTCTGCATCCTGCTGACGAATTACTCCTACCGAGACGGCAAACCGTGGCTCCTGGACCTTGCGGCCGCCCTCTTCATTGTCGCCGCGCTCACCGACTTCCTGGACGGCTACCTCGCCCGGAAATACGCGATGGTGACGGATCTGGGACGAATCCTGGACCCCCTGGCTGACAAGGTGCTTGTTTGCGGCGCCTTCATCCTGTTCCTGGGACCGGCATTCGTGGACGAGAGCGGCCGGAACGTCACCGGGCTCAGCGCTTGGATGGTTGTCGTGATCGTCGCCAGGGAGCTGCTCATCACGACGTTACGCGGCTTCAGCGAGGCGAAGGGTATCGCATTCGGGGCCATGATCCACGGGAAGATCAAGATGTGGGTTCAGAGCATTGCCGCTCCGGTCATTCTGGTCATCGTGGCCCATCAGGGAACGCTGATCGACGAGAGCTTTGCCGAAATCGCGACGAAGGTTTTGGTCTGGGCCACGGTGATC
>CP070718.1:1414185-1425208 GCA_020350565.1 Phycisphaerales bacterium
CCCAAGTGGAATCGTGCGGCAAATGTGTGCCCTGCCGCGTCGGGACGCGACACCTGGTGGGGATCCTCGAGCGGATCTGCCAGGGGAAGGGCGCGCTCGAGGACATGGCCAAGCTGGAGCGGCTCGGCAGCGCCATCAAGGGAGGATCGCTCTGTGGCCTCGGGCAGACGGCGCCCAATCCCGTGCTCTCGTCGCTGAAGTACTTCCGCGACGAGTTTCTGGCCCATACCCAGGACAAGCGCTGCCCGGCGGCCGTCTGCCGCGACCTGGTGGTCTATCGCATCATTCGAGAGAAGTGCACGGGTTGTCAGCGGTGCGTGTCGGTCTGTCCGACGGGGGCCATAACGGGTCCGCGCTCTGAGCCGCACAACCTCGATGAGGAAAAATGTATCAAGTGCCGGTCGTGTTATGAGATCTGCCGGTTCGACGCCATCGCCGGCGACGCCATCGTGATCGAATCGTGAGGATGCCGTGAGCCCGAGAAGAAAACGCACGCTTCAGATGGAGATCAACCACCGTCCGGTTACCTTCCCGGAAGGCGTCACTGTCCTGCGCGCGGCCGAGTTGAACGACATCTACATTCCCTCGCTCTGCTCTCATAAGGATTTAACGCCCTTCGGCGGCTGTCGGATTTGCCTGGTGGAAATCGAAGGAATGCGCGGCTACCCGCTGGCGTGCAGCACCATCGCCACGGAGGGGATGAAAGTCCTGACGGACACGGCCGCCATTCGCGAGATGAGGAAAGAGATTCTCCAATTGATCCTCAGCGAGCATCCTTCCAGTTGTCTGGTTTGCGGCGAGAAGGAGGAGTGCCGCGAGAACCAATACACGATCCGAAAAGCCGGCGTCACAACCGGGTGTCGCTATTGCCCGAACGACCAGCAGTGTGAATTGCAGGAAGTCGTTGAGAGGATCGGCATTACCGACGTCGAGTACCCGATGGTGTACCGCGGCTACGAGGTCGAGCATGAAGATCCCTTCTATGATCGGGATTACAACATCTGCATTCTCTGCGGCCGCTGCGTCAGAATGTGCCAGGAGGTTCGCGGGACAAGCGTTCTGGCGTTCAAATATCGTGGCCCACGAGCCCAGATCGGCCCGGCTTTCGGCCGGAGTCATGTCGATGCCGGCTGCGAGTTTTGCGGCGCGTGTGTGTCCGTCTGTCCGACCGGGACATTGGCGGACAAGGTTTCCAAGTGGGACGGCAAGCCGGACGGTTTCGAGATATCCACCTGTCCTTTCTGCGGGATCGGTTGCCAACTGGAGGTCGATCATAAGGACGGCCGGCTGTCGAAAGCTCACGGTAACCTCGACGCCGAGATCAACGACGGGCAGCTTTGCGTGCGTGGCCGCTTCTGTCTGCCCGAGGCCACTCATCACTACAGCCGGGCGAGAACGCCCATGCTCCGCCGCGGGCAGTACTTCCGCGAGGTGAGCTGGGCAGAGGCCCTCGACGAAGTCGCCGGACGACTGGAATGCCTCAAGCCCACCGACTTCCTTATGGTCGCCTCGGGTGATCTTACCAACGAGAGTCTTTATGCCGCGCAGAAGTTCGTCCGGACCTGCGTCAATTCGAACAGCATTGATTCGACGGCGCGGGACTCGCTCGCCGGCGGACTGGGACTCTGGGCCAAGCTGTTCTCGCTGCCCATTTCGATCAAAGGCATCAGAGAAGCCGATTCGATCATCGCCGTAGGGCTCGACTCGCGGTTCTACTTCTCGGTGGCCGGCGTAGAAATCAGGCACGCTCTGAAAGAGGGTGCACATCTCGTCACGATCGACGCCCGCGACACGAACCTCGCCCGGTATACGGACCACTGGCTGCGCCCCACGCCGGGTTCGGAAGGCGCCGTGCTCAAGGCCATCGCCGGCAGCCTGAATGGGGGCAAGGTGGGCTTGAAGGATGTCGCCAGACAAACGGGCGTGGATGCGGACGCGTTGAGCGAAGTCGTCGCATCCTTGCCGACGGACGGTCAACTCGCTGTTGTCATAGGGCCCACGATTTTCGGCTACTGCGCGAACCAGGAGCTGATCGATGCATTCCTGAAGCTTGCCGAGCGGAAGAACACGACGTTCGTGCCGCTGTACAACGGGGCAAACGCCCGCGGGGCATTCGAACTGGGCGTGATGGGTGAGCTGCTCCCCGGCGTGGTCAGGGCCAAGGGCAAGCGACTCTCACTCGCTGACGTTGTCGAAGGCAGAGCCAAGCCGAAGGTCCTTTATCTCGTGGGGGAGACTCCCTTCTTCGAGCGTCCGGAATGCGAATACCTGATTGTGCAAAACACGTACTACCCACCTTTCGAGGTTGACGCGTTCCTGCCTGCATCCAGCTTTGCGGAGGCGGACGGCACTCTGACCAACGTGGAAGGACGTGTGCAGCAACTGGTCCAGATCGAGAACCTCCCCGACGGCGCGGTCAATGGCTTCATGCGGCCGGACTGGTTCATCTTCAGTCAATTGGCCGAGAAGCTCGGCTCGCGCGAGTTCAAGTACAAGAATTCCAAGGCGGTGCTCCGGGAGATTGGCAAGACCGTCCCCGGCTTCCCCGCAAAGGCCGACCGCAAGCCGCGACGGCTAACGCCACGTGCCAGACTCCCCATTGAGGCGCGTGACGGTGCTGCACTGGGCACCGGCTCTTACCTGCTGGTGACCGAGCCGGCCGGATTCGCGCATCGCGGCGTGGATCTGAGCGCCAAAGTGGAGGGCTTGGAGGAGCTGGCTCTGGAAGAGGGATTTCGTATGCACCCCGACGATCTGCGCAAGCTGCGGGTCGAGGTGGGAGAGAACATAAAGATCTCGGTCGGCAAGATCACCGTGACGGCCCCGGCCAAGGCCGACGTAGAATGCCCACAGGGCATGGTGTACTACCACAGACCCGTGGCTTACGGCGGACTTGAGCATCGTGCCGCACTCGAGCCACTCTATCGAACGAAGACGAATCCCGTCAAAGTACGGGTCACTGCGGCTGATGCTCGAAAGCGGGAGACGCCCCGAAGACTTGCCGTGGCTTCTAATTAGTACGCGGAGGAAAGGATGTACGCCGTCGTCGAACGTCAAATGATCGTCCCGAACCTCCACGAGTTCACCGTCGAGGCTCCGGAGGTGGCCGAGTCGGTGCAAGCCGGCAACTTCGTCATCGTCAGGCCCGACGAAATGGGCGAGCGCATGCCCCTTTCGGTGGCCGACTGGGACCCCGAGGCCGGGACGGTCACTTCGATCTTCATGCAGGTCGGTGGCTCAACGGCCAAGCTTGCCCGCCTCAAGCCCGGCGACACGATTCCGACGTACGTCGGACCTCTTGGCAAGGAGACCAAGATCGAGAACTTCGGGACCGTCCTGTGTGTGGGGGGCTGCTATGGAATCGGCAGCCTCTACCCGATCGCCCGCGCGTTGAAAGCAGCGGGCAATACGGTCCACACGCTTCTCGAAGCGCGTAGCTCCTTCCTTCTCTATTGGCAGGATCGGTTTGAGAAGGTCTCCGACAGCGTGATCGAGCTGACACGGGACGGGACGGCCGGGTACAAGGGTCACATCAGCCGTCTGGGCGAGATCCTGACTCTGGAGAAGATCAAGCCTGACCTGATCATCGTCAACGGTTGCACGTTCCTGATGATGAAGGCGTCGAAAGTGACTGAACCGATGGCGGTGAAGACCATCGTCAACATGAATCCTATCATGATCGACGGCACGGGGATGTGCGGCGTGTGCCGCCTCACCGTGGACGGCAACGTGAAGTTTGCCTGTGTCGATGGACCCGACTTCGACGGGCATGAAATCGACTGGGAGGAGTTCCTCAAGAGACGGCAGACGTACAACCCCGAAGAAGTCCATCCGCTCCGCAAGAGCGGCTGTGTTTCGCATTTTTGATGACGGAGGTGGCGCCCGGTGGTCAAGAAGATCGATTACAACCGGCGGCCGATGCCCAAGCAGGAGCCGTTTGAGCGCATCAAGAACTTCGACGAGGTGGCCCTCGGCTATACCGAGCAGCTTGCCGTTGAAGAAGCCTCTCGATGCCTCGGCTGCAAGAAGCCCTTATGCATGGACGGATGTCCGGTGGCCATCGACATTCCGGGCTTCGTCAGCGCCATCGTGGAGCGCGATTTCGCCGCGGGCATCAGGAAGATCAAGGCGACCAACGCCCTTCCGGCGGTCTGCGGACGGGTTTGCCCGCAGGAGGAGCAATGCGAGAAGACCTGCGTGCTGGGCAAGAAGGGGGAGCCTGTGGCCATCGGGCGTCTGGAGCGGTTTCTGGCAGACTGGGAGGCCTCCAGCGGGACGATTGAGAGGCCCGACGTCGCGGCACCCACCGGCAAGAAAGTGGCCATTGTGGGCTCCGGCCCTGCAGGCGTCACCGTGGCCAATGATCTGGCGCTGCTCGGCCACGAGATCACTATCTTCGAGGCGCTCCACGATGCCGGGGGCGTTTTGACCTACGGCATCCCCGAATTCCGCCTGCCAAAGGCCATTGTCAGGCGGGAGGTCGAGTACGTAAAGAGCTTGGGCGTGAAGCTGCATCTCGATCATGTCGTTGGCAAAACCAAAACCATCGACAAGCTCATGGAGACGTTCGATGCCGTCTTCGTTGCTGCCGGAGCGGGCCTGCCGTGGTTCCTGGAGATTCCCGGCGAGAACCTGAACGGCGTGTACTCGGCCAACGAGTACCTGACTCGCTGCAACCTGATGAAAGGCTTCCGTTTCCCCGAGTATGACACACCCATTAAGCGCCCGTCCAGGGTGGTTGTCTTCGGGGGCGGAAACGTGGCTATGGATTCCGCCCGCACCGCCTTGCGCTTGGGAGCCGACGAGGTTCACATCGTTTATCGCCGAAGCCGTCAGGAGCTTCCGGCCAGGCTGGAAGAGGTGGAGAACGCCGAGGAAGAAGGCGTCATCTTTGACTTTCTGACGCTCCCGGTGCAGTTGATTGGCAACGAGCACGGTTGGCTCACCGACCTGGAATGTCTGCGCATGGAGCTGGGCGAGCCCGACGACTCGGGCCGACGGCGTCCGGTGCCCATCAAGGGCTCCGAGTTCAAGATGAAGGCCGATGCCGCCGTGTGCAGTATTGGGAACAGTCCCAACCCGCTAATTCCGATGACAACGCCAGGCCTGGAAGTGGGCAGGAAGGGCAACATCGTCGCGGACGAGGAGACCGGTAAGACCTCACGTGAGGGGGTCTGGGCGGGCGGGGACGTGGTGACCGGGGCGGCCACCGTGATCAGCGCCATGGGCGCCGGGCGAAAGGCCGCCAAGAGTATCCATGAGTATCTGGTCAACCAGAAGACCTGAACGCCGAGTCCGGGCATGATGGGCAGCCAGTCTCTTGGGAGATGATACCTGAACGCGTGGGACGACCGGGTAAGCCTGGAGACCGTCTCCTGATCTTGCACCTCTTCTTGATTGTGTGACGCTCCTCCCGGTGCGCCTCGTGCCATGCCAGGCTGTGACAGCCGGACGTCTGTGTTTTGAGACACTCCAATGAAGTTGACCGAGATCAAGGACCTGTTGCGGTGTGACGTGCTGACGGGCGGCGACGACCTGTCGATGGAGATCGAGACGGTGGTTGCCTCCGACGGGATGAGCGAGATTCTGGCCTTTGCCTATCCGGGCGCATTGATGCTCACCGGCCTGACCAATGTCCAATCGGTGAGGACGGCGGACATCGCTCAAGTTCGAGCGATCATCTACATCCGGGGAAAGCGTCCCGACGCCAAGGCCGTCAACCTCGCCCGCGAAAACAACATCCCCGTTTTGGTGACGACGCTGGGGATGTTTGACGTGTGCGGCATCCTCCGCGACGCGGGGCTGAAAGGTGGGATGTAGCCGTGGATGAAGAGCTATTCAGACAGACGTACAGCATCCACGGTCGTGATTTCGATAAGGCCGGTGAGACGGCGGCCCATATCAAGCAGATTCTTCGGGAGCTTGGTCTCGACGCGGGTCTGGTTCACAGGGCGGTGATCATCGCGTTCGAGGCCGAGATGAACGTGGTTATGTACGCCGACGAAGGAACCGTCACCTTCACTCTTACTGAAGACGCGCTCAAGTTAGAGATCGCTGACCAAGGACCAGGGATAGAAGACATAGAGCTGGCGCTCACCGAAGGGTACTCGACCGCGACTGACCAGATGCGCGAGATGGGATTCGGCTTCGGCATGGGTTTGCCGAACATCAGGAAGAACTCGGATGACTTCAACCTGGTGTCCGAGGTGGGCAAGGGGACGACGGTTTCGGCAATGATACAGTTGAACTCCAGTGCCTGAACTGACACACGGATTCAAGATCGACCGGGACAAATGCGATGGGCACCTGGCCTGCATGCGGGCCTGTCCGACGCAGGCCGTCCGCGTTAGAGAAGGCAAGGCGCACGTGCTCCCCGATCTTTGCGTCGACTGCGGCTTATGTCTCACCGCCTGCCCCAGCGGGGCGATTCGTGCCGAAACCCGCTCCTTCGCCGAGTTCGACAAGTTCAAGTACAAGGTCGCCGTGCCCTCGCCCGTGCTGTTCGGCCAATTTCCCATGGCGGTCGGTCCCGGGCATATCGTGGCCGGGCTGCTCGGTATGGGCTTCGACGCGGTCTGGGACTTCACTGTTGAATTGGCGCTGGTGAACCGGGCCATTCTGGACTATGTGGAGAGATGGGAAGGGCCTTTCCCCCTGCTATCGGTCTCTTGCCCCGTTGTCGTCAGGCTCGTTCAGGTTTTGTACCCGTCGATGGTCGACCAGCTCATTCGGGTGCAGGTCCCACGTGAGCTTGCCGGCCTGGAAGCCAAACAGAAGTTCTCCGAGCAGCTCGGGATCCCTCCGGACGACATCGCGGCGATTTACATCACGCCTTGTCAGGCGAAGAGCATTTCCATTCTGAAGCCCGCCGAGGGGGCGAAAAGCAACCTCGAGGGTGCCCTTGGCATCTCAGACGTGTACAACAACATCCTGGCCTTGACCCACACCCTGCAAGAGGACCAGGTGCAGCTTGCTTCGAACCACAGCATATGCAGCGGTGCGATGCTTCGCTGGACGATCAACGAAGCGCAGGGACAGATCCTGCAGCGCCACCGGTATATGTCCGTTACCGGGCTGGCGAACGTCATCCAGGTCTTTGATGACATCGAAAAAGGCAAGTTGCGCAACATCGAATACCTGGAATGCGATGCCTGCTGGGGAGGGTGCATTGGTGGGAACCTGACGGTGGATAATATCTACGTCACGCGCAGCAAGCTGCATCGTCTCCTGGCGGAAGTGCCGGCCGCGGCTCCACAAGTGCAGGCTGAGGTCGAAAGGCGATACCCCGCAACAGATTTTTCGCTGAAAGGGCGGGTGAGACGGCGGACCACGAACGACGGACCGACTGACTTGAGAGAGCGCGTGAGGCGGATGAAAGTGGAGGAGGCGGTCACGCGGGCACTGCCCGGTCTTGATTGCGGATTGTGCGGAGCGCCGAGCTGCGGCGCTTTCGCCAAGGATGTTGCCAGAGGAACCGGGCAGCGGAGTGACTGTGTTTTTCTGCGCGAGGGGCGCTTGAGAGAACTGAAGACAACCTACCTCTCACGCAGGAAGAAACCACCCGAGATCGGAGAGCAGTTTGGCGTGAGCCCTCCCCCGGCATAGCCGGCAGACCCTGCCTTTGATGCGGGACGATGATGGGATCAGGCGCGCGGATCTTACCGCCACTCATCATGCTTAGGGCGGGCACAGCCACAACGCGTGTGTAGCTATTCAAGCCTGCTGCCCAGATGCCCGTGGGCTGACGCCGCCGCGGTGGTTTCCACAGTCCCCTTACGCATCCTTAGGCCTGCCGCCGTGCTCAGCATGGACCATGTCTACGAGCAGCTCCTTCAACAGCGCAACCGCCTCCACCGGCTTGAGCGGCTGGGGACAGCTCTCGTAGCAGGTGTAGCACTTGAAGCACTGCCACAGAACGGAGCGTTCGATCAGCAGCTTTCCTGCCAGGCCGTAGCGGACCTTTAGTATGATCTCCCGGGGGTTGAAGCCGTCACCGTACTTCGCCGCCGGGCAGCTCTCTATGCAGGCACCGCACTGCTGGCAGAACTCCGTCCAACTATCCTTGTCCGCCAGTTCCTCAGCGTGCTCACGCCACAATTCGAGCTCGATGCGCGTCGCACCATCCTTGTCATTGATGCCGGTGGACATGGGACTCACTCCGCGGTCTATCACCTCTTGCACCCGCACTTTTGAGTGCCGCTGCCCGAAGAGCGCATCCGCAAGCCCACCCATTATCCGGGCTGGCAGAAAGAGCCTGATGGGGCCGGCCCGCGGACGCCCCCTGAGAATCAAGATGGGAGGACGGTGATACTGCTCGCGCTCGCTTGGCATCGCGCCAGCGAACCCGCAACAAGAGATCGTTCACAGCCGGCCCTGCTCGTACAGCATTGCCGTCACCGGCCTCGATGCATAATCGAGTGAATATTTTACCGAGAGTTGCAGGCAGAGGCAAGGGCGGCGGGCACTACGCTGAGCTCCAGACGGAGTAGACTTCCGGTCGAGTTCGCCCGGTGGCAGCCTGCCACCTGACTGTAAACCCGATCCGTTGGGCATCGTTTGCACAAATGAGCTCAGTCCACCGTTTCTGGGAGGCGTTGCCCTCGGATCGCGTTTCTCGGCCGAGTCGGCCGAGGGTGGATTGTTGGATGAACACGCCAGCCAAGAGAACGGAGCATCCGGGAGGGACAGGAACAGCCCGAGGGGATCCAAGCGCGGATGTGATGCTCCTACGGAGTACCCGTCCGGTCGGCGCCTTCTACTGAAGGCACACCTTCCCAAACGCGCATCGTTCCATCGTCGCTGCTCGACACGATGCGACTCCCGTCCGGGCTGAAGGCCACTTTCTGGACGAGTTGTTTGTGTCCGTGAAGGGCCAGAACTTCTTCACCGGTCGCGCAGTTCCAGACTCGAACGGTACGATCGCTGCCGCCGGTAACCAGGCGAGAACCATCGGGGCTGAACGCGGCACCGAGCACTGCTCCGCGGTGGCCAACGCAATTGCCGACCAGTTCGCCGGTGCGGGCGTCCCAGGACTTGGCGTCCCCGGGCTCAGCGCCTACGGAGACCACCTGTGCGTTGTCAGGGCTGAACGTCACACAGTAGACCCGGTGGCTGTGTGATTGTACGTTGATGAGTTCCGCGCCGGTCTCGGCGTTCCATACCTTCATCCGTCCGTCTCGTCCCCCGGTTGCGATCCGCGAGCCGTCCGGGCTGAAGACGGCCACGGCAACCCCTTTATGCGCATGGATGCTCAATGACTCGCGACCGTCAATCGCATCCCATACCTTGACGATGCCGGCAGCATCGGCAGATACGATGCGATTGCCCGCTGAGTCAAAGGCGACCGACTCCAATGCCGCCGTGTGGTTTGTGAACCTCCCACACTCGCGTCCGGATTGTGCGTCCCAGAGCCTGACGGTGTGGTCATGGCTTCCGGAGGCGATTCGCGCTCCGTCCGGGCTGAAAGCTGCGCTCATGGTGATGTCCGTGTGCCCGATAAGGCTGCGGACCGCGGTTACGGTAGCCAAGTCCCAGGTCTTGATTCTCCCGTCGTATCCCGTGGAGAGCACCTGCTTCCCGTCGGGGCCGAAGGCGACTCCATACAGCGGTCCCTGCCGGGGCTTGATGGTCAGAACCGCCGGGCGTGGCACAGCCGGCCACCATTTGAGTGTGCCCTCGCGGCTCGCAGAGATGATCTGGCGGCCGTCGGGCGTGAACGAGACAAAATCGACCTTGTCGACATGACCCGAGAGAGAGTCTAGAAGTGTATGAGTGGTTACGTCCCAAAGCTTGATCGTACGGTCGAAGCTGCCAGACACGAGCCGTGTTCCGTCAGGAGAAAAGCCAAGAGACGGGATCGTGGCTCGGTGTCCTTCCAACATGGCGATCTCCTGCCCTGTCGCCATGTTCCAGAGTCTTATACGCTCATCATTGCTGCCCGACGCAAGCAGGTCGCCGTCGGGGCTGATGGCAAGCGAATGAACAGGCCTTGAGTGCCCGCGAAGCACCGCCCGTGGTTCCCCCGTGCGAACATCCCATTGGCGGATTGTGCCGTCTGCGCCGCCGGTAAGGACGGTCGCGTCATTCGGACTGAATTCCATACAGATGATGTCGCGCTGGAGGCCGGGCCATTCTCCTACCGGCGCCCCGCTCCGTGCATCCCAGATCCGCACGACGCCGTCGACGCCACCGGAGGCGAGCAACGTGCCCTCGCGATTGAACGTCAGAGCCCGCACCAAGTTCGGGCTGGGGCCAGAGCCCCCACCTTGGTCGTGAACGAGAGTCCTGATGATTCCGGCTGTGATGAAGTCTCGAATGATCAGTGTTCCACGAGTGTCTGCCACTGCGAAGGTTCCACCATCAGGGCTGAGGGCGATCGCTGCAGAGTGCCGTCCGAAGCTGAAGGAGCGGAGTTGGGATCGGGTCTCGACGTCAAATACCGTTAGTATGCCAGAGGTTGCCTGCCAGGTGGCTATGAAGTGACCGTCTTTGCTCATCACAGCCGCATGTAAGAAGTATACGGCCTCCGAACGTGTGTAAACACTGCGATCACATGCCCGTGCGAGAAAGTGCCATTCCCAGTTCCGCAATTCGGAAGGGCACTCGCCCAGCAGTTCCTTAACACGTCCGATGTCGTTCCCGCCGAGCGCCGCCTGGGCGTAGCCGATACGGCTGAAGTACAGGCTCTGACGGAGCTTCTCCGCCTCGAGATTTGCCCGCTGGGTGGCGATGCGAGCTTCCTGGCTGGCACGTCGTTCTTCGCTCGCGAGTCGACGATTCCGCTGTGCCTGGGTGAAGGAGACGACGCCGAAGACCGTCAACAGTATGACGAGGAGGGCGGTGGCCAATACCAATCCGCGGTAGCGCACCACGGTCTTCTTAAGTACATAGAAAGTCGAATCTCGCTTGGCCTCAATGGGCTGACCACGGAGATGGCGTCTGATGTCCGCAGCCAGATCCGATGCGGACTGGTAGCGTCGGGTCCTGTCTTTCTCCAGTGTCTTGAGAACGATGGTTTCCACGT
>CP070718.1:1425308-1444530 GCA_020350565.1 Phycisphaerales bacterium
GCGATTCGATCGCAACTGAAGGGCCATTCATAACCCTTGCGGAAAATCGCCGTGGTCAGGGTCCTCATATTCGGGAAGTGGTCGTTGAGGAACTCGCATGCGTCCCGACCTTCACCATCCGTCGACACGTAGCGCGGGATCGCCTGCTGGTAACTGCCTGAGAGGTTCCAGCGGAAGCCAACGGAAGCCAGGCCGAACTGCGACTCCGTGAGGTTGTGGGCGACGGCGCCGATCGCCAGCGCGAGTCCCGTCGAGCCGACCTGGCTTTGCGGATAGACGGAGTCCCGATACATCCCGCCCGGTCCGCCGGTGGCGAGGATGATGTTCACGGCGTTGAACAGCACGAAGCCGAAGCGGTGGGGACCGATCTCACTTTGATTGACTGTAATCGCGCCGCAAACCCGCTTGTTTGCTGCCTGGCCCGCCGTCAGCAGAGCGACCACGGTGTGGTGGTCGAATATCTCGATCCCTTCCTTTCGAACGGCGTCTCCCAGGCATTCGCACATATGTCGCGAAGTAAGCGGCCCGGCCGACGTACCCCTTCCGCGCGGATCGTGGTCTGTCCGGTAGCCGACGAATCCTCCGTATCGATCGTGCGGGAAGGGAACACCCAGCGAGACGAGGTTGAAGAATGCCTGTGCAGAGTGCTGTGCCTCGCATAGGGCGATGTCGCCGTGCATGCTACCGCCGCGGTACAAGTCCTCCGCAAGAAGGCGAGGTGAATCTACCCCCTTGCCGGCCAGCGCGAGTCTGTAGTAGGTCTGCTTATCGGATCCGGCGTTGAAGGATGCGCCCGCGCCGTACCGTTCGGTGAGGATGGCGACATCGCGTTGGCCGTTGCGGACGAGTTGCAGGGCGGCGTTCAAGCCGGCGGCGCCACTCCCGATGATCAGCGTGTTCATCGAATGGACCGGAAACGCGACGCCGTCGATCTGTATCTCCTCGCGTGTGATCGTCACGGGCTCGCCCCCTTCAGCGTGGCTCGACGTCTGCCCTCACGATATTCGTCGGAGTAGACGGGTTGGTCCCGAACGATGCAGCCGGCGCAGCCGCCGTCGCGCATGATCTGCGAACAGCCCGAGCAGGCAATGCACACTTGTTCGGGGTCGAGTCGTCCACGTTTCGCCAGGTCCTTGGCGAAATGAGGATATGCGAAGGCCAGTCGTCCCACGCCGATCATGCCGGCATTTCCGGCCTCCAGAACGGCGGCTCCCACGTGCGGAAAGAAATGGCGCAGCCAACTGTAGCCGGTTCCGACGAGGGGCAGACCACGGATCTTCTGCTGGAGCCTGCCCGTGATGCGCACAAGCCGCGCCACGCCGACCAGGGGATGCTCATCCGGCGTTTCAGCATCCGCGATCGGCGTGTTGAACGGTCTTCCCAGATGCGGACTGAAATAGGGATTCCCGATCGAGACGTTGACTAGCGGGCAGCCGGAATCCCTGAGCCTGCCAAGCAATGCCTCGGCTTCCGTCAGATCCTCTTCGTTTGTCACCTTGTCTGCGCCGAATCCATATGGATAGGGCAGGCCGTCGTAGGCGCTGATGCGGCTGGTGACGATCAATTCGGGGAACCTCTCGGAGATGCGACTGACGACTTCCAGCAGGAAGCGAGATCGGTTCTCGAAAGAGCCGCCGTATTTGCTGTTTGAACGGGTATGGGAGGCCAGCAGTTCGGAGACCAGGTAACCGTGACACGCCTTGACATCGACGCCGTCATAGCCGGCCTCGACGGCCAAGCCTGCGGCCTCGAGGTAGGCGTCCTGCAGTTGATCCAGCGCTTCATCGGTCGCCAGAGGATAGTCGATCGGCAGACCTTGCATCGGGTCCAGCACTTGACTGTGGTGCGCAATCACGGGCCTGAGGGTTCCGTCCGGATGGCAGTAACGGCCGGAGTGCGTGAGCTGCAGGACCAGCAGCGGATCGTTTTCCTCCCCCAGGCTTTCGTGGGCCGCCGCTCGTGTCCGGCGGACCAATTCCTTGAAGCTCGCCACGTTCCTGGGCGACAAACAGAGCTGGCGTGGGTTGGACCGCCCCTCGGGCGCGACGGCGGTGGCCTCAAACCAGATCAACCCGCTCCCGCCGGCTGCGAAACGCCGATAGCGGCGAACAGTCAGCTTGCCTGGGCCGCCGTCGTCCTCCGCATCGCAGCCCTCCATGGGGTGGACCGTGAGCCGGTTAGGGACCTTCCGCCCGGCGATTTCGGTCGGCTGCAAGAGGATGCTGACATCGTCCTGGAAGGGGAGGTCAAGATGGAGCTCTTCGGTTTTCTGCAAAAGAGCCGCCTTATCGGCAAAGTTGAATCGTTCGTGCTGCGGCATGGGAATAGGGAAAGCCGTCGGTTCTAGACCGGCGGCTTCTTGGTCTCCGCCATCTGATGGACGATCCCCTTGAGGTTCTGAAGATCACGTGCGACACGGTCCTCGCATAGCCCGGGCCATTCGGATCGCGCCAAGATGGTGATCTTTTTTCCGACGATCTTGGCGTGCCCAGCGTAAGCCAGCTTGAAGAGACGGCCCAGTTCCCAGGGCGTCAGGTCCGGAAAGCGCGAGAGAAACGTCGAATCGAACACAGGAAGGTTGAAACTGCCGCCGTGATCTTCGATGGATAGATTCAACGGCGTTCCCATCGTAGCCAGCAGTGTGAGGATGCGTTTGAAGTCGACCGATCCGGATCCCAGCTCAGTGGTGAAGGAGATCAAGCCCCTTACGCCGGGAACCAAGGCACCGTCTTTGGCATGAACGGCCACGACCCACGGAAGGATCCGCTCGGTTCCGGCGACGGGCTCCTCGAGCATGGTGAGCAGGTTCATGGTGTCGAGGCAGATGCCGAGGCATCCGCCGGGTTCGGCCCCGCACATTTCGAACAGGCGGAGCAGCTCAAACGTCGTGAACTCGAAATGCAGCTCGATGGCCAGCACCACGCCGTAGTCGGACAGCATGGACATCTGATCCTTCAACGCCCGGGCCGTCTCACGCAGGAGGACTTCGGTGGGTGGAGCTTTGTCGTCCCAGCGCATCAGGCCGCCGGAACAGGAACGAATGATCCTGGCGCCGAGCGAGGAGGCCTGCTTCGCAGCGGTCTCATTGATCGGGAGAACGTCCTTGGGCTTCCAGGTCGCCGTGTCGAACGGCATATGTTGTCCGCCGCCCCATTCGAGGTAGAGACCCATGTCACGGGCGCTCTGAGCCAGATCGCGCAGGTAAACCGCATTCAGCTTCGCTTGCTTACCCGGTTGGACCTCGGTGAACTGAACGCCATCTCCATTGTGCGCTTTGACCCAGTTGAGGACTCCGAACGGAGACAGTTGAAGCGGGTGAAGACTGTAACTGTCGATGCCAACGCGAAAGGGCTGCATGGCGGCGGTTCGTCCAGTCAGGTCGAAGCGCGTTTCTTGGCGCTGTTGTGACTCGCAAGTACTCGTCTCGAAATCGTATCAGAATCCCCTTGCGCATGACAGGCAACCCCCCGCCTCCGCATCTCATCTCTTCGGCGAGCGCTTGGACTATCATGCCCGACGCTGTCGTTCTTGAACCGGACCCGTCGGGACCGTACCATCGGTCGACGATGGGAGACTAGGCCCGTGAAGCGCTCCGAAATCAACAGGCTGATCGATGAGGCGGTGCAATTCGCGGAGTCCTTGCAGTTTAAGCTGCCTCCATTTGCCCGCTGGAGTGCGGAGGATTGGGCGTCGAAAGGTGCCGAGGCCGATGAGATCCGCAACGCTCACCTCGGCTGGGACGTCACTGACTTCGCCACCGGCCAGTTCGACCGCTGCGGCCTGGTGCTGTTCACGATTCGAAACGGCGATCCCTCCGGGGCCACGTCCCGCAAGAGCTATTGCGAGAAGATCATGATCATCGGCGAGGGACGCCTCACGCCGATGCATTTCCACTACACGAAGATGGAGGATATTATCAATCGCGGCGGCGGTGTGTTGATCTGCCAGGTATACAACTCCACGCCGGGCGAGGGGCTCGCCGATGAGCCGGTAAAGGTAGCGATTGACGGTGTGAGGAAGGAGTTCCCGGCAGGTGCGGAGGTGCAACTCCAGCCGGGCGAGTCGATCACTCTCCCGCCCGGTCTTTACCATGCCTTTTGGGCCAAGCCCGGGACGGGTGACGTGCTGGCTGGTGAGGTCAGTGCGGTCAACGATGATGAGAAGGACAACCGCTTCCTGGAACCGATCAGTCGCTTCCCGGCCATCGAGGAGGACGAACCGGCGAAATACCTGCTTTGCGGTGAGTATCCGCCGGCTTGTTTCTGACGGGCTTTGGTCCCGTCGCCTCCAGTCCTTGGAGGCGTCCTGCACGCCCAGGACCCAGGTCTTGAATGCGGTCCATAAAGAAAGCCCCGGGACCTTCAAGGCGAGCTCCCGGGGCGTTTTGTGTTCGAGTCAATCGCCGTTGACCTAATTCGGTTCCTCGCACTTCCATCCGCTTAGCGTGACATCGTCGACCCTGAAGCCCTCGAAGTCCGAGGTGACCTCGGTCCAGAACCGGATGTCGATGCAGCTGTCCTCGGCCTCGGGCGGCAAGTTTATGGTCTCGCCAGTGAAGACGTCGCCGGGATCAAACACCGTGAGGTCATGCACGGCCAGCGACTGGAAATCACCGACGCCGCAGGGGCGCCAATCGACATACAGGTGGTCGTTGGGGTATTGGTCGGGGAATCTGCACCACTTGTAACTTAGGGCGATGCTCGTTAGTCCGGACGTGTCGATGTCGGACTGCGTAATCGCGGCATGGGGAGTGCTTGCCTGCTGATCGCGCAGACGAACATAGTTGCTCTCAATAGCCACGTCATCCGGGTGGCGTTCGTCCTCGACCCAGCCGTTTCCCACATCGATGCTATCAGCGCGCTCGAAGTTGTCGGCGAATGGCCACTCCTCAAACGGGGGCACAGGAGGGTTCTCGCAGCGATGATCGTCGTTGCATATATCCTGTGTGCACTCGTTGCCGTCGTAGCAGTCCTCGGCCGTTTCGCAGCCGGCGGTGCAGATGGCTATCAACTCTTCATCATTGAGGCTGTCGTACACCAAGGCGTTCTGCACGCCATCGGCATCACCCTCCGACTCGAAGAACTCGACGCCGAGCAGTGTGTAGCAGCGTCCATCCTGCAGATCTCCCACGGTATTCAGCTCGAACGCCAAGAGATCTTTGACGGCCAGGTCGTCGGGGAAGCACAGCCCCTCATCGTAATCGTCCCCCTCGCAGACGTTGAGAGGCAGGTCCACGACAATCATCGTGCCCAAGCCGTCGTCAGCCTCGGCAACGTCGTCGACCAGCACGTAACGTTCTTCACCATAGTAATCGACGCCGTCGCCGTCGTGCCCACGGAAGGCATCCAGTCGGAAAACGAAGCACTTGTCGGTCTGCTCCCCAGTCCGCAGGAAGAACATCCTCATGGTGACCGGGTTGCCGGCGTTGTAGCGCGAGCCGACGGCCATCAGATACGCAAACACCTCGACGTTGTCCCAATAGCAATTGCCGAGCGAGGGCCCCACAATACTCTCCGGGCGAATCACACCCGACGTGACCTGGTCATACCGGCCGCCCTCCACGGTGAAGAACTCGTCGATGTAGGTATCGAAAAGCGTCGGCCCTGGCGGTCCTTCATCTCCCTTCGGTCCTTCATCTCCCTTCGGTCCTTCATCTCCCTTCGGTCCTTCATCTCCCCTCGGTCCTTCATCTCCCTTCGGTCCTTCATCTCCTTGCGGTCCTTGATCTCCTTGCGGTCCTTGGTCTCCTTGTGGTCCTTGGTCTCCTTGTGGTCCTTGGTCTCCTTGTGGTCCTTGGTCTCCTTGCGGTCCTTGATCTCCTTGCGGTCCTACCGGGCCCGGTTCACCGGCGGGGCCCATGGGACCTTCACGTCCTTGGCAATCGAGTGCGTCAAAGACACCGTCGCCATTGATGTCTTCCGCCTCATCGGCTTCGCCGTTGCCGTTCAGATCCCAACAAGCAACAACGACATCCGGCAGCGGCTGACCGGTATCGCCATCCCCGTTGCCGCCAAGGCCTTGAATGCCGAGCAAGTCGCCAAGGCCTTGAACGCCGAGCAAGTTGAGCGCCAAGGCGCCGAAGCCGAACATATCTCGTTGGTAGTCTTCCAGGCCCAGGAAATCGTCGTGGCCGCCGCAACTGGGCAGCATTCCGACGGCCGGGACAAGTATTAGCGCTATGAGCTTTGCGCTGATGATTCCGCTACCCCGCTGCCCTTTTGGTGTGTGACTCTTTGTGCTAGGACGTGTCATGGTTACTCCTCTCTACTTCTCTCTGCGTAAACGCCGTCGAATGTAACATCTCTCGAAGCACCTACTCCTCGTTTGAGGTGCAGAGGTTAGCACTCTTGGCAGATCCGTGCGTGACTGTCTGCGGACGGCAGAATGGAAGCAGAGCTGCGCTGAGGGCTCAAGGGCTGTCCGACCGTTGCAGATACCTCCATTGCCGGTCAATTCAAAAGCGTGGGGCCTTGAGCAAACCAAGCAACGTCCATTGAACCGCATGGTGCCGCGTACGTCAAGACCATTTCGGAGAAAACGCTCCATTAACTGTCACGAGGTTGGCTCTCGCAGAATGGATTGTGACACCCTCCAGCACTCGAACGTTGTTATGGGACTTCGTACGGCGTCAGTTGCGCGGATAGGCGGGCGCAGGAGGCAAGGAAATGCAACAGGGGTGACGAATAGGTAATCTCGGCAAGGGGCGTGGTGGTTCGATGTCGCTCTCTGCCCCGGGGCATCGTGGGGTCTGCCGTATTTGCGCCATATTTGTCTGGAAGCGTGGAGAGCTACCCGCCAGACCACGTATGGGGTAACCGTCTTCTCTGACAATTGTGCAGCAACAAACCAAGCGCGACGCTGCGGATGCAGTCCTCCATAACGACGGGGGGCGGCGTATCGCTACAGGCAAACCGCCGGCTGCGAGCGATGATTCAGGGTTTCGGATGGCACCAAGCTCGCGCGGCGGGACTATACATTCCCAACGCATGGTTCATACACCTGCATACAACTCTGGCGCCGCACGTTGGCCCGGTGGTCCCAGCCCCAGCGCCGTCGCGGCGGCATGCTCATAGCCTGAACAGACTACAAAGCGGCGAAGGAACCCGCGTTCCTGACCGCGAAAACCAGGCGGAGGGCGGTTGGGCCACACTTTGTTAGCGGACCATCAGCGCCTACGGTTTTTGCGGCTCTTCTACCTCCGCCAGGGTGAGCTGTCCGTCTGCAATGGGCCGATCGGGGCCGAATGAGCAATCCACTTCAAAGCCGTGCAGGGATTCAAACGAATGCAAGTGTTTCGAGCACAAACGTATGGTTTGGTCTGGAAGGACCATGTGTCTGAACTTCATCTGGACGCCGGCCAGTACGACCGGGCGAGAGATGCTGGTCATTGCGCCGAGCAGGAGACCCGAGAGCTGGGCAAGTGCTTCGGTCAGAATGACGCCGGGAACGATGGGCCGCCCCGGGAAGTGGCCCTTGAAGAAGAACTCCTCAGGTTTAAAGCACTTGACGGCATGCGCCGATTTGGCCTTGGGGTCGAGCTCGGTAATCTCGTCGAGAAAGAGGAAAGGCGGGGCGTGGGGGAGCCTTTCGCGAATCTGGTGGGCGTCGAGCGGCATGACGTTGCCTGTGCCTTTCGGCGGGGTCATTGCGGAGAAGGCCGACACCGATACTAACCGGCAAAGCCCTTCTCTCGCAAGTAGGCGGCGAGCGTGTTGATGCTCTGGAAGGCCCGTTGCCCCTCTTCGCGATCGGAGATGGAGACACCGAACCGTTTTTCGACTCCGACGGCCAACTGAAGCGCGTCGAGTGAGTCCAGACCCAGGCCATCGCCAAACAACGGGGCATCATCATCGATCTCGCGCACCCGCTGCCCCAACTTCAATTCCTCGTCCAGCATGGATCGGATGAGCTCGTTGAGCGGTTGGCTGACCATTGTCGTCCTCGAGGCCTAAGATGCGGGAGATCATCCGCCGCATGGTCAATAGCGGCCCAATTGCGACCAGAAACAACCTAGTATAACGCCGACAGGCGCGATGCACAGTCCGTCATGTGGTACGCTTCTTTCTCCCTGGTAAGATACGTTATCTCGGTTCGTTCTCCAAGCGGTCTGGCTGGAGCGGTTTGACCAATCATGCGTCCGGAACCTTGGCGTCGACGTGTTGGCCTCCGGCGTGGTGCCGTCCTTCTCCCGTGTGCGCGCTGGGTGACAGTGTGTGTCGTGCCGGTACTGTGCGGGTCCGCGGTACAGCTAGGCTGTCGATCCTCGTCGTTCAGTGATGCCCGGTACCGAGATTCGTGGCTGGGAGGGGAGCAATCGGTCCTGACGAAGGGGGGTACGCGTGCGGCGCCGGAGACCGTCACGGCAACCATGGGGATGACCGTAACCCGGCGGGGCAAGCGCGTTCACTTCAGCGGGATTCTGGTGGCCGAGGTGCCCGACCGGATACGCTGCCGGGCGGACAAGTCCGGTCGCAAGGTGTTCGATCTGACCGTGGACAAGGAGGGCTATCGCCTGATCCGTGGCCGTGACCGCGAGCTGATCGAGGGCCGATGGGTAGAAAACCAATTCCTACCCGAAGAGGAGGCGCTCGACCCGCGCATTCTGCGCGCCGTGCTAGGCTTTCTCGGGGGTGCGTGGGAGGAAGAGGCTGATCAGATCGTGATTGCTGAAGACGCCAGATCCTTGACCCTGGGATGTGAATTCGCCGAGGGCCGAATGCTTCGCCGGATCGACAAGGATACCGGCCTGGATCGGGAAATCGTCATTTTTCAGAGAAGCGGGGAGGTAGCGACCCGAATTCGGCTCGAAGCGTACGTTGTCATCAAGCAAATCCCTTGGCCGATGCGCATCATGGTGGAAAGCCCGAACCGCGATGAAGTCGTGCGGATACGGTTCCGCACGGTTGAACTGAACGAGCCGCTGGCGGAGGGAGCATTTGCGCGGTCATCGCGTTAGCTCGGCTTTCCGTCCATTTCTTCAAACCGGGACCTTCGGACTTGACGGTGCAACGCTTCCTCTATTGCGAACGGTCGTTGTCTGTTAGCCTTTGAAGCCATGAAGCCGTTGGTCCAGTCTGTACTGACGAAAACGGCGCAGGTTTCGTGGCGCCATCCGTTGCTGATGCTTTGCGCGGCCGGCGTGCTGACGGGGGCCTCGCTTTTCGTGTTGGCCCGCGTACGACCGCAGACGGATATCGTCAATCTGCTGCCTCAGGCGGACCCGGTTGCCCAGGCCTTTCTCGTGCTGACGCAGACCCAAAGCGCGATGGAGTCCGAGCTGGTCTATGTCACCACGGCTTCCGGCGAACCGGCACCTGATCGACTGGTGGCATTTGCCGATCGTCTGGGGGAACGATTGGCCACGAGCGGTCCTGTTGTTTCCGTGGATTATCGCGTGCCGGAGGACTTCGAGCGGTACGTCCGCCACATCTACCTGCCCAACGCATTGCTCTATTTGAACGACGAGGAGCTTGCCGAGCTAACGGCGATGCTCACGACGGAGGCCATCGATCGCCGGATCGCCAGAAACGCTGCCACGCTGGCAGGCGGAGCGTCCACGTTCATGAAGCGGCTGATCGGGGAGGATCCGCTTAGTCTTCGATCCACGTTCACCGCGGAATTGAAGCGCTTCCGCGGCGAGTATCGCTATGACCTCGAGAGCAGGCACTACCTTTCCGCCGACGGCAAGGCCATCTTGCTGAGGGTGGCGGGTCGTCGCCCGGCGCAGGACATCGATTTCGCGGGGACGCTCCACGAGGAGATAGCCCGCCTGGTCGCGGAAGCCGACCCGGAGGGGCTGACCGTGCGCTATGGCGGGGCTTATGCCATTGCGCTGGAAACGTCGAGCGGGATTCGCCGCGATACCATGGTCACGATGACCGGGGCGGTCGTTGCCCTTCTGCTGTTGTTCGGCGTGGTTTATCGCCGGCCCATTCGAGTCCTGTTTGCTCTCGTCCCGTTGCTGCTCGGCCTGGTGTGGGCATTTGCGCTCTTCGTGGTGGCCAAGGGCGAGATCACGGTGATTACAGCGGTAGGTGGGGGGATGCTGGCCGGCCTGGGGGTGGACTTCACGATCCATATCCTTTCGCGTTACGAGACGATGCCGTCAGGGCTTTCGCGGGAAGATCGCCTCGTGTCGAGCGTGCGTCGCTGCGGCCCCGGAATCGTTGCCGCCGCCTTAACGACGGCGGCCGGCTTCGCCATGTTTTCGCTGACGGGTTTCCCCGGCATTCGTCAACTGGGATTGCTGGGTTTCATCGGTATCCTGACGACCCTCATCGCGACGATCGGCCTTCTGCCGGCGGTGGTGAGGCTGGCGTACGGCCCAATTGCAGGCCAAGCCAGCCGCCCGGCCTTGGTGGGCTTCGGGCTGGGGCGTCTGGGGCGCGGAATCCAGAGTCGTCCCCGGCCTTGGACTTTCGCTGCCGCGCTCGTGACGGTTGGCGCACTCGTCCTGCTGATCCAGCATCGCACGCCACCGTTCAGCTTCGAAGGTGACTTCCGTCAGATGCATCCCAGCAGGTCGCAATCGCTCTCCGTCCAGGCGGAGATCTTCGATAAGTTCGGGGGCAGCTTTGAATCGGCGTTTCTGGTCGCCCGTGGATGCTCGTCAGCAGAGGTCGTCGGGGCTTTTCAGAAGGTGGAGCGGACGCTTCGGGGGCTTGCCGAAGAAGGATTGCTCGTGGGGTATTCTTCGCCGGGCATGTTTTTGCCCGATCCTGCCGGGCTGGAGGGCCGGTTGGAAAAGATTCGCGCATTGGAGTCCGATCGCATCCTTGCCGACCTGTCGGCTTCTCTCGAACGACATGGCTTCGATGTCGAGCATTACAAGGAGCACATGGACTTCCTGCGGGATAGCCTGCTTCAGCCGGGGTCGGTGGATCTCGGGCTTTTCGCTTCCAAGGGCCTGGATTCACTGTTCGACCGCTTCGTGTATCAAACTGCGGAGGGCTGTATCGGCGTCGCGACCCTGTCGTTTACGGAGGCCCACTGGCTGAAGAGTGAGCGGCAACGTGCGTATGCGAGGGTCGAAGAGGCCTTGCCGTCGGACGGGCCGGAGATGGTATTGACCGGCATTGGGCCGGTGTCCGTGCGGGCCGAGTCCTTGATCGCCCGGGATGTCAAACGGATGGTGGGGTGTTTGCTGCTGGCGGTCGTGGTGATCGTGTTCCTGCATTTCCGCCGGGCAACGGTTACGCTGCTCGTGCTGATGCCCGTTGTGCTCACCCTGATCTGGCTTCTGGCGGCGATGAAGCTCTTCGGCATACACTTGAACCTCGTGAACGTTGTCGTTTTTCCGCTGGTGATCGGCATCGGGATCGACGATGCTCTGCATCTGATGTTTCGCTACCGCGCTCCTGAAGGCGGAGGCGTTGCGGGCATGCTCGAATCGACCGGCCACGCGGTCGTGATGACGACGCTGACGACGGCGATCGGGTTCGGCTCGATGGCCGTCTGCTCGACGCCGGGTATACGATCGATGGGTTACGTAGCGGTCCTTGGCGTTGCGGGCGCTCTGATAGCGTCCATCGTGGTGTTGCCGGCCGTTCTGCGGTTCATTGACAGGCGAGAACCATGAATCTTCGGCTGTTTGGCGTTTTGGCTACCGTGGCCATGGTGGCCTCCGCTCCGGGTAACGGGGAGGAACGGTCCCGCGTCGACCAATTGCTTGACGCGTGGGAAAAGGCGCGGGTGGAGGTCAAGGACTTGACGGCTTGCTTTGTGCGCACGCAGCAGACGCAGCTTATGCGCAAGCCGCTGGTGTCCAAGGGTACGCTGGTCTGGTCCTCGCACGGTTTTCGCTGGCGCAGCGAGGAGCCGGAGCCCTCCGACATGGTCATCATGGGTCGGACCATCGAGATCTACTACCCGGAGCTGAAAACGCTCGAACGCTACCGCCTGCGGGAGCGCGATATGATCCTCACGGCGCTGCCGGGTCTCTCCACCTCGGTACGGGAATTGCGAGACAACTACGAAATCAGTGTGGAAGGCGAGGGCAGCGACGAGCGCCGGCAAGCCGACTCGAATCAGCAGCCGAACAAGGGCGACGCCGCCGAAGCGGCTTCGACGGAGGAGAACCCAAGCTTCGTCGTGTTTAAGCTGCTGCCCAAGCCAAAGCGCCTCAGAAATTACATTCGGTCCATTCGGATATGGGCGGATGATCAGCACTTCCTGCCGAACCGCGTCGAGTACGTGGAGTGGGAGGGCGACGTCATCACGATCGAGCTGAGCGAGATCAAGAGAAACGTCGGCATCGGCCCGGACTCGTTCAAGCTCGATCTTCCACGTGACGTGGAGATTGTCGAGCCGCTTGAAGACCTTGAGTAACCAGACAAGCCAATCCGGGAAGCGCACACCGATTGACATCAAGGGATGGCTCAAGGACCTCGCCAAGCGCGCGTTTGCCAATACCTTTTTCGCCGTCCTGATGACCTTTCAACTGGTGCTCCCCGCGGGCGTGATTCGCTGGTGGATCAAGCCGGGGGGCTACATTTATTATTACATCGCTCCCAAGACTCGGCGCGCCATGTTCGCCAACGCTCGCCATTTGCTGGGGCCCGAGGCGAGTGAGGATCGGCATCGCAGGCTGGTGTTGGCCATGATGACGAACTGGTGCGAGTTTATGGTAGACCTGTTCTGGTTCCAGCGCGTTTCGCGTGAGAAGGTCCTGCAGCGGACGCCGACGATCCTGGGGCTTGATGAATACCTGGAGGCCCGCAAGCGCGGGGGCGGAGCGATCATCGTCTCGTGCCACATGGGCAACTGGGAATACGGCTCGGTTCTGCTGCAAATGGTCAACGAGACGTTGAACGTGGTTTTCCAGCGGGATCCCAACGTCGTCTTGCGGCGGGTTTTCACCCTACAGCGTGCCACAAAGAACATTCGCGAGGTGCCGATCGAGGGGGATCCGTTCGCCTGGGTCGCGCTGCGGGAAGCGCTGAAGCGGAACGAGCTCGTTTTGCTTCAGGGCGATCGCACGATCGGGGAACAGGGCTCGATTCAGCCGTTCGTCGACGGCCACGCGAGGTTTCCGGAGGGCCCGGTGAAGCTGGCGATGGCCTCGGGCGCGCCGCTGGTGCCGGTGTTCGTGCCGCGGGCCGGCTCGGACTTCGAAGTCCACATGTACAAAGCGATGTTTCCCGACGACCCCGGCGTCACCGAAGAGACGCTGATGCGGTACATGGTCCAGTCCATCGAGAAATGCGTAACCACCTATCCCGAACAATGGCTGATGCCCAAGCGATTCTGGGTGGATTGAGGTTGTGAGCTGGATCGAGTCTTTGTAGACTCGGATTCTCCAATTCGCATCGTTACGAGGGATGTGCGGTACGAAGCAAGTCCTGCCAAGGCTGTTCTCCCCTGAATAGCCCGGGATGCGTCTTGGCACTTAGGCGGCGGAGGCTCCAACATGAGTCTGTTTTCGACGTACTCGACCGGCGAGAACCGCGTCACGGCTTCGGTTCTTGCGGTTCTGAAATCGCTCTCCTTGGGTCGTATCGAGAGGCTTCTCGGCGAACTCTTGGAGCAATCAGAGTTTGAGCTCGTCAGATTTCAGAACCAACCGGCAAAAGGAGGGGAAAGCGTCCCGGACGCGATGATCGCCAGTAGTTGCCGGGTGCTGATAGAGACGAAAATCAAAGAAGGGGTGGCTTCCGTTCGACAGTTGAGAAGTCACCTCAAGCAGCTCGACGATGCGTCGGAGGGCACGCGCTTGCTCCTGGTGCTTACACCCGACCAGACTCCGCCGAGAGTCCTTGAGAGCATGGATGATCCGCGTGTCATATGGGCGTCGTTTGAAAGGTTCACTCAGTCTATAGATGGGCTACTGGAGGATGAGCGAGAGGTGATCTCCGAGCGGGAGGCTTTCCTTCTTCGTGAATTGCAGGCGATGTTTGAAGAGGAGGGCCTTATCGGCTCGTCCAAGGATGATGTTGTTGTCGTCGCCGCCCGCCACGCGTGGCCCGAGTATCAACGTTTTCACGCATATGTCTGTCAGCCCAAGCGCCACTTTCGTCCCGTCCAGCGCATCGCGTTCTATTCTTTGGGCAGGATTAACGAGCTGATACCCAGGATTCTGGAGAGTCACGACGAGGTGCTGTTCGAAAAGGGCCGGCACAAAGGCCGATTGGGCGAGTTGGTCGATGCAATGCTTGGTCGGCCAGAAATCACCAAGAAGGAAGAGGGCCATACCCATAAGGTCATGCTTCTGTCGGCGCCGGATGATCCTGAGACAATACACCTCGACGACCCAATCATCAATGACAAGGTTTCCCATTCAGGGCAAACCACGGCATTCACAATGGGGCAATGCTATGTGGCGTGCGAGGCGCTGAAGTCAGCTAAACGAACCAGCGAGTTGACAGCAGATTAGCCTCACGGATTGTCGGAAGCTGGCGGAACGGAGCTGCAGTTTCCGCCGGAGCCGTTTTTCAGGTAAGCTTGGTGTTGGCGGTTGTGGTCGCCAAGGATTCAATCGGGTTCCTTTTGCTTTCGCGATAAACAGCCATGGCACGCTCACCTTCGTTCTATCAGTCTTCCGGCCTGAACGTTGAGACCTACGACGCCCGAACGGTCGTGGAAGCGGCACCGGTGGAGGGCGACGTCGAGTTCTTCCTCCGCCGGGCTCGGGAAACGGACGGCCCCGTTCTGGAGCTCGGCTGCGGCACCGGCCGGATTGCCTGGGAACTGGCGCGGGCGGGCTTTCAGACCATCGGGCAGGACGCTTCGCCCGCAATGCTGGACCTGGCCGAAGCCAAACGCGAAGACATGGCGGAGGAGGATCGCAAGCGGCTGCGGTTCGCACTCGGCGACATGGCCGACTTTCAAATTGAGCAGACCTTCGGCCTGATCTTCTCGTCCTATCGCACCTTCCAGGTGCTCGCGACGCCGGAAGACCAGCGCCGATGCCTGCAGTGTGTGCATCGGCACCTCCGTCCGGGCGGCAGGTTCATCGTGAATCTCTTCGATCCGCGGCTGGACTGGTGCGTGCCCGGCGCGCGGCTCATGCCGCAGGTCAGCACCGTGCCGCATCCTGTCACGGGCCATGGCGTGCGGGCCGAGGTGATTGAGCATGTGAACGATCCGTTGCGGCAGGTCCTGACGGAAACGTGGCGCTTCACGGAGCTCGACGACTCCGGCAAGGTGCTGCGGCAGGAGGATGAAGTGCTCACCCTTCGATGGGCCTATCGCTGGGAAATGCGGTACCTCTTCCAACTGTCCGGGTTCGAGGTCGAGGCCGAGTACTCCGATTTCCACGAGTCGCCCCCCGCCTATGGCAAGGAGCAAGTGTGGGTGGTGCGTCGGCGGTAGACACCTCGTGATTTCAGACACTTGTCGGCGTATGATAGGAGCAGTTGCAGGGACCTGCGACGGTCGAGGTTTGCCTGGGGGCTACGGCAAATCGCTGAACTGAAGGGTCTTGCTTTGAGAATTGCGTACTTCGATTGTTTCAGCGGCGCCGGCGGTGACATGATCGTGGCGGCGTTGGTGCACGCCGGGGCGGATGCGGAGGCTTTGCGCGAGCGCCTGGCCGCCCTCGGGCTGTCGGGCTACGCGCTGACGATCGAACCCATCAACAAACAGGGCTTCGCGGCCACGCGCTTCAACGTCGCCTTGGATGAATCGCACAAGCAGCCGCACCGTCACTTGACGCACATCGAGGAGATCCTGCAGGGCGGTGCCCTTCCGCAGCATGTCGCCGAGCAGGCGGCGGCCATTTTCCGGCGTCTCGCCGAGGCGGAGGCGGCGGTTCACGGGACGACGGTGGACCGGGTGCATTTCCACGAGGTCGGGGCCGTCGATGCCATCATGGATGTCGTCGGCGCGGTCGCCGCGCTGGATCTGCTGGGAATCGAGCGAATCGTCTGCTCGTCGATGGTGGTGGGCTCGGGAACCGTCACCTGTGCCCATGGCGTCATGCCGGTCCCGGCACCCGCAACGGCTGAGCTGATCAAAGGCCTGCCCGTTGCTGCGACTGCGGAGAAGGGCGAGCTTCTGACGCCCACGGCGGCCGCAATCCTCACAACCCTGGCCGACGACTTCGGCCCCATGCCGGCGATGCGCGTCGGCTCCATCGGTTACGGTGCCGGCATCAGGGAGGGCGAGAAAGTCCCCAACCTGCTCCGCGTGTTCGTGGGCGAATCGGAGGCGCCGACAGAGATCGACCGCATCACAGTACTGGAAACCAATCTCGACGACGCGACGCCGGAGCAGATCGGCTACTGCATCGAGCGCCTGTTCGAAGAGGGTGCACTGGACGCCTACACGGTGCCGATAAACATGAAGAAGTCTCGGCCCGGGGTCGTCCTTACGGTATTGTGTGAGGATCGAACGGCGGAGGCCCTGCAACGGACCATCTTCGCCGAGACGCCGACACTGGGCATTCGCCGCTATCAGGTGCATAGGGCAAAGCTGGCCAGGCGGCATGAGACGGTGGAGACGCCCTACGGATCGATCCGCATGAAGATCGCCGAAGGGTTGGGAGCCCGGACGGCCAACCCTGAATACGAGGATTGCCGCCGGGCGGCCGCGGAGCATGGTGCTGCACTTCGCGATGTCATGGCGGTGGCCCAGGCGGCCTGGCGGGCGAAGGAGGGATCGTGACCTGACGGCGAGTGCCGTCGGGCCGGGATGACCAGAGTCAGCGTGCAAGGTGGCGGGGGGCATCGGTAAGCGGAGCTTGCCGGCGGTCCTCCATCAACTGAATCAATAACGGGCGGCTACTGCTTTTTCTTCACGGGCCTTGGCCGCTCATGCCACCCCATGGCACTAGGTTGAGGCCGCCGCCGTGAACCGTTATGCCTGGAGGCACGCTGCTGATTCGTCATCTCCATGGATGGAGTGGGCATGTCACTGACGGCGTCGACGACTTCTCTTCTGGCTTCAAGTGACACCTCGGTCATCACGCCTTCGCAACTCGGGCTGATCGGCCTCATTGTCGCGATCACCGCGCTGATGCTGATTTCCACACGGCGCAAGTGGCGTGAATCGCAGAACAGCCCGCAGTCCTATACCCGAGAGCTGTACAAGCGGCTGAAAGAGGAGAAATCCACGATCAGCGATGTCCAGGAGGTGATGCTGGAGCTCGAGCAGCTCGCGCGCAACATCCACGGGCAAATCGACACCCGCTTCGCCAAGCTGGAGAAGGCCATCCACGATGCTGACGAGCGGATCGAGCAACTTTCCCGGCTCATACGGGCCGCTGGCGGTCAACCTGCGATCGATGTGACGGTGGCCGATCAAACGGCAACGGACCCGGCATCGGACGGTGACGCCAACGACGCCGCCGTGGCTGAGGCGCCCCATGCAGACGTCTTTCGCCTGGCCGATGCGGGGATGGCGCCCGCCGAAATCGCCAAGGAACTGGGCAACCCGATCGGTGAGGTGGAGCTGATTCTGGCACTGCGAAAGACCCGCCGGGAATCCGCCGTCTCCGCTGCGGCCGGCTTGGATGCAGCGGGCTCGGATCACGCGGCGGCCCTCCCCTGAATGATCAAATCTCAGCCCGCCGCTAGCCTGGCCCCTTTTACAGGTCTATGATGAAGCTGGAAGGACGCGTCATTCCCGTTTTTTCGTCAGGCCTTCGGCGGCATGAGATTATCGGTCGTTTTTGTCAGTGGACCCCGTCTTTCGGGCAAGAGCGTGGTCATCCGGGCGATGATCGATCGCCTTTGGAAGCAGCCACCGCACTTCATTCGGCTAGTGGAGGTCGGAGGCGACAAGTCTGCGCCCAGAATGCCGGAGAAGCCGCCGCCTGAGAGCGGAGTGGCCAGTGCCCGCGCCCTGGAGTACGAGCCGGACCGCATCTTCGAAATCCTTCCCGAGACGCTGGCCAAGATCCATCACGGTGATCACGACGCAACCGTGGTTATTGAGGCCGACTCTGATCCGGTCCTTCGCTGCGCCTATCCTTACGACCACCGCCTGTTCGTCATGCGTCCGCCCACGCGGATTTACCAAGTCTTCCGGTCGGCCCAGGAGGCGGCGGCGGAGATGCAACGCGTTCTGGAGGACACGGCGGAGTTCGCTTCGCAGGTCTACGGCCTGTTCGATGCCGACATGCTCCTGGACGGCGAGGGCCGGGAAGAACGCATGGACATGAGCGGCACCCAGATGCGGCGGTTCCTGGCCACGCCGCTTGGGGATGAGATTGCGACGCGAATGGCCTTCCAACCGCCCTACCATGGGCTGGCAGAGAGTGAGTTCATCCTCGTCAACACCGGGCTCAAGCCCGATAAGCCGACCAGCGAAGCCTGCCTGAAGATGATCAATCGCCTGCTGGAGCGGCTCAACAAGGTCAGTGACCGACAGGGGCGGATGTACCGCTGCAATCCCGTCGATCCGAAAGACCGTATGACCAGGCAGCTCTTCAAGGACCTCAAGTCCGCGAGCTCGAAAGGCGCTTGATTCGCCATCTGCTCGGATTTCGCGTTGGGCCGCGGTGGCGTTACACTGTCATCTGTTTGCTTCAAGCATGTTTAGGATCCAAGCCGCCGGGCGGATGATGCTGCGGTGGAGTTTTGCGCTCGGGTTCCGGAGACTCGTTCTGCCAGAGATGTGGCACCGGCATCTTACCGGCGCGTTTCCGCTTTGGCCTTGCGCTGCGACAGCGGCGAAAGCTCTGTAAGGATCGATGTTCAGCTTCAATATCGAGTTTGGCGACTGCGCGACCCGGGTCGTTGTTGATCCGGGCCTGCTGGATCGTGTCGGCCAATTCCTCCTTGAGGCAGGCTTGCCGAACCTGAAAACGGTCAACCTGATCACGGATCGCACGGTTGGCGAATTGTACGGCGATCGGGTGGGGACATCGCTGAGAGCGGCCGGCCTCGACTGCAAGGTGCAGACCATCGAGCCTGGAGAATCCTCGAAGTCACTCGAGACTGCCGGGCGGTTGTATGACGGTCTGGCGCGGCAGCGGCTTGGTCGCGACGGGTTGGTCCTGGCGCTCGGCGGTGGGGTGGTCAGCGACTTGGCCGGCTTTGTGGCCGCAACCTGGCTTCGACGAGTTCGCTTTGCCATCTGCCCGACGACGTTGGAGGCGGACGTGGATGCGTCAATCGGCGGGAAGACGGCCGTCAACATCGACGCGGGCAAGAACCTGGTTGGAGCATTCCATCAGCCGGTGCTGGTGGCTGCCGATCCGCAATGCCTCAAGACACTCGATCGGCGGGACGTGCGGTCGGGGCTGGCCGAGTCAATCAAGCATGCCCTCCTGTTTTCCGAG
>CP070718.1:1444630-1463354 GCA_020350565.1 Phycisphaerales bacterium
ACACACCCTTACCCCGCCCGGAGCGTGAGCTTCCAGCCCGCCCTCCCCTCTTCCATTCGACATTCGCCATTCGCCATTCGCCATTCGGCGTTCGGCGTTCGCCATTCGACATTCCCCATTCCCCATTCGACATTCCCTCCTGGAATGCATTATGCTAGCCCCTTCGCACAAGCTGCGACGGCCGTTGTTCTCGACCCCATTGAGGAGTTGTTCGAATGAAGAAGGTACTGGTACTTGGAGCCGGGCTGGTTTCACGCCCCCTGGTGCGCTATCTGCTTGACCAGCCGGATTTCAACGTCACGGTCGCCAGCCGGACCGTCAGCAAGGCCGAGAAGCTGATCGACGGCCACCCCAAAGGAACGGCCCTCCCCCT
The DNA here is from genome assembly GCA_020350565.1 of Phycisphaerales bacterium. Taxonomy (GTDB): domain Bacteria; phylum Planctomycetota; class Phycisphaerae; order UBA1845; family UBA1845. The sequence continues at coordinate 1,445,004 of CP070718.1, forward strand.
GCTGGCCGATAACGAGGAGAAGCTGGACAAGCTCGTCAGCGAGCACGACCTGTCCATCAGTCTGCTGCCGGCCCCGCTGCACCCGGTCGTCGCCAAAATGTGCATCAAGCACAAGAAGCAGATGGTCACGACCTCCTACGTCAGCCCGGCAATGAAGGCGCTGGACGGCCCGGCCAAAAACGCCGGCGTCATGCTCCTGAATGAGATCGGCGTGGACCCCGGTATCGACCACATGTCCGCCATGCGCATCATCGACGACGTCCGCAAGCGGGGCGGCGAGGTCGTCAGCTTCAAGTCCTATTGCGGCGGACTGCCCGCTCCCGACTGCAACGACAATCCTTTCGGCTACAAGTTCTCATGGAGCCCGCGCGCGGTCTGCACCGCCGGCAAGAACTCCGCCCGATTCCGCGAGGACGGCAAGCAGGTCGACGTCCCCGGCCCCGACCTCTTCACCTGCACGCACACCCGTGACATCGAAGGCATAGGCACGCTCGAGGCCTATCCCAACCGCGATTCGCTGGGCTACATCGACGTCTACGGCCTCAAGGGCATCAACACGATGTTCCGCGGTACGTTCCGCTACCTCGGCTGGTGCGAGACGCTCAAGAAGATTGTCGACCTGGGCATCCTCGACGAGACCCCGGTCACCTATCCGAAGGGCACGACCTACGCGCAATACACGGCCCGCTTCCTCAAGCGCCACCCCTCCGGCGATATCCGCAAGGACGTCGCCGCCCGCTTCGACCTCCCCGAGAATTCCCCCATCCTCGACCGCCTCGAGTGGCTCGGCCTCTTCAGCGATGACGAGATCGCCATCACCGGCGAGGAAACCACCGCCTTGGATATCCTTTCCGCCCGCATGGGCGAGAAGATGCCTTATAAGCCCGGCGAGCGCGACATGATCGTCCTCTGCCACTACTTCATCGCCGAGTTCCCCAACGCTCCCGACGAGTCGATCACCTCGACCCTGATCGACTTCGGCCGCCCCCACGGCGACTCCTCCATGGCCCGAACCGTCAGCCTCCCCGCAGCCGTCGGCGCCAAGCTCATTCTAACCGGAAAGGTCATGATCCCCGGCGTCCACATCCCCGTAATCCCGGAGATCTACAACCCCGTCCTCGACGAACTCGCCACCATGGAAATCGAGTGCATCGAAAAAACAACCCCGATGAAATGACCCCGGGGAGGCTTGCCCCCTCGAACCTTTGTACCGCCGGCATCCTGCCCCCTTGTACCGCCGGCATCTTGCCGGCACTCTGCCCCGCCGACGCCCCGCCTCTTTGTACCGCCGGCATCTTGCCGGCAGTCTGCCCCGCCGACGCCCTGCCCCCTTGTACCGCCCGCATCTTGCCGGCACTCTGCGCCGTCGACGCCTTGCCTTCTCTCGTACCGCCGGCATCCTGCCGGCACTCAAACCCCCCGCATCCCATAAGCGCTGCTCCACCGCCATTTCTCCGGCTCACGACACAGACCAGCCGTCACCGGGTTACGTTCCACGTAGGCGCAAACGCGAACAAACTCCTCCTCATCGCGTACTCGGTGGTCGTAGGCCTCATGCTGCCAGAACGGCTGCCCAACGCGGTTTAAGCGCTTGTTCGCCTCATTCGCCGTATAAGATTTCCAACTATGTAGAATGCTGCTCAGCGCGTGTATTTCGCATGGCGCCACAACGACGTGAACGTGGTTCGGCATAACCACCCACGCAAAAAGTTCATAGCGAGTGCCGGCGAAATGCGGCAACGCCTGTGCAACCAGATTCGCCAACTCCGGCCGCCGTAGCCAGCACGCACCATGCCCCGCATCCAGGTAAGCTTCGATGCGCTCCGAGAACAACTGCGCCAGCCTTCGTTTCTCGACCGCGGAAACCATTCCGCCGTAAGTTCGTACCCGCTGAAGGATGTCTTCCCGCTCGGCCTCGAATTGCCTGAGCACTGCCTGCGGTAAGCTGTCGCACAACCTGAACGTGACGAAGTAAGTTGCTCCTTCGCCTTTCCAATGTGGCAGGTACCCCCGATCATGGATGCCGCAGAGCAACGCACGATCCCCCTCTTTCGTACCGCCGCCATCTTGCTCGCCCTTTGTACCGCCGGCATCTTGCCGGTCCCCTGCACCACCAGCATCCTGGCGGCCTTCTATACCGCCGGCATCCTGCTGCTCTTCTGTACCGCCGGCATCTTGCCGGCAATCTGCGCCGCATTTGTGCCGTGTGCCCGTCCCCAACTGCCGGCTGGAAGCCGGCGGTACAAAGAGTCGTCGGTCCTTTTCAACGCGCCGATATGCCCAAGCCCGCCGGTCGTCCTGCAGAAAGAGGACCTCGCGCTCAAGTTCGATTCCGGCCTGATCAATGCGGCGTCTCTTGCGGCAACCGCTCTTGCCGGCGGCAAGAAACACGTTCTCCCAACGCGTCAGTGCGTCGAACATTGTGCCCTGCCTCGCTCCCGTTTCAGTCATCCCCCCACCATCCTACCCGCCTTCCGTACTGCCGGCATCTTGCTCTCCCCCGCACCGCCAGCATCTTGCCGACACTCTGTACCGCCGGCATCTTGCCGGCACTCTGCGCCCCCTCTGTCTTGTGTACTCATTTCCAACTGCCAACTGGAAGCCGCCGATACCGCACTCCCAGCGCCTTACTCGCCCTCTGTACCGCCGGCATCTTGCCGGCACCCTGCGCCCCCTCTCTATCGTGTACCCATTTCCAATTGCCGCCTCGAAACCGGCGATACTACCCCGTCCACATCATGCCAATTCAATGTCCGTAAGATCTCAAGTGACAGGTCTGCCTCACAGAAGAAGGCCTATCGCTTTGATTCCTTCACACCTCTGCGTTAGAGCCGTCGGGAACGGACGGTCCCTTCCAGACCAACGCGTCATGAACAAAACGGGCAATCGACCCGCAACAATCACCTCAGCGTGCCCTGCGCCTCTGCAAGAGCAATCGACCCTCCCTGGGGCCAGTCCGCAACGGACTCGTAGCTGAAAGCTGATCCCGGCGCGCCGGGAATAGCTGAGAGCTGAAACGCGATACCTCCATACCCCATAGCTCACCCCGCACGTTCTACTCTCGAGGGACTACCCTAGCCCTGCGGAAGAGGTGCGCCCATGAGAGGCCGCCGCGCGCGTACTCGTTCTCGTCAAAATCGGAAATACCACAAATGCACACGCCGACACCAGACCATCATCCCGCCGCGAGACGGCGTAACGCCTTATCCCATAGCCTCTTACACTCCGCCGCCCTCTCGCCACCGGTCCTCTTTACACGCACCGGAGGCATCGAAAAAAAGCCATTTTCGACACAAAAAAAGCCATTTTCCAATGGCCTTGATCGCACGCGCACCCTCAAAGACCGTTCACCCGCAACATTCTCTCCCGCGGTTCCGACATCGCCCCAGCGCGACGGCTATCGCCGGGAAAGGAACCCGACGAGGAAGAGACATCATTGCAATGCCACGAAGTCCACGAAATCACCAACGGCCGGCAACGCCAGGTGCGGGCTGCCGCGAGGGCCCGCTCCTGCTCGATTCGCCCGGCTTCCGATCCATGTGGTATCATCATGCCGAGCTCCGGCCGTTGTCCCCGGCGCATGTCCCTTTGGTATTGTCGCAGGAGGCGTTGCTTGCCGGGGAGGCTATGCCCGTGGTGTTCCATTACCCGCGATGAACGCAAAAAGCCTCTTCACTCGAGTTCCCAAGCCGGCGGCGCGATGGACCCGCCTCTTTGTGATCGGTGCGCTGGTCGGCGCCTTGGGCGGCCTGGCGGCGGCGGGGCTTGACTGGGGCCTTCACCACGGCGCGAAGCTCCTCATCGGCCGGTTCTCCCATGTCAGCGGTCCCGGCGTCTTGCACTTCCATTGGGCGATCCTGCTCCTGCCTGCTGCAGCAGGGCTGGCTTCCGGCCTATTGGTCCGCCTGCTTTGTCCGGAAGCGCTGGGGCACGGCACAGACGTACGCACGCGCGCCTTCCACGTTCAGGATTGACACCATGGCTCGCGCAATAAAGCGGCCCGCCCCGACTGGTGAATCGGGGCGGGCTCAGGTTTGTTGGCTGCCTCAGGCAGCACGTCTGCTGCCTAAGGCAGCATACCTATGTCGTAGTGCACGGACCACCTCCTTTCGACAACAGGGAATATCCCGAGGCGACATTCGTGCTTCCTGTCGACCCGGGCTTCATCCCCCCTTCGGGCCGTCACCCGAAGGCACATCGCTCGCCGGACTCGCCCTCCGGCGCTCGGCAAGGCGACCCGTCCGCTGTCGCATCCCCATTTCGACACGACCCGCCGAACGGCTCATCCTTGCACTGTTAGTTTACGACGACACGGATCGGCGAGTCAAACAAAAAACAGGCCTGCCCCTCCCATGCGTGGCCTCCCGGGCACCGTCCGTGACGATCTCGTGCAAAAAAAGCCGGTTGCCGGCCGTGCCCAAGGTCCGCTCTTTGATTACCATTCTCCGTGGCAAGGGAAGCAGAGGTGGAATAATCCCTCCAATCCCCCGAAGAAGATCCCGGATGGCGCGCCGGGATGGGTCCCCGCCGTCAATTGAGGAACGCCTGTGTCTCTGAGTTACCCACTGCAGTTTTTCGCGAGCTATCTGCGTAGGCCGCATTCGGTCGGTGCGATTGCTCCAAGCTCGGGCGCGCTGGCCCGTGCCCTTTGTGAACCCTTCAGCGTTGCCGATCGCTCGGCCAGGGTGCTGGAGATCGGGGCCGGAACGGGCGCCGTCACGCGGCGAATCGGGCAGTTGCTCGGCGCGACCGATCGATTGGACATCTTCGAGGTCGAGCCCGCCTTCGCCGACATCCTCGAACAGCGAGTGCTCACATCCGACTGCTTCGTCGGCGCCGTCGCGGAAGGGCGGGTCCGTCTGTTTCGCAAGCCGGCTCAAGAGATCGCTCACGAGGACTATTACGATTACGTGATTTCAGGTCTGCCGTTCACCTCGTTTCACCTCACCGATGTGCGCGCGATCCTGGATAGGATCAAGCTGAGTCTCAAGCCCGGTGGCGTGTTCAGCTATTTCGAGTACGTCGGCTTACGCCGCCTCCTTAAAACCTTCAGCATGGGCAAGGGCAAAAGACGCGTCACCGAGATCTCCACCTACATGGATGCGCAGATTCGCTCCCATCAGTTTGCCCGCCGGGTCGTTATGCCCAACTTGCCCCCTGCACTCGCGCGGCATCTGCGGTTCTGCACCGAGGGCGGCCGCTAGCAAAGACATGCCCGTAATCAAGGGGAGAAACTCGCCGGCGGCAATTCATCCGTGGGCGATTCGAGTTTTGCCGTCGTTCTCAGCCTCGCAGGCGCCGGATCTCGCCCTCCAGGCCCGCGTTTTGCCCGGCCCTGGCGGCATCGTGCTTTGGCAGTTTGTATCCTATCGGTTACAACAACACCTCAGGCTTGCGGCGGTTCTGCAGGCCGTGGAAGCCCATGCGATCTCGCCCAAGTGACGCTGTGAGGCGAAGTTGGCAACGGCGACGGATCAGCCGTGCCAAGACTACTTGAGCGGGTGCAATCTCGAAACCTTGTGAGGAATCCTCTTTGTCACAGCAGCGACCGGATGTCATGATATACACGGACGGGGCGTGCAGTGGGAATCCCGGACCCGGTGGTTGGGCGGCGATACTGAAGCATCCGTCCAGTGGCAAGACGACCAGGCTGTCCGGGGGGCATCCCAGCACGACCAACAACCAGATGGAGCTGACCGCACCCATCGAGGCCTTGAAGGCCTTGAAGGATACGAAGCGCTGGCGCGTCCACATCGTGTCGGACAGTGAATATCTGGTTCGCGGCATGACCGAATGGATGGCCGGCTGGATCGCCAACAACTGGAGGCGAGGCAAGAAGCCCAGCTCACCGCCGGTCAAGAACGTTGAGCTCTGGAAGGAATTACAGGAGCTGTGCAGTCTACACGACGTGACCTTCGAGCATGTTCGCGGCCACGCCGGGCATCCGGAGAACGAAGAATGCGATCGCATGGCGGTAGCGGCCATTGAGGGAATGCGGAGCCAGGCCTGAATCAGACGAGGACGAGCGCATGCCGACAAGTCCCCAGTTCAAGCCCAAACTCAGACCGATCGAGGCCTTCCCGTTGGATGGAGAGATGGCGGGGATGATCGGCGTGCGCGACCCCAGCAACCTGTCGCCTGCGATCCTGACCGTTTCACCCGGTGCCCTGCAATTGATCATCATGATGGACGGTCAGACAACGTGCGACCAGATCCGTGCGAAATTCCTGGCAACGTTCGGCCAGGTCGTAACCACGCAAACGCTTGACACGGTGGTTCAACAGCTTGAGCAGGCGCACTTCCTGGAGGGGGAGTCGTTCGAGGCGTTCTACGCCTCGTTGCTCGAGGGATACCGCACCCAACCGACCCGCTCCATGCCAAGCGCCGCTCAGCAAGGCATCGTGGACGATTCAGGCGATGTCTTCCGTGAAATCCTCTCGGAAGTCGAGCCCAGGCGTCTGCCGGGCGAGCCCAAAGGCATCATCGCGCCACATCTTGACTACTCGCGGGGCCGGCCCTGCTATGCAGCCGCCTATGCGACGCTCCAGGGACGAAGCATACCCGACCGCGTGGTCATTCTCGGAACGAATCACTTCGGTCGCTCCACGTCGGTCGTATTGACCGGTAAGGATTTCGAGACGCCGTTCGGCATCACGCCCTGCGATCGTGAGCTGGTGCACCGCCTGGAGTCGCGATGCGAAGGTCTTCGCGACTATGAGTTTGACCATGCCCGCGAGCATTCGATCGAGCTGCAGGTCGCATGGCTGCAGCACCTTTTCGGTTCTGACCGTTTTAAGATGGTACCGGTCTTGTGCCCGGATCTGTGCGGACCTACGGGTACGAAACCGGCGGACGGCAAGGGCGTGGACCTGGCTGATTTTGCCCGCGTCCTCGGCGAGGAGATCGTTGTGGACGGTCGGGACACGCTGCTGGTCGCCGGTGCGGACCTGAGCCACGTGGGTATGTTTTTCGGCGAGGAGCGTCAGCTCGACAAGGCCTATCTGGGCGAGGTCCGGCAGCGCGACCGTCGCGTATTGGATGCGATCGAGGCCAATGATCCGCAAGCGTTCCTGCGATGTGTCCGTGACGGCGGTAATCCCACCCACGTTTGCAGCACGGGCTGCATCTTTACCTTGACGACCGCGCTGCCTGATGCGGCCGCGACCATCTTGGATTATCATCAGGCCGTCGTCGAAAAACTGCAGAACTGTGTGACGTGCGCGGCCGTCGCTTTCACCTGACCTGTCCATGCATGCTGAATCACTCTACCACGAGATCGTGTCCGGCCGGGCGGGATTCTGGTCGGCGCCGGTCCGAGGGGCGTTACGCATCCTCGAGGCCGCGTATGCCCAGGCCGTTGCCCTACGAAACGCGCGCTACGATCGCGAAGGCGCAGGCATCGTCCTTCCCGTTCCCGTGATTAGCGTCGGCAACATCACCGTCGGCGGCACCGGCAAGACACCTTTCGTGATTGACCTCGTCGGTCGTCTCGAACGAATGGGTCTCAGCCCCGCCGTGGTGGCACGGGGGTACCGATCGGCCGACGGCGAGCCCAATGACGAGCAGCGGCTGATCCACCGGCACTGCCCTCAGGTGACTTATCTGGCCGATCCGGATCGCGTGGCGGCGGGCGAGGCCGCCTGTCGCGAGTGCGGCGCCGACGTGATCGTGTTGGACGACGGCTTCCAGCATCGCCGCCTGTGGCGCAAGCTCGACATCGTGCTTATCGATGCGATGCTGCCCTTCGGATACGGGCACCTTCTGCCGCGGGGATTGTTGCGTGAGCCGGTGCAATCGCTGAGGCGGGCGGGGGTGGTCGCCATCACGCGTATCGATCAAGCTTCCAAGGCGGAGGTCCAGCGAATCGAGTCTCGTATCAAAAGCGTTGCGAGCGACTCCACGGTCATCAAGTGCTGCCACCGTGTCACCGGAATCGAACACGTCAGCGGATCCGAGAAGGCTGAGTCGCTGGAGGGCAGGCGGGTCGTGCTGTTCGCCGGGGTCGGCAACCCCCGCGCATTTCGGGCGACTGTTCAGTCCCTCGGAGTGGAGGTCGTCGCCGAGAAGTGGTGGCCCGACCACTACCACTACCGACGGCGGGACGTGGATGAATTGCTCCGCGTCGGCCGCTTCCCGCCACACGACGTCGTATTGACCACGGAGAAGGACGCGGTGAAGCTTTCGAGGTTGAGCGGCCTGGATCACTCCAACATCTTCTTCGTGCGAGTCGCCATCGACTTTGTCGAAGATGGGGCTAGAATGCTGCACGGCGCTCTGGATCAGGTGCTTATCAAGAGCCGAACGTAAATGACCAGAAGCTACCGACCGATCGATCCCCGCAGGATCAAGACCTACAGTGTCAAGAAGCGGCACCACAAGGCCGCCGTGGACGCGATGGCGTCCCTGCCTCAGGTCGGTGCATCGGCGGCGGAACTCATCGCGTCCCTGCCCGATTTCCTCGGAGCGAAGGCGCTCCGTACGGTCGTCGAGTGGGTCATCGACGCCTTTAAGAACGATCGTCCTGTAGCCGTTGCATGCGGCGCTCACGTCATCAAGGTTGGGTGCGGTCCGATCCTGATCGACCTCATCGATCGAGGCATCGTCAAGGCCATTGCCTGCAACGGTGCCACCGCTATTCATGACGCCGAGCTGGCTCTTTTCGGTGAGACCAGCGAAGAGGTGGCCGACACCATCCGCGACGGAACGTTCGGCATGGTCGAGGAGACGCTCGGCTTTTTCGCGGATGTGGTTACCCTGGCCAAGCGTGAGTCGATCGGGCTGGGCGCGGCGGTCGGGCGCCGGTTGATCGAGTCCGAAGTGCCTCATGCCCCCCGAAGTGTTTTCGCTGCCGCTCATCGAGCAGGTATTCCTGCGTGTGTGCACGTGGGCATCGGTACGGATACGGTCCATGTCGCCGGCGCGCTGGACGGCGCAGCGTTGGGGGAGGCCTCCATGCACGACTTCCGGCTGATCTGCGACGTCGTCAGTGACCTCGGCGCCAAGCCGGGCGCGCAAGTCGGCGGCGTGTGGCTTAACATCGGCTCGGCCGTCGTCATGCCGGAAGTGTTCTTAAAGGCTGTCTCCGTCGCCCGAAACCTGGGTGCGGATTTGGACTGCATGTGCACCGCGAACTTTGATATGATTCGCCACTACCGGCCTAACCAGAATGTGGTCACCAGACCCGTGACGAAAGGACGCGGGTGCGAGGTCATCGGTCACCACGAGATCATGCTGCCTCTTCTGCGTCAGGCGGTGATCGAGGGGCTTGCGGCCGCGAAGCGATCATGAAGCGTCCAGCCGTTTTCCTGGACCGCGACGGCACGATCATCGAAGACGCGGGCTATATCGGCGATCCTGACAACGTGCGCCTGCTGCCCAGGGCGGGTGACGCGATCCGACGCCTTTCCGAAGCAGGCTATCTTGTCATCGTGGCCTCGAATCAGTCCGGTCTCGCACGCGGGCTCTTCGATGAACAGGAGATGACCGAGGTCCACGACCGGTTTGAGGAACTCCTCAAGAGCGAAGGCGCCAAGCTGGACGGCGCTTACTACTGCCCGTTTCTCGACGGCCCGGAAGCGGTCGTCGAGCGCTATCGGCGCGATAGTGCGCTGCGCAAGCCGAATCCAGGCCTGCTGATGCAGGCTGCCGAAGAGCTGGACATCGATCTCGATCAATCCTGGATGGTCGGCAACTCACCGACTGATGTGATGGCCGGTCGTCGCGCGGAATGCCGGACCATCCTTCTCGATCCCCATTGTGTCTATGGCGAGAACGGCGCCGAAGGGGCCGATTCCGTCGTGAGCGATTTGTGCGAGGCGGTTGACCGGATCCTTGGCGTCGAAAGGCAATCACCGGAGCCGGAGCCGACCTCAGCACCTGCCGTCCCGACTCCTGCAGAAGCCGAAGAAGAGCCCGACACATCGGAGCCCGGCGACTTCTCATCGAGCGTCGGTGCCTACATCAGCGATGACGAACCGATCGCCGACGTCCCGACCCAGCAGCGTACGATCCCTGAATCGGAGGAGAGTGTTCAATTGAAAGAAATCCTTCAGACGCTCAACCGAATCGAAGATCAGATCGAGCGGGCCGTGCGACGTCACCGGCAGGAGGACTTCTCCTTGCTGCGCCTCGGTGGGGCATTGCTGCAAATGGCTGCCATTGTCGCCGCGTTGTGGGGCGTGGCATTTCTGTTCAGCGAGCAGGGTGAAGGGGCGACGCCGCGATTGCTCCTGGCTCTCTTTCTGCAACTGGCCTCCATTTGCGCATTTGCGATTGATCGATTTCGGTGAGGATAGCGGGCAGCTATCAGCCACAGACTATTGGAGGAAGGCGCTGGTCACGTCTTTCTTTGGTCGATGTGCCGGCCGGGGCTTGACCACTCGGGGGGGATCGGCCGTACCACTTCGTTGAACCAGTGTGGCTCGCCTTCGGCCTGGTTTCGAGGGAATGCTATGCTGGTTGGCCAAGCGCCTTCACCGACGCTTCGCGGCGACGTCGGTCCCTGCGTTGGCGCCGCGACATGATGGGCGCGATCACAGGCCGATAGAGTAGGTTCTTAAACAGCACTCGGCTGACGCGGTAAACATAGAAACTCGCCGGTGGGAACCAGGATCGATCGAGTAACCAGCGGCCGGGCCGAGACAACGCGAAGTCGATGACCTTGTGCACCATCCTCTGGGGTACGCCCGCATTGCGCAAGCCCAAAACGATGCGCAGCCAGATCTCCAGGTAGTGAGCTCTCATGATGTGCTTTTTGCCGGCATACGAGCCCCGGTATGCGTCGTCGTGGTGTTCGTCAATGACGCCTTCCTTACGAGCCCGCTCGTGCATGGCGCTCCCAGGGAAGAGCTGAAGTGGAAAGATGCGCAGCTTCGCCGGTCCCCGGTGATGGTCGGCCGCGAACCGAAGCGTTTCCACCATGCTCTCTTCGGTTTCGAACGGATTGGCGACCAGGTAGTGGTATTCTGCGCGAAGCCCTTGATCGGAGATGATTCGGATCGCCCGGGCCACCATCTCCACCGGAGTGGGGCGGTTGTACATGGTAAACAGCGTATCGCGCGAGCCGGATTGAATCCCCATACTGATGAGCTTCAGCGGCAGGCGCGAAAGGGATGCGACCTTGGCTTGCGACACGGTGCTCGGAAAAGCGTCCAGTTCGATAGGGAGGTTGATCCGTCTCCGGTAGGCCTCGACAAAGGCATCCACTTCATCTTCGCTCCGTACGAGGAAGAGATCGTCAACGATGTTGACTTCTTTGATGGACGGGTATCGCGCGCAAATCGATTCGAGCTCGCCTACGATGCTCTCCACGGAACGCTTTCGCACCCAGTTCTGCATCGAGCCTGCTTCACGGTAAATCCTCATCTGCGTGGCATTGTTGCAGAAGGAGCACGAGAAGGGACACCCGCGTGTCGACAGAATGCGGTAACGCCGAAGTGCACCGCGGAGGAGCTTGGGATGGTCCGCCACGGGCACCAGGGCGTCCTTTTCCGTGATCCAATGGTCCTCAAGGTCGTAGTCCGGAAACGGGTACTCGTTCAGATCATCCGCAAGAGGATACGGTTTGTTGGTATGCAGATCGCCGTTCTTCAGGTGTGCCAGGTTTGCCGTTGCCGCAGGATCGCCGCCGCCGTCGAGCGCGGCGGCGAAATCGACCATAGCCTTCTCGCCTTCGCCGATGCACACATAGTCGGCGACCTCGGCCGACTCGCGGGGAGCGACGGTGGCGTGCGTGCCGCCCCAGACAATGGGGGCCTGGACGCCGCCCGCGCGCAGAGCCTCGGTCAGCGCTTTCGCCCGGTAGTACGTGTTGGTCATCAGGCTCATGCCGATCACGTCGGCCGATCGGCAGTGATGGACGAAATCTGCGAGCAACGGCGGCGAGTAGTCCACCTCTGCGGTCTCCCGTTTTGAGGCCATGAAAACGATCGTGACCTTGTGCCCGGCACGCTTCAAATAAGCCGAGATGTAGCGCAGGCCCAGGGCAACCGACTGTGCGTAAGTGGATACGAGGACGACATCCATGATCGTGTCCTCCGGCAAACTGCTTCCAGCTCTGAGGGACCGCCACACGTCGGGCGTCGTAAGCCCACGTGTTGGGTCGGTTCCTGCTGACCGCCGACAGCACAGGCTGTGAACGACCGCAGCGTACGGACGCGCATTGCCCGATCGATCACAAAACGACATGGAACCGGGCGAAAGGCCGGGGAGACACGTTGGGCATCCACCCGGCGCTTGCTGTCACGATCGTTTTACAGCCCTTCAGAATCGCCGTTGGTTATTCTCACCTCATCGAAGTGCAGCGTAAAGCCGTCGGATGAAGAAGAGTGTCAGCGCGGTGAACAATCCGTTTCTGGAGCGAGCTTCTAGCTGCCTACCGTATCACGCCTGAGGCAACCCCCACTGCACAGTGCCCGAGGCAGTATCCGCTCCTTCAAGAGCCGGAGAAGTCCATGGCCCGGTCGGCACCGCGCGTTGGACTCCGGATTGCGGCAGGCTCATCTGAGGCTATTACGAGGGCAGACCGTCGAGCGCGTGGGCGGGGCGTCGAGGCCGCTCCCGGTTGTGGTAAAGTGGTGGCTTACAACCCGCGCTCCTTGCAAGGTGGCTCGCAGCGGAGACATTTCCCGATTGCGTCGCGCGGGGTAAAGTGCGAATCGCAGACTCGGTGAATCGCCGGGCAAGGCGTGTTGTTGCGAGCCTCGGTATGGGCTTTCTGCCTCACGGTGTTCTGCAGCCCAACGTACCTCGCGGCGAAGAAAGGCGCTGTCGCACGTTTCAGGCATGCGAAAACGTCAGAGGGCGCGATCTCGCCTCACGAGTGGGAGCTTTCGATGAAGCAGCCTACCCAGGAATCCGACAGTGCCCGGGCCGGTGAAGAGGCTCGTCGCCGAAAGGCGGCCAATCGTCGGGCGGGCATCATCATCGCCGTCATGGTTCTCCTCTGGCTGCTGGTGGTCCTCTTTCGCAACGACATTCGTGCCCACTGGTGGGCTTACCGGATGGCGAGGACGGCCGACTACGAGCAGCGCATGTCCTGCTTCCTCCGATTGGCGAGTCTGAAGGACCGTGCCGTACCGGCCGTACTGCCGCTGCTTGACGAGCCCGACGCTGGTGTTCGCTCGTTCGCCGTGGCGGTGCTCCATCATGCGACGAGCGAAAAAGCGTTGCAGGGGCTCGTCACCGCGAGCAGCGACTCGGATCCAAACGTCCGGCGTTCCGCCATTCAGGGTCTGGCGCTGCGCGGCGACCCGCCGGCGCTGGAATCGTTGGAAGGTCTTCTGCGTGAAAGCGATGAAGGTACGGCGATGATGGCCGCGAGCGCCCTCGGCTCCGTGCCCTCGCCTGACGGACGGCGTGTTCTGATTGAAGCCGTGACATCGAATTCGAGGTGCGGCGTACGTGTGGAAGCGATCCGAGCTTTGGCCGACGCGCGCGCAACCGAGGCCGTTCCCGCCTTGATCGAAGCTTTGACCGATTGCGATATCTACGAGGGTGTGACAGAGGCTGACACCAAGGCAGCGGCCGCGTTCGACGCCGTCGCCGTGCAGTTTATGGCACGCGAGGGCCTCACCGAGTCGCCTGAGATGATCGTGGAGAAGCGGCATGTCGTCGGTGAGTGTGCGCTCGAGGCATTGCTTACCATCACGGGCCGGGAGAACTTCGACGGCGTATGGGAGCAGGCACGAGCCGACGATCTGGCTGCCGATTGGCGAGCGTGGTGGTCCGCGCGCCAAAAAGAGCCTTAAGTGCACAAGCGCAACGATGTGGCACTGCATCTGTGCATGCCTAAAGGAAGGCGGCGGCATGTTCATGGCATGCCACCGCCACCTTTGCTGTCTCAGCGTTTTTCAGCGGGAAGAACTACGGCTGTGCAGTCCCAACCCGCTCGTCAGCGCTCGATCATTCAGGCCTACACCATCTCTTTGAGTCCCTTGAGCGCCGAGACCTTGACGACGTTGCGTGCGGGTTTGGCCTTGAACATCGTCTCTTCCCCAGTGAAGGGGTTGATGCCCTTGCGTGCCTTCGTCGCCGGCTTCCGCACCACGCGTACTTTCATCAAGCCGGGGACGTTGAACACGCCGGGACCTCGCTTGCCGAGTTCCTTACGCATCAGGTTGGTCATGCTGTCAAAGAACGCCGCTACATCCTTGCGGCTCATCTCGTTGGCTTCCGCTAACGCAGCATAGACCTCTGACTTGGTTCGCGGCTTGCCCGCCGCTTTCTTGGCTGTCTTCTTCTTGGCCATAGCGTGATTCCTTTCAAAAACCTCGCAAATCCCTGCGAATTTCGGCATGAATCTAGTACCTGAGGTGTTGCGGTTCAAGCATTTTCTGCAGAAAAACCCGTAAAAAAAGGGCTTTTTTGGGGCACTCTGGTGGGAGCGGAGCGTGTCCGGTGAGCGGGAGGCGGCCGGACAACAGATTCACTCGGTGCCCGGAAGCAGCGTCCGATCGCCCGTGACCGGTTGCATCGGCCACGCCTCAGGCCAACCATTGCAGGTAGCCTGCGCGCGCCACCAAAGTGCGTTCGTGACACTGCGTCCGGGGTTGGCGCAATCGGGGAAGGAGAGACCGTCGGTGGTGTCTGTCGGTCTCTCCGCTTTGCTCAATCGGCTTCTGCGCTTGCCAGCAAGGGGGGACGCCGACGGCGGCGCCGTTTCTTGGGTGCCCCCGCAACCTTGATCGTCGGCGTGCGGGGCTCCGCTTTCTCGGCGATCTCCAGCGCTTCCCGGGCCGTTTTGGCGAACAGATCAGCGTTGATTTCCTTCCATAGCCCGTCCGCACGATTGTACACCCCTCCGGAAACCATGGTGTTCATCGTCGGGTTGGTACCGACTTCCTGGAGCAGATCTATGAGCCGCCGAATGCCCGGCACCCCCGTGGGCTGCGTGCCAAAGATCAGGAGGACATCGGGCCGGAGCTGGCCAACGAGGGTCAGAATCTCGTCGTTCGGCACACCGCCACCCGTGAAGTACACTTCCCATCCGCGCGACTCGAAGAGGTCGGCACACATTAGTGCCCCCAGCTCCTCGGGCTCCGCGTCGGCGCAGGTGATGAGAATCCGCTTCCCGTTCCGTTCCCCTCTCTCGAGCGAAAGCTGCACTTGATCAGCGATGCTGCGGACGATCCTCACCGCCATGTGCTCCGTGGCAGCATTGATCCGATCCGCTCGATACAGCTTGTCGATCCGCTCCATCGCAGGCCAGAGCAGGTCGCTGTATACGGGCATGGGGTCGGCCAGACCGGTCAATTTGTCCTGAACGAAGCGGCGGCTTTCGACGCGGTCGCCGGCCAACAGGCTGGACATGAAACACTCGAGTTCTGACGGTGCTCGCATGGAATCGCTCCTCGGCGCACGGGCGTGATCGAAGTCCTCCTGGTGAGGGCCTCCTGCCCGGACCCCGGAGCGGCCATGTGCGCAAAACCGTGTGAGTCCTGCCGACCGTCCCTGTCGGCTCTTCCCCTTCCTCCCAAATATCTGATTTTTACAGGAACCTGAGGCTCTCTGTTAAACTGGGAGTTTTGGGTTGCGGTGATGCATCTATCGACGGGAAGGCGAAAAAATCTTGAGGGCCGTTGCAGAATTCTGCGCGTCGGTCAAGACCATCCGAGGGCCTCGCAAACGCGTGTTGGTACGCTGATGAGAGTCGTTTCGGCGGGGATCGGCGGCTTCCGGCCCCACCGTGGTGCGCAGAAGCTGCGCGTTCCACTCTGAGGGCGCCGGTCCAGGGCAGGCCGAATCTCTGGACTCGCGGACGTGTGCCCGGGGCCGATACGTGCGTCGTAACTCCTCGCAGGGCAGATCGACAAACAAGGTCTGGATCGCGTCCGATGGGGCGGGGCCGGTATGGCGGTGGACCGATGTCTACCAGGGGCCGGCCTGGGCACTCGACGAAATGCGAAAGCGGGAGAGGATTCCTTCAGTGCGTGGGGGCGAGAGAGGTTTCTCGCCGCGACAAGATGTCTTCGTCCGCAATAGGGGACCGTTCCTGCTGATGCGCAAGAGCAGACCCTGCGGGGTCATAGGTAGTGGTTGGCCAGTTTCTTGAGGAACGCTTCGGCCTGGGCGTATTGGTGGAACTTGCGTTCATCGTGACGGAAGGTTGGCGTGTGGACCTGGGCGCGATCGCCCTGCCATTTGGTTTCGTGTGTTTTGTGCAGAAGCTCGTGATAGACGACGAAATCGACGACGTAGGCGGGGACGTTTGCTGCATCCAGCGAAGCGCTGATCATGACCGTGTCGGTGGCCGGGTCGTAGTGGCCGAACTTTCGGCCGGTCACCGAGCGGCTCCAAACCAGGCGCGGGCGGGCCATCGCTCCGGCAAAATAGCCGGCGTTGACCCGGTCGAATGACGCTGACAGATCGTGGCACACGCCTGCGCTGTCGTGGCCTGGTGTTGTGGATCCTTCGAGCAGGTTAAGGTCCTTTTGGATCGTCCGGTAGGTTTCGGTCTCCGTAAGCTGCAGCAGTTGCCTCTTTCCGTCTCTGCCCAGGAGCGTGACGTTGGCCAGCAGCGCGAAGGCGTCCTCATCGAAGCAGATCATCGGCGTGGGCACCTTGATGCGGGTGCCGTCGCGAAAGCCTCGGATGCGGAAGAGGCCCCTCATGGGGCGGAAGTGAAGGAGCACCGGAGGTTTGTACGGCCTGCTCGCAGCAGCGGCCCGGTCCAGATGCGGCAGGGCCCGGCCGACGGCGCGTACGTACCGGTCGAAGTTGTCGCGTCTGGCGAAATAGGCCAGCCAGCACCGTGCGGAGCGCGACTGGGGCGTGAACTGCTCGGCGCTTAGCCCCGCCTCGATGACGGTCTGTTCGATGGACTGAGAAGTGGACCGAATTGAATGATGGGTCTCGTCGAGCTGGGAAGCCTCCGGCACGTTGGCCAACGCGTCAAGAATGCTGTCCACATAAGAGCGGATGTAGGGGACGTTGACGCTCGCTGATGCCCGCTTCGGTGTCGCGTCCGGGGCGGCCGCCTTGACGGAATCCAAGTTCAGGCCGCGGAGATAGACGTAGGCGCGCCTGGAGGGCCCGGGCAGATCGGCGATCGTTGCGCGTCGGTTCGCCACGATGCCTTCGACGGTTTTAATGGCCTCCGCGACCGTTCGCCTCAGCTCGGCAAGAGAACGAGCGCCGATCGGCAGGGACAGCTCCCGACGCACATGGTCGGCCAGACGCACCAATCCTCTCACTGCGACTCGCGGCAAAGATCGACTCCTCTCCGTGATTGCATTGGCCGGTGCGGCTTTTCGAACGACGGCGCGCTCCCGTGCACTCATTCAGGTCGCGGCTGGACTCGCGGGCCGATTGACGGACGGGCGGCACACCCATTCCCATCATCGGGTCGGGCGTATCCTATGGGAACGGGGGCGCACTGAGTAGCTGCGTTCGCGCCTGATGGCCCGGTCGGGCGCGGTTTCCACCGCTATCACGTTGGATATGTCAAGTTCTTCCGCTGCCTCATTCAGGAGCTTGCTGGTTCGATGCGTGTTGAGCTCGGGTTCGCTTCGCATACCCGGGGGCTACCGTCGTTTGCCTCGATTCCGGGGCTGGGATGCGTTTCGCGACGTGAGGATGGCTTCGTGCCCGTTGACGACACTGCTCATTGTGAGCCGGCAGACGCCGGCTCTACTCTCGAAGGGACATGCTGTACTCCTGGGCAATGGCAGGCGGCACTCGTAGGCGATGGCAGGCTGTAGTCCCGCATGATTGCATGACCTCGCTGCCGGCTGATTACTTACGCAGCGGACCAGGCAGACCGGCCAGCCAGCCAATCTCAAGGACACCCCACAGACCGATGAGAACGGCCTCCGCCGCATCGTGCCGTAGCGAAGTGGGACGTGGTGCCTCTGACCACTCAATCACCTTACGGGCCAGGTCGTCGGCGCTGTGTTTCGCCTGTCGTGTGCCACGACGCTCTCGCGGGTAGAGCAATGCCTCGCGCCATTGCTCCGCGGCGATGCAGCGTACGAAGATTCCACGACGTTCGGCCTCGTGCTCCCAGATGTTTGCCAGTGAGCCTCCGCCCTCCACGAGCACGTGAGTCAGATCTGAAATGCCGTCGAGCAGGCGAGGCACGGCCCGCCGGAGCCTGGCGGCATTGCCGAGGTTCCGCGAGCGGTACCAGCGCAGCCGACCGTCCCGGCCGAACAGCGCCAGGCCGGTCTTGATTCCGAGATCAACGGCTAGCAGAGACGACATGGTCATCACCGTGGACGGTGTCGAGGGTCCCAAACACGCGCCGACCTGCACTCCGTTGCGTTCGGCAAACTTGGAAGGGCATTCTTCCCGGCGGCGTCATCCTACCGGCGCATGGTCAGCTCGAATATGCCTTCCCTTTCGACGTGGAAG
>CP070718.1:1463454-1467254 GCA_020350565.1 Phycisphaerales bacterium
AATTCTTTTGTAGCGAGTCCTACTTCTAAAAGGGCATCAAAAAGTTCCAGTCGTTTTATTTGTAATTTCTCAACCAAAGTCCTCCTACTGCATGGTTGGCTCAAGGCCTTCAATAAGCCCGATTCATAAGCGGCAAAAATAAAGTTAATTCTTATGGATGCCTGCCAATCTTTCATAAGGGGATATAGGCCAGGTATTTTCAAAATACGTAGAAATGAAAGCGTATATCTTAAATTCATAAATTTCTCCTCACAAAGACAGGATAACGAATTGGTCAGCTGCGAACGGCGCGGCTGAATGACTTGCGAATCTACACCATTAATCCGGCGTCGGTCGTCGGCTGCACCTGATGTTATACCAGCTCTACGCTCAGCGCTCAGACGGCTCGCCGGGATCCACGATCTTGAGCAACCTCGGAATAATGTTCTCGGCGCCGCCGCCGGCCTGTAGCCGCCGAAATGCGTCCGCTAATTCTCGCTCTGTTGCTTCGCTCTTGATGAGTGTAGATGGAGCGCCCTCGCAGCCAAAAGTCGTCTCCGCGGAGAGTCCGCTTCGAAATGGAGGAGCTATCCAGAAATGAAATTCCATGACCTCCATGGTGGCTCCAGGTGCGAGCATGAAGTCTTTTTTTGACACCAGGTGATAAAAAACGCCAAGTGTACCGTGGTCGTTCCAGACCTGCGGGTTTTTCGGGACGATTGTGATCTCTGACGCGCCCTCTGGGGCGTGCACTCGCATATTGGCATAGACATTGCTCGCAAAGCCTTGCCCGTCGTTCTTTAGATTTAGGACGACGGCGAATTGGGCGCCGGTTAAACCGTCGCGATCCGTGAATGAGACTCGATGCACGGACCACCAGTGAAAAAGAGATGGCGCTGGCCTGCGACCGAACAGCCCCGCAATGAGTCCGTGAGAGGCAGGCTCAAACGAGGAGCCGGCACGAATGTAATAGTATCTCTTGCCATGCACACACTGGTGTGGAGCCAGATAGCTCTTGGGAATTAGAGTAACGACAAACCCGCTCTGGCCGGACGCTATTGCGTGATGTCGGCGTTACAGGTTCTGAACCGAGCGGAGGTGCTGAAGTTGTCGCCTGGAACAACGACGGGAACTTCAGCCCACCGCACGGGTATTCGAATCTCATGCCGTTTCCGAAAGTCACGACTTCCGGGGACCGGTGTCAGACGTTACTTGACATGGTTGCCCTAAAGTTGATGTGATCTGGTCCCACTAAGCATAACACCCATTCACTACAGCCGCCCTTTGGAGCATTCAATTTGACAACTCCGCGGCATGACGTTTTAATAAGATCTCCTGACTCTCCCTTCCGAAAACCGGACCGGTCATGGTGCAGCCAATGACTTTCCCGCTCTTCGAGCGGGTCCGCGCGCATGGGGGGCTCGAGGGGCAGTGCGCTCTCATTGTGGCGCCCACCGCGACGGGGAAGTCCTTCATCCTGGCCGTTTACCGGTCCCGTTACCGTCGTGATGCCGCCTTGCACCGTGACTTCCAGTCCATTGAAATTGGAGAACCAGTGCGGGTCGACGAGATCCTTGACCTTAATCCGGTAGGGAATGCCTGATGTCGCTCTACCACCCGGTCGAGATGGTTCGTTGTTTATAGAAGCCTCGTTTCTGCATTACGATTCAAATGTACGGCTCGCGGACCCGGACGTCGTCCCCAAGTTGAGGACGGCAATGGGGGATTTTGCGAGGGATTTGTGGGATTATCCTTCACTCGGCTCGATTCGGGCGGAGTGCCGTCGGCATGCGGTGGGGCTCGACATGGATCGAGTCCGCCAGGAATTGCATTCCGGCCGGCGGGTGATACACGACGGGCGTGTGGCGAGTCATTGTGGGGTTGCCAGCAAACGGATGAGGAGTGCACGGCGATGGTGATGGACTACAACGGCGCGGCGAACGGCACGCCGGCATCCGCAGCCCGAGAGAAGAAGCGGGTCGCGCTCACCTCGGTGGTCGCGGCCATCTTCCTGACGTCGCTCAAGATCATCGTAGGCCTGGCCACGGGAAGCCTCGGCATCCTGGCCGAAGCCTTGCACTCGGCTCTCGACCTGGCAGCCGCCATGATGACCTACCTGGCCGTTCGCATTGCCGATCGTCCGGCCGACGCGGGCCACCAGTATGGCCACGGCAAGGTCGAGAGCTTCTCGGCATTGTTCGAGACGCTTCTGCTCGTCGTCACCTGCGTTTGGATCATCTGGGAGGCCTTCCAGCGCCTCTTCTTCAAGACCGTCGAGGTCGACCCCACCGTGTGGGCGTTCGCGGTCATGATCACCTCGATCATCGTCGACTGGGGACGGTCCCGGGCGCTGCTCAAGGCGGCGCGCAAGCACAAGAGCCAGGCCCTCGAAGCCGACGCTCTGCACTTCAGCACCGACATCTGGAGCTCCTCGGTGGTCCTGTTGGGATTGGCTCTCGTCAAGATCGGCGAGTGGATGGGGCACAGCGAATGGCTGGCACGGGCGGACGCCCTTGCCGCGCTTGGGGTGGCCGGGATCGTCCTCTGGGTGAGCGGTCGGCTCGGTAAGGCCACGGTGGATGTTCTGCTCGACCGCGCGCCTGAGGGTGTAACAGGTGATCTCGCGAGGATGGCTGAGGAGGTCGACGGAGTCGTCTCCTGCCCGCGGGTGCGCGCACGGCAGGTCGGCCCAGCCCTGTTTGTCGACATGGTGATCGAGGTGGGGCGCGCGACGCCTCTCGAGCGGGCCCATGCGGTCGTCAGTGAGGTCGAGACTCGGGTGCGCGCCGCACATCCCCAGGCTGATATCGTCGTGCACTTCGAGCCGGTGGCCACGGATGACGAAGGCTGGACCGAGCGCGTCGAAGCTATCGCGGGTGAACGAGGGCTCGCCGTCCATGAGGTTCAGGCCACCGAGACGCGAGGGCGCATTCTTCTCACATTTCATCTCGAGATCGATCCTCAGCTCTGTCTCGCCGAGGCTCACGAGCTGGCCGACGAGCTCGAGGCGGACCTCAAGGAGCGTCTCCCAGACGTGAGCGGAGCCGTCGCCCACATAGAGCCCAAGGGGGCTCACCGCGTTCAGCGGGTGGCGGCGCATCGGTACCGCAAGCGGATTGCGGCGGCGCTGAGCCGGATTACGGAGGACATGCCGGCCGTTCACGGCCTCCACGAGATGACGGTGCGCGAATCAGGAGGCCGGATCTTCGTGGCGATGCACTGCGTCTTCGACGGCGCCCGGCCGATCGGTGAGGTCCACCGGATCTCGACGGCCATCGAGGACCAGCTCAAGACTGCCGTGCCCGAGATCGCCGACGTCCACATTCACGCCGAGCCCCCGGAGTGACGCCGGAGGCGGCGCGGTCTCTCACCGCCCCTTGCGGAGTCGGACCAGAAGAGACGTCACGCGGCGTTGAGGCCGCACATCCGATGGCGGTGGTAGGCCCCGGCCGCGCGCTCCGCGACCCGCACATCACTGCCGCCGAGCCAGGACGTCAGCACCGCCGCCAGGGTGTACACCTCAGGTGCCATGAGGCGTGTCGTCAGGAATTCGCCGGCAGAACGGCTAGGCGAGAATCTTGAGGACCTTTCGTTGCACCTCGAGGAGCTTCCGGTGCGCCCGATCCGCCTCTTCGATTCTCTTTTCCAGCATCTCGAGCAGAACGCGTTTCTCCAGCCCTTGCTGGATCGCCAGTTTCAGGTCTTGGTTCTCCCAGGGTTTTTCAACATACTGGTAGAGCCCGACGTCGTTGATGGCTTTGACGGCATTCTCCTTGTCCGCGTAGCCGGTGAGGAGGAACTTCGGCATCGAGTAGGTGCTC
>CP070718.1:1467354-1478172 GCA_020350565.1 Phycisphaerales bacterium
AACAGCGTGCTGGCGATCGCCAACGCCCAGGCGCAAAACGTGCTGGCCCTGCTCGGTGGCTAGTTCGATCTTGGAAGAATGAAGACCAGGCAGTGGGCGTGGCAGGAGCTTACCTGGCCGCGTGTCAGGTCCGGGATGTCGGCGGGCTCACTTTTTCCCTTGAGCCCTCTGTCGAGCGAAGAAGTCTTGCAGGAGGTCGGCGCACTCCTTCTCGAGGACGCCGCTGATCGTCTCCACCCGGTGGTTAAGTCGTGAGTCCTGAGGGATGGAGTATAGCGATGCACAAGCGCCGGCCTTGGGATCGGTGGCCCCGTAGACCAGTCGCTCCAGGCGGCCCAGAACCATCGCCCCGGCGCACATGGTGCAAGGCTCGAGCGTGACGTACATGGTGCAGCCTTCCAGCCGCCAACTCTGAAGATGCGACGCCGCTGCGGTCAAAGCGATCATTTCGGCATGTGCGGTTGGGTCCTGAAGCCGCTCGCGCTGATTGTGCCCCCTTCCGATGATCCTGCCTTCCTGCACGACCACGGCACCTACCGGCACCTCGTCCTCTTCCAGGGCTGCAAGGGCCTCATCGATGGCTGACCGCATGAGGCGTTCGTCGATGGTCTTCTGATGTTCAGGCATGGATCGTTCTCAGTGATCGGTCTTCAGTCGTTCGCTTTCAGCCGCGACGGCGTGTCAGGATTCATCCTTTATGCCTCATCCTTCCTCCTTTCCTCCCCATCGTCTATATTGAGACCGGTTCGTCAACGCGAGCTGAGGAGACATCCTCTGTGTACCTCGCCCGGACCTCGGTACAGGTGGAATCGCGGGCTGAGCGTTTCGCCGGTGCACGTTGGGCCATGTGAAAACCATCGTCCGTGAGCGATTCGACTGACAATTTGAGAAATGCAGACGGTCGGCGGATCCGAGACCTTTGTCGCAGCGGGGCGCTGAGCGGACCGACCGCGGGGATGGCCTGCGGATACACGCAGGTCAATCTCGTCGTTCTGCCTTCGTCGCTGGCCGACGATTTCGATGCGTTCTGTCGGTCGAATCCCAAGCCGTGCCCGCTGCTGGAACGGACGGAACCCGGCCTGTTCGGCCCCCGCCGAATGGCTCCGGGCGCCGATCTACGGACGGACCTCCCTCGCTACCGTGTTTATCGCAGCGGCGAGCTGGTCGATCAGCCGCGGTCCATCGAGAAGTACTGGCGCGAGGATTTCGTCTCGTTTCTGATCGGCTGTTCCTTCACGTTTGAGTGGGCGATGCTCCGTGCCGGCCTGCCTGTGCGGCACGTCGAAGAGAACAGGAACGTGCCGATGTATCGAACAAACGTCATGTGCGTGCCGGCGGGTGCGTTCCACGGGCCGTTGGTCGTGTCCATGAGGCCGCTGACGCCGGATCAGGCCCGGCGAGCGGTGGAGGTCACCTCCCACTTCGAGCACGTCCACGGCGCGCCGGTGCAGATCGGTGAGCCTGACGCCATCGGTATCGAGCACTTGGAGGAGCCAGACTATGGTGATGCTGTTACCATCAGGGAAGGGGAGATCCCGGTCTTCTGGGCTTGCGGCGTTACGCCGATAGAGGCCATCCTACGTGCCAGGCTCGAGATCGCCATTACCCACGAACCGGGGCATATGTTGGTTACTGATGTGCGCGACGAGGATCTGTGCGACCTGAAATGAACGGCTTGCAGAACGAAGGAGCGATCAGCTCTCGGTCGTCGGCAATCAGCCATCAGCTATTCCCGGCGCGCCTCAATTAGCGGTGGCCGCATCTTGATGCAAGCTGCGTGCTTGACGGACGCTGCCGCTGACGCCTCCGCCGGTCCGCGTACTGGAATCCGCAATCGGGAAAGTCATCAGGCTGCAGTGCCAAAGGCAACGCCCGGAATTACTCGCCGAACGGATCGTGGTATGGCTCGCCTTTTTCAAAGGACTTCAGGCGGCGGTCGATTTCGTGCGTCAGCCGACCGTTGCGCAGAGGGCCCGCGATCTCTTTTGCCTGCCGGGCGGTTTCTAGGGCCTCCTCGCATCTGCCGGCTTCGGCCAGGGCGGACGCATACACCATCAGCGCTGCGGGGTCGTTATGCCCCCAGGCATCCAGCAGTTTTTCCGCCCACGATAGCGCCGCTTGACCGTCGCGCACTTCGTCAGCGGGGTGTGTGGCCAGCATGTCGGCCAGGAGGTAGGTGATCCCTGTTTCCTCGGGGGTTTGTCGTGCGCCGTCCTTAAGCACGGCGATCGCTTGCTGGGGTCGCTCGGCGCCGATCAGCAACCGGGCCAGCGGCAGGTGGGCGCCGCGCCGCCCGGGATCGCGCTTCAGCGTTTGGATGTAGCTGTAGATGGCCGAGTCGTATCGGCCGAGGCGCCGCTGGATTCTTGCCAGGTGGTGCCAGGCGATGACGTCGTGGGGATTGATCTCAAGGCCTCTGCGGTAGTGCTCAACGGCCAGATCGTAGTCCTCGATGACGACCAGGGCATCGGCGTAGTTGACGTGCGCGATGGCACTGCCAGGGTTTACAGCAACGCCGTGGCTCCACAGTTGGAGCGGACCGAGCCAGATATCCTGCTGAGCGAAGCCGGCTCGGCCGAGGAGGGCGACCAGGAGGGTGGCCACGATCGCGCCGCTCGCGTATCGGTTTCGGTCGGAGAACGAGAACCGGCCGCGGAAATGTGCCAGGAGTATGGCACTTGCCAGCACGGTCCAGCCCAGACACGAAAGATAGCTGTATCGGTCGGCGACGAGTTGCCTTCCGCTCTGGAACAGGCCGAGCGTCGGCCCCAACACGACGACGTAAGCCGCGAAGGCGGCGGGCAGGGCCGGGTACCTCCTGCCCAACCTGATGACCGTCACCACGATCACGGTCAACGCGGCGAGGCTGATCCACAGCATGGGGCCAAACAGCGCGGACTTGGGCGGGATTTCGTACAGGGGCCCGAGGTTCGCAGGCCAAAGCGTCTTCCAGATGTAAAACACCAGCCCGTAGCTGCTCTGCGCGAGGCGCGACGGAATGTCGTGGGACGCGAGGGTCTCCAGCGCACCGCCCTGTTGCTGGGCCCACACCGCTACCGCGCCGGCCGCCATACCCAACGCGAGGAACGGCACTTTCTCGGTCAAAATGAGGCTGATCGAATCTCGGTCCGTCCTATGCGCCTTAGAGAATCGGCGCAACGGGTAGGCGTCAAGGATGAGCAGTACGAAGGCCAGGGTCATGGCCGACGCCTTGGCCAGCAAGGAGACGGCGCAGAGTAAAATCGATCCCCAGTAGAACACGGTTTCGCGCGGGTGTTGGCCCGGCTCGACGAACGACTCGATTTGCGATCCTGCTGCTTCCCTGCGCTCGGCGCGCCGGGCGGCATACTTCACGTAGCAGGCGACGCTGAGCACGAAGAACAGCCCGCTGACCACGTCTCGTCGCTCCGCCACCCAGGCGACCGATTCGGCGCGGAGGGGATGCAATGCGAACAGCAGAGTCGCGAACACGGCAGCGCCGATCGTGCCCGCTTCCTGTCGGTCCTCGTACCTTCCGAAACCGACGGCCAGAAGCTGTCGCACGAGGAAATAGAACGCGACCGCGGTCAACGCATGAAAGACGACGCTGGTCAGGTGGTACATGAATGGATACGGTCCGGCGAGTTGCCAATCGATTGCATAGGTCAGCCAGGTGAGCGGCTGAAAGTGGCCGCCGTAGGTCGTGGTGAACATCCAACGGATGTTCTCGGGCGCAAAGCGCTGACAGTTCTCATGCGTGAACAGCAGGGCGGAGTCATCCCAATGCACGAAGGCCCCGTCGAGCGACGGGACGTAGGCGATGCAGATGAAGATAAAAAGGGCAAAGGGGACGAGGTAGCCCCACCTGCCGACGAGGGTCGTCGTCTGCGGCTGCTCTTGATCGACGGTTCGGTTGCCAGGCCCGCCCGATTCAGTTCGCTCGATCTCGGCGAGGGGAGTTCGTTCCGTCTCAGTCATGTGGCCATTGTATGGGCTGATTCGCAATCGGGCGAGGAATGTGGCGGCGCGGCGTGTCGAGGGGCCGCCGAAATGGGACAAGTCCGAGTCTGGCGTGTCGGGGTGGGTACCGGCATGCAGAGAATCAAGCGTCGAACATGGCGGCGCCCGTCCCGGCGCGCGATGATGCGCTTGGCCGTGGTGCCCGGGGCGTTATACGTTTTCGCAAGATGTTCTACTGCTCTCGCAGGTTCAGACACCTCTTGATGCGGGAAACGGTTCGCTGCTTGCCGAGCATGGCTAGGCTGTCGAAGATTGGCGGGCTGATCATCGTGCCGGTGATGGCGACGCGGACCGGCTGGGCGACGTTGCCGAGCTTGGTGTCCTGCTCCTTGCAGGCCTGCCCGAAAAAGGTTTCCATTGCCTCAACGGAGTAGTCCTCCTGCGCCTGGAGCTTGGGCAGCAGGTATTCGAGCATGGCGAAACCGGCACCCTCCTTTCTGACCAGCACTTTTTTGACGGCCTTTGGCTGACACTCGATCTCCTCGTCGGCCTTGTACAGGAAGGAGGTCTTGTTGATCAGCTCGCTGAAGGTGCGGAAGCCTTTGCAGCATTCGAGGATATGCACCAGCATCGCCTCCTCGAACTGACGCATCGGCGATTCGTTCACTTCGAGGTAGTCCTTGAAGGCCTCCAGCAGGCGCTGGGGCGTGACGCGGACGGCCCAATCGGTGTTGAAGGAAAGCAGCTTCTCGCGATCGAAGCGCGCGTTGCTCTTGCCGATCCGCTTGACGTCGAAGGCGTCGGCCAACTCTTCGATGGTGAAGCTTTCGCGATCATCGCCCGGTGACCAGCCCAGCAGAGCGATGAAGTTGACCACCGCCTCCGGCAGGTAGCCCGAGGCGCGGAAATCATGCACGTCGATCTCCGGCGGCTTCTCTCCGCGGGCGATGGCCCGCTCCTTGTCCCGTTTGCTCATTTTGGAGCCGTCGATGTTGAAAATGACCGGCAAGTGAGCGTAGCGGGGCGTGTCGAAGCCCAGGGCCCGTTGAAGGGCGATGTGACGCGGCGTGTTCATCAGGTGCTCCTGCCCGCGGAGCACGTGCGTGATCTTCATGAGCGCGTCGTCGACGACGCAGGCGAAATGGTACGTGGGATAGCCGTCGCCCTTCTGAATGACGAAGTCCTCCAACTGATCGCCGGCCAGGGTGACCTCTCCCAGGATTTCATCGACGACGGTGATCTCTTCGCCGGGCATCTTGAACCGGACGACGACCTGCTTGCCTTCCTTTCGGGCGGTCTCACCCTGCGCAATCGTCGGGATGGGATCGGGGCGTTGATAGCAGAATACCCTGCCCTCGGCCTTGGCCTTTTCGCGCAGGGCCGCCAGCTCTTCCGGCGTTTCCAGGGCGTAATAGGCGTCGCCGCTTTCAAGGAGCTGCCGAAGGTGCTGATTGTAGATTTCGAGCCGTTTGCTCTGGAAGTACGGGCCGAATTCGCCCCCGGCCTCCGGACCTTCGTCCCAGGTCAGGCCCAGCCAACGCAGGTCGTCGAGGATCTTCCTGACGGAGTCCTCCACGTGGCGCGTCCGGTCGGTGTCTTCAATCCTCAGGACGAAAGTGCCGCCTGCCTTTCGCGCCACCAGCCAGTTGAACAGGACCGTCCGCGCTCCGCCGATGTGCAGATAGCCGGTCGGGGACGGCGCGAATCGAACACGTACCGCATGGGTGTTGGTCATTTCCAAAACAGTGCCTCAAAAAAGAGAAGTCGAGTTCGAGGGAGAGCAAGTCTAAGCACGGCCCTGAAAAAGTCAAAGAACCGAAGGTCCGTTCTTCCGGCGGTTCGCGTTCAAACGGGTCTGCACGGGGGATCGGACGAGATTCGACTGCCGCTCAGCCCGTTCTCACGTCGCGTTCATCCTCTTCCGGCTCGATTATGGGTGAGCTCACAGGTCTGCCGCGAAAGCGCTTGACGATAAGCAGGACCGGGCCGCTCAGCACGTAGCCCGCGGCGAAGACCAGCACGAAAAGCGTCTTGAAGGACCAGAAGACCGCGAACAGAAGAATGACCAGTATGAGCTGTCCGAACGGTCGACGCCCGCGGAGAACCGCCGTGACCTTGCCGTAAGGGACCCGGCTTACCATCAGCAGGCTGACCGCAATGGCCAGCAGGGGGGCGAAGTACGCAACAAACTCGGGCGGGATGGCCCTCATCACGATGTCACCCGGTAACCGGACGCCGTATTCGCGCGCCTGCTCCTGGAAAATGAGGAACGCGGCGATGATGCCGGCTGCCCCAGGACTCGGCAGGCCTCGGAATCGTTGATGATTGTATCCCACCTCCGCGTGCTCGACGTTGAAGCGGGCCAGACGGACCGCCGCACAGGCGAGGTAGACGCCGGCCGAGACCCAGATCAGTCGGCCCATGATGTGCTCACTGACAGGCGAGATACTGAACGGTTCGCGGTGCAGTTCCTGCATCATCAGAACGATGAGCAGGACAGCCGGGGCGACGCCGCAGGTCACCACGTCGGCGAGCGAATCCAGTTGCCCGCCGAAGTTGGTCGTCATGCGGGTCATTCGCGCCAGCAAACCGTCGAACAGGTCGAAGATCATTCCGATGATGATGAGGCCTGCACCGACGGAAAGGAAGGAGGGCAGCATGCGGTCCAGGAGGGTGCTGTTGCCGGTCAGGTCCTGGGCCGCGGGCACTCCTTCGCCGAAAGCCTGCATGGCTTGCAGACCGAAATGAATGGCGCCGAAGCCGCAAAACAGATTGGCCAGAGTGAACAGCGACGGAAGAAAGGCGATCGAGCGGAGGCGCTTGGGCCTCTTCGACGCCGTAACGGATTCAGGTTTTCGTCCGATGATTCGCATGGTATTAGGCAGCGTGCCTCAGCGTACCGCAGCACTCCGAGTCATGCAAAAGGCAAAGAGGGTCACAACCTATAGGTGCAGATTACGGAAAACACTCCACGCTATCGGATCGCCGCCGGCTGCTCGGGTAACTCCTGAGGTTCTGCAGGTCCCGGGGCAACACGGCTCTCTAGTGTGCGGCTCAATCCGTAATCCCCGGCAGGGTGCATGTTGATGCACCATGCGCAGCTACATAGTAACCTCCTGTTTTTCGACCGCGTCGGGTCCGGCCTTCTCGCATTTCGATCGCTGCATTAGTGCGGAGCCTTGCCTGGCCAGGATGGTCAGACCGGCTTTCGTCTTATCACCGACGCCGGCCGGCACCTCCGTCTCGCGAAGAAGCGGGAAGATCAGTTCCGTGCGCGAGCCGAACTTGATCATACCAAACCGGTGGCCCATCGGCATTCGATCGCCGACGCCTGCATGACAAACAATGCGGCGGGCCACCTTGCCCGCCACTTGCCGCACGACAATGGGCCCCGGCATGCCGTCATCCGTGTCCAGAATCATGGTGCTGGCCTCATTCCGCTCACCGGATTCCGGATGCCGGGCATCGAGGAACCTGCCCTTCCTGTGATCGATGGATCGAACGGTTCCCGCGCAAGGCGAGCGGTTGACGTGCACATCGAGGATGCTGAGGAAGATGCCGATGCGCACGGCGGGCCCACCGATCGTCTCGTGATGATCGAGCTTGCTGATTTCGGTGATCGTACCATCCGCTGGAGCGCAGAGTTCGCCCACTTCACCGGTGGGATGCCGTTGAGGGTTGCGGAAGAACGCCAGGATCCCAAGCCAGACGATGAGGAAAAGGATGGCTGCGGGCCAGAACAGCCACCATGCAGCGGCGGCCAGGCCACCGAGGAGCACGGTGGCTATGGCGATCTCGCGTAAGCCTTCTTTGGCGATCGGCATGCCGGATTCCCAGCGAGTTCAGGTTCCAGACGATTCCGCACGGGTACCTGGTGCACCGTCAACGCCTGTTTCGCAGGTCGCGAACGGACCGAAATGCCACTCCTCGAGAAGCAGTGCGAAACCTCTCACAGTCGATACGAGTGCTCATTCGGCTGTGGCACGCCGAGCCCCGGGCTCCAACGTGTTGGGGCCCTGGCCGCAAGGCCGCCCGGGGGCACCACTGGATCATATCCCATTCGTGAGCGAAAGGCACGCGGGCTGCGTCAGCCGGTTGAAGGCGCCCTTACCGGAGCGCCATCACCTTTGTATTGGGGGTCGAATCGTTATCCGGCAGAGGGGGTCTCTGGCATGACGTTGGGACGATCACCTGTGCTAAGTTTTCTTTGGCGGAGCTGCTGAGCCTTAAAGGCGAGATAATTCGCGAGCCCCGCGATCACGCTTTGAACGATAAGGCCGACGATCACCTGGCTTTTCATGCTGGACCAGGCCAAGATCAGCGTTCCGAGTGGAGAGCAGCCGAACACGAACGAGAATGCCAGGTTTGCGCGATAGTCCCGTACCATTTCCGCACGAAGGTAGTCGCCCGCCGTCGGAGCTGCCCAGAAGATGACCAGGAAGATGGCCGTAAGAACAAGTACGGATCCGCCTCGATTGAGCACCAGCACGAACACCCCGCGCAGGGTCAGCAGGGCCAGCACACACGCCGCCAGGGAATAGCACCAGGCGCAAAGGATACTCCTGTCAAACCAGCTTTCCGCCCCGCCGCGCAGAGCGAACTCGCTCCAAACGCTCCGACCCGATGCGCCCATGATCAGGATAATCATCACCGCTGCGATCCCCGCGGTCTTCGTCTCGGAGATCCGGTCCCATCGGTTGCGCGGCGAGGCTCCCCGAGAGCTGAGCATGCGGCACCTTGCGGCCCCATGGACCGGGATAAGGGCCAGCACCAGGGCGACGGCCATCGTGAGGATCCACTGGCTGGTCTGCGGATCGTCCGGAATGTAGCCCGGGAGGATGAGCCGGTCCTGCAGGGCCTCGAAGCCCACGATGCCGGCCGTGCCCAGCAACAGCCATAGGGCCAGAAACACCAGCCCGCGCAGTGCGTTGAAGGCAGGGAGGTCCGGGCGGCGGTACCTGGCGGCCGCGGTTTCGAGCCAGAAGGCCGCGAGTATGAACATGATCAGGGTCATGCCGGCAACGGAAAGAGCGTCAGCGCTCTTCGATCCGCTGATAACGGTCCCGCCCATCAGGAAGGGATAGGCACCCAGCAGCACGCCGATGCCGGGGACCATCCCGATGCCGGCTACGCTCAGGCAGGCGATGACGAAGAGGAGCGGCGCCAGATTGATCGGCTTTTCCGGCGGCATGCCTGCGTACACTACGATACCCCAAAGCAAGACTCCGCCGGTGGTCATGAGCAGGTTGCCGAGCAGCCAGTCGGCAACCGGCCGGCCTGCCAATAAGCTCAATACCACCCCCAGGACGACGTTCACCAGAACAAGGAGCAGAATCTGCATCGTGGCGCCGAGCCAATAGCCGAACACGATGCTCAGATTGGATTGTGGCGTCAGCCGGTGTGATTCCATCATCTTGGTGTGATAGTCGCGGAAGGTTGCCCGATACACGGCGTTCGGTCCGCCCAGCATGAGCAGGAGCGTCTGCAGTCCCATCAAGACGTAGACGCCAGTGCCGGCGAAGCGTGCGAGGCTCGGCCGGATCTGAAGCGGGTACATGCCGAAGCCGGCCAACACCAGCAGAGCAACGTACACACCAACGACGGTCAGGATCCGCCCCTGACCACCCAGCAGGTGGTATTGCAGCCGCCACATGGCCATCGGGGTTTGGAATCGCTCTCCCATCTTCAGTCCATCTGCTTGACCCCGGCTTTGAGGTACGCCTGCTCCAGCGAGGTCTTAACCAGGTCAAATGAAATCACGGGGATTTCGGCCAACACCAGTTGCCGCAGCAACGCGGAAACTCTCCGTTCGTCGGCATAGTAATCGAACGTGTAGGTCCGGCCCTCGTTCTCGATCGCCTCGATTCCCTCGATGCCTTCGAGGACGTCGCGATGCTGTGGCCTGAAATCGACGGTGACCAGACGATAGGTCCGCCTGCCCTCCTGTTCGTGGTGTAGTTCGTGGGTCTCGCTCCAGCGAATGATGCTACCGTGCTCGATGATGGCGATGTGGGTGGCCACCTCTTCCAGGTCGGAGAGAATGTGTGATGACACAACCATGGCACAGCCCTGCTCGGCCAGCATCCGCAGGACCCCGCGCAGATGGATGCGTCCCTTGGGGTCGAGCCCGGTCAGCGGCTCGTCGAGAAGAAGGACATGAGGGCGCGGGACGAACGTGCGTGCCAGCGTGAGCCGCTGCCGCATGCCGCGAGAAAGCTCATTGATCTTTGTGTGTCGTCTCTCAGCGAGCCAGAGCCGTTCGAGCCAGAAGTCGATACGCTCCTCGGCCTCGGCGCTGGAGAGTTCATAGGCCTCCGCGATGAAGCGAAGGAATTGATTGATGGTCAATTCCTCATAAGCCGGGGGCGTATCGGGGGCGAAGCCGACGTGTTGGCGCACGACCTCGTCCTGCCCGAGCACCGGTTGGCCCATGATCCGCGCTTCGCCGCGTGTGGGCGCATGCAAACCCGACAGCGACCGGAGCAGCGTTGTCTTGCCTGCGCCGTTCGGCCCGACAAGCCCGAGCAGTTGTCCTCCCGAGAGCTGGAAGGATACGTCGCGAACCGCTACGAGCGGTCCGAACTCGACGCGAATCTGATCGGCCTCAAGAATGACGCTCATCGCCGAGGATTCCTGCGGTTCGCTACGTTTCACATCCTGCCAGGCACACTGCGCTTCCCTCTGCTGTCGGATGCTCCAGGCGGCGCACTGGGCTGGTAAGGGCTGCAGCACCTCCGCAGTCTGGACGCGTGAATACCTGTGAGGTTAATACCGCCGACTGCAAGAGGTTGTCTATCCTTGACCGCATGACTGGTCAAACTATAGTCCTGTCCGGCCGTTCGGTGGAGAGATTCGCCGCCGGCGGTCGATACTGGAACA
>CP070718.1:1478272-1496762 GCA_020350565.1 Phycisphaerales bacterium
CACCATCCTCCGACTTCCTCCCGGTCCCACTCCCAATCGATGGCTTCAACCGGGGCGGCTTTGAGCCCGTAGACGAACATGATCCACTCTCCACTCCTGTCTTGGTGGTCTCCGCCAATGGTCTCATAGTATTCATTGAGCAGCGCAAGCCATCCTTCGAACGGCTGCTCATCAAACAGGATGAGGATGATCCGTGGAAGATTGCGGCGCAGTTCTTGGAGCAGGATTTTGCGGCGCTGGTCTACTCCTTTGTACCCTGAACTGAGGCCCGTGATCATCGTATAGCGCGAAGCACATCGTCTATCTGAATAGTAGTACACGCCGGTGTCACTGCCGAACACGAAGATGGTATCGTTCGGCTCGGTTACGCGTCTGATCTTCTCGCCCATCGCCCGGCCCCAGAAATCGCGGGAGTTGTACCGCTTCACGGTGACGCCGAACAGCGGTTGACTGAGGTAATCGCGATACTCCGTCCAACCCAGCAGAATGGGAACGACGGCGAACAACAAAGCGAGCCGTTTGTCCGCTGAGGGAAACCGTTTCTTCAGCGCGACTGCGATCTCGTGTGTTGCCGCGGCGATGGCGATGATCAACGGAGGAATGAGCAGGTAATAGTAATGAGGCCAGGACTTCCCCGGCAAGCAGACGGCCAGAAAGCTGCTCAGGACCATCACGATAATGAGGCGTGTTCTGGTTTTGCCCCGTCGTCCGAAGCAGACGGCCAGCCCCAGCGAAGCGATGAGCCCGACGATCCAAAGCGGCAACGCGCTGTCAAAAATGAAGGGATGTTGCCGGGGAGCGAAGAAGTCCACGAATCGACTCCAGAACGACTGCGCTCCTCCGGCGTAGCTGAGGTTGAACAGAAAGGCGGCGTCCATGAATTCGTGTGCACGGTTCGTGGCGGCGAAATAGCCCAGGGCTGCAAGCCAGAAGGCGGCAGGACCCACCGCGAAAAGCACCAGCGTCTTGAAAAGCTGCCGCACTGATTTCTCGCTCTGCTCTTCACGCCAGACGGCGACGAGCAGGTAGGCAAGCATAAACGCCCAGTGAATCGCCAGAATGGTCTTGATGGCAGAGCCGAGGGCCAGCGCGATTCCAGCCCCAAAGACTGTTGCGTTCGGTGCGGACCGCCGCAGTGAGAGGAGATACCAGGCGACCAGGATGAACGTATTCATGTAGATTTCGCGATTGCACCCTTCGCCGGCGGTTCCGGGATCGGACGAGGTGACCGCGAACATGAAGGCGCCGCTCACCGCCGCCAGCAACCCGAAATCGCGCCGAAGAATCGCGAAGATTAGCCCCATTGAAGCAATGGAGAAGAGCAACGCAAGGCCGCGAAAGACCTCCGGCCCATCGCCGAACAGGGCGATGGCACCGGCAAACAAGGCAAACACACCGAACGGCTGATGGTCCCACACGTCTACGTAAAGACGCTGCCCTTCGAGCAGCCGGGCCCCGATGTAGGCGTAGTTGCATTCGTCCGTCTCCAGCGGCAGGTCCCATGCGTGAAGTCGGAAGAAAAGCAGCACGATCAAGGCCAGCAGGAAGCAAAGCGGGCCGATCCAGGCGCGCTCCCGCGCGGTGGGCGTCTCCGCGTTGGAACCGTGGGGTTCATACATGAAATGGGATCGTACCGCGGGCGGGCGGCGCCGCCAACGGCGGGATTGATGGAACGACGGCTAAGCCCATAATGGGGCGACCATGCTTACGTTTTCGCTCTCATCGGGTTCCTGCGGCAATGCCATCTGCGTCGAGGCCGGCGGCAAGCGTCTGATCTTCGATGCAGGGATCACGGGGCGGCTGGCTCAGGAGCGGATGGCCACACACGGCAGGAGCATGCACGATGTCGATGCCGTGATCATCTCTCATGAGCATGCCGACCATATCCGCTACGCCGGCGTGTTTCATCGGAGTTTCCGCATTCCGCTGTACGTGACCCGCGACACGCGGCTTGCGGCGACTTCCTCGCTCGGACGTCTTACCGATGTGCGGTTCTTCCAATCGGGCGACTCGCTCACTTTCGGCGATGTCGTCGTGCACACCGTCCGTACGGCCCATGATGCAGACGACCCGATCGCCTTCGTGGTCGAACACGACAGGAAGCGGTTGGGTGTTCTGGTGGACCTCGGGCACCCGTTCAACGGCTTGCAGTCGTTTCTGGAATCGCTCGATGCGGCCTATCTGGAATCCAACTACGATCCGGTAATGCTCGAGGCCGGCAATTACCCGCCGGAGCTGAAGGATCGGATCCGTGGCGACGGCGGCCATCTTTCCAACGATGAAGCTGCCGAACTGGTGCGTGCCTGCGGGCGACGGCGTCCGCAATGGATTGCCGTGGCCCACCTCAGCGGGAAGAACAACACGCCCGAACTGGCCTTCGCGGCCCAACGGCGGGCCGTGGGGGACCACTACCCCGTTCATCTGGCGCCACGCCACGAGGCATCCGAGTTATTTACCCTGTGATTCCATAGCCGTCTGTAATGCCGTCCTCGGGCAGACGGATATTCGTGGCTGCTGATCGCGTTGAATGAAAGAGGGATGATGACTCGGGACTGGATCTGGACGTACGGAACCGCTCGCAGCCGGGCGCGAAGCGTTCCAGGTTGAGGTCTCAAGGGCGGAAGTCTTTGTCGTCTTCATCCTCCTCTTCGTCGTCGGTGTATTTCCAACTGTCAGCCTCTTCGACGTCCTCGATCTCTCGTTCCAGGTGGCGGAACATCTTTTCCTGCAACGGCGCCAGGCGCCAGTACATGGCCAGAGTGGCTTGGTGTGACCGTACGAGCACCTCGAGTTTGACGAGATTCCATTTCGCGAGGCACTCGGGTTCCTTGATGTTCTTGAATGGGTCGCACAGGAAGCGGGCAGTACCGCTGGCTCCCGGTTGGTAAAGCTCGCAATCGACGCACTGGATCATAACGCAGCCTCCGACAGTCGGCGCGTGGACTCCTCTGTTCTGTCTACATCCTAGTCTTGGCCGGGGTGAAAAACTACCCAACCTTCCTAGGGCCGCTCAGTTTCCGGCGCTGTGATTTTTTCATGAGATTACGCTTGCTCGGACGGAAGCGATGTGCCAAATTACAACATCGTCTGGAAGTCCACACACCGACCCGTCCCCCCATGGGTCGGTTTTCCTCAAGGCCCGGCCCACCCCACCGGGCCTCTTCTTTGCGCGCAAAAGTGCGCATCGATAGCTTCCACAAGACGAGTGCTTTTGGTGATCCTATCAGGAAGGAGGGGCAGGCTCCGCATCGTCGGGTGACGTGTCGGGAGAAGCAATCGCAGAGAGAAGTTCTCGTTCCTTGATTTTGTCGCGACGAATGGTTTGCCACACCTGGTTCTGGGCCTCTGTGGTCGCGGCTTCACGTTCAATGGGAGTGACGGCGGGCGAATCCGAGATGCCACGGTCGTGCAGAAACATGCGATGCGCCTCAGTGGCCAACTGCTGGACGACCACGCGGCAATGAACATTGGTGCCGGCATCGCCCCGTGTCACCCGCACCTCACAGATATGGCGAGTAGGGTTCCGGTCGCTGATGGAGATGCGCGGAGCGCGGGGCTCGCCGCCCGCCGGTCCGCGGACGGGTTTGGTCGTGATGCCCCCGGCTTCCTCATCGCGCCGGTCGATTTCGTAGCCCATGGTGATGAGCGCGATTTCAGCGCGCTCCATTGCCGTCTGCCGGTCCATCTCGGAGAACTGGCGAACGGTGAACTCGAGCGGCGACGGCCCGCGGGCCGCACATCCCGCAGATAGAAGCAGGAACAGCAAGTCCACGACTGCGAACACCTTGTGGGGCGCTTTCATGCCGTCATTATTGAAGGGACGCCGGGAGATGCAAGAGCGATTCCAGGGCCGAATGCGGGAACATTCAGCCGGCTGCGGCGGAAATGCACATCACCTACCCGGCGCTGACGCGACTCTACAGGTTTCACCGAGGCGGGCGCAGTGCGCTTCGACCCGGTCAACAGTCGGACTTGTTTGCTGCCGCGATTCCTTGCATGGCCGCTAGGGACCGCCGATCACACGGACGTGCAGACGGTCGCCGGTCTTCTCCGTGACCTCGAACGTAAGGCCGTCGACCTCCAGGTCGAGGAACTTGTCGGCCAAGAGGTCGATGTCGAACGCCCAGTAGATATCGACGGCGCCTGTGTCATTGACGAATTCGCGGGGCTTGATGCCTTCCGCCCCTTGCTGGACGCCCCGCATCTGCATAAGGGCCGGCTTGATCGTCTTACTGAACGTGCGATACGAGCAGTTCTCGAAGACGACCTGCATAATGCGGTGACTTGAAGCCCGCTGGCGCCAGGCATCGAACACGCCTTTGAGCACTTTCTCGACGTTTTCATCCGCGAGCTTCCTGAAGGCCTTGTCCGTGCAATTGGGCCCGGATTCCAGATGCAGGCTCCCCAGCCCGTACGAATCGGAGGCCAGAACGCGTGCCGAGTCCGCCTGCACCACGGTCACGTTGAGCGATAACTCGAAGCGGTAAACGTCCGTTCCTCCCAGGTCCGTCGAACCGAGCGGGACGGCCGCGGCTTCACCGATCACCAGCATGTCCGCCTTGAACGAGCTGGCCATCGCCGCCAGCTTCGAGATGTTGTTGGTGAGTTCGGCGAGCGAGATGTCCCGGCGGCGCACCTCTTCACTAATGTCGCTGTCGATCAGGTCGGCTCCGTATTTGAGAAAGACGCTCTGGAACCGCTTCTGTGTGGCCCCACCGGTCTTGGGCGGAATGAAGTCCGTTGTGTCGGGGTCCTCCGTGAAGATGATCATGGTGCGCGGGTTGTCCTGGTCCTCCCGGAGCTGCGAAAAGGCCGCCCGCCAGTCGTGCTCCAGTTGTTGCATCTGGATGTAGGCGACGATCTCGCAGTAGGAGATGTCGTCCTCCTCCCATTCTCGTTTCACGTTGTACCTGGTGATGTAGCCGAGCGCCTGAGAGAGGATTCGATCGCGAACCACCTCGTAGTCCTCGACCTTGGTACCGGCGTCGATGAACTCGCCGCAGGCCTGCGCCACGGCCTTCCTCTTGGCGTCCTGGAGCGCCTCGTCCTTGGCGAGCAGGTTGGTGCCGGCGGCCCGTCCCTCGGCGATCACCGAGCGCACGGACGCACCCGGCTCGTCGGGGCTCTGGGCGTCAGCGACCGCGCTGAGCATCGCCATCAAGGTGATCAGCGCCCAGACGTGGATCAGACGATCTCTGCGATGTGACATGGGTATCAGCTCCTTGGTTTCGATGGGCTGCACAGGCGTCCGGCCGGAAATGCGCGGTGCCTGTCGTTTGCGTTGCCTAATCAACTTACCAAATTCCCCAGCAGATTAGAACCTCCCTCTGAGATCCTGTCGAATCCCGGCGCTATGTAAGCAAGGACAGCGCCATGCGCTCGGCGTTAGGGAGGCTTCCTCTTGAGGGCCGGGCAAGCCGAAGAATGGGGTCAAGGCGATGCGTCAGGAGGTAGGGTAGGGCTCAGCCCGCTTACTTGCCGGCGATCTGCAGCGTCGTCAGGGCCTCGCCCACGTTGTTGGCGAACTCGAACACCTTGTCCAGGCCGGTGACCAGGAAAAGGCCCCAGACGTTGGTGTCGATGTTGCACAGGATCAGGCGTTTCTTGCTGTTGAGTAGTTGCTTGCGCAGCTTGAGCAGCTTGGCGATGTTCGAGGAGTTCATGTGGCCCACGCTTTCGAAGTCGAGCACCGCGTGAACGTTCGGATTGTCGCCGAGCTCTTCCAACGTGGTCGTCACATCGTCGGTGAACGTCGGGTCGTCCTGAAGCCGGATGATGAAGATTTCGTCGGACCACTTCTCGATCGACATTTTGCGAACTCCGATCGCCAAATTCGTGCCCAACCGTATCCGCAGGCGAGCGGGGTGTCAATGAGACGTACGAGGGGCGGATGGCCTATGGCGGAGGTCCACCTGCGGGCTTGGATTGAGGTGGGGACGCCGTATTGTGCCGTCTCGGCGACGGTCTCCTCTCGCGCCGGAGGCGACCTCTGCACCATGGCGTCGCCTCAAGGGTGCACGCCATTTCGCGTGGCACCGTTTAACTTGTCAGGCCATGCGCCTGGGGATCCGACAGCCCCCCGATTCGTCGGCGGACCGTGCGAATGGCTACACATTCGCCATCTTTTGGGGAGGGTACCTTTCCCTCGAGCTGCGAACGAACTGATCTTGACCGCCATCCCGGGGATCGGAGAGAATGACCCGGAGTCCGCCGGCCATGGGATCACGCTTTTGTCTGCCGCGCCCGCGGAAGCGGACAGCGCGGTTGGAGTGCACCGTGGCCGGACGGGTGCCCTCCGACAACACAAGAATTCAGGGGCCGTAGCTCAGTTGGGAGAGCGTCTGGTTTGCAACCAGAAGGTCGTCGGTTCGAGTCCGATCGGCTCCAGTGTTTTGCAGCCCTCCGGTCCCTACTTCCCTGCATGGAAGGCGGGGTTTCTAGAAGCGGGTGCGGTCCTGCGTCAAGCTCTTGCCCGTGCATATCGAAAAAACCACCCCGGCAAGATGCAACGCCCCCGATTCAACGCCCTTGTGCCCCCGGCAGCCACGCGCCATTCGCAACAATACCGATACCTTTACTATCCGGCGACCCTGTCCGCTGATGAAGAGCTGTCGCTTCGCGTGTAGTGCGTGTGGCAAATTGAACTGCGGATCAAGGATGAGAAGCAGTCCCCATGCATATCGAGAGGGCTGGGCGCCTGGCGTGTCCTGCGGTACCGGGCTACGGTTAGACACCCGCACGTCGTCAACGCCGCCTATGCCTGCGTGACCCACCTGAGCACGGAGGCCCAGGCTGCACAAGGCCGTAAGAAGGAGAACACTGTGCCGCGTCTTCCGCCAATCCGGCAGCTCAAAGCCGACCTGAGGCAAGCCGCACGGCGCGAGGCATATAAGGACGTCGTGAAAGTCAGTCACGAAAGACCAGTCATCGGCCGCCAGGAAAACTGCTGGCAGCGTAGAATTGGTCAGTCTGAGCATGTCAGGATTCATGCGGTTTCTGGATCTGAAAGGGGGGGCAGACGATGGCGAAGAAGCGAATGACGAATGGTAGAACCGCCTTCAAATCTCACTGGAAGCGCCGCAGTTGCTAGTGTGGCCCCGATCCAGTCCGACTGGCCTCACCGCCAGAATTCGACGTCCCTCGCGGCGTCGTAGTTGTGCTGCGGTGTGCCAGCCGTACAATCCTGGACGGCCGTGTCACATCTCACCCGGGATGCATTTGGTAATGGGAGACAGTCACCTATATGTCAGGATGTGGCACTTTCCGTAGGTGAGGTAGGGCAGGTCAACGACCTGCCTTCACCCCGGGCCTCGGGCATCCGCAGGCAATACGCTGGTGGAAGGCCGACAGACGTTCGATGGCATGATCCCGCAGGGCGGGTTAACGACCTGAGCTACCGGTCTGATGGTCAAGGCAGGTCGAGGACCTGCCCCACTTGGCCAAACTCGCGTCCGGACAAGATCTGTCCCGGATCGGCAGTCCATGGGTGGGTAGAAATGTTCATGGTATCAACAACAGTGCTGCGCAGGGTCCTCGGATGGATCATGGCCGGCGTCCTGGTGGTGTCCGTCGTCGGCTGGTACGCGACTCGAGTCCCTAACGAAATCAAGATCGCCACGGGGGAAAAGGGGGGGCAGTATTACAAACTGGGCGAACATCTCAAGGATAGCCTGGAGGCGAGAACGGGCCGACATGTGATTGTCGAGGCGACCCGTGGGTCGGTGGACAACGCCGATCGGCTGCTGTCGGAGGAGGCGGATCGAACGGTGGATCTGGCGATCCTGCAAGGTGGGGCGGTCTCAATGGACCGCCTCGCGGTAATAGCGCCCTATTATCCGGAAGTTGTCCATGTGATTGTACGCAAGGGGCGCGGCATTCGATCCATTGCGGACCTCACCGATCGCACCGTCGTGCTGGGGTCCCCAGGATCGGGTATGCGAAAGAGCGCCCGCCAAATTCTAGAGCATTACGGGCGACCGGAAAGGCAGGACGATCGAGAGGGGCGCTACTTCAACTCACTCCTGGAGGATCCGGCGCTCGATGGCGCGATCGTAACGTCCGGAATGGACAATCGCGACCTGAAGGAGCTTCTGCGCACCGGCGAGTTTGATTTGCTCCCCATCCGATTGGCGAAGGCCATAAGCGCGTTTTCCATCCATTTCAAAGAATACGAAATCCCGCGAGGCTATTATTCCGCGTCGCCCCCCGTTCCAGCGGAATCGGTGACCACGGTTGCGACGACTGCCTTCCTGGCCACGCGGGCAGATGCCTCGCCGAAACTCGTGACAGAGGTGCTGGCTTCACTCTACGAAGAGGGACTCCAACTGAAGTTCCCGCTCCTGATACCGCGCAAAGATGTCCTGAGTTGGTCGCCGATCCCGCTGCATCCTGTGGCACGGCGATACTTTGATCCCCAGGACCGTGTTGGCTGGCTGGCCAACGTGATGGAGTCACTCGCGGCGACCAAGGAGCTGTTGTTCGCCTTCGGAGCAGCGCTTTACCTGCTGTGGGACCGTTGGCGCCGGCTCAAGGAACGGGAACGCCAGGCCCTCGTCAAGGCCGAGAAGGAACACCTGGACGCGTTCCTCGAGGAAACCCTGCAGATCGAGGCCGCACAGATGGATACTACGGACGTGAAGGAATTGCAGGCCTTGCTCGACGACGTCACGCGCATAAAGCTGCGGGCCTTACAGGAGCTGACGCATGAAGAACTGCGCGGCGACCGAACGTTCGCCATCTTCCTGATGCAGTGCGCCAACCTGATCAACAAGGTCCAAATGAAGATCGGCGCTCATGCATCAGGGTCACGACAGAGCGACGAAGGCCGATCGCCGCGAAACTGACGCGACGCCGGAAGAGGTACACAAGGAGATTGCCAGCGCGGCTCGGCCAAGGCGGACTGCGGCGCCTTGTGCGCGGGAGATGATAGCGAAACCAGTTACTACCCAGTCACAACGGACATCGGGAAAGGTAACACGGCGGTGCTCGCTGGATTGACCACAACTGCTGGAAACACCAACGGCACTTGCTCCCCGGACAACCGGGGCGGCTACAGGCACGAGTCATGAACGACCAGGAGCGTTTGCAAAGTCTCATCGTCGCACGGCATGCGTGCATCAGGCTCGTCA
The DNA here is from genome assembly GCA_020350565.1 of Phycisphaerales bacterium. Taxonomy (GTDB): domain Bacteria; phylum Planctomycetota; class Phycisphaerae; order UBA1845; family UBA1845. The sequence continues at coordinate 1,487,401 of CP070718.1, forward strand.
CACACGACGAGGATTATGCGCTTTCTCTGGTGCGTGAGGCCGCGCTGAGTCAGGGCTTGAGCTTACGCCTATGGTCGATCATCGGCGGCGTGCGAGACGGCCTTGTTGCCGGTACCCCACCCGATCCCGACACCGAGCACCCGGCGGCAGCACTCTATTGCCTCGAGAAGCAGCTTCCCGAGCCGTGTGTCATGGTGATGCTTGACCTCGCGAGCCATTTGAAAGATGAGCGCACGCTCCGCCTTCTTCGTGACCTTATTTCGGCGGCGCGAAAGAGTGGCGCGACGCTCGTGATGATCGACCACGCGGATTCGCTTCCGCCTGTTATTGTGTCGGAGGCGACGCCGTTTATCGTGTCGTTGCCGGACGCGAAGGAACTCGAGGAGATTGTGCGCGACGCACTACGCCGGGTGTGCCAAGAGCGCGGCGTGAAGACGGACATCTCGCGTCGCGCGTTCAGAACGATCCTGCGCAACCTTCGCGGGCTGACGCGACGGCGGGCGGAGCAGATCATCATCGACTGCGTCGCGGAGGACCGTCGCTTCGACGCCGAAGACATCAACACCGTCCTTTCACGCAAGCGGCAGATGCTCGCGGGGGCGGGCTTGCTCGAATTCGTTGAGACGCCTGTGGACCTCAACGAGATCGGCGGGCTTCGGAGGCTCAAACGATGGCTCAAGCTCCGTGAGAGCGCCATCACGGACGCAGGCGCCCTGTACGGATTGCTCGCACCGCGCGGTGTGATGATGCTTGGCGTGCAAGGAGCAGGTAAGAGTCTGTGCGCGAAAGCGATAGCGACAGCTTGGCACAGACCGCTGCTGCGCATGGACGTCGGTGCGCTCTACGACCGCTACGTCGGCGAGTCGGAGCGGCGGTTGCGTGACGCCCTGCGCCAGGCGGATGCGATGGCTCCGATCGTCCTCTGGATCGACGAGATCGAGAAAGGGTTCGCCTCGGCCGCAAGCCGTAGCACGGACGGCGGCTTGTCGCAGCGCATGTTCGGTGCGCTACTGACCTGGATGCAAGAGCATGAAGCGCCGGTGTTTCTCGTCGCGACAGCAAATGACATCGAGGCCCTTCCACCCGAGTTGCTGCGCAAAGGGAGGTTCGACGAGATCTTCTTTGTGGACCTGCCGAAAAGATTCACGCGGCGGCGGATCTTCGAGATCCACCTGAAGAAGCGCGGGCGTGATCCCGCCGCGTGCAATATAATGGCACTGGCTGATGCCGCCGATGGGTTCAGTGGAGCAGAGATCGAACAGGCGATCATCTCCGCGATGCATGAAGCGTTTGCGGACCAAGCCGAGGTAGACACGAATCGCATCCTGCAAGCTCTGCGAAGCTCGCCACCACTGTCCGTTACGATGGCGGAGCGCGTGGAGCGGCTTCGGGCTTGGGCAAAAGGTCGCTGCGTGCCGGCGGACTGATTCTGTCGCCGGCCCACGTGGCGGCACTTGTGGGTTGCTCATGGGCGTGGAGCATGCTGACGGCTCTATAAGGGCTGAGCTCGCGAGGATTGCGATTGAGGTGGGGGCGGGCGCGTAGGCTGTCTGCTTCACGCTGGCGCGAGGCTGAGGTGTGATGCTGCGGCGAGCACCCGATCCCCTTGCGCCGCCGGCAGCCACGCGCCAACCAGACGCCGATACGCCCGCTATCGGCCGATCCTCTCCGTCGGCAAATGCTCTCGCTTCGCCGTTCACGGCAAGCCGAATACCCGTTGGCGATCGGGCTGGATAAGCCGTCAGTGGCCGGCCTCCGGTTAAAGCCGCAGTTGTCTCCAAGCCTGCATCTCGATCAGAAACCGATGCTCCGAGAAGTAATCATAGCGCCGGCGATCGGACGATGGTGTATCATTCTAACAGGAGCATTTCTGTGCCGCTTCTGCCATAAGCCATCCACGGAACTTGCCCGCCGATTGGGCTGGGGGAAGAGCGATGAAGTTCCGCGAGAAACCGGCTTCGCTGATCCGCTGCCACGAATCCCATGAGTGCGATGATTCGCGGGCAGACCTCTCCGGCCCCGCCGCGTATGGCCTTGAGGGAGACCTGCCATGAGCCATCCGCTGAATGCAGACTCGATCCAACAGCAAGTCGTCGCGATGTATGAGAGGCATCCGTTTCCGGCGTACTCCGACAAGTTCCGCAAAACGGCAGAGGAAATGGATCTTAAGATGCGCTTGCTGGGCGTGCCGCAATCCGATTACCACGGTCGGAAGATCCTCGATGCGGGGTGCGGCACAGGAGAGTTCACCTGCTGGTACGCAGCGCGAGGAAACGAGGTGACGGCTATTGATCTGTCAAGGCCTTCACTGGAGCACGCAAAGGCCTACGCCGCCAGGTACCATCTGGATGACCGGATCGACTTCCAGCAGCAGTCGGTGCTTCACCTGAATCTTCCCAATGAGACATTCGATTTCGTCTATTGTTATGGCGTGCTCCACCACACCCCGGATCCTCATCGAGGCTTCCGGGAGCTCGTGCGCGTCTGCAAGCCGGGGGGCATAGTCGTCGTCAGCGTCTATAACCGCTACAGTCGCTTTACCCATCGCCTGCGGCAGAAACTCATTGCGAGATGGGCGGGCGACGATGTCGAACGGCGCTGCCGCTTGGGCAAGCGGCTATTCCCGCGAACGGCACGCCGCATCAAGAAGCGGGCCCATGACGCCAGTGACGCAGTACTGTACGACCAGTTCAGCCAACCCCATGAATCGTCGCACACCGTGGGGGAGGTCCTCGGGTGGATGGACCAGAGCGGGCTTTCTTACATCGGCGCTTTCGGGCCCTTGCGCTTGCGCGATCATCTCTATGCCGCGTGTCTTCCGGAATTCCGCGAGTTCGAAAAGACCTTCGATGGCTACCCGGGGCCCAGGATGGCGGCGGCCTTGTTGCGGAGCGTCGCCCACCTGGCCGGCATGAAGGCAACCGAAGACCGGGCCTTTGCAAGACCGGGTGTCCTGTCGCGGTTCCTCGTACAGATGGGCTGGTTCTTCCTCGGGTTGCGCTTCAGTTGTTTCAGCATCGCCGGCCGCAAGCCAATAGAGGCAGATTGACCATCGCACAACGCTGCCGCCCTATGCATGCCGAAAACAACGTCCCGGCCCAACGTCGCTTGCATCGGCTCCGATCCTCACGAATCGCAGGGTGCTCGGGCGGGAAATCGCCGCGCCAAACCACCGCGCGCCGTTCGGCCCCACTAATCCGAGCCCCAAGCGCGAGCGCGGGGGCCAACCACCGGCCGCTCGCGCTCCCAACTCGGAAGGCGGCGCGTAGCCGCGCGCGGTCGTTCAGATGGCGGTGGTCGCACACCCACTCGAAGCAGGGTCGCTCTGCATCAAGGTCCTACGTAGCCGAGCGAGCGAAGGGCACGCATCGTCTCCTCGTCCATCTCTTCTCCGGCCTCGATCGCCGCCGACTCATACCGCGTCTGCAGGCCCTCGAGTAACGCGCGCAGTCGCTCGCAGTCGCCCGGGCGCCGCGCTGCGAGATTCTCCGTCTCCAGCGGGTCGGTAGCGAGATCATAGAGCTGCTCGGTGCCGTCGCCCTCCAGGAAGTACTTGAGGTTGTCATCGCCCCGCACAGCCCGCAGGGGCATCTCCGACGCAAAGCGACCCCATGTCTGAAGCTTGTCCCCAGGGAACTTGCGTCGTTGCGCGAGCAACCAGCGCCCGGCGGGTGCTTGCTCGGTGCCCGTGATCAGCGGCAGCAGGCTGCGGCCGTGGAGCTGTGGGTCCTCCGGCTGCCCAAGCAGTTCCAGAACCGTCGGCACGAGGTCGAGCGGTGAGACGGTGGAGGGGATGCGCTTAGCGGGCCAGTTGCCGCCGAAACGGCGCACGATCAGCGGCACACGCAACTGTTCCTCATACAGGTACAGCCCGTGGGAGTAGTAGTGGTGCTGGCCCAAGCCCTCACCGTGGTCGGAAGTGACGATCAGAAACGCGTTCCTGAGATAGCCCAGCCGCCCGAGCGCGGTCAGCGTGTGGCCGATGAGCCTGTCGACGTGGTGAACCTGATTGTCGTACTCGTTGATCGCCGCGGCGAGGTCCGGAACTGCCTGGTAGTTCAACTGGACCGCGCCGCGCACGAAAATGTCGTTGATGTCGACGTCGGCGACGCCGAGCGCCTGCATATATTCACGCAGTGGTTGGTCGACCGAAAAGGGCCGCTGCGTATTCGGCGGGACGAAAAAAGGCGTGTGCGGATCGAAGTAGTGCAGGAACAGGAAGATCGGACTCTTCGGGCGGCGCTTCAGCCATTCGATCGCACGCGCCGTGGCCAGGTCGCCTGGGATCTTGGGAATGTGCCCCTGTTCATCGCGCCCGGTGTCCTCATAGACGTCGAAGCCGCGTGCCATACCGCAGTCGCGGTTAAGTGGGAAACCGCTGACGAATCCCGCGCGCGCGTAGCCGAGTTGACCGAGGCGTTCGGCGAGGGTGGGGAATGACCCTGTATACTGCCAGCCGTTGGTCAGCACGTTGTGCGTCGCCGGGTGCATGCCGGTAACCATGGAGACATGGGCCGGTAGCGTATGGCTCATCGGCGTGAACGCTTGGTCGAAGACGATGCTTTGAGCCGCGAGGCGGTCGAGGATCGGCGAGGTCTTGCGAAAGTAGCCGTAGGTGGAGAGGTGGTCCGCCCGTAACGTGTCGATGGAGATGAGGATAACGTTCGGGTGCTGACCCCCGGCCTGCGATGGTTTGGACGGATCGGACTTGCGGCATCCTCCGGCCGACGGAATCAACGCAAGAAGAGCGATGGCAGCAAGATGGAGACGATACCCTGATCTCATCCGCATTTTCCCGGATAACCGCCACCCGGCGTCGGCGCCGGGCGTTCTGCGAGCATACCGACATCCGACGCCCGAGTGAAGGATTCCTTTGCGTATTCGCAGCATCGGGGTGCATCCCCAGAGATGTGGCCAATGTGTGGGGCATCGCACAGTCCCCCGACGAATCGGGGGCCGTGGGAGCTCCAAGAACCTACGCGAAACGGAAACGCATGCGGGCACGGCGCTCATCATTTATGCCCAGAGACTCAAGCAGCCCGTTATCGCGGAGCCGCTTTTACTGTATCCACGATGCCCGCGCGAATGGCCTCGGGTACGCCCGTCCAAGCCGGCGCCGTGAACCGGAATGCGATGCGCAGCGGGCAAATCGGGCACCCGGGCACCATCAGCGATGCGGGAATTCCAGTCGCAGACTTCGTCAAGCGCGCAGCGCAGGGATGTGATCGTTAGCAAAGGGCTTTGGGCTCAGCTTCACGAGTGTTGGCTCCCATTGCTTATCGCAAAAGGCATTGCGGTTCGGGCAAATGCAGCGACGGCGTAAGCTCGGCCTTCCAGACGGATGGCCGCAATCGGGGCGCCTCGTAAGTGCGGCATTCGTTTACGGCTTATCGGAAACTCCCTTCGAAGCTGAAGCATGCCCGTCCAGCGTATCAAGAGGTTCTTCAATGCGACAAGGCGCGCAATTCAGCGCCGATTCAATTGCCCTGCCAAACGGCTCTGCACATCGTGGAGTTTGCTTAGGGGTTTACCACGAGTTGAGTCGGGGGTAATCGCGCTGCGGCCTCGCGGCGCTTACCGTTGTAAAAGGGAAAGCGCCAATTCCGTAACATTTGCTCCTCGGGTCTTGTGTTCGGCCATCCAGTTGGCTATGCTTCAGTGGTGTGCGGGCGGGGTGAATCGGAAGGAGAGGGATAGCCGCATTCCTGTCGTTTGATGGGTTTTCATGAGGGGGAAAGTGATGCGCTATGTCATAGCGCTCATGGTCACGCTGCTGGTCGTTTGCCCAGTCCGTAAGACTTTTGCAGAAACGATCATCCTGAGTACGCACAGTTCTGATGAGTCGCCGGCCTTCGTCCTGGATGCGACGTTGGAATTCATCGTTGTTGACAGCACCTTGACACTCGAGGTGACCAACGACACGACTGCTCCGGACACGTTCGACATCAGCGAGGTGCACTTCAACGTGCTGGAATCAGCGGGCGTGACGGCTTTGGCCTTGATCAGCCCGACCGAGGGTTGGTTCCTGCGCACCAACGTGGATACCGGCATGTTCGGCGTTTTTGACTTTACGGTTATTGACGGTGTCGGTGAGGTTCCCACTCAGATCCTTCCCGGAGAGACCGAGGCCTTCACGTTCGACATCTCGGGTGGCGGGCCTTTCTACGCAAGCGATTTCACCAGCGATTTCAGTACGATTCCACCCGGCGACATGCCGGCTCTGGCCGCTGCCAAGTTTGTCGACGGTCCTGACATGGACAGCGCCTACGGTGCCTACGTACCCGAACCGGGAAGCCTGTCTCTGTTGGCCTTGGGGCTAACGCTGTTCACCTTCCGTCGCAGAACACACCGCTAGCTGTCAGCCCCGCCCGGCTTTCGTCCTCCGTCGGCGTGCGCCTCTTGGCTTACGATCCGCGCATCTTACTGCGTCGGCATCCGTTTGCCGATCGCTTTTGCCCTCCTTGTGTTAGCGGCATGTTCTCCTTGCGAACGACGCGGCAGCGTAAGAGCGCTTTCGTATGTCGTGCAGTGCATAGAGGGCAGAGCGTCGACGTTGCTTCTCCGGAAGACGTCTTGCCACTGATGGATCCGTGGCGCCCAGAAGTAGCCGCCGGATGAGACGGCAATCTGCTCTCGAGGGCCAAACGGCGGCGGGTTGCTGTCGCAGCGCTTTTCACTGTAGGGGAGCCGGATTCGGCGAAGCAGCACTGACCAGCTCAGTCGTTGTCTTCCTGCGCTTGGCCGGTCATGGGCACGAAGCGGACCCACTCGACGTGCTTGCGCGTGAGGGTGCCGTCGAGTTCCTTTCGAAGCAGGATGAGCTGCTGCCCGCCCCATTGCGATCCCACGGGAATGCACATGCGCCCGCCGGGAGCCAGTTGTTCAACCAGCGGCGGCGGTGGTGATTCCGGCGCGCACGTGACGATGATGGCGTCGAACGGCGCCGCCTCGGGCCAACCCTGGTAGCCGTCGCCGATGCGCGCGTGGATGTTGCCGTATCCCTTCTCCTTGAGTAGGGCCATGGTCCGCTTGGCCAGCGGCTCGACGATCTCGATCGTGTAGACTTTGTCAGTGAGTTCGGCGAGCACGGCCGCCTGGTAGCCTGAGCCGGTGCCGATCTCCAGCACTTTCTCGCCCGGCTTCAGTTCGAGCATCTCGGTCATAATGGCGACGATGTAAGGTTGCGAGATCGTCTGATCGTAACCGATGGGAAGCGGGTAGTCGTTGTACGCCTGCCTTAGTTGCGACGGTGGAACGAACCAGTGGCGCGGGACGTTGCGCATGGCTTCCAGCACGCGCTGGTCATCAATACCGCGGGGCGCGATCTGCCTGTCCACCATGCGTTGGCGTTCTTCCGCTCGTTCTGTTGTGCGTGGAGGCGAAGAGAGCGTGACCGCTGACGGCTGTGGCTCCTCGGTGTCGGCGACCTGAGGTGCAATCGGCGGGGTCCCGCTACTGTCCTCAACTCTGCGCGGTGTCGGTTCACAGCAGGCGGTGCGCAGGACCAGGATGAAAGCGACGATACACAGCACGACCACCGCAATCGCCGGCCCCCTTCGTGTCTCCCTTTTCTCGCCGGTCATGGAAAAGCGCCTGCTCGCAGCGGCCTTCAAAAGCGCATCTTCGACACCACGCTCATTCTACGCGCCACGCTCGGGAACGTACAACGAACCGCACACCGAAAGCGTCTCAGCAAGATTCGCCGCATGCCTATTCGGGCTCAGTGGGACTTTGCTGGCAGGCGGTCAGCCATAGGGCTTCGCCGCAGGCAGCCAGAACCAGCAGAGGCAGGATGATTCGAGCGAAGACCGCGAGGCCCATGCCCGGCAAAATGTCGCTGCGCCAGGCACCTTGCGCGAGGCTCAAACCCGCGGCGAGCAGGATGGCCGGCGGTTCGAGCATGTTCAACGCGAGCCCGATTCGCATGAGCAGCTTGCGCTGCGGGGTCTTTGGTGATTCAAAGGCCTGTGTTTCCGGCAGGTCGATCAGCAGCCGCAGGGCCAGACCAAGGGCTAATCCCACGCCCGCAACCGCCAGCCATGCGAGGGGGCCAAGGGCGCCCAGTAACACCAGGGCGGCGCAGACAATGGAGTTGTTTAGCGCGATGAGCGCTGCCTTCTGGGGCCAGGATCGCGTCGCGAGTATCGGACGCACCACGTGCTCAAGCCAGAATTGAGTAGCACGGACCAGCCAGCCGTGGGGCCCCCGCCCGATTCGCCATCCCGCCCAAGCGGCAATGACCATCACTGCCCCGCCGACCAGGGCGCCGGGCAGGATTCGCACTACAAGGCTCAGCATTGAGTCGATCGTCATGGCTCCGAGGCCTGTCATGATACTTGCTTTTGTGTATCTTAGGCGAGGGGGCGGTACAGATTGTGCTAGGCTGTATGCGGGGGCCGGGCCAGCCGGCGAGTCAATACCCGTGGATTGCAGCCGCGCCCTTTGGAGTCCGCTGAGCGATGACCGTTCGCCTCAGACTGACGATGGCCTTCATCGCGGTGATTCTCGTCGCGAACTCAATCCTCTCCCTTGTCACCGTGAGGCATATCGGCGGCGTCTGGCTGGAGGAGGTCCAGTCCGCGGTACGCCTTGACCTGAATTCCGCCCGTGCAGCCTATAACGCCCACATCGATGGGATCACACGCTACCTGCGTGCGGCTTGTCTGGACGAGCGGCTCTCGAAGGGACTGGCGGAGGTCGACTACGTGGCGCTCAACCGCCTGCTTCAGCTCGTTCGCCGCGTGGGCGGAATGGACATGCTCACCGTGTTGGACGCGAAGGGCCGCGTGTGCTGCCGGACCCAAAATGTCATTCAGCGCGGAGATGATCTTTCGGACAACCCGATCGTCGCCCGCGTTCTGCAGAGCCGCCAGCCTGCCACAGGCACCATCGTATTGACCGAGCAGCAGTTGCAGGTGGAAGGGCGTGACCTGGCGGAGCGGGCCCGCTTTCGGCTTCTGCCTACGCCGGCGGCCCGCCCCACCGAAGATGTCGTGCGGAGTAGCGGCATGGTGGTGGGTGCGGGTGTGCCCATCCTCGGGTCGGACCGTGAGCTGTTGGGCGTGCTGTATGGCGGCGACCTGCTCAACCGACGCTATGAGATCGTGGATGCCATTAAGGATGAGGTCTTTCGCAAGCAGATGTACAAAGGTCGACCGGTTGGCACCGTGACCGTTTTCCAGCACGACCTGCGCGTTTCAACCAACGTGGTCCAGGCAGACGGTACGCGCGCCGTGGGCACTCGCCTGAGCGACGTTGTCTATCAACGCGTTCTCGAGGAGGGCGGCATCTGGGCCGACCGCGCCTTTGTCGTGGATGACTGGTACATCACCGCCTATGAGCCGATTCGTGATCCGACCGGA
>CP070718.1:1496862-1519471 GCA_020350565.1 Phycisphaerales bacterium
CAAGCTATCACCGCCCGACTACGTGAAAGAGCACGTTTTCGTCGAGGAAGTCACCGTGCTTCCCTTGGCTCAGCCAAGTCCGCTTGCAGTCGTCACGGATCAATCGATTGGAAGACAGTTGCAGGAACACCTTGTTCTTGAGTGTGAGACCTCCTCCGAAACCTATTTATCCGGAGAGACCGAGACGTGGCTTTTTTATCATCTGGGCCTTGAGAAGCCCGTGGAGGTAAGCCTGTGCATGGATGTTCACATCGAGGATGGGGAGAAGGAGATCACCCCTGCGTGGCCCATGATCTGGCGGAAAAATGAAACGGATAATGAGGATTGGCACTTTACCTTAAGTCGGGAAACGGGTCTGACAGGAATGAAGTTCGTCCTGCGCCCCAACCGCGACTTGGCCCTGACAACGCTCGAAATCTTCGATATGTGGGGAACCGAGATCAGGTGCTATTTACCGCCGCTCTCAGATGAAATGCAGCGAGCTCGCGTTGAAGTTTCAGGACTCGAGTAGCCATTCCACGACCGGCTTGGAGATGTCGTCGAACTCGTATTCCTGGAGGTGATGCTTGGATATCCAGCGAATTTCCTCGTATGGGCCCGGAGTGGCCTCACCGTCGAGGACGCCGCAGATGAAGAAGCGGATCTCGACCTCCCGGCCCTCGACATGGGCCAGAAACGGCGGCTGCCCGACGACGATCTCGATCTTCAGGCCCAGCGTATCCCGGGCGATGCGCCGCATCCCCTTCTCAGGCGATTCGTTCTCCTCGACGCGGCCATGCGGGAACTGCCAGAGCCTCCGTTCGGGATCGGTGGGACTGCGCAGGGCGATGAGCACGGTATCGTCATGGCGCTCGATGATCGCGGCGGTGTATGTGGGACGGATGCGCATCAGGCTCATGGGGTCTCCTGCTCCACAACTAAAGGATCGCCTATTTGTTTTTCAAGAAGGGACAGGCACCTCACGGCTGTGTGTGCTTGTTGCTGCGGGTGGCCGAGCACACCGAGCCGCTTCCCTCCTTTGAGCGTGCCGCTACTCAATTCCATCGACGGCCTCAAGGATAACTTCGCCCGCCTCCAAAACCTCGAGACCCTCTCCATCACCCCCGGAAGAAGGTAAGCCGCCCGCCGAATCCTCTTCCAGCCTCAAGGGCCAGGTCATCGAGGCCACGCCGAACGCCAGCAGGCCGATCGACACCACCACCCGTATCGCCCACCAGTGCTTCACCTGATTGCGCTTAATGGTCCTGCGAGGACCGTCGAGAACGCCCTTTTTGATTCGACCGTCCGTAAGCGACCAGCGAACATACCCGATCAGGCCGCCGGGCGGATATTCCTCGCGCAAATACGCTCGCACATCCTCGGCCATCTTTTCGATGTGCTGCTGCCGAGTCATATCGATAGAACGCGTAGCGTCAGTGGCCTTCTGGCCCATTTCGCGGGGGAAGTCCCGGCTTTCAAGAACGAAGGCGGTGCACCAGCAGACCAGCACGATGACCGTCGTCCCGACAACGATTGCGCCTTTGCCGTACGGCCTGCCGGGAGCGGCGATGCGGAAGACCAGTGCCCCGATGATCAACCCGAAGAGTGCGAAGAAAAACAGCCCCAGCAAGAACGGCAGGAGCGCACCGAATGAGAGAAGCCAACTGAATGGCAGGGAGAACCATACCCCCACAAGAACCGCGCACCACCAGCGACCATGGGGCCCTTCGCGGGTCCTACCCGCTTGTGTGGACTTCGCCACCGCAGCCTGCTCTTGTACGCCAATCACCATCGATTACCACCGTTCGACCATCCAGCGAACGCGAAGCATCGTATCTTCCCGTATCCGTTCACGATCCGCAACGGTCAGGTCGAAACACCCTTCCATCTGGGGATTCCCCGGCAAAACCATCGGTTCATTGTTCCGCCCGGAGGATGTGACTACGGGAATGAGTGGCCGACATAGGCACAGGCGCACCGCTATGGATCGCGGCACAGCTCCCAAGCCGTTCAGAGAAGCGCGGACTACCAGTTGACGAAAGCCAGAACCATAAGAGCAGCACTGAGCACGATGGTGGCGATGGCGAGACCGTTATTCGGCGGGTTCTTCAGCTCATCGCGTGCCCAGTGTGGCAGGCGGAGCACGCGCACGTAGGCGAGGCCCAGGCATAGCCCGATGAACCCGGCGATGAAGCCGAGCAAACGGCCGAGGATCGGAGCCGTGCCGCCTTGCGTTCCGAGAACGGTCCCAACCACGAGGAGAACGGCGCCGACCAATGCCACCTTGAATCCAATGCCCACAAGATCGTTCGCCTCTTCGGCTCGCTGCATCAGAGCCTGCAGCTTTGCGGCCTCGCGTTTGATCTCTTTGCTGAGAACGATGTATCCACACTCCGGGCACCGGTTAGTGGTGGCACCGCGGAGGTTGTAACCGCACTTGGGGCACATAGGGGGCAGGTTCGACTGCCAGTCGTACTCCGCCATGCGTTCGATGTGGCCGGGCTCCAATGGCATGGCCTAACTCGCCTGATCTGAACTCTGATCGTACTGCGCGATCTTCTCTCTCAATCTGCGTGCGGCCGCCTCGATGTCGGCATGACCGATGACGGCCGAGCAAACACCGATACAGCACAAACCCGCCGAGCAGACGTCGCCAACGTTTGACTCGTTGATCCCCCCGATGGCCACCAGGGGCAGGCCGGTGATCGACCGCGCATAGGCCAGCGTCGAGGGACCGGCGATGTGATCCTGCGGCTTCGTCGGCGAGTCGAACATCGGACCGACGGCAACGTAGTCCGGTGCCGCCTCAATCGCCTCCGCCAGCTGCGCTTTCGTATGGGTGCTGACACCGATGATCAAATCGGCTCCCGCGATGCGCCGCGCTTGTTCCACCGGCAGGTCGTCCTGTCCAACGTGGACACCGTCGGCATGGCATAGCAGCGCCAGGTCGGGGCGATCGTTCATGATGAACAGAGCGTCATGATCATGGCACAACTTTACGAGCCGCTCGGTCCGCGCCAGCAGTTCCCGGTCAGGCAGGTCCTTTTCGCGCAACTGGAGGCAATCGGCGCCGCCACGAAGGGCCGCCTGAGCCGCCTCGAACCAGTCACCGGCGCAAAGGGCCTCACTAATCAGGACATAAAGCCGACAATGCCCGAATCGCTGCCGCGCTTGGACGTGTAAGCCCAACCGCTGTTCGAGTTCATAACCGCGGTAGCGTAGCGTCTCAACCGAAGCTCCGAACGTGGCGTCGACGATCTTGCCGTATTCCTCGATTGCGCGGAGGGCCTCGCTCAGGCGTTTTCCGGCGGCCAGGGCGACGTCGCCAGTGGATGCGCGACGGTACTCCCGTTCCGTCTGGATATCGCGGCCCGCATCGTGCACGATGTCGCGGGACGGCAGCAACCGATCCACCAGGGAATCCGGAATGGCCGCGGCCAGTGCGTGCCGAAGATCCTTGATGGCCTGGGACAAGGTTGCGTCGTCCAGAGCGAAGCGCGCAAAATCCTCCATCACGCGCAGGGCCTCGCGGGCGCGATTCAGGTTCGCATCGATGATGCGCGGCCCTTCCGTTTCCCACCCCTTGCCATGCAAAGGACCGGGCACGCGGGCGGATTCGTTCGGCTTCATGTCTGTCATGGGCAGTGCATATCATAATCGATGACATCGGGCCCGTCGAAATGTCACGCGCATGATGGTGTGAAGAGGACGCAGCATCACGGGTGGCATGGGCAGACCTCTGGGTCTGCCCGTGCGGCGGGTGGCATGGGCAGACCTTTGAGTCTGCCCGTGCCCTAAACCCATGGCCAAGTGCACGGGCAGGCTCCACTTTTTGTGCCGCAGGGATCCAGACAAACGGGCAAACCTGCGCCCCCCGGGTGCCTGAGGTAGCCCACGCCTGCCCATGCCACCCCGGCGCACGGGGATGGTCGTGGCCCCTAGGGCGGGCCGGCTCGCACCCATTGCTCTGCAGTGGATGGGGCGCATCACGGCCGCGCAATCAGTGGGGCACCCCGCATCACAAAATGGATGGGGCGGGTCCTGGTGAACCTTAATCCCGGTGGAAGTCCTGGTCGGGGAGGCCGAGGTGCCATTTGAACTGTTTGATGGCGCAGAAACACGTCGGCACGACGAACAAGGAAACGAGAACGACAAACATGCCCCCGAAAACCGGAAGGGCCATGGGTGTCATGACGTCGCTGCCCCGGCCGGTGGAGATCAAAACGGGCGTCAAGGCCGCCAGGGTGGTGAAGGTGGTCATGAGGCATGGCCTGATGCGGCGCAGGCCCGCCTCCACCACGCGCTCCTCGATCTCCTCGAAGCGGCGGATCTTCTTTCGGCTGAATGTCTGATCGAGGTACGTGCCCAGCACGATGCCGTCATCGACAGCAATGCCGAAGAGGGCAATGAAGCCGACCCAGACGGCCACGGTGAGATACATGGCGTCGCCGGGGAACGGCCGATCCATGATGCCTGCAAGATAGAGGGAATCCTGAATCTGCGGCCAGTACTCCAGGAAAAGGAACCCGCCCGCGAATGCCACAGGGATGGCGAAAAAGATGACCAGCGCCAGGGGGAACCGCTTGAACTGAAAGTAGATCAGCAACAGGTTGATCAGAAGAACCAGAGGCAGCAAAAGCGCCAATCGCTTCTTGGCGCGGAGGTTTCGCTCGTAGCTGCCGGTCCATTTGAGGTAATAACCATCGGGTACATCGAGCGCGCCGTCAATCACAGCGCGGTCCAGAATGGCCTGGCCGCGGTGAACCAGTGTCGTCTCATCGACGCCGACGTTGTTCATGGTCACGTAGCTGACGTATTTCGCACCCTCGCGCCGCACACTCATCGGGCCGACGACGCTGCGAATCTCCGCAACCTGAGCGATGGGGATTTGTGCGCCGGACGGTGTCGGGATGAGAATCCTCTCCAAGTTGGGCACGTCGTCGCGCAGCTCGCGTTGATAGCGAATGCGGACGGGGTAGCGGTCCAGTCCCTCGAAGGTGGTGGTGAGGTTCTTGCCGCCGACGGCTACCTCAATCACTTGCTGCACGTCCGTTATGCTGACGCCGTAGCGAGCGACGGCCTCGCGATCAATGAAGAACTCCAGGTACGGCTTGCCGCTGACCCGGACGGCGTTGATGGCTTGGGCCCCTTCCAGCTTTTCACGCAGGATTCTTTCGACGTCGACGGCGAGCTCTTCGCAGCGCGCGAGGCTGTCTCCGTAGACCTTGATGCCGATTTTGGCGTTCAAGCCCGTGCTCAACATTTCGACGCGTGTTCGAATGGGCTGCAGCTCGGCGGAGGGGAGCACACCGGGATAGCGGCCGGCCTCCTTGATCGCGTCCCAGATCTCGCTCATGGTCCGCTTGCGCATGTGACCGGGGTGCTCGGGATCGTCAACCACCGGCCACTCCTCACGCGGGCGGAGGAGGATCATGGTCTCGAGCATGCCCACCGGGGCCGGATCCAGCGCGGAATCGATGCGCCCGAGTTTGCCGACGACCGACTCCACCTCGGGAATCTGCGCGAACTGGACATCCTGCTTCTGCATCACCTCCATAACGGTGTTGAACGAGCCTGCCGGCAACACGCTGGGCATGTACAGGAAGTCGCCCTCGTCAAGCGGCGGCATGAACTCCTGCCCAATGCCGGTGTCCTTTTCAAGCAGGTCGGCCAGGGGAGTCATCTGACGCGGCATCGGCTCTCCCCCAGACTGAACAGACGCAGCATCGGCGCCGAACATCGCGGCGACCGCGCGGCTGTGGTCCACGAGGCCGATCCGGTCGAGGCCGAAGCCGAGGAGTACGCCGATGACGACGGAGAGGATGCGTTTCGCCCACGTGCGCAGTGGCGAAGTGTAGTCGACGTTTCCCTGTCCGCGGAGGCGGAGGAGGCGGATGGACTCCAGAAGCAAAGGCAGGATCAGTACGCCAATGAACAGTCCGAGAACCAGATGCACCCACCAGGCGAGCGACCAATCGGCGATCGACAAACCGAGGGCGCTCATCGGTGCCACAAGAATGCGGAGCACGTTTCCCCACCCGAGCCAGATGGAAAGACCCCAGACCACAATGACGATCGGGATGGCAAGGAAGATCGGCTTGTGGTGCAGGATCCATCGCAAGGTCGGTTCGTAGACGTAGCGAATCAAGCGGCTGACGGGATTCTCTGAAATCGGTCGAATTCGTTCACGCAGGAGAAACCACGTCACGATGAAAGCGAGCGCCACGATCAGCAGGAGCATCAGCCACGGCGGGATGCCCAGGTAGGTGAGGACCGCGTTCTTGATACGGGCCGCCGACTCGAATCGATCCGCCCATGCCCAGGCGCCGGCGATTCCACCGGCAACGATCAGTGAGACGACGGCAGACCTTGCCCGGGAAAAGCGGCGCTCCCGCAGAAGCAGCCCGGCCAGCGGAGGAATGATTGTCAGCGCAAGCAAAACCGAGCCTGCCATGCAGAACGTCTTGGTCCACGCGAGCGGCGTGAACAGCTTGGCCGCCTGCCCTTCGAGAAAGAACACCGGCAGGAAGGAAAGGATCGTCGTTGTGGTGGCGGTGACGATGGCGGGACCCACTTCGAGCGCCGCCTGCTCCAGAAGCTCCGCTCGCTTGCCCTTGTCGATGACTTGCCTTTCCCGTCCGTTCGGAGCGACTTCCACCCGCACGTACTCACTGCGGTTGTCCGTCAGGGTCTGATAGACGTTCTCGGTCATGACGATGCCCATGTCGACCATCGTGCCGATGGCGATGGCGATACCCGCCAGGCTCATGATGTTAGATGGCACGCCAAGCGATCGCATGCAGATGAACGCAAACAGAACGGCGAGCGGCAGGGTAACGGCAATCACCAGGCTGCTGCGGAAGTGCAGGAGAAAAAGGAGTACCGCGACGATGGTGATGACCAGCTCCTGTGAAAGGGCCGATCCGAGCGTTGCCATGGTCTCGTTGATGAGTTCGGTCCGGTCGTAGCAGGCGTTGATGCGGACACCGGGCGGCAGGCCCGGCTCAATCGCCGTGATCTTTGCTTTGACGCGGGTAATGACGTCGAGCGGGTTTTCACCAAAGCGCATCACGACGCAGCCGCCAACGGCCTCGGCACCCATCTTGTCCAGAGCGCCGCGGCGGAAGTCGGGCCCCGTCGCCACCGTGGCCAGTTGTCGCACATAGATGGGCGTATCGTCGCGGGCTTTGACCACGATATTCTCGATATCCCTGATCGCAGCGCGCTCCCGCTCCGCTCTCGTTCCCGTACTGCGCTCGCCGCCGCCCAGGAAGCCCACTCCCCGGACAAAGACTTCCATTCCCTGTTGCTCGACGACCTTCGCACCGACATCCAGGTTGGAGGAGCGGACCGCGGAAACCAGTTCCGCCAGGGAAACACCGAACGCGCGCAGCGCCTCCGGATTCACATCGATCTGATACTGACGAACGTAACCGCCGATGCTGGCGGCCTGGCTCACACCTTCCACGCTCTCCAGGGCGAGCTTGACATCGAAGTCCTGGATGCTTCGAAGCTCATCGAGCGGCAGTTGGCTGAAGACCAGACCTTCCCCGGTAAGGGGAGACTGGTAGGGCTCGGCGTTGTCGAGCTTCTCTTCCAGAGAGGGATCGGCCTTGAGCAATGCAGCCCGCGAGGCCTCGGTCAAGGTCCCGTCTTCGTTGAAGCGCAGGCCCGGGTGACTCGGCGAATACCATCCGTTTTCCACGGTGTACCAGAAAACCTGGCCCAGGGCGGTGGCATCGGGGCCGAGGGTCGGCGTGACGCCCTCCGGCAATTCCGTCTGGGCGACGTTGAGCCGCTCGAGGACGCGGCTCCGCGCCCAGTAGAAATCGACTTGATCTTGGAATACGACGTAGACGATCGACCAGCCGAAGCCACTTGTAGCCCGGATCTCGCGGACGTTCGGCACACCCTGCAAGGCAACGGTCAGCGGATAGGTGACCTGCTCATCCACATCCTTCGGGCTGCGGCCCATCCAGTCGGTGAAGACGATCACCTGATTGTCCGCGATGTCCGGGATCGCGTCCTTTGGTGTTCGATCAAAGGAACGCCACCCCCAGGCCAGGAGCACCACGCCGAGGACAAGCGCCAGTAGCGGCGATCGCAGAAACGTCTTGATCAGTGCGTTAACCACGGCTCCGCTCCTTCTCATTGGCCTCGGCTTCACGGATGCGCTTTTGGATGTTTGGCGGCAAATTGGGAATGTATTTCTCCGGATCGGCCTTGAACTTCTTGTCGCAGCCCCAGCAGCAGAAGTAGACTTTCACGCCCTTGTACTCGATGAACACGTCTTCCTGAATCGGGTTGCCCATCACCGGACAGAGAACCTGCGTGGTCGAATCCGTGGAGGTTTCCTCCGACGGGCGCTGACCGTGATCATGAGGGCGGACCGACGGTCCGTCCTCCCATCCGCGTGCGTTGAAGAGGCTCGGTTTTCCCGCCAACTGCATCTGGCTGTCGATGGCGAAGTTGCCGCGCACGACGACCGGTTCGCCTTCACTCAGGCCCGACAACACGGGAAAAAACTCGCCGCCGGACTCGTCCTGGGCTAGCGGACCGACCACAACTTCCACGCCACGGTAGACACCTTGCCTGGCCTCGACGTAAACGATCGAGCGCTCGCCCGTTTGCATAACCGACTGGCGAGGCACGCTGAGCAGCTCGACGGCCCGACCGGCAGTCCTGTAGCCCGGCAAGGACTCCATCGGAACCATGGCCATCTCGCAGATCGGACACGATTCGAGCTCATCCGCAGTCTCCCAGGGATGCATCGGGCAGGCGAAAGAGGCTTCGGGTGCCGGGCTCGTGGCACGTGCCCCCTCCCCCATGGCCGCTGCGATCTCCGCCGTCACGAACATCTCCGGCTTGAGCTTGCGCTGCGGGTTCTGAACATTGACCCGGACCGTGATCGTACGCGTCACTGGATCCACAACCGGGTCCACAAACGCGATGTATCCCTCGAAGGATTCGCCGGGCAGTGCCTCCGCGGTCACCCTCACGCCCTGAAAAGGCCGAATCCACGGGAGGTCGGCCTCATAAACATCGAGCATCAACCAGACCTGCGTCAGGTCGGCAATCTCATAGAGCAGATCGCCGGTCTTCACGTACATCCCCTCCATGGCCCGCTTCTCAACAATGGTTCCGCCGATGGGCGCGTATACGACAAGGTGCGTTTGAGGCTCGCCGGCCTTGCCCACCATGTCGATCTGCTGCTGGGTCAGGCCCAGCAACTCCAGCTTCCGCCTGGCCGAACGCTCGAGCCGCTCAGCGCTGCGCCGCGACATATCGAGCACTTCATTGCCATCCGCTTTAACGGCCCGAACCGCCTGCAGGTACTCCTCCTGGGCGGAAAGCAGCTCCGGACTGTAGATCTCAACGAGATGATCACCCTTTTCCACCTGCATGCCTCGAAAGTCGGCGAACAGGCGGTCGATGCGCCCACCGATCCAGGCGCTGACCATCTTGTGCCGAGTCTCGTCGTAGCCGATCTTGCCGACCGTGCGGATGCGTTTGTAGAGATGTCGCCGCGTCGCAGGCTCCGTGGCCAGTTCGGCCAACCGTCGTGCCCGCTCACTCAGGCTGATTTCAAAGTCGCTCGTCTCATGACCGACGTCGGTGAGCACCGGCTCGCGCTTCATGCCGCAGACCGGGCAGCGGCTGTTCGGATCAGCACTGCCCACATCTCCGCATTCGGGCATCGTGCAGCGATACCACGCTTTCGGCTTTTCGCTCGTCGGCGGGGCCTGCGCATCACGATGTGCCCCACCTGCCCCGCCATGCACATGGCCAACGGATGCCACGGGCATGACACCCGGTTCCTCGCTGCCCGCGTACTTGGGCACGAGCCCCATGCCGCAGATCGGGCACGAACCTGAAACATCCTGTTTGATCTGAGGATGCATGGTACAGGTGTAGTACTCGATGTGAGGTGGATGCTCCGCACCGTGATCCGCTGCCGCGGTCATCGGGGGCAGCCTTAGCGCAACGTCGCTCAGCCGCCACGCGGCCCATCCCAAAGTGACAGTCAAGACGATCAAGACAAACGCCCATCGCCACATCAGCCGGCTGAGGGCCGTCGCGTACGGTCTGGATTCTCTCTTGCTCATGACTATTCCTCACTGGCATTCGGCGCCGAAGCGGGTCTCGTGCCGATCAACTGCACACCGACCTCCCTCTGGAGATCAGAAAGCGCGTTTTGCAGGCTCACCGCGTGCCGGTGCCGTTTGAACTGAAAGTCGAGCCAACGACGCCAGTTTTCGATGACGGTCAGGAAATCGGTCCGCCCGGCCTGATAGGAAGTCACCGAGACCTCATACGTCTGTCGGGCCTTGGGCGTCAACGTCGACTCCAACAGACGGAGCGAATCCTGCTCGGTCTGCACCCGAGTCCACGCGTCGTAAACATGGAAGGCAACCTGGTTTCGCGAGGCGCGGATTTCGTGTTCCGTTTCCCTTTGCCTGATCCGGGCCTCGCGCTTGGCGGCCTCGACACGGTCGAACCAGAGTGGAACGTTGAACTGCACGCTGATGGCCCAGTTGTCGTCGCCCGCCTCACTCTTACGGTTGTAAGGCGGTCTTCGCCCCGTTTGCGGATTGATCGGCGGCTTGAACGCCGAACGCGGATCCACATATGTCCATTCGACGCCCAGGGTGACGTCCGGCCAATACCCAAGCTTCGCGTGGGCCAGCCGTTCCTCGTCGCGTTCCTTCTGACGCCGCAGCCGTGCCAGTTCAGGGTTGTGATCTTCCGCCAGTTGAATCAGCTTTTCGGCCTGCAGGTCAAGTGCCTGTCGCAGCATCGGCTCGGTGAGCGGAACAGGCGTTTCCGGATCGCGATCGAGCAACCTGTTCAGGGCCGCCGCGCCGGAGTCGCGCCGCCCGCGCTCACGGTTCTCGCTGTCGATCAGCTCCGCCAACTCGGTCTGAACGCGCAGCAGATCCTCTTGCGACACGCTCCCGCCCTCGTACTGCGCCTGTACGACGCCCTCAAGCTGCTCCAGCAGCGCTCGATTTGCCGCAATCAGTTCGATGGACCGATCGGCAAGGTAGACGGCGTAATAGGCGTGCTCCACGTCGGCGATGACGCGCAGCCGGACGGCGTTGAGTCGCTCAATGGCCATGCGAACCTCGGCCACAGCTGCCAGCCCGGCGCGCTTGAGCTTCGCGGGCAACGGAAACATCTGCCCGACACCGAGCGTGAAGTACATGTCACCGGCGGCCGTCTGGATGGGCTCGGGCCGGGCGATCGCACGCAAAAACGGATCAGGCAGCGACGTAACCTGGGGGATCCGCTCCAAGGCGGCTTCGACATTGGCGATTGCAGCGCTAACGGTTGGATTCCGCTCAAGC
Organism: Phycisphaerales bacterium; assembly: GCA_020350565.1. Classification (GTDB taxonomy): domain Bacteria; phylum Planctomycetota; class Phycisphaerae; order UBA1845; family UBA1845. The sequence continues at coordinate 1,508,190 of CP070718.1, forward strand.
GCCTCCTCGATATAAGCACCCAACGCGCCCGGTGGACGAGATTCCGTGACATCCCGTGTTGCTACCGGCGCTTGGGCCGACCCGGCTGCGTCGCCGTCGATTGGCTCCTGAGGAGTATTTGCCAACGGCTCCTGATACGAAGGGCGGTGCCACGTGCTGACCGCCGTAGACACCTCCTGCGCTGCAGATTGATACATGGAGCAGCCGCCTGCGAACAGCAGAGCGCAAACAACCAGAAGCTGGTTGCGAACACCCATAGCCGAGACCTTCGGAATCAGTGTGAGAGGCTCTCTCTTCATCTTTCGATCCTTCTGATTTGCTCATCCGACGCGCCGCGCGGGCGCATGCGAGGTCATGATTTCGATTGTGGCCGGGGAGCTTGTCGGCCCCATGTCGGCAGCATATGCCGGGTGAGGCCTCACTCAAAGCGCGCGGCCTCGCCATGCATCACCGCCTCGCGGACGGGAAATCAGATCAGCAGAACGAAGGTCGAAACGAAGGCTGTTTCGGACGGGGGTGAATGAGCGGCCGGAACGATCGCCACTGGACAGTCCGCTTCCGCAGACGAACAGGTACCGGCGGCCAAGGCGACGCAGATCAGCCTGGTCGGCCTCTCGGTTTGACCGAAGCCTGAAGCCGGCGGCAACATGGGCACGCTATCACAGGCACAGACTTGCGGCACCGGTTCGGGCTCCGACTCACCACGACGGACCGGTGCGCAGCCGCACGGGCATTTTCCCACCTCGCAGCAGCAGCAGCGCGTGGGCTGGCCGGCAGGCGCAGTCGTCATGGAGCCCAGACCCGGAAGGGCCGTCATCTGGGCAAACACGAAGCCGGCGATCGCAACCCAGTTCCCGAAGCCCATCACCTTACTGAAGTCCCTCTTGAAGCCGCCCATTCGAATGGCCGATTCTGTCAATCAACTTCTGTATTAAACGTCACATGACGACGGCAAGTGAATGTTATGTCCCGCGGCTGTGCCGTTCAAGGACACTTCCAGCCCTTGTTACAGGACCGTACCAATCGAGCGAGCGCTCCCGGCCCGATAATTTCGTTCCGTCAATCGCGTCGAAGGACCGGCTTCGCCAATGCCGCGCGTCCGTCCCTTTGTGCACCTACGGCCCTGCGGACGGATCGGACGTCGCCGAGGGGCGCAAGGAAACCGCCTCGGAATCGTCAAGCAGCTCTATGCGGCCGCTCAGGCGCAAGACCAGGTGACGCGGCTCACTTAGCTGTTCCCCCGCCAGGTTGAATGCCAGCGGCTCGGAGAACATCAGCACTCGATCGAGGTCATTGCCCTGGGAAATGGGCATGGCACGGAATGTAAGCTTGTCGGACAGCTCGAATCCGTGCGGCAGCGAATGTCCCACCAAGGCCTCGATGCTCTCGGGCCACTTATTGAAATCCCGATAGTATGCCTGTGTCGCGTGGAAGACCTGCTCCATCTCCTTAGCCAGCCTCTGGGGCTCACCTTCGGGCAGGTCGGCGAATGGAACCGCCGGTGCAGCGGCTTGCGCTCTTCTCTGTGCTCTTCGAAAGACGTAGAGACCCAGCACGTTCAGCACGACCAGCCCGATCATGACCGCAACGATCACTCGATCAACCGCGCGTCGTCGGCCGAGAGAGCGCCTGCTCTTCGTCAAGGGACCCGCCGTGGCCGCATCGAACGCCTCACCGCACTCCGGGCAGCGCGCGTCAATCTGTCCCTGCAAGTCATACCCGCAACGCCGGCAGCGGTGTCCGGTCCGCTCGATCACCACGACACTATCAAGAAAGTAGAGCACCACGCCGATCGCGATGATGATGGACGGCATCACGTGCTGGTAGTTCAAGCCGACGCGGCGCGAAATGAAGATGATCAAAAACGGAACAACACCGCACATCGCCGCGCCGAGGAGGCGGCGTTTAACGTTGATGCCCAGCACGGAACCGCACTGCGCGCACTCCCACCGCGACCACAGCGTTTTCGTGAAGGTCCCCAGAAAGGGAATCCTCACGCGACAATTGGGACATTCCGCCGGCATGGCAACTCGTTCAGACCGTCCGGACCCCGGTCACCTCCATTGCGGCGCATGAATCCTACCGGTGCTGCGCAAACGGTTCAAAGCCTTTCGATCAGCCTTGAAAATCGCGGCCCGAAGGACCGACGGGGCCCTCGCACCGCAGGGAAACCCATCGGGCACCGTGCCGTACGGCTACGGTTGGACGTCTCCCTCTTCCTTCTCACCTTTCTGCTTGTCGACGATTTCCTGGATCTCAGGCGGAAGCTTGAATCGATCGGGCGGAAGTTCCGCATTGTACTCGACGCTCTTGATCGTCATGACGCGCTCCTGCCCCATGACCTTCACGGTCACCCTGTGAGCCACAAGGGTCCCGTCCACTTCCTGGAAATCGCCGGCGTACGTCTCGAGCGGAACTTTGCCCATGGGGCTCTCGATGGTCACGTCGGTTCTCACCGGCAGAAACGTCTCCCGATCGACGTACATCGTCAGGGGTTCACCATCCTTGGGCGTCAGCACCACCTTGTAGCAATCCTTATCCGCAACCTGTTCTGTTCCGGTACACTCGGCTTTGGCATACACGTCTCTCCAGTACACAAGGAGCTGGAAGACGGCCTGCCGCAGCGTGTCGGCCTTCTGCTGGCCTTTATAGACCTGTGGGCCGGCCATGAGCGACACCTCCCATGCGACGTCGCCGCTGACACCTTTCTCGATCTTCCCGAACGCCTCCGACTCCATGAGGGTGTACATCAGGTTCGGTCTGGCCTGCCAGATGGTCATATCCATCTTGATGCCGGCAGGGGCGATCTCGATCGTTCCTTTGATCACACTGTTGTCAATCTTGTCGAAGCGGGCCTTGCCTCCAGTGGCCTGGACGACCTTGTCCAGGACGAATTCCGCCTTCGGCAGATCATCCTTGGACGCTCCTAACGCCCGCTGCGCACCATAAGTCAGGACAACCGTACCGACGGCCATGGCAACGCCCACCCAAATGGGCAGGCTCATGGCACAATACGACCGCTTTCTTCGTTCCCACGTCGTCATCGCGTGATCACCTCCAGTTAAGTGAAATTTCGTTCAACCACTTTAACCAGCCGAGTCTCGCTGGCCATAGATTACCGTTCCGTTCGCATCCATGCCAAGGCGGACTCGAGCACAAGATCTCTTCCTGCAAGTAATGCCTCCCTCGTCGGCACGACCGGAACATCCGGGCTCACCCCTTTGCCTTCCAGCGCCTCGCCGCCCCGGGAAATGTAATTGGCGAATGCGTACTGAAAGCCGTCACCGTTAGGTAGCCGCTCGATCTCACTGGGCAGCGCCGCTCCGGGTGTCCGCGACCCGAAAATCCGCGCGCGGCCGAGATCTTTCAGCCCACCGGCGAAGATTTCCGAAGACGATCCGGACAACCCATCAACCAGTATTGCGAGCGGACCTGTAAAAGCATTCGCCCGCGCGTTGATGATCGCCTTGAGTTCGTTGTCTCGGAAGTGCAGCGTGCCCAGGTAACGATCCTCCTCGGCAATGAACCAGCCCGCCATGCCCATGGCCTGCCCGATGATGCCGCCGCTGTTGCCTCTCAAATCGATGACGACACCGTCGGCCTCGTTGTACGAGGCCATGGCCTTGTTGAACACCGGCATCACGTGCACCGGGTCCATGAACTGGTTGAAGGCGGCGTATCCGATGCTGTCGTCAATCAGGCGCGTCTCGATCCATACGTAAAACGGCGGATAGGTGCCAATCTGAAATCGCCGGCCTCTCCTCTCGGCGAGTCCCAGCTCCAACTCAACCGGTTGGGACTGACCATCGCTGAACGTTACATCCACGGTCTCTCCAATCGAACCGACCAGTCGGGATTGGACGACCGACGCCAGCATAGCGTCCTTGTAGGTGCTTTCAGCGAACTCCTCGGCCACTGCTTCGAGCCTCGGCGCGAGATCCTCCTGGTTGACCCGCAGGATCTGCCAGCCGGGTCGCACGCCGGCCTGCGCCGCCGACGATCCTTCGTCCACGGACGTCACCAGCGCGCACCCATCAACAACGCGGACATCCAGACCCGCTGTTCCATCGATTGGACCCGAGCTGCCGGGCCGATCCACGCTCTCGTAAATGAATGCCGGAATAATCGCAAAGTGCGATTGCCCCAACCGTGCAATCATCTCCCGCATGGCCGCCCGCGCTTGAGACACCGATTCCGCCTGCTCCACCTGGGGGCGCAATTCGTCGCGAATCGCCTCCCAGTCCAAGCCCCCCAGCTCGGGATCGAAATGTTTGTCGCGGATGGTCGTCCATACATGGTCAAAAGATTCGAGGTTGACCTGCCGTTGCTCGGGTGTGAGCGCAGGCCGCGGTTCCTTCGCAGCCGTCGCGCACCCCCCCAGTGCCAGGCCTGCCACCAGAAGAAACGTCATCTTCAACAAGGCTGTGCAGCGTGGGATCATCATTCTCTCCTGAAACGAGCCGAGCGGTTCAGGACACCTCGGAAAGCCTGCCTGACCCGCGGGATTTCGTTACTTCGTCGCCTCCTCCGCATCGGCCGGCTCCAGATTGCGAATCCAGGCGACGGCCGCCTCCAGAGCCGGATCACGCCCGCCAAGCAGATCTTCGCGCGTCGGCTCAATCACCACATCCGGCAACACGCCGATCCCTTCGATCGGCTGGCCGCCGGGCAATTCGTCCCGCGCGACCGCGTATTTGAAGCGATCGCCGTTGGGCAGCTTGTCGATCGTGGCCGGGAGTGACGCGCCGGCCGAACGTGAGCCGAACACGCGGGCACGCCCCAGGTCCCGCAGCCCGCCCGCGAACATCTCCGCTGAAGAGGCAGTCAGCCCATCCACCAGAATCGCCAATTTCCCGTCATACGTCTTGGCGCGGGGCGTGATGATGGCCTTGAACTCCTGGTCACGCGTGAACTCCTTGCACAGGTAGTTGCCTTCTTCCTTAACGAACCAGCCCGCCATCCATATGGGCATCGCCCCAAGGCCGCCTCCATTGCCGCGAAGATCGATCACGATTCCTTCCGTTTCCAGGAAGGACTCCAGGGCTTCGTTGTAGGCGCGCATCAGGTAAGCCGGGTCGGTAAACTCGTTAAACGCGATGTAGCCGACGTCCTCACCAACGTGACGCGATTCGAACCACACACGATGGGGCGCAACCTCTCCGATCCGGTAGGCCTCCTTGCCTCGAGGCTCGACGCGATGAAGATTCAGCACCCTTTTCCGATCGTCGCCGTCGAGGAAGGTGACCTGAACCTTGCCGCCGAGCGGCCCGTTCAGCCTGCGGCCAACGGCGTAAGCCATCTCCGCCCGAGCCCAGGTCTTCGCCTCACACTGGCTTTCCGCATCGCGGATGAGCGAACTCACCTTCTCTCCGCCGACACGCGTGATCTCCCAGCCCGGTTGCACACCGGCCTCGTCGGCAGGCGAGCCCGCGGTCACTGCGGTGACCAGGACGCGATGGTCGATCACGCGAAGATCAACACCCGTCACGCCGTAGCGCCGCGCTCCCGCGCCACCGGCGTCCTTGCTTTCCGTCTCGTAATACTCCCCCGGAATGATGTCAAAGTGCGACTGGTTCAGCCGCAGCAACATGTCCATCATCACGTCCCGAGCCTGGCTCATGGTGCACGCCTCTTGCACCTTGGGCCGCAACTCTTCGCGTACGGCCTCCCAGTCAAGCCCTCCGAGCGTGGGATCGAAATGCTTGTCGCGAACGGTAGTCCAGACGTAATCAAACGACTCCACGTTGAGGCTTCTCTGTTCCTGCGTTAGTAGCGGCTCTTTGGACGCCGATACGCATCCTGAAAACACGAATGCCAAACCGACCCAGGGCACCAATCCCAGCCGACATGGACGCAAGATGCGATGTCTATTCTCGTTCATGGTGGCGAAACCCGTGTTCATCATCAGATCTCGCAAAGGGGAACGCCTCGCTATCGCCGCTTGCTCCCAAGACCAGGCCGTCACAAATCCGTCAGGTTTGCGGGGCGCTCCGGATTCAGCGGGCACTCGGGGCTCCAAGACCTTCACCATCCCCTGGATCATGCGACAGGATGAGCCGGCATGCCTCAACCCGGGAAACGGACAGATGTCTGTTCTTGTCGATGGGGCGCACGCCGATGATCGGACCGATGAGAATCGTGCAGCCAGGCGCTTGTTCATAGACGGTTCAACACGGATCGTGCCTCTGCCGGCAAGGCGCTCGAATTCAGGACCGGCACGGAGGCGCCACTCAGTACAGCCGGCGTCTCTGCCGGCTTGCACCGGCATGGAGGCCGATCCTACTCGGCAGGAACCGCTGACCTTGATCCTCAAGCCAGCGGTTGAAGATGTATCTTTCCCGCAGACAGATCGCGGATTCTCCGGGAGAATTCGGCCAGTCGCTCTTCGGGAATCTGAAGCGTGAGGCCCACTTCCGCTCCGAAATCCTCGCCTTCGACGACGCACTCATATTCTGGAAAGAGCAGGCGTACGCGTTCAAGGAGCCCGTAGGGAATAGTGAGCGCCAAGCGGATGCGCCGCACCTTCTCCTCCGTCTCGAGGGCTTGGAAGGCAGCCTTGGCCGCGTGTGTGTAGGCCGTCACCAAACCGCCGGTTCCCAACTTGGTGCCGCCGAAGTAGCGGCTGATGACCAGCACGACGTCGCCGACGTCCGCTCCACGCAGAACGGCCAGCGCCGGCGGACCGGCCGTCCCGGACGGTTCTCCGGCGTCGCTCAGACCCTCCGAAACACTCGGGCCGTACCCGATTTTGTAGGCATAGACGTGGTGCGTGGCGTCGGGCATCTCTTCCCGAACACCCCGAATGAAATCCTGCGCCTCCTTGGTGGAAAAAGCAGGCGCGACGGTAGCGATGAATCGCGAGTTGGAAACGCGAATCTCTACGCGTGCCTGTCCCTTGGGGATTCGATAGCGAGCCATAACGACCTGGTCGGTGCCCCCGTCCCGGCACTCAGTTAATCCACGCGGCCTTGCGGACGCCGATGCCGATGACTTTACGGCACTGGGGACAGATGAACAGGTATTCCGCGTTAACCGCCTGAATTTGCCGCCAGTGAACTTCCTCGATTTCCCGCTCACAGTGCGGACAGATGGGGTCGTAGGTCGCTTCCGTCGACGCAAGTTTCATGACCATTGGGTAACTCCTGGACTCCTAACCGTTGGATAATTGCTGGACTCCAGACCATTGGGTGATTCCTGGACTCCTCTAACCTCTGCCAAGGTCGACGGCACGTCGAGGACACACCCTCGCAGCTTTCGGTCCTACGTGCCGGCGCCTCAGCCGGCAGAGACGCCGGCTGTACTCGGCATGGCGCGCCGTCACCACATCTTACCCGGCTCCTCATTCGCTATTCGCTAATCTGAATTCTGCATTCATAAAAAGGGTGAGCATCGTCCTGCAAACCGGGCGAGGTGCAACGCACTTGTGCAGGGCTCTGCCCACCCTCGTCTTGCTGTGCCTATGGTTTTTCGCCGGAAGCGGCCGCAGTCAGTGCGGTTTGCGATCCGCCACCACCCTTCTTGCCGCCAACCTTTCCGGCAATCGATTGGGTCAGTTCACGAAGGTCAATGCCCAGGACCGATTCGAGCGCGCCCATGGACTCGGCCAGCATCTTGGCCCGCCCCATGGCAGCGCCGGTGATGCCACGGCCGTCGCCGCTGTCGAACACCGTCACCTGACCGAGATCGACGTCCTTCACCGTACCGGCCAACTCTTTGACCACGTTCGGCATCATCTCGACCAGCATGACCTTCAGGGCATCAGGATGCTTTTGGATTGACTGACCGATCTGCTCGATAGCGGCGGCACGCGCCTTACCTTCTTCAAGGACCGAGGCCGCATCACCCTCGGCCTTCGCACGGGCGACGTCGCGATCGGCGATGGCCTTAGCCACCTCGGTCGCGGCCAACCGAGCCTGCTCCGCTTTCGCGGCAGCCTGCTGCTGCTCGGCCTCTTTGAGGGCGGCCTCGCGAGCAAGCTCCGCCTTGCGAATCCGCAGATCGTTGTCCGCCTCGGCGATGGCCTTCTCCGCCGAAAGCCGCGCGCTTTCGGCCTTCTGATGGGAAACGGCCTCGGCCGTCCTCGCCTCGGCATCTCGTTCGGCCTTGGCGCGACGTGCAGCGGCGTTGGCCTCCGCCTCCTTGGTGACCGCTTCAGCCGCCCGTTCCGCCTCTGCCTTTCGAGCTGCGGCGCGAACCTCCGCAGTGGCCTTTCGCGCAATCGACTCGAGATACTGCTCATCGTCGTGCACGTTTTGGATGTTGACGCTGTCGATCAGCAGACCCAGTTTGCGGAAGTCGTCCGAGACCTCGCGCATAACCGTGGCCACGAACTTGTCGCGGTCCTCCACGATGTCCTCGGGCACCATCTTGCCGATCACAGCACGCAGACCGCCCTCGAGTGTCTCGCGCGCCACGCGCTGAATCTCCTGCACCGGCTGACCGAGGAAACGCTCAATCGCGTTGGGCCGGACGTCCGGATCCGACGAGATCTTCACGTTGGCCACGCCGTTCACGATGATCGGCATCATCGTGCCGCCACCGGACTGGGCCTTCACTTCTAAAGCAACCTGCAAGTTGCGCAGGCTGAGGCGATCGACCTTCTCAAGAACGGGGATCACCAGGGTGCGACCGCCAATGACGATACGGTAACCGTGACCGTCGCGCTGCCGCTTGCCGCTGATGATCAGCATCTCGCTGGGATTGCCCACAACGATGAGCTTGAAGATGATCACGACGATCGCAAAAAACACCAACAGTACGACGAAACCCACAGCTATTGCCGGGCCGGCTGTCTCGGCCAAAGTCGGGTACATGCTCGCTAACACGCTATGCCTCCTTTTTGCCTTCGTTGAGGAATTCGTATTCCTGTCTGGAAATGACTTCCGCCACGCCGGCGCGATAGGCCACCACATACACCTGGTCGCCGACCGAAAAGCCCGTGTCCTCACGCTTGGAGATGGCGGGCACAAACCGCTCGGCGTCACTGACGCTCAGAGCCACTTCGCCACGCTGCCGCGGGTTGATCGTTACCGTCACCCGCGCGGGCTTGTTCAGGTAGTCCCTCACTTGGACGGCGCTGTTACCTGAAGTGCGACGAATCGTCCGAAAGGTCTGATGGGCAACCTGACCGATGATCATGCCACCGACCAAAGCGACGAGCAAGGTCACCGGTTCCCTGATGTCGCTCAAGTGCGTGAAGATGGCCCCGATCGCCCCAAAGGCCGCGACGAAGAACACGACAAACCGCATCGAGAACCACGTCGAGACGGAGGAAATCGACCCGTGGTGCGCTGCCTCGAAATCGTGGCCGGCATCCACATCATGGCCCACGTCCACATCGTGTCCGATGTCCACATCGTGCCCGATGTCGAAGTCATGCCCGGCGTCGAAGCCGCCGACACCGTCCAGGTCGACGTCCGCACCAGCGGAGGCGTCGAAGTCCGCGCCGGCATGCCCACCAAAGGCGCCGAGGACGGAAATCGCCAGGAGCCCACCGCCGACGATGAGGCAGACCCAATAGGCGGCCGAGAAGGTCGACCAGATGTCTGCTAGTGTAAGCATGAGTTGATCAGTCATCGTTGCACCTCGCCTTTCCGCTTGAGGCCTATCCCCGGAGTGGAGCGAAGATCTGCCTTGGCCTCACCTATAACATACCACACCGTCGGCAATGCGAAATTCGAATTCTCGGCCTCTTTTATAACGACGCGGCAGAGTCTTTCAGATCGGCAACGGCGCCGTGAGTCAGAAGCTTAAAGCCCCCAAAACCACCCGTTTCCCTGGAGCATCTTCGCAGACCGAAGGACACGAGGCGATCGACGCTAAAGACAATCGGCTACCAAATTGAAGCATCAGCGAGACTACGCCCAGCCGCGCCCCAACCTGGGGAACGAAGCATTACGGACGTCGACTATCCCGAAGGCCCCCTGATGCCTCCGTCGAGACTAAAACCTAGTTCACCTCCACCGGTACCTCTTTGGGTGACTCCAGGTCTTTCCGCAAGATGGGCATTCGGTCCTTGAAAATCACGACACTTCGGTCGTAGAAAGGAATATTCCTGGCCGGGGGGATCGCCTCTTCGCTGTTGGCGAAAATGACCGTAATCCCACCACCTTCGATGCCCGGATGGCGGGCCGTGCACAGGATCGCGTGCGCCGGCTCCATGTACTCGACGCCGTCGAAGACGAACCCGCTCTCCGGCCAGGCAACGGGGTAGTTGATCGACTGCAGATAGGCGTCAACGTAGGGATCGCGTACGACCTCGCCGAGGATCAACAGACAGCGTTCCGCGAGTTCGCCTCGTCGAACCTCTCCGGCAACGAAGGTGACGCGCTCATCTTCCTCGAAGCTCTTCTCAAAGATCTCCTTGACGCCGCTGTATTGCTCAGGCAAATCCCCCTCAGGAATAACCATGGCGAAGGCGGACCCGTAGCGCGTGCGAGCTGTCGTGGGAACGATCTCGTCGAGGCCGACCTTGCGGAAGGTGTGGTAGTCCGGATCGACGATGACTGCCCGGGGCTCAAACTCGAGCTCAAATGTGGCCTCGGCGACGGACTCACTCATCGTGACGGTCAGATCGAGCACGCCATTCTCGTGAACGACGCAAATCGGCACCTCCAGATCAAACCCGGATTCGCCCTGGGAGATCGTAAGCGTCAACGTTTCTTCCCCCGAATCGAAGCTCGCGGAGAGGGCCTCCAGCGCAGGCGCACCCCCCTCGCGGACCCACTGATAGAAGAACCGTTCCAGCGATTGGCCGGATTCCTCCTCACAAAGACGGCGGATATCCTCCCACGAGGCGTGCCGGCCCGTGTACTCGCTCGTCAAGCGACGCATGGCGGCAAACAAGGTCTCCTCTCCGATTTTCCGTGCGAGCATGTGGAAAACCATCGCCCCTTTGTTGTAGGCGATGCCGCGCCCGCAACCATCAGGTTGATCGTACGTGCCGAGTGGCTTGTCATCCTCAGGCTTGAGGCTGCTCAGGAAATGACAATAGTTGCGGCGTTTGCGGCGGGCCTCGTCCTCCTTGCCGTCGAGCACGTAGCCGTAGTAGTTCGTGTAGTAGCTGGTGAGCGACTCACACCAGTTCCCGTCACGCGGGTCGACAAACACGCCGTTGCCCCACCACGAATGCAGAAACTCGTGGTCCAGCATTCCGTGGCGGGTCTGCGCTCGCCTGCCCATCTGGATGACATCAGAAAAGAGCAGGGTGAACGTCGGAAATGCAAACCCGCTGGAGAAGAAGTTGTCAACAACGGTGTACTCTTTCGCGGGATAAGGGCCGA
>CP070718.1:1519571-1545527 GCA_020350565.1 Phycisphaerales bacterium
GTCACCTCCGCCAGACCGGCAATTTCCGCCAGATCACAGCGCAGACGATACAGCAGCTCCAACAGACCCTGAACGTCCCGCTCATCCTGATACGGATGAAGGTCGACGAACTCCGGCATGGCCGCCACGCGCTCATTCACCCGCGGGTTGTACTTCATCGTGCAACTGCCCAGCGGGTAGAAGTTGCCGTCGATACTGAAGCAACGATGGGCCAGGCGCGTGTAGTGCCGCACAACATCCAGCTCACCAACCTCCGGAAGCGCCGGCGCCTTTTGCGCCATCAACTCCGGCGGCAGCGTCGTCGCGAGATCGGCGGCCGGCACCTCGCACTCCGGCAGCGTGGCCCCACAAAGCCCCGGAGCGCCGACCTCGAAAATCAACGGCTGATCACCCTGCTGCGTCTTGGGAACCGAACTCATCGTCATTCGCTACCTTCGTAGATCGAAGCTCACTACCTGGTCTTACGCCCTGCGCAACGTCTGTTCGCGGCGTAACACCAACGGGGTGGCACCCTGCACAGTCATCACAATACTCAAACCGACTTGAGTGCCTCCACCAACCGGTCAATCTCTTCCTTCGTCCTCTTCTCCGTCACGGCAACGAGGAAACAGTCGGTATAGCGTTCGTCAAACTTGCCGAGCGGCACGCCTCCGAGAATGCCGCGCTCGCGGCACGTGGCAACGACCTTTGGCACGGGATGCTTCGTCCGCACCATGAATTCCTTGAAGAACGGAGCATCAAACTTCAGTGAATACCCTAGCAGCTTCGCGATCTTACCGGCCGCGTAATGCGCCTTGTCAAAGCACTGCGAGGCCACCTGCTGGATCCCGCACTTGCCCATCGCGCTCATGTACACCGCGGCCCGGGCGGCCAGCAGACCCTGGTTCGTGCACACGTTGCTCGTCGCCCGCTCGCGCTTGATGTGCTGCTCGCGCGTCTGCAATGCCAGGCAGAAGCCGCGGCGTCCCGCGCCGTCCCTGGCCACGCCCACCACGCGCCCCGGCATTTTTCGCAAGTATTTCTCTCGCGTGGCCATAAGTCCCAAATAAGGCCCACCATATTGCAGCGGAATGCCCAGCGGCTGCCCCTCAGCGATCACGATATCCGCGCCGAAAGCGCCCGGCGTCTTGACCAGTCCGGATGCGATCGGGTCCATCGCAATGACCGCCAGTGCGCCACAGTCGTGAATTACCGGGATGACCTGGTCGAGGCGCTCCAGGCAGCCGTAGAAATTCGGGGACTGAATGACGACGCCCGCCACCCCATCATCCAGAGTATTCTTCAGCACGGTCTGATCGATTTGCCCGTCCGAAGCTGGGAGCAGAACAACCTCAACGCCCCGTTCGGCCGTATACGTGCGAAGCACCTGCAATGTGTCGGGGTGAACCGATTCGGCGACGGCCACCTTCGAGCGCTTCGTTATGCCCATGGCCATGATCACCGCTTCCGCGGCCGCACTCGCACCCTCGTAGAGCGAGGCATTGGCGACCTCCATCCCGGTCAGCTCACAAACCATCGTCTGGAACTCATAAAACGTCTGGAGCACGCCCTGCGAGGCCTCCGCCTGATAGGGCGTATAGGCGGTCACGAACTCGCTCTGATGGGCCATAGCGTCAACAACGGACGGGATGAAATGGTCGTACGCCCCGCCCCCAAGGAAGCAGACGAGATCAGAGCAGTCCCGGTTCCTAGTAGCGAGTTCCCGGATGTCGCGCAGGATATCCAGCTCGCTGACACCCTTGGGGATCTCCAGCGGCCCCTTGAGCCGATGTTCAACCGGAATCGGCGCGAAAAGGTCCTCAATGGATTTCGCCCCGATCGTATCCAGCATATGCCGGACCTGGGCGTCGGTTAATTGCGTGTACTTCATGGTCGCTTTGGATTCGGAACGGGTTCGGCGCGTCGCGTCAACGGCTCACTCCGCCGTGTCGCCGCGTACGCCCATGATGTCCGGTTTGTAAATCTTCGTTTCCACGGCCCGGTTGAAGTTCGTCCAGTTGGTGTCCGGGTCGCGGCTGTTTTCAATCTCTGCAAGAAACATGCCAATCTTGGCGTCGAGATTGTCGAGGTAGTGGATGGCGACGGCCTCTGGAAATGCCGGCAACCTCGGGCTGCCGAATTCGTACTTCCCGTGATGACTCAGCACGATGTGCTGCAACGCCCAACGAAGCCTCTCAGGAAACGGCTTGCCGCTCTTCTCGGCAATGATGTCGGCCTTCTTGTCCAGCCATAAGGTGGCCATGACGAGGTGCCCCACGAGCTGACCCTCGTCCGTGTACCCTATCGCCGTGTCGTAGGAGAGCTCCCGCGCTTTGCCGATGTCGTGCAGGAACAGGCCCGTCAGCATCAGGTCCATGCTCAGCTTGGCGTATAGCGGGACGACGCGCAAGCAGAGTTCCAGAAGATTGACCGTGTGTTCCAGCAGGCCACCGACATAGGCGTGGTGCAACGCGAAAGCGGCGGGCGCCTGCCGGAACCGCTCCATCAGTTCATGATCGCTGAGGAACTCCTGGATCAACGCCTTCAGTTCGGCATGTTTGACCTGACCGAGAATCTCCACCAGCCGAGACCACATGGCATCGATGTCCTTGTCCGTCGTGGGCAGGAAATCCGCCATGTTGATCTCGGAGGAGTCCACGGGACGAATCGCATCGATAATGAATTGCAGCGACCCTTTATAGCTCTCGGTCCTGCCCTTCAGGCGGATGAAGCCCCCCTCAGGTAGGGCATAGAACATGGATTCCGTGGCCTGCCAGGCGCGGGCAACCATCTGACCCGACTGATCGACCAGGACCGCGTGGATGTATAAGCTGCCCTGGGTGGTCGTGCGGAGGTCTTTCGAGCGGATGAGGAACACCTCGTCATCGATGCGCTCCCCCGCTTTGAGATCGGCGATAAAACGATGGGCCATACTCTGCTCCGTAGCGGATTGACAGAACATAGATTAGGGGGAATTCAGGCCGCGGGCAAGCCGGGAGCGACCGGAGCCACGATGTCGGAGGCAGAAGTGAAATGCCGCATCTGTACCGCAATTGGACACCGCAGGGGGCTGCACTGTCGCCTTGAATCCGTTAGACTCTGGAAGATGGGAAAGCTGTATCGTGGGGGACTGGAACTAGCTTCCCCCGAAGGACAACCATAGCAGGATGCTACCCGTGGGCCGCCAAATCGCTCTTTTCGTCTCGCTCTTTTGCATCGTTACCGCTTTGTTCATCGCTTGCACGGCGACCGTCCCTCCAGACAGGCAGGCCGCCGAGCTTGCCGAGCGAGAGAGACCGGAGGCTCCCCCGCTGAACATCGATGAGCAGCCGACCTCAAAACCCGAAGCCGTCGTTCGCTTCGCAAGCGGGAAGCTCAAGACCGTTCGTCAGTACAAGGTGGGTGACGAAGGGCTGTACATTCTGGACGGCGCCTACACTGAATACTACGGCTCCGGACGCACGAAGCTCGAGGGCTTCTTCGTTAACGGGAAGCGGCACGGGATCTTCAGCACCTATTACCCCAACGGCATCAAGGCGACACAACGGCAGTTCGTCGACGGCGTCGAGAACGGGCGTTATGTCGGTTGGGATGAGAATGGATACAAGCACTGGGAGGTCCAGTACGTCGACGGCAAGCCCCACGGTCCGTATTCCTCGTACTACCCCAGCGGCCAGAAGCGGGGAGAGGGCAACTGCATTTTCGGCAGGCAGCACGGACAGCACCGTGTCTACGACAAGCAGGGCAACCTCGTTCGCGTTACTCGCTACGTGCACGGCGAAAAGCAACAGTAACGGGCCGCTGGACCATCCGCACGATTCTTGCAGATCCTCCGCAGCACACGCAGGCCGATCGGGCGCGCTGATTGCGGCGCGCACCACCGAAAAGAACCAACGGAGTGCGTGCAGACGGGGCGACGGTTGCTCTCAGGCAGCCGTATAATCGGACCTGGATCCCGGTGAGCTTTCCGCTCTGGAATCTCTGGCCCTGCATGACTTTAGTCAGCATCAGGTGCCATGCAGAACTTGAATCAGTGATGACTCAATCCGTTGCACACCATCCGGATTCCCGTGCCGCGAAAAGCGGTGTCGCCTATGGTGTGGCCGCCTACCTGTGGTGGGGGCTGGCGCCCATCTACTTCAAGGCGGTCAAGTCCGTTCCGGCGTGGGAGGTGCTGGCCCACCGAATCATCTGGTCCGCCGTCTTGCTGGCGTTCCTCGTGATCGTTTGGCGTCGTGTACCGATCGCGCTCGAGGCCATTCGCTCCGCGAAGACATGCAGAGTGCTGGTGGCAACCGCCCTTTTGGTCTCCTGCAACTGGCTGATCTTCATCTGGTCGGTGGCACACGGGTACGTGCTTCAGGCCAGCCTCGGCTATTTCATCAACCCGCTCGTGAGCGTGGTGCTGGGCTTGGTTTTCCTGCGTGAGCGGCTTCGCCCGTGGCAGTGGGCATCGGTGATCTTGGCCGGCCTCAGCGTCGCCTATATGACTCTTCAGTCCGACGCGTTTCCCTGGGCGGCATTCGGTATGGCCCTTACCTTCGCCTTCTACGGACTGCTCCGAAAGACGGCGCCGGTCAATGCGCTGATCGGTTTGACGATCGAGACGGTCATGCTGCTGCCCGTTGCGTTGGGATTTCTCGTCTATCTGATGATTACGGGCTCGGCCGTATTCGCGGCACGGTCACTGTGGATGGACGGGCTTCTGGCTCTTGCCGGTGTCATCACTGCCACGCCGCTGCTGTGGTTCACGGAGTCTGCTCGTCGGTTGAAGCTCTCAACCGTCGGCTTCCTTCAGTACATCGCGCCGACCGGGCACTTCCTCCTGGCGGTGTTCGCCTATGGCGAGACCTTCGAGAGGACCCAGCTCATCACCTTCTCCTGCATCTGGACGGCCCTGATCATCTTCACCGTGGATGCCGTCCGCCTCACTCGCAGCAGCGGACAGCCACGCGTGCCCCGCCCGGTCAGGGCCGATCAACAGACGGCCGACGGGACCGTAGCCGGCTGACGCGTCGCCAATTAGCTCAGCAGGCTCGTGGCCTCCGAACGCCGCAGTTCCCCCCTGCCTCACCATTCGCCCAAGGCCTTGACGCCGAGGCAGAAGGCGATACAGTACATGGTCTGCGTCTTGCGGAAGATTCTCGTTTTCGGCGGTAAGTCTATGCCACAGTGTAAGATACGGAGTTTCTCGGCGAAGCCGGAGAAGGTGGAGCACCGTTGGTACCACGTCGACGCCACCGACCAGGTGCTCGGTCGGCTCGCGGCGAGGATTGCCACCGTCCTGATGGGCAAGCATAAGCCCATCTACACGCCGCACGTTGACACCGGCGATTTCGTCATCGTGACCAATGCCCAGAAGATCAGAGTGACCGGGCGGAAGGCGGACACGATGGCGTACCCCCGGTACACTTACTACCCTGGTGGTTTCCGGGAGATTCCCTTCAAGCGTGTGCTCGAGCGGCATCCGGAACGAATCCTCCATGAGGCCGTTCGCCGCATGCTTCCCAAGAACGCGTTGGCGCGGCACATGTTGAAGAAATTGAGAGTTTACGCGACCGATACCCATCCTCATCAGGCTCAGCATCCTGAGCCGCTCAAGGTATAAGTTGACCGCAGCGGAGAGCTTCTCAGTGAGCGAAGAACCGACCCCTACCCCTGAAGCAACGACACCGGCACCCGAGCCGACGGCACAAGCGCCGGAGACGCCGGCTGCGGCGACCGCAGCGCAGCCCAAGAAGGAGCCCGGAGCTCCGAGCGGCCCCTATGTCTGGGGAACCGGTCGACGCAAGTCAGCGGTGGCCCGCATCAGGATCAGACCGGGAGATGGGAAATTCGTCATCAATAAGAGGGAGCTCGATCAGTACTTCTGCCTGGACGTGCATCGCGCCAAGGCGCGTCAACCGTTGATCGTCACGGATACGATCAAGTCCTACGACGTGTTCGCTAACGTAGCGGGCGGCGGCACCACCGGGCAGGCCGACGCCGTCTCGCTCGGCTTGGCTCGGGCCCTGGTCGCCGCCGACAAGCAACACGATCGAACGCTCCGCGAACACAACCTGCTCTCGCGCGACCCCCGAAAAGTCGAGCGGAAGAAATACGGACAGCGCGGCGCTCGTCGTCGCTTCCAGTTCTCGAAGCGTTAAGACCGCTCTTTTTCGAAAGACCTTCGACCAATCAAAAAACTCCGCAGCATTTTCTGCCGCGGAGTTGTTCTTTCGCCTCGGACCACTTCGTCGCCGCCATGGGACGCCGGACGCCCCGCTTTCCAGAAAGCGACTATAAAACGAGCGGCTGATCGAAACGCAATCCTATGACAATGTGCTGGTCACTCGGGTTCTCGGCGTGCATCTCGGTCCTGAGGACCGTAGCGTAGTGACCGTCGCCGGCTAAGTTGGCCCAGCCACGGTCGACCACATCCTCTGGGAAAACCACTTCGTAGCGTTGCCCGACGCCCAGGCCGTACCCGATGGGCGCCTTGAACCGCAGGCCTCCTTCCCCAATCTCATCCGTGGTGAACTGCAGGATTTCCCTCCCGTCCAGGCTGAACAGCTTCGAGGGGAGCTTCGCCGGGACCCGACAATGCTCACGCCGATTCTCCTCGGTTGCGGTGGATGAGACATTGACGGCTTCCGCGACGGCGAGCGAGTCGTTGGGTGTGGCCATGGTCAGTTCTCCGCAGTGGGATCAGACAGGAAATCCGCTTGCTTCGCGGGACGGCAATTCGTGCCAGCCGTCATCTCCGCGCCCGGGCGCGGCCCCTGGCTAGAACCGCCTGACGCGTGCATCTATTCCTTATGGGACTACCGGCGACAATGACAAAGTGAACACCACCCCGCCACGAGGCCATTCCGTCTCCGGACGGGGCCTCGCAGGACGCTGTCACTTCGGCCAGGTAGCATCCATCGTAAATGAAATGAACAAAAAGTCAATGAAACCGGCGCCTGGAAGCCGTCGGCTTTCAAGTGCGAAAGCAATTCGGTCAAGGGGCACTTGGATTCAGGGCTTTCCCCTCCCGGAGCATACAACATTTTGCAGTTCGAGCCGACCGTGGGTATTATAGGACCCGCGCAACTCACGGAGGTAAGGCACTTCAAATCAAGGATGGTTTCATGTCCGGAAAGAAATGGCGCTGCGCCGCGCCGTTCGTCATGGTCGTGCCTGTGGGGGTATGCGCCTATCTCAACGAACCACTGAATGCGGCAGCGGAATCGAAACAAGCCCGAGTCCTGCCAGACGATCCGTATTTCGACCTGCAGTGGGGCTTGCACAACACAGGCCAGGAGGTCGAAGGGACGCCGGGCCTACCTGGTGCCGACGTATCGGCCCCTGAAGCGTGGGACGTCTGCACCATGCCCTCATCCGTCACCGTTGCCGTCATCGGCACCGGGGTCGATCCGCACCCGGACCTGGTGGGACGACTCCTGGAAGGCACGGGCACCGTCGGAGACCTCTACGATTCGCTCGACCGCTGTGACAGTGGGACCCGGGTGGCCGGGATTATGGGAGCGGAGCGGGATAACGAGATGGGAATCGCCGGGCTTCATGACACGATTGCGATCCTCCCGATCCGTGTCAGCGAAGCATGCACCACCACACCCGCGGAAATCGCCGAAGGGATCAACCTGGCCGTTGAGGCGGGAGTTCACATCATCGTGGTCCCGGTCACCGTCGCCTATACCACCGCGGGCTTGCAGGAGGCCGTAGATACAGCGCTTGACGCGGACGTGCTTGTTGTTGCCGCAGCAGGCAACACGGGCGGAGACGAAACTCGATACCCGGCCGGCTGCGAGCACGTCCTGGCCGTCTCGGCGACTAACAATCAGGACACCTTGGCAGACAGTTCGAGCTTTGGCTCGCACATAGATCTTGCCGCCCCCGGTTGGGAGATCTGGTCCACCACCACCGGCGAGGACTACGGCTATGGCACCAGTACCGCATACGCGGCCGCGCATGTCACCGGTGTCGCCGCCCTGGTCAAGGGGTGCTCGCCACAATTAAGTGCCAATGCTCTGGCACAGCTTCTCTTTGACTCCGCCGATGATCTTGGTTTGTCAAGTTGGGATGACCACTTCGGGCATGGACGAGTGAACGCAGAGGCAGCGTTGTCGCTCGCCGAGCCCCCCGCTCTTCGTATCGTCGCCGTTAATCCTTTACCTCAACAGGTGCCACCTGAGGAAGTGGCCACGCTCGTTGTCAAGGTCTTGGAGGGATCGGAAACGCTGCAGCCCGATTCCGTGATGCTTGCACACCGCATCTCTCCAGAAGAGTTCACGATGACGGCGATGACCGATCTGGGAGACGGGCTATTCGAGGCCCATCTGCCGGCCTCCCCATGCGAAACCGTCATCGAATACTATTTCTCAGCCACCGGAATCGAGCGAACACAGGTCACCGATCCCTGGAATGCTCCGCAGGCGTTCCACTCGACAATGGCAACCGAGCGACAGGTGCTCTTTACGGATGATTTCGAGCAGGATCTCGGATGGACCATGGAAGCGCAAGGAGCTGAGACGACCGGTGAGTGGGAGCGTGTCGAGCCTGTGGGAACCACGGCCCAGCCCGAGTACGACCGATCGCCGAACGCGGGGACGATGTGCTACGTGACCGGCCAACACACGGGAGGCTCAGCCGGGACGGCTGATGTCGACTATGGCCCCGTCTGCCTCGTCTCACCCGCGGTCAGCGTCGGGACGCTCGACGCGGAGGTACGCTTCGCCCGCTGGTTCTATTCCTCCGGTGGAGATGATCCGGACGAGCTTACGGTCGAAATGTCACGTGACGGCGGCCAATCATGGACCACCGTCGAAACGATTGACTCAACAGATGGGTGGGAGTTTCATTCGTTCAAACTGAGCGACTTTCCTGATGTGATTGGGAATGACCTCAACATGCGTTTTACGACATCTGACCCAACCAGCGACTCCTTAACGGAAGCCGCCGTGGATGAATTCAGCGTCACGGCCATTCTGTGTTCCGGTTCAGGCGGCGGCGCGGACGGTGACGCCGACGACAACGGTGTGATCGACCTTGACGATTATGCGATTCTTCATTCCTGCCTGAACGGACCGGCCGTTCCGTCAGGCGGCGGGGTGTGCGACGTCTTCGACTTCAATGACGACAACCACGTCGATCTGATGGATGTAGCGGCGTTCCTGACGGTTTTCGATCTGGCCCCGTAAACAGCCTCCTGCCTCCGTCATGCTCGTCACGAGTGACCTGTCCGCAAGAAACGCTTCTCAGCGGGCAGGCAAAAAGCTCCTTTCAGTCAGGTCCCCAGAAGCCTCAGAAAGCTAAGCGGCACCTCCTTCCGCCGGCGGGCCGAGGTCACTCCGATCTTGAGGATCGAAGTGGAACCCGGCTCGCCGGCTGAAACAAAAGACCAGCAGTCTACGACACGACTGTGAGCAGATTCATCGCATCGAGGCCCCCAACCGAAAGGCCGACCGAATCATTCGAGAGCCGCCGAATCAGGAGCCCGCCGATGAAACCTCGTGCTCCGGCGGACCTCGGGCGCCAGGCGGTCCTCGAATACGAAAAACGACCAGGCCTGTCCGGTGCTCGGAAAAGGTGCTTCCCTGCAGGCCTCCCGTGTTGGAGAAAAGCACTTTCTGGGCGCGTTGCGTCTTTTGTCTTGACCTCTTTCTCATGGCTGACCTCCTAATGGGCCCGGAGGGAGTCGAACCCTCACCTTTCGGCTACCGGCCGAACGCTCCTGCCGCTGAGCCACGGACCCGACGACCTCCCGCGCTGCATACCTCGCGAGAGGTCGCTTGAGAAACTGGCGGCGGCCATCCGCCTGCTAAGAATCCTCATCTCCTTTCCTGATTGCGGGAGCCGGGCTCGAACCGGCGACCTCATGGTTATGAGCCATGCGCGCTGCCACCTGCGCCATCCCGCTTTCGATCTACCGCACGCACCAAGGGATTTCATGCTGCGCGCACCTTAACTGCTCCCCGACGTCGCGGGGTTCAGCGCCGCCTTGTAGTGCACTGTGACGTCGTTATGACACTACGGGGGTGGGACTCGAACCCACATCCTCCTGCGTAACAGGCAGGCGCTCGACCTTATTGAGCTACCCCGCATGTTCAACAAAAAACCCCGGCGAACCTTTCGGTTGGCCGGGGCTGTTGGGTCCTTTTTTCGTCTGGCGCTAAAACGTATCGCCCCTGGCCAACCTTTGACGGTTGTAATTCATAAACCAGTCGCGATAGTTCCTACACGTCGCCATGATTCGTTCCTTACCCATACTTATACCCTACGGTAAGCGGCAGGTCAACTCCTTTTCTGAAATTGAATCGTCAATCTGCCCAACAGCGTTCGTCGCCTCTGCCCGCGGCGCCTGATTGTGAACGCCAAAATCCAATCATCTGCGGAGGAAACGCCACCTCGCTCGAAAGGCCGGTTCGATCTCGTGTGGCCTTGTGCACCACTACGGTCCGGCGACCTTCAGCGGCGACGCCCACGCCGACGTCCGCGCGTGCTTCATCTTCGGATTCGCCTTGAAGAAGTCGTCGACCATGTACAGCACGACCTGCCCGGTAAGCGTGTCGATCGCCCAGGCTTCTTCGCCGTCCGTGCAGATCTGGTACCGCCCGATACCCGTTTCAGGCGTACCGGGGTTGGCGGCAACAAGCACAAAAACGCACATACCCATCAGAAAACCGATGACCAAACTCTTTGCGTTCAGACTCTTCATTGGATGACCTCCACTTTGCTGAGTTGATGGAACGGAACTTCAGGGACCTGCGATCGAGCACTCGTTCCCACCGCTCAACACGATTCATGGAAACGAACACGGCTCTTTCCTGCTTGCCCCAACGTGTGATCAGAACTTGCCTTGCGGCAAGAAGCATCTGTTCCGAAGGCGCACCTCAATGACTTCAGCGACTTGGACCGGCCCGATACCGGGAACCGTCAATCAGCAACCGGTCCGGCTTCACCTCTCGACGACATGAAACGAAGTACGCTTCTCCAATTTCACAAGCTTGTCGGCCAGCTCGAATAGCCCACGACTCTTGGCGTCCTCGATCACCCCGCGGAACAGCTCCCTCTGGTAGGCCTCCCCTTCGAATCTTTCACCTACGGTCTCCAGGATGTGAAAGGTTTGTGCGAAGGCCTTTTCATGCGCCTTCTCGATCATACCGGGAAGGATTTCCTGCTCCTCCTCCGTCAAGCTGAGTTGGCCCGCGATCTTCATAGCCTCATTCAAGATTCGCCGACTCACCACCTCGCGCACAACGAAATAAACCACGATAATGATCACCCCAAGGACCAGGATACTAACCAGCTTTCGGGCAATGCGTTTGGCCGACATGCTGAAGCCCTCTCCCGATCATCCCGTCAAGCTACCCGGGACGACCACGGCCGCGGTAAGACTGCAAGCCTCGTCTGATGGATCAATCCGCGGCCGACACACCCAACCGTCAAGACTTACGCGTCGCGTATCATACTCGATCGGGCGGGCGTTGGCACGCACCGCCTTCTGGAACGAGGTGGCACCTCAAAAGCTCGATATTCCGGTGATTTCCCGCCCGACAATGAGCTGATGGATGGTTTCGGTTCCCTCGTAGGTAATGACACTTTCAAGGTTCATGGCGTGGCGAATGGGGCTGCACTCGAGACTGATCCCACCGGCGCCAAGCATGTCGCGCGCCTCCCGGGCGACATCCAGCGCCATCCGGACGTTGTTCCACTTGGCCAGGGAAACCTGCGTGCTGTCCATGGTCCCGCCGTCTTTCAGCCGACCCAACTGCAGCACCAGCAACTGAGCCATGGTGATCCGCCGGACCATGTCCGCCAGGCGCACCTGGATGATCTGCTTGTTGATCAGCGGAGCACCAAAGAGCACGCGCTCTCGCGCGAATGCCAGTGCCTCTCGGTAACATGCCATCGCCGCGCCGATGACGCCCCAGGCGATCCCATACCGAGCTTGGGTCAAGCAACTCAATGGGCAGCGCAGACCCTCGGCCTGCGGAAGGCGATTGCGCGAGGGAACCTTGCAGTTATCAAAAAACAGCTCGCTGGTTACGGACGCGCGCAGGGAAAACTTGTGGGCGATGTCGCGTGTCGTGTAGCCCGGCGTGTCCTTTTCGATAAGGAAGCCGCAAATGCCCTCTTCGGTCATGGCCCAGACGACGGCCACGTCGGCGATCGTGCCGTTGGTGATCCAGGTCTTCGAACCGTCGATGACCCAGTCACCGCCCTCCTTTCGAGCGGCGGTGCGCATTGTGCTGGGGTCGCTGCCGCCGTCGGGCTCGGTCAGGCCAAAGCAGCCGATGGCCTCGCCGCGCGCCATGGCCGGCAGCCACGTCCGTTTCTGCTCATCGGAGCCCCAGGTATGGATGGGGAACATGCACAATCCGCTCTGCACGGACGCAAAACTGCGAATGCCGCCGTCGCCGCGTTCCAGCTCCTGCATGACCAGGCCATAGGCCACGTTATTGAGCCCGGCGCAGCCGTAGTCCTCAAAGCTGGGACCCAACAGACCGAGTTCCGCCATCTCCGGAATAAGCTCGACCGGAAAGCGCCCATGCTCGAAGCACTCGGCGATGATCGGCAAAACGCGATCGTCGACAAAGCGCGCCGCCGTGGCACGGACGTGGCGCTCGTCCTCAGTGAGCAAACCATCGAAATCATAGAAATCCGGCGTTTGACTGTCCGGCAATGTTCAGCCTCCTGGCAAAAAGACTGTCGGTACTCCGGCCGTCCTCCGTCACCCGCGTCGGCACCGGCGGCCCATTCCACGCTGAGGATCGTAGTGAGCATGATGCCCAACGAAAAACTGCCCGCAGACAATCCGTGTGGAAATTCAGGTGAAGGAACCACCTGCGAGACTCTTGGGACCTCTCCACGCCGAACCGCTTGCTTGCTATACTCTTAATACGGTCCATGCTTCCCGGTGCTCCTGCCGCTGTAGTCCGGGATGATGTGCAAGGAACTCTTCCGCGAGTGTCCTGACGCGACACGGATGGATGAGTCTCAAAAGGAAACACCCATGCGATTCTCCGTCGAGCCCGGGGCGTATAGCTCCACCGAGTTCATCCAGGTCGGGCTGCGATCGCCCAGCGACCGCAGTCAGATCTGCGATCCCCGCCCCCTGCCTATGACGTTGGAGGAAACACGCGATCGCGGTTGGGACGAAGTCGACATCGTCTTCGTCACCGGTGACGCCTACATCGATCATCCCAGCTTCGCGATGGCCATCCTCGGGCGCGTGCTCGAGGCCCATGGTTATCGCGTCGCCGTTGTGTCCCAGCCGGATTGGCATGGCTGCGAACCCTGGCGGACGTTTGGTCGGCCCCGCCTGTTTTTCGCCATCAGTGCGGGGAACATGGATTCGATGATCAATCACTACACGGCCAACAAGAAGGTCCGCAACGACGACGCGTACTCGCCGGGTGGCCGAATCGGTTTGCGCCCCGACCGCGCTACGCTGGCGTACTGCCAGCGCGCCCGCGAAACCTACAAAGGCGTCCCCATCATCGCCGGTGGTGTGGAAGCCAGCCTGCGCCGTCTCGCGCATTACGACTATTGGAGCGACACCGTCAAACGGTCCATCCTGTTGGACAGCAAAGCCGATCTGGTCGTCTTCGGCATGGGCGAGTCGGCCATTGTGGAAATCGCCAAGCGGCTGGAGGCCGGTGAGACAACTCGAGATCTGCGTGATATGCGCGGCGTGGCCTACGCATTGGGCGCGAAGGAGGATCCGCCCGCAGGCGACGAGGTGGTCGTTCTGCCTTCCTTTGAAGAGGTCCGGAAAGACAAGTACGCCTTTGCCGAGGCTACCCGCCGCATCCATCTCGAAACAAACCCGTACAACGCGAGGACGCTCGTGCAGTGGCATGATCGCCAGGCCGTCGTCTGCAATCCACCGCGCCTGCCTGAGTCTCAGCAGGCGATGGACTTCATCTATGACCTGCCTTACACGCGCAAACCGCACCCAAGCTACCGGGAGCCGATCCCGGCCTTCCAGATCATCGAAGACTCCGTAACGATCATGCGCGGCTGCTTCGGGGGCTGCACCTACTGCTCGATCACCACGCACCAGGGACGGATCATCCAATCACGCAGCAAGGGGTCGATCGTCCGCGAAGTGGCCGCCATGGGAAGGGAGAAAACCTTCAAAGGCACCGTGAGCGACCTGGGCGGACCAACGGCCAACATGTACGAGATGCGCTGCCAGCGCCCGGAGATCGAAGCCATCTGTCGCCGGCTCTCATGCGTCCACCCTAAGATATGTCCACTCCTCGACGTCTCGCACGACAAGCTCATCGACGTCATGAAGGAATCACGTAACCAGAAGGGCATCGACAAGGTATTCATCGCGAGCGGCGTGCGTACGGACCTTGCTCAGCTCTCACCACGATACATGAAGGAGCTGATCACGCACCACGTCGGAGGGCACTTGAAGGTCGCACCGGAAAACACCGACGCCGAAACGCTACGGCTGATGAAACGGCCAGGCCTGGAGAACTTTCAGTCTTTCACCAGAGCGTTCAAGAAACACTCGAAAAAGGCGGGCAAGGAACAGTACCTCGTTCCGTACTTCATCTCAGCACATCCCGGCTGTGACCTCGACGCGATGATCGAACTGGCGGTCTTCCTCAAGGAGAACGGCTACCGACCCGAACAGGTCCAGGACTTCATTCCCGCGCCGTTCGACATCGCCGCATGCATGTACCACACCGGGCTTGACCCGATGACGAGAAAGCCGGTTTACGTGGCCAAGTATCTGCGCGACCGCAAGTTACAGCGCGCGCTCATGCAATTCTTCAAACCGGAGAATTACTTTCTGGTTCGCAAGGCCCTGATCAAGGCCGGGCGCCGGGACCTGATCGGCGACGGCTGCAATTCCTTGATCTCCTCAACGCCGCTGAAAGAAGCCATCGAAGCCCGACGTCGCCGCGCCAAGCGCGAGGCCCGTGAGGGCGAGTACGTCCACGCCCCGCGCCGGCGTCCAGGCCCCGGCTATCGCCCGAAGCGCACCACGGCCGGACGGCGACAGGGACGGTCACGCTCCTAGCGCTGACATCAGGCGGGCACACCGGGCCTTCCGTCGGAATCAGTCGGTTCAGCTACGAGGTTCAGACAGGATCCAGCGAGCGCCAGGCGCCGGACGATCAACAAGAAATGCCAGGCGGCCACCGCGTTTCCCGGCGAGAGGTGTGCCACCAGTGCCTTCTTCAACAGTGCGCTGAAGAAGACGCACTGGAGCATCCACCTGTGCGGCCCCTCGGAGCCAGCAATCATTGAGACGAAAAAACGCGCCGACCAAAAGACAAGGCGGCGGCCTCGTGATTCGGCCGCCGCCTCGCTTCAAAGGAACGCCTTAAGCCTAGAGCTACTCTTCCCGCTGCTTCAGCGGGAACATGTCGTGACCGCCCTTCTCTTTCATCTTCTCAAAATCGAAGGGATTGTCGGGATCGTGGGTGGGGCTCTTTTCGTTGTGGCACTCGGTGCAGGTCTCTTTCGTAATCTTGGCCAGGCCCGCCGCATGCATCTCCTCCACCTTGTAGGTCCGCTTGGACTTCTTGATTTCCTTGTGGAGATCGATGTACGCGCTACCGGGACCATGGCAGCACTCGCAGCCGCCCCCCTCCAGTGCCTTGGCTTGTTTCACCGCCTTCTCATCGGCAGGGTCGGGGATCTGATACCCGCCCTCCTTGCCGAAGCCGACGGTGTGGCACTTCAGGCAAGTCTCGTCCGTCGTGTAATCCTTGGCAGGATCGAGACCAGCCTTCGTCTTCGCCTCGGCGGCCTGCTCGGGCCTCAGAATATCAAGCGTCTTGGCCTTCTTGCCTTCCTCCCAACTCTTGTACTCATCCTTGTGGCACATCTTGCATTTCTTGCTGCCGACATAGGCGTGCTCTTCGCCCTCGGCAGCCGGTCCGGCCGCCAGGAGTTTCACGGCGGAAAGCACGACGCCGTTGTCAGCCGAGGCCGACGAGGCGGATGTCCACAAGGCGATTCCCGCGATGCCCAGTACGACGATGAGGGTTCCCAAAAGCTTGCCGTTCACGATGACCACCTCCATGACTCAATACAAGTAACGTGCCCGCGGCGCATACGGCCCGCATCAGGACGAACGGTATACCGCGATCGCCGACGATTCGCAATCCGGCAACCACACTGAATTTGACAAACCTGCAAAGAGATGGGCAAAGAGGTAGCAAGGTCTCCGGGCAGCTTCAGCGGGCCTCCGACAAACGACCGGCGATGGTGGAACTCCTCTTACTGGTTTCGACAAAAGAAGTTATCGCAGCCCCCCTGCTTCTTGTCACCGGCTCCCCGGCCGGCAGCACCACCCCCTGTCTTGTGGGCGGGCTTTTTCAGGAGTCATTCCGGCGTGAATTCTCGATGAAGTCGGACTGTCGGAGGAGGGCCCTCAGTGCCCCAGCATGGCCAGCACCTCGAGGTTCGACTCCAGGCCAGGCGACATGCTTCTGACATCATTGGGCCGGGCCCAGCGCATATTCGCAACCTCATCTTCGTTGAGATGGAACGCGCCTTCGACGTGCCGCACGCGCCATACGGCCAGGATATAGCGGGCATGCCGCCACCTGAGCAATCGAAGCGACCCCAGGCGTTCGACGGCCTCGACCTTGACGCCCAACTCTTCCTCAAGCTCGCGACAGACGGCCATCCGGGCATTCTCCCCACGCTCCAGGTGCCCGCCCGGAAAGCACCACGTTCCGCCCATCACCAGCCCCGGAGCCCGCTTGACCATCAGGTACGCGCCGTCCCGCTCCATAACCCCGATCACACCACGAAGGATCGGTTTCGAGCGGTCCTTTCCATCGCCGCTGACGCTCGTTTTCGGTGAATCGGCGGGCATCATCCATCCTCAAAAGCCGTCGCGTCAGACTGCCGCTTCTGCATAGCAGGGGCCGAATCGCTTGGCACGCCGAAGAACCGCCGCAATTCAGCCCAACACGCGACGCGCGGTCATACCCAAGACGTACTTGACTCCGGGCGGAAGTCACTATCGTTTCGTGAGTCAAGTCCTTACTGGGCTCATCGAGTCTCATGCAGATTGACCTTGCTCGCAAGAGGAGCGCATGGCGACGCTCGGCCGGTTCGACCGATGATGCTGCCTCGTACCGTGCGACCGTCTCTCTGCCCCACCACCAAGCCGGCAACTCTACGGCACACTGATCCCAAAGAATCGAGCAGATCGATTTCGACTCAGGGAGGGTATGGCGCGTCCGGCTCATGCCGTTGTCCCGTGTCCAGAAACGGCACGCCAGCCCCCTTAAAGAAAAGGTTTATCCCATCATGGCTTCATGTCATGCGTCAGGTGCAAATGCGCCCTGAACGTCCGATAAAAAAGCCAACCAGCGCCTTGTCGTAACTCTTTGCAAACGCGCCGATGTTTTTCTCGTAACATCCCGATCAGGCGCACTTGGAGGGTGAGGGGGAACTTGCTCATCCCCGCTCGTCAGGCAGGGTACGACAACGGGAAGCGGTCACGCGGAGAGCAAGCCGAACGCCGTCCTAGAACGAGAAACACCGGAGATGCAACAGCCACTGATTATCCAGTACACGAATCTGCTCCACGAGTATCGCGACCCGGGGGCCCCGCCTGTTCGAGAATTCCTGAAGAAGCACAGTGATCCCGTCTTCCACAGGCGCGCGAAGGTGCTCAACAAGCTCTTCAAGCTCAAGCGCGGGCTGGTTACCTCGAAGGACCGTTCTTCAGCCGCTTGACAGCATATCAAGGGCTTCCCCGTAGATCCTCAGGACATCTTCGACGGTCAGCCTCATCCAAGTCCGCGGTGTGAGGGGAGGAGATGGCTTCATTGAGCCCGACGTGGCCGGACCTAAGCAACGGCCCCCGACCGATGTCATGATCCGACATGACTTCGGTCGGGGGCAACGGTTCAGGCCGATTATGATTACGTCCGGCACGACCCTTGCACAGGCCGCAGCCGACCGTTAATCCTCATCGTCGGCGGGCGCAACCTCAGGATCGCCGGCATCCGCCTAGCGCTCTACGAGGTCGTCCCCGTTGGCTGACGAATCAGTAGTCGGAACGCTCGGCGCCGGGCCCGGCTCAACGGGTAGCGGCTCGGGTCGATCATCAACGGGTGAGACGATCACAGCCTCCGTCACGGTCGCAGACATATTGGACAATTCCGCGCCCCGGATCACGTGATCCGTCACCGCATAAACGTCCTCACCAATGAACACGCCTCGGGTAAATGAAGGCCAGTACCACTGAGCGCCCTCCCCCACCCGCGTGCTGATCCGGCCAATCTCATTGAAGCCGGTGCCCGTGGAAGCCTCAAACACGATGAGCCCGTCGAAGCTCTCGTCGATCCAGGGAACGTCCGGCTCAGGTTCGGAGGCCTGGTCGGCGTCTATCTCATCCACGCCGTCGACCATCTCGCCGGGCTCACCACCGCCGGCCTCCGTCTCGCCTCCGCTCTCTTCACTGACTCCCTCCTCGAAATCCACGTCCTCATCGACGGGGAAGTCCCACCATCGATTGTCGTAAAGCGAGATTGGCATCGCGACCAGACCGCGCTCGGCGTAATACGTGAACGCTTTCGGGTCCCAGAGGGCGTCCGACCAGGAACCCGACTCCTCGCCGATGATCAGATTGTGCTTCTGCTCGGGATTGGCGAAATCGCTGACGTCAAAGATCGACAATTGAATGGCCGTGTTCCTTCGCGGTTCTTCCACGGGAACATATTGACCGACCGTCAGCAGGTGATCGCGGTCCATCGGCACGATGAACGTCGAGAAGCCCGGCACCTTGAGCTCACCGATGATCCGAGGATCGGTCGGATTTGCCAGATCCAGCGTAAACAATGGGTCGATCTGCTCGAAGGTCACGACATAACCACGATCACCGATGAACCGAGCGGACTGGATGGTTTCACGCGGCGCAATGTTCTTGACGCTCCCGACGATCTCCAGGGCGCCGTCCTGCTCGCCCATCACGTAAACCGCATTGACCGGTTCCTCCGTGCGCTCCGCGAAGAAGAACACCGGCATGGTCGTGGTGGCCACACGCAGATAACCTTGGTACTCGCCCATCGAGTACTGGTTAAGGATGTGCCCGGGCACGCTTCCCGCTGCCACGGGTCTGACACCACGATTCTCGTACGTGAACTTGTAAACCTGGGTGACCTGCTCCTCGTCCGGAGAGATGATGTAGCGCGCGTTCGTGACATAGAGAGCCTCACGAGACGAGTAAATGTGTTGAGGCTCCGCCACGATGCCCACCGACGTGAACTCCGCGTCGTTCTCAATGTCCATGCTGACAACGGAGATCACGCCGAATCCACCGGGCTCTTCCGGGCGGTACAGCGATTCCCAGGTAATCAGCTCGCCCTCCGATTGCGTCCCGTCCGCTTCGATCCGCTCGTAGGTCGGCAGAAGCAGTTCCGGCTCGACGTTACTTACGACGAGCTCGGGCCGCCCAAGCATGGGAAACACGTCGAAGTAGTACTCAGGATAGTTGGGCACGACCAGATGCAGGACGCCGTCAACCATGCGACTCAGCGCCTGTGACCCGTCCAACTTCGTCACCGAAGTTACCTGCGGATCGTCGCGATCGGAGATGTCGATCACCGTAACGATGACCTTTGGACGTTCGTAGACCATTTGACCATCGTACGGGGATGGAACGAGGCCGGGCTCCTCATCACCCTCCTCGCCCGTCTCCGTATCTGCCTGATCGTCGGAATCGACGGCCACTGCCTCATCAACGACCACGGCCACTTCCGCAACAACCGGCCCCACCATGAAACCGCCGTACTGGGCGGTCACAGCCACGATCGTGTCACCGTAGAGATAAATGTCTCGCCCGTAACCTTCGAGCTCCACGGAGCCGCGGTTGGTCATGCGCGCTCCAGGCTCCACCTCCACGATGTTGAGCTCCTCGCCGCTGATGACGTAGATGTAGTTCCCATCCGTCTTGACGACGTCGGCCTCATCCACGCCCTGTTCCTGGACCGTGGTGCCCGAGAAGCCCTGGTTGTCCGAGACTTCCTCTGGAGAAGTGTTGCTGATGGGAGCTTCGCTGTCACCGTCGAGCGCGGGAGCTTGCGGCGCGGGCGTCGATCCATCAGCGAAATCGGCGCTCTCGTCACCTTCACCAGCACCGCGATCGAACCAGACTCCCGCGAGCTGCTCGTTGCGGGCTTCCACCTGCCCTGAAAAGTACTGCTGGAATTCCTGCTCGGACTCGAAAAGCTTCAGCGATGCCGTGCCCTCTCCAATGACCCCTGGAATGTCCTTGTCGTCTCCGTCGGGCGGTGCGAAAGGATTCCAGAAGGCTTCGCAACCAGCCAAAAACGCAATGAGGGTCAAACATACTAGATATCTTCGCATGATCGTTTCCTCCGTGGTGAGATCCACCCTGCGCAAGCCGCCGCTGCGCTACACCATCGGCAAGTATCGACCACCCAGATGGCTAGTCAACGGGATCGGTCCTCTTTCGTAGGACTTCAGACAGGTCCCGAAAACGGGCACGAATCAGGTGCCCGCTCACCCGTATGCCCCATTATTGCCCCCTGGGTGCCTATACCAGTGTTGCGGCTTGCGATTTAGGGTCGAGGGCGTCACGGAGCCCGTCCCCAATAAAGTTCAACGAAAAGAGGGCCACGACCAGCACCCCGCACGGCAATACGAGAAGCCACCAGAAGCCAACGAAGGTGTTGACGGCCTGAACGCCATCGGCGGCCAGCCGCCCGAGCGATGGCACCGGCTGCTGTACGCCGATCCCCAGGAAACTCAGAAACGACTCTTGCAGAATCGCTTGAGGGATGACCAGCGTGGCGTACACGGTAGCCGGTCCGACCAGGTTCGGCGCAAGATGACGTCGCAGGATGTACCACCAGCCGGCCCCTGCAGCCCGGGCGGCCTCAATGAAAGGCTGCTCCCGCAAGGAAAGCACCTGACCTCGAACCACCCGTGCCATCGTCAACCAGCTCACGCCGCCAATGGCCAAAAAGAGGACAACGATGTCCGCATACTTCGTTCGCCCACCGAGGAGCTCCGCCAGCGGCCTGGTGAGCGCGATCTTCAAGAGGATGACCATCAGAATGTACGGCAGGCTGTAGAGCACGTCGACGATGCGCATCATCAGGGCGTCGATTCTCCCCCCCGCGAGGGCGGCCAACGCGCCCCACGTCGCTCCGATGATCACGGCCACCATCGCCGCCGCCAAACCGATGGATAGGCTCACCAGGAACCCGGGCAATAAGCGATACAGCAGACTCCGTCCGAGATCGTCGTGGCCCAGCCACGAGGCTGCGCCGTGCCCGACCGGCGCGATCGCTTTGGCCACCTTGCCGGCGGAGGATCGTTCGAGTGCTTCCAAATAGCGTTGTTGATCCACGACCGGCGATGAGGCCGGGCCGTGGCGAACGGCCGTATCCAGTTGTTGCAGATCGTACCAGCGGATCGACAAGGGAAGCGTCACCACGCTCGCAGCAGCGAGAAGCAACAGGACAATCAAACCGATGCGAGCCGCCTTGTTTCGCGCAAACCGCCTCCAGGCGTCTCGGGTGGGCCAACGGCTGGACCGGGCGGATACTGCCATTCTCAAAGTGCTCCCGATATCCGCGGATCAATCAACGCGTAGAGCACGTCCACAACAAGGTTCAAAAGGATCAGCAAGGTCGCGAACACCAGCACGCTGCTCATGATCAGCCCGGGATCGAGGTTCAACGCGGCATTGACGAAGTGCTGCCCCAGCCCCGGAACGGCGAACACTTTCTCAACGACGAACGACCCCGTCATCGCCTGCGCCGTGGCCGGACCGAGGTAGCTGAGCACCGGGAGGAACGCGACCTTGAACGCATGTCGCCACACCACCACCCGCTGCGAGGCGCCTTTTGCCCGGGCGGTCCGGATGAAGTCGGCACTCAACACGTCCAACATACCGACTCGAGTGAGGCGGGCGATGTAAGCCATGAACGGCAGGGCAAGAGTCACCACCGGCAACGGAAGATGGGCCAGTGTGCCCCAGCCGCCGACCGGTGCCGCCTGCAAATAGACCGCAAACACGATGAGCAAACCCGCACCGGTCACGAAAGTCGGGAGCGAGATGCCGATCAGCACCAGGCCCAGCGTCGTGAAGTCGAACCAACTGTTTCGCTTGAGCGCACTGATCACCCCGACCGGAATGCCGATCAGAACGGCCAACAGAATAGCGAGAAAACCCAGCATCGCCGAAACGGGAAACGCCTGGGCGATGATCTGGTTGCAGGTCCAGTCGCTGTACGTGAAAGCCGGGCCGAAATCGAGGCGGACGGCACCGCTCAGAAACTGAACGAAGTACGCCCAGTTGTTGTCCATGTTGTACCGAACGCGCAACGCACGCTCCGCCTCCGGCGGCATGTTGCGCTCGCTCTGGCGAAAAGGATTGCCCGGCACGGTAATGACCATGAGAAACGTGAGCGTGTAAATGCACGCCAGGGTCATGACACCTTGAATGATTCTACGTGCAATCAGCGCGATCATCTTTCCACGCTCACGTACCGAAACGGAAACAGGAGGCGCGGGTTCGGCTTCAAACCCTTCACATGGGGCTTGATGGCGATCGGTGTGGTGTAGTGCAGGATCGGCAGGATCGGGAAGTCCCGCTCAACGAGGATCGCCTCGGCCTGGCGCAGAAGTTCCGCGCGGCGATCCCGCTCCCTTACGGCCGCGGCTCGGTTCAGCAGCTCGTCATAGGCGGGATTGCTGTAGCCGCTATCGTTGTTGCCGTTTCCCGTTGAGAGACAATCAAGGAACGTCGTCGGGTCGTTGTAGTCCGCGTACCAGTTCCCCCGCGCGATCATGTACCGGTGATTGGCCTTATCCTCACCGAAGGTTTTGCTCTCTTTGCATCGGAGCTCCACTCGAAGCCCGAGCCGATCCTGCCACATCCGGGCCAACGCCTGGCACACGACTTCGTCGCGCGGCGTATGAAGCAGCTCAATGGTCCCCATGCCGGCCCCGTCGGGATAGCCTGCGTCCGCCAGAAGGCTGCGGGCCGCAGACACGTCCTCACCCAGTCCTTCAGGCGGGTCGTAGCCCGGTATAGCCGTCGGCGGCACGAAGCTGCGGGCCACGCGATCGCCGCGTTTGAGCACTTGCTCGACAATCGCCCTCTTATCCACGGCCAAGGCGAACGCCTTGCGTACCCGCGCGTCAGTAAACGGGTTGTTCCGCTTTCCCACCTCTGAGCTGACGCAATTGAAGTTCAAAAAGTAGGTGGCTAACAGTGTGCAGGCGTGGAAGTCGGGCCGCTCGCCACTTATGGCCAGGCGGGCGATCTCATGATCGTAGGCAACGTCCATGGCGGGCAGAAAATCAAGATCGCCGCGTTCGTAGGCCATCAGTGCCGTGTTCAGATCATCGTAGACGATCATGTCGACCGTGCGACACCTGATGGCACCAGCATCCCGGTGGAAGGGATTCACTTCCATGCGGGCGCGTCGTTTGAACTTCCAGTCGGCCAATACATAGGAACCGTTGGTGATCAGACCGGGGTACTCGTTCCGGTGATAATTGGGCTTCGTCCACTGAGGATCGTAGACGACAAGGCCTTCCTCCGTAATCGGCGCGCCCTCATGACCTTCACGCAGCAGCTCGACGCTTTCGTGAACCGGCACCAGGGTGGGGAAAGCGGTCAGATCGAGAAAGTATGCCGTAGGAGAAGTCAGCCGCACCACGAAGGTGTCAGGCCTCGGCACCTCCAGCTTGACTTCAGCGAATCGCTCTTCAAAAGCAGAGGCGTGGGACTCGAACGCCTCGCGATACAGGCCCGCCCAATCGAGATCGGCTTCCCGAAGGTAAGCGGCAACTTCACGGTCTTCTCCAGACACAAGGAGCTCTTCATGCAGGCGCGCATCCCGAGCCCCAATCTCTTTTCGCGTAAGCGCTTCAGCGACGGCGACCGCTTCCTCCTCTGTGGGCTTCTCTCCGTCGCGGAGGCGAGTCAGGGCCGTGAGCAACAGAACACCGCCACGGCGCCAATCCACGTACTCCCTCGCTCCCTGAATGTGATCTGTAAGGAGAAACGTGTAATCCGTCGCTGTCCCCGGCTCCAGACAACGCCGCCACCCGCGGACGAAGTCATCCGCAGTGACCGGATCACCGTTCGACCAACGCGCGTCGGGGCGGATCTTGAAAGTATAGGTCAACTGGTCATCAGCTATTTCCGGCGGATAGAAGGCCGCCCCTTCCATCGGCTCCAGCGTCCGCGGATGATACGTTGTCAGACCTTCCCAGATGTTCAGCGCAATCCGAAAATCCTGGGTCCAGCTCATGCGTGCGGGGTCGAGGGTGTGGATGCCGGAAGGATTCACGTAGGCGAGATCGGCCCTTGGCTCGCTGCCCCCACCGGTGTATGCCCACAGGAGCACCAGAAAAAGCGCCAGGCACAGCAGGATGAGGTTGCGGATCATTCCTTTGATCCCCCTCGATGCCCCAACTCGCAGGCGTGATGTCTCTACGGAAGATTGTGCCCGCACAAAAGACGCACGCACACTGGCGCGGGCGATGGTAGCGGTCCTCTCTCGTCGAAATCACAGAACGGAACAGCGACCGGAATTCGGCTCCCCCTTCGACCCTCGCTATTCGACATTCCGCATTCCCTTACGGTGCCCCCTTCGTCACCTTCCAGGGATCATCGTTCAGCTTTCCGAGGGTGTCGCTTGCCTCGTGCCCATACCACCGGCGCGCCTCCTGAAGCAGCGCCTCAGGCGCCGCACCCTCGCCGAGCCTCTGGCGAATCTGCCCTCCACCGGCACCGGTCACGGCCGCCAGGATCGCCTCGATGCCGTCCATGCTGCGCTCGATGTAGTCCTTCTCCTGGAAGTTCAGGTTTGGCGCAACGTACCGTTCGGCATCAAAGCGGAGAAAGACAGCCAGCCGCCTGACCAGTTCCTCCTTTTGCGTCTGCTTCAGAGCATTGAGGACACTGCTTTTTCGGAAGAACTCATACGCCTCGATCTCACCGCCGTCGCTGATCACGGCGCCGCCGCGCCTGCGGGTCAGCCGGGCATCAAAGATCGCCATGTAAGCGTCGAAGACTTCTGGAGCCAGGGTGTCGAACGCAATGACCCGGTAGAGATGTTGAATGATCGTGCCGTTCGTCTCCGCGATGCCCACAGTTTTCACCGCGTCGATGACGCGAGTGCGCAAGTCGCTATCAGCCACAAGGGCGTTCTGCTGGCCGACGAGCCCCACCGCGGAGAGGTAACGGACGGCCTGGGCCTTGCTGGCGAGCCCGGCCAAGAAAGCCGGCACCGCCTGAGCACGGTCCATGTCCACGAGGACGCGTGCCAAGGCCATCCCAATCTGCCAGTCGGAACCTGCCTGCGCGAACCACTGGACAGCGACCTCCGCAGTCTGCTCCGCGAATGCATCGACGAAAGCCGCCGTGTTGGCCCGGTTCAGCCGCTCCGCCACAAAGGCATCAAGAAACCTCACGATCCGCTCATCGTCGTTCGACTTTTGCAGCTCGGCGACCTTCTGGGTAACCCATTCGTTGATCCGGCGAGCGTCCGCGCGACCGATGTCGTCCAACGTGCGGATGGAGTCCAACTGGGCGTGACTCGCCTCGACAGCCAAGAAGCCGAGAACAATGAAAACCAGACAAAGCGACCTGGCGCCCTGGGGCATCGATCTTCTCCGTGCCGGGGGCAAAAGCGTGAACGCGGAACATTCACTCTGACCTTCAAGAGGCCGGGACAAGCGATCAGACGGCCGTGCCGCGCAATCCGGGCAGATGCTCAACAGGGAACCTAGCCCAACGACCGCCATGTGATGCAAGGAAACTAACGAACAATCCCATCTTATGTCAAGGTCGGCAAATCCCCGGGCAGTTGCGGCTTTCACTGGTGAGCTCGCCAATAGACAAAGCGGCCGCACAGTCGGCCCCAGAGCCTTGTTACTGACGTGCCGACCCCATAAACTGGGTCCACGCGCTTAGGATGATCCTTATCCGATCCGCCGTCATGGCGAGAAACA
>CP070718.1:1545627-1552111 GCA_020350565.1 Phycisphaerales bacterium
AGTAGTCGCTTCCGAACTTCTTTGTGAAGCGGTCCACGCGGCCCAGGGAGTCGACGATTTTCTCCGCGCCGGTGAAGAAGGGGTGAGAGGCACTGGAGATTTCGAGCTTCACGACCGGGTACTCTTTGCCGTCGTACTCGATCGTCTCCTTGGTCTGGATCGTGGAGCGCGTCAGGAATTTGAAGTCCGCGCTTGGATCGTAGAACACGACCTCTCGATACTCTGGATGGATGCCCTTCTTCATCAGACTACCTGCCTCAGGCGAAAGTCCCTAAACCAACGTCGAGCCCTGAAGTATACGACGGATTCGGCGCTTTTCAAGGGCAGAGTCGCGTCGCCCGGCAGTTTTTGCAGTAGGAGCGGCCGGGTGCCGGCCTGGGCCCTCGGCGCGGCCCTGTCCGGCGGGTTATCAGGTCTTCCGACGCCACCAGCAGAGGGAGAGAAGGGCAAACAGCAGATCCGCATGCTCCGCTCGACGGTCTAAATGCTCCTCGAAGACCCGCTGCGCCGCGCCATAGTCAAGCAGGCCGAAGGACTCGACCGTCGGGCGGTCAACCACATCATGGAAGAGGCTCCTCAAGGGTCCGCGCAGGTACTCTCCGAAAGGCACCTCGAAGCCCATTTTCTCCCTCTCCAAAACGGGGTCGGGGAGGTGCTCCCGGTAGGCGTCGATCAGCATTCGCTTGCGCAGTCCACCCGACAGCTTGAAAGCGGCCGGACTGGCGAGGGCGTGGGCGACGACCGCGGGGTCGAGGAAGGGCACCCGGACCTCGAGCGAGTGCATCATGCTGGCGAGGTCCACTTTCTGAAGCATGTCCGCCGGCAGGCCGTAGCGCAGGTCGAAAGCAAGGATTCGGTCAAGCGCGGCTCGTCCCTCCATCCGCTCCGTAATACGTCTTGCCCGCTCGATCGTCCGGGCGTCGCATTCCTGGGCGCATTCGCCGCAGAGGAAAAGATCGCCGGCCTCCGGGGCGAGGATGCGGGCCCAGGCAATATGGCGTTGGAGGGCGTCGCCGGTTCCTGCCCGAAGGAGCTTTTGAAACTGCCGGACCCGGTTTCCCAGGCTGGACGATTTGGAGGAGGAAAGAAGGTGAAGGGCCGGCTCGACCAACAGGCGGCGGATCGCGGCGGGCAGGCGCAGGTACGTGTCCATCGCATCATGACCAATGTAGCGCCAGTAGCCGGCGTACAATTCGTCGCCGCCGTCGCCGCTGAGGGCCACGGTGACGTGCCGGGAAGCGAATTCAGAGACGATGGCCGTTGGGATGATCGAACTGTCTCCCACGGGTTCGCCCAGGTGATCCAGGACGTCCGGGATGGTAGCGACGATGTCACGACCTGTGAGCAGGAGTTCATGGTGCTCCGTGCCGAAACGATCCGCGACGATTCGGGCGAATTTCGTTTCGTCGTAGCTGCGATGCTCCGCGTGCCCGACGGAGAAGGTCTTGACGCGTCCGGGCGTGGCGGCCGCCAAGTGGGACACCACGATGGAGGAGTCGAGCCCGCCGGAGAGGAACGCTCCGATGGGAACGTCTGCCACGCGGCGTACGGCCACGGCGTCGCTCAGCAACCGCCGCGCTTGCGCGCAGGCTTCCCCATACTGTTCAGGCTCGAATGGCTCGCCGGTGAGCGGTGGCGCGTAATAGGACTCGGGTCCGGTTGCGCCGGAAGCGCTGAACCTCAGGACATGGCCGGGCTCGAGGCGACGTGCGTGCTCGTAAATCGTGGCAGGCTGGGCGATGTAGCCGGCCTGCAGGTGCTGCACCAGGGCATGCTCATCGATGGAACGATCCCAATCGTCCAGCTCGACCAGAGCGGACAGCTCGCTGGCGAAGAGCAGGGCATCCCGGTCGGTGCAGTAAAAGAGCGGCTTGATGCCGAAGCGGTCTCGGGCCAGGAAGCCGGCCTGTTCGGTGGAGTCGAAATACGCCAGCCCCCACATCCCGTTGAACCGGTTCAAAGCGCCGGTGCCCCAGTGGGCACAGGCCGCCAGCACTACCTCGGTGTCGCTGTCGGTTACAAATGAAATGCCCTGATCCAGCAGCTCGCGACGAAGCTCGCGGAAATTGTAAACCTCGCCGTTAAAGGCCAGATGGTGGCGGCCCGCGGGATCATGCATCGGCTGATTGGCGGAAGGACTCGGGTCGATGACCACGAGGCGAGCGACTCCCATTCCGATGGCGGTTTTTCCCGTGCGTGCGGTCCAGGTCCCGGTGTGATCCGGGCCTCGATGCCTTATGGCCCGGCACGCGCGGTAAAGACGGTCTTCGTCGATGGGCTCCGGTGCGAAGCGGATGATACCGCAGATGCCGCACATCCGTTCACTAGTCCCGTTTGACCGGTGACGGCGGAATGGGCGGAAGGGACCTTCGGGCGATGAGCGCCTGGGCGACCTTCCGATTGGATGGATCGAGCTGGTAGGCGATTTGCCAGTGATGAATCGCCATCTTTTCATTGTTGCGGCGGTTGAGGAATTCCGCGAACGCGGCATGGGCCTCAGGATTTCGTGGCTCCATGCGGACGGCTTGACGATAGCGGAGCAGCGCTCCGTCTATGTCGCCGCGTTCCTCCAACTCGTTGGCCAGGAAGATCTGCTGCCTGGCAGAGGGTCCCACGAACTCGGCGACCCATTCAGCCTGTTGCAGCGCCTTGTCGAACTGGCCCTTGAGTTCCAAGGCGATATTGAGACCCTCCTGCGAAGCTCGGTGCCCGGGGTGGATCTCGATGGCTCGCTCATAGTAGGCGATGGCCTGGTCGAGCTCGCGCAGGGCGGCCGCGTGGTTGGTTTCCATGAACTTCTGCCGCGCCAGGAAGACGGAACAGACACCAAGGTCGTGCAGGTTCTGCACGCGTGAAGGGGATTTGTCCTCCGCCTGGATGAAGAGGCTGCGCGCGGCTCCGTAGGAGCCGTCGAGCATGGCCCTTTGGCCTTCGATCCGGAGCTTTCGGTATGATGGCCCGCAGCCGGCCGCAATCATCGGCAACAGAACCGCCGCCAGAACGACGCGCCATCCTCGCGACTCGACGATCCATCGTTGGGCGTTCATGGTTCTCGCTTTGACCTCCATGCAACAGGGCTTAAAAAGAGAGGACCCAATCATGGGAGCAAGACGATGAGCGGTCAACCCCGAACCGACGCTGCTTTGCGGTTTGTGATTCTGCATCACGTGCAGAGCGAGGACGAGCACTGGGATTTGATGCTGGAACACGGGGCGGCCCTGCTGACCTGGCAGCTCGAGCTGAACCCGGTCGAGCACTCCGACGTCGCGATCCCCGCTCGCAGGATCTT
This sequence comes from Phycisphaerales bacterium, assembly GCA_020350565.1. GTDB lineage: Bacteria > Planctomycetota > Phycisphaerae > UBA1845 > UBA1845. The sequence continues at coordinate 1,548,917 of CP070718.1, forward strand.
CGACCACCGCAAGGACTTCCTCACGTACGAGGGTCCGATCAGCCGCAACCGGGGTCACGTCGAACGCGTCGAGTCCGGCTTCATGGAGTGGGAAAAACTCACAGACCACGATTGCGTGGTGTGGCTCGGCGGGAACGTCATGGCGGGCACCTATCATCTGCGGCGGCGGCAGGGCGAAGAATGGGTGTTTGAGGTTGCGGGGTCGTGAGCCGCGGGTGCGGGGCCCGGGAATTCGCCGGGTTCGCCGCCCGGTTGTGAGGAGTTGTCGAGCGCCTCTCCTCCGATCAAGGCAGGCTGGATGTGATTTCCGCGAGAGGTGGGAACGTCGGAGGGAAGCCGGCAAGGCGGGAGTGCAGAACGTGGGGGGCAGGAAGGTCGCGGGCTGCTGATGTGGGAGCTGTCGAAGGTGATGGCAGGCGGCAGTGAACATTCTCAATCTCCGGGTAGTCGGCGGCGTGGTCGGAGGGGCAGTAAGTGTCGGGCGAGCACGTGGTGAATGGAGGAACGAACGCGGAACGAAATCCCGGGGGCTTTTTCCTGAGCCCACCGTTGCCCCAGCACTCGGTTTCTCCCAGGCTGCGATTTTTTTCTTCGGCTTTTTTTCCGGGCGATGGCCGGCACGCTGGGGTGGTGTCGTGGCCGGAGGTAAGAACGTTGCGGGTGAACGGTGCGTGTGGGGTGTGTGAGCGATCAAGGCGGGTGGAGATGGCCTTTTCTGGGATGGAAAATGGCTTTTTTTGTGTCGAAAATGGCTTTTTTGCGCTGCCTGTTCTCGGGGTAATGGACAGGGCCGGCGAGCGGGGCGCGGAACGTAGGTAGCTATCGGGCAACGAGTTAGGCCGGTTCGTCGTGTGTCGATGGTTTGGCTTCGGGAGGCGCATTTGTCGCATTTCCGATTTTCGGTCAGACGCGTAGGGACGTGGTGCTGTGTCATGGGGCACCTGTTCGACAAGGCGCGCAGCTCCTCCAAAGTAGAACGCGCGCGATGGTCTATCGGTCGGGGGAATGCAGAAGCCCGGCGCGCCGGGACCTTCTGTGTCAAATGGCGAATCGCGAATAGCGAATGAAAGACCGCGGCGCGTCGGGACCTTCGGCGGCGGATGTAAGAGGCTCACGCAGAGGCGCAGAGACGCGGGGCGGGGGAAGCACTAGCGGGATCAGGAAAGGATTCCTGTGAAAAGGCGTGCGAGAAGGGAATCTCGCACCAGCAAGTCAATCAAGCTTCGGGGTGCGAGAAGGGATTCTCGCACCAGCAGTCACCAAGCGGGCTATGTGAGCGCACGCCTTGCGCGTCAGACGTGCCGATGGCTTGGCGGATGGGGGGGGCGGGTCGGTTCGGGGCGTTGGGGGGTGCGGCGAGGCCTGACGAAGCTGATCTATCCGAGAGGCCGGATGTCGATCAGTTCATCGGGCTTACCTTTTCCAGGAAGCCTTCGAGCTTGCGCGAGCGCACCGGGTGCTGGAGCTTTCTGATGGCTTTGGCTTCGACCTGGCGCACGCGCTCGCGGGTGACCTTGAAGATGCGGCCCACTTCCTCCAGGGTGTAGGTGTATCCGTCGCCGATGCCGTAGCGGAGCTTGATGATTTCGCGTTCGCGGTAGGTCAGGGTCTTGAGCACTTCCTCGATGCGGTCCTTGAGCATCTCTCCGCCGGCGGTGCTGACGGGCGACTCGGCCGCGTCATCCTCGATGAAGTCGCCGAAGTAAGAGTCCTCGTTTTCGCCGACCGGTCGGTCCAGCGAAATCGGATGCCGTGAGATCTTCAGCACACGTCGCGCCTCGCTGACGGGCATTTTCGCTCGCCTGGCGATCTCATCGATGGTCGCCTCGCGTCCGAGCTCCTGCAGAAGCTCTTTGCTGATATTGCGCAACCGACTCATCGTCTCGATCATGTGGACCGGGATGCGGATCGTTCGTGCATGATCCGCAATGGCTCGCGTGATGGCCTGACGAATCCACCACGTAGCATATGTACTGAACTTGTAGCCGCGCTTGTACTCGTATTTGTCCACCGCTCGCATCAGACCGGTGTTGCCTTCCTGGATGATGTCCAGGAAGCTCAGTCCGCGATTGCGGTACTTCTTGGCGATGGAGACCACAAGTCGCAGGTTTCCACCGGACAGCTTGCGCTTGCCGTCCTCATACTCGTTGAACACGCGTTCGATTCCCCTGAGGCGTTGGTCCAGGCTGTCGCTCTTCTCCAGGCAGAGGTCCTCGATGCCGATGAGCTCGCGCTTCATGGTCGCGAAATCCTCGTCGCGCATGGTTCGCTTCTTCTTCTGCGCGGCGATGCGCTCTTCGAGCTGCCTCATTTTGCGATGAAGCCCTTTGAGCTTTTTCATCAACGGCTGAATGCGGCTGGTGCGGAGTGACAGCTCTTCGAGCAGCTTGGAGATCTTTCGCCGTCGGCTGCGAATGTCGGCCTGGAGCTTGCGACGGGTGGCGGCCGGTATGCGCGAGCTGCGAAGCTGCTGCCAGGCCTCCTCGTTCTGGTGCAACAGCGCCTGGATGGTCTTGAGGTTGACCGGAATGCGGGCGCTGATGCGTGCTTTGGCCGCATGCTCCGATGTGCTGATCTTCATCGTGCGGTCGAAGGGGAGCCGCCCGTCGTGGACCTGCTGAAGCAACTTGACCGCGAGGCCGGCACTGTAGTCGCTCTCAAGCACCTTCTGCCGGAAGGCCATTCGAGTGAGTTCGATTTTCTTGGCCAGCCGGATTTCCTCCTCTCGCTTGAGCAGGGGAATCTCGCCCATCTGGGTGAGGTACATGCGGACGGGGTCATCGATCCGCTTGGCGACCACTTCCAGCGGACTGATGCTCGCCGACGGGTGCCCGGCTTCGAGGGTCTCGTCTGGGGCCTCGTCCTCCTTCCGCCCCTTCTTCCGGCGACCCGATTTCCGACTCGCCTCAAACGCGATGGCGTCCAGCTCGTCGAGCGTTTCAACGCCGCCCTCTTCGAGGCGCATCATGATCTTCTCGAGCTGGTTCGGCTCGATCGCCTCGTCGGGAAGGATTTTGTTCATCTCTTCCCAGGTGACGTATCCGCGCTCGGTGCCTTTGCCAAGGAGGGTCTCGACCGCCTTCTTGATGGCCTTGGCCGCCTCCTGCGGGCTTAGATTGCTGATTTCGGTAGTCTCGCTCATTTTTTCCCTAAAACCCAAGGTTCTTAGCTGTCCGTTGAAAAAGGGGACAGGCA
>CP070718.1:1552211-1564455 GCA_020350565.1 Phycisphaerales bacterium
GCCATCAAGGAGGGATTTGAGCAGGGTTCGGGCGACCTCGTCGCCTTTCTCGATGCCGACGGCACATGCGACCCCAACTTCTTCGCCGAGCTCTGCGCTGCGCTGATCCGAGAAGAAGCGGCCGTCGCCATCGGCTCCCGTATGGGGCCGCGAAGTAAGATGCCGGCCGTTCGTCGGCTGGGCAATCGCATCTACGCCTTCATCCTCTCCCTGCTCAGCAACCGCCCGGTACCGGATACCGCCAGCGGTATGCGCGTCATCCGCCGCGAGGCTTTGGCGAGACTCTATCCGCTCCCCGACGGCCTGCACTTCACGCCGGCCATGAGCGCCCGTGCCCTGACCGATGAGCGCCTCAAGCTGGTCGAGATACCCATGCCCTACGAAGAGCGCGTCGGTGATTCCAAGCTGCACGTGCTGCGCGACGGCGTTCGTTTTCTGCGGACCATCTTCGAAATGACCCTGATGTGGCGCCCCGCCAAGCTTTTCTTCTTTGCCGCCATCGTCTGTCTGAGCCTCATGACGCTCCTGGCCATGCACCCCATCGAGATGTGGCTCCGCCTGGGACGCCTCGAAGAGGACATGATCTACCGCCTGCTTTTCTGTGCATTGCTCGGGGCCTTCGGCGTGATCTCGATGTCGGCGGGGCTCGTGTCGCGTCTCATCCACGATCTGCTGGATGACAAACCGCGGCAACTGACGTTCCTGGGCGTGGTTCTGGATCGCTTCTACTCATTCACCGGACTGGCGGCGCAAGCAGCGGTCGCGGTTCCCATGTTGCTGTGGCTTGTCGGGCCCGGTATCTGGACGCGAATCACCGAAGGACACGTCTACGTGCACTGGTCCCGTGTGGTCTTGGCCGGTCTGATCGCATTTGCCCTGGGGCAGACGTTCTTCACCATCCTGATCGCTAACATCCTCCGCTTTCACGTTGGTCGTCGCAGCACGATCATTCAACCAGCATCGCGTCGACGTCAAGCCGCAGCCTCCGCGGCGCTCAACATCCCCATCCCGCCACCCCACGAGCCGATCGAGTTGCCCGAAGCCCAATCGACCAGCCCCTGACGTCTGATTTTCTCAGGCGATCTGCTGAACCGTTTTATGGTCGGTGCCACGAGAAGCGGGACTTGCTCTGCAAAAACGGAAGATGCGCTATGCTTTGCCCGCTGCCAAAGTCTCGGCCGTTTCACCTGCGGGCATGGGTTTGGTGGCTTTGCACTTGGGGTACTTGCTGCAGCCGAGGAAGGGGCCGGTGCGCCCATTGCGGATGACCATCGGTGCGCCGCATTCATCGCACGGGATGTCGGTGGGAATGGGCTTAGGCTTGGCCGGCGTCGGGTGTTCCGCCTCGGCACGCTTCTTGGCCTCGCCGCGCATGTTCGCCACGAACTGACACTTGGGAAAACCCGTGCAGCCCCAATAGGGCCCGAATCGTCCCGTCTTCAACGCCATCTCGCCGCCGCAATCCGGGCAGAGCAACTTATCTTCGGGCCAGGTTTCGACGACCGGCCGGGCGGTACGCGTCCAGGCGAATCCCGGCGGCGGCGGGCCCAGGGCCTCCATGTCCACCTTGCCGTCCTTCGTCTTCGGCGGCTTGGCGTTGTTCCTGCGACGCCCGTTGCCGTTTCCATTCACCTCGCGAGGTGCCTCGGGAATCTTGCCTTCCGCGGCCAATGCCTTGAGATGATCGATCTTCTCCATCGGCATGGCGTTGCGACAACGCGGAAAGCCGGAACAGCTCAGAAACGGTCCGCGACGCCCGGTCCGGATCACCATCGGGCGGCCGCACTTGTCGCAATGTACGCCCGCCTCTTGCGGCTTGGGCTTTTCAACGTAAACGCCCGGCGGCAGCGGCTTCGTGCCTTTGCACTTCGGATACGCACCGCACCCCAGGAAGGCCTTGCCGCGAGAGAACTTCACGACCATCCTGCTTCCGCACTCGCTGCACGTCTCTTCGATTTCTTCCGGATCGACCTTGTGCAGCGGCACGCCGTGTTCGTCGCACGGGGTCGTGTAATTGCACTCGGGGTAGCCCGTGCAGCCCAGGAACAGCCCCAGCCGGCTCCTTTTCAGGGCCAACGACCGGCCGCAGTCGGGGCATGATTCCTCGATTGCCGGCTCTTCGATCGGCTTGCCGTCGCGGTCGACGTTCATGGTCACGCGGCAGTCGGGGTAGCCGCTGCACGACAGAAACTTCCCGTTGCGACCCAGGCGATAGACCATTTCCCGCCCGCACTCGGGGCACGTGTATTCACTCGGTTCGCCCCGTTCCTTGGGCATCTCGCTTTGGGCATGGTCCAACGATTCCTTGAACGGCTCGTAGAATTCGCCCAGCACGTGCACCCAGTCGAGGTGTGCCTCCTCGATCTTGTCCAGCTCGTCCTCCATGTGGGAGGTGAACTTCACGTTCATGATCCGCGGAAAGTGGGCCACCAGCTTGTCGGTGACCAGTTCGCCCCGCTCCGTGGGCTGCAGCGTCTTATCGACGAGCTCCACGTATGCGCGGTTTTGAATCGTCTGGATGATCGCCGCGTAGGTGCTGGGGCGACCGATACCCTCCGATTCCAGCTTCTTGACCAGCGACGCTTCCGTATAACGCGGGGGCGGTGAAGAGAACTGCTGTTTCGGCTCGATCGCCAGAGGCGCGACCGGCTGAGCTTCCTTCAACTTCGGCAATACCACCTCGTCCGACTGCGTCGACTTCATCACTTTCAGGTACCCATCGAAGACGAGTCGCCGTCCGCTTGTGCGGAATAACGCCTCGCCTTGAGCGGTATCCGTTGCGATCAGCACCGTCGTCGAGTCCCACTGCGCCGCACTCATCTGACAGGCGACAAACCGCCGCCAGATGAGCTCGTAGAGCTTCAGTTGCGGACCAGAGAGATGCCCTTTCAACGACTCGGGCGTGCGGTTGACCTCCGTGGGCCGGATCGCTTCATGGGCCTCCTGCGCACGCTTGACCTTCCCGAACACGTTCGGCTTCGTCGGTACGTATGCGGCCCCGAATTGCTGCTGGATATAATTGCGTGCGGCCCCGACCGATTCCTTGCTCAGGTTCGTGGAATCGGTTCGCATGTACGTGATCAACCCGACCGGGCCTTCGCCATCGCCCAAGTCCACGCCCTCGTAGAGCTGTTGGGCGATGCGCATCGTACGCGCCGGACCGAACCCCAAGGTACTCGAGGCGGCCTGCTGCAACGCTGCCGTTGTGAACGGCGCGCTGGGCCTCGTCGTCGTGCGCCGCTTCTGGATTGCTTTGATCGAGCAGGCGCCCGAGGCTCCGCGATCAATCGCGCCGATTAATCGCTTCTTCCTGAGGCCATGCTTCGTGTATTCCTCGAAGTCGCTTTCCTTCACCTCCTGCACCACGAAGCCCAACGCTTCGGCGACTGCCCGGGCCTCCTCCAGATTCGCAAGCTTGCACTCCTGCCCGCCCAGCTTGATCAATTCCGTATAGAGACAACCGTGCTTGGAGAGCCAGGTATTGCGCTGCTTAACGGACCGGCCGTTACCGTTCTCTTGGGCGTCGGCTTGAAACTTCTCCCATGCGGCGGCCAGTTTGTCCGCCTTCTCCTTCTCCGTTGCGAAGACGCCGAAGATGCGCCAGGACTCCTCCGGCAGGAACGCGCGGATTTCGCGCTCGCGTTCCACGATCAAGCGAACAGCGACGGATTGCACGCGCCCTGCTGACAGACCTCGTGCGATTTTCCGCTGCAACAGCGGGCTGAGTTGATAACCGACGATCCGATCGAGAATACGCCGCGCCTGCTGGGCATTCACTTTCTCCATGTCCAGCTCTTGCGGATGGTTGAACGCTTGCCGAATCGCCGACTGGGTGATCTCGTTGAAGACGACCCGCTTGGTGTCGGCCACATCCAGCCCCAGAGCATGGACGAGATGCCAGGCAATGGCTTCCCCTTCCCGGTCGAGGTCTGTCGCCAGATAGACGCGGCCCGCCTTTGCGGCGGCCTTCTTCAGTTCGCCGACAACCTTCCTTTTGTCCTGTAGAACTTGATATTCCGGCTCGAAGCCGCGTTCGATGTCAATGCCAAAGTTGCTCGGAGGCAGGTCACGCACGTGGCCCATGCTGGCCATGACCGTGTAGTCACGTCCCAGGTACTTGTTGATCGTTCGAGCCTTGCTGGGCGACTCGACGATAACCAACGCTTTGCCAGAGGTTTGCGTCTTGCGGGCCACTGTACCTGCCTCTTGCAGCGATCGGTTGGGGGACAACCGCCCCCACGGATGGTCAGTTATATCGACACCAGACCCCGCGTTCTCCAACGCACGATTATAGGCCGGGGAGGGCAAGTCGAGGTCGGCGGTTTAGCAGGAGGCCTGTGGGCTGTCAAACCGGCGCGGGGAAATCGATCGCTACGCGGCTTGATTTCGCCAGCCGATCCTCTATATTGTCACGTTCGACTTGGCAAAACGCTAACTTGTTAGCAAATAAGGATTTACGTCATCATGATGAAGTGGCTTCGCAAGAACAACAAGATGCTGCTAGCCGTTTTCATGGCCTTCTTGATGGTCGTGTTCGTCGGCGGATCGGCCCTCCAAGACCTGCTAACGGTGGATCCCAGCAGCAGGGACAGGTACCAGAGCAGCCTGGGACCGGTTTCCGGGGCGGACATGGATCGAGCCAAATTCTACACCAACATCCTGCAATCAAGGGGCCACTTTTGGCAGGCTCCATTCGGGCGGCTACCCGGCATCGAGCCGTTGGAGCGACCACACTGGATCATGCTCACGCGCGAAGCAGAGAAGCTCGGCTACGCGCCGAGCACCGTTTACGTCGAGAGTCTGTTGCAGAGCCAAGGTGTGTTGGAGGAAGTCGAGCGAAGCGCCCGGATGCAGCGGGTCCAGCCCAAGCATTTCTACCATGCGATCTCCCAGTACGTGATGATTCGGGAGGCGGCCCTATCCATTGCCTTTGCCAACCGCCCGAGCGAGGCCGCGATCAGAAATGCAGCCAAGGCTGCCCTCGACAAAGTGCGAATCGAGACCGTCGTGATCCCCGCTGCTGCCTTCGTCGACGAAGACCTGCAGTTCACCGAACAGGAACTCGCCGATCACGTTAATACGTATCGTGACAAGGATCCGGAGGGTGGCTTGCAGTTCGGCTACCGCGTGCCCCCGTCGGTGAGGATAGAGTACGTCAGGATCAATCGGGATTATATCGCGGCCAATCTTCGCGTCGGAAAGGCCACGCTCGAGCGGGAGGCGCGGGAATACTACGAGTCCAATCGCACCACCGATCCGGCTTTCCGTAGGCCCGCGCAAGAGCAGGTCGAAGGGCCAGTTGATGAGAACGCGCCAAAGAGCGATTACTTTACATGGGAGGAAACCCAATCCTTCGCCATGAGCACCGTACGCAATAAATGGGCCGACCAGGCCGCAAAGGCAATTGCCAACTACCTCCTCCAGCAGGCGGCTGACCCGTGGGCGTATTCCAAGCGCGGCGAAGACGGCTATCGGGACAGGCCGGACGCTGTGGATGCGCCGGCTTACCTGAAGCAGATCGTAAAGAACATGCCGGAGAAGATCGCTTACGGTGATGCCGTTACCCTCTCGACAACAGGCTTCTTCACCGCGACTAAAGCCATGACCCTGCCGGAGATCGGGCAGGCCCGTGTTCCAACGCAAACCCGTTTCCTCAACCTGGGTTCTCTTGCCTTCAAATGTCAGGGCGTTGTCGAGTTTCCAAAGAAGGGTGACACCGCGGACTACGTTGCTCTATTCGAACCGTGTCGCTATGTGTTGCGGAACATCGGCAACGGTGATCTCTTTGTGTTTCGGGTCATCGAAACGCGGGACGCCCATCCCGCCGAGTCCGTGGACGAAGTCCGCGAGGAAGCGGAACGCGACCTGCGCCTTCTCCGGGGTTATGAGACGGCCTTGTCCAAGGGGCGGCAACTGATGGCCCAGGTTCGCACTTTGGGTGGGCTGGAAGGGGCCTTCCAGGCGGATGAGGAACTGACGACGATCAGGCAAGAGAAGAATCTTATCGCGCAGACACTCAAATACGCCGCGCCCGAGCCGTTCGCCCGTATGTCGCAGTCTGCCGCTGCGCGTTTGGAGAAAATGCCTCTTCAAAGGGTGCCGGATGTCGGGTCACTACCGATGGAGATTGTTGAGAAGATCTTTGCGCTCGAGGATGCCACTGACCCCTTGGCGCTTTTCGAATGGAAGGAGCAATCCAAGGTGCTGGTGGTTCAATGGCGTGAGAGCATTCCCGGCCGAGAGGATGAGTTTGAAAGCATCAGAGGGGACCTTGTGCAAGGCATGTTGGACGACCGAAGGCGCGCGGCCCTTACGGAGTGGCTCGATCCGAACCAGATTCAGGCCCGCACTTCACTCACATACGTTGGAAACTGAAGCGGGCGGGCGCAAAGAACGCATTAGCCTTGACGGCGCCTGGCGTGTAAGAATTTACGCGCGGTCCGCCCGAGTCCGCCGCTCGACAGCGGCGCAACCATCGAAGCCGATCATCTCATTCGTCGAAGTGCCAAGACGGCGGCACCGTGTCACTCCAAACGGTGCGCATCAACTGTTCTGTCGCTTAGCTACACCGCGCGCGGTGTGTCAAGAGGCGAGGGTCATCGATGTTGGTGCCGTGATGGTGCAGACAGACGAAACCGGAGATTGGAATTAGCTTGTAGGCTCAATAATTTCATCGAAGATGAAAGGATTCCCCGGCAAGACGCAGTCTCCTGAGCCGACGCAGCCCGGTCGCAGCGGGCTGAGTGGGCGGTCTGATGGCCCGCGTCGATGGCAGCCTTGATTGCACGGCAGAGACGCCCGACGCGATGCCGAAAGTGGCTGTGAAGTTTTTACGATTAGAATAAAAGTCACAGGCGATCGAAGCATCGCAAGTCCATTTGCTGCAACCACTTGCAGTGCCTCAGCGGCATCTTTATCGGCTTTCCCCATTGGGTCCGCGGGGAAAATGAAAAAGACCCCACAACATATGGGCATTTTTCCTTGACGCGACCCAATAAGTGGGGTAGAGTCAAGAATGCCGGGTGTGTGGCGGTTCATTGTTCAGGCCCGGCAGCCCGCCCATTGATGATGTGAACCTTCCGAGGTCCGAGGTATCACAAAGCTTCGGAGGGGAGGTCGGCTCAGCGGCGAGCTTTTGACGTTCAAAACCTAGGTCTTGGGGATTTTCTGCGGGGCAGGGACGCCTCGAAGCAGGGTTTCCGTGTGCCTCGTCTGTGAGGCACGGCTCCCAGGGCTCGGTGATTCATTGCGTCGAACTACTCGGCGGATCAACCGGTGGGAGCGCAGGAGTTCGCATGTCCAAAGCAGTCGTAACAACGGATTGGCGCGAAAGTGCAAGACCTGCAGGTTCCGGCGATGGGGGCCGGGCGATTGACGGTCTGCAGTTATGTGAGAATTCGGAGCGCGTGCTTCGTGCCAGGTACCTTAAAAAGGACGAAGCGGGTCGGTACACGGAATCACCGCGCGATCTGTTCCGGCGGGTAGCACGGGCCATCGCCGATGCCGAGCGGATCTACTCGAACGACCCGGAGGTCCGCAGCGAGTGGGAGGAAAGGTTCTATCGCCTGATGGTCAGCAGGCGGTTCATGCCCAACAGTCCGACCCTCATGAACGCCGGGCGGGAAATGGGCATGCTGAGCGCCTGCTTCGTGCTGCCGGTCGGCGACAGCATCGACGAGATCTTCGACGCGATCAAGTACACCGCCCTTATTCAGAAGGCGGGCGGCGGCACGGGTTTCGCCTTTGACCAATTACGTCCTACGGGAGATTATATCAGAAGCTCGGGCGGCACCACCAGCGGGCCCATGTCTTTCTGGCGGGCCTTTAGCGAAGCGACCAACGCGATCCAGCAGGGCGCCTTCCGTCGCGGCGCCAACATGGGGATGATGTACATCCATCACCCCGATATTCTGAAGTTCCTCCACGCCAAAGAGGACCTGACGCAGTTCACCAACTACAACATTTCCGTCAAGGTCACCGATGAGTGGATGGAGAAGTTCCGCAGCCAGCCGGACGCGCCCCATGTTGTGGTGAACCCGCGCACGAAGCGGCGCTACGTCATACCCAAAGACGTTGATATTCAGGGATACGACATCCGTTCGCTGGTACCGGTCGAGGAAAACGGTGATACGCCCGAAGGCGAGTTTTATACGTGTCGAGACTTCTGGGATATCATCGTCAACAACGCGCACCGGACCGGTGAGCCCGGTGTTGTGTTCATTGATCGCATCAACGAAGATAACCCCACTCCCCACGTGGGTCGCATCGAGGCTACCAACCCGTGCGGCGAGCAGCCACTGCTCCCCTATGAAGCCTGCAATCTGGGCAGCATCAACTTGGCCCGGTTTGTGGGGTACAACGAGCGCGGCGTGCCCTGCGTTGATTGGGACGGTTTGCGGGAAACCGTTCATGAGGCGACGCGCTTTCTGGACGACGTCATCGACGTCAATCGTTATCCGCTGCCTCAAATCGAGAGCATCTGCAAGGGCAACCGCAAGATCGGGCTCGGCATCATGGGTTTTGCCGACGCGCTCTTCAAACTAGGCGTCCCGTACGACAGCGATGAGGGTGTAGAGTGGGGCGAGCGGTTCATGAAGTTCCTCAGCGATGAATCGCACAGCTGTAGCGAAAGGCTTGCGAAAGAGCGCGGCTGCTTCCCCAATTGGGAAGGCAGCATCCACGATACGAAGCGCAGCCGGCCGATGCGCAATGCGACGTGCACGACGGTTGCTCCCACCGGGACGATCAGCATCATTGCCGGCTGTTCCGGCGGTATCGAGCCGTTGTACAGCCTTGCCTTTTTGCGCAATGTGCTGCGCGGTCAGGAAAAGAACCTCACCCAGATGGTGGAGGTCAACCCCATCTTCGAGGGGGTTGCTCGTGATCGAGGACTGTTTAGCGAGGGACTGATGGAGCGTCTTGCCACGGACGGCACCCTCGCTAATCTCCCGGGCGTCCCCGACGATGTCCGCCGTGTGTTTGTTTGTGCTCATGATGTCGCCCCGGAGTGGCACGTGCGCATGCAGGCGGCTTTCCAGACGCATTGCGACGCCTCGATCTCCAAGACGATCAACTTCCCCAATGATGCGCCGGTTGGCGCAATTGAGGAAATCTACCAGCTTGCTTACGATCTGCGCTGCAAGGGCGTCACCGTGTACCGCGACGGCTGCCGCGATCACCAGCCGATGGCGCTGAGAGACAGCAAGGAGGTCAACGAGGATGGCGGGAAAAGCAAACCGCAGGAAGGGCCGCAGCCCGCTGTGCCACCGGCGTTGCATCCCGCCGTGCTGCCGGAGATCACCAGCGGTATTCGCATTCGTCAATTGACCCCTTTCGGCAATATGCACATCAACATTACCGTGGATCCCAAGAGCGAGCGGGAACTGGAGGTTTTCGCTCAGCTCGGCAAAGGCGGTGACTTGGCCAACAGCGATCTTGAGGCAATCTGCCGAATGGTGAGCCTGTGGCTGCGCTCGGGCGGGAGCATTCAGCATGTGATCCAGCAGATGCGCGGTATCGGCTCAAGCCTTCAGGTCAGCACCAAGGAAGGCAAGATCATGAGCTTGGCCGATGGTCTGGGACGCGCCCTGTCGAGGTACATGCGGGCCAAGGCCCAGTTCGGGCTCAAAGCCCTCATCCTCGGTGAGTACGACATGGCCGCCTTGGATAACACCTCCGTGCCACAAAACGGCAAGAACGGGCGTTCCGCCAATGGCAACGGCAAAGGCAACAGCAGCGATCGAACCGGGGGCAGCGGTGCCAGCAAGCATGACGCCCCAGGGCTGATCGGCTTTCATAAAGCAGAAAAAAGAGGATTACAGTGGCAGAAAACGCAGTTTAAGGTAGTTTGCCCAGAGTGTCGCACCCCTCTACGGTTTAACGAAGGCTGCGAAACCTGTGATAGCTGCGGCTATGCCAAGTGCTAGGGGCTGTAAGAAGTCCTAAAAAAACCGCCTTCAGGGGGTGACCCTGGGGGGCGTGCGGGTAAAATAAAATGCCGAGACGGGCCAAAGGTCTTGGACTGAAGATGCCGATACTGGGAAGTGATCGGGCGCGAACTTTTTGCTGCGCCGCCCGTTGAATGAGTATCATCCCGGAGGGTGCCCGTAGGGGCTATCAGCTGAAGTACCTGGCTTCTTTCCCCTCCGGAAAGCACCGTTTCGCCTTAGGGTGAGCGGTGCTTTCTTTTTTGGCCTCCTGCCGTGTTCGCGTCTCCGCGGCCCTTTGCTTCCCTCGGGATCCACCCCCATTGGGATGGCGTGGTCTGGCTCATTAGACGGTGCTGGGGTTCCCGCGCCCCCTCCCCGGTGACTCGGGGGAGCTTTGCCACCCCTCGCGAGGCTCCCGCCTCCTTCCGCACCTACCCCCATCCTTGGTCATCCTTCGCGGACACCTTGAAGCCCTGGCTAACAGGCGTATACTAGCTGGACTCTGCCCTTTGCTTGGCATGTTGGCTTGAGCAGTGAGGTGTCGGTCCCGGTACAGGAGAACGGAGTGGCCGTAAGAATCAGGCTTAAGAGGGTCGGGCGACGTCACCGACCGTTCTACCGCGTCGCCGCGGTTGACGGGCGGCGCTCGCGCGACAGCAAGGTCATCGAGGAGTTGGGATTTTACGACCCGTGCAACAAGGATCCGGTGCAGCAAGTCAGCCTCAAGCGGGACAGGATCGACTACTGGCTGAGCGTCGGTGCGCAAGCGACCGACACCGTTCGAAGCCTGCTCAAGAGGCAGGAGGTTGGCTCGCCGTCGGACTCCTGAGCGTCTTCGGGTTGAGTCCGAGGTGATTGTGGCATGCGGATCGACGTTCTGACGCTTTTCCCAGAAGTGTTCGAGCCGTTTTTGTCTGCGAGCATCATCGGGCGCGCAGTTGAGGGCGGCTCCCTCTCGGTAAGGTGCGTCAACTTCCGCGATTTCGCGAAGGACACACACAAGAGCGTCGACGACCGTCCTTTCGGCGGTGGACCGGGCATGGTGCTGATGTGTGGCCCGGTCTTCGACGCCCTCGAGAGCGTGGAGAGCGACGCGGAAACGGAGCCGGTAAGAGTTATTCTGACGCCCCAGGGCGAGCTGCTGACACAGAAGATACTGACAGAGCTTGCCTCCAAACCGTGGCTGGTTATCCTCTGCGGGCATTACGAAGGCTTTGACGAGCGGATTCGCACGGGAATCGAAGCTCGCGAGGTTTCGATCGGGGATTACGTGCTGTCCGGCGGTGAGCCGGCCGCCATCGTGCTCATCGATGGGGTCGCTCGATTGCTGCCGGGCGTTCTCGGTGGCGAGGAGTCGGTAGAAGAGGAATCTTTCTCCAGAGGTTACCTGGAGTACCCGCAATACACCAGGCCCCGGGACTTTCGTGGCATGACCGTCCCGGAAGTGCTACTGTCGGGGGATCACGGTCGCATTCGGGCTTGGCGCACAGAGCAAGCCAAGAAGCGAACTCTTGAACGACGCCCTGATCTGTTGGGCGACGATCGGTAGGCCAATGGGCCCAGCTTGGGAGTGACGTAATGGGTCAGCGGATCATTGATAAAGTCGAAAAGCCCTATCTCAAAGCCAAGCCGGCAGAGTTCCACATTGGCGATACCGTCGACGTGAAGTGCCGCATCCGTGAAGGTGACAAAGAACGCATCCAGACCTTCGGCGGCGTTGTGATCGCTCGCCGCGGCCGCGGCGTCAACGAGATGTTCACCGTGCGTCGCATCGTCGCCAACCAGGGCGTGGAGCGGACCTTTCCTTTCCACTCCCCCAATGTCGTGGACGTGATCGTAAGGCGGCGCGGCAAGGTGCGCCGGGCCAAGTTGTTCTACCTCCGAAAGCGGGTCGGCAAAGCGCGGAAGCTGCCTGAGCTGCGCGCGCAAAAGAAGACCGCCGATGAGCCGGAGCCGATTGCGGCCGAGGTATGAACCTGCGACTCCTGTTGGGGAAACGCGGTGAGCGGGTAGCAGCGCGTTACCTCAAGCGAGAGTGCGGTCATAGGATTCTTGCCACCAACTATCGCTGTCGTCTCGGCGAGGTCGACCTGATTACCCTCGATAAGGACACCGTGGTCTTCGTCGAGACCAAGACGCGGGTCTCGGACGATTTGGCTGCACCATTTGAAGCCGTCGGGCCACAGAAACAGCATCAGATGGTCAAGGTGGCGAAGTACTTTCTTATGGAGCGTGGCCGGCAGAATGCAGCCGCGCGTTTCGATGTGATCAGCATCGTCTGGCCCAAGCAGGGAAGACCGGTTATCGAACACTTC
>CP070718.1:1564555-1581814 GCA_020350565.1 Phycisphaerales bacterium
GCCACGCTCTGACGCAACGAAGCGGCCCGCAGATGCAGGGCCTTGGTGCTCTCCGCAGCCAATCGGATTTCGTGCGCCGATCGCAGCCATCCACCCGGCGATACGCGAGCCAACGATGCCAGAGTCGCATTGGCCGTCACGCTCATGTTGAGCACCAGCCCGGTGCGTTGCCGATCGTTGGTGACCAGGGCAATGCCGCGGTGACTGGCGCCGCGAGGAGAGGTGGGTCGATAGGGTACGCCGTCAATCAGAATCGTACCCGTCGCCCGACGCCCGTACGCGCCGAACAGCCCCATCAGCAGATCGCTGTTGCCCGAGCCCTGTAGCCCGGCCAGACCGACGATCTCCCCGGCGCGTACGGTGAGGGATATGTTGTCCACGAGAGGTTTTCGCTGCCGGCCGGCGGCTCGCACCGTGACGTTCTTTAAGTCCAAGACAATCGGAACGGCGACGGGGGGCCGCCGGCTGCGGCTCTCGGCGTGGTCCGCCAATTCCCGCCCGACCATGTGATGAATCAACGCGCTCGCCGGCATGTCCTTCGCCGCAGCGGTGGCCACATGAAAGCCGTCGCGAAGAACCGTGATGCGGTCGGCAATCCGATAGACCTCCTCGAGCTTGTGCGTAATGTAAATAATGCCGCAGCCTTGCAACTTCAGATCGGCAATGCATCCAAAGAGCCGCTCGACCTCAAGCTCGTTCAACGCGCTTGTGGGCTCGTCCATCACGATGATGTCAGCCTTTTGCGCCAGGGCCTTGGCAATCTCGATCATCTGCTGGATCGAGATGGGGAATGATCCGGCGATCCTTCGCGGATCGAGTTGCAGATCCAGTCGATTCAGCACTCCGACGCATGCCGCGTTCTGACCTCTGCGACGCATCCAGCCCCATGTAGATCGCTCTCGCCCGAGAAAGACGTTGTCGGCCACGGACATCGAAGGAACGAGCGACAGCTCCTGGTGGATGATGGCGACGCCTTGGGCGGCCGCTTCACGCGGTGATCGGAATCTCATCGCCCAGCCGGACAGGCGGATCTCGCCCTTGTCGGGCCGATGGACGCCGCCGAGGATCTTGATCAGCGTACTTTTGCCCGCGCCGTTCTCGCCCGCCAGCACGTGCACCTCACCGGCCCGCAGGTCGAAGTCCACGTCGTGCAGCACGCGCTGCCCGTCGAACGACTTGACCATACCGGTCATCTGCAACAGTGGCGGCGATTGATGCAGTCCAGGTTCGTGCGGCATGACGGAACGACTCAAGGGCAACAGCTCACCGACTACGGTTCACAGTCTACGGTTTGAGCTCTTCAGAAGCTACCTCGCTTCTCCAGAGACCGTGACCGCGCGCCATTGCTCAAGAGTAGCACACGGCAGTAGCGCGCCGTGGCGGGGTACCAGGAATTAGAAACAAGAGCTCGGTTTTAGAATGGTCGTTGCCCAGGCCGGTCTCGTAGAATTCCGGGATCGTGATCCAGCCCTGGCAGGTGCGACCCGTCCGGCCGGGCCGCAGATCGTGAGGATCGGATGATGCTCTCGGAAGAGATGAAGGTGAGACTCGCAGGCACGGCCCGGCAGAAGGCTTTCGAGGCTTTCGCGCTGGTGGGGCTCCTTGCGGCCATCCTGATACCGCTGGCATATTGGTCGCGGCTGCCGGAAGAGATTCCGATCCATTTCAATCTCGCGGGCGAACCGGACAGGTGGGGCGGGCGCGGCGCGATGATCACTCCGGCCGCGCTCGTTGTGTTTCTGTACGTTGTGCTGACGAGCGTCTGCTTCCTGCCGGAGCGATTCATCAACGTGCCCCGCGGTGTGCCGCCTCGCATCGGCTTCGAGCTGACTCAATGCATGAAGATGGAGATGACCTGGCTGTTTGCGGCGTTGGAATGGGCCTCCATCCAGGTAGCACTGGGCGCGCAGGAAAACCTGGGCATGACCGTCATCGTGGGACTGGTGGTCATCTTCGGCACGATGGCCGTTTACCTGGTCTACATGTTGCGCGCCCGACGAGTCGAACCTCGGGGCGTAGGCCGAGATACAAGGTCCTTTGTCGCCCCCCCCGATGGATCGGGATAAGACCGCATCAATGCATGCCACTCAGCAGGGGTTCGCGCTCCATGCGTGCAAGACCTTCGGCGACGACTCGCCCGGCAACCGTGACGAGTGTATGATGGCCGATGTTCCGTCCCTTGGGCAGGCTTTGCTTCGCCCCGGGGAAGCACGTCCGACTCCAACACAAAAGGGAGAGGTCAGCATATGAACAGGGTCGCCGCATATTCACTGCTTGCCGTTGGCGTATCGCAATTGGTCGGCTGTGTCACGATGCCCATCCACACCGGGCAACTGGTGCGGGAGATGACGGATCTGGAGCGCCTCGCCGAGTTTCCCGAGCCCTCCTATAAGACCGTGCAGTTTTCGTCCTATGACCGGCGCAGCAGTCTGCCCGGCGGTCCGGATTGGTATGCGAACTCGGACGGTTTCGGCGGTGAAGAGATCCCGGGTTTCGAGGCCGTGCTTGCTGAGCCGAACGGTGAGGGTGTGGGCGAGTACCTGATCTGCGATGTCGAGGGCCCCGGCGCGATCGTGCGCACATGGACGGCTGCCATCGGCGGCGACATCCGCGTCTATCTCGATAGCGCGCGGAAGCCGCTCTACGACGGCCCGGCGGCGGACTTCCTGCTCTCCCCCTACCATGCGATAGCCAAGACGCACGGCGACAAAGCTTCAGTGCCGGCCAACCTGTTCCGGCAACGCGAGGCGGCTTACTGCCCGATTCCGTTTGCCAAGAGCTGTCGCATGATCTGGGTCGGCAAGCTCAAGGAAGTTCATTTCTACCACGTTCAGATTCGGCGATACGAGCCCGGAACCGCAGTCAGGACGTTCGATCCCGAAGATCTGGCCATCCTCGCAGAAGTTCTTGACGAGACCACGCGGATATTGACCGATCCGGCGCTGGATTACCCGGTCACGAGTCAGAATGCGCCGGTGGCGATCGACGCTGCGATCCAGCCACATGAAAAGACCGAGGTTTTGAACCTTGACGGACCGCAGGCGCTGGAGCGGCTGACCCTGAAGGTTGAAGCGCCGGATCTGGACCGCGCGCTGCGGCAAACCCTTCTGCACATCTACTGCGACGGACATCGCTGGGGACAGGTGCAGGCGCCGATCGGCGATTTCTTCGGGGCCGCCCCGGGTATCAACCCTTTGAACTCGCTGCCTTTCACGGTGGCGCCCGACGGGACCATGACCTGCCGCTATCTCATGCCATTCGAATCGTCGCTTAAGATCGAACTGGACAACCGGGGGGAGCAGCCGGTGACGGTGACGGGCTCGGTCCTGCCCATGGACTACGAATGGAACGAGCGGTCGATGCACTTTCGCGCTCGCTGGCGGGTGGACCACGGGGTGCTCGGAGCGCGCCAGGCGGTGCAGGACATGCCGTTTCTCATCGCCAATGGGGTCGGGCGATACGTGGGATCGGCCTTGATGTTGCTGAATCCCTGTCATGTGTCATCACCTTACGGCGGATGGTGGGGCGAGGGGGACGAGAAGGTCTTCGTGGACGACGACACGGTCCCCTCGACGTTCGGGACCGGTTCGGAAGACTACTTCAACTATGCCTGGTCTGTACCGGATATCTTCGAACACGCTTACTGCGGTCAGCCGCGCAACGACGGCTACGGCAACCGAGGCTTCGTGACCAATTACCGCTGGCATATCCTCGACGACCTGCCGTTCAGCAGGCACCTCGCGTTCTACCTCGAGCTGTTCCCGCATGATCAGGTGCCCGACATGTCCTACGCCCGGATCGGCTATTATTACGCCCGGCCGGAAACGATGGACGATCACGTCGCCATCACCGACGAAGACCTGCGAGTACTCGAACTGCCCGCATCCTGGGAGCCGGTGGCAAGCTTGGGAATGCACGATTCCGTCTACCACCAGGCCGAGGACATCGCGCAACCGGGTCCACAGGTGGAATCGGTGCAGGACAACCTGCGCGCCGGAGGGAAACTCCTCCAGTGGCACCCGGAGGCCGTTGGCGAAGAGCTCGAACTTCGCTTCTCCGTGTCCGAGGCCGGGAATTACCGTCTGCACCTTGGGCTTGCCCTGAATGCCCAATCGGGACGCATCACGACAAGGCTGGACGGGAAAGCCACGATCTTCAGCGGCCGGCAAGAAGGAATCGATTTGTACGTTCCGTACCGCGTACTCGCCCGTCAGTTCGCCACCGATGCAGTCGAGCTATCGGAAGGAGAGCACACGCTTAAGATCACCTTCGAGGGTGCGGCGGACACGGTGAGCGATCCGACGATCGGCATCGACTTCCTGGCCGTGCAGCGACAGTAGCCACCCGGCAAGGTTACGGCGGGAATGGGACGGCTCCCGGCCGCCTTCAGTCGCCGGCAGAATCCACGATGCGGCGGCAAGGAGTCTCTTGCTCAAGAAATCTCTCACTCCCTGCTGCGCGCCGATGCCCCGTCAGTTCGGCCCAATTTGATCGCCCCCGTCGGGCAAACCCGGGCACAGTCTCCGCAGTTGTTGCAGTTCGTCTCCGCCGGCCGGGTTTCGACCGGGCAGACCTCGTGGCATTCATCACAATCATTGCAGTTGGCGGTTCGATGGTATTTGAAGATGGCGATCTTGTTCAGGATTTCCAGAATCCCACCGGTTGCACAAAGGTAACGGCACCAGAAATGGGACAGGACAACGCCCGAGCCGATGGCGACCAGTACGAACGCGGTCCGCCCGATCCAGAGAGAATCGGCATGTTCGAAAGTGAGCTTAACGGATCGGAAGAACTCGCCCGTTCGAATCGGGATCGCCCAGCGCGGATTACTCAAGACGACGAACACGCCGACGGCTGCCACAAGAACAACGTACTTCCCCATAGACAGAATCCGGTCTACGGACCCGGCGAGCTTTCGCCTGAGCGGGGCTGCCTGGCCCAACACGTCTGAGACAAAGCCTGCCGGGCAAGCCCATCCACAGAACACCCGCCCCAGCACCAAACCGGACAAAAGGATGCCCGCCCAGATCGGAATCCACCACTTCCTTCCCGGACACTGCGTCACGGGGCAATTGCCGCAACTGACATAGGGAACGGCGAACGGACATCGGAAGACGCCGTAGAAGGCGAACTCGCCCAGCAGGAACATAAAGAAAACCTGTGAGAGTCTCCTCGCCCAGTGCATCTTGTTCCCACCCTTTGCTCGTGTCTCACGCATCTTTCACCCCGTACTTCTCCGTCAACCTGCGGCCTTCTTCGGACACAGCCGGGATAAAACCGGCCGCGCTGAAGAAGGCCTGTCCTTCCGCCGAACGAATGAAATCGACAAAATCCTGCGCAAGCTTCGAGTTCTTCGCCCATTTCATGATGCCGATCACAAAGGGGACGGGCTTGCCGGGAATGAAGTCCTCCGGAATGTCGATGACCTCCACCCGGTTCACCACACCGGGCAGCCGCGTGATGCGTTGCTCCACGACGGCCACGTCGCCTTCTCCGTTGACGATGGCCGCCACGTCGCGCTGCACGCAATCGCCGTTCCGCACTGCATGTTTCTGCGCCGCTTCTAGCACTCCCGCCTTTTTCAGAATGCCCAGCGTGGCCTCGCCGCCGGGCGGCGAAGCACCAGGCGACAGGACCGTACGGACATCCGGTCTTTTAAGATCCTCAATCCCCCTGATACCGGCGGGGTTGCCCTTTGGCGTGACGAGGACGTACCGTGTGAAGCACAGCGGCCAGAAGCGCAGCATCTTGCCTTGAGTCTTCAGTCTCTTTGCCAGTTCGAGAACCCGCGGCGCGAAAACCTCCGTCTGAGCGTTGCCCAGAAGCGACTTGCCCAAAGCGGCGGCGAAGGCACCCGTGTAGCTGACCGCACAGCCAGTCCTCTGTTCGTACAGCTTGTTGGCCGGGATGAACGCCTCGGCCAGACCGCCGCACGACCAGAGCTGCAGGCTTTCTCCTCTGAAGTCTGCAGCCAAGCCGATCGCCGGTGCGGACAACGTCCCCGTCATCGCGATGCCGGACGCCTTGAGAAAACGTCTGCGATTCATAAGGGGCTCCCGCTTGATGGGTAATGCGTTCGGTCTTCCAGGAACGCCCTCTGCATCCGCTCGGCACTGCTTGCAGCGGTCGAACACGGGCAAGTGCTTCTTGCATCGTTGCCGCAGCAGTTTGATGTGGCACTCCGACGGCGGTGATCGATCGGCCGTATGCTTCCGGGGAATCAGCGGCATAAGGTTGAATATGGAAGCGCTCCGCGCGGCCGCTTCCCGGGCAACCGTCTCCACGTGGAATTCGTTGACGCCGGGGATGACAACGGTGTTCACTTTGACGTGCATGCCGCGGTCGACTGCCGCAGTCAGGCCATCCAACTGACGTTGAATCAGCAAGCGTGCGCCACGGATGCCGCGGATGATTCGCCGCTTGATCCTGACCCGCGAATGAATCCTCTCTGCCACGTCAGGATCGACCGCGTTGATGGTCACCGTAAGGTGCTCCAACCCGAGCCGACGCAATGCCGGGACTGATTCGGGGAGCTCGAGGCCGTTTGTACACAGGCAAAGTGTGACCCGACTGTACTGGGAACGAATAAGCTCCAAGGTTTCGAAGGTCTCCTCATTCGCAAGCGGATCGCCCGGGCCGGCGATGCCCACGACCGCCCCGTCGCCCCATTGAGAGAGAAACGCTTCGGTCTTGGCCAGTGCCTCAGCGGGGGTGAGGATCACGGCCGACAAGCCGGGGCAGATTTCGTGCATCCGCGAAGCATCCACCATGCGCTGGCAGTAGCTGCAGTGGATGTTGCACTTCGGCGCAACCGGCAGGTGCAGCCGCGCCACCTCTTGGTGCGCCTCATGGTTCATGCAGGGATGAAACGGCAGGTGCCGGGCGCGGCTGCCCGGCCTCGAGGGCACCCCAACACCGATGAAATCCTTGAACAAGCTTCTTCTCCTCTCTTTGGCTTTCGCTTACGCCCAAGCCGGCACGGCGCGAAGTGAGGTACTAGTCATCCACGTCAAAGATCTCGTTGGCCAGATCAGTGGCAAGGACATTGAACAACCCGTTCAGGGTTGTGGTGAGCCCCCGGGACAGCTGCACCTTGAGGTCTTGTGCAGAACAACTGCCGACCTGGAACATCGCGGAGCCCGTGAGCAGTCCCACCATGGTCAATTTCACGATTCCTTGAATCCTTTTCACTGCTGTGTTCTCCTTTGGAGCCTTTGCTAGAACTTGTACTGAAATTGAACATAAAACAGATCGGGGTCTTCGCTCTTACCGGTGTTACTGATGAAATCACCGTCCCAGAAGTGCGAGTAGCCAAAGAGCACTTTTGAATGGACGTCGACGTTCCAGAGGATCGTCAGGTCGAGCTCGTGTCCGACCTCGGAGCCGCTTGTGCCGGTCGGGTCGCGCCGCACGGGACGCCCGGCCGCACTGTACAGGGCATCCTTGTCTTCAGTCAGCCAGAAGCTGTGAAAGGCGAGTTCCGACCTCACCTGCTTTTCCACCGGCCAGGCCGAAAGGTTGACGTTGACAGCCGTGATGTTGTTGCGACCGATCAGGTCCAGGTAACCAAACAGCGCGTGTCCCAGGGGGAATAACTGATCGATGGTACCGACCTTGCTGTCACGGGGGTCCTTGTCGCCCGTTGCCCTATCAAAGCCGGCGCCGATGCGCGGCTTCCATGGCGCCTCTGTGAAAACGTGGCCGCCTTCCAGGCTGATATTCCAAGCCTGAATGGTGTCACCCGCCCAGTGCCCCCACTGTCCGGCCACCTCCGCCTCGTAATCCCACGGTCCAGTCGCTCCCCAGAACCTCGACCCCAGCATGAAACGGCTCTCATCTCCGACCTTGCCATTCGGGTTCAGGTAGCTCCCCGTCTTATGTGTGCCCAGGGCGTAAACGTCGATTCCATGGCGGGGAATCCCCTTGTACGTGAAGTACGCTCCGTAGAAATCGAACTGCTCGTCCCAGTCGTCCCCTTGCCGCGGTTTGACAACGACCGGCTTGGCATACCATGCGTCGAGTTGCCAACGCTCGTCTTCCCACATCGCCTTCACCCCATCGAAGCGGCGGCGGACGTTGGCCCACTCGAGCGGCGACACCCAACGCTGTTTGCCGTATTGCAGCTCCTGACGCCCCATGCGCAGGGTCAGTGGAACGTCCTCGCCTGCCACACGCAGGTCGGTGAACAGTTGCTGAAGGTCCCACCGGTTTTCGTCTATGGGTCGTGGTGGCAGGCCGCGGTCCTCATCGAACGCCGCAATACCCTGGGCAAACACACGAAACGCATCCCGGTACTTGAGGTCGAGATGGAGGAGGTATCGGTACAACTGGAACGTGTCCTGGGTGCGGGCGTTGGCGTCGAAGAGCTTGTTGGTCTCGGCCTCCAGGCGAAACCGGAACTCGCCTCCGACGCTCAGGCGCCAGTCCTCACCGAAGCGGATGTTCTTGATCGGGTCGAAGAAGTCTTCGCGGTAGGTTCCCGGTTCCCCATCCAGGTAGCTGAAATCCTCGTCGAAGCGCAGGTTGAAATACCGCGGGCCGGGCAATGCAGCATCGGGCTTCGCTGTCGGAGGGGTTTGGGGCGTTTCCGGTGGTGGCGCCGTCTCCTTCGGCTGCAAGGTCTGCCCTATCGCCTGCACAGCCTCGAACATGAATACAAGGATGAAAAACACCAGTCTTACGGGCATTCTCGATCTCCGCGCGGTGGGTGCTGACACCCAGCCGGGAGCGGCGCTGAATGTCCGTACCTCATGCCGCGCTGATGAACGGGCTTCTGTGCAAACGGACTGCGCGATGCGTCACGCTAAGACGCAGTCGTCATGCCGCACCGCGCACGGGATCCGCGCGCGGGCGCATGCAACACGTCAAAGACCCACTATCGCGCCTCGGATCGTCACTAGCTTCGGGAAAACAACGGCGGAAGTCAGGTGGGAATCGAAGAAGGCAATAACGAACGCCCACAACGGAATCCAGCCGTCGCCTCAAACCACTCATGTTGGTCGGACGCAGACCTGCGTCCTGGCGGGCACGCTCAGGAACGAGGCCACCCGCAGCTTCTGGATTCGGGCATTCGCGATCACCTCCTTTCTTACAGAATCCTGAAGAATTAACCGTATCCATACCACGATCTCACAATGATGTCAAGAGAGATACAGATCTAACGCGGATAACAAGCGGTTCGCTGTTGGTGCGCTGGAGTCCGGTCCCCATGATTGTTCCATAAACGCGACAGGGAGGCACAAGGCATGATCGAAAGACAGTGCAGCGGGCTTGTTCGGTCCAAGCGGCACCTGCGGATTGGGGATCCGCGCCGCGCTCTTCAACAAGAAAGGCGCCGACGAACCCGACATCGCAAACTCTGCGGACCACTCGCCTCATCGCGCACAAGGTCGTCACCGCAAACATCCTGCGCCTGGACATCCATCAAGCGTTCGGGGGAGGGCTTCCGCGACAAAAACGGGAATCGATCCACGAGTCGAATTGGCGCCTCCGCGCGTCATCGAGTAGGGTGTACGCTGCGGCATGGCGATGTTCTGCCATGCACCACGCCTTGACACCTCTGATTTGGAGGAAAGAGGGATGAATCGGCACGGCTGGTTCGATGCGGGTACGTTGCTCCTCATTTCTTCACTCTGTTCGCCCACGACTGCTGCTGCGCAGACCAACCAGCCGGAAAAGTCCACTCAGGTCGGTGCGGCGTATGCGCTGCTCGACCGGCTGACGCAACTGCCGGGACAGTTCATGGTTCTGCAGAGTTCGAGCCACAACAAGACCGGCAACAATGGCGACGAGAACTGGCCCCTCTACAAGGATGAGCGCGGTGATGAGGTGATCTTCGACGCGGCCGGGCCCGGCTGCGTGCGGAGCATCTGGGGCACGCACTTCGATGAAAACGCCGTCCTGAACTTCTATTTTGACGGCGAGGACACGCCGCGCTATTCCATCCGCGAGATCGACTTTTTCACAGGGGAGCATCCCGACTTCCCCGCCCCGCTGAACGCTTACGAGCGCAGGGGCGAATATGCTGAGGGCTTCGCCGGCAACAGCTTCGTTCCCATTCCCTATCGCGAATCGCTGAAGATCAGCATTACGGGCGAGTCTCGCTTCTTCCACGTGCTCTATGAGCAGTATCCGTTCGGCACCGAGATTGAAACCTTCACCGGGCGCGAGCAGCGCCCATCTTTGCTGGAATGTTTCGACCGGCTCGGCGCCGATCCGGTAACGGACGAGAACCTGGAAGTGATCGAGGTCTCGAGCGAGACCAACCACCCCGACAGTGAGGTCGTGTTGTTCGAACGGAAGGAGGCGGGCGGGCTCATTCGCCGCCTCGTGCTGGAGGCCGACGGATCGGCGGAGTTCCTGCGCGAGAGTGAAATCCGGATGCGCTGGGACGGCCACAAACGCGATGACGTTCGGGCGCCGGCCGGCTTCTTCTTCGGCTGTGCCAATCATGCCTGTAACGTGGCATCGCTCCCGCTTTCGGTGGAAAAACTGCCGGGTGGGCGCGCGCGTTTGAACTGCTACTTCCCCATGCCGTTTTGGGAAGAAGCCCGAGTGTCGTGGCACAACGGCTCGCAACACACGCTGGGGCCGCTGACGGCGAAGGTCACGGTGGCCCCGAATCGAATCGAGCGGGCCTCCGGTGCGTATTTCACCACGCTTTACCGCAGCGGGCAAACGACCTATGGGCGCGACTGGCTGCTCTACGAGAGTCCCGGCACGGGCTGGTTCGTCGGAGTCGTGCAGTCCATGCAGAACGGGCACTATTGCGAAGGGGATGAGCATTTCTATATCGACGGCGCGCTCTCACCACAGATCAACGGCACGGGAAGCGAGGACTATTACCTAGGCTGCTTCTGGCCCAACCGCGAGTACAGCAGCCCCTTCGCTTGTTGCGCGGGAGACATCCAGGCGGAGGGCGGCGGTCACTTTATGGGCGCGTATCGCATTCCCTCGTGCTACAGCCGGTTTCATTTGGAAGCGCCGATTCCATTCTTTCGTTCCATCAACGCGCGAATTCAACACGGCGGGCTGAGCCACCTTCGTTCCAACTATCGGAGCCTCGCTTTCTGCTATCTCAGAAAGCATCCGGGGCTGCGCCTCACGGATTTCATTGACGTCGGAAGCCGCGCGAGCGAGACGGCGCATGATTACACAGCGACTCGGTCTGAGCCGACAGGGCCTGTGACGGCGAGCCCGGAAGGTGGGCAATTTGAAAGTCTCATTGACGAGGTTGGGCGAAGGCATGCAGGGGGCGAGATCAGCTTTGCGGTGGCGATTGACCCGGCCAATAAAGGTGTGCGATTGCGCCGGCGGCTGGATCAGGGCAGCCCGCGCCAAACGGTTGATGTTTATGTGGACGGTTCGTACGCGGGGCGATGGTACCACGGGCTGGCGAATGAGCACTTGCGCTGGTTCGACTCCGACATCGACATTCTCCCCAAATACACGCGCGGTAAGGACTCGCTCAAGCTGAAACTGGTAGTCGACACCACAGGTGGGCGCGGCGCCTTTACCGATTTCAACTACTACGTCTACTGCTTCAGCGATCCATCCGGCTCCCGTAGGTCATCGGGCGGGTAAGAGCAGGTTTTCCGGCATTATTGGGTGCTTTACTGCCCAGGGCCGCAAACGGGAATTCCTGCCGTCACCGACGTGCTCGTGATCAACGGCGCTCGTCAAGCTTGCCACCTTGATCAACGATCCGGTTCGACTCCACGCGAAGCGCCCAGCTCACGGCATACCCGTTCGTGATCCTCAGGCATGTTGACGTTTGTGAGCATGCGGCTTTGCGAAGGGTCGGGCTTCAGCGACGCCACCCGCACGCGGGCCAAGAGACTCCGCAGGCTGCCTTTTCCCTGCATCAGCGCCGTTCGAGCGAAGGCAAGTATGCGCGGATGATAGAGGGCGCAGCAGGCATGGTACGTTTCCCGTTCCTCGTCATGCCAGAACGCCACTGCGTTGACGTTCGCGCTCGCCTGCGCAAGAAGGCAGTGGATGACGTCTGCGGCAAGGTAGGGCATATCGCACCCCAGTAGCAGGGCCCATGTGTCGCCGGCATGCTCCAGCAGCGAGCACAACCCTGCCAGCGGACCACCACTCCGCTTCGCATCGGGCAGCATCGGCAGGTCGGACAGTGATCGAGGGAGCGCCTCGCACTCGCCGAGGATGACGACCCGCTGTGCCGCATTGGACGCCACGTCAACCACGTGCTCGATCAGGATCCTCCCGTCGGGCAGTGTCAGCAGGGCCTTGTTCTGCCCCATCCTGCGGCTCCGGCCGCCGACCAGAAGGCCCGCCACCCTGAGCAGCTCCCTGGAAGAGAACTCGGGTTGTGTCATGGACCAACGCCCTCACGCGATCGAACACCGTACCTCCCTGGCAGGCGTGTCGCGGGTTCGCATGCCAATCGCGGCTCAGCATTTGAGGCAAGCAGGCATCGTCAACCTACCGGCAGTGAGATGACAAAAGACGAGCCGCTTGCTTCAGCTTGCGCGGATCACCCACGCAGACCGAAGCCTGCGGCTCGCAGGATTCGGATAAGCCACGGCGCTAGTCGGGCAGGTCCGTATGGCAGACGCTGCAATCCCGGGTGCCGTCTGGATTCCGGTCCTGGTGACAGCTAAAGCACCCGCTGTAGCCGGTCGTGGCGCTCGTCTCGGTGTGCATCACGTCCTTGAGCACGGGGAGGCCTCCCACCACCTCGTCGCGATTGTGGCAGGTAGAACAGTTCGTGAAGCCGGCCCCATCATGGTGGCACGTGTCACAACTGAAGGCCCCCGAGTGAAAGTCATGGTCGAACGTCACGTTGGCGAACAGATCCTCGTTGAGGACGCATTCGCCGGTGACCATGTTGCAGAACTCCCCCTGACCGCAGTCGTCATCCGACGTGCAGCCCGCCGGTGCCGCCTCGCACTCACCCGTGTCCAGGTTGCACACCTCGCCCTCTGCGCAATCGGCGTCCGACGTGCAGCCGACCGGTGCCGCTTCACACGCACCCGTATCCAGGTTGCACACCTCGCCTTCTGCGCAATCGGCGTCCGATGTGCACTCGGGCGGTGCCGCTTCGCACGTACCCGTGTCCAGGTTGCACACTTCGCCTTCCGCGCAATCAGCGTCAGACGTGCACCCGGGCGGCTCTTCGCATTGCCCGGTCTCCACGTTGCAGACCAGGTCGCCAGTGCAGTCCGCGTCCGTTTGACACTGAGGCGTCGGGCCCGGACAAGCGGTACCGAGAAGCACCAGCCCCAGGCACAACGCACAGATACCAAGGGCTACGACTTTAGCTTTGTAGTTTGCAGCACTCTTCTCCATAGTCAGAATCCTTTGCTTCTCCTTCTGATGCCAGAAACTCATGCTCAAAACTCCAGGGGCGAAAGCTGCTTGTCCTGCGCGAGGGCGTCGAGATGCGCCGTCGTCAGCAGCTCCAGGCCGACATGGATCGTCCCGGGAATCTTGTCGCCGTCGACTGCTTTAAGGTATCGGCAACAGTGTCTGCAAAAATCGACCCGCAGTTCCGGTTCTTCCCTGGTGAACAGGTACTTTGCGTCACCGGGCTTCGTCGAGCCGCAAGCCGGACACTCGAGCGGCGGGAACGGCCACTGCGTTCCACAGAATGGGCAGTGCAGGAACCGCTTCGTCGCAGGCTTGATCTCCGCGCTGGTGGCCCTCTCCCCACGGGTCTCCGACAGGCCCGGCGGGCTACCGCACACAGGGCAATGCGATCCCTTCCAGTCCGCGAGATCCGTCAGTGCGAGCCAGTAATCGGCCACCGCCTCCCAATGGGGAAAGGTCACCGCGCGCGCCAGCGTTGCCAGGATGGTCTCGTCGACTTCAATTTCGCCAGCCGCCCCCGTGATCAACTCGGATCTTCCGGGACGTTGTTCCAGCAGCCAGGCGGCCGGGGTGAACGTCCCGGCCGCCTCGGCACCTTCGATCTTCTCCACCGCTTGCTGCAGAACCTCGTTGCCTCTACCGAACACCCCCTTCATCTCCAACCAGAGATGGAGCAAGGATTCCGCGTCGAGACCGGGATCATATCGCTCAACGAGCGGTGTGCCCCTGCGCCAGCATTCGCGCGCTTGCGTGGTCTCAACCTCCTCAGGGTGAACCGCAAGCTTTGCCCGCCACTCGATCTGGCAACGGAAAACGGTCAGGTAAAAATCGACCATCTCCCGGTAGGCCGGTCGGGCCTTCAGGATCGCCTCAGCCCGCCGGTTAAGTACCGGCAGAGTCACTTGGTGATTCCGACCTGATGAGCGCGCGGAGACCATGGGTCCCCTCAATCCCGCAGCCCAAGCGCATACATGCTTGCCGGCTCGGCCAGCAGGATCAGCACTCGAACCTGGTTCTTGTCCAGGATCGTGGCGTTCGGAGACTCGGCCTTCACTTCGGCCAGCCGCTCTTCCGCCACCTGGAGGATTTCGTCGCGATCTCCAAAAGTGAGGGCGCCCGCGGGGCACGCCTTCACACACGCCGGAAGTTCTCCGTTGTGCACGCGATCAACACACATGCGGCACTTGGCCAACTGCCCGTCAGATCCCTGACGCGGACCATCAAACGGGCAACCACAACGAACCTCCGCGTAAGACTCGTTCTTCGTGCCCGCCTCGTGGAGCACGGCACCCGTCTGCTCATCGACCACGATCGAGTCGGCGTTCTTCGTCGCCTGCCGACAGGGTGCATCGAGGCAGTGCCGGCAGGAATTCCGCATGAAGTGCCACGCCAGCGTGCCGTCGGGCCTTTCCGTCTCTCTGTAGGTCACCCTGATCCACGTGTTGGACGTCAAACGGGGTGGGTTCTCATACGTGCCCCGGTTGATGGGCACATCGGGCTCGGCGGGCAGCTCGTTCCACTGCTTGCAGGCAACCTGACAAGACCGGCAGCCAAGGCAGAGGGTCGAGTCGAACAGCATTGATTTTCCGTTTGCCATGGCTTATGCCTCCTTTACCACATCGACCATGAAGGCCTTGCTTTCCGGAATCCGCGTGTTCGGGTCCCCGACGTTCGGCGTCAGCAGGTTCCCGTTGGTCACCCGCGTGTTGTCGATCGCCGGAGCCACCCAGCCGAAGCACCAGGGAATGCCCACCTGATGAACCGTGCGGCCTTGAATGGTGAACGGCTTGAAGCGTTTGGTGACGATGGCCACCGCCTGTACCTCGCCACGGATGCTCCTGACCCTGACCCTCTCGCCGCCGGCGATGCCTTTCTCGGCGGCCAGTTCCTCGGACATCTCGACAAACATCTCCGGCTGAAGCTCGTTGAGCCACGGGACCCAACGGGTCATCACGCCGGTCTGCCAGTGCTCCGTCACTCGATAGGTCGAGCAGACGATCGGATAGTCCGAACCGCCCGGGGTCGCCACAGGGTTCATCTCCCCGGCGGGAGGCACATAGACCGCGGGGTTCATCCGTTGCCCATGCCCCATCGGGTTGGTTGCCAGCGGTGACTCGAGCGGCTCATAGTGCTCAGGTACGGGACCGTCGGCCATCGGACCGAAGATGCCGCCCACGCCGCTGTTCCGCATGATGAACGGCAGCTTGGAGTCGGGGTTGTCGGTGCCGTCGCTGTTCTTCATCGGGAGCCAACCTCCGTCGGGGACGTCGCCGGTCCAGCCGTCACCGGTCCAGGCGATGACGGGGTGTTCGGCGTCCCAGGGATTGCCGAACAGGTCGACGCTGGCCCGGTTGTAGATGATGCGGCGGTTGATCGGCCAGCACCAAGCCCACTCGGGATTCAGGCCGATGCCCTCGGTCTCGCGGGTCCGGCGGGCCATGTTGTTCCCGTTCTCGTTGAACGACTGGCAGTACAGCCAGTTGCCCGAGGAGGTCGAACCGTCATCGGCAAGCCCGGTGAACTTCTCCACCAGCCCGGTGGGCGTGCCGTCTTCGGCGAGGTGGTAGCCATTGATTTCCTTGGCCAGCATCACCGAGGGGATGTCCGGCCCATCGAAGTAGTCCCACTTGACGCCCAGGATCGGATCGGCGAAGGCCCCGCCCTCTTGCTCGTAGAGCGCCTTCAACGCGAGGAACACCTCGTTCATGATCTCGGCGTCGGGCATCGCGTCGCCGGGCGGATCGATCGCCTTGTAGCGCCATTGGGCCCAGCGGCCCGAGTTGGTGATGCTGCCCTCCTTCTCGACCGAAGCCGCGCAGGGCAGTTCAAACACCTCGGTGTTGATGTCGGCCGGGTCCATGTTGGGGCCGTGCCAGAACTCGGAAGTCTCGGTCCCGTAGATGTTGACGCAAACCAGCCAGTCCAGCTCAGCGAGCGCCTGCCGGACCTTGTTGCTGTTGGCGCTGCTGCCGGCGGGGTTCTGACCCCAGGCGAAGAAGCCCTTGACGGTCCCGTTGTACATGGCGTCGAAAAGCGGCTGCCAGGCGTAGTTGACGCCGTTGTCGCGCTTGGGCAGCCAGTCGTAACGGAAGTCGTTGTCCGCCGTGGCGGCCGTTCCGTACATGCTCTTGAGGAAGCTCGCCGTGTACTTGGGCGTGTGCTGCCACCAGTTGGCACTGCGCGGCTCGCCCGTGGTCAACGATCGCGCCGTCTCGTTCCACTCGGTGAGCGTGGTCTGCGTTTCCACTGGGCTGACGAGATAGCCCGGCAAGATGTGGTTCAGCAGGCAGTGATCCGTGGAGCCCTGGACATTGGACTCTCCGCGCAGTGCGTTGACCCCGCCGCCGGCCACCCCGATGTTGCCCAGCAGAAGCTGGATGATGGACATGGTCCGAATGTTCTGGGCGCCCACGGTGTGCTGCGTCCAGCCCATGGCGTACATGATCGTGCCCGCCTTGCCAACCGCTCCGGAGGCGGCGTACGTCTCGTACACCTCCTGCAGCTTGTCGGTCGGCGTGCCCGTGATGGCGGAAACGGTGTCCAGGTCGTACCGTGCGTAGTGCCTTCTGAGGAACTGGTAGACGGAGCGCTCGTGCGCAAGCGTTTCGTCTTTGACGATCACGCCGGCCTCCTTCTCGAAGGCCCAGGCGCTTCGGTCGTAGCCGCCGTTGGCGTATCCGCTGAACAGCCCGTCCTCAAAGCCGAAGCCTTCGTTGAGCAGGAAAGTGGCGTTCGTGTAGTCTCTGACGTACTCCTCCTGGATGAGATTGTGCTCCAGGATGTAGTTGATCATCCCACCGAGGAAGGCGATGTCCGTCCCACTACGGAGCGGGGCATAGATGTCCGCGCTGGCGGAAGTACGCGTGAAGCGCGGATCCACGTTGATGAGCTTGGCCCCGTTGTTCCTGCGGGCGCGGTTGACCC
>CP070718.1:1581914-1584643 GCA_020350565.1 Phycisphaerales bacterium
CTTCGCCGAGGCGGTCAAGCAGCGCAAGCCGGCCGGCGGCAACGCCGAGGCGGCCCACCGGACGATAACGATCATGCACCTGACGAACATCGCCTTCCGTACGGGCCGGAAGATACGCTTCGACCCCGACAAGGAGGAGATCCTCGGGGACGAAGAGGCGAACCGGTTGGTCAACGTTCCGATGCGCGCGCCGTGGCATCTGTAATCGAGGTTCAGCGAGAGAAAGGAACGAAACGATGCAGAACGAAAAACCGAACGTTGCCGCGCTCGTCGAACGTCTGCCCTCTTCCGACAGGGCAGGTGAGGAGAGCAAGTTCACCGGGCCGCACCCTGACGAGGCGAAGAGGATCATACTGGAGGTTCTGAAAGGCGGCCTCGACAGCGTCCGCGAGCTGCTCGGGCTGGTACGCGATTCCACCGACTCCGCATACAGGAACTTCAAGGCGGACTACCTGCTTCACTGCCTGGCCGGCTACGTCAGCCGCTCGGGCAACGAGGAGCTGCGCCGGGAGCTGGCCAGGCTCATCGCCTCGAGGATCGGCCGGGAGGAGCCGTCGAAGAGGCTGCGGGCTTACTTCATCCGCGAGCTGCAGGCCGTCGGCGGCCAGGAGGTCGTACGGCAGCTGGCAGAGCAGCTTCAGGATGACGACCTGTGCGCGACGGCCGTCCAGGCCCTCGTCGCCATCGGCGGTGAGGCGGCGGCACGGTTACGTTTGGCCCTGCGCGAGTCCCGGGGCCGGAACCGGATGGCTATCGTCCAGGCCCTCGGGGTCTTGCAGGACGGGGAGTCCGTTCCCGCCCTGATCGAAGCCGCTGGTCAGCGGAATCGCCGTGTCCGGATGGCGGCGGTGTGGGCGCTGGCGAACATCGGCGACTCCCGCGCCGTCAATGCGGTGATGAAAGCTGGCGATACGGAGAACGTGTGGGAACGGATCCAGGCGACCAAGGCGTGTCTGGTCCTGGCCGAGAAACTCCTTGCCGGGGGTAGGAAGGGAGAGGCCAGGAAGATCTACAGCCACCTGCGCGAGACGCGCAACAACCCTGCCGAACGGTACGTAACGGAGGCGGCGGCGAAGGCACTGTCCGAGATCTGACACGGCGAACGAATCTGAAAAGCCCGGCGAGCAGTACTTCGAGATCAGGGCCGGGGCTGTCCGTCTGTGAGGTCAGAACTTGAATGAGAAGTCAATAAATACGCGGTGAAAGCCTTCCTCGTGATTTGGGTCGTTTTTTCTCAGATTGCGCTCGTTCGGGAACCAGGTGACGGCGATCTTGGTGTTCTTCAATGGGATATACTCAACGCCGATTTCATGGCCCTGGGCATCGGTGCCGCCGTCGCTGAAATCCGAGTCGGTGAATGCGGCGATCATTGAATCCGCCTCCACCTTTCGATAGTTGTAGCGGAAGCCCCACGAACCTGGCTTCTTGGCGCTGCCTATCCGCGTACCCACGAGCCAGCCGGTTTTCTCGCTTGCACCGGTTGCCGTGTTGATGGCCAGGTCACCGAAGACTGAGAACGGCACGCCGGCGAGAGTGATTCCTGCCTCGGCAAAGAGCTGGAAGATGCCGTAATCATACACGTACCGTTCGTTGCCGTCAGGGTCAGTTACCGTCGTATTTCCGAAGCCCTCATCATCCTCTACGAAGGTCGTGTTGCCGGCGGTGTGCGTGTAGTTGAAGAAGCCGCTGCCTCCCATCAGGTACAGCTTTCTGGTATCGTCAACCGTTGCCCTGATTCCCCCTTGTGCGGCGAAGAGGCCTGAATCAGCCGCGTCGCTCCTCTCCTCGACCCAGAAGCCTCCCAGCGTGGTGAACAGCGTCAGGTTCCCGACATCGTGAGAGTATATAAGATAGGCGCCTTCAGGGCTCAGGTCGGCGTCCCAGTAGAGTTCGGCCTTTCCCGGCCGGTAGAACATAGTGGTCATCTTGCCGAAGATGAGGTGGAGGTTGGGTATGGGTTTCGGATGAAAATCGCCGTAGACATGATCCAGCTCGACTTGCTTGCTGCTGAAACCGTCGCCAAGGGTCTGATTACCCGATATGGGGTCGTCGGTTCCGCTGATGAAGCGAAGGCCAAAGTCAAGGTGTTCGTTAACTTCTGCCTCCAGTCCGTAGCGGAGTCGGAAGCGATTGCGGTGTCTGGCTCGCGAGCCCTCGACATCAATCATATCGTGCCGATACCGGAAGTCGCCCTTCAGGGTGATCCTGTTGATCCACGACGGAGTCTGGCCCTGCAGTGCCTCCACCTCCTTCCTGAGGTTCTCTATCACCTTGTCCAGATTCTCGAGATTCTCCTGCTGATCCTTCACTTGTTGCTTCAGCGCGGCAAGGTCGGCGTTGCCCGCAATCGCGTCCGGGCCTGGTGCCGGCTCCGCAGCTTCCTGCCCGTATGCCGCAAGCGCCCATACCGCCATTGACAGTGACATCCACACGTGGAGTAGTTTCATCCTTCCTCTCCTTCAACTGGGGTGCTGGCCACTCTTTTAATCGTAAACAGAACTTCGTAGGATTGCGCTAGATTTGTGTTAATTTTCTGTAAACCCGGGCCGAGGGGCTTTCCGCCAAGCTCGTGAGCAATCACATGCTGTTTCGAGCCAGTCGGCCTGATTCGGCCGACAGCACGGTTCGGACAGATCGTCCACACAGCGCGGTCTCGCTCTATCCCAGCCCCACGCTGGTTGCATCTAGTTATGGACGCAGCAGGCCCACTATCGGGGCTCTGCGGTGCT
>CP070718.1:1584743-1590378 GCA_020350565.1 Phycisphaerales bacterium
AGACTCTGTCAGACAATGGTCGACATGAATGCACCTACTTGAGTCGTTGACCGCAATGGGCGCAGAACCTGGCCTGCGGCAGATTCTTCTGCAGGCAATTGGGACACTTGAGTACGGATCGCTGCCCGCGGGCTTGTTTGAGGCCTTTGCGGATCAGGCCTACGCCGACGATTACCGCGGCCACAACGAGGATGGCCACGATCGTCGTCATCGGTCCGCCGAGGATCCAATTCATGCCGCGGTCCTTCTACTCGCCCCTGATGATGCCCGGAGCCGCAGTGGCGGTGTTCTTGGAGGCAAGTATAACCCACGGTGCCGTTTCCGACAGTTATAAAACGGGCGTTCGTTTCGATAGGGTGGACCTGAGGTGGGGCCTGCCGATGGCGAGGGAGAGCGGTTTTGGTCCATTCCCGTAAGGTGAAGCGCCCAGGAGACGGCGAAAGGGCAC
This sequence comes from Phycisphaerales bacterium, assembly GCA_020350565.1. Taxonomy (GTDB): domain Bacteria; phylum Planctomycetota; class Phycisphaerae; order UBA1845; family UBA1845. Next base: position 1,585,192 of record CP070718.1, read on the forward strand.
TCGGCAACTGCGTAGCTGATGTTAAAGAGGCAATGAGCGCCTGATACTTCAAGACGTCTGAACGATGTCGGTCCAACCGTGAGCATGGGGGCCGGCACGGAGGCCGGCTGTACTTTTGCACCGGCACGGAGACCGGCCGTACTTTTGCGCCGGCACGGAGGCCGGCCGTGCTTTTCCGCGGGCACGGAGGCCGGCTGTACCTTTGTGCCGGCACGGAGGCCGGCTCTACGCTTGTGCTTGAAGATTGAGAAGCTCAGACACGGTGACGAAACGGTAGCCGTCAGACTTGAGTCGTTCGATGATGAGGGGCAGGGCGGTGAGCATGGCCCGGCAGTCCGGTTCGGGTGTTCGGTCGCTGCCGTCGTGGAGCATGATGATGCGCCCCTGAGCAGCAAGGCGACAAATACGATCGACCATCTGTTGGGGCGAACCTCCTTGCGTGTCGAAGGCCCGGGCGCTGAAGTTGACGAGCCGCAGGCCGAGGGATCTCATGACGCTTCTCATCTCCACACTGCGAAAACCGACCGGCGGTCTGTAAACGGGCGGCACGGTTCCGACAAGACGTTTGATCAGGCGCTGGGCGAGCTCCGTGTCTCTTCGGAGCGTCCGCGCGGTCCACAAGTAGACGTGCCGCGGGTGGAGGTAGCTGTGGTTGGCCACCTCGTGCCCGTCCTCCGCAATGGACCGGATCGTCTCGGGGTAGCGGCGAGCCCATCGGCCGATCACGAAGAAAGTAGCCTTGGTCTCCTTCTCTTTGAGCACCTTCAGAACCTGGGGCGTGACGGTCGGGCTTGGGCCGTCGTCGAACGTCAAGGCGATCAGTTTCTCACGGAGACCTCGGACACGCGTGATCGTCGGGCAGAGCCATGAGTTTGACGGGTGGAAGGTCGCGACGGCGAAGAAGGCGTAGGGGATGCCGCTGGCGGGTATTCCGATCCACGGTGACACGTCCCAGACGGCGTAGCTGAGGACGAATGCGAGCCAGAGAAGAATAGTGACGGCCGCGAAAGTCATCGGGGTCTCCGCGAAGCGAAGATTCCAGGGCACGTGTGATTTGCCCTCTTGCGCGCCCTGGAGCATATCCGCGCAGTCCGATTCGTGCCACGGCCATATGGTTTTCGCCGAATGCAGGAATCCTCCGGCCTTCCTCCTGCGGTTCATTTTGGCGCAATCAGTCTGATTCGCCTCGACATGGGCTGCAAAGGCAGCATGCAAACGCGCAGGGCGGTCCTCGACATTCTCCAGAGATGTGCGCAGGGCACCCATGCGGCATGGCGGAAGGGGTAGACGTGGGCCAGATGGTTTCGCCCGGGAAGAAGAAGAGCTGCGACGTAGCCGAGCTTGAACTTCACGCCGGGCGTGCAAAGGAGGTTCACGGCCACATGGACCACCGGTGATCTTGCATCATCCGGCGCCGATCGGAGCGTCAGCCGGTCCCGCCATGTGGTCCTCTGCCCCGCAAGAGTTCTCAGAACCCTCTCCGGGCATGATTTACCGAAGAACCTGGTCGCGGCATATATCCCTTCCCAGACGGCGAGAGAAAGCCGCCAGGTCTCCGTGCGTTTGAGAAGCCGATCCCAATCGATCTTGTTCGAGCAGGTCAGCAAAAGCCGGTGAATGTCATAGAGCCAAAGCAGGCGCGAACAGCCGTGGAACGCGGCATGGGCGGCCAGGTGGATGAGTGTGTCCTCGGTCGAAGGGACCAACGCTTCAGCGTTTCCGAGTCGCACGCAAGCGGCGTCTTTGAAGAATGCGTCGTCCGGCATCGTCCGGGAAACGCGCAGTGGGCGGAAAGGTCTCGCGTGAAGGTCGATGCGAAGAGGGTTGGTCGATTGGGTAAGGAACTCGGCCTCGTAGTGGTACCTGGGAAAGAAATCGGCGCGGATCAGATCGAAGCCTCGTCGGCAGCCGGCGCTTTCCAGCAGGGCCGTCGTGGATGGCACGTCTTTGGGCTTGATGAGCAGGTCGGCGTCGGTCGTCGGCCTCAGGTCCGGGCGGGCGTAGATGTTCAGGTTCAGCGCAGCTCCTTTCAGCAGCATGACATCGATGCCTGCCTGGTTCAGAGCCGCAAGCAGAGGCTCCAGGGCCGACCGTGTGTTGAGGTTGTTCCCGGCGACCAGCGTCGCCTGTTGCGTGAGCCGATCGACAACGCCCTGCGGCAGGTCAATGCCGTGGCTGCGGGCGGCTTCCAGGATCAGCCCTGCCAAGCCCATTTGACAGGCCTTTTCCGCAAACCGGGACCACGCCGCGGCGCTGTCCGGGAAGGCGCCGTAGGACGGTCCTTCAGGCTTGAGCCATGCTGCAAGTTGCTCTGCTGCGGTCATGACTCCTCCATAGTTGCACTCTGGATCACTGTCCGCCGACAGTCCCGATCGTCTGTTGCCACTTGGGCGGCTAAGGCACGGTTTTTACGTGTCGTTTCCGGCTCCCTGTCGGCGGGTGCGCCGACTCGGATGTTGGTCGCCTCGGCGCTAGTGCCTTTGCCTGATCGCACGAGCCGCTCCACGAGGGCACAGGTGCTACGGATTTCACCGCTGACCAGTTGGTAGCATTCTGCCGCGTGGATCATGTTGACGATGACGTCGAGCCCCACGGCGGTGCAGCCCAACAGATTGAAGCAGACCTCATGCAGCGAGAAGGCGGCCTCTGGCCGGCTCATCGGATTGAGCCGAGGTTCGGCACCTTGGACGTACCTGGGGAAGATGACGTATCTGATGCTGCAGGGACGGCCCATCCATCGTGCATGCACGCCAACAGGGTTCACAAATCTGACGTAACCTTTCGTCTTCTTGTAGTAGTGTTGGTTTTCGTGCAGCTTCAGGCCGACTGATTCGAGGGCTGCGTAGGAAGGCTTCTTGATGCAGATCGCCTTCGGAAACGGGTGCAACTGGAGCGTCCCGGCATGGATGAGCGCAAACTCGTCGCAAAGATAGCTCGCTCCCCTGGCGAGCAGCCCGGCCGTCAATGTGGACTTTCCGCTCCCCGATGTGCCGGGGAGAATGATCCCGTCTCCATCCATCTGCAGTGAAGAGGCGTGGAGCTGAAGGTACTCGGGGAAGACCTTGGGAATTTCCCAGTTGACCGCCCACTCTACGTACGGCAGGGTTTCGTCGGCGCGGGCCGGCTCGAAGCGAACGCGATCGTTGACCGTGACAATAAACCGTCTGCGGTGTATTGCGGAAAAAGGCCGGCGGCTGACATTGATGCGGATCGTCCTGTCTGCCGGCTTCTCCGTCCTCCAGTGCCCGTACAACGAGACATACTGATTCAGCAGACTGCGGTGCGCAGAGGTAATCGACACGGGAACGACGCCGATGCGAAAGTGCCGGGTCTTGTCGGGTCTGCTTGAAGGCATCGGCCTCGGATCTCCTTGTGGTTTAGCTGGGATCAACCAGGAGCTTCCGCTCGGCCAAGAGGGTCACTATTTCACGCACGTGTTCCTCGGCGGCCTCGCGCGCGACGTCATAGGCGTCGCAGAGCGCATCGGCGATCGCCGTGAGATCGCGCGTGCCGTCGCACGTCCGCCAGATGAAGTAGGCGGTTTCGTTGAGACGGTGGGTGTCTCCCGAAGTCGCGTCGAAAATCAGGGCTTCACCGTCAAGCTCGTGCAGTGTCACGTCGGTCCGGCAGGCCGGTCTGGCGGGGGGCGAGCGGTGCTGCAGTTTTGTGCTTGAGCGGTTCATTGATGCTGATACATGACCACGCTTGTCAGTGCTTGGCCTGGTAACGCGAAGCGGTTCTTAGTTGCGCTTTCGTCAGCTCGGATGCCATCCGTTCCCAGAATGCTCTACTGGTCAGACAAAGGTCAGGCACTCGCCTGCCGTTGAGGAAAACGGTGGGCGCTTGATCGATCCCGACTTGAGCGGCCAGTTCCATGTCTTCCTGAACCGTCCGGCGGACGCGATCACTCCGCATATCCGCCAGGAACCTCGGGACGTCGAGCCGAATGCGCTCGGCCAGATCAGCGTAGTCCGGCTCGGGCCTGACCTTGCGATGCCGGAACAGCAGGTTGTGCATGGCTCGAAAGGCCGGTTCGCCACCCTGTAATCGCGCCGCCTCCGCTGCGCAGGCCATGTGTCGTTCGCGGGGCGACTCGTAGTAATTATCGGTCACCGCGTCGGCCGACTCCGGAACATAGTGACGATGATCAACGATCAGCCTTCCCTTGAATGCCGGCTCGATCATTCGCTGCCACTGCCAGCCGAAGCAGGAGCATGCTGAGCAGCCGAAGTTGCTGAACACTACCATCGTTGCGAGGGGAGCATTTCGGTCATCGCGCACGGCGTCGTTTCGCGAGGGTATTTGCACGTGTTCGGCTGCATAGTACTGATCGAGCAGCAGCGTTTCGTCCTGCTTGAGCTGGTTCAGGATGTTCTCGAAGGAGACCGCCTCCCGCCAGTAGCGTTTGGCCGTCGAAGAGGCCTCGTAGTAGAGCCAAAGGCCGGTCAGGGAAACGACGATGGCCACGAGTGCGGTTGCCACGCGCCCGGCAATGTAGGGTGATGCCTCGCGGCCACTCGCTGATCGGTCTGTCGCGGCATCATGGCCTGCGATATGCAGTCGCAAGGCACAGACGAGCACCAAACCGTTAGCCAAATGGGCAATCACGCACAGCGGACACCAGGCTCCCAGGGAGACGGCCATCACGACTATGAAGAAAACGGAACCCACCAGTCCCAGTGACAGGGCAGTCAGCACGGCCGCACGGATCCTTCCCGCCTTGCGGTCCGGGACGGGGACGAGCGCGAACCAGATGGCGATGCTAAGGAAGTAGGCCAGGCCGATGAGAGACGTGGGCACGAGGACGCGCCTCATGCCTATGCTGAAGTCGACGCTCCCCCAGCGGCTTTCAACCACTTCCTCGCATCGAGCACTGGGGAAGGTGACCGAGTTGCACAAGGACGCGAGTAGGGAGCTGCCCCCTGAACCTTCAGCCCATTCGCCACCGTGCGCGCGGATCAACGTGCCGCAAACCCATGCGCCTGCCAAGGCGAGGGCAATGATCGTGATACGGATGATGGGCTTTTCGAGTCGCCGTTCCATGGCTGTTGCGTCGGATCGAGAATCCATTCCTGGGGCTGATCGCACTGGCGGGAGGATCGGAGGCTTTCCGCTACTCCTCCGCGGCTTCAACTATTGGCACGTCTTTGATCCAACCGTACCCAGACAGGTCAGCCCCGGGCAGCA
>CP070718.1:1590478-1601027 GCA_020350565.1 Phycisphaerales bacterium
CACCACCAGGAACTTACCGAAGATGAGCTCCAGCACGGAGACGGGGCAAACCATCAGCGTCTCCAACGTGCCGCGTTCGCGCTCACCGGCCGTAAGGTCGATGGCGGGGTAGATGGCACCGGTGATGGTCATCAACACCAGGATCAGAGGAAGGATTTGCCCCAGGATCGAGGTCGGGACGGATAGCTCGACGAACTTGATTTTAAAGGGACGAACGAAGTCAGCCGGAAGATTCCTTTCCTCGAGTCTTTTGCCGACGATCGTGTCGCGGACCCGGCTGAGCATTTCCTCGATGCGACGAGCTGCATGAGCGCTCCGCACCTCCTCGAAGTCGCGGGCGATCGTAATCGGGTTCGTCTCTTCAATCCCCTGTCGATACGCGCCGAATTCGAAGATGACTCCAACCTGGATCTCTCGTTCCTGGACGGCTGCCTTGAGCGCCTCCCGGCCCTCGTAAACCGGGCGGCGGAACTTGATCTCGCTCAACGGCTTGGGGAGATCGGCCGCCCCCGGTGAATCCTCGCCGAGCTCCACCTTCCGCCGGCTGAGATACGATTCATCAAGCCGAATCAAATCGGCCAGGAGCGCGCCGTCCGTCTCCCGGATGAAGCCGACAACGAAGTCCTCTTGTTCGAGCTTGTCCGCTTGTGTGCTCACGGCCTGGATGGAACCTAGCATGAGCAGCGGGTACAGGACAATGGGCACGACGATCATGGCCAGCAGCGTGCGGCGATCGCGCAGAATGTCGACGAGCTCTTTCTTATAGATCGTGTACACGCGGTGGCGAAAGGTCATCTTACGAAGACTCCGGTCATCTCATCCGCGTGAACGAGTTTGAGGAAAATGCCGGTGAGGCGCTGTTCACCGGTTCGCTCGCGGAGGGAATCAAGGTCCCCCTCCGCCACGAGTTGTCCTTCGTGAAGCAGGCCGATGACGTTGCACATCGACTCCGCTTCGTCCAGATAATGCGTCGAGAGGATGATTGTCTTGCCCAGGTCGCGCTCCCGTTTGATGAACTCGATGATGAGACGGTTGCTGAGCACGTCCAGCCCCAGGGTCGGCTCGTCCATGACCAGGATAGGCGGATCGGCGATGAGCGCGCGGGCAATGTTGACGCGCTGGCGCTGGCCGGTGGAAAGGGCTCCGCAGCGAAGGCTGGCGAACTGCTGCATTGAGAGCCATTCGATCAGATGATCCGCGCGGCGACGTGCCTCGACGGCACGCATCCCGTGCAATTGAGCGAAGAAAATGAGCAGTTCCCGCCCGGTCAGGCGCTGATAAAGCCCGGTGTTGGCCGTCAGGAAGCCGAGGGAGCGTTTGACGGCCTCGGGTTCGCTGACCACGTCGTGGCCGGCAATGCGTGCCGAGCCGCTGGTGGGCTCCATCAGCCCGCTGAGCATGCGCAGGGTGGTCGTCTTTCCCGCGCCGTTCGGTCCCAGCAGGCCGTAGATCTGCCCCCTTCCCACCCGGAAGCTCAAGCCGTCAACGGCCCGCTTTCCGATGCCCTCGGGCGTTGGAAAGACCTTCACCAGATTGTCCGCGACCACCAGGTCCATGCGGCAGGCATTCTAGCCAAACGGTGACGCCCCGGCGAGCCGGGATCGGCGCGCGGGCTTCAAGGGAATTCTCCTGCTGCGCAGTCAAAAATCCTACGCGGTCAGCGCCAGGTCGGTTCAGAAATGTGCCGCGTCACTCGACAGAGAGACGAGGCGTGGAAACGCCCGTGGTACCGAGGTATGTGCACTCGTTGCGGTCAACCCGCCGCGAGCAGCTCTTGCAGTTTCTTCTCGGATTGGGTGCGCACTTTGTCGTGCAGGCTGTTGCCGTGGGCGTCCATGGTGACGACACAAGGGAAGTCCTCGACGCGGATCTCCCAGAAGGCCTCGGGGACGCCGAAGTCGAGCTTATGCACGTCGACCACTTCCTTGACACTCTCGGCGATGAGCGTGGCCGCCCCGCCGATGGCGTGAAGATAAACGGCACCATGCTGCTTGCAGCCAGCCAGGGTCTTGTCGCGCATGCCGCCCTTGCCGATGACCGCGCGGACGCCGAAGTGACCGATGACGTCGGCCTGGTACGGCTCCTCGCGAATGCTGGTCGTGGGACCGGCGGCGACGAATTCGTATTTGCCGTCTTCGCGTTTGCGCACCACGGGGCCGCAGTGATAAATCACCGAGCCCTTCAGCCCCTTCTTGAGGATCTCGTACATCTCCTTTTCGGAGTCGGGGCATGGGCCTTTGACGAAGTTGTCGATCATGTACTTGTGCGCCGCGTCGCGCCCGGTGAAGATCACCCCGCTGAGCGTGACCGAATCCCCCACCTTCAGCGCCCGGATCTGCTCTTCGCTAATCGGAACCGTCAGTTTCGTAGCCATAGCCGCCTTCCTAAACGTAGGGTGGGCACGGCCCACCAGAGACATTCAATCTATGGGATGAATCGCCTGATGTCCACAGAATACAAAGTCCCGTCGCGCAGAAAAAACAGGACCGAGCCCCTCGCGGAGCTCAGGACGTCGTCCGTTGCTTCGCCTCGGTCGTCAAGAAGACGAATCCGCGTTTGCGGCACCATCTCCCGTTCCCCTCGAAGGTGCAACAATGTAAATTCTGGTTTCCTCACGTAGCCGTGGGCGAATAGCGCCCATTCACCCAGAATTGCGAACACTTTTGCGCCGTGAACCGGACACGTCCACCATGCCAGCTCGCCTCCTTCAGTCAACCGCACCAGCGGGAACTGCGTGTAATAGTAAAACCAGACTTCACGCTCTGAAACGACGTTTAATGCATAGCAATCGCAAATGATGTCAAGCCCGTCCTTCGGTCTGAACTCCCAGATCTTCTCGCCGGTCATGTTCCAGCAAACGAGCCCGCTTGCTCCATGGTCCAGTCCAGAATCCGCGAGGACGCCCTGGTCAAAGTAACTTGTCCAGATGTCCCCTCTCTTGGTGACCTGCACATCCTCGATACCGTCTCCCAGGCAGAGCTGATCGATGCAGTGGCCTTCGTGCCCAAGAAGCCACGCGTTTTTCTCCCCTTGCCGGCATCGCCCGGAGACCAGCACCATCCCGCCGGTCGGAAGAGGCTGGGCGTAATGGAAGTCTGCGGCACGTTCAGGAAACTCATGCCGAACCACGTAGTCGGGGCCTGCTTCGATGACCCGAAAATCACGGTTTAGCCTTTGATAATCGCGGCACTTTCTGGAGGCAACGACAAAAGCATTCTGTTCAGGGCCTGGACATAGGTTTACAGGCTCGTAATTCTCAAGCTCGTTTTTCAAGTCCGCTAAAGGCAGCAGAGCGTGCTCTGCAACGGGAATTGACTCGCACGGTTTCATCGCGGTGCCAAGGCGATACGGCAAAATACCTCGCATACGGTGGCAGGTAGCACCCATGCTGCATGCTAAGGTGCGGTGATTGTCACGTTGCCGTTCCTGATCGTCATGATCTTCCGCCGGTCGGCCCAGCACATGTAGGCGATCGAGACGAAGAATGAGGCCGGTACGCGATGCAACTGGGCCATCTTTACGCCGAGCACGGTGTTCTTGCCGCCGAAGCCCATCGGGCCAATGCCCAGCTCGTTGATCTCGCGATGGAGCTGCTTTTCCATTTTGTCCAGCTCGGGATCCAGGTTGCTGTCACCCAGCGGGCGGAACAACTGCTCCTTGGCCTTGATCATGCTGGTGCCGCGGTCGCCGCCGATGCCCACACCGAGAATGCCAGGCGCACAGCCGAGGCCCTGCGCCTTGAAGGCGGCGTCCAAAACGGCCTTTCGCACGCCCTTGATATCCCGCGAGGCGGGGAACTCCGGCGAAGGGACACTATACTGGCACCCGCAGTTCTCGCTGCCGCCGCCCTTGAGCATCAGCCCGATCTTCAGGTAGTCGTTCTCCCATTCGTCGAAGTGGATGGCGGGGAAATCCGCGCCGGTGTTGTCGCCGGAGTTCTTGCCCGATAAGGCCTCCACGGCATTGGGCCGCAGATACGCCCGCTGGGTGGCGATCTGAACGGCCTTGATGATCTGCTCGCGCATCTGGCGCTGCGACTGTCCCTCGGGATACCACACGTAGAAGATCGGCGTGCCGGTATCCTGGCAGATGGGGCGGCCCGTTCCGCGCGACATGCCCACGTTCTCCAGGATGGTCTTCAGCGCGCCTTGGGCGGCCGAGCCCCGCGCCTCGGTCTCACACGCGGTGGCCAGCGCCTGCTCGATGTCCGGCGACAGATCGGTTGAAGTGGACTTGACCAGCTCGACCAGGTGTTCGGTGATGTCCTGCATAACAAACCTCGCTTGTTACTACGCGGATCATTGGGATCCTTCCGAGATCACCATTATGGCCCCGTGGCCATGCGGGTCAACGGGGAGGCACGGGTGCAACGTGCAGATAAGTTCTGTCCCTGGATCATCGATGTCCCGGCGCGCCGGAGGAAGCCTGCGCCACGTGTGGGGATGCTGCCTTAATTTTGCCTGGATATGCAGGCTGGAAGCCTGCGCTCCCGTGGGCATGCCGAGTAGATAGGTGTCCCGGCGCGCCGGCAGAAGCCTGCGCTACGGGGCGCACCATTGACCCTCGATTGGAGCGGCCACCGCTGTCCCTTTCAGCGAATGGCAGCTAATATCCCCTATCGAGGCAAATGACGCGGACCGCATCCGGGAGTGATCCAATGGCGGCAAAGACGCGGATCGAGCGGGACAGCACGGGCGAGATGACGGTGCCGGCCGGCGCCTACTGGGGGGCGCAGACGCAGCGGGCGGTTGAGAATTTCCCGATCAGCGGTTACCGCTTCGGGCGGCCGTTCATCCGCGCACTCGGACTGATCAAGCAGTCGGCGGCCACGGTCAACCGCGACCTGGGCAGGCTCGACCCCAAGCTGGCCGACCTGATCATCCGTGCCGCGCAGGAGGTCATTGACGGAAAGCTCCACGATCACTTCGTCGTCGACATCTTCCAGACCGGCTCCGGCACCAGCACGAACATGAACGCCAACGAGGTCATCAGCAACCGGGCCATTGAGCTGGCGGGCGGGACGATCGGCTCGCGTGATCCCATTCACCCCAACGATCACGTCAACATGGGGCAGTCCTCCAACGACGTGATCCCGACGGCCATTCACATCGCAGCGGCGGAGGCCATCGAAACCGACCTCCGCCCCGCTCTGACCGGTCTCGCCCGCGCCCTGGAAGAGAAAGCAGCCGCGTTCGACAGGATCGTGAAGATCGGCCGGACGCATCTGCAGGATGCCACGCCGATCCGTCTCGGGCAGGAGTTCAGTGGATACGCGCGCCAGGCGCGGCTGGCGATCGGCCGAGCAGTGAAGGCTGTCAAGGCTCTGCGTGAACTGCCGATCGGCGGAACAGCCGTCGGCACCGGCATCAACACCCATCCGGAGTTCGGCAAGCGCATGTGCGAGGCGATCGCTCAGGCAACAGGCATCGACTTCGTCGAAGCTGAGAATCACTTCGAGGCCCAGGCGGCCAAGGACGCGGTCGTGGAAGCCGGCGGGCACCTCCGCACGATCGCCGTATCGCTCACCAAGATCGCCAACGACATCCGCATGCTGGCCAGCGGCCCGCGCTGTGGCATCGGCGAGATCAAGCTGCCCGCGACCCAGCCCGGCTCCAGCATCATGCCTGGGAAGGTCAACCCGGTGATGAGCGAGATGGTGGTGCAGGTGGCCGCCCAGGTCATGGGCAACGATCTCGCGGTGAGCATCGGTGGGCGCGATGGACATTATGAGCTGAATGTCATGATGCCCATGATGGCATACAACATACTTGAATCGACCCGCTTGTTGGCCGCCGCGGCCAGCGTCTTCACCGAGCGATGCGTCAAAGGCATTGAAGCCGATGAGGAGCGTTGCGCCGAATTGATCGAAGGCTCGTTGGCCATGTGCACGTCTCTGGTCCCTGTCATCGGCTACGACAAGGCCGCCGCCATCGCCAAGGAGGCCTACGAAACCGGCAAGACCGTCCGCCAGGTCGCTCGGGAACACAAGCTCCTCAGCGACGAAGAGCTGAACAAGATCCTCGATCCGATGTCGATGACGAAACCGGATTGATTGCGGATTGGGGATTGCAGATTGACGATTGCCGATTGTGGATTGCGGATTGGGGGTTGTGGATTGGGGATTGCGTTTAACGCTTTTGCTTATGCTTGTCATGGGGCGACGTTCTCGTAACGCTTCGCGGGCGCAAGCTCTTCTCAGGGATCAGGGTCGAGCTGTGCCCCATGGAGTGAGGAAGCACATTCCGACGGCATGCTTGTATCACGCACACCGCTCGGCCGGTGAAGTGCCGAGGGCGAGGAAAGCCCCAGTATGGTGCTTCCCTTTCGCCTATCGCCCTGCTGATTGGCACGAACGAAAGGTGTTCACTATTCAAGCGCGCCTTCGGGGGGCGCTCGGAAGCCAGGCTGAATGGACCCCAGGATCCACTCCTCCATGACCTGGGTGAGTTGGACGACGCTGTTGGTCATGATCGCAAGATTGCGCTTCTTACCCCGCTGATCCATCACCCAATCCTGCAACACGGCGGCGATCACGAAACCGAGTCTGCGGAGTGTTGTTACGGCCCCGACATCGTCTTCGATGACGTGCGTCCGCAGCTTTTCGAGACCCAATTCCTCCGCCGCACGGACCAGCTCGCGCGCCACCAAGGTGCCCAGACCGATGCGTCGATGCGTAGGCGCTGTTACCAGGCGCATCTCGCCTGCGTGCCTGGACCACCCGTAGTTCGCCAGATGGAGCGTGCCGTCGGCGACGATCTTGTCCCCTTCCTCGGCGACCAGCGGGATGATCCGCCGCAAGTCGATGTTCGCGACCCACCCGGCAATAAGGTCGCGATCGGTGACGTCATGTCGCAGGAAAAGCCGGTCTTCCTCGCGCAGTCCATGAAAGAACGCATACAGCTTGTCTGTATCCGTGTTGTTCAACAGACGGAGTGTGACTTCCTGCCCGTTCCTGAGTTTGACCTGCTTCGGGTACCAGTGCTCCAGCATGACATGTCTCCCTTTGTCCGACCGTGGTCCGACAGGAGCCTGGCATGCAGCGATTCCGGCCGTCCTGGAGATGGTTCCGGCTGCCTGTCTCGCACGCCCGCGGCTCGCCCGGCTCCTCACTGCACCGTCGCGGGGCGAGGCGCCCGAGATCCGCTCTCGCAGCCCGCCCCAAGAATTGTCCGCCTTGGACCGACGCTCGTCAGTCCTGGCCCTTCCGCCTGGTGCAGGCTAGCACGCCGCAACCGTATCCACAAGTGGCGATCCACGGGTCGAGGTCCGGCGGCGATTCGCAAGCCTGCTCCTGCTGCGGAGGTCTTCCGTAGGTCCACGGGCCGGGACCGCCACACAACGGCTTGTTGCCGACCTGAGACCAAGGGGAAAGCCGACACAAATCTGACACGCCACAACCAAGGCGGCGCCATCAGAAAGGCCCAGCCAAGCGGACTCGACTGAGACAACCGCAAGCGCACGTGGCTCGATGCTTCAACCGGTTCTACAAGCCGACAGCCGAGGTTCGTATTGCCGGCAAGACCCTGTCACACAAGCATTTACGCAGGCACTATCGTCTTTGGAAGTCGCCCGGATCATCCTGCTGATCCGTACGAGCGCCACGAGCGCCGCCCATCATCCCGCCGGAACGGCTGTGCAGCATGATGCCATGCATCACCCGCAATCCGCGCCGCGCTCGGAGCCGCTCGGACGACACGCAACCCTGAGGACCTGGGGCTTCGCGTGTATCGATCATCCGAAGCACCGCCAGTTGGAAGCAACCCCGACAACTGGACCGCGTCACTGCTGACGATCATAACCGAGGCTTCCGCGCGCGCTTGGACCAACATCTCCCAGCAGACGAACCGCCCCTGCCGTTTCGGTTGCGGGCCTCAATCTCAACCCGTGAACTCCGCTTGAAATACTGCGAAGTCTCCGAGATCCACGTCACCGTCGTCGTCCAGATCAAAACAATCGCAATCCGTATCGATGCCTCCACCGGGGCCGAGAAGGCAGCCCGCGAAGCCGCCAAAATCGATCAGGTCCACATCGCCGTCACCGTCGCAGTCGGACGGAGCGCCCTCCTGGACCTCGATGTAGGGCCTGAACGGCATCTGGAAGTCCGGGCCGTACAGGAATGCCTGGCTGCCGGTCTCCTCCGAATCCGGATCGATTTGCAGCCTGAACGCGATTGCCTCTGCGCCCGCCGCCAGGGCGTCGTTAAGCGCCCCGCTAATTTCAATCACAAACGCCGTGGGAGGCTGAAAACATGGCACCGCAACACTTGCCCGAAGGACCGCGGGTCCATCGTGGAAGTCTGAAAGGACCAAGGATGGACCGGTGACGTATGAATAAACCCGAACCTCGGCGTCCGGCATGCCGTGCTTCGTACCTCCCCGGAGGGTCAGATGGAGTGCCGCCTGAACGGGAGTCTCTGCAGCTAGCTCGCTCAGGTCGTACTTGAAGACTACACGTTGCTCCATGCCGTGCAGTGGAACAAGGGCCATGGATCCGGCGTAGTTGCAAGCGTCCGGATACCAATCCGCATGATCCGCAAAGCCGTCGAACGGTCCGAAGATGCTCCCGTCCAGCATCGTCCCGGTTTGGGCAGCATGGATGCGGACGTCGCCGAGCGCCGGCCCACCGAACGGGCGGATCAGTATCGGAACCAGAACGGAAGTTTGGATGATCGCCTTGATGCGCATCGGTCGGCCCTTCGCGACCTGCCCGCGGTCGCAACCTGCGCACGCTTTGAGCTTCGACCGATACGCTTAGCAATGCACGTGCCGCCGCGCACGGGATCAGCCCGTGGACGCCGAATCCGGGAGGGTGCCAGGCATACATCACCGGTCACGACTTGGCTTTACGTCGGCCGACGTACACGCAAGTAGCCTCTTCCGCATTCTCACCCTTGAGCATGCGGCCCCCAGGCTTTCCCAAAAACGCGAACCCGCATCGGTTCGGACCAGGAACGGGGAGCGGCAAGGCTTACCTGCCGCGGGCCGAGCGATCAGACCAGGTGCTACCTGCACGCACCGCCTCGGCACTTGCCCGAGCAGCAGTCGCTGTCCACCGAACAGACCTCGCCCTTAGGCAGGCAAGTGCCGCAACCGGGAATCGGCGTGAAGACGCAACCGGTCTCGGGATCGCAAGTGTCGATCGTGCACTCGTTCCCGTCGTTGCAGACGAGCTCGGCGTAAATGCAGACGCCGTCGACGCACGTGTCCGCGGTGCAGACGTTGTCATCGTCACAGTCGATCGGCAAGTAGACGCAACCCCAGGCGGGGTCACAGCTATCCGTGGTGCACTCATTCTCGTCGTCACACGTAATGGGCTCGTGCGAGCAGACGCCGTCGGAACAGGTATCAGCCGTACACTCATCCCCGTCGCTGCAGTCGATCTGCGGATTCACGCAGAAGCCGCCTTCGCACAAATCGTCCGTACAGGGATCTCCGTCGACGCACTCAGCCGAGCTCTCGCATTGCGGCACACAATCGATCGAGCAGTTGGCGCCATCCTCCGGCCCCTCACAGAACAGATCGCCACAGCACGAGCTTGGGATGGGTTCCATAACGCAAGTGCTTCCGTCATCGGTGCAGCGCGGATCATCACACGTCACGCCGAACGGGGCGGAGCCATCGCCGCAACAGAACCACTTGTCGGGCTGCCCTTTCATCTTGCTGTTGCAGTCGTCGGGGCATGTGTAGCAGTCTTCGCCGTTGCCGGCCTCGCAGATGCCGTTTCCACAAAGGGCTCCCGTGCTGAAACAATCACTCGCACAGGTGTGGCAATCCTCACCCAGTTCGCAGGTTCCGTCATCATCGCACATGACGCACACGTCGTGGATTTCGTCACAACCCTGACCGGGCACCGGACAAGGGTCGGGACCCATATAGCACACGCCGAAATCGCAGTACTCCGCACCGTTGCAGAACACGCCGTCGTCGCATCCGACGGTATCGTCCATCACATAAACGCAGCCCATCGCCGCATCGCACCAGCCCCTGAAACACGGCACTGGCGGGCACAGGGCGTGGTTCGGCGTGTTCGTGCACGTGTCCGTTTCCTCATCGCAGTCGTCCACCGTGCAAGGGACGCCGTCGTCGCAAGGTAAGTCGTCATAGACGCAAATACCCATGTAGCAGTCGCCCACGCCGTTGCAGAACAAGCCGTCGTCACAGTCCTCGGGAACCGAGCACGGGATTTGCTCCGGGCAGTCCATGTTGTGGGCACCGAAGCCCGCGCAGATCTCGTTCCAGTGCGGCGTACCATTGCCCAGGTCTGCGTCGTCGTCGTCCAGGATGAGGAAGTCCACCGTGATCTGCGGCGTGATCAGATCGCCGGTGTGCACCAAGATCGAGTTGACGGTCAGGTTCGAGAGAATGTTAAGGTACGTGCTCGGATAGTTGACGATCAACTCGTTTCGCGTGCTCCAAATGCAGCCCGAGAGCAGTTGACCGCAGTAATGGATCCCACCCGAACAGGGATATTGAAAATCGTTGTCAGCACTGCGCAATCCTGCGTTGCAGTCACCGTCCCATCCGTATGCCAGGATAGGGTCGTCGGTGAT
>CP070718.1:1601127-1630628 GCA_020350565.1 Phycisphaerales bacterium
GACGCCCTGGCCCTTCCCGTTCCCCATGCCTGAGCTTTCGTTCCAGCCCACCGGGCTGCGTGGCTGCCAAGGGAAGGCTGATGCCTCGCGGTCCGGGCTGTCCACCAACGGCAACAACACCATTGACACCGGCCGTTACCTGATCACGGTCAAGGAAGATCACGTCCGGATCCATGACCGGGAGACGAACACCTGGGTCGACGCGTACGGCGATTCACATCTGCAGACCAGTGAGGGTGATCGCGGGCAGTTCCGTAAGACCATCATGATTGACCTGCCCGACGGCACCAAAACCACGATCAAAACGATGGGTAAGGACGCCCACGGCGTTTCGTTTGTCGATGTCGTCGCGGTGATCAAGGGCGACGAGGCCGTCGTCCTCCAGGGTATCCATAAAGGCAAGCCCGGCGTTCGACTGGGCGGCGTCCTGAACAATGCCGACGCGGTCGGTGCCGTATGGGAAGACGGCAGCGTCCTGCGTGCCGGCAGGCGGGTCGACGACCTGACCTTCGCCGGCAACGGACGGGATATCGTCGGCCGCGATCCGAAGGCCAGCGGCGGCATCGATAGCGCGGGCGGGATCGGCGCGACCGACGGCGCCTTCAGTATCGGCAGCGGGGGCAGCAACTGGGATCGCCTGTGGGCGATCATCTCCGACCTCGAAAAGCAGCTCTCGGACAAGATCACCGAGGCCGAGGGCATCAATGAGAACGATAGCGGCGCGATGAAGAAAGTGTTCGCCGAGATCGAGCGGATCCAGAACGCGATCACGCAGATCACCACGGCGATGACGAACCTGCAGAAGGCCGACCATGATTCCAAGATGGCGATCGTCCGGAATCTTGCTTAGGGCCGTGAGGTTGAATTGATGAGAGTTGGGCGCGTCGCCCCTGAGATTGGGGAGGGGCGGCCTGCCCTTGGTTGCGTGGAGAGTAGAGCCTATGGGTAGTGAAACCAAGGTGGACGTGCAGTCCACCAAACGGGGAGGGGAAGAGCGAAAAGAGCAAGGATCAGCGAGGAGTCTCGCACCGGCGGAGCGGGAACTGCTGTGCCTGGCGGGCGAGCGACTGATCAGGGAGGGTCAGTATGCCGACGCGATCCAGATCTTTGAGCTTCTCGTTGAAGCGGACCCGGCCGACGCGGCCTACCACCGTAGGCTGGGCGTCTGCCGTGCGCAGGCCGGGATGTTGGCTTCGGCGGAGATTGCCCTGGATCGGGCGATCGAGCTTGAGAGCCTGGATGGCGAGGCCTTGGTAACCCGCGCATGGGTGCGCGTTCAGCGGGGAAACAAGGCAGGCGCCGTCCATGATCTCAAAGCGGCCGGACCCACACCGACGGGAAGTGAATCCGAGCTGGCACGGCGTGTCGAGCAGTCGTTGCGAGACGGGTAATTGCCTTGCTGATCGCGGGTGGGTCTGATTCGCCCCAAAAGTTCAGTAATCGGTGGATCGCGCCTTCTCTTTCCACACCCAGAATGAAGGCTTTCGGCGGCGATAGGCTCTTTGTATGATACATTTGGGCCCGCCGAGATCGACACAAGGAGCCGCGAGATGAGCGATTTGATGCCGGGGCTGGGCGACGAGCCGCTCCTCACTCTTGATGATGAGCAACGGCAGTTGCTGTCCGTGCTGGGGGACCGCTTGTTGGCTGAAAACAAGTTTGAGGAGGCGCGTAGCGTCTATGAGGTTCTGCTGGCCTCGGATCGCAAGAACCCCTTCTACAACCGTGCGTTCGGCATCTGCTGCGAGCAGACGAACCGGATGGAGGAGGCGAAGGAAGCGCTGGATCGTGCCATCAACCTCGATCCCCAAGACGCTTACGCCTTTACCGGGCGTGCCGCCATTCGGCTCCGGGAAGGGGACAAGGAAGGTGCCCTGCAGGACCTGCAGGCTGCGCAGGCGACCCCTGTAGGTCAAAAGGACCCGCTGGCCAAACGGATTGCCGCGCTGATGGGCAGCGCGCAGTAGCCGGCGCTCATTCCAGCGACTGCGGCGACTGCGTAGGAAAGCAGATCGGTCCGACACCGCCGCCAGAGAGCCAGCCGTATGAAGCAGAGCTTATGATTATCGGACCTCAATTGACGCCAAAAACAATCGAAGATTCCAGGCAACATTCCTCCACAGGCCGCGATAACCGGCTGATAGCCAGGAGTGCGCTCGGCCTGCTCGTGGAGTAGTCGCTCATGAAGATCTTCGGCATGCAAATCAGGGCACCCGGGATCCTGTCCCGGGGGATCGAGCGAAAGGTCGGGGATGTTGCCGACCGCCGGCCGCCCGCCGACGTCAAGGACACGTTCGAGCAGGCAGCCGCACACGACGGGGCAGCCCGGTCGCCTCGTCGCAAGCCCAAAACGCCCGCCTCTCCGCTCGAGCGGTGGGGCGATTCGTTTTACGACATCGACCGGAAGCGTGCGCGGTCGGGTTGGGTCGTCGGGGCGGCGTTGCCCGCGGTGTCCTGGCCGCTGGCCGTGGCGACGCCCGGCATGCTTCGGCGCGCGATTCGCCCCGAACTAAGATATGACCCTGCGGAGTTCCACTCGGCACTCGATCCGAATCATGGCTGGGGCGGCAGCCAGACGCGAAACCTCGATCCGCAACGATTCTGGTTTCTTGCAGCCACCGTATAACACGATTCTTCGCTTCCCGGGTCTCGATGGGGATGGCCCAATCGCGGCCGTTTCCACACAACGGCTTGCTTTGATCAGCCGTTTTGGTTCTTATTCGTCTTTCGGCCCCTGGGCGTTCTGAAGCGGATTCGACCTGTTCGAAAGGCACGTTCCCGGATCTCGTTGCTTCTGCAAGTTTTGATGGGAACGGGCCGGTGTTGCTGACGGGCCAATGCAGAGCTTCACTGCTCAAGTCAACACCTTTCTGAGCAAGCGCAGCGACGTCGTGCTCGCGGCGGCGATCGTTTTGATCATCGCCATGTTGATCATTCCGCTGCCCACCCAGATGCTGGACGTGCTGATCGCGATCAACATCGGCACGGCTGCTCTCATGCTTCTGGTGGCCATGGCCGTGCCGGACGCCACCAAGATCGCGTCCTTTCCCACTATTCTGCTGATCACCACTCTTTTCCGCTTGGCCCTGAACGTCAGCTCCACGCGCCTGATCCTGCTATACGCGTTCGCGGGCGAGATCATCTCCGCTTTCGGCAACTTTGTGGTGGCGGGCAACTTCGTCGTGGGTGCGGTGGTGTTCCTGATCCTGCTGCTGATTCAGTTCATCGTCATCGCGAAGGGCTCGGAGCGTGTGGCGGAGGTCGCGGCCCGCTTCACGTTGGACGCGATGCCGGGCAAGCAGATGAGCATTGACGCGGACCTGCGCAACGGCATCATCACGCCGGACCAGGCCAAGACGAAGCGCAACGAATTGGAACGCGAGTCGCAGCTCTACGGCGCCATGGACGGCGCTATGAAGTTCGTCAAGGGCGATGCCATCGCGGGGATCGTCATCACGCTGATCAACATCATTGCCGGGTTGATCATCGGCGTGCTTCAGCAGGGAATGGAACTGGGCGAGGCGGCTCAGGTATACTCTTTGCTGACGATCGGCGACGGGCTCGTCTCTCAGATTCCGGCGCTGCTGTTGAGCACGTCGGCGGGTCTGGTGGTCACGCGGGTGGCCTCCAGAGAGGTGGAAGAGACCCACGTCGCCAAGGACATCGTCGACCAGGTCCTCAATCAGCCGAAGGCGATCCTGTACGTGAGCATCCTGATGTTCGGGGCGGCCTTCCTCCCTGGGTTCCCGACCAAGGTGTTCATCGTTTTGGGCTTGTTGCTCTTGATCATCTCGTTGCCACGGGTGCTGAGCGGCAAGAAGGTGGGTGAGGAGCTGGCGGAGATGCCTCTGCCGGAGGCCGGCGAGCCTGTGCCGCCACCCGAAGAGGGCCCGCCCCCGGAAGGCACCGTTCTTCCACCCCACCGGATTCCGGTCATCCTGGAGCTGCATCCATCGATTACGAATCTGCTGCGACCCGGGGAAGACCTAAGCTCCCAGCGGCAATTCGCGGATGAGATGCGCGGACTGCGCGAGGCTTTGTATGAGGACATGGGGGTCCGTTATCCAGGGATTCGCATCCGTGGAAGCTGCTCGCATCTGCCGACGGATTCGTACTCGATCCTGATTTACGAATCGCCGGTGGCCAATTGCACGTTCCCGGCGGACCAGGCGCTGGTGATCGCCGATGAGAAGGAAACGCAAACGCTGGGCTTCGAGGTCACACCGGCCAAGCTGCCTTGGAGCCACCAGTTGGCTTGTCTGATCCCCGGCAACGACACGGAACGGGCGATCTCCGCCGGTCTTCAGGTGCTGTCCGCTCGCGATGTGATCATGCAGCACCTGGCCGTCGTATTGCGCCGCAACTCGGCGGAGTTTCTGGGGATTCAGGAAGCCCGAAGTCTGCTGGACAGCATGGAGGAGACATTCCCCGCGCTCATTCAGGAGGTCATCCCGAAGAACCTCAACATGCAGCACGTGACGGCCGTCCTGCAAAATCTGCTCAAGGAAGAGGTTCCGATCCGTGACCTGCGGCAGATCATGGAGTCGTTAGCCCGCTGGGGTCCGTTCGAAAAGGACGCGGCTCAGTTGTGCGAGCTGGTTCGCCGCGATCTGAGGCGAATGCTATCCACGCGGTACGCGAGCGGCCGGACGACCTTGCGCGTCTACATGGTGGACCCCACGGTTGAGCAGATCATCCGCGAGTCCACCATCCAGACCGAATCGGGCCAGACCTTGTCCATGCCGCCGGAGACCACGGTGGACATCCTCTCGGCGATCGGCCGGACGATTCAGCCCCCGCGCAATCTCGCCCAGACGCCGGTGATTCTCTGCGATCCTTCGGTGCGTCGCTTCGTGCGCGAGCTCGTCGCGTTGGAGTATCCCGAGGTGGTCGTGATGAGCTACAAGGAGCTGACGCCGGAGCTTCGCATCAAGTCCGAAGACCGGATCACGCTGGAAGGCGTCGGCGTGTAAGCGCGCCCTTCCGTCGCCGGTGATCGCCGATACCCGCCCTTGTCACTTTCCCCTTTTCCCCTATGGTTACGACAGCGATCGGCGCAAATGCCGTTTTGGCGGGCGCGTGCCCGGGCGTACGCCGGATTCCGCCAAGGGCGGACCCGACGGTGCCCATGCGCTCTCAAGCGGGAAAGCTCCGAAGACCTTGGAGCAGGCCGATTTGTCCTTGTCTCTCGTGAAGACGCCGTCTAACATCCCTCTGCTTTACGTGGAGATGCAGGTCTCGGGGGCTCCGTGGTGCCGGTACCGGCTGCATCGCCATTCCAGTCCGTGACGGGATTCCTGCTTTAACGTCGAAGTCCGTTCCAGGTGCTTACGCGCCGTTGCAAGAAGGAGCTATGCGTCATGCCATCAGACACACGTCACGCCCGCTGCGGCTTTCTTGCAGCCATGTTTGTCGTTCTGGCTGTATCGCCCGGCCCCGTGCTCGGGGCGGATTCAGAGGCGAGCGACAAAAAAGCAACAGCGAAAACCACCGCTGATCCCTGGATCCCGGTCGGCGAATTGGAACTGTTGCTCAAGCCGCTGACGAAAGACGAACTGGTCGTCGAGGCCGAGGGTTGGATCGGCCTGCTGAAGGCGAAGGTCTCGCAGATCAGTCAGGCGGAGATCGCCGTCAAGCGCAAGAACAGGCAAATCGACGAAGCGCAGGCGTCGGCGGCCGAGCTTCGCGAACAAGCCGAACAGGTTCCCACAGAGGCTGAAGGCTCCCGGCCGCCGACCGATGCTCCCGCCCAGGAGGCGCCGGCTGAGAAAGGCCTCGAGCACGCGGCACAACGGGTGGAACAGCAGGCTAAAGCGCACCGCGAGAAGAAGACGGTTCTGCTGGAAGACCTCAACAAGCTGAGGGAAGAGAGAACCGCCCTGACGGACCGCACCAATGTGGTGCTCGCTGCGCTCAAGGAGAAGGGCGGCGAAGTCGCGGAGTATGAGCAATACATCAAGGCGGTCTCCGGCATCATCGTCGACGTTTCCGACACGGCTTACGTGTGGACTGCGGTCCTCGGCTGGTTGAAGTCGAAAGAGGGCGGCATCCGCTGGGGGAAGAACATCGTTCTGTTCTTCGTCATGCTGATCGTATTCTGGATCATCGCCAAGATCGTGGAGGCGGCCGTCCGGAAGGCGTTTTCGGTCACGCGCAAAGGTTCCGACCTGCTGCGTGATTTCACAACCAAGTTCGTCCGTCGCCTCATCCTGCTGATTGGGCTGATGGTGGCGGTCACGATGCTGGAGATCAACATCGGCCCGGTGCTCGCCGTGGTCGGAGCGGCCGGTTTCGTGATCGCCTTCGCGCTGCAGGGTACGCTCAGCAATTTCGCGAGCGGTCTGATGATTCTGGCGTACCGCCCCTTCGACGTGGGCGATGCGGTGAACGTGGCCGGCGTCGCGGGCAGCGTGGAATCCATGAACCTTGTCTCAACCTATATCAAGACGTTTGATAACCAGCGGGTCATCGTTCCCAACAACTCCATCTGGGGGGGTGTGATCACCAACATCACCGGCCTGCCCACACGCCGTGTCGATATGGTGTTCGGTATCGGCTACAGCGATGATGCTTCCAAAGCTAAGGGGATTCTCGAAGACATTCTGAAGAATCATCCGAAGGTTCTGAACGATCCGGCCCCAGTGGTCGAGTTGCATGAACTGGGCGATTCGTCGGTGAACTTCATCTGCCGCCCGTGGACGAAGACCTCCGACTACTGGGCGGTGTACTGGGATGTGACCCGCGAGGCCAAGGAGCGCTTCGACGCTGCCGGCATCAGCATCCCGTTTCCCCAGCGCGACGTGCACATTCATCAGGTGCCTGCCGCAAAGGAGCCGGCGGCGGCGCGTGCGTGAAGAGGCAACAAGGCAAGTAGGCAAACAGGCGAACCGGCACGTAGGCAATAAGGCCACGCTGCCGAAAGGGAGTCAGCAGGCCCGATGCGCTGTCCGGATTGTCCAGAGGCCTCCAACCAGCCGGCGCCCACCGATCGTCGAAAGCGTTTCCCATGATCCCGGTGGCCCGGGACATGTCGTTGTCTTTTTATGCCACCGCTCTGTGAGCAGTGTCTTCTTAAATTGGGGGGATTCTTTCCACTGCTGACACGGACTTGGCACGAGCAGGGATCAGAAGCCGGAGTAGTCCCCTTCGGCCGCCCCGCCGAGTGCGGCGATGTATCCTACCACACCGACGTGTGCCGAGCGCTTCTCGGCCTGGCTGACGAGGTTGTCGCCCCATTCCTCCTCCTCGCCGCCGAAAAGAGCAAGAGCATAGAGGATGGTGCCAATCACGCGCCACAGCTCTTCTGGCCCGCTCATATGGACGACGAGTGTTTGCCCGGAAAGCCGGTCGGGCATCTGCACGGCATAGCGTCCGTCCGCCGTCTGACGAATGGACACTTCACTCCCCCTGTCGGCCATCGCCTGGAGAAAGAGCATCGCGGCCTGATGAATCTCTGCGTCGATCACCTCAGAATGGTACGGCGCGGACGTTGCTGCGTCACGGCGACTTTTCGTCAGCAGGCTTGTTGAGGCTTAGAAGGTCACAAGGCCCTGGTTGGCGAGCGCAGAGGCCCGATCGTGCTCGTCACGCAAGGCTTGAACGACGCAAATGCCGCTTTGACGGCTGAGGTCCAGCTCGAAGTCGGATTCCGAGCCGTCACGATTCAGGACCACGACGACCGGTTTGGTGTGCAGTCCGGGATTGGCCCGCAACACCTTGGCCACGTCGCCCGAGGACAGCCTCACGTAGCTGCCGATGGGGAACAGCGAGACACAGTCCAAGAGGGCGCGCAAGACGTCACGGTCGAAGCGGTCCCGAGTACCTTCCTTCAATAAGTGGTGCATGGCCTCATAGGGGCTTCGGGCGTTGCGATGCGGGCGATGTGAGGTGATTGCCGCAAACGTGTCCGCCACACCCACGAGGCGGGCGAATGGATGGATGACCGACCGGTGGCGGCCACACGGGTACCCGGAACAATCACCGCGCTCATGCGACTGATAGGCGATCATCATGCTATGCTCGCTGATCTCGACGAGCCCTTCGAGATGGTTGAGCGTGTGAATGGGATGCTGGGCGACCTCGGCGCGCTCTTCCGGCGTCAAGCATCTGGGCGCCAGACGCAGTTCCGACGGCAGCCTTAACATGCCAACGTCCTGGAGCAGGGCCCCCACGCCGATCTGCAGGAGCTGTTCGGGCGGCAAGGACAGCTCGTTGCCGATCGTCAGCGACAGCAAGGCCACATTGAGCGCGTGCTGGAAAAGATACTCGTCCTCGGCCTGCTGGAGCATCGTAACCGCCGGCACGATGCTCGGGTCCAACCGGATCATGTTGATGAAGCGATGGACGACTTCCGAGGCCCCTGCAAGGCTCACACCTTTGCGTTCGAAGGCGTCGACCGTGATCTGGGCCACCTCTGCGATGGAGCGGGAGAAGGTTTCCCTGGCTCGCCGCTGCTCCTCCCGAAGTCGGGCCAAGGGTAGCCGTGGGCTCCGCTGTCGACGCGAGACTCGTCTCAGGTCCGCCTGTGTTTTGGAGTCAAGCACGCGGTCCAAGTGTTGTGCCACGGATGTGGCATCACCGGGGCCTTTGTCGGACCTTGGAGTATGAACCTCGAAGATGCCTTGTCGCCGCAGCCTCGCGAGAAACAGACCGCTGATCTCCACGCCTGCGCCGATGAGCAGAATCCCATTCTTGTTGTAGATCGGGTGGGGCAATCGGTCGCCTGGCTTCAGGTCATTGACCGAGAAGGGGATGAGCTCAAGCCCGTCTGATGACCGGCGGAACGCCACCTCCGTTGCCGCCGTACGTGAACGGTCCCGTACGGCGAGCCTGCCGAGGAAGTGTTCGGGCCAGCCGGCACCACCGTAGACGCCTGTGCTGAGATGGGTGTTCAGGCGCTCGATGTCACGATGTTGCAGTGCGCGTCCGCGCTGTATCAGTATGCGCCCGTCGGCTGTGCAGATTGCGCCAGGCAGCAGCATGCCCACCTCGAGCTTCTCCGGATCGAGGCGGCGCAGAGTGACCTTTGCAGGCTGCGCGGCGTTTGTCGATTTCATCGCTGCCCCCCGGGCCCGCGCCCATCGGCGATGGTCCCGCCTTTGCCCCAAGCCCACGTCAGGCTCTTGGTTTAGGCTACGATATGTTTTCGACTACAGCATGGAGTTAAGGTGCTGGTTTACGGGGGCGTTCTCGGACGGTTAGCGGCGTGCGGTCGTCGCATGACGGTGAGCCCATTTGCGGACCGTGCAGATCGCCGGCCGGTGCGAAAGCGAATCGGACCTTGCGTGCGGTGTCGGTCGGTAATGCAAGCAAGCGGGCAGTGTGGCCGCCATTTGATGGGGCGTGTGCGAGGAAATCTCCGGCGGCTGCGTCGAGGTCTTCGAAGCCGTCTGCGACGATGCATCTCAAGTGGTGCGCGGGGCACGTCAGCAAGTCAGGTGGAGCGCGGCCGCCAGGTTCTCGCCTCGCCGGCTGCGCTCGTTATAGATCTCGACGGCCAGAGCCGTGGGCATACAGATCGTCTCGATGCCGGCCTCTTCTAGTGACGCAATCGTCTCTGTGGGCACGGTCATCCGTCCGTAAGCGCCTTGTCCGACAACGAGTGTGGCCGGCGACGCCTCCAGCACCGAAGATAAATCGCTCACCTTCAGCCTATGGCCTTCTTCCCGCCACCATCCACCCCGCACGCCGTCCGGCAAGATGATGACGTCGTCGGTGTAGGTCTGCCCGTCGATCTCGATCCGCCCGAACTTGTATGAATCGATTTGGGGTCCACCGGCCATCACGGAATCTCCCAAGAAAGCTGCTCGGCGATCTCATCCTATCACCAGCGGCGGAGCCGCAAAGGCTACGGGTGGAGCAAGGTAGCACACGTGGCGCAGGGCAGGTGGAGTCCGCCGCCGGGCGGACGACACCTGCGTCCGAAGGGCTTCGCAGGCCACGTCCGCTCACGCGGATTCGACCTGTCGCAGCAGTTCAGCAGGCCCGCGAACGGTCCTGCGCGCCGCCGGGCCCCGCCCCTTGGGCCCAGGTTGTGGTTCCGGCGCTCCATGAGGAAAACATAAGGACGCCAGCTCAAACGCCGCAGGCTGACCGGTCAGACCGCTGCGGCTCAATCACGGAAAGACAGGGCTTGAAAGGGCCGAGGTCCAGGAGGCGCTCGAACCATCCAAGCCGCGCGTCCAGGGCCTCCACGGGATCCCAATTCGTCGGGGGACCGCGCGATTCGCCGTCCATTCGCCACCTTGCTGGGGATGCCCCCATGCATCTGCTCCAGGAAACCCGGGTTTTGACAGGTGTGTTCCTCCTGCGTATCCTTGGCACGTGCACGACCGATCAATGCCATTTCAGCCACCGGAGGGTTGGAGTTGACCACGATTGCGGTCATTCCGGCCCGGTACGCGTCGACTCGATTTTGTGGAAAAGCTCTCGCCAACAAGACCGGAAAATACCTGATCCAGCACGTGTACGAGCGGGTGTGCGAAGCCACCCTGATCGGCCAGACCATCGTCGCCACGGACGACGATCGCATCGCCAGGGCTATAGAATCCTTCGGGGGTAACGTCGCCATGACCCGGGCGGACCACCCCAGCGGGACAGACCGTGTGGCCGAAGTGGCCCTGTCTCTGGGGCTGGACGACAAGGATCTCGTTGTCAATGTTCAAGGTGATGAGCCCGAAATCGATCCGGCGGCCCTTGATCGTCTGCTGGTCCGGATGGACGAAGGCGACGCTTGTCCGATCGGTACGCTGGCCGCTCCGTTCAATGAAGATGGCCCCAAGGAAGGACCCGGTTCGCCGCGCGATCCCAACTGCGTGAAGGTCGTGGTCAATCGCCTGGGGCATGCAATGTACTTCTCGCGGAGTCTGGTTCCGTATCCCCGCTCAACGGGTGGCGCCGTCGATCGTCCGTCGCGATGGTTGTTGCACCTGGGCGTTTATTCGTTTCGCTTTGAGGCTTTGCGCGCGATCACGGCAAGGAGAGACGACGCCGGGGACAGCCTCGAGCGAATGGAAGCACTGGAGCAGCTTCGCTGGCTCGACAACGGTTTCCATATCGCTGTGGTCGAGGTTAATCACCCGTTCGTCGGCATTGATACGCTGGAGGATTACGAGGCATTCGTGAGCAGAGCGTTGGCGGTGCAGTGATGCGGCCCGCGAGTAGAAGGCCGCAGCCGGTATCTGAGGGGAGGAGAAGCCGGGGATAAGAAGCGGAGTCATTATTCGGGGAGATGCGAATCGGCTACTTACAGACAAACTGCGAGATAAGGTCATGAGCTGGGAGGACGTTCTTTCTTCGATTGGTCACGCCTCGGAGGAGACCGAGTTTTTTACGCCCCTGCCGACCGGCTACAAGCCGGGCAAGACCAAATACGTCATTGTGTTCGGCACGGTCATGAGCGGTCTGGGCAAGGGCATTTTCTCCAGTTCGCTTGCCCGCGTCATGCAGGAGAAAGGTTTCTCCGTCGCCCCCATCAAGCTGGAGGGCTACCTCAACCGCGACAGCGGGACACTCAATCCCTATCGGCATGGTGAGGTCTTCGTGCTCGACGACGGGATGGAGTGCGACATGGACCTGGGCACGTATGAGCGCATGCTCAACATGAGCCTTTCTCGCCGCAACTTCATCACCAGCGGCCAGATTCTCTCCTCAGTTCTGGAAAAGGAGCGGAAGGGAGGCTACCTGGGACGTGACGTCCAGATGATCCCGCATGTCACCGGCGAAGTGAAGCTCCGCTTGCGCGAGTTGGCGGTCACGTCGGAGGCGGACGTCGTCTTCGTCGAAATGGGCGGTACGGTGGGCGACTTCGAGAACGCGTACATCATTGAGGCCGTCCGTGAGATGTCCTATGAGGAAGGGCCGCGGAACTTCTGCTTCGTCGCGTTGACCTACGTAGTCGAGCCCCCCTCCCTGGGAGAACAGAAGTCCAAGCCGGCACAGCTCAACCTCAAGCTGCTGAACGCTGCGGGCATCCATCCGCACATCATTGCCTGTCGGGCCTCGCAACCGGTCACCAAAAAGGTCCGCGAGAAGATCGCCCTGTTTGCCAACGTGCCGATGGAGCGGGTGTTCTCCATGCATGACTGCGACAGCGTGTACGTGATTCCCGAGATGCTGCGTGGGGCGGGCATCGATGTGGCCGTTGTCGAGCTCCTTGGTCTCGGGGATCAGATCGACCGGGAGGCCGAAGAGAACGCCCGTGCGGAGTGGAACGACTACATCAATCGTTTCCGTAATGCCAGGCACCCCATCACGATCGGTATCATCGGCAAGTACACCTCCCTGCGGGACAGCTACGCGAGCATCATTCAGGCCATTGAGCATGCCGGCACGCATCTTGGCGCCAAGGTGAGGCTGGAATGGATCGACAGCAGTGAAATGACCGACGCCAACGCGGCCGACCACCTGACTGACGTTCACGGCGTCATCGTCCCGGGCGGGTTCGGATTCCGCGGCGTCGACGGCAAGATCGCCTGCGTGAAGTATGTTCGTCAGCACGGCGTTCCGTTCCTGGGAATCTGCTACGGCATGCAGATCGCGGTGATTGAATTCGCCCGCAACGCATGTGGCCTGAACCATGCCAGCAGCGCAGAGATCGACCGCGATTGCCCGGAGCCGGTGGTGGACCTTCTGCCCGAGCAGAAGGGCATCGAGGGCCTCGGCGGAAACATGAGACTCGGGGGATACGACGTCATGCTTTCCCCCGGTTCCCTCGTCTCGCGTCTCAGTGGGGATGCGGACCGGATTCGGCTGCGGTTCAGGCATCGCTATGAGGTCAATCCGTGTTTTGTCGATCGGTTGGAGCAGGCCGGGCTCGTTTTTTCAGGAAGCACCCCTGATGGTCGCATCATGCAGGTGCTCGAGCTGCCAGAGTCGCGCCACCCGTTCTTCGTTGCCACGCAAGCGCACCCGGAACTGACTTCGAGGCCACTGAATCCTCAACCGTTCTTCGTCGGGCTTGTGAGAGCAGCCCTGATTGCCAGTGGCGTGTCACCCGAGAGCGTCTCCGCCGCGAAAGATGACAACCCTTCCCGTGCGGGCTCGCTGGGACAGCCCACGGTTTCCTCCTGATCGGGTCCATGGCCAAGCGCGACCTCCTCGGACAATTCAGTCGCTTCCCCCACACGCGCTACCAAGGCAGCAAGCGGAAGATCGCCCTGGACATCGTGAGGCGTCTTCTGAGGCTGGATTTCGAGACCGTCCTCGACGCGTTCGGGGGTACCGGGTCCGTTGCTTACGCCTTCAAATGCGCGGGCAAGTCGGTGACGTACAATGACATTCTGCGCTTCAACCATCAGGTCGGCCTGGCATTGATCGAAAACGACGAGGTCAGGATCGGCGCGGAAACGATCGACGGCATCGGCGCGCGGCTGGAGGGACGCGATTACGAGGATTTCATCGAACGCACGTTCTCAGGCGTCTATTACACGGACGAGGAGAATCGCTGGTTGGACACCGCGGTGGGCAACCTTCGACAGATTCCGGACCGCTACGTCCGCGCGCTGGCGTGGTTTGCGGTGTGCCAGGCCGCTATCGCGAAGCGGCCGTACAACCTGTTCCACCGCAGCAACCTGTATATGCGAACGGCCGACGTCTCGCGAAGCTTCGGGAACAAGGCAAGCTGGGATCGCTCCTTCGACGAACACGTTCGCGTGTTCGCTGCCCAGGCCAATGCGGCCGTCTCCCGCGGCGACGCCGGCTGTCGGGCCATCTGCCGCGATGTCTTGAAGGTCCCGCCGGGCTTCGACTTGGTCTACATCGATCCGCCCTACATCAGCCGCTCGGGTGTCGGCGTGGACTATCGAGATTTTTACCACTTTCTGGAAGGCATGCTGCACTATGGTGAATGGGGCCCGATGATCGATCGCCGGTCCAAACATCGTCGGCTGCAGCGAGCGCTTGACCCTTGGAGCGCCCCGTCCACCTGCTACCAGATGCTGAGCAGACTGTTCGACCACTTCCGAGACAGCATCCTGGCCATGTCCTATCGTAGCGACGGTATACCGACCATTCGCGAGATTGAACGCCTGCTGCGAGAGTTCAAGCCTTGCGTCGACGTCGTTGATACGGGTGCATCCCAGTATGCCCTCTCTACGCGGCGATCGACGCGTCAAGTGCTACTGATCGGCCACGGTTAGATCCTATACCCCACCCCAGATCTCGGGGAGACAGAACGTTTGAACGGCCGCCTCCCCCACAGCTGCCAATGCACACGGGAGACTGCCGGCAAGACGATGCCGTGTTCCCGCGTTCGGACGCTCGAGTTCGTATCTACCAGAAACACAAGAGGATACGCACGCTGGCCCGTCCAGTGTGGACGTCCGATGGTGATTCGGCCAGGGGCAGGACTGGGGCCTGTGATTGGCTCTGCTACGGGCTTTTCCGGAACATCTTCGTCCTAATCGACCTAGGGTGTTCCGCCGATGATTGAGCTTAGCGTTCGGGAGTAAGCCTGCCTGACGAGGCGGTTTTTTGTAGTCGTGCTTGGCCAACGGCGAGGAGTCCGGGGCATGAATGCTCATTTTCTAGATGGTCTGTTCCAGCGTGGGTTGATTTCACGTCACACCTACAGAAACCTCCTGCAGGACGTTGACCGTTTGCGGGTGCCTTTTGGCATGTTGGCCCGCACCCACAACCTGCTTACCTGCGAGAACATCGACGCGATCTTCAACGCCCAGCAAGATACCGACAAGCTGTTCGGAGAGGTTGCCCTCGAGATGGGTCTGCTCACCGATTCGCAAGTCGCGCTGCTGTTGGATATCCAGGAATTCCAGCTGACCTGCACCACGGCTCAAGCGCTGGCGCTAAATGGAGAGATGGACTGGGGGATGGCCTTGGCCGAACTGAGTGGGTTCATATCCCAGCGCCCGGGGGAGTTCCAGATGCACACGTACGCGTTGGCGAGTTTCTAGGGAAAGAGTGCTTCATGTCCGAATCACTGTTCGATCAGTTGCGCAAGATTGGCAAGCTGCCCACTCCTCCCGGCGTGGTGCTCCGCCTTCTCGAATTGAGCCGCAAGGAAGACGTCTCCATGCGGGAGATTGCGAATACGGTCGGAATGGATCCGGCGTTATCCGCGAAGATCCTGAAGTTTGCCAACTCGCCGATGGCAGGCCTGCCACGGCAGGTCAACTCGCTCCAGCAGGCGGTTGCCCTCGTAGGCCTGCGCGGCGTCAGCATCATGGCACTTTCGTTCTCCCTGGTGGGCAAAAAGACGACGGCCAACTGTCCGGGTTTCGACCATGCAATGTTCTGGAGTCAGTCGCTGGCGTGCGGGGTGTCATGCCGGGCGCTGGCCGCGAAGGTGGCAGGCCTCTCGCCCGAAGAAGCCTTCGTCGGTGGTCTGCTCAGCCAGATCGGGCGCACGTTGCTTGCAGCAGGAGTTCCTCAGGATTATGCGAAGGTGTTGGCCAAGAGCGCCAGTGCGCCACGCGACCTCCCTCCGCTCGAGCGCGAAGTCCTCGGAGAAACGTATGCCACCATCGGAGCCAGACTGCTCGAGGAATGGGGCCTGCCTGATGCCCTGACGGAAGCCATCTCCATATACCGCTCCTTCAATGAGGGCGTCACCGACATGCCGCCGCTGGCCAGACTTCTGAATGCCGGCGAAATCGCAGCGTCCATCCTATGCCCCGATTCCAAGAGTGAGCCTGCAAGCCCGGAAGAGCTCTGTGCTTTTCTCAAGGCTTGCTTCGGCATAGAGGCAGAAGAGACCCTCGCGATTCTCCATCAGATCGCCAACTCGGTGGAGGAAGCCCGCGAGCTGCTTGAGATGCCGAAGGGCAATCTGCGTTCCCCGGAGGAGATTGAGGCGGAGGTGCGCGAGCGTGTTGCGGAGCTGTCTATCGCGGTGAACCTGGAGAGGCAATGCGTTCAGCAGGAGAACGAGGAATTGACGCGGCGGGCGACGACGGATCAGCTTACCGGCCTGAAGAACCGAGCCGCCTTTGACGAGATGATTTCCCTTGAGTTGGAGCGCGCCGGCCGCTCCGATACGCCGTTGACTTTGCTCATGCTCGACGTGGATCGCTTCAAAGTCTTCAACGACACGTACGGCCATCAGGCCGGCGACCGCGTTCTGCAAACCGTTGCGGAGGTTTTGCGCGACGGCGTTCGACGCATCGATTTCGTGGCTCGATACGGCGGCGAGGAGTTCGCGATCATCGCTCCTGACACGGAGTTGAAGGGAGGGTTCCGCCTGGCGGAACGGCTTCGCGAGGGCGTCGAGGAGCAAGTGGTTGAGTGGGAGGGGCAGCCGCTCTGCGTGACAGTCAGCATCGGTGTGGCCACGTTCACGAACGTTTCTCAGGCTCTTCGGCCGGCGGCCGTCATCAAGCTGGCCGACGCTCAGCTTTACCGCGCCAAAACGGCCGGCCGTAACCGAGTTGAGGCTTGCGTCGACGGCGAAGCAGTGGTTCCGGCGCCTGTCGGCGCGTAGGCTTCACCATCCGAGCGTTGCGGGGTACTGTGCAGCCGGCCACGCCAGCCGGCAATTGCTGAACTTGTAAGGGTCATTCTCGCATCTCAGGAGGATCCCCAACCTATCTTACTGGAGGGGAATCTTGCTGTTCGGTGATGTCGTATTGCACTTCTTGCGGTTCCCGTTTCGGTAGCGTGTGATTTCGATTGCCGCTCGTTCTGCGGCTTGATAGGATGCGCTCGCGCACGATGTGGCGTTTCGCCGCATGGATTGTGAATGCGACGCCGAGGCGACTCGTTTCAATCCGATGCACAGCGATCGGCCTCGTCCGCAATCCGATGAGGACCCAAGGCGCTAGGGCCCTCACGGTGGTGGGTTGTGCGTGCAGCCGGGACTGGTGCAATTGGTTCGCATTGGTTGCGGTTGACGCAATCGTTGCCGCGGGAGTGACTTGTGCTGTCAGACCAGGGACCAACTCGGTCCTTCTGCATGCTGGCAGTGCTGATGTGTTCGGTGACCTTTCTCAGGGCCTTCCCGGCGTCCGCGCAAGAGCGTAGGCGCCCTCGCGAGCCCGTATCCTTCGTCAATCAGCAGCGCCAGACCCAGGACCGCCTGCGCGAACGACTCGATGCCGAGCCGGCTCGAAGCCTCAGAGATCTCTCCTTCGACTATGGCGGCTGGTACAGCCTCCATCTGTTTTTGTTCGATGACGGCGTGGAGAGCTCGCGCACACTGCGCCGCCACGACCTCCGCCTGTGGACGCGCCTTGAGCTCGACCAGGGCATGCACGAGTTCTATGCCCGAGGGCTGCTGAGTTTTCTGGATTTCAACACGGGTGACTCATATGACGGCGACGATGATGACGTCGAGGGCATGAACCTCGAGCGCGGGTATTACAGGCTCAACGTAAGCCAGGCTTGGGAGGCTTCCGGCGGTTCCGCGCTTGAGGGTAATGCCATCCTTCAAGCAGGACGCGACCTTGTGCAGTTTGGCGGTGGCTTGTCCCTGGCGCTCACCCTCGACCATGTCTTGCTTCAGGCCAACTACCGTGATTTTCAAATAGCCGGGCTTGCGGGCAGAACCGTGGGGAGCAGCGATGATTTCGACCTGTCTTTACCGGCGTCGCGGACGAGGCGCGCATTCTTCGGCGCAGAGCTCCGGTATCTCGGGTCTGCGTTTCACGAGCCCTTCGCCTATGTTCTTTGGCAGCGTGACCGGAATACCGAGCGCCCCATCGTGCTGTTCCAGGAGTTTGATTACGACTCGTTTTACGCGGGCATCGGCGCCGTCGGCGAGATCGCGAAGGGACTGAACTACGAGGCCGAGGCCACCTACGAGGTCGGCCACAGCTTCGGCGATCGGCAGTTCATCAAGAAGAATCGGGTCGAGGCATGGGCACTTCATACGCAGTTGGAATACATCTTCCCGGGCCCGCACCAAGCACGGACTTCAGCGGAGTACCTGTTCGGGAGCGGGGACCCGGATCGGCCATTCAGCCCGACCAACTCGGCCGGCGGCAACATCAGCGGTTTTCGAGACACCAGCTTCATTGGTTTTGGGTGGTTTGATACCGGACTCGCGTTCGCACCGCGTTACAGTAATCTTCATATGGTGCGGGCCGGTGCCTCCATCTTCCCCTGGCCCGCGTCGCAGCGGCTCCGCCTCCTGGAGCTGGGAACGGACTTGTATCTGTACCATAAGCACCATCGCTCGGGAGCCGTTTCGGACCCGACCGCCAATGTGCAATCGGGCTACCTGGGCTGGGAGATGGACTACTACGCCAACTGGCAGGTGTCCAACGACCTGTTCTGGACCGCGAGGCTCGGCGTGTTTTTCCCCGGTCGGGCCTTCAGTGATCGAACGACCAGAACGTTCCTCCTTTTGGGGATGACATGGAGCTTCTGAGAGAACCAGTTCAAATCATACGTTCCCCGCGGATATCCCTTTCACTTCGGAGGTTGCTGCGCTGCACCCCGATGGCGGCCCTGCTTGTGGCGTACCTCTGCGCCGGAGGGTGTGGCGCTCCAAAGCGGTCATTTCAGCCGGAGCAGGATGTTGACGCACTTAACGATGCGGTATTCCTCCACTATGTCGCGACGCTACCGGTGGTGACGGTGGACGAGGGTTATCGGGCGGTGCTGATGCTGGCCGATCTGCCCGAACGCCCTCGGACTTTTGAGGAGCGCGGGGCTGCGCTGGAGAAGCTCGGCGCCGTGAAACCGGACTGGGGGCTGGAAGCCGACTGGGTGCTCGATAAGGGCACCCTCGGGTACATGCTTCGGACGATCTGTGATCTGCCAATGGGTTTCAACGAGCTTTGGCTGTCGCGTATGGGCATTGGGGACCGGCGCTACGCCCTCAAGACCTGCGTGCATGAGGGGTTGATGCCGTACGCCCCGGCTTATGAGCCGGTTACGGGTGGAGAGCTGCTGGCCGCAGTCACCAAGGCCGAAACCTATATTGCGATTCACGGCTCGGATTCCCCGTAACCTGTTACGTAGATAGGACTTATATTGAGACACGGTGCGAGCCGAATTCTCGGGAAATCCTCCTGAAATCTTGACTTTTGGTGCCCGACCGCCCACAATCCGCCCCTTTATACGCGTGGCGAGCATAGGAGAAACCGCTATGGGTGTGCACCGAAGCGAAGTTCAGCGCCGTAGGCGGAAGGACGCTACGGAGACCAAGCTCGTCAACCGCGTCCGCAAGAATAAGGAACGGGCGCGGCGTGATACGAGGATCACGAGGGAACTGAAGGCGGGCAGCTTGCCTTATTCCCCCGCGGCTATGAGTTGGTTGAGTCGCAAGCTGGATAGAAAGTCCAGCCAGATCACCCAAGAGGAGGTTGACGGTCTGCTGAAGGAGCCGCAGTGAGTGGAAGAGCCCGGTTCAGCGCCGGGTTTGCAGGGTTTGTCAAAGAAGGGCGGTTGGTATGGCGTGCCAACCGCCGTTTTCTGCGCAGGGCAGGGTAGACCGGTCCCAGTCTGAGAGAAGGCCGAAACACGTGACATCGGCGGCGCCGACTGACTGAGGTAAGCTGAAGGATTGACGAGTCGGGCCTGACATTTTAGCCTCCGGCCGCAGCCGGGTGAGGGGGGATGGTAGGGCGCTCGTCCATGTATCGGCCCCTGCATGCAGGAAGCGTTCAGAACAAACCCAAGATCCACGATGAGTGCAGACGTTTCCCCGGATGCTGACCGATTGGATGATCTTTGGACCATTCTGCTGCGCAATTCTGAGAAGTGGCCCGATCATCCCGCCCTTATTACCCCAGAGGCTCGATTCACGTATCGCGAGGTCCACGAGCAGGCACTGGCGGTCGCGGCCGGGCTGATGGAAACCGGCGTCCAGCCGGGTGACACCATGATCCTGGCGATGGGCAACGTCCCGGAATTCGTCCCCTGCTTTCTGGCAACGGTTTACCTTGGAGCCGTGGCCGCCCCTTTGAATCCCGCCCTGACTCCAGCCGAAACACGGACACTCGCGGAGACGGCGGGTGCCCGATTCGGCCTTTTCAGCACGTCACGGACTCCGGCCAGGGGCGGCGAGTCCTTCCGCGCCGTTCCGCTCGACGGCGACGAGCCGTCGATCCGGGGCTGGATAGCCTCCGGTCGGCGTCCCGCCGAGCGACCCACCGGTATCCAGCCGGATGCTCTTGCTTTGGTGCAGGGTTCATCGGGCAGCATGGGGAAGCCGAAGCTGGTCGAACGCACGCATGCCCAGCTTGTGGCCGAAGCAACCTGCTTCAGCCGGGCGACAAAGCTGACTTGCGACGACCGCATTCTCGCGGTGGTGCCGTTGTTCCATTGCCACGGGCTGGGCAACTGCCTGCTGGCCACCCTTTTCCATGGGGCAACGATGGTGCTCTTGGAGCGGTTCGAGCCGCATTCGGTCGTCAACGCGTTGGCCCAATGGCGCGTGACCGTCTTTCCAGGTGTGCCGGTCATCTTCGGCATCCTCAACGAGAGCAAGGCAACAGGTCGGTTTCCCGCGTTGAAGCTTTGCTTCTCGGCGGGCGGACCGCTTCCGGAACAGACCTACCGGGCGTTCAAGAAGAAGTTCGGCGTCGGCATCGCCCAGTTGTACGGATGTACGGAGGCCGGGGCGATTACCATTAACCTGGATGAGGACCTCGACCGGTCGAACCAATGTGTCGGCCGTCCGCTTACGGGCATCGAGCTGCGCGTCGTGGACGAGGCTTCCAAGGATGTTCCTGTCGGTGAAGTTGGGGAGGTCGTCATCAAGGGCGGCGGACTGATGCGCGGGTACCGCAAGGTCGACGCCGATGGTGTGTTTCGGGGCGGCTATTTCCTGACGGGCGATCTGGGCCGATTGGATGAACGAGGTCGGCTGACCCTTACGGGCCGCCGCAAGCTGTTCATCAATGTGGGTGGGCACAAGATCGACCCCATGGAGCTCGAGGAGGTCATCCGACGACATGAGGATGTCGAAGACGTCGTCGTCGTCGGGGAGCCCACGCGCTTCGGCGACGAGATGATCAAGGCCGCCGTAGTCCCCGCCAGACCCATGGAAGCGTGGCAAATCGTTGAGCACTGTCGAGCCTGCCTTTCGCCCCACAAAGTGCCGAAGATCGTGGTTTTCATCGATGCCGTTCCCCGGAGCCCGCTCGGCAAAGTGCTGAGGGGAAAGGTGTGACGATCCTCACCGCGCTGTCATGCCTCTCGGACACGCAGGCCGCTATGCACACCGCCACCTTTTCCATGGACGATTCAGGCCTCGGTCGGCTATAGTAGGTAAACCAAGGGCGCGGCTTGCCGTACACGGATCTCAGATCATCATGCAGTTGAATCGGGCGTGGCTGCGGAGCAGCTTGGATCACTCTGCATAAGGAGCGCCTCTTGCCGGTGTCACCAATTTCCAGGCTGACGCGTTTCATTTCGATTGTGTTCCTGCTTGGTGGGTGTGCGGCGGATCGCTGGGATACTGCCCTGCGCGGGCCGGTGGGGCAGATCGATCAACGTATCCACCGCGACCTGCGCGAGGCCTATAAGTCGATGGACCTCGATCAGATTCTGTCGTTCTATTCGCTCCAGATGCCGCCGGGCTGGTCGGTCCGCGATCATCCGGTCGCCAAACACAAGCGGTCCATTCTCAATCGCTTCGACAGGATCGAGCATGCCTGGGTGTCCATCCGCCCACCGGCGAAGTTCGATAAACCCGAGAAAGGGCTGGCCACCATATTCACCAGAACCACGCTTCAGGGCCCGGGCCCGGAAGGCTACCTGCAGGCCGTCGTGGATGCGACGCTGCTGGTGAAGGCGACGGAGAGCAATGCGACCATCCTTGCGGAAGAGGTACATCAAACGAAATACGTGGCGCATAGAGAGCGGACGTTTACGGAGGTAACGCTGGATGCGGGCATCACGATGGTTCATCAGGCCCGTGGGAGCAACATCAACTCACGGATCGTCGCGGGGGTGGCGCCCGGTCCGGGCGCGGCCTGCGGCGACGTGCACGGCGATGGCTTCGAAGACCTCTATCTGGTGAACGGCGATCGTGATCGCCTCTATCGCAATCGCGGCGACGGCACCTTCGATGACGTCACTGAAGAAGCCGGCCTGGGCGACAACGACGGCGACGGGCAGGGCGCTGTCTTCGCCGATTTCGACAACGACGGCGATGCCGATCTGTTTGTCACCAACATCTCCCGGCCCAATCAGTTGTTCATGAACGCCGGCAACGGAACCTTCATCGAAGTGACCGATCGTGCCGGGCTGACTTACGCACCCTACAGCCGGTCGATCTCCGTCTTCGACTATGACAACGACGGCTACCTGGACATCTACGTTCTTGGTGGTGGGGATTTCTGGAAGAATGTGCCGAGCCCCGTGTATCAAGCCAGAAACGGCACGCCTTGCCGGCTCTTTAGAAACAACGGCAACTGGACCTTCACGGATGTGACGAGGCAGGCAGGCGTCGGCGACACCGGCTGGGGTCAGGCCGTCGCCGCCAGCGACTACGACAACGACGGTGACCAGGACATCTACATCGCCAACGACTTCGGCTTCAACTGCCTGTATCAGAACCAGAGCGACGGCACGTTCCTCGATGTGGCCGGCGAGGTCGGAGCAATAGACCGCGGCGCGGGCATGGGCTGCGACTGGGGCGACTTCAACAACGACGGCCACATGGACCTCTTCGTCTCCAACCTGTTCACCAATTCCGCGTGGCTCTTCCGCCATCCGGATTATCCCCTCCCGGGCTTATGGTTTGAGAACTGGTTGTTCAAAGACGAGGTTATCCGGATCCAGAACGACATGGTCCGCGGATCCACGATGCTGCTGAACAACGGCGACGGCACGTTCACCGACGTGTCGGACGATCTCGACCTCCGCGACACGCCGCAATGGGCCTGGGGCTCATACTTCTTCGACTACGACAACGACGCCGACGTCGACATCTACATCGCCAACGGGATGTTATCCGGCGAATCCAAAAAGGATTTGTGAGTGAGCATGTGGACGAACGTCGGTCGACGTGAGATGGAAAAGCAGGGCATACTCATTGCCGTCGCGGATGATTCGCTCAACGGCTATGAGCACAACACGCTGCTGGAAAACGAGGGCGAAACGGGATTCAGCAACGTCTCCTATCACCGTGGCGTGGACACGGACAAGGACGGCCGGGGCGTCGTTGGTTTCGATATGGATCATGACGGTGACATAGATCTTTATGTCGCAAACTACCGGCGCCGAGGAACGCTGTATCGTAACGACATCAACGAACTCGAGGACCGCAACTGGCTTCAGGTCAAGCTGATCGGCCTGAAGAGCAACCGGGACGCGGTGGGTGCGCGGCTGACCCTGGAGGCCGGCGGCGTCAAACAGATTCGCGACGTGCGCATCGGCCAGGCGTACCTGTCAGGCTCGACGCTCGTGCAGCATTTCGGCCTGGCAGAGACATCTTCCGTAGACCGCCTGACGGTCCGCTGGCCCTCGGGCCTCGTTCAGTCCTTTGAAAACGTCCCGATCAACGCCCGCCTGCAGATCGTCGAAGGCGAGAATGAGTTGGCGATCCTTTCACGGGCGCTGGATGAGGAGGAACGCGATGCAGACGAAGGCGAGGAATCATCAGATGTCGACGCCCCGAACGCTTAGGAGTCCGTTGAAAAAGGGGACTGGCTCCGAGCGTAAGCCCACTGGCGCCTGTGAAATCGCCGTTCGGCGAGGTGCCTGCCCCCTTTTTCAACGGACAGTTAGACAGGCGACGCGCGTGTTTCGGCGTGTCTTCGCGGTCTACCTGTCAATGACCGGGCGCTTCGCTGCAGGTGTGGTCTCAGTCGTATGGATGGCCGTGGTCTGCATCCTGATCACTTCCTGTTCTCAGCAGCAACCAAGATACGACGAGCGGATTCAACTGCCTCCTGAGCCTTTGATAGGCGAAACCTTCCCGACCCTGGAGGAGGCCGCATGGTCCAACAGCGGTGAGATTACCAGCACCAAGGCCTATCGTAACAAAGTGATGCTCATCGAATTCGGCTTCACCACTTGCCCGAGCTGCCAGAAGCTGGCACCGAAGCTCAAGGAGGTGCTGGCCAAGTATGAGAATGAGCCTTTGGTGACGATCGAGGTGATGTACGGGGGCAACGACGACGAGACTTCGGTTCGGGATTACATCAAGAGAAACCAGGTGAAACACCCGGTCGTCCTGGATGTGGACGGCAAGCTCACCAACAGACTCGGCATCGAGGGCTTTCCCACCATCTTCGTCGTTGACGAAAAGGGAACGATCCTCTGGTGGAAAACGACGAGCCGCATCGAAGTCATCGAGGAATGGATTATCGACGCTCTGGCTCAGGCAAAGAAACGAGCTGAGAAAACCGCAAGCCATCCGTGAAATGTGTCCAGGCGCCTGTCGATCTAACGCTCATAAGAAATCTTACCGCCACTGAGAACGACGGCTGTTGCAGATGCGACAGCTTCCGCCGGCTTTGCGAGCGCCAAGGACCCGTCGCCCTGGGGGACAATACTCGGCTTGTGACACCGATCGTTCAGAACGGTTTTGGCGATCAGGGCGCCGCGGGGGTTCATCGAGAATCATTGGGATGAATGTGCGCCTCGAAAGAGGAATCCGAATCGTGCTCCCGCACCGGATCCGCAAGATCGCCCCGGGGATCCACGGTAAACGTGCGCCAACCCGCGGTAGCGATCATCTGATCGATGGCCGGATGCGGCGTCAAGTACCAGGCCAGCAGGAGTTGATCCTCGTGGATCGGAATCGCTACAAGCGTTGCTTCGTTGACGGCGCGGCGGACACGAGCGAAGTGGGCTAATCGCGCGGGCGGTTGCTCGTCAAGCTCAGCAGAAGAAAGGACCCAAGGGTAACCCAGTACAAGATTGACTCCACGCTCCTTCAGATATTCGAGTGATGCCATCCGTCCATGTCCGGGTCGCGGGTCCTGGAGAATACCGTGCCGCGCGATGTAGGCATCGGTCAGGCCGTGCATGTCGATCGTGATGAGGCCGGAGTAATAGGGCACCGCGCCCGCCGCGGTCGTCGCGATGATCACGTTCTTGTCGCCAAATCGTGCTCGCAGCGCCAAGCCGGCGTCCACCCAGCCGGACTCCTCAATCTGCCGACGAAGGTGTGGAATGGGCTCCGGCCGATCCAGGCTCCATGCGTACGTCTCGACATGGTGCAGCGAACCATGAAGGACCCAGAGCATGACGAAGACGTGGAGAAACAAGTGGCGACTCAGCTTGAACCGCGTGATCGTCCACACCAGGCAAAGCAAGAACAGCGGAAGGACGGGAGTAAGGAACCGGAATTCGATGAAGTCACCGCCGACGGCGACGGTATAGGCGCACCATGCCGGCAGGATCAATGCGATTGCGAGCAGGATATGTCGTTCCCGAACAAGCTGGATCAAGCCGGCCACGGCGATCAGAGCCGGAAGTGCAAACTGATAGGACCTCGCAAAGGCCGTGAGATAATCCAGGCCTCTTTGAGCGACGTTCGCGCCGTGTGCCTTGACGAAGAAGGTGTTGGGCAGGACTGATCCGTAATAGTGGTCTCTCCAGATCAGCCAGGTACCCACGAGCACAAACGCGGGCAGGAGCAGCAGGCAGACTCGACTCCACAGCCGCCTTCTGTGCCGGGAATCAAATTCTCGATCGGTGGCGAAGATGGACAGGATTGCCGCGGGGACCAGGACGACCGCGAAAACGGCGAAGTCCATTCGCGTCAAAACGCCCGCGGATATAAGCAGCGACAGAAGCAGTGCGTCTCGCCTGCGCCATGCGCCGGGGGCGTGAGGGTGAATGAGCACGCCCACTCCGGCAACCAGGAGAAACGTCTGGAGGGAAGTTTCCAACCCGCTGGTGGCGAACGACACAACGGTGAAGTTCGTGCCCAGCAGAACAACCGTGATGATGGCCCATGCAGTATGATGGAGCACCTGCCGGGCCACTTTGTAGGTGATCCACAGCGTGCCCGCGTAAAAGATCAGGCTGAGCAGTTGAGAGAGGAACGTCGGTGCAAGGCCGACGGTCATCCCTCCCGCAAGGAGGACGACCCAAAGAAAGTTCGTATAGCCTTCAACGTGCTCGCCGGGGTTGAACACGAGCCCGACTCCATCGACCCAGTTGCGCGCATAGCGAAAGGAGATGAAGGCGTCGTCGACGAGCAACCGCTGGTGGAACGCCAGCAACACCAGCGCCACGATGATCCCGATGGCAAGTATTCCGACGACGGACGAATGGCGTTTGACCGTACGGCTTTCTTGGCTTTCTTTCCTGTCGGTTTCTGTGGGGACGCTCTGCCGGGCGATGCGCGGGTAGAAGTAGATCATCAGACCAAGAACGGCGTAGGGGATGACGTACGCCAGCCCAATCCATGCGCCGTACTGCCCGGGCGCTTCCCCCAGGCAGGCGCTCAGCCCCCGCTCAACCCAGAGCTCCAAGCTGAAATAAGGGAACACCAGGGGCAACAGCCACCGGGCAGCCATGACGGACAGAACGGCATACGTGATCCGTAGGGCACGCTTGTGTGCATGCCGCGGAAGCTCGGTTTTCTCTTCGACGGTAGCCATCGCCGCAATCGCTCTGATCGGTGCTGCCGAACCGGCGATTAGTCTAATTGAATTCAGCAGTGCACGCGGCGCGGGGAATGCTTATTCCACGATATCCTCGTGCTCGTAGCGGATGCCGAGCTTGTGCGGGGGGGTGAACTGGGGGCCGTCCGGGCTGACGCGGTCTTCCGTTTGCCATCTATTGATCCTGAAGCGCAGGGCCGACTTTTCCGCGGGCCAGCTTACTTCAATCAACCGCGGCACCATCGGGCCGTCCGAGCCAAGCCTCCGGTACTCGCTCAGGCGGGAGTCCATCTCCACGATCCCTTCGGCGTTGCGGAAGATGATCCGCCTGACGAGCCGCGGTGGCCGGCGGTCCAGCCAGTATTCCTTCTCCAGGATGATTCGCTCCGAGGCGTCGCTCGTGACGAAGAGCAACTGCTGGTAGTCGTTCACCACGCGGTGCACCGGCGCCGGCCCCAGGGTGCCTTCGGGCTCAATCCGGCTCAGACCCAGGGCCTCGATCATCTGGTCCGGGCGAACCGGCAACGGATGTCCATCGGGCACCATGCGCGATTCGCCGTGTGGGCGGCAGTAGTAGTAGCTCTCGCGTTCGTTGACGAACCAGTAGTGCGTCTCGTTGGAACCGACCAGAAACTCCGACCCGGCGATGCTCTTGAGATTGAACCGGAGATTGCGCGGTGGCAGGTAGAAGAGGAACCCGTCCAGGTCGTAGCTCTTCTTGTCTCCCTCGGGCGTGGTGAAGTGGCCGGTGACCGGACCGCGCGCCCGCAACGTGGTGCTGATCCGCTGGCTGTTGGCGTTGACCGTCTCGATCGCGCGATCCATGGGGATGGGGTCAGGTGGCACCATCGGCTGCCGCGGCGGACAACCCGGCAGAATCGCCGCACACAGCGCCAACGCGGTCATGGGCAGGCGCCGGCAAGCACGGAGCTGGGCTACGTCACGCACCAGAACCCTCCGGCCGGTCGGCGTCCTGCTCATCTTCGAGATCCTGATCCAGGTCGTCGACGAATTCGCGGTAATCGCCATGCAGAATCGCGGTCAGCTCCCGGCTGACCTCTTCGATCTGATCGTCCGTGAGTCTGGGATTGGCGACACGATGCGGTGACTGGTCCCGGCTCAAGGTCATGGTCCAGACTTCGTCGCCGTCGGGGGTTTTCTCCGATCCCTGGTATTTCAGCAGCCGCTTCCTCATCAGGATCAGTGCCAGCACGAACCGGAACCGAACCCGTGCGGGCTCTTGTTCGTTTGCCAGCCGGAGGAAGAAGTTGATGAGCAGCTCATCATCGACCAGCAGCCGCTTCGCTTTCTCCTTGACCGGCATACGGGTCTTGAAGTGGCAGAAACTTCCTTCCGGCGGTCCCTGCCAGGCCTCCGTGGAGTAGTCGAGTCGCCGGAACGTCTCCCCCTCCTCAAAGAGGACGGTGTAGAATTCCTCCCCTTCACCGAGCGCACGCCCCGTGGCGGCACACTGCCCCACCGACCTCTGAAGCTCCCACTGCTGCGCCATTCGCGCGATCCCTCAGCAACATGCCTCCCTTGCCCGAAGATCAGCCCGGCAGGCTGCGGACGCAAGCCGGCCCATTGGAGATGCAGCCTGCGTCGCCGTCAAGGCTTGGGTGCCGCGCTCCGCAGGGAGGCGAGACCGCCCCGTTGACCACGCCGGGTTGAAGCCGGGCCACAATCAAGCATGTGCAGTCCGGCCCGGCCTGTGAATCATCCTGGGGATGGAATGGGTCTTGCTAGGGGACTTCGTATTCCGTCGCCCCCCGTACGGGCTTCGGCGACGGGAGGACCGGAGCCTGGTTTTTGACCATTTTCCAGATTGCACGAGGGGATGGTTCCCAGTGTTCGCGCCAAAAGCGATTGCAGCGATCCTCTGCGGCGGGCTGTTTCTGCTCGGCGGATGTGCCGGCAAGACCGCCAACTTCGGGGAGCCCCTGACCTTAAGCGCCTTTTCCACGGTTTCCGTCGGCAGGGTGCTGGCCCAGCCCGAGCAGTACGAAGGAAAGCGGATCCGTGTTTCCGGTGTCGTGGACTCGGTTTGTGCGGCGAGGGGCTGCTGGCTCCGGCTGGCGGATGAGCCTGGTGGCGAGACGCTCTTCGTGAAGTTCAACTGCCCTATTGAAGGCCGGCTGATTCCCATGGAAGCTACGGGGCACAGGGCCCATATCGAAGGCATCCTGGAGATCAGCCGCCACTCTGAGGCCCAGCGCCGACACCTCGCGGAAGACGCCGGGCAATCGCCCGATCAGATCGCAAAGATCGTTGGCCCGGAAAAGGTATTGAAGCTCAACGCTCCGGCGGCCAGGATCGTGGGACTCGAGGAGGAACAGAAGGAGCCGTAATCGAGGGACTTCGTTGCGGGGCCGTTCGCCGTCGATTCCTTTTTCACCGAAACCGGATCCCGCATCGCCTGTAAGACAGGGCTAACCGTTAACAACCGAGCTTTCGCGCTCGGAACCAGGGAATGTAGAGCAAGGAGAGTAGAGCGATGCCAAGTGCCGTTGATACC
The DNA here is from genome assembly GCA_020350565.1 of Phycisphaerales bacterium. Lineage (GTDB taxonomy): Bacteria > Planctomycetota > Phycisphaerae > UBA1845 > UBA1845. The sequence goes on from CP070718.1 coordinate 1,630,117, forward strand.
TTTATGGCGGGCGTGACGGCGAAGAACCCCGAGCAGAAGGAGTTCCTTCAGGCGGTTCATGAAGTCGTCGAGTCCCTGATGCCGGTGCTGGACAAGCACCCGGAGTACCGCAAGGCGAAGATTCTTGAGAGAGTCGTAGAGCCCGAGCGCGTCATCATATTCCGCGTCCCGTGGGTGGATGACAAGGGCGAAGTCCAGGTCAACCGCGGCATGCGCGTGGAGTTCAACAGCGCGATCGGCCCGTACAAGGGCGGCCTGCGGTTCCACCCCTCGGTCAACCTGGGGATCATCAAGTTCCTGGGCTTCGAGCAGATCTTCAAGAACGGTCTGACCACACTGCCCATGGGTGGTGGCAAGGGCGGGTCGGACTTCGACCCCAAGGGCAAAAGCGACATGGAAGTCATGAGCTTCTGCCAGAGCTTCATGAGCGAGCTGTTCCGCCACATCGGCGCGAACGTCGACGTTCCGGCCGGCGACATCGGCGTGGGCGGCCGCGAGATCGGCTTCCTCTT
>CP070718.1:1630728-1654884 GCA_020350565.1 Phycisphaerales bacterium
CATCTGACCGAATCGCAAATCGACTGGGCCGATTACGTCCTCATCTCCGCCATGTTGCTGCAGGAGGATTCGTGCCGTCAGGTCGTCGCTCGCTGCAATGCCAAAAACAAGACGGTCATCGTTGGTGGGCCGCTTTTCACCACCGGGTCCGAGAGGTTCCCGGAGGTGCGCCACTTCGTCATAGGAGAGGCTGAGAACATCATCGCGGAACTGATCGAGGACATGCGCAACGGCCGACTCAAAGGGAGCTATCAGTCGGCCGAGCGACCCGATCTGGCGCTCACTCCGCCCCCTCGATGGGATCTCATACGCTTCAAGGACTACGCCACGATGGCCCTGCAGTTCTCCCGCGGCTGCCCTTTCAATTGCGATTTCTGCGACGTTATTGTGATGTATGGACGCGTCCCCCGCATCAAAAGGAGCCCGCAGGTCATCCGCGAACTGGATTCTCTCCTAGATGCTGGATGGACTGGGTCCATCTTCATCGCCGACGACAACTTCATCGGCAACAAGCCGCAGGCAAAAGCCCTACTGAAAGATCTTATCGCTTGGAGGAAGCGGCGGCGGACCCACGTGTCTTTTACCGCCCAGGCCTCACTCAACCTTGTCGACGTCCCGGAACTCCTCGAACTGATGGTGCAAGCGGGCTTCAAGCAGGTTTTCGTCGGATTCGAAACACCGGATGACGCGGGCCTCAACGAATGCGCGAAAGTGCAGAACACCGGACGAGATATGGCCGCCGCCGTGAGGCAGATCCAAAACGCCGGCATCGAGGTCATGGGCGGCTTCATCGTAGGGTTTGACAGCGACAAGCAAAACGTGTTCGAGCGCCAGCTACACTTCATTCAGCAAACCGGCATCGTCACCGCCATGGTCGGGCTGCTGCAAGTGCTGCCCGAAACGCGGCTGTTCGCACGCCTCATGGAAGAGGGGCGAATCCTCCACCGGAGTTCAGGAAACAACCTCGACACCCTTCTGAACTTCATCCCCAAGCTGGACCGTGACGTCCTGATCGAGGGCTACCGGTCCCTTGTCAGGCACATCTATACGCCCAAGGCCTACTACCGCCGAGTGCTTGTTTTCCTCAGGCAGTACCACCCTCGCGGACCGCGGGCTCACATTGCCTGGTGCGATCTGCGGGCCTTCGTCAGGTCCTTATGGGTAATGGGGGTCTGGACACGAGGGCGACGTCAGTTCTGGAAGTTCCTGGCGAAATGCCTACTTTTACACCCCCGTTCGTTCGCTGACGCCGTGCGCTTCGCCATCTTGGGGCATCATTTCCGAAAAGTGGCCGCAGCTCTCTAGCCATGGCCGAGTCGGATCCTTTCGTCCCCGGCAGACATGCCCATGTGCAGATCCGCGCCATCCCGTCCCCCTTTAAAACGGGAACGTAAGATATTTCGAGGACGCCCATTTACTACCGCCGCTCAAGGCGATACACTTCGCGTTGTTTGGTTCGTTGACGAGAAATGCTCACATGCCGCTTGTTTGTTCAAGTCTGCAGTGCCTGAATCGTCTCGCAACCTTCCGACCCGGACTATAGGCTGCCCCAACACAGGATGCTGAAGGGATAGATTCGACCAACCATCGATGGGAGCAAAACGGTGGGTAAGAAACTGTATGTTGGCAACTTAGGCTACGATGTGACCAGTTCGGACCTGGCGGAAGTGTTGTCCCCATATGGGACCGTGCTGAGCGCCGAGGTGATCAGCGATCGGATGACCGGCCGCAGCCGAGGTTTCGGCTTCGTGGAAATGGAGTCCGAGCAGGAAGCTGATGCCGCCATCGAAGCGCTCAACGGCAAGGAGCACATGGGCCGAACACTCACTGTAAACGTTGCCAAACCCCGCTCTGATCGCGGCGGTGGCGGCGGTGGCGGTGGCGGCGGTGGCCGTGGCGGCGGCGGCCGCGGCGGACGCCGAGAACGCTATTAGCTTGGCGGCGCGGTTGCTGGAAACGGCCGCGCCGGACGGATCGCGAGCCCTGTGCCCCATCCCTGCAACGAACATGCCGACGGCCTGTTCGGGATGGGGGCCATGCCCGGGGCGGCGATGCAAGCCGCTCTTCGCCCTGATTGCTGCCGGGCCTGGGTAGCAACCGTGACGTTGCTCCACCGGTAGCGTCTGACCCTGCTCAGTCAGGTTTCGGTCAATCCGCGGGACTTCTTTCCTGCCGGTACGCCCTCAGAACACTTACAGACACGCGTCGACGCACAATCGACGAATCGAGCCCGGAATCGCCGATCTGAAGCAGTGCGCCCCGAGATGCTGGCGGCGCGCCCTCACAAGCCTCCCCGTAATTCGAGAAGGTCTTATTGCCCTCACATAGGCGGCCACGTCTGCCGGCCACGCTGTTTTGCATGCACGTGCCCGTCTTCGTGTAAGTCTGGGCAACCCCTATCGCCTTTCTGAACGTGAAAGACAAAAGCATGAGAACCTCCACGAACCTAGTCTTGCAATCTTGTCCCCTCTCGTAACAATGCGGATTCAGAAAAGGCACAGACACGTCTTGAGCCTGGCCGTCCGTCACCTCTTCGAAGAGGGAGCCTTATCATGAATCGACAGCTTGCTGCGGCCGTTCTGATCCTCACTATGGGATTCTTGACGTTGATCTGGTGTTGCACACCGAGCGATGGCGACGGAAACGTCAATGAAAACGACAGCGTCGTGGACAATCAAAACGACAATGTGATTGACAATGAGAATGACAACGCCGACGGAAACGAAAACGGCAACGAGAACGAGAACCTGAACGACAACGATAGCCCGCCGCCCCCACCCCCGGATGCCGACCCGATCGAGAGCCTGCCCATTCCGCTGAACATCATGTTTCCGGACGGCGCAACAGGCAGCACCCCCGTCACCGTCGGTGTACCGATGCCCGTCGAAGTCGCAGCGGCTGAAGATCTGACCGTGGTGGGACCCGACGGACCGGTGCCCACGCAAATCCGCGAGATGGTGCGGCTGGGTGACGCCGACGGCATGTGCTGGCTCCTGGTTGATTTCCAGGCTGATTCGGGCAGGACCTATGAGCTGGCTTCTGGTGACGCCCCTGTGCCGGCGATGCCAGTTGAGGTAACCGAGGGCCTGGACGGCACCGTCGTGGTCGATACGGGCGCGGGGACTTGGGAGATCCCTGCCAACTCCAGCCTGCTGGCGAATGTCCTTGGTCCAGGCGGTGAAACGCTCGTGTCGGGTGCGACATGGGATGAGGAGACCGCGGCTGAACTGGAAATCGTCGAGCAAGGCCCCATGCGCGCTATGCTGCGCGTCCGCGCCCGAGAGGCAGTCTCCGGGCTTGATCTGACCGGACGTTTGCACTTCTTCGCCGGACTCCCCTACGCTCGTGTTCGCATCACACTCACCAACCATGACCGTTGTCCAACCTGGGCGGAGGCACCCGACTCTGATAACGGCGAATGCAATTTCCCCCAGGAAGGTCAACCCGCGTGCAACGGCCTCCTCAGCGCCGGCGGCATCGCGGTCGAAGACGTGACCTGGTCATTGACTCTCGCTAACACTCCCGACGATGTGGATGAGGTGATTTACCAGGACTCCAGCGGCACAAATGCCTGGGATTATTATGTCGGCCTCGGACCGCGCATGCAGTCCAACGTGACCTCCCGCGGTTTTCGTCACATGCGCGGCGGCAGCCATATTGACGAAGGGGACGCGGCCGATGGTTCGCTTACGGCCGGCGGCGTTCGCCTTTTCGTTCCCTGGTTCCGCGAACTGTTTCCCAAAGCTTTGCGTTGCCGTGATGGTCGACTTGAGTTCGGCATTTTCCCTGGCGAATTTGCGGCCCAGCATAGACTCCGAGCGGGCGAGCAGAAAACGCACGACGTCTATGTCTGTCTCGATTCGTCGGCTGATCCCGTCTGGCCCGTCTACGCGGCTCCGGCGTTGGGCTGGCTGCGCCACACGAATGCCCTGGGTTACCTCGGCCCGCGCGTGCGGGGCACGTCCGGCACCACCGATGACTACGAAGATTACCTCGATAACCAGTTCGACACCGGTGCGCACACCGAGAATGACTGCAATAACGACTTGGACGATTGCGCCCGCAGTATCTTCGACGCCCGTGAGCGCTGGGACTATTACGGCTGGACGGACTTCGGCGATATGCCCACCGACTTCGAGAACTCCCACAGCCCCTACAACCTCAAATACGACATCAATCTGGGCTTCCTGCAACAGGCCCTCCGCACGGGTGACGGGCGCTGGTGGCACCTCGCTCACGCGGGCAACATCCACTTTGCGGACATCGACATCCTCCATTCGCGGATCCGCGGTTATGAGGCTGACCGCGACTGGTTCAACGGCGGTTCCTGGGGGCACAGCTATCACAACGAAGTCGGCCTGAGCAATCCGCATCGCAACTGTGCTAATCCGCATCCCGACACGACATGGGGCGGATCCGGTATGGCCGCCTGGTGCCTGCTCACTGGCGACGACATGGTGCGTGAGGCTGCCGTCGAACTGGCCGACAACACGCTATGGCGTTTGCAAAACACGTCCGACACCGCTTGCGCCGTCGAGGCCTGGGGAGGGGGGAACGGAGGAGGCTTCGTCGTGTGGGAGGAGGAGCGGCCACCTTCACGACCGGTGGCCAACTCGGGGCGCCTGCTGGTTTGGGCTTATCGTCTGACCGGCGATGAGGCTTACATGGATACCGCCGCAGGTGTCGCGCACTGGGTCGACTGCGAGCGTGACCGGTTCCGATGTGCCTACTGGCCCGAGGCGCTCCTGGTGCGCGGTATCGGTGAGTACATTCTCACCGCACGTCAGTCGGGCTTGGCCGTTGATCCGATCGCCGAGCCCACGCTCATCCAGCTTCTGGATCTGATGACCGACAACATGGAGGGCGACTCGGAGTACGCCTGGCTGATGAATTGCGTCGAGAACTATCCGGAGATCAACGCCTGGATGTTCCTGATCGCCGACGCCTTCGCCCACGGTTATGCCGTCACCGGCGACGAAAGCTGGCTCGAGGATTACGCCCGGCCGTGTTTTAACACCGCTGGCCGAGACCCGTATTACGAAGGCGACACGAGCCAGTACCACACCAGCAAGGAGATCGCCAACACCGTGCCCAATGGCACCGCGTACTTGCACTTCGTCCACGGCGGAAGACCGTGATCCTGGAATTCTGGTCCGCCCCTGGGTGTTGTCAGCATCCAGGGAGCAAGGCGCGGTCATTCGCCTTGAGACCAGACCGGTAGACTATACGACGGATACGCGCTTGCGTGCGTGCGGGCCCCCGCGCCCTGCGTACTGCCTGGGAGTCAACTGCGATGATCGAACGGCAAACCAGCAGAAAGTCGGGAACGCGTCATCGCTCCCCGATCCGGCAGGTACACCACCTTCACACATCGCAGAGACAGGATGAGCATCAGGCCACCGATCTGGTCAGAGCCACAAACTCCGACCCGCACCGTGAGGAGTCATCGACGACCGGCACGCCGGCTTAACGCGTGGCAATCGCCCGCGCAAATGGAAAGGTGGGTCAAGGAAGATCAGGCGGCTTTCGTGTTTCCTGTGCCGCCAATTCGCTGAGGAGGGCGCGCTGTTTTTCCATGCGGCGGTCGAACTCGGTCAAAGGTAGCCATTTCCCTCTGCAGCGCCCTTCGGAGAAAAGGACCACGCCCCGGCCCGGCTTACCGAAGAGCTGAGGGAACGGCGCGGTATACGCGACCACCACTTCAGCTTTTGCCTCACGAAGCAGCCGCGCATCTTCTCGAGAGATCGGCGTCAACCACGCCCCCGGCGGACTCGTGTCCCCTTCCTTTCGGGGGTCCAGGTTCAGCGGCAGGTTGCCCCGCGGGCCGATTCGCCCACCCAGCACCTCCGCGCACTCCCGTGCACTCTTCACCGCTGCCGCCTTCCGCCGCACATCCCGATTAATCAGTATCGCTAAAACAAGCAGCAATGCCCCGACCAGCAGCCAAACAGCCGAGCGGAAGATGCGACTGCGGCGACGCGCGAGAACCGCCGGATGAGTCTCTCGCTGCGTTCTTCCTAGTCCTGTCGACTTCTGTTCCATGAGACGTCAGGCCCGACGTAAATGATCGTGCTCGTGCTGGCGCCCGGGGAAATCCTAACTGGTGACGGCTTGGCCGTGTGCCTACGGTTCCTCTTCCTCTTCGTCGTCAGGATTGATGGCGGTCTGGTCCGCGCTGGAAGCGAGCGCTTCGAGTTCGGCAATGGGGTCCGCCTCTTCATCGGACATGTACACGTGCTCCGATGTCCCCACTTTGGATTGAGGCTCTGAGGCCACAGGCTTCGATCGTAGTTTGGTACGAATCTGAATGAGATCTTCGTCGCTGGGCTCGCCGTCGATCTGCACCGTGAACACGACCGGTCCGATGATAATGTGGTCACCAGGCTCCAAGTCCTCTTCCGTGATCCGCTGGTTGTTCAGATGGGTGCCGTTCGAGGCCCCCAGGTCACGTAGCACCGCGCCATCCTCTTCGATTGCGATCTCCGCATGTTGACGGGAGACCTCGATCAGGGGAATGCGGATGTCGCAATCCTGCTTTCGCCCGATGGTGGTCACCCCGGGATTGAGCCTGAAGTCCTTCCGGCTTCCGTCCTCCCGGAACATTACCAGTCTGAAATCCATGGGCGGGCTACTCTCACCAAGTGCCTGAAACCGGGTGCCGGCACGCACCACTGGCGCCCCACGCGGCTGGCCGCAAGTGTACAGCACAGCCCCGCACAATCATACCCCCAGGTCCGCAGACGTTCAAATCCGGGCGCCGCCCGGGGTAGCCCAGCGGGCCGAGACGCACACCCAGCGAGCCCCACTCCCGGAAGCTGACGACGGACGGCACGAGGGCCCAACGGCTCAAAGAAGAGGGCCATGCTAGGCGGCGGCCTAGTCATCTCCGGGGCGAGTATAATGGATCGTCGGTATCTGCAGGCCTGGAGGTGTCAGTGCCATTCAGGAGTACTGCGTCCGACAGAAGCCGGCGAATGTGCGGCGAATCCGAAGGCTCGCTTGGGCTATTCGAGGCACAGCGATCCACACATGTGCGCAAGCTCCCAACTCCCACCAGCCGCGCTCTATATTCACATCCCCTACTGCGCCGCCAAGTGCGGCTACTGCGACTTCTACTCCGTTCCCATCCACAACGAACCAACAAACGACATGCTGGCTGCGCTGCAAAAGGAGCTTGTGCACCGAGTGGGTACTTGTGGGCATCGTATCCGGACCGTCTTCATCGGTGGTGGAACACCGACCATCCTGGCGACAACCCAACTTGGACAACTTCTGACAACGCTTGCCGAGGTGCTCAGAGATCACGAGCCCATTGAGTTCACCGTGGAGGCCAACCCCGAGACCATCACCGCCGAAAAGGCTCATTGTCTGGCGGATGCCGGTGTCAATCGCGTCTCGATGGGGGCCCAGTCGTTCGACGCGCCGGAACTGGAGGTCCTTGAGCGGCGGCATGGTGCCGCGGATGTTCCGCAGGCGGTGGCAGCACTGCGGCGTGCAGGCGTTGGCAACATCAACCTGGATCTCATCTTCGGCATCCCCGGCCAGACGCTCGAAAGCTGGCGCAGTTCCCTCGATCATGCCATCGAACTGGGCGTCGATCACCTTTCCTGCTACGGGCTGACCTACGAACCGGGCACGGAGCTGACTGCTCAGCGTGACCGTGGGCTCATCACGCCATGCCATGAGGGCGTAGAAGCGGAGATGTTCTCTCTGGCGATCGATCACCTCGCGGGCGCCGGTTTCGAACAATATGAGATCAGCAATTACGCCAAGCCGGGCCGCCGCTGCCTACACAACCTGATGTACTGGCGCAATGAACCGTACGTCGGCATCGGCCCGTCCGCCGCCGGCTGCACCGGCGGTCGCCGCTATAAGAACGTCGCCGACGTCGGGACGTACATCCGCTTGATGCGTTCGAGCGGCCACGCGGAATCCGAGTCCGAGACAATCGATCGCGCAAAGCTCGTCAACGAGATGATTCTCATGCAACTTCGTCTCAGCGAAGGACTGAGCATCTCCGTTTTCCGCTCGCGGATGGGCCTCGATCCCCTCCAGGTCTTCGAGCCCGCTTTGACGCGCCTGGTCGAATCCCGACTTCTCTTCGTCACCGAGGAACACATCGCGCTAACGCGTTCCGGAATGTTGGTGGCCAACCGGGTAATGACCGAACTGGCATGTGCTTGTGAGTCGTTGTGAGGCAAACCGGTTACGGTTAGATTCCCGACGTGATCCTGCTGATCGACAACTACGATTCCTTCACCTACAACCTCGTCCAGGCCATCGGCGAGTTGGGTTTCGGCCGCGAGATCGAGGTGGTCCGCAACGATGCGATGACGGTTGACGAGTTGGCCGACCTCAAACCGCGACACATCATTATCTCACCCGGCCCCGGCACGCCCGACGATGCGGGCGTCAGTGTCGAACTGATCCAGAGATTGGGGGAAATGGTGCCCACCCTCGGCGTCTGCCTGGGGCACCAGGCGATCGCCCAGGCTTTCGGCGGCAGAATCGTCCGAGCCAGGCGGCTCATGCATGGCAAGACGAGCTGCATCAGCCACGACAGTCAAGGCGTTTTTCGCGAATTGCCCAACCCCTTCATCGCCACGCGCTACCATTCGCTGGTCGTCAATGAATCATCGCTTCCCGATGAACTCGAAACGACGGCCTGGAGCGAATGCAAGGAGTTGATGGGCTTAAGGCACAAGAGCAGGCCGATCGAAGGCGTTCAGTTCCACCCCGAAAGCTTCCTCACCGAGCACGGAAAACGCCTGCTCGCCAACTTCCTCAACATGTGAGCCTGCGCGCCGCCGTCCTGCCCCGACCCGTCAAGAGACGCCTTAGCTCAAGTTCGCGACAGCGCTAATCGGAATCGATCCACTCGGCGATTCGTTGTGCGCCGTGGATCGTGCTCTCGCACCATCGCTCGAGGAAGTCGGACGGCAGCTCCTGATCCAAGGGGATGTTCTCACTGGCGGCCAGGGCACGGGCCCCGTCGAAGTTGACGTAGGCCAATCGCGCCGTCAGTTCGCCCGGCGACTGAGCGAACGCACCGCCGGGCAGCAGCGCCACCCCGGCCTCACTCAGAAGGCGGTCACACAGTTGCGCCCCATTCCGGATGCCCCGCTCGGCCAAGCGCTCAGCGAGTGGCGCGAAATCCAGGAACAGGTAAAAGGCGCCGACCGGCGGGAGTACGCGCAAACCCGCTTGCGTGAGCGTCTCGGCGCAGCGGCCGCCAAGCTCACGGAGAATACGCCGCGCGTGCCATAGATAGCGTTCGATGGCAATGCCTCCGCGGAAGGCATGAACGGCCGCATGCTGGATGGGTGCGCTCACCGAGGTATAGGTCTCACTCGCAACAGCGGCCATCGCATCCACCAGCCAGTCCAGATCCGGGGGAAACACGAACGTACCCAGACGCCAGCCGCCGGCCCCACACCATTTGGACAAGCCCGAGCTGATGATCGTACCCTCTGGATAGAACTGCCCCAGAGACACGTGCTGGCCCTCGTGATGCAACTGACCATAGATCTCATCCGAGAGAACCACCATCTGGAATCGGCGGGCCACTTCCGCGAGCTCACGCAGCTCATCCGCAGTATAGCTCAGCCCGGTCGGGTTCGACGGATAGTTCAAGACCAGCAGCCGCGGCCGATAGTCGTCGCCAACACCCTCAACAGACCGTTCGAGATGCTCCGGCGTCATCTTCCAACCGTCCTCGAAGGTCGTCGGCAACAGCCCGACCCGCCGCCCGATGATCTGAGCCTGCGGCAGATATGAGACCCAGCACGGCGTGGGGATGAGAATCTCGCCGTAAAAGACGATTTGCAGCAGGAACATCAGCTCCTTTGACCCCGGGCCCACGATCACGCGATCCGGGTGCGCGTCGATCTGGTCCTTCTGGCGATGGAAGTCGGCGATAGCCTCCCGAAGGGCGGGCAAACCCTTCACCGGCAGGTAATCCTTCTCCGTAGCTGCCAGGCGAAGGGCCTCCACGACCCGCGCGGGAACGGGAAAGGGCGATTGCCCTAGACCGAAGTCATACACCGTTCGCCCCTCGGCGATGAGCCGACGGCACTTGTCCTTGATCCCCAACGTGGCTGACTGCCCCAAACCACGGATATTCAGGTTGAGGCTGACCGGTTTCGTGGTGTTCATGGGATAGTTCCGTATGGGCAGATACTCAAAGCTCGGGTCAATTATAGAGCATCGCTCGGGGGCTGAAACTTCCGGGGCTTTCGTCGCGAAGGACATGGGGCGCAGAACTCCTCGTCACCGCCATTAGGCACTGTAATGAAAACGAACTCCTGGTATCGTCGCGTATCGGACACATTGGCCGAAACCCTGAATTCCTTTATGAAGCCGACGTGATTTGCCAGAAGCAAGCGCCGTTCCATCCGAAACGTGGGCGCATCAACCGACAGGATTGGGAGCACGACTCCGCCCCGCCGCGCCGGAGCGAAGCGCTGTTGATGCCCGACATGCGTCAGCGTGCCCCCGCGTTGTTGGCTCGCGTACCTGCGAGGGCCATTTTGATCTTGGACGCCATATCCAGGAGGTTTTCCAGGTAGTCCTCAGCCAGCGGGTCCATCGGAACGACCACGCCGCCGATCTGCCTGGCCACCGCCTCCGCACTTCCCCTGGAGAACTGGGGCTGAACGAAGATGAGCTTCACCCCGTCGCGTTTGGCTCGCTCGATCAGGGTACCCAGTTGTCTAACATTCGGATCCTTACCGCCCGCCTGCACGGCCACTTGCCGCAGGCCGTAAGCGTCGGCGAAATACCCAAAAGCCGGATGAAAAACGAAAAACTCCCTCCCTTTCAGCGGTGCCAACGCCTCTGCGATTTGGGCATCGATCCGATCCAGTTCCTCGTGGAACAGCCGGCAATTCTCCTCGTACCTGGCCTCGTTGGCTGGATCGAGCCGACGAAGCTCGTCACAAATGGTCCTGGCCTGCACCTTGACGACCCGAGGACTCAACCACACGTGCGGATCCAGCTCATCCGGCCCATGGGCATCCTGGTCCGCGTTCGCGTGAGCCGCTCCAAGCTCATGCCCGTGTTCCGCCTTACCTATCTCGGTATGCTCTTGCTCGTGGGACGGTGCCTTCGATTCCGGGTGTTCCTCGGTAAGCGCATGTTCGTGATCCGGCTCTCGATGACGCCCCAGTTCGTCGTTCTCGTGGATGTGGCCCACGGATTGGTCAGACTTGTCATGTTCGTCGTTGTGGCGATGGTGCTCGCTCATCGCGCGCATCTCGATCCCTTTGCGGGTGTCGACGATATTCAAGCCCTTCAGCGTCGCCCCGATCTTCCCCACAAGTTGTTTTTCAAAGGGGATGCCGGTCCGGAAAAACACGTGGGCTTCAGAAAGACTCACCATCTGCTTGGGCGTGAGTTCGTAAGTATGGGGAGATTGGCCTGGAGGCACCAGCACGGAAACCTCCACCAGATCCCCTCCCACTCGTTTCACGAAGTAGCGCTGCGGTGGGATGCTGACGAAGATCCGAAGAGGCGCTTCCCCTGCCTCCTTCGTCCCGGCCCGCGGTTTCTCCTGCCGGCATGAGAACGGCACCGCAAGAAGCCAAACCGCCAGTCCGAACGCCACGAATGATGACCAAGTCCTGCGATACATCCATTCATCTCCGATGGCAGCGAGGCCTCAATGCGAAGTCCGCGGGGCGGAGTCCGCCTCGCCGGCCGCGCAGGTCAGACGGCGTTCGTGGCATTCGTCGCATTCCTCGACGGTATGATCGCGGCAGAAGTCCTCCCAGTGGGCCCGCTGCATCGGGGACAGGATTCCGCTGCCCAGACAGAGGGGACACGCGTTCTCCAAGGCCGCAAGGATGGCGTTGCGAATGAACGCCGAACGGTTCTCAATGCCGGCCAGGGCGTCCACGAGGGTCTCGTCCGCCTTGAAGGTGACTATTGACTGCTTGCTCTTTCGCATGGGCCGCTGCTCCTACAATTGGGCGGAAAACCTGAGGCTCGCTACACGAGTTCCACGCGAAACGGTAATACATTATATTACGACAACCGGTCGGATCAAGCCCCCAGCCCAGATAGAGCCCGAAGGTCGGTCCAACGGCCGGCTGGGGATCACCGAGGTGATCGGTTCCGCACAGGTCCTGGCACCCAAAAGACCCTCTACTGCACGCGATCCTCGTACAGACAGGTGGTCGGCAACATGTTTCGGCAACGATTTGGACGCCGTTCCGGTACCCTCCGAACGGGCTTGAGACACCCACGGGCCGGCTTCCTGACCGCCGGCTGTACTCCCAAGCTGCCAAATCGTGCAGCCCTGCCCTGCTGGCTTTGCCCGGGGGGGACGGGGCCCCGGTTCGAGCATTCAGGATTTATTCCTCTATCGCACGCCTTATAGGGTGAAAAGGAACTTCCCATCTGGTACAATGGCGAATCCCCATGGGCGGGGGGTGTCCTTTTTAGCTACCTGGAGGAGGAGGCGACGGTGGACACCCGCCCGCCCTGGCTTTTTATCTATTGGCCCGCCACCATAGAACCAGACCCCAGACGATCGAATCCGTACCGCGTCATTCCGAATTCGACAAAACAGAAACCGTGGGCCACCGCAAATCATGCGTGATCAATGAACCGCTGCATCTGCCGGGCCCTCGCATTGCGCGCCTGCGGGCAACGTCGTGCTACGAGGCACCTGTGCGAACATCAGACCCTACCAGACAGGAACTCGCCCGCTGGATGCGTTCACCACGATCTCTCCCGAATTCCTGCAACTGCGATGAAAACGTCGGGAGCCGCGAGCAGTCCGAAGGAATGCCGCCCGGTCTGCTTCCGACAGCCTCTGCGCCGCGTCATCTGCCGAAATGGTTGGTGATGCCTTGAGCGATGATGGCCGCCATCCGGGCCTGATACCAGGGGCTGCCCAAGCGCCGGGCCTCGACCGGATTGGTCAGAAAGCCACACTCGACCAGGACGGCGGGCCGTGAATGACCCACCAGCACCCGGAAGCCGGCGCGACGAATACCCCGGCACCCGACACCCGCACGATTCATCGCGGTCTCGATATGGCGCGCTGCGCGGCGGCTGTCTCGGGATGCGTTGCGCGCGATGTAGATCGTGGCACCCGTGGCGCTCGAGCGGCGGGCGGCGTCCGCATGAATGCTCACGAAGAGATCCGCCCGCGTGCGATCCGCGATCGCCGCGCGATCATCAAGCGAGATGAAACGGTCTGAATTGCGGGTCATGATGACTTCCGCCCCACGGGCTCTCAAAGAGCGGGCCAGGTGGAGGGCGACGTTCAGGTTCACGTACTCCTCCGGCATCGGGCCGACGCCCGCCGCCCCCGGGTCGCGACCACCATGCCCGGCGTCGACGACAATCGTGACACCCCTAAGCGGTGCATAACGGGCTCTCGGCTTTGTGGCCAGTCTCCGCGCGAGAGGTGCCGTCCGCCTCGGCTCAGGCTTGGGCACAGGCGTCCAAGCCCTGCGATCGGCATGCTGCGGTTTGGGGGGCGGGACTTCGACCGGGTAGTAGATGGGCCGCTCGCGGTAGGTACTACACGCGGCCACGCTCAATGCCAACGCCATGCCGCCCCAAGTGATCTTTCGTATGATCGTTCTTCTCATGGTGCAGCGGCATCTTCGCGGGCCCCGGCCACACGTCAAGTAATAGCCTGATGGATCGCCTTCTCCGATTAGCGACTCGAAAGGTGTGAGCGTGGACGTGGCCAGGCTCCCGTATCCCTTTCCTCACCAATGAACGCCTGCTACCTTCTCCTCCATGAGACCGCCTCACGTCCAGACCAAACGTGAGATCGAAGCCATATTGAGCAGGGCGGGCATCCGCCCGCGCAAGCGCTTCGGCCAGCACTTCCTCATCGACGGAAACCTCATGCGCCGGCTGCACAAGAGCGCCGACCTCCGTGAGGACGACCTAGCCGTCGAAGTCGGCGGCGGCACCGGCGGCTTGACGGACCTGCTGGTGGCTTCAGGCTGCGAGGTGGTTTGCGTCGAGATCGACCGCACGTTTGCCGCTCTTCTGGAAAGACGTTTCGCCGATCAGCCGCGGTTCAGGTTGGTTGTGGGCGACGTTCTGCACCGCAAGCATGAGGTTCATCCCGACCTCGGCGAAGCCATCCGTGGTCACGCCGAGCGCGGCGCCGGCCAGGCAAAACTCGTCGCCAATTTGCCCTACCAGGTCGCCACGCCCCTCATCATGAACCTCCTCGTCGATTACCCTGAGGTCCGCCTGATGTGTTTCACTGTGCAGGCGGAAGTGGGCGATCGGATTATCGCCACTCCGGGCACCAAGGCTTATGGGCCGCTGAGCATCGCCTCGCAACTCTGCTGCGTGATCGAGACGGTTGCGCGAGTCGGCCCGCGATCATTCTGGCCGGTCCCCAAGGTCGAGTCGCTCATGCTCCGCTTGGAGGTGAAGCAAGACACGCCCATCGGCCAGCCAAACCTTGCGGCTTTCGTCGAGTTTGTTCAGAACACGTTCACGCACAGGAGAAAGACGTTGCGATCGGCGCTGGGTTACGTACTCGATGACGCCCGACGCCAGCGCGTATGCAGCCTCATCGACGCGACACGCCGCCCGGAGTCGATCGGCATCGACGAATGGGTGGAGGTCTTTCACGCAGCTAGTGACTGAGGCATGGCGTTACCGGATGTTCCCGCAGAGTCCGACTTCCTGCGGATTATTGCTGGCTCGCGCGCCATGCTGGTTACACGGACGACGTGTTTCTGTTGCGAGCGCGGCGCTGGAAAAGCCGCCACGGTTGCGCAAATCACAGCCGTGGCTAAAAATACCGGCTACAGTGCTTGCGTGCTTTGCGTTTTCATCTCAAACGGCAAACGCGCGCTACCGCTGATCGGCCTACAAGATCCGTTCCGGTAATTGACCTCGGTAGATCGCGAGGGAGCGCTTGCTTACCGGGACACGGACGTACCGGAACGCCACGAGGCGCCTCTTATCTAGACGCGTAATATTACGGAGCGCGTTGAGTCGGACGTCGCTCAGCGACCGCTAATCGCCCGGAGCATACGACCATAGGCGTACGTAAGCAATGCGAGTCGCATAAGTGGCACGGCTTGGCACTAAGAAATCAGAGAGCGCTCAGCGCCCTTAAGCGGAGACCGAGAAAACGACGAACCCGTCCGAATGATTAAGGCTTGCGCTGCATGTTCCCAAAAACACGTCTGCATCGTCTCGTCCTGCAACCTGCCGATAAGACGCTTTTTCCGAGGAATTAAGTCCTCCAGACCGCGCGACGATAGCAGTAGCGGTGCACGACGCTCGCTGCGCCGGAGAAGACGCACAGTGCCGAGTAAGCTTCCCACAGTCGTTCTCATTCACCGGGACACCGCCAAGCGCCGGCGGCTGAAGCGCCTGCTCGCGCTCAAGTCGTTCCGTGCCACTTCGCACAGTGAATGGAGCGACACGGTGCGTACGCGCATTGGTGCAGCGGCCGACGCCATCCTCCTGGGCACGTCGCCGAGCACACGCGAGCACGACCTGAATACGTTGCGCCGCCTTAAGGACCGGATCTCGAACAAACCGATCATCGTGATCGCCGAAAAAGGGGACGTCGCCACTGCGAAGAGTGCTTTGAGGGCAGGTGCTTGGGATTGCCTGGAGGAATGCGAAGACGACGCCTGCCTGCTTGCCGACCTGCTCCGGATCCTGGGCAGGGCCGATCGGTCCCAGAAAGCCTCGAAGCATACGTCACGGAAAGCAGCGCCGATTCCGGCTTCCGAGCATCGCGTCTTCCTTGACGCCCTGGCCGGCCATCGAGCCCTGTGCCGGAGGATGAGCGAGCCACTCACCATCGTCATGCTGGACCTGGACCGGTTTCGCGAATGCAACCTGCGTCATTCGACGGCCTTCGGTGACCATGTGCTGGCATGGTTCGGCGAGATGCTGACCACGGTGAGCCGAATGAGCGACCTTGTCACTCGGTATGAGTCCGACCGTTTCGTCGTAGCGCTGCCCTTCGCTCGCGGCGACCAGGCCGTCGAATTCGTCGAAAGATGCCGCACTTACCTGCGCCACAACCCGGCGACCTGGCAAGGGGAATCTTACGAACTGAGCGTCACCGCCGGAGTCGTGCAAAGCAGCTTCGGCTTCATGGAAACCGAGCACGAACTCATCCAAAGGGCGCGGATCACCTTGGATCACGCCAAACAGTCGGGCCCCAACGGCACCGCGACCTGGGCCCAGGTCGCCACCAGCCGATCACCCTGTGCGGGCTGCCTCGTTGCCAAGGCGGGCGGTGTCAACCACTGGGCCAAGCGAATCCGCGAGCAGATTCGTCAGGCCTATCTGGAATCCACGCAAGCGCTGGTGGCCGCCGTCGAAGCCAAAGATCCGTTCTCCCAGCGGCACTCCATGACGGTCTCCGAGTACGCGGAGGAGATCGCGAAACGGTTGGGCGTTCGACCGGCTCTGCGCAGGACGATTTGCACCGCTGCCTTGTTGCACGATGTCGGAAAGATCGGGATACCGGATGCCATTCTCACCAAGCCCGGTCCCCTGACGGCGAAGGAGTACGCGATCGTAAAACGGCATCCCGAGACGGCGCTCGCCATCCTGGGCCATATCAGCTCGCTGCAAGCTGAGCTGCCGTTAATCCTTCTCCACCACGAACGATACGACGGTAAGGGTTATCCCAAAGGGCTCGGAGGAGCGCAAATCCCGATCGGTGCCGGCATCATCGCGGTTGCCGACGCCATCGACGCAATGCGCTCCAGCCGAAGCTACAAACGCCCCTATGATCACGACCACGTCCGGCGAGAGCTCATGACGTGCTCTGGCACTCAATTCAATCCGGATGTGGCGAAAGCCGCTTTAGACTGGCTCGCCGAATCGACGGCCTGCGGAGAAACAGCCCTCCCCGGCCAGGGCCAGCCGTGCAGGCTCGGCTAAATGCCTGATCGAGCATCCCCCTGAACGACTAGCTGGCCGCCAGCTTGCGAAGCACCGCGGGGAGGATGCCGCCATTGCGGTAGTAGTCGATCTCGACCGGCGTGTCGAGCCGTACGATCAAGCTGATGGAACGCGAAGAGCCGTCAACCGGGTTCGTCACCTTGACTTGGATCTCCTGCATCGGCTTCACGTCATCGCTCAGACCCATAAAGTTGAAGACCTCCTCGCCGGTCAGACCGAGCGACTCGCGGTTCTCTCCGGGCTTGAATTGCAGGGGCAGAACGCCCATGCCGACCAGATTGCTGCGATGGATGCGCTCGAAGCTTTCCGCCACCACGGCGCGAACGCCCAGCAACAGGGTGCCCTTGGCGGCCCAGTCGCGTGACGAACCGGTTCCATATTCCTTGCCGGCAAGAACGATCAGCGGGGTGCCTCCCTGGCGGTATTGCTGCGCCGCCTCGAACACGGTCGTCTGCTCACCACTGGGCAGATGAATCGTGATGCCGCCTTCGGTTCCGGGTGCGAGCAGATTCCTCAACCGAATGTTCGCGAAGGTTCCCCGGGTCATCACACGGTCGTTGCCGCGACGCGAACCAAGGCTGTTGAAATCGGCCTGCTTGACTCCCCGATCGAGCAGATACCGTCCCGCGGGCGTGTCCGGGCCGATCGCACCGGCCGGCGAGATGTGATCCGTCGTCACCGTGTCGCCCAGCATCGCCAGCACGCGGGCACCCGTAATCGGCTCGATCGGCTTGATCTCTTTGGTCAGCTTTTCGAAGAACGGCGGGTTCTGAATATAGGTGCTATCCTCGCGCCATTGATAGGTGTGGCCGCCGGTTCCGGGGATGGCGTTCCACTGCTCGTTGCCGTCAAAGACGTTCGCGTACTGCTCTTTAAACTGGTCGGGTGTGACCGACTTCGCCACCGCCTCGTTGATCTCCGCCTGCGTGGGCCAGATGTCCTTGAGATAGACCGGCTGACCCTTGTCGTCTTCGCCCAGTGGCTCGGCGGAGAGATCGATGTCCGCCCGGCCCGCCAGGGCGTATGCCACAACCAGCGGCGGCGATGCAAGGTAATTGGCCTTCACTTGGGCGTGGACACGCCCTTCGAAGTTCCGGTTCCCGCTGAGCACGGACGCCACCACGAGATCGGTACCGCGGAGAGCGTCGGCCACCGGCTCCGGAAGCGGACCGCTGTTACCGATACACGTCGTGCATCCGTAGCCCACCGTATGGAATCCGAGCTGGTCGAGATAGGGCGTCAACCCCGCATCCTTAAGATACTCGGTCACCACGCGTGAGCCCGGTGCCAGGCTCGTCTTCACGTAAGGCCTGACCTTCAAACCGCGCTGGCAGGCCTTCTTCGCAACCAGGCCGGCCGCGATCATCACCGCAGGGTTGGACGTGTTCGTGCAACTGGTGATGGCCGCGATCACAACCGAGCCGTGAGTCAGTCTCTCCGCCTGACCATTCATCCTGACTTCGGCCAATCGCGCGAGCGCCTCTCCGCTTAATTCAAAGCCGCGCTGTTTAAGTGGCGCCCGCAGCGTGGTCGAAAAGGCTTCCTTCATCCGCGACAACGGCACGCGATCCTGGGGCCGCTTGGGGCCGGCCAGGCTCGGCTCGACGGTCGAGAGGTCGAGCGTCAGCGAATCGCTGTACTCGATCCGCAAACCACGATCCGTCCGGAAGAGCCCCTGCTCTTTGGTGTACCGTTCGACAAGGTCGACAAGCTCATCGGACCGCCCGGTGCTGCGAAGGTAGTTCAGCGTTTCTTCATCGACAGGGAAGAAGCCCATGGTCGCGCCATACTCCGGACCCATGTTGGCAATGGTGGCGCGGTCAGCCAGACTCATGCCTGAAACGCCCTGGCCGAAGAACTCGACGAACTTGCCCACGACGCCTTTCTCGCGAAGCATCTGGGTTACGGTGAGCACCGCGTCGGTGGCCGTCGCACCCTCGGCCAGAGGGCCGGTAAGCTCGAAGCCCACGACCTCCGGCATGAGCATGTAGACCGGCTGGCCAAGCATGACCGCCTCTGCCTCGATCCCGCCCACGCCCCAGCCGACCACGCCGAGACCGTTGATCATCACCGTGTGACTGTCGGTGCCGACGAGGCTGTCCGGCATGGCCACGGTCCTCCCGTCGACCTTCCGCGTCGCGACGACGGCAGCCAAGTACTCCAGGTTGACCTGATGAATGATGCCGGTGGCCGGCGGCACCACACGGAAGTTCTCGAAGGCATTCTGCCCCCAGCGGAGGAACTCGTAGCGCTCGCGATTGCGGCTGAACTCCAAGTCGGCGTTGATCTTCAGGGCTTGAGACGAGCCGAAGGCGTCCACCTGGACGGAGTGGTCGATCACGAGATCCACCGGCACCAGCGGATTGATTCTCTTCGCATCGCCACCAAGCCGAACCATGGCGTCGCGCATGGCCGCCAGATCCACGACCGCCGGCACGCCGGTGAAGTCCTGGAGCAGGACGCGAGCTGGGATGAACGGAACCTCCTGCGGCTCTTGGCCTTTCGGCTTCCAGCCCGCAAGGGTGGCGACGTCGTCCTCCGTCACCGTGAACCCGTCCAGGTTCCGCAGCACGCTCTCCAGCAGCACGCGGATGCAGAAGGGCAGGCGGTCCACCGGGCCGAGGCCCCGTTCCGTAAGTGCCGCCAGTTTATGGATTTGCACGTTTCCACCTGCCGTGGAGAGAGTCGAGACGGCTCCGAAAGGATCCTTTGTTGCGCTTGCGGTCATGGCTGTTGCTTCCGTATTGCGGGTTGTTTCGCTGATGGGCCGATTGCCGAACCTAAGGGTAAAGTTATACGAGCCCGCCTAGGTGGCGTCAAAGACAGCGGGGCACGGGCGATCGGCTGCTCCTCGCGAATTCGTCGCCCGAGCACCGAAAGGAGCACATGGCGGTTGGGTTGCAAGGGAGGATCTCCGGGCTAAAATGCATCGTTCGCGCGGGTCCGGCCGACTCGCCGGCGGTCTTCAGGGAGGACGGGCCGGTTATGAATGGAATCGACAAGAATTTGTTGGACATCATGGTATGTCCGATCACCCACGCACCCGTCGTGCAGTCGGGGGATTGGATCTACTCAACCGACGAGAAGACGCGGTACAAGTATCCGATTCGAGACGGCATTCCCATCATGCTGGTCGACGAAAAGCAGGTTGCGGACCCGGAGGAATTCCACCGCGTGATGGCTGAAGCCGCGGAGAAGGCAAAACAGCAGCAAAAGGACTGAAACAATCGAAACCATGACCACCGAAAACAACACGGGCGGATTGAAGAGGTGCTATTTGACGGCCATGCGGTTTCCGGGGCGAGGCGGCCCCGACTGGGTCGGCCCCCTGGTCGACTACAAGGAGGTGGAAGTGATCCGCAAGCACCTCACTTCGAGCAGCAAGCTGCAGGGCCGACGCCGAACCGGCGCCAATGCCCAGGAGCAGGCGGCGCTGAAGGTGGCCGTTAAGCAGGCTCGCTATCTGGCATTGATCCCGTACAGCGGCACGTGATCACGATGCGGATGTTTCTCGCGGCCGCAAAGTAGAGCCGGCGTCCCTGCCGCTGCACTTCTCCAGCTCCCGCAGACGGAGCAAAACGAACCACCCGCCATGGAAGGAATCCCCCTTTGATGGCGGGTGTTTTTATGCGCGCTTCACGCAGGAACGAAAGTGACGGGACACAGGGCTACATCTGTTCTAGGGTCTCGATGCCGAGCAAGCCCAGACCCAGCTTGAGCGTTCGGGCGGTGAGGTCACACAGCTTCAGGCGGGAAAGGCGAACCTCGTCCGGAGACGCGTCGATGACCCGCACGCCGAGCTTGCGGTCGTAGAACCGGCTGAACGCCTTGGAAAGTTCGAGGAGGTAGTCGGTCAGGACGTTCGGTCGAAGCTCGCGGGCGGCCACGGCCAGCGCCTCGGGGAACCGGGCAAGCGTCAGTGCCAGCCTCAACTCGCTGGGATGCTCGATGACAACGGGCGCGTCGGCCGGCAACTCCTCAAAGACCACACCGGCCTTCCGCCCGATGGCTTTCACGCGCGCGTAAGCGTAGAGCATATACGGGGCCGTGTTCCCCTCCATGTCCAGCATCTGCTTGAAGTCGAATCGGTAGTCGCTGTTGAGGTTATGCGACAGGTCATAGTACTTGATCGAGGCGAGACCGACCGTCTCGGCGATTTCGTCGATCTGTTTGGGGCTCAGGCTTTGATCGCGCTTGCTGTGCTCGTCCTCCTGGGTGACCACTTCGCGCGCACGGGCGACGGCCTCATCCAGAAGGTCCTTGAGTTTGACCGTGCCCCCTTCGCGGGTTTTGAAGGGGCGGCCCGCTGCATCAAGCACGCTGCCGAAACCCAGATGTTCGAGACGGATATGGTCGCCGGCCCAGCCGGCCTTACGCGTCGCCGCGAAAATCATCTCGAAATGCTGCTTTTGCGGCAGTCCGACGACGTAGATGATCCGCGTGGCCTCGAGTTCCTCGATGCGATGGATCAGGGTGGCCAGATCGGACGTGGCGTAGTTGAAGCCGCCGTCCGACTTGCGCACGATGAGCGGCAACCATTCGCCTTCGCGCGTCTTGAAACCGTCCATGAAGACGCAGAGCGCGCCCTCGCTCTCCCTCGCGAGCGGGTTACCGTCGGCATCCGCTCCCTGCTCCAGCCGGCGGATGACCTCGTTCATGAGATCGTTGTAGCAGCTTTCGCCCCGGTCGAGCAGTCGAACGCCCAGGCGGTCGTAGATCTTGTGACAGTGCCGCAGCGACTCATCGCAAAATGCCTTCCAGATGCGCATCGTCGTCTCGTCGCCGCTCTGCAAGGCGACCACCGTCTGGCGGGACTCCTTACGGAATTCTTCGTCGCGGTCGAATCGTTCCTTCGCCTCGACATAGAAGGATTCGAGGTCTTGAATCTCGAGCTTGTCCGGTTCATTGACCACTTCGGGTCTGACGTGCCGCAGGTGCGCCACCAACATCCCGAACTGCGTTCCCCAGTCGCCGACGTGGTTCTCCCGATAGACCGTATGCCCGAAGAACTCCAGGATGCGGCAGACGCAGTCGCCGATCACCGTGCTGCGCAGGTGCCCGACGTGCATCTCCTTGGCCAGGTTGGGGCTGGAAAGATCGACGACGACAACCTCGGGATGATCGGCCGGATCGATCCCCAGCCGGTCCCGTCCCGGAACCGGCGCCGGGCGGATTGTCTTTAATCGCTCTGCAAGATGCCCCGGCTTGATGCGGAAGTTGATAAATCCGGGCCCTGCAATCTGCGGCGGCTCGCAAAGATCATCGATCTGGAGCTTGTCGACGATCGAAGCAGCGACATCGCGCGGCTTTCGCCCCAGCTTCTTGGCCAGGCCCATCGCGCAGTTCGACTGGTAGTCGCCGAACTGCTCGTCCTGCGCAACGCGGATGAGCGGATCGCCCTCGAGGCCCAGGGCTTCCATCACCTTTCCTACGCGCAGCGAAAGCTCGTCCTGTATGGGGATCAAAGCAACTTTTCTCCGCTCGATGGGTGACACCACCGCCGGCGGGAATCAGGCGGTCTCGGATCGCCGCCATTCGACGCGGGGCGCATCGCCCCATAGCAACTCGAGGTCATAATACTCGCGGTGGGGCCTGGCGAAAATGTGGAAAACCACGTCGATGAAATCGATCAGGATCCAGGCCGCCACGTCATACCCGCTGACGCCGTAGGGCCTTTCACCGATCCGCTTGCCGTACTCCACCGCCCGATCGGCCAGCGCCTGCATCTGGCGCGCGGATATGCCCGTGCAAATGACCACGAAGTCGGTGACCGAGCTGATGCCGCGAAGGTCCATGACCGTCACGTCCTCCGCCTTGTGGTCATGGGCGATTCGCGCCAGCTCGGCGGCAAATGCTTCTGCTTTGGCAATCTCTGCGGCCATAACGCAAGGATAATGTGAAAAACGGCCCTTTTCTACAGGCGAAGCCCGGGACGCGCGCTTTGATTTGATCCGACACCACGGAGCCCCTTACCGCCCGATCGCGCAACCGATCAGACGCTCCTGGTGGGCTATGATCCATTCGATCTTCCGACGAATCATCTGCAGCACGCGGTAGCCGCTCCAGCGGCCTACGGAACCGGTCTCCGTAATCGGGGCGACGCACTCGCCGATCAGCGCCTCGATCATCAGGGGCGGAACGGTCTGCAATTCTTCGTCCATCACCGGCGCCGTGGAGGTGTAGCCCTCAATGAATGCGGCGAAGCGATCCTCATCCAGGCCTTCGGGCCAGTCGGCGGGATCCGCGCCCGATATGATGGAGAACTGCAGCGCACCATTGGCGATGTCCATGACGCGCTGCGTCAGGCGGACCGAGTCGAAGTCAATGACGGCCACCACGCGCTTCCTGCGAAACAGCAGGTTGCCCGGGTGCCAGTCGGAATGATTGACCCGCTCGGGCCACGAAGTGACACCGACGGCGTTGACCGCATCCGCGGCGTTATCATATGACTCCAGCAGAAACTGGGTGAGCGAAGCCAGTTCGGCGTCATCACCGGTGAAGCTGTCGTGAGACTGAAGCTTCGGCCCCATGTTGCAGAGCCCCGAGCGAACGCCGGGCAAATCGTGGTAGCTCCCGCGAAATCCGGGCCATTGCGGGACCAGCTCCGCGGTGGAGGTGTGCAGGCTGGCGAGGATCACACCGGCGTCCCGCGTCTCCTCGACGCTTTGGTCGTACGCCTGTCCGGGCGTGAACTCGAAGAGCTCGTACACGTCGTCACGAAGCTGCACGATCGTCCGGCCGTCGCCGCGCGCGGGAATCAACTTGACGGCGGGAAAGCCGGCCTCAAGTAAATGACGCTGCACCGCGTGGGCCACACGAACGCGGTTCCGCTCCGACCGCGAGGGAGCCCGCCGCTTCAGCAGAAACTTGCCCCGCTCCGAGACGACCGCCACTTTCGGGCTCTTGCGCGAGCCTTTGCCGAACGGCCTGATCGATTCAATGACACCCAGGTCGTAATGGCTCAGGACGACCGCGAGTTCCGTGTCCCCGAACGTGGCTGGCTGACGTGACGTCAAAACATGCTCCCGCGGCGGTGGGCTGTTGGACAATCCAAAGCACACCTATACGATGATACCCCGGCAGGACCATCGGATAAAGAGGATCGGGCGTATTCTATTGTCGCCGCGCCGATACCCTGCACGTCGGCCGAGAACGGGAGCAGCACAATGGACCGAAGCGAAGCCTGGGCACTGTTCACTGAATACACGAAGAATCCGGCCCTGATCCGCC
>CP070718.1:1654984-1678213 GCA_020350565.1 Phycisphaerales bacterium
CCCACCACGACGGCCGCGATGACGTTCAGCTCCCACATCTCGCCGACCTTGGGATCGGCGGAATCAAGCTTGGCCACGTGCAGCACGCCGGCCAGCCCGCTCAACGCCCCCGTCAGCAGGTAGACCATCAGCTTCGTGCGACGCACGGCGATGCCCGAGAGACGTGCCGCTTCCTCATTGCTTCCCACGGCGATGACTCCGCGGCCGAAGACCGTACGTGCCAAGAGGACATGAAAGACAATAAACCCCAAGAACATGACCAGCACCGGAACGGGCAGCACCTTGCCGAACCAGGATTCACAGACGAACCCGGTCCCGAGTTTCAGCAACCCGTCCGGAAGCTCATAGATGGTTTCGCCCCTACAGGCGATGAATGCCAGACCCCGTGCGACCAGCATGAAGGCCAGCGTGACGATGAAAGGCGGGATCGAAAAGCGCGTGATCACCAGACCTGAGACCGTGCCGAATGCCGCACCGACCGCGATGCCCGCGCCCAATCCTCCAGCGATGCAGAGTTCTGCCGGCCAGCCCAGGGTTGCCCGCATGACCACGCCGGCCACAACGCCCGTCAACGCCACCATCGACCCGACGGAAAGATCGATACCGCCGGTGATGATGACGAGGGTCATCCCGAATGCAATTAACGCCTCAAACGAGATCTGGCGTGCAACGTTGATGAGGTTTCCGGAACTGGCGAAGAGGCCGTTCGTCAGAATTGTTGCGGTGATGACCAGCAGTGCCAGGACAACCGGCATTCGCAGCTTCACAATCCAGTGAAGCAGCAAGGCCGCCCAATGCGTCGATGAGTGGCTGGCCGTGCTTGCTTTCGATGCGATGGGTTGGCTCGTTGGCTCGCTCATGCCGGCATTCGTTCTCCTGACGCCAACTGCATGATCCGTTCCTGTGTGACCTGCCGCTGGCGATTGTCGAGGATGCCCATCAGCCGTCCTTCGTGCATCACACCGATTCGATCCGCCATACCGATCACTTCGGGAAGCTCTGAGGAGATCATCACAATGGCGGCCCCCTCGGCCGCCAATCGGTTGATCAGCGTATAGATCTCATATTTGGCGCCCACGTCCACACCGCGTGTCGGTTCGTCGAAGAAGATGACACGGTGAGGGCGAGACATCCATCGCGCCAGCATGAGTTTCTGCTGGTTTCCTCCGCTGAGCGTTTCGGCAGGCGACTCCGTGCCCACGGCTTTGATCTGCAGGTCCCGTATTCGGTCGCGGGCAAAGGCGCGTTCGCGGCCGATCTGAAGAAATCCGGCGGTTGCCGCCGCCCGGCGGTGTGCCAGGGTGACATTCTCGCGGAGGCTTCGTTCGAGCAGCAGGCCCTCCAGCTTGCGGTCCTCGGGCAACATCGCGATGCCCGCTGCGATCGCCTGGCGCGGAGAGGAAAACGGGCGGGTCCGATTACCGATGCGGACCTCGCCGCCGTCGGCGCGAACGGCACCGAACACCGTTTTCGCGATCGAGGTTCGCCCGGATCCGACCAGGCCGGTCAGGGCGAGCACCTCACCCGAGCAGATGTCGAAGGTGACGTCCCGGAAACGATTTCGCGCCGCCAGCTTCTCGATTCGCAGCACGACGTTGCCGATATTGCAGGTCCGCCGCGGGAATTCGTCGGAGAGCTCACGTCCCACCATTTCCGCTATCAGTGTGCGACGCTTCACTTCCTGAATCGGCCGCGTGGAAATGTGCCGCCCGTCGCGAAGGACAGTGACCCTGTCGGCGATGTCGAAAACTTCCTCCAGACGGTGCGAGATGTAGATCACGCTCACCCCGCGCGACTTCAGATCGCGGACCAGACGGAAGAGTGCCTCCAGCTCGTGTGGCGTCAGGACCGCAGACGGCTCGTCGAGAATGAGAATGCGCGCGTCCAGTGACAGGGCCTTGGCAATTTCCACCATCTGCTGTTGGGCAACGGTCAACTCACCCACCGGACGCCGTACAGGCAGTTCGATGCCCAGGTTGTGCAGCAGACCCCGCGCTCGGCGGTTCAATTCGGGGAAGTCCACGAAGCGTGTCCGACGTGATCGTGGAAGGCGACCCAGGAAGATGTTCTCGCTGGCACTCAAGTCCGGGGCCAGGTTGAATTCCTGATAGACAATTGCAATGCCGTGCTGCTGGGCCGCGCGGGCGTCGGTGATGTGCACTTCATGCCCGTCGACCTCGACGCGTCCGCCGTCGGCCTTGACCGCGCCCGAGAGGATCTTCATCAGCGTGCTTTTGCCGGCTCCGTTTTCACCGACCAGGGCATGTACGCTCCCCGCGGCCACCTCCAGGCTTACATCGTCCACGGCGAGCACGCCCGGGAAGGCCTTTCGAATACGGTCGCAACGCAAACGGAGCGGGGCGTCCGACATCGCCTAACCTGATTCACCTGTATACGTGCCCACCTCGACGGGTATGACCGCCGCAACTTCTTTACCGCCGAGGTGATCGTGAATCGTAAGGATGGTGAGCCGGCCGATGAGCCTGGGGTTCTGGATCACGTCCCCGCAGAGTCCGCCGGCCTTGATTTTCTCGCGCGCCTCAGGCGTGGCGTCGTAGCCGACGATCCTGACCTGGCCAGCCTTTCCGGCCGCTTCAATCGCGGCAAGGGCACCCAGTGCTGAATCGTCATTGATCCCGAACACGCCGTCCAGGTCAGGGTGGGATTGCAGCAGGTCCTCCATGACGCGGTTGGCTTTGTCGCGCTTACCGCCGGCCGACAGCTCCGCGACGATCTGGACGTCCGGATGCTTGGCGATCTCCTCTTTGAAACCCGCCACGCGGTCCATGACGCTGGTCACCTCCGGATGGGACAGGATCGCCACCCTCCCCTTTCCACCAAGCGCCTGCATCAGGAGTTTGGCAGCCTCGCGCCCCCCCTGTTTGTTGTCCGAGGCGATGTGGGACACGACCTCCCCGATCGGTGACGTGCTGGCGATGTCCGCGGTGAAGACGGGGATCCCGGCTTCGTTGGCCTGCACGATGCAGGCGCCGACGCTGCGCGAGTCGCAGGGGCATACGACGATCGCATCCACTTGCTGAACGATGAACTCATCGACCTGGTTGGCCTGCCGCGCGGGGTCGAATTCCGCCGTGGTGATCAAGAGCTCATAGCCGTGCTTCTCGGCCTCTTCCTGCAGCCCGGCGCGGAGGTCCTGGTAGAACTGGTGCTGGACGGTGAGCAGCGACACGCCGATCCGCTTGGATTTCGGCGCCTCGGAGGCCGCTGCCACCGAGCTCTCGCCGGTCGCGGTCGGCTCCTTTCGTTCGCAGCCGACGCCCATCACCACAGCGGCGACGAACGGCAGCAGGAGCAACAGGGTGATTCTCGCAATTCGGCCTGGCGCTGGACGTGTCCTCATGTTCGATCTCGATGCATTGGGCATAGAGTGTGCCTCGACAAAATGTTCCGGGCAGATGCGCACTGCCTGTGAGCTCTTTGGCGCCAGAGAATACCGCAACAATGTCCCGAAGGATAGACGTTTTCCGCGTGGGGGGGCGTGGCGATGTCTCCGTGCGAGGGGATGTTGCGAAAAGATTTCGGTCGTACTACCTTTCCACGGCCGTCGGCCTCAGAGAAACGCCGTCATTGCACTGGCCGAAAGCGCGCCTTGGCGATCTCTGCCCGAACCCGGCCGCCATCCGAAAGGACTTTGCCATGCAACCCATCCGGTACACCGTGGTCCTGTTGGCCGTTATTCTGATCGGTCTCGCTTTGCCAGTCTCGGCCATCGAGACGAACGAAACTCAGGGTTTCGAGCCTACGGCTCAACCGACGCTCTACGTCACCGCCACCGCCCATTTGGACACGCAGTGGCTGTGGACGATTCAGGACACGATCGAACGGTTCATCCCAGCCACGCTGCAAGGAAACTTCGAGTTGTTTGAGAAGTACCCCGATTATGCTTTCAGCTTCGAGGGGTCCTTCCGCTACATGCTGGCCCGAGAGTACTACCCTGAGGACTATGCGAGGCTCAAGGAGTACGTCCGCCAAGGCCGCTGGCACGTGTGCGGGAGCTCCGTCGACGCGGGCGATGTCAACGTTCCGTCTCCGGAGTCGCTCATCCGAAATATCCTGTACGGCAACGGCTTCTTCGAGCGCGAGTTTGGCACGACCAGTTGCGATATTTACCTGCCGGACTGCTTCGGCTTCGGATACGCGCTTCCGACCGTCGCGGCTCATTGTGGGCTGGCCGGGTTCTCCACACAAAAGCTGACCTGGGGCTCCTCAGTGGGCATTCCCTTCGACGTCGGTATCTGGGAGGGCGTCGACGGCAGCACGGTCCTGGCCGCCCTCAATCCCGGTTCGTATGTCTCGGAAATTCGTAACGATCTGAGCGCCGATGAGGAATGGCTCGCGCGGATTAATCAACTTGGCGAAGGGTCCGGGGCCTACGTCGGCTACAAGTATTTCGGCGTAGGGGATCGAGGCGGCGCACCCGACGATGAGTCCGTCCAGTGGCTTGAAAAGGCCGTCCACGGGAAGGGCCCCATCCGCGTCCTCAGCGCTCCGGCCGATCAGATCTTCAGAGACCTGAAACCGGATCAGATTGCCCGCCTGCCGCGGTACAAGGGCGAGATGTTGATGACGCGGCACGGCACGGGCTGTTACACGTCTCAATGCGCGATGAAGCGCTGGAACCGCCGGAACGAACTCCTGGCCGACGCGGCGGAACGGGCGTCGGTGGCGGCCGATTGGCTGGGCGGTGCGGCCTACCCCAAGGCGAAGTTCGAAGAAGCCTGGACCCGCTTCCTGTGGCATCAGTTCCATGACGACCTGACCGGAACCAGCATCCCGCAGGCCTACACGTTCTCATGGAATGACGAGGTCATCTCGCTCAATCAGTTCGCCGCTGAATTGGCTAACGCCGTCGGCGCCGTGGCGCGCGCGCTTCATACGCGCGTGGATGGTGTGCCTGTCGTTGTGTTCAACCCCCTGGCGTTCGAGCGCGAAGACGTTGTGGAAGCCACGGTCCGGTTCCCGGCGTCGATGGGTGAACCCCAGGCCATACGCGTCTTCGATCCCGAGGGTAAGCGCGTTCCCGCTCAGGCGTTGGCGGCGGAGGGCGGTGTGGTCAAGGTTCGCTTTCTTGCAAGCGCGCCTCCGACGGGATTCAGATTGTTCGACGTTCAGCCTGCGACGACGGCGTTATCGAAAGGTGGGGGTGTCGAAGTTCATCAATGGGGAATGGAGAACGAACGGTACCGCGTAGCCTTTGATGAAAACGGTGACGTGGCTTCGATTTATGATCAGGCCGTCGGGCGTGAACTTCTCGTCGGTCCCATCCGGTTGGCATTGTTTCGCAACACGCCGGACTACTGGTCTGAATGGGAGATTCGCTACGAGGACATTTCGGTGGAGCCATACGCTTATGTGTCCGGCCCGGTCGAATTCCGCATTCTCGAGGAAGGCCCGGCACGTGCAACCATCGAAGTCAAGCGAACAACGGCTGGCTCCGCCTTCACACAGCGAATCAGCCTCGCGTCCGGAAAGGCGGGTGATCGCGTCGAGTTCGACACCCTTGTTGACTGGCACACGCCGACCACGCTGCTGAAGGCGGTCTTTCCGTTGGCCGCCTCGAAGCCTGCGGCCACGTACGACCTCGGCTGCGGCACGATCGAGCGGCCCAACAACACGGAGAAGAAGTATGAGGTCCCCGCTCAGCAATGGGCGGATCTGACCCATGATGATGGCTCCTTCGGTGTGGCCATCGTCAACGACTGCAAGTACGGCTGGGACAAACCCAACGACAACACGCTGCGACTGACGCTCATTCATGCCCCTAACACGGTCGAGAAGGACATGGGCTGGCACCGTATGACCTACGCCGTCTGCGGCCACCACGGCGACTGGCGCAAAGGTGCGGTCATCAAACAGGCGGCTCGGCTCAATCAGCCACCGATGGCGTTTCAGACTGAGAAACATGCGGGTGAACTGGGCTCCTCATTTTCATTCATGGCCCTTAACACACCGCAAGTCGTCGTCCGTGCGCTGAAAAAGGCAGAGCGAAGCGAAGAAATAGTCCTTCGTTTACAGGAAGCTCACGGGAAGGCCGCGCGCGGCGTGCAGGTCTCGTTTGCGTCCCCGATTGTTGCGGCCCGGGAAATGAGCGGATCGGAGCAGCCTGTTAAGCAGATCCAGGTGAGGGAGGGGCGCCTCAATCTGGACTTTCTCCCCTATCAGTTGCGGACCCTCGCTCTGGAGCTTCGCGAACCTGCCGTTCGACTTGACCAGCCGAAGACACGGCCTGTTCCACTGCCGTTTGATGCGGACGTTGTCAGCTTGGATCACAACCGCCGTGACGGCGATTTTGACGGGCTGGCGCATTCTCTGCCGGGCGAGTTGCTGCCCCGCCAGATCGTCTGCGGGGGGATCTCATTCAACATCGGCCCCATCGAGAACGGCAAAGAAAACGCTGTGATCTGCCGCGGGCAGACCGTCACGCTGCCATCGGGAGACTATAACCGACTATACGTCTTAGCCGCCTCCACAGATGGAACGACAACCGGGACGTTCTCCATGGGAGACGTTGCACAGCGGCTGACCATCGGCGAGTTCACCGGTTGGATCGGCCAGTCGGACAGCTTGTTCGTCGACGGTCGACTTCTGGATGCCCACCACATGGCACCAGCGTTCATCAAGCGTGATGAACTGGCTTGGGTGGGCACGCATCGTCATGACGGCGCCGCCGACAGGAACGAGCCCTATGTTTTCTGCTATTTGTTCAAGTATGGTCTCGAGCTGCCTCAGGGGACTGCCTCTGTAACGCTGCCGGACAACCCGCGCATTCGAATCATGGCGATGACCGTCGCTGACAATCCCAATAGCGGAACCTACGCAGCGCAATTGCTGTATGATGATTTGACCGCGACGCGCATCCGCCCGTACGGAGGTTTGTACATCGAACCCTTGACTGTGACTCTCACCACGGACAGGCCGGGCGCACAGATCTATTACACCCTCGATGGCTCCGATCCTACCGCCGATTCGACACTCTATACCGGTCCATTCGAAGTGACCGAAACGAGCACGCTCGTTACGCGGGCCTGCAATCGTGGGGTGATGGAGGATCGCTCTGCCCGCGCCACGTTCACCTTCACCGAGCCCCGTGAGGCCGTCACCGTCGATGGCGTCGTTGAAGGCCTGACCTACCGCTACTACGAGGGCGAATGGTCCAGACTTCCGGATTTCGACGCGCTCGATCCCGCCGCCAGCGGTTCAGTGGTAACCTTTGATCTCTCTGATCGCAGACAGGATCACCATTACGGATTCGTATTCGAAGGATATGTCAAGGTGCCGCAAGACGGCGTCTATACCTTCTACACCGCCAGCGACGACGGCAGCAGGCTGTACATCGACGACACTCCGGTCGTGGACAACGACGGGCTGCACGGCAAGCAGGAGAGGCACGGCCAGATTGCCCTCAGAGCCGGGATGCATGCCATCAAGGTGTTGTTCTTTGAACGGCGCGGCGATGAGGAGCTGGAGGTGTGGTATGCAGGTTGCGGGTTGAGTAAGCAGTTCATCGGCCCGGACATGCTCTGGCATCTTGAGCCGCGCTCGGCGCCATGATGGCAGTGCCGCGTCCGGGAAACGTCTGGGTTTCCCGAACACTCCGGAGCCGTCACCTCTTCCCGTGGCATGTTCTGACGAGCATCAAGGTGTGTTGTCGGAGGCCCCTGCGCGTTCCAGCGCCTGGTTGATCCGCTCGGTCAGCTGGGTGTCCCCGGTGCCGCGGGAACACTCCAATGCCCCGCGAAGAACGTTCCTTGCGTTCTCGAACTCGCCGCATTGGCGATAGGCTTCGCCCAGATGGAATCGGGCGATGCAAAGGCTGGGGTTGCTCTGCACCGCTCGGCTCAGCTCAGCGATCCCTATTTTGCACTGTCCGAGCTGAACGTAGACGTGCCCCAACGTGTCCAGCACGTACGCTCCCTCCATCAGCCCCTCCATCAGCAATGCCGCGCGCTTCGCATACGGAAGGGCCAAATCCGGTTTCTTGAGCTTATCCGAGAGGAGGTACGCAAGGTTGTTCAGCGCGATGGCGTCCTTCTCGTTGTACTTGATAGCCTGCTCGTACGACGCCCGGGCCTTCTCGTGCTCGCCCGCGCCTTCGAATATCGTACCTTCCAGTGTGTACAGCAGGCCACGCTCCTCATCGTCGGTCGCCAGTTGCAGCAATCGTTGAATCCTCTCAGGTGCGTCCTCCACGAGACCGCTGCCAAGCAGCGCACCAACAAAGATCCGATCATTGGCCTGCTGGGCAGTCGGATCAGGTAGCTGCTCGCGAAACAGCTCCAAGGCTCTGCCTTTGGGGAAAGCCAATCGAACGGCCTGGTCAACCGCTGCCGTCGCCTCCTTCCCGCGCTTAAGCGACATGCTCATGGCGCTACGAAATTCTTCCACCGCTTCTTCCTCCCGACCTGCACGGGCGAGTAGAATCGCGTAACGCGAAAGAGCTATGAATTGTTCGGGGATCTTCGATCGATTTTCTTCGAAGTACTTGATGCCTTCATCAAACCACTCAAACCTGTAACAGGCCTGCAATACGCTGGCTACCGTTCCTACTTGATAGTTGCTCTTAAGTACCGTCTGCTTGTAGTCCTCCAGGGCACGGCGATACTCTCTGAGGGCGGCGAAGGCGCGACCACGAAGGGTGAACCACAACGGCTTGGCCTCTTCTCCTCGGCTGTTGATGAGGGCGGTGAGAACCCGTTCCACTTCGCTGTAGCGACCGGCCTTCATCCGCGATTTGACGAATTCGTTGACCACCAGGTCCGAGTCCGGTTGTTCCTTCATCAGGGAAGACAGTTCCGCCAAGGCGCGCTCCGTCTTGCCGGTGAACTCGTAGAGCTGGCTCAGCAAAAGCCGGGGCTTGTACTCCAGGGCGTCGGGATGCTCGCGCTTGAGTGTTTCAAGGTCGGCGATGGCCTGTCCCGGACGGCCGAGCGTCAGATAGTATCGGGCACGTTGGTAGAGGGCGTAAGGGTCATTGGGTCTTAAACTCAAGTAATGGTCCAACGCTTGGGCCGCTTCCTCGATCCTTCCGGCGCGGGCGTTCAGTTCAGATTCCCAGTACAGGCCTAGCGGGTCCTCGGGGAATTCGTTTCTAAATTCCTTCATTCGCGCCTCGGCGGTCTCGGTATCGTTCACCTCTCGGTGCAGCAGGCAACCGATCCGTGCTGAAAGCGTCGACGGAAGCTGCGGCGAATTGGTCAGCCTTGCTCGAGCCACAGCTTTGTCGAGCCATGGCAAGGCCTTGCGAGGCTGTTTGATGTCCGGGTGCATGTAGTAATCCGCCAGGCCTCGCACGATCTCGAAGGTTTCTGCCAAGTCGGCTGCCTCCAGCAACACGCGAAGCATCTCCTGATAGTCCCGCAGCTTGTAGTAATGGGTCGCGATGGCCTTCATCGCGTTCGCACGTTGCTCAGCAGTTGGTCGACTGCTGGCATAACCTTCCAGGAGTCTCAGAGCTTCGTCCGGCTTTCCCGCACGGTGGTAGAAGCCGCTGACGGCCAGAACCAGGTCGGCGTTCTCCGGGTCAAGTTCCAGCAGCCGGCGGTTATACTCCTCGGCGCTATCGAAATCCTCAACCTGTTCGTAGAGCTGGGCAAGCCGCCGGATATTGGTGTAATCGTCCGGGTTTTCAGACAGCGAGGCCACGCGTCTGGCAATAGCGGCCTCGGGATCGGCCTTCTCGGCGCGCAACTGTAGCTCGCCTTGCACCCAGATATCCTGCGGTAGGAGGCGCTCGCATTCGGTAAGGGCCTCTTCGTATCTCTCGATATCACCAGATACCAGCGCGAGCTGCGCGATGCCTTTCCAGGCCGGACCTTCGAAAGGGTTGGACTCGATTGCCCTGTTATAGGCGTCCTCGGCGTCACCCATTCGTCCGAGACCCTGATAGCATCGTCCTAGATAGGCGAGCGCTGTCGCATCGGTTGGCTGAAATTGCAGCGCCTGATTGAACGCCACGACGGCGAGTTCCGCTTCCTCGCGATACATGTGATACTGGCCGAGGAACGTCTTGCCGTATGCACCGTCGACGTTATTCTCGCTGGCTGAGTCCACGGCCGCTTTCAGTTCCTGTTGATTGTCCAGGCGCGCGGCGATCAGCATCTTCAGGCTTAACACCTCTCGGTGACCGGCCTTCCCTGCCGCGCGAGCGCTTGTCGTAGCTTGGTCAATAATGAGCTGCTCGGCCTGGTTGATCTCTTCCAGCGCTTTCTCCAGTTCGGTCTGGCCGTAGTAGAAGCGGGCGAGGGCCAACGTCCGGTTGTAAAGGTCCTCTTCGGACTCCGCGATGGCCCGCAATTTTTCTATCCGCTCGGCAGGAGGAATGTCGGGCTGAGCCGCGAGCATCATCTTCCTGATGTCGGCGTCGTCCGGCGCCTCGGAGAGCGCGCGCCGCAGGACGGTTTGAGCCTGCTCGTACTTGCCTTGCTTCAGGTACCGCGGCACCAGCCGTTCGAGCACGCTCTTACTGGCTGGTCGAAGGTCGGCAAGCCGCTCCAGGGCCTCGGTTGCTCCCTGTTTATCGCCCTCTTCTTCCAGACGTTGGAACTCAATATAGGTCCGGGTAACCTGATCCTCTCCCTGGGTCAGTTCATCCGCGGTGATTTCTCGGCCCGCTTCGGCAAGACTCAAGGCCTTGATAAGCCTGGCGTCAGCGTTCTCGGGATTGACGAGCAATGCGCGTGAGGCGTAGGTAATGGCTTGGTCATATTCCTTATCCAAGTACAGAAGCGTGGCGTAAAGCGCCCAGACCCGATCTCCATCTCGTTCTGGCGGCTGCGCCCGACGTAACCCTTCTTCCAGAACTTCCCGAGCGGCCCCGGGCTCCTCCAGTTGCAGGTGTAACTGAGCAAGCGTGGTCTTTGTGTTCCAGTCCACGAGGCCTCGTACGCGGAAGCCTTCGTCCGCGCGAAGGAGGTACTCCAGGGCACTTCGATCCTCCCCCTGCGCGAGCTTCAATCGTCCTGATTGTGCCAAAGCGTTTGGCTGATCCGGGATTTCACTGAGGGCGTCTTCGACGTGCTGCTCGGCTTTATCGAAGCGATCGGCCGCCTTGTCCGGATCATCATCCTCGCGCGCTTGCATCGCCGCAGCCATGGCATTCTCTGACGCCAAAAGCAGGAGCTCGAAGGTGCTTTCGATTTCCTTGCCAGCCTCCAAGCCCACTCGCTTCGGCCCGGAAAGCCGTAGCCTGTTCTCGCACACCTGAAGCGCCTTTTCCGGCTCTCGCGCGTACTGATAGATTTTCCCCAACACGAGGTAAGCGGGATATGTTTCCTCGTCGGCTTCAATGCATTCCTGGAGGAGAGCAACGGCTCGCTTCGCCAACGGGTGCTCCAGGCTAAGGGTCTCCTCCTCCGATTCCGATCTTTCCTGGCGCCAAAGGTCCGTCAGATAGCGCGCGTAGCCGACTTTGGCTTCCAGCACCGCACTGAGGCGTTTTTCCACCTCCTCCGGTGTAATCTCTTTGTCCAGAACCTCGCGGTCGTCGCCAGCGAGATCGATGGCCGCCCTGAAGTATTCTTCCACCTCCTCCGAGGTCATCTCCTTGTCCAGAATCTCGCGATAGGAAGGCGTGGCCAACAGCAACGCATACTGTAAACGGGCTCTTGATGCGTCCGGTCCGGGGCTGGAAAACTGCTCGATCAGGCCTTTCAGTTTATCATCGCATTCCGCCACCCAGCTGCGAGTCTCTTCCTCGGCTTTCATTTCCCTGGTCGCTTCGTCCGCTTTCAGGAGGTAATAGGCGGCCAGGTCCAAGGCGTAGTCCAGCTTCTCAGGGGCCAGCTCGATCGCACGCTTCAGCATCTCGACCCCTCGCTCTTCGTTTTCCTTGTCCTGCGTCCGAAGCCGCACCAAGGCCAAGCCAAGTGCGTTGTGCGCGCGTGCGTGACCACTTTGGATGTCCAACAGAGCCTCGGCCGCCGTGCGGACCCGCTCCCAGTTGAGGAGTTGGCCCGTCGCCTTCGCAAGAGCGAGCAACACATCAAGTTGGCTTTCATGGGCCTCAAGGAGTTCGCGGTTCTGGGTGATGGCGAGCTGCCACATTTGGAGGGCCCCGCCGATGTTGCCGATCTTCTTGAGCATCTCTCCTTGATCGACCAGGTACTTCGGATCGTTCCTGACGTTGTATGCTCTGCTGTAGAACATCGCGGCCTGATCCCATTCTTCGGCCATGCGGTGCTGCTCGGCCCGAACCACGTACTCCTGCGGATCGCGCTGCTCCAATTGTTTAATCATGACAATCGATACGGCGATGATCGCGACGAATCCCAGTACCGATAGGGTGACTGCCAGGTTCTTGTTGACTCGCTTAGCCATCTGAACTCATCCTGCTGTTTGTTTGCTGGATTCCAGCCTTTTGGATTCTGTGTGGCTCATGACATAGTCATGCGCCGCTCGGTTAACAGGATCCGTCAATCGGCCTTCCTTTCAGCCGCCGCACGCTCCGCCGCCTCAAAGTCAGGCCAATGATCCTCGATCAACACCGGAAGGACGCAGGCGAGAAGCTTCTCGGCGCCGCGAATACTCTGATCGCGATTAGCGCGGGGAAAGCTTACCTCCACCTTGCTGAAGAAGGCGTGCCGGTGTGAAGGGTCGTTCAGATGCAAACGAACGCCGTCACGCGTGGCGATGAAGCGGCCGTTACAGTAAAAGGTGTATATAACCTCCACCTGTTCCCTTTTGAACACTTCGGTCTTTCCGAAGGTGCAGGCGCGCACCGGGAGACGATCCCCGTCGAGGCCTAGACCCGGTACGATGATCTCAATGTTATCCATGCGGATGGGGTTGTATCCGGCCCCTCGCCGACAGTGATCGGGCGTGTGCGGGACGAGATCATGGCCCCCTGAATAGTACGTCACGTCCAGTTGCGCATTGCGCAAGGGGTCGTTCGGGGGGACGCTGGTGTCTTCCAACACCCAGGAAAGGTACTGCTCCGTGCCTAGAGCGTCGATGACCTCCGGCGGCAGGATTTGTTTTCCGTCCACAGTGCGCCCTTTGTAGATGACGTAAGGGGCAAGCTTGGACTCATCAAGCGTATGCAATTCCGCTTTCAGTTCCAAACGTTTCTTGATACGGGTATAGCCGAGAACGGAGGCGACCGGACCAGCCAGCAACGCCGAACTGATCAACATGGCTGCCGCCAAGATAAACGGCGGTGTGAAGACCGACCGAAGCAGACCTTGTGGGGCGTTGCCCATCGTTAAATCGTTTCTCGCAAAGAAATTACGTCAGAAAGAGGCGGCAGGCGCCGTTGGTCGCAAGATAACGAGCCTCGCTCGAAGCGTCAATCGGCCAAAACAGCCTCTCGGGTGACGCCTTAGGCAAGGTTTGAAGCCGTTTTCCCCGGCCCTATGCCTCCCGGCCGGACCTGGGAACGGTTGCACAAGCCGGGTCCCATTCATGGGATCGGCTCTCCAGCCGGTCAGCGTCCGCGACGCACGTCGGGAGGACGCCCGTCCCACCGTTATGAAATGGCCTCCAGTCCGATGCGAGTCTGAGTGTCGGCCCGGGGAGTCCTTTTCTTTCCCGCTCCTGTTCGCGATCACGGACGTAAACTTGCTTATCAGAAGTAGTTACAAGCGAAGCCATCATCAAATCGCACGGTCACCGCACTACAATCGCTGCAGGTGCCTACGCTCGGACGACCTTTTTGGTTCAGAGAAGCGTCCCGCCGTCCGATAAACGCGAAGACGATGTTCGCTGAGCTGCTCTCCAGGCACGGAGGGATGCAGGCGCCGAACGCCGCGAGGCAATCGTTACACGTGAGCGATCCCGCATGCCCAGACCAGTCCGCACAGCCCCGAGACAGAAGTGCCTCATCATCGGTGCCGGCGGCCACGGACGCGTGGTCCTCGATATCCTCGTCAGCATGGAGCGATTCGACGTCGTCGGTTTCGTCGACTCCAATCCCGGTCTGAAGGGTCGGCGAATCGACGGCCTGGAGGTGCTCGGTTGTCTTGACGATGTGCCGCGCATCCGGGACGAGCGGGGGGTCCACTGCAGTATTGTCGCCATTGGCGACAACGGTGTGCGCCGCCACTTCGCCGATCGCCTGGGGCGATACGGGCTCGAGCTCATCAATGCCATTCATCCGTCAGCCAAGCTTGCCCACAATGTGACGTTGGGGAGGAACCTGGTGATCGCGGCCGGCAGCGTGGTCTGCGCTCACTGTCAGATCGGCGACTCCGTCATTCTTAACACCGGCTGTATCGTCGATCACGAGTCGTTGATCGGGACAGCCACCCACATTTGTCCTGGGGCCCGCCTGGCCGGACGAGTCACCGTGGAGTCCGGCGCGTTTGTCGGGATCGGAGCCACGATCATTCAGAACATCCGCGTCGGCTACGAGGCCGTCGTCGGCGCGGGGGCCGTCGTAATCCAGGACGTGGCGCCGATGTCGACCGTCGTTGGGGTGCCGGCCCGCGAGATTAAGCTGGAGTGCTCAGATGAAGATCTCAAAGACTGGCTGATGCCTGAGTTTCTCCGCACTGCGCAGCTCGCCCATCCACTGGAAGCGAAAACTCCGTAACCACCGATTCCCCTCCTCTTGGGCGTCTCACCCGCCGGAATTGCGAGTTGGCTCATTCTTATGTGTGCCGCCCCGTGCCTTGCCTTCGCCGACCACATTTGCGCAGCCCGTGGTGGATTGGGGCGGTGGCCGATGGGCTTTGGAAGAGCGATTGGCAACGGACCCAGTCAAAAGGAGTAGCGTGAGCGGCGCACCCCGCGATCGCTTCTGCATAGACGCGTAGCCTGTCTTCTGCTACGATGACGGCTGTTGGCACGCGAATTGCAACCCAACATCGCGCATGACTCGTGCCTCGCGCGGTCGAAGGAAGGGGCGCGGTTCCCTGTGGGCGCGAGCTCGTGCTGTCCATCTCCATCCAAGATGAAGGAGCCTGATTGATGTTCCGAGCAGGCCGATGCCTTGCGTTCGCGGGATTGTGGGCGTGCATTTTTGTGGCCGTCGGGCCGATTGCAGCGGCCAAGGCTCAGGAGCCCGCCATTGAAAACGTGCCTGATCTCGGCGGCGTGCCTGCGGCGGATTTCGCCCTCCGCTTCCATGCCTTTCAGCCGGACAAGCCCGCCACCGAGGCCCAGCGGCCCGTCGAAGATACCCGCGGCGCAGACAGCTTCTTCCATGAGCACTGTTTCGATAAGTGGCTCACCGGCGACTGGGGCGGTTACCGGACAAAGTGGGAGGAAAAGGGCATCAAGTTTTCATTCATCCTGACTGCGGGCTACTTCCAGAATTTCCGAGGCGGGATCGAGACGCACAACGCAAACGCGTTTTCCGGCGATTGGCGCATGAACCTGCTGCTCGACCTGGATGAGCTGGGCCTGATCCCCGGTGCGTTCTTCTTCATCCGGGGCAAATCAAGCTGGAACAACGGAATCACGGACAACATCGGTGCCTTGTATTCAGAGCAGTTTGTGTACGGAAGTTCCGGGGACGAGGAGTTCTTCATCGACAAGTGGTGGTACGGCCATCGGCTTTGGGACGATCGCCTGGAGTTCCGCGTCGGGAAGCTCCTGACGCTGGCCGACCTGTTCGACATCCCGGCGTACGCCAAGGTGCCGTGGGATCAGTTCAGCAATGCGGCATTGAACCTGAACCCGACCGTTCCGCACCGGAAGGCTCCGGGCTTTTATCTGAAGATCAACTTCTGTGATTGGGCGCGTTTGAAGATGGGCGCGATGGACGCCGATCAGACGGACGCGACGCTGCCCTACGACGTCGAGCGCGCCTATCACGGACCGGCTAATTACATTGGGCTTTGGGAGCTGGTGCTCTCGCCCAAGTTCGAAGGGCCGAAGGGCAGGCTCCCGGGAGACTACGCCTTCGGTCTCTGGTATGACGGAAGGAGCAAGCGGATCTTCCGCAACGAATTGGGTGGTTTGCGGGCCCCAAGGTTCCGCGGTGATGATACCGGTTTCTACCTGGCGTTCGATCAAATGGTCTTGAAGGAGAATGAAGATCCGGCGGATAAGCAGGGCCTCGGCGCGTTCGCGCGTTACGGTTTCGCTCATCCGGAGACGAACCGCGTCGAGCAATTCTGGTCAATCGGCGCCCAGTATCAGGGGCTCTTCGAAGGCCGGGACTCGGATGTGCTGGCCTTCGGCGTCGGCCAAAGCATCATGTCGAAAACGTTCCGGCATAACATCGACTCGCGGGCGGACCGCGAGACGGTTTATGAGCTGTACTATGCTTACCAGCTCACCTGCGCCTGCATCATCACGCCGGACCTGCAAATCATCACCAACCCCGGCGGCGGCAAAGATGCTCGCGACTCGATCGTTGCAGGTGTGCGCGTGCGGTTGGCTTTTTAGAGAGAACATGGTGGAGGAGACTTGAGGATGCAGCATAAGCGGATCATGATGAAAGTGAAGCGGGCGTTGCTGGCGACGATGGCCGTGGCCATGGGCACGGTCTGCTCCTGCAACTATGGCCTGAGGGACCTGCGGCACAACCTCGTACAAGGCACGGCCGCCTTCGTGATTGGCTACACGACGTCGTTTTGGAACGCCGTTGCTCCTGAATGGGACGACCTTTTGAATCCCAATCAGGTGGAATAGCCGCTCGGGACGCGGGGGGCGGATTTCGCCCCGGTGCGTCCGTGAATCGTTGGAATCGTTCGCATGGCTTGGATGTCGCGGTTGGCGGCGCGCGCGGGCGATTGAATCCATACTATCTTCTGCGAAGGGGCGACCGCATGCCGGACCGGCGGTGAAGAATCATCGTCGGTCCTCTTCGTCGCCTTCCCGCCTTGCGGTGTTTATCCGTCTCAATGCTTGCGGCAACGTCTGTCTTCAATGCCTCCGATGCTTCTGGAAGCCTACGCGATTCGATTGCGGCGCCTTGCGATATGCACCGGCACATCGGTAGGATGACAGCGGTTCATTGTAACGACTGACGGCATGAGACATTACGTTTGAAGTCCTTGCCCGTATCCGGTGCATGTGCGCATATGACGGAGAGCGTGTCTGTTGTGATCAACGCTATCGATTTGAGAGTTCGTCCATGTCCAAGCGTAAGCAATACGGCGTGAAGGTGAAGTTGGATCTCGGTTGTCGCGCGTCGGATGGTGCTCGGCTGTCTACCGACGTGTACTTGCCTGACGGTGAGGGCTCCTGGCCGTGCGTGCTCATCCGCACGCCCTACAACAACAACGATCCGGTCAAGAAGATTCCCATCGGCCGGAAGTTCGCTGCGAACGGATATGCCGTTGCCATCCAGGACGTCCGAGGACGTTATGACAGCGAGGGAGAGTGGGAGCCCTTCTTCAATGAGGCCGATGATGGCAAGGTCGCCCAAGCCTGGCTCGCCCAACAGGACTTCTGCAACGGCAACATCGCTCTGATGGGGCGCTCCTACGAGGGCTTTTGCGTGTGGATGGGAGCATTCAGCCACCATCCCGCGGTCAAGGCCATCATTCCCATCGTCGCCTTGCCCGATCCCGTCGTGAACGTCCCCTGGCAGAACGGATCGATCTTCTGGAGCATGATCACGTGGGCACTATTCGTTCATGGCCGCACGAACCAGGACGTCGAGCAGTACGACTGGGAATCGGTCTACCGTTTCCGACCGCTCAACAAGCTCGACGAGCACCTCGGCATTTCGAGCAAGATGTGGCAGGAGTGGCTGGCCCACCCCACGAAGGACGATTATTGGCAACGCGCGTGCTACATGCACCGCATGACCGAGCTTGATCTTCCCACCCTGCACATCTGCGGCTGGTACGACG
Organism: Phycisphaerales bacterium; assembly: GCA_020350565.1. Classification (GTDB taxonomy): domain Bacteria; phylum Planctomycetota; class Phycisphaerae; order UBA1845; family UBA1845. The sequence continues at coordinate 1,672,750 of CP070718.1, forward strand.
ACGACGGTGCCAGCACATACAACAACTTCCCCAGTGCCCGCAAACTGGCCAAGAGCAGGGATGAGCAATATGTGCTCATCGGCCCGTGGCCCCACGCAACCAACACCAAGACGATCATCCACGGCGTCGACTTCGGCCCTGATGAGGTGATCGACATCGACGATTTCCTCCTCGACTGGTTGGACAGGCAGATCGGTGGACGGCCCGAGAATTGGGGCGATCGCAAGCGAGCCCGCATCTTCCTGATAGGCTCAAACGACTGGCACGACATGGACGATTGGCCTCCGCCAGGTATGCAGGAGCGCTCGCTCTATCTGCATTCCGGCGGCAAGGCGAACTCGCTGTTCGGTGACGGCACTCTGACATCGGAGCCCCCGGACAAGGATGAGCCGGCTGATGAGTATGTCTACGATCCGGACCATCCCACGCCGTACCTCTATGATGCCGGCACGCTGCAGGTTGGCGGGCCGTTTGACGCCCGTCCGGTGCAACGGAGGGATGATGTGCTGTGTTATACAACCGTTCCGTTGAAGGAAGACCTCGTTCTGTGCGGCCGGGTCTTCGCAGAGTTGTGGGTCTCATCCTCCGCAAAGGACACGGAATTCTGCGCCATGCTTTGCGACGTGCACCCCAACGGCGTCGCACGTCAGCTTTGCGACGGTAATGCCCGATTGGCGTTGCGCGAGTCTTTGGAAAGACCGGACCCCGTACCGCCGGGGCAGGTTGCCGAGGTGCGGATCGATTTGTGGGCGACGGGCGTCCGCGTGTTCAAGGGGCATCAATTGCGTTTGCAGGTGGCCTCGGCCGCTGTTCCCAAGTTCGCTGCGCATCCCAATACGCTCGATCCGCCCGGCAGCGCCACGGACACGGTCGAGGCGACAAACCGCATACTGCACGCCGCCCAATGTCCCTCACGGTTGCTGTTGCCCGTGAAGGAAGGTGCGCTGTAACCGTCGGTGCAGGTCGAAGCTGCCACCGGCACCGTAGCCGATTCGCTACGCAGATGAGTCGACCGTACAGCCGGCATCCCCGCCAGCGCACGCGTAAAGTAGAGCCGGCCTCCGTGCCGGCTCGTGAGAAGAGTACAGCCGGGCTCCGTGCCGGCTCGAATGAAAAGTGAGACGGCCCTTGCCGGCCGAGGACATGGTGTGCTTGTCGGTCGGCTGCCTCCCGGGTAGGTTGCGACCTGCGTTCGAAAGGACTCTGGATGCACCCATGAATCTGACCGAGCAAGAGAAGCGAATGCTCGGAGGTGAATTCGGCGAGCCGGTTGCTCGGGCGTTGGATTACCTGATCCAGTTCGGCGACGCGTTCGGTGCCGACCGGTTCGTCGACGTGGTCTACGCCCACTATCCGGCGGAAATGTCCATCTATCGGGGCAACGTCGAAGACGTAGTCGAGTACGCCGAGACGGGGGCGATGGTGTGCATCCCGACGACCACTTCGACGCTGGCCTGTGATCTGGATCGATGGAAGGAACACGGCTGCCCGCAGCCGATCTACGATCTGCAGGCCGCGGTCGTGCCCGCCCACCGCAAGATGGGCATCCTGGGCACGTATACCTGCACGCCGCAATGGCTGGGGTTTGTACCACCCAAGGGTTCGTACATCATCTCGGTCGAGTCCTCGGCAATCATCTATTTCAACTCCGTCCTTGGCGCGCGCACCAACCGCGGCGGACTATTCACCCGATACGCGGCGGTCACCGGCAAGTATCCGCTGATGGGCTATCTGCTCGATGAGAACCGCGCGGGTACACACCTCTTCCGCGTCAAGCTCGGACCGCAGGATCTCCTTCATGATTCGGATTTCTCCGCCCTGGGCTTTCACGTCGGCGCTCTCGTGGGTAGTGAAGTGCCAGTCTTTGACACTCTGGGCACGGCCACACAGGACAACCTGGTTGCTCTGGGTGCGGCGCTGGCGACCAGTGGTTCGGTGACGCTTTTCCATGCCCCGGGACATACGGCCGAGTCCGACTCCGTCGAAGAGGCTTTCCAGGGTAGACAGCCGAAAGAGACACACAACGTCACGCCGGCCGATATCAGATCGGTTTACGAGATGTTGACGACGATTGACCCCGGCGGGGCAATCGATTTCGTCACCCTCGGCTGCCCGCACTATACACTGGAGCAACTGCGCTACGTCGCCCATTGGCTGCGTGAGCATGATGCCAAAGTCCATCCGAACGTGCGCTTCTGGATATGCACAAACCGGACGACCCGGCAGGCGGCCACGTGGGAGGGCATCGTCCAAACCATTGAGCAGGCCGGCGGGCACGTCGTCTGTGACACCTGTCCAGTCGAGTGTCACATGCGAAAGTCAACCTGCAAGGAGTTCGGCTTGCCCGTTCCGCAGGTTCAGGCGATGGTCACCGACTCCTGCAAGATGGCCCGATACGTCGGCGATCTGATCGGCTGCAAGACCGCGCTGTGTCCGAAGGACGATTGCCTCAAGGCAGCCGTTGCAGGGGAGCTGTCGTAAGGTTACCTCCGGAATGCAGCCGAGATCGTGCCAACGTCAGAACGTGAAAACGTGAGAAGGTGAGAACGTGGGAACGTGCCAACGTGAGAAAGCGAGAGTGGCGAGCCGTAGGTTGGGCGTTGCCCACCAGCGGTCGGCCGAAGCATCGGAGACTTTCGGGCTTGGCCATTCGGCCCGGGAAAGGCTGAAACAGGGAAGGCATCATGTCCGATCACAAAGTCAAGGCTCGCGGGATGGTCAAGGGCCGCGTTAGTGGGCCGGCGCTGGTCTGTCGCAAGGCCTTCTCCTTCCTCGGCGACGTGGACATGGACACCGGTGAGATCATCGCCCAAGGGCATGAGCACGAAGGTGAAACGATCGCCGGCAAAGTGATGATCTATCCCGAGACCAAGGGCTCCTCCGGCGGATGCGTCGTCCTGTCGGTGCTGGCTAAACAAGGGAAGCAGCCTGTAGCGATCGTTCTCGAAAAGCCGGCCGACACCAACATTGTCGAAGGGGCGATCGTATGCGGCGTCACGCTCGTCTCTGAGCCCGAGGGCGACCTGATCCATAGCGTGCCCAACGGCGCCATGGTCACCGTGGACGGTGCCGCCGGAGAAGTGATGTGGTCCGACGCGTGAGTATCGCCGGCGCCTCTACGCAGACGACCCTTCCCTCACTCGTGCAAACACTTCTGACCGCTTAAGTGATTCCAGGAACCGCACATCGGACAGCCCCATCTCAAAACGACACACACTTGACATCGGGCACCACGAGCAAGGCGAAAAATCCTTGAGCCGATACGGGTTCACGGAGACGTAGCCGTCCAGGATGCCGTCGGCCAGGGTTGCGAGCTTGTGCGCGGCATGCTGCAGTATCGCCTGGAAATCGCCGGGCTCGGCCCCATCGCTCGCATCGATGTGACCAACCTTGCCATCTTTCTTGCGGAAAACGTTGAAGTACTGCGAACGTCCGGACCCGCCAAGCTGACCGTCCAGAGCCTGCAGCCCTTGCGCGTTCAGCAATCCGCGCGGACGATAAGCGCCGGGAAAGGTTTCTGCTTCGATCTCGGCGGCGCTGGGATGATCAACCGCTTCATATTGTGGCAGGAGGCTGACATAGAATGCGCCGATCGGGCGTATGGGCCGTCCTGCCAGACTCTCGCCATGTTCGCTTAACACGAGCAGATAAGCCACCAGTTGCAGGGATAGACCGTGGTATACCGAGCTGAGGTCGAGCCGCTTGTTCCGCGTGCGCTTGTAATCGATGACGATGCCGAGCATCTCGTCGGCCAGTTCCGCCAGGTCGACGCGATCGATGTACCCGCGAAGCAGAATCCGCCTCCCACCGGGCGTGTCTAGCTACAATGCGGGCAGGCTCCCCGTTCCTTTGAATCCATACGGCACCTCGCCGGCCCGCGGTCGAGTCCTTCCGGCCGAACCGACCAGACGCTGGGCCCGCAAAACGCGGGAGAGCTGGGAAGCCGACCGCCTCAGGATGTAAGCGTCACGCGCGTAGGAGAGTTCCCCTTCCTCAGGAAGCCTGGCGACGATCCGTCCGCAGCTTTCGTTGAGACGGCCGATTACCTCTGCTTCGCTGAGCTGGCTGAAACTGAGGCGACGCTCCCACAACGTGTTGACAAAGTCCTCCAGAATTGCGTGGTGCACCTTGCCCACGTCGACCGGTTGAAGCTCCGCCACCGTCCGTTCACGAAGCCGCAGCAGGTACTTCGCAAAGTGCTGGAACGGACATGCGGCATGGGTCTCCAGCTCGGACACGCTCGTCCGGAAGGTGCCACCGATCAGCTTCTCGACCAGGTCCGCTGAAAGTCGCGCTTGCGGCGGCGGCTTCAGCGAGGAGAAGGTCTTCCGGGCAACCTCGTCCTCGGCGTTTTCCGTTCGCGTGGACTCGTACAACTCAGTCCATTTCGCCCGCAGGTCCATCCGCTCTTCACTCTGGAGGCGCGACCTGTCGCTGAATTCCGCCACCAGCCGCCGCTGCAGATCGCGCGTGGTGAGGATGTCCCACGTCTCGCGCGTGCGCGTCGGATCGCCGATCGGCTTCACTTCCAACCCCGGGGCAGCGGCCTTCAATGCGGCCAGGTATGGGGACGGACGCAATGCACGGCCGTCATTGTCGGCCGTGGCGTAGGTCACCACCAGGTTTCGGCTGGCGCGCGTTGCGGCTACGTAGAACAGCAGCGACTCTTCCAGCGTGCGCTGACGAGCCGGTGGTGACATGGACAGTCCCGCGTCGAGCAGCAGCATTCGATCGTCGTCGTTGAAAATCGAGTCCTCGGTTGCGATGCGGGGAAACAGCCCCTCGTTGAAACCGAGAATGATGACGGCCTTCAGTTCCGGATGTCGACTCCGCTCGATCGCGCCGACCAGCACCTGGTCGAGCATCGGCGGCGCCAGGCCAAGGGTGAACTGCGAAAGACCGGACTCGAGAACGGACGCCAGATCACTGACGGTCAGAGTCGTGTCACTGAAAGCAAAGGCCAGATCATCCAGGAACCCGAGCGTATCTCGCCAGGCCTGGTGATGCTCCTCCGCCTGATCGACGTCGCCGCCCTGTTCCGCCGCAGCCGACCGGACCGCCAGCCGCCGCGCTACTTCGAGCCGCTTGAGCAGGGCCACCATCAGATCGGTCCACTCTCTCCCGCTGTGCCCATCCGGCGCCTTTGCGGCGGAGAGCCACTCGTTGAGGGCGTCCCACAGCACCTTGCGGGCGGCATTCACCCGGCGCTGCTCGTCCTTCTCATAAGGCTCGGGCTCTCTGTGCTCCTCATTCTCCGCGAAAGCCGAGCGCGGCATGAACGACCAATCCTCGCGCGACCAAATCTCAACGCCCGCGATGCCCTGCGCGAGGATGTAATTCTCCAGTTCGTCGGCGGCCTCAGGGGAAAGCGGCGTGAGTCCGGTCTTCAGTAGGCCCCGCGCTGCATCCACGGACAGGTCCGTCGCGGCGGCGGCGAAGGCCGTCCGCAGCAGCTCTACGAGCG
>CP070718.1:1678313-1688816 GCA_020350565.1 Phycisphaerales bacterium
ACGGCCGCGACGATCGGCTTGCGGATCCGCGCGACTCGCTCCCAGGCCAGCAGCGGATCTGTTTTATACCAATCGACGGCCTCTGCAGAGGACATGTCCTTGACGTCGGCACCCGCGGAGAACGCCTTGTCCGAACCGTGGATCAGGATGACGTGGACATTTTCGTCCGCGTCGAAGCGTTCGCAGGCCTCCGAGATCCGATGCAGCATCTCGAAGCTCACCGCGTTGTAGACATCGGGGCGATTGAGTTGAATCACGCCGACGTGCTCTTCCACTCTGGTCAGGATGATGTCTTCGCTCATTGAAAAGGTACCTCAAGCCGGATCCGCCTTCATTCCCTGGACAACCGCCTCGCCCACGACCGGCACACCAGGTCGTTCGTCACCCACAAGCCTGCCAACGGGGCCGCGTCGCCCAAAACGACTGGCGCAATCTTAACGATCCCGGTACGGACTTCCAGCGGCTCCCCCGGCGGCCGTACGCTTCGACCGCAAAAGGACGCACCGCTCGTGCGCGAATCCCTTCTCGCACACCCTCTCACCCCGCTCGTGCGAGAATCCGTTCGTGCCTGCCCCTTCTTCAATTGAGGGAAGCACAGAGCATACTCACGTTGCCTGTAATGTCATGGTTACCGGTCTCACCGGAGCTGACCCATGCAAGTGCCGTTGCACTGATGGGCTGCCAGCCATTGACACCCAGGCAGCAAAATCACGCCCACGTCTTGAAGCGGAACGGGACTCGGTCATGCCAGGACGTAGCGCAATCACAGAGAATGCCATAACTTTTCAATCAAAAAAAGACCGCCCCGCCTGTTGTGTAAGCAACAGGCGAGGCGTGTGATCCTGTGTCGGTTCACCGATCGATTGACCGGGCACTTTCACAGACGTCCGGACTGGCTACGCGTCAACGGCAAACCAACCAGCTCCATCATGGACCCGGACCGTCGGCGTGGGCGTCCCCGTAGGGGTCAGCGCGCAGGTCACGGGGAGTCGGCGATCCCATCACGCTCCACAGTAACGTCCGGCCGCCCGCCATCCATCAGCGAGCCCCCCTTGTCCGAATCGAAAAGGGTCGTGGTGGCGGAAGATGGTGCCGCCGGCACGAGCCTGACGCAATCGGACGCGGCGAAGGCACTCCCGTCGAAAAGGTACCCGCTGACAACCAGCTCCACCAATTCGCCGGGCGCCAGATCGTACAGTTCGAGCGCCTCTTCCACCTCGTCGGTGTTGAAGTGCATCATCAGGTCGATGATGCCGTCCCCCAAAAGGTCATGGCAGTCGCAAGGCTCGCCCTCGAACGGCGTGGCCACGTCCTCGAACACCGAGTGCGGCCCGGGCGGGCCTTCATGCGGGGCGACGCTCCCACCGACTCCATCGGCACGCCACAGACTCACGGTCGCCAGATCGACCTGCGTCACATCAACCTGGTCCGTGCTCATCAGGGCGACCGGCAGGACGCCGTGGCTGGCAGCGTTGAATGAGTTCGGACACGAGCCGGGCTTGATATCCACCGCCGCGATGGCCATGTCTGAAACGACCGAAACATAACCGTGGCCGCCTCCGGGAGTCACAATATGCCCGCCGGAGCCGTCCAGACACGACACATAGATATGCACGGTGTGAGCATCATCGTTCTCGTATACGTCCGGTGGCACTGTCGGCGGCGTGGTGGACATATCGATCGGCTGTTCCGTGCAGATCGGAGCTATGGGCGCCTGGTTGGTATCCGGATGCCGGTCAACCCGGACGATGAGCTGCCCATCGATAATGTAGCTTTTCGGCACCTCTACGCTGCCAAACGTGTCATAGCTGCCGGGTGTGTAAAAGGGGCGGACGTGGTTGGTCGGGTCCACGTTGTCGAGCAGCACATCGGTATAAGTGGTGGTTGGTGTCAGGCCGGGATTGATGACGACGTCAATCAAGCCGTCCAAGCCACCTTCGCCGTTCGTGTGGTTGGTCACGGGAAGGTAAAACTCCACCGTGACGTAGTCGTCAATGAGGTATGTGTCAATGTCGGAGAACGTGAAGTCGATCCACTCGGTCCAGAATCTGAACCACCATCCGTGCCAGCCGGCCTGTACGGCGCCGGGGGGCCACGAAAGCTCAGACGTGCTCCACTCATAATGATCCGCCCGCAGTGTGCTTGTGGCAAACCCCAAAGCCAACATGCCCGTCATAACGATCGTCAAGGTCTTCATCGCATGTACCTCCTTTTCGTAACAGCCTCCGAAGAATCTTTCCGACGAGTATCCAACGCGGCGGCGCAGCGCAATCTTCCCGGGCAGCATCTCGGGGTCACCCGAGACTGGCCGCGACGTAAACGCGTCACCCGGTTCAGTTGCTCTGTATAAGCCTCCCAAAGGGAACGTCAGATCCGGGGGTTTTCTCTGAAAAGCGCACTGGAAAACCTGGAAGCTTCAAGCCATTAATGGGGCGTAAGGCTCTTCAATCCTGATCCCCGCTCGTGCGAGAATCCTTTCTCGCACGCCGACGCACACATGAACAGCTAATAGCGCCGTCTCCCCACGCCCCCGGAACTCCTGAGCCTCGTCCGAATCGACCCCAAGACCGGCGCCGAGAGTAAGATGCGGAGGCACGTCCCTGCCACCCCCAGAAATGAGGTAGACGCCTGAGCAACCGCCCAACCTCCGTAACAGCGACACTGACAAAGCATAATGCCCGATTCCGAAGAAATGCACTTTCGACAGAACAACCGGGCTCATGCTGCGCCGTGCGCGCTATTATCCCACGTACCACCGCTCTCGCAGGGCACAGCTCTTACCACCCGGAGCCAGTCACTGTCACTGTATTAGAATTGAGCTATCTTTCCAGTATAAGTATGATCGCGCCTTCGCTCTCTGCCAATCGGGAATTCTATGTATTTATTCGACATTCTTTCATTTGCCGAAGAGCTCGCCCTCCCCCGCGAATCTCCTGCTCGACCGTCACCCCGTACACCGGATTCCGCCCGGAATTCCCTCTGCTCAGCGCCCGATGTCATGAGTCTCATCCTCCAAACCACCGTGCGCAATCCAACGCCACCAATCCGAGCCCCAAGCGCGAGCGCGGGGCCCAACCACCGATCGCCTGCCAGCCCGGCGCGGAAAGGCAGCACGTCGTCGCGCATCACGATAAGGAGCGCATGATAAGGGCGTCACATGATAGGGGGGGCGATATGAGCGTTTCAGCGTCTGCGGTGGCGGCTTTCCGCCCTTCGGGTGCCAAGGTTTGCGGAGGCTGGACTGGAATTGCAGCCTCCCGCCCGCCCTTGTCTGTCATCATCCTTCTTCGTCGCAGGGCGCTCCACTGTCGGAGCTTCAGCGCAGCACTTCCAGATCGGAGGGCGTTTCGGAGCAGTCCACGAACGCCGCCCAGGCCCGCCCGCAGACGCGGTGCCATCCAAGGCGCCTGCAGAGCGGCAAACGCCGCCCCAGAAAGTATACCCGATCGCTTCGGCGTTCGAGCCGGACCGCCCGGCGCCGGCAGCGGCACATGCGCGTTTCGTTCAATCCTCGTCCATCTTCGTTTTTCGCCGCACTTCCGGCACCCGGAATCCCTCGGCGATGTGCTTTTCCTGTGGCGAATACTTCAGGATCAGCTCGGCCGCTTCCGTGCGCAGCACCTCGCGCAGGTTCGTTGCTTTGATCGGCTCGCCGCCCAGTGCGAGCGCCGCCTTCACCTGGTCCGCGGGCAGTGGCCGGATACCCGCCTCTTCCGCCGTTTCTCGTTCCGCCTTGATGACGGCGTGATCGATCTTCTCGGGGAAGCGAGGCGTGCCGAACCAGATCGGCGCCTTCGTCAGATCGGGCTTCCCCGGCACGATGGCAATCACGTGGCCAGACTTGTCGCCCATGTTCAGTCGCTCAGCCGTCTGATCGCCAACGTACAAAACAGGCATCAGAGCGGCCCGAGGCACGAGGAGCGCCTTGTCCGCCTTGAGCACCAGCAACAGGCCCTCTTTCACCTCGGGACGCTCCTTACGCAGGTCGAACATGAATCCTTCCGTCAGGCTGAAGGAGCGGGCATAGACGAGGCCGTCGACAGCCGCCGGCATGGAGGGAGTCGGCGGCACGTCCTCACCCGCAACCGCAACCGCTGCGGCCCCCAAGAGTGCGATCATCATCGCCGATTTCATGGTTAGGCTTCCTTTCATCGCAAATCGTCAGAACGCTCGGGCATGGCCCGCCTGCCCGGCGCCTGCGCATCAATCCTCGCACACCAGTTCAAAGACCTGTACCGCGTCCACACCGCCCTCATCCTTCGAGTTGTTCGGCACATCCGCACAACTGAACCGGACCTTCACCTGCGCGGTCAGCGAAACAAAGTCGGCAACATATGCTGCCGACTGTACCCAACCCGGCGGGATATTTACGACGTGCTCGACCAGAACCCACGTCGAACCTCCGTCATTGCTCACCTCCACATCAAACGGGTCACTGTCCTGGTCATCGTTGGCCCACCACCGGGCGTAACGCAGCACCGGGTTGGTCGTGCCGGCCAGATCAACCATCGGAGAGATCAGCATCGTCGGGCCCCCATCCACGTCGGAATTGCCCAAGTAATTGCCGGTGAGGTAGCACGACCCGGAACCGTCGTAGTCGGTCAGCGGATCCCCCTCGAGGCCGTCGTCCGCCGGGACGCCACGCTCCCAGCTCCCGCTCATCAGGCTGGGATCGTCTTCCACGGTCCAGCCAAGGTCCTCCTCGAAATCGTCATCCAACACGCTGATGTACTCGCCCACAAAGGCCACGAACGTAACGGCCGGCGCACCATGTGGCACGTAGACAGGCCCCGTGATGGCGCCCTCCACACTGAAGAAGAACTCGGGTGTGTCATCGCACGTCGGCGGCGGTAGCGTGCCCTGCCATAGCGTGCTGCCAATCTGCTCCAGGGGATCGTCGAGCCACGCCCCACCATCGTAGCGATAGTGAAGCAGCGCCGAACCCGGAACGATCGTATCGTCGCCGGGATCGATCTCGACGTCGATGACGGTCGGCACGCCGGGCGGCAGAAACTCCGGTGGCGGAGCCGGCATGCTCAGACTGAGAGGGCTGAAATAAGGCCAGTAGTTGTTGGTCAGCATCAGCTCGTCAACAACGATCCGACCTTCGTTCGAGCCCCACGACGGGCCGACGTCAAACCGAACCGCCGCCACCTCCGTCAGGTCCAGCCCCGAGCCGTTCGTAAGGAAGTCCGTAAGGCGGATGCGGATGACCTCCATCTCGTTGTGCCATCCGCCCTGACGTTGATAAGGCTGCTCGAGCCCGCCGCCATAGGCGCCGATGTTGATCGAACTGGTGGTGCCGCTGCCGTCGCGTAGAGTCACGGCGAAAGTCACGTCTCCGAGCTCTGCCAGTGTGTAGGGATGCTGCGTGCCCTGGGCACCGCGGAACGAAAGATAGAGGTCATCAGAGAAATTCTGCTGTGTTGGGATGACCTCCCATTCGTAATAGGCGTCCACGCCGTTCCAGTCGAACACGACGCCCCGGCTAGTGTCGTAAGAGGCCGCCTGCGTCGCCCCATTGAACGGATCATCGGGCGTCCAGGTGAAGCTGCTGTTGTTGTCATCCAGGCGCCCTTCCGTCACGTTCTCCACCGTGAAAGTGACCGCCCCGCCGGAGCTGCTCGTATACAAGGACTCTTCGGTCTGGTAATCGTCGATGTAGAAGTTGCCGCTCTCGGATCCGTTGCGGTACTCATTGGTCACGACGATGCACGGGTCCACTGTGTCCACGCTGATCGGATGGAACCGCTCGTATTGCCGCCAGAAGAAGTCCGTCGCGGGGATGTTGCCCTCCGTGTAGTGTTTGATCAGCGGCAGAAAGAGCCCGAGCTGAATCAGGTGCGTATTTTCCTGCCCGATCGAACAGGGTCCCTCGAACCAACTGGGCTCCTCCGGGCCATCGTGAAACCACGCATGCCCCGTGCCCTGCACCACGGTCGACATCCGGTAACCGGTGGCCCGGTCGTGCATGTGAAACGTCTGAACGTAATCCATTGACGCATGACCGCTCACGTCGCTGTCGCCCGACGCCGTCCACAGATGGAAGTTCACGTGATGCGGATGATCATCCGCCTCCACGATCGGCAGCATCGGGCTGAGCAGCACGATGTCGTCCACGGTATAGTATTCCGGCACATAGGTGCCGTCGTAGACCAGGTCATACGCCAGCACGACGCCATGGCCGCCCATGCTGTGACCGATCCAGATGATCCGGCTGGAATCGACCTTCCCATTCAGCGCGCCGTCGGCGATCGAGTCCTGCAGCTCGATGACCGCTCGCGTATGCGCGGCCGTGGCGTATCCGCCGAAGTTGTTTTGATGGCTGATCACGATGCAGCCGTAAGAGGCCATGTGATAGCCGATGTGGTCGTACCACGTGTATTGATGGCCGGAGCCGTGACCAATGACGATGAGCGGCAGCGGCTCCATCGACGCAATGTTGGTGGGGTAGTACAGCACCTCGTTTGCGTATGCCGCTGGTACACCGGGGACCCCAGCCACGCTGTACGGGCCGAAGTAGGTCGCGTCCAGCGGGCCGGGCTGCGCGGTGTCGTGCACGACGTACAGGCCGGCCTCACGACTGTATCCGTCGAGGTAGTCGCCCCCATCGAGCACGCCGTTCTGGTTCATGTCCAGTACGACGTCATACCCGTGACCCAGCCCCGTGAAGTCACCCGTATGGTCCTGATACGCCAGGCTGCTGAGCTCGTAAGGGCCCGTGACGAGGAACGTGTTCTCCTGAATCGTGGTCCCGCCGAACGTTTCGGCTTGCGGTCCGTCTGTTCGTCTCGTCGACCAGGGTGGGATCGACGTCCCAGCCGCTGGCCGTCTTCGCTTCCACGACGTAGATATCACCCGTCTGCCCGACAATCTCCGGGAAACGCAACGGGTCGATGGCGACCTCCACCGTGGCGTTTTCGTTGAACGCTTTGACGTACTCGAAATGCGGATACACGCTGAGCGAATTGCCCGCCAGCTCCGTGAACGTGATGCTGAACGGCCCGGGCCCCGTAAACGCACCCTGAAAACCCCCAAAGTCGTGCAGATCCACCCGGAGGTCCTCGTTCTCATCAAAGATCACGCAGGATGGGTCGGCCGGGGTCGCCGGGCCGGTGAAGCAGTCAAAGAAGACCTCGTAATCCACCAGGTCGACGTCCCCATCGTCGTCATAATCGAAGACCGTACCGCTTACCAATGTAGGCAGCGACAAAAAGGCGGCAGCGAGCATCAAGGGAACGCAGCTCTTCATATCTCGCCCTCCTGATTGACATGTCATCTTCGCCGAAATGCTCTATGTAGCTTACCGCAATAAGGGACTGGGCGTCAATCCGGTCGCAGCCCGAAACCGCGCCCCGGAGCGGCAAGGCCACACCTTTTGAACGGGCTCCTGTCGATCGCGCGGCTTAACAAGTTAGAACCTGACGTTCAAAACGGCACGCATCCGCACCACTTGATCCGCAAAGAAACACACCACCCGGGAGGTCGCGTTCGCGCCCCCGTAGCGGTGCGTTGTTTCTGCGGTCAATTGCAGTAGATGCCGAGGCGATCACGAGCGGCTGTAGGTGATCTCCATCGTCTTGTTCTCTTTGCCATCGGGGCCGATCTGGTACATCTCGAAGACGTGCTTGTCCTTCGAGACTTCGCGCAGGACGCTCTTCATCTTCTCGTGTCCCGTGAAGGGATCGTCGTACTCTCCGTAGGACGTCGTCGTCTTGGTGGCTTCATCGTAGGTGCCTTCCATCACCATGAAGCCCGTCGACATGTTGTCCAGCCAGATCGAGACGTACTTCTTCTTGAGTTTGTCGAAGCCGCCCAGGGCCATACCCTCGAAGGGCCTCTCCATCATCGTGCACTTGAAGTGCTCGACCATGTATCGGCCACCGAAGATGACCTCCATCTCGCTGGTGCCGGTGGAGATCGTAGGCTCACCGGGTCCCATCCACATCTTGGTGACGGTGTTCCAGGTGCCCACCGCCTCCTTGAACCGGGCATGCTCCGGGCCCATTGCGTTGAACTGCTCGTACATCTTCATCATCTGGTCCATGTCGGGCATACCCGGCTCTTTGCCTTCCTGAGACAGGGCCTGGGTCGCCGCCAGCAGGCCGGCACCAAGAAGCACGGCCACCGTGTACATTGAGATCTTCTTCAACATTTTCGTAGTCTCCGTGAATGAACGTGTCTCTGAAAGCGAAACCTCACGAGAACGGTGCGAGGCCATGAATCACGAATCGTCTACGGTCCGTACCCCGGCGCGTGGGGATCTTCGTCCCGACCCCGACGCATGAGGAGGACTGCGATGGCGGATTATACGTTGCCGGGGCGTAACCGCACACCCTCCCTGACCGTCGGGTCTCGGCTCGCCTATTCCGCCGGCACCGCACCTGATAGAGACGCCGGTCCTCCTGCTCTGTTGCTTCCATTAATGAACGAGCCGCCGCTTCGGTTAGCTGTCACCCGCAGGTGGATTAAATTCCGCTCGACTCCCGGCACTAACTTCGTGATCGATCGTTCGTCAGAGGATATAAGAGGCCATCCGTGCGCCCGGAGAGTTCGTCCGTTTCCTTCAAGGGTGTTGTCCTGATCCGGTGGATTACGGTGCCGCCAGGCCTTTTGCAAGGCGATCTTTCATGCCCGCAGACGAACAACTAGTCCGGAAGGCCCCGACGGTCGCCCATGTTCTCCGAGTTGCGCTCACCGGCCGCTATTCCTGGCTGTTCGTGGCCCTGCTCGCAATTGCGCTCACCTCCACGTCACTCACCGTCGGATTGGTGGTCGACGATTACTTCCATCGCGCGGTTTTGCTGGGTTCGCGTATCTTCACTGATTTCCTCAACAGCCCGATGGATATCTTCCGCTTCTTCGACGGCGATCCCGAGCGCACCTCCCGCATGGTCGACTTGGGCTTCGTCCCCTGGTGGACGTGTGGCGGCATCAAGGCATCATTCTGGCGACCGCTCACGGTCTTCACCCACTGGCTGGACTATCATCTCTGGCCCAAACACCCGGTCCTGATGCACCTGCACAGCCTGGCGTGGTTCGCAGCGGCTGTCGCGCTGGTGACACTTCTGTACCGCCGCTTCATGCCTTCCGTTGGGCTGGCCGGGCTGGCAGCCCTGCTCTACGCCATCGACGATGTGCACGGGATGCCGGTGGGTTTTCTGGCCAATCGCAATGCACTGCTTGCCACCGTCTTTGGCGTCCTGGCGTTGATCGCCCATGATCGATGGCGGCGTGAACATTGGAGGGCCGGAGCCGTCCTGGGGCCGCTGCTGCTGGCGCTGAGTCTCGTCTCCAAGGAGGCCGGAATCGCCACCTGTGCCTACCTGGCCGCTCATGTCCTCTTCTTCGATCGCGCGGGCTTAAGGAGCAGGTGTCTCGCCCTTGTTCCCTATGCGTGCGTGGTCGTCGCTTGGCGCGCCGTTTGGGAGTACCTGGGCTACGGGCTTGCCAACTCGGGACCCTACGTGGATCCCGGATCCGAACCGCTCCGCTACGCCCTTGCGGTTCCCATGCACGCGCCTCTGCTGCTTTTAGGCCAGTGGGCGTTTCCCCCGGCGGAATCCTATCTCGTGCTCGGCTTCGACAAGCTGCTCGTGCTCTGGCTCGGTGCAGTCGGCTTCCTCCTCATCCTGATGATCGTGCTGATTCCGTTGTTGCGAAGGGATCGATCGGCCCGCTTCTGGGGGACGGGGATGATTCTGTCCCTGTTGCCGGCGTGCGCGACGTTTCCCGCAGACCGCCTGCTGTTCTTCGTCGGCATCGGAGCCATGGGCCTGCTCGCACAACTGTTGGACGGCGTCTTCGGAAAAGCCTCATGGCGGCCAGAGTCCACGGCCTGGCGCTTCATCGCGAAGGCACTCGGCTTGTTCTTCGTGTTCATTCATCTGATCGTGGCCCCGATCGCTCTGCCGATCCGCGCGGCGTTCCCCGCCGGCCCGAAGTCCACGGAGAAGTACTATGTCCGCGTCGACCTGGACCCGTCGGTCGAGGGGCAGGACGTCGTCATCGTGAACCCGCCCAGCATCCTGCACGCGGCCTACTTCCTCGTCGAGCAGGAGGTCGCCGGCAAGCCGGTTCCCAGGCGGATGAGGCTTCTCGCTCCCGGTCTGCAGGCCGTGCAAATCGAACGGACGGATCAGCGCACACTTCTGATTCGCCCCGAAAAGGGATTCCTCTCTTGGGTTTTCGAGCGGCTTTTCCGAGACGAGCAACTCCCCTGGTCCGTCGGTGAGCGGATCGAGTTGACCGGCGTGACCATCGAGGTCATGGAGCTAACGGCGGACGGCAGGCCGGCCGTTGTGGCCTTCCGTTTCGATGCGCCTCTCGAAGATCCCTCGCTCCGCTGGCTTCAATTCAAGGATGAGGTTTGGCAGCCATTCACCCCACCGGCCATCGGCCAACGAGTCGTCCTCCCCGCTGGAAAACCCTTCTGGTCCTGGTGACAGGAGTCCGACATTCCACACCGATCCTGTTTTGCCCGATACCGAGCCGAGGCAACAG
>CP070718.1:1688916-1709631 GCA_020350565.1 Phycisphaerales bacterium
CCGATCGAGCCGCAGTACACGCCACGCCGCGTGGGCTCCAACTCGTCAATGATCTGCATCGCTCTGATCTTTGGCACGCCGGTGATGGAGCCTCCCGGGAACGATGCACGCAGGAGGTCCACCCAGGAAGCGTCCGATCGAAGGGATCCGCGAATCGTGGCCACCAGGTGATGCACGGTCGGGTGCGTTTCGAGTCGCGCCTGTTCGAGCACGCGCACCGAGCCGAAAGAACATACGCGCCCCAGATCATTGCGCAGCAGATCGATGATCATGTTCAGCTCCGCAGTGTCCTTCTCGCTGCATTTGAGCGATTGGCGCAGGCGTTCGTCCTCTTCTTGGGATAATCCGCGCGGTCGTGTGCCTTTGATCGGCCGGGTGATCACCTCGCGGCCGCGCAGGTCCAGAAACAGTTCGGGGGAGGAGGAAATCACCGCCTGGTCACGCCACGTGATCAGGGCGGCATGGGTCGAGGGATTCGACTCCCTCAGGCTCAGGTAGAGTTCGATCGGCGTCGCGCCGGTATGAAGGGTGAAGCGCTGTGTGAGGTTGACCTGATAGATGTCGCCGGCCTCGATGTATCGCTTGGCGCGCTCGACCTTGGCGATGTATTCATCGTAGGTCATGTTGGCTTCGGGGACTGCGTTGCGGGTAGGCGTCGGTATGCGCGTGGAGGGTTGAGACCGCGCAGCCTCCTGCAGTCGATGGCGCAGCAAGGCCAGGCGTTGCGTCACCGAGGGGCGACGACCGGCGACCGATCGGGGCCATTCGATGGCCGCGAGATGCCATGTGCCGAGCTCGTGATTGAAAACCGCGGACGAATCGTAGAGACAGAATCGCGAATCGACGGCGCCGGCAAACGATTGTCCGGTGCTGCGCAGCTTTTCGAGCCCCAGACCCGCCTCATAGGCGAAGAAGCCGATCCAGCCTCCGGCAAACGGCAGGGGAGGCGGCGAGTCTGTTGTTGTCGGCCACCGGTTCATCCGGTTCGCCAGGATTGTGAAAGGGCAGGCTTCGCCGGCCCGGCGGATGACCAGCGTGTCGGCCGGTTCACAGGCGAAAACCGAAAACCGTCCGTAACGCGAGTCAGCCAACGAGGTTTCGAGAATGGACGGCGCTGTTGCGCGGGAGAAAATCACAGCCGCGCCCTCAGTGGAAGGTCCTGCGCCATCGCCGTCGAAGCCCTCGATGACGAGGTGCGTTTTTGAAGATTGGTGCCGCTTTTCCATCAGTGTGGCAGTATAGCAGCCGCGGGCGATGTTGGCAGGCCGGCAGGCTTTCGTTGACAGGATGCGGTGGGTGGCGTACCTTAAACTGGAGAAGCCGCATCTTCACCGGAAGCCGCCTTGAGCAAAGGACTGCTACCATGATCCCTAAGAGAATTCTTCCAAGCTGCGTTCTGGCGTTCGGTCTTTGTTGCACCATGATCGGCGTCGCCCCGGGCCAGATTCCCGACTACCCCATGAAGCAAACCGCGGAAGTAACGGGCGACAACGTGCACGTGCGAAGCGGACCGAGTCTCAACCATTACCCGGTTCTCAAGCTCGGTGCGGGGGACCGTGTCACCGTCGTCGGCGAAGAGGGCGATTGGTACAAGATCCTGCCACCGTCCGAGGCATTCAGCCTTATCTCCGGCGACTACGTTGACACCGCCGATGGTGAACACGGGGTGGTGAACGGGAACAACGTTCGTGTGCGTGCGGGGTCGTCTCTCTCCGAGCACAAGTACACCGTGCAGACGATGCTGTCCAAGGGAGCGGAGGTGACGATCCTTGGTCGGAATCCCGACGGTTTCCTTCGAATCAGTCCCCCGGAAGGGGCGACGCTCTGGGTCAGCCGGCAGTTTATCGAGCTCGTTCCCGATGAGCTGATCCAACTGGAGAAGGAAACGGCTCGTGCGATGACGGAGCGTCCGACGTCTGAAAGTCCGGGGACGGAAGGCGCGCAGCCTGGTCGTTCTCCGAAAGAGGCCGTTAAGGATGCCGAGGCCAAGGCCGAGACTGAGACGCGATCAGCCCTGGCCAAGCTGCCAGCTACCGGGGCACGGCGTACGCTGGAGGTGCTTGATGGCGAAGCGCGCCAGGAGATGAAAAAGCCCCTCCTGGAACGGCAGTTCGATTCCTTGATTGAGCGGTATCAGGCTGTGGCTTCGCAGGATACTGAAGATGATTCGCTCGTGCGCCAGTACGCCTCCAGACGAGTCGAGCAACTCACGTACATGAAGGATCTGATCGAGTCTGTCCGGAGGGTACGCAGGCTTTCCGAGCAGGCGGAATCCACACGGCGCGAGAAGATGGACGAGCGAGCTTCGCTGAAGACGGTGGAGCCGTCCAAGCCGGCCGGCTTCGACGTGAAGGGCGAATTGAGGTACAGTTCGATCTACCGATCGCCAGCCGGTCCGCAACGTCTCCGTCTGATTGATCCGCGGTCGAGCTCACCGCGGACGATCGGCTACGTGGAGCTGACCGGCGAATTGAAGGACAAGGCGGAGGAGTTCGTCGGGCAGTACGTGGGGGTGCGGGCGTCCGACAAGCGGCTTCAGGTGGGTGGCGTCAATCCCGTGCCGATCTACGTGGCGGCCGAGATCGTTTTGCTGACGCCGCCTGAAACGGAGGCGACGGGGACACCTAGCGAAGAATAGGCAGGCATACTGAAGGCGCCGCCGTTGTTCTCGGCAGACTCTCGCGTTCGTGGCGAAACGGGCCGGAGGGTTACGGAGTTCGACTCTGATCGGTTTCTTTCTTTAGAGTAAGGACTCGCAGATGAAAAGGAGATGGGATCGCCTCCTACGGACTGCAACACCGCTGCTGACCGCAGGCGTCCTGCTTCAGGCCGGCGGTTGCACTGTTGACGCCAACCTGGTCTTTCAGGGTCTGCTGAGTTCAATCGTGGATAGCCTGATCAGCAGCCTGGTGTTTGGGGCGTTTAATCTCGTGTGATGAGGTGACCTTCCTGCCGATTCTCCTGGCTGGGCGTGCGTGTCACCGGCATGGGTGTAGCCGGCCAGGCCGGCTATAATTTCTCATTTCATGGCTCATTCACAAATCCAGAACACGACCATCGTGGGCGACGGGGCGATGGGGACGCTTTGCGCGCTCATGCTCGCCGAGCGTGGCGTCAGCGTGACGATGTGGAGTGCCTTTCCTGATCATGCGGCCCAACTTGAGCGCGATCGAGAGAACAGGCAATTCCTGCCCGGTTACCGGTTGCCCGATTCCATTCGCGTCACGCATGAGCCCGCGCGGACCTTCGGCGACGCCGAATTGATCGTGTCGGCCGTGCCCTGTCAGTACATGCGGTCGGTTTGGGAGCGACTTGCCCCCCATGCACCGCATGACGTGCCGGTTGTCAGTGTCGCGAAAGGCATCGAGGTCGACAGGTTGCGTTTGCCCACGCAGATCATCACGGATTGCACCAGACCCGTTCCTGTCGCATGTCTGTCGGGTCCCAGCATTGCGCCTGAGGTTGCGGAACGGAAGCCCGCGACCGTCGTCGTTGCATCCCACGACCAGGAAGTCGCCCGCATGATTCAGACCATCTTCAGCAGGCCGTACTTCAGGGTGTACACCAGCACCGACCCGATTGGGGTGGAACTGGCGGGGGCTATGAAGAACGTCATCGCCCTGGCGGCCGGCATCTGCGATGGGATTGATGCAGGGTGCAACGCGAAGGCTTCGTTGGTCACGCGGGGTCTGGTGGAGATCACTCGCCTGGGCGTGGCCATGGGGGCGAAACCCGAGACGTTCGCCGGTTTGGCCGGGGTTGGCGATCTCATCACTACGTGCATTTCCAAGGTCAGCCGGAATCGCACGGCCGGCGAGAAGATCGGAAGGGGCATGCCTACCGAAGAAGTGATCGCTTCCACACCATCCGTTGTCGAGGGCATCCCAACGACACGGAGCGTGCTGGCGCTGGCGGAGCGTTTTGGTGTGGAGATGCCCATCGCATCGGGTGTGGCTGGTGTGCTGTTCGAAGGGCTCTCGCCGAGCGAGGCCATCCACGCGCTGATGACACGCCGCCTCGGTGCGGAGTAGGGTGCTGGTCCTCATTGCGGGAGCAGTGGCAGAGCTGGCCTCCGTTGCCAATCCCTTTTGTGTGCCCGACTTCCTCCTGTTGACAAGCAAAGATCGCCCCAGGCCGGACCGATAAAACAGCATAGTGGGGTCGCGGTGTGCGCCCACGCCACGTATCGGAGGTTCCGATGGCCGTACGCGCGTATGGGTTGGCTACGGGTGTCGCGGAGGTGCTGCGCTATCGTCAACTGCTGCTCAGTCTGACATGGCGGGATATCCGGATCCGCTACAAGCAATCCATGCTCGGTATCGGATGGGCGATCCTGCTGCCGCTGTCCATGATGCTGATATTCACATTCGTGTTCACGCGGGCGGTGGACGCGTCCGCGCTGCTGAACGTCGACATGCCTTATGCTTTGTTCGCCTACATCGGGCTGGTGCCGTGGACGTTTTTCAGCCTGGCCCTGAGTGGATGCGTGAATTCGCTGGTTGCGAACCGGAATCTCGTCACCAAAGTGTATTTTCCGCGTGAGGTGTTTCCTCTATCGTGCATCGCGAGCTCGTTCGTGGACTTTGTGATCGCCTTCAGCGTGCTCTGTGGGCTGATCGCCTACTTCCATTTCAGCGGGGAATGGTCGTTTCAACCACGGTTGACGCTCCTGTTTCTGCCGCTCGTCATCAGCGTTCAGATCGTGCTCATGATCGGCATCGGGATGATGCTGGCGATGGCCAATCTTTTCTATCGTGACGTGCGTCAGGTTTTCGGCGTAGCGATCCAACTGCTGATGTTCCTCTCCAATGTGGTGGTCCCGGTACCGCGACATGGGTTGCTCGGGCAGGTGCTTGCCGCGAATCCGATGGTGCCGCTGATCGGCGCCTACCGTGATTGTGTGGTTCATGGTCGCCTGCCGGACCCGGCGGGATTTGCCTACGCGACGATCTTCGCTTTTGTGGTGTTGATTTCCGGCTGGCTGTGCTTCCGCAAGGCCTCGTTCCGTTTCGCGGAGTGTATTTGATGACTTGCCCCGCGGTACGCGTGCTTCATGTTTCAAAGCGATTCCGAATCGGTCAATCGCACGATTCGCTGCGCGACCTGATCGCCGCCTGGGGCGAGCGGCTATTCGGTCGACGGGCCGGCGCCAAGGATTCCACCTTCTGGGCGGTGAAGGATTTGAGCTTCGAAGTGGAGCCGGGGGAGGCACTGGGCATCATCGGTCCGAACGGTGCGGGTAAGAGCACGGTATTGAGGCTGCTGGCTGGAATACTCAGGCCCGAGGCAGGAGAAGTGTCCGTCCGGGGACGACTGGCGGCCCTGATCGAGGTGGGTGCCGGATTTCACGGTGATCTGACGGGGCGCGAGAACGTTTTCCTGAACGGGGCGATCCTGGGCATGCCCCGGCGAGAGATCCGTGCCAAGCTCGATTCCATTGTCGCTTTCGCGGGCATCGAGCGGTTTCTCGACATGCCCGTAAAGCGTTACAGCTCCGGCATGTACGCCAGGCTCGGTTTCAGCATCGCTGCGCACGTGGACCCGGACGTTCTGCTTGTCGACGAGGTGCTTTCCGTGGGGGACGCGGTCTTCCGCCTCCGCTGCATCGAGCGGATGAGGGAACTCGTGGAGACTGGTTGCTCACTTGTTTTCGTCACCCACAATCTGGAACAGATGCAATCGATCTGCCAGCGGGCGATTGTGCTGGAGGATGGCGCGCCAACTTTTGCCGGACGATCCCGGGAGGCCGTCGGGCACTACATGAATGCCATGACGCGAGCCTATACGGGTCGCCCGACGGACCTCGTGTGCGGTGGGGAGCACGCCGGCGGGGCCGCAGGGCAGATCGACCTCCGGTTCCTGGACCGGCGCGGGGAGGAGGTTGTGTGGGTCAGGCCCAGCCAGCCTCTGCGGGCGGAGCTCAGTTTCAGACTGGCCAGGCCCATTTCCAAGTTGGTGGTGGAACTGAATCTGCGGGCGTCGGTCAACGAGAACCTCCTCAGCTTCAACTCCGGACGTGACGGGCTCGTTTTCCAAGGTCATGTCGGTGAGCATCGCGTGACCTTGGACATACCCGGGCTACGGCTTTCGGGCGGTCAGTACTTCTGGAACGTGCGGATGTGGGATGCCGAACGAGGTACGACGGAGGCCGATACACCGCTTCAATTCCCCATGGTGATCGACGACGAAGGGCGTGCTACGGGCTCGTTGGCGTTGGAGCATCAGTGGGCGTTTGACGCCCCAGCTCCGGAAACTCGACGCGACACTCAATGCGCGGAGGGTGAGGCGATAGCGGTCAAGGTGGGAGGCGGCCGGTGAAGGTGTGCATCTTCACGCATATCCGCAACCAGCATGCTCAGGGCATGGCAACGGGCCTGGCTCAGCACGGGCACCAGGTGAGCGTGGTCCTGCACAAGCCGACGGATATCCCCGGTGTAACCGTTGAGAAGTTCGCCGTTCCTCGGCCGCGTCTGACCAACCCCCATCGGTGGCCGACCAGACACCGGAGTTACTTGCGCCGTTTTGTCCGCGAGCATGATGTCGTAGTCGTCTTCTTTCTTCTCGACTGGGGTTTCACGCCGGAGCTACTCGAGGAAGGC
This sequence comes from Phycisphaerales bacterium, assembly GCA_020350565.1. Lineage (GTDB taxonomy): Bacteria > Planctomycetota > Phycisphaerae > UBA1845 > UBA1845. The sequence goes on from CP070718.1 coordinate 1,695,516, forward strand.
TGTGTCATTGCTTCGCCTCGCGGGTCCGACATCGTGACGCCGCCGGGGGAAGACGCGCCACCGCCTGAGCTTGTCGAAAAGCGAATCGAGCTGTTGCGTCACGCGTCCGGCGTCGGAGTGGCGGGGCCGACGTTCGCGAACACGGTGGCCGACTTCGCAGGCATTCCGATCGATCGGATCGATCGACTGAGCCTCGGCGTCGACCTCGAACGGTTTCAACCGCAGCCCTCTCGCGTGCCGAAGCAGGATGGGCCGCAGCGCGTCGGCTTTTTCAAAGGCTTCCGCGAGGTCTATGGGGCGATTCACCTCGTGCGGGCGATACCGCTCGTGTTGGAGAAGCTTGGGTGTGTGCGATTCGATCTCGTCGGTGAAGGGTCTCAACTGCAGGCATGCAAAGAGGTGGCGCATCGGCTCGGTTTGACGGATTCGATCCGGTGGCTTCCACAACAACCGCACGACGAAATCCCGAGGCACCTCGATGGATGGGATGTATCCGTGATGCCTTCTCTCTGCGAGAGCTTCGGACTTGCGGCGTTGGAGTCGTCGGCCATGGGGGTGCCGATCGTTGCTTCAAACGTCGGCGGCATCGTCGATACGGTCCACGATGGGCAGACGGGCTTACTTGTGAGACCGGCGTCACCAGAGTTGCTGGCAGAGGGGATCGTTGCTCTGCTGAAGAACGACGAGCTGCGGAGTCGAATGGGGCGAGCCGGGCGCGCTTTCGTCGAACGTGAGTACGAATGGCACAAGGTCCTGAATGACTGGACGGCCATGTTCCAGCGTACGCTCGATCGAGTCAGCGTCATGGTCTAAGCAGCCGTACGCGATCAGGCGCCGCTTTTCCGACCCGGGAGCGAAAGCGGCCGGTGGTTGAGCCCCGCGCTGGCGCTTGAGGCTCGGATTTGCGGTGAAAAAGGGGACAGGCACCTCGCCGGACGCCGTTTTTAGAAGCGTGAGAGGGTCGCGCTCGGAGCCAGTCCCCTTTTTCACCGGGCTGCTGTGGGCTATCGCGACGTGGCGGCATAGTCCCAACCGACAAGAAACGGTATTTCGGGTGGTTCAGAGGGAATTGCTTCGGTGAAGATCTGCATCTTCGGAGAACCTCGGGCCGTACATCTGCAGCGAATCGTGCCGGGACTGGCGGCGCGAGGGCTCGATGTGCATTTTGTCTGCAATAAGCCGATTGACGTACCGGGTGCGACGGTGGAGCGCTTCGAGGTACCGCGCCCCGGTTTGACCCATCCCCTTCGCTGGTCGGCGCGCTGGGTGCGCTATCTGAAAGGCTTCCTCCGCAGATTCGATGTCTGCCACGTTCACTTCCTGTTCTTGCGAGACTGGGGCTTCACTCCTGAGATGGCGGACGACGGATGTCTTGTGGCCACGCCTTGGGGATCGGACATCGTGGTGCCGGAGGGGGAAGATCCGCCAACGCCGGATCATGTGGAGAAACGGAAGGCACTGTTGCGTTCCGCCCATCTGGTGACCGCATGGGGGCCCTCCTTCGCGCGAATGGTATCGGGTTATGCTGGAATCGAGTTCAGTGACATCGCGCTGTTGCCGCTCGGTGTTGATCTCCAACTTTTTGACCCGTCACTAAAAGCCGCCCGGCGCGCGGCGGGCGATTACCGCGTCGGTTTTTTCAAAGGCTTTCGCGCGGTCTACGGCCCGACGTATCTCATGCGCGCCATCCCCACAGTCCTCGAGGTCCTTCCGGGGACACGGTTCCACCTGATCGGGGACGGTCCCCAGCTCCAGCGCTGCAAGGAATTGGCCGGGGCGTATGAAGTCGCGTTTTCGGTCAAGTGGATTCCCTATCAGGCGTACGCGAACATCCCCAATCACCTCGCGGGGTGGGACCTGACGGTGATCCCCTCGGTGTCGGAGAGTTTCGGTGCGGCCGCTCTGGAATCATCCGCGATGGAGGTCCCGGTCGTTGCGTCGGATGTCGGTGGGCTTCGGGATACCGTAGTTCATGGCGAGACGGGCCTGCTGGTTCCGTCCAAGGCACCGGAGCAACTGGCGGATGCGATTATCACGCTGCTGCAGGACTGTGCTGCGCGGGAGTGGATGGGACGGGCGGGAAGGGAGATGGTCGAGAGGGATTATGACTGGCAGGAAATACTGGATCGCTGGGTGGACGCGTACAGACTGGCACTGGACCGTGCGGCCGTGATGGTGTGAGCAGAATGCCGAATGGCGAATGCAGAATGGCGAATGGCGAATTCAGAATGAAGAATGAAGAATGAAGAGTAGTCCACCGCCTGCGCTCGTTTGCTCTTGTTCGTAGCTCAGCCCGATCGAAAGCCAGGCATTTGGATCGCCGATATGTCTGATGGAGAACGTGTGCGCTTGCGGTGCGCGCGGTGGATAGGGTGTGGCCGTTTGCCTGAGGTGTTTCCCTCAGAGGTGGCTATTGGTGGAGCAAGGAGATTATCCAGCAACGAGAGGCGCTGCTCGCCGCGTCTTGATGATCGCATGCGCGTTTCCGCCGACCGGTGGTGCGGGCGTGCAGCGGACGATGAAGTTTGCCAAGTATCTGGTCCGCGAGGGTTGGCGTCCCATCGTTTTCGCTGCCGACTACGTGCCACAACTGCCACTTGATGACACGCTACTGGCCGACCTGCCATCCGAGTTGGAACACCATACGTTGAACACCTGGGATCCGACGCGCCGCATTGAGCGGTTTTTCTCACCCGTTAAGGCACGACTGGCGGATCAATCGTTCCTGGTCTCGAAAGTGGACGGTTTGGAGTGGCGGCTGGGCCGATTCGCGCAGTGGATTCTCTCACGCGGCATCCCGGACGGGCAGGTTTTCTGGGCGATTCGCGGTTATCGCAGGCTCCGTGGCATGCTGGACAAGCGCAATGCCGAGGCGATCTACAGCACATTCAGCCCTGCCTCCAATCATCTGCTGGCTTGGATGCTGAAGCGCTCGACAGGCCTGCCATGGGTCGCGGATTTCAGAGACCTGTGGACGGACGATTGTCGCTACGTCGGCCGCTGGTGGCTTCGCCGTCGAGTCGATCGCAGGCTGGAGGACGTCTTCCTTCGTGATGCGGATGTTGTCATCGCCACCTCGGACGAGCAACGGGACATCCTTGCTGCGCGACGGCCGGAAGAAGCCCACAAGTTTCACACCATCACCAATGGGGTGGACTTCGAGGATTTCGACCGCCTGGGTGCCGATACGCCCGATGTACAATCTCGCCCGAATGAGAAATTCACGCTTACCTATGTCGGTCAGTTCCGAGAATCGCAGATCACGCATGAGTGCTTCGAGGGTATCCGCCGGTTTCTGGATCACTCCGCGGAACATCGAAGGCGGTTCGAGTTTCGAGTGGTGGGGCAGGTGTCGGCCCGGCTGCGCTTGCGTATCAGCGAGATGGGCCTGCCGCTCACGTCAACCGGATACGTTTCCCATGACGAGGCGCTGCGCCAGATGCTCCGAGCGGACCTGTTGTTGCTGTCATCGCTGACGGGCGTCAACGCTTCGGCCGTCATTCCAGGCAAGGCCTTCGAATACTTCGCATCCGGAAAGCCAGTCCTTCTGATCGGTGAGGAAGGTTCGAGCATAGGGCGGCTTCTTGCGCAGCTTCGAGGCGGGATCTGCGCCCCGCGTGATCCAGATGCCGTTGCCTTTGCGCTGGCACGGCTCTGGCGGGCGTGGCAAGCCGGCGAGATGCCCGGCGAGTGTGATCGAAGTCAGTTGACTCCATACGGGCGAGAAGCCTTGACAAGACGTTTGCGGCTGTTGCTCGATTGGGCCGTGGATGGCCACACTGCGTATGGGCGAACGGAATGCGGAAAGCCTCTGAAAGGGCCTGAATCGGGATGGGCTCGCTGCGCGGAGGCGGACAGCGCCGTTGAGGTGATGACATGAACGAAAGCGCGGATGCTGACATTCATCGCGAACGCGGGAAGAAGTCAAACCGCGTTCTGATGATTGCGGCCGCGTTCCCGCCCACCGGCGGACCGGGCGTGCAGCGATCCGCGAAGTTCGCCCAATACCTGCCTCAGTTCGGTTGGCGGCCCTTGGTATGGTGCATGGCCGATCCACCCGGCTTTCCTTCGGACGCCACTCTGGCGAACGATTTTCCGGAATCTGTCGTCGTGCATTCGGTGCCGGATGATGGCACGATGCGAAAGGTTCGAAAGACGCTCGGGAAATGGATGGACAACGGCGTCGCATCACGGCTGGCGGCGGCTGCGGATTGGCGTCTCGACCGTTTTGATGAGCGTAGGGCATTCCCCGACCGCTTTGCGCCCTGGGCTTGGCAAAGCGTTGATCCGCTCTGTGAACTGGTCGTTCAGGAAAAGGTAGACGTCATTTATTCCACGTTCAGCCCGGCCTCGAATCATCTGCTGGCGATGACGCTCAAGGAGAAAACGCAGCTTCCGTGGATTGCTGACTTCCGCGATCTGTGGACGGATGACTATCGTTACCGCGAGCCGTCGCCCAGCCGACGAAAAGAGCATCGCCAACTGGAGCAGCGCATTCTCGAAGCCGCGGACGTTGTGGTCGGGGTAACACGGCGTCAGACCGAGATCCTGGCGGAGCGCGTGCCCGATCGTTGGGATAAGTTTGTGACCATCACTAACGGGTTTGACCCGGCGGAGTTCCCGGCAGAAGTACCGTCTGCAGACAGGGGGGATCGTTTTGTGCTGGCCCACGTCGGGCGGTTCGACCAGTGGCGGGCGAATGACGCGTTGCTGGAAGGTATGGGGTATTTCCTTGAATCCATTGGCGAACCGTGCGGCGCGTTCGAGTTCCGTGTCGTGGGACACTGCAGTGAAAAGACACGTGCTCGCGTCGGGCAGTGCGGCGTGCCCGCCACGTTCACCGGCTACGTCTCGCACGGGGAAGCGGTAGCAGAGATGCGAAGGGCGGACGCGCTGCTGGTCAGTATCAATGACGGGCCGCGAGCCGATACCACGATCCCGGGCAAGCTCTTCGAATACTTGGCCGCAGGCCGCCCGATCCTGGTGGTAGGGCCGGAAGGCGGGGCTTGCGAAGAGATCGTCCGCAATTGCAGTGCGGGTCTGGTGGCGAATCTTGATGCGTCCACGGTCGCCGGTGCTTTAGGAGCGCTGTTCAGGGCCTGGCGAGCAGGCCGACCGTACCTGGGATGTGATCCCCGTTTCCTGCATCCTTTCACTCGCGGCGAATTGACCCGCAAGCTGGCAGGCCTGATGAATCTGTTGATTGGTGGGCGTCTTTCCTCCAAGCAGCAGATGGATGATCCGGTGGAGGTCGACGTGGTATGAACGATCCGCTTGTTTCCATCGTGATTCCCACGTTCAACCGTGCGTCCTTCCTGCCGCGCGCGATTGCCTCGGTTGAAGTGCAGACGTTCAGCGACTGGGAAATCGTGCTGGTTGACGACGGGTCGACGGACGACACCGGTTCGCTCATGAGTAAATATGCAGCCCGCCCGGGCTCCAGAATTCAATGCATCAGGCAATCCCATGCAGGCGTGGGCGCCGCGCGCAACCGTGGCATTGAGGCCGCGCGCGGGCGGTTCATCGCCTTCCTGGACTCGGACGACGAATACCTGCCTCAAAAGCTCGAACGCCAGTTGGCGCTTTTCCAATTGCGGCCCGAGCTCGGCCTCGTCTATAGCGATTATGCTTTCGTCGATGTTGACGGCGAGCGGCATGAGAGTGTCTTCAATACGTTGGGGCGCCTGGCTCTTGAAGTGCCTTGTGAAGAGGCGGCACCGGGCCTGTACGTCTGTCAGGGGAGTCTGTTCGATACGCTGATCCGCGGCTACTTCATCGCCACCATCGTCGGCATGGTGCGCCGCGAAGTGTTGGGTTCCACGATACGCTTTCCGGTCGACCTTTCTTATGCCGAGGAGTGGCTGTTTTATCTCAAAGTGGCCCAGGTCTGTGAAGCCGGTTTCGTCGACGAGCCGCTGTGCCTGCATCATGCCGTTGACGGAAGTCTTGCGCGGACGGATCGCCAGCGAAACACGTTGAGATACCGCGAGTTGCTGAGGGCGATGCGCACGTCACTGCCGGGCTTGAACCGGCGGCATCGGGGGATCATTGCTGCGAATCTGGCCGCCACTTCCCTCCAACTTGGCTACGACGCATTCAAAGCCGGCCGATTTGGCCAGGCTCAACGCCATTTCTTCGAGTCGTTCGTAAACAAGCCGCGACTGCATACCCTCCTGGACCTGCTTCAATCGGCCGCCTGCCGGCTGACCAGGCGATGCGGCAAAACGCCGCTTCCTGGTCCTCAAGATGGTCCGAAACCCGTCCGATAAGTCATCAGGCCTTCGGTGCGCGCGGCGTGTCGAGGGATGTCACCGGAATGCAAGAATGAGCGTGCCTGCATCACCAGGGTCAACCATGCCGCCACCCGCCCGCGCCGCAGGGCAGGAGGTGTGGGACCGCGTATGGAGCCAACGTCCGTCTGCCGCAAAGGATGACGGGCTCCTGGATCGTGAGCGGCGCGGCCCACGCTGGGCCCTGATCGTCCGGTGTCTGGAGGCGACTTTCGGCGAGATCGAGGGGCTTCGTATGATCGAGCTCGGCAGCGGCAGGGGGGATCTTTCCGCTCTGCTGGCCCAGCGAGGGGCAAATGTCACTCTCCTCGATCAGAATGAGAAGGCCCTTGCCGAGGCGAAGGAGCGATTCGACCGCCTTGGACTTGCCGCGTCGTTCGCGCGTGGAGATTTGCTCAGCCCCCTGGAGGAATGGAGCGGCCGGTTCGACGTCGCCTTGTCGTCCGGCGTGATCGAGCACTTCGAGGGCGCATGCCGACTGCAGACGGTGCGGGCGCATCACGAAGTTCTGCGTGATGGCGGCGTGGCCGTCGTTTCCGTGCCTCACGCACGGTGTCCATCGTACCGGCTGTGGAAGCTCTACCTCGAACTGCGTGGATGGTGGCCCTACGGCGTGGAGATTCCGTACAGCAAGGGGGAACTTCTCCGGCACGCACACCGAGCCGGGTTTGCGATGGTTGCGACACATTGTGTCGGCTTCTGGCAGTCGGTCGGCGACCATTGGGGCCGAAGCCTTCTCAAGTTGGGGCCGGACTGGGTGCACAAACGGAGCTTCCTCGACAAGTGGTTCGGCGCGACGTTGCTCTTATTCGCCTGGCGGTGATCGGAGCGGGCATTGGACTGAGGGACCGTTGAAAAAGGGGACAGGCACCTCGCCGAACGGCGTTCTCACGGGCGCCAGTGGACTTACGCTCGGAGCCGGTCCCCTTTTTCAATGTGGAGCTAAGAGGTTTCATGGGCTGCGATGTCTCTTGCAGGTGAGATTTACTATCGGCTCTGCTCGCGGCGTGTGGGTCATTCCTGTGCCAGATTTGTCGCCGGAGCCGCGCGGCGCCTTGGAGTTGCGCCGCGTGATTTCGCGCCGGTCCTTGCCCTTGATCTTGATCATGCGGCCTTGAAGGGCTTGCTCCAGCTCTGGCCTCAGATTCATTGGTCGTCCGGCGACGGCATGATGCCGGTGGATCAGTTGCTGGCGGTTTATCGGCTGGCGGTGAACTGGCCGGCGTCAGGCGATACCGTTGAGCTGGGCGCCTGGGTCGGCTTGACCACCTGCTACCTGGCGACGGCCTGCCGCGTCCGCGGCGAGGGCAAGGTCTACGCGGTCGACACGTTCGCCGGGACCAGAGAGGGAGACACGACCTATCAGAGTGTCGAACGGTTCGGCGGCTCGACATTTGACGCGTTTACGGATCAAGTCCGCCGTGCCGGCGTGAGCGACCTTGTCGAACCCCTGGTGGGGTTCACGGCAGAGGTCTGTGAATCCTATTCGGGAAAGGCGATTCGCTTGCTGTTGATCGATGCGGATCACTCCTTCGAGGGGGTGCGGGCCGACTTTGAGCACTGGTCGTCCTATGTGGCTCCGGGAGGTCTGATCGTTTTCCACGATTATCTCATGCATGACGTCGCGCGATTTGTCGACGCGCACGTCCGCACGAATCCCGATTACGACATGCTACCAGGCGAGGTGGTGCCGAACGTGATGGCGGTGACCAAGAAAGCCGGCACGGTGGCTTGCCTTCCGCGCGACGAGAAGGCTTTGGCCCGCGCTCGCGCTTCGCATCAGAAAGTGACCGTTCGATGAAGATTCTTTTCTTCGTTCATCGTTACTGGCCGCACGTGGGAGGCGTGGAGCGCTATGTCCAGGGCCTGGCACGGGCTCTGAGACGGATGGGCCATGGCGTCGACGTGGTCACCGGGGCACATGACGAGAGATGCGCTGAGCATGAGGTGCATGAGGATATCGATATTCATCGATTTCCGGCCTTCCGCTCGCCGTTGCGGAGCCGTCTGTGGCTATTGCGGAACCGCAGCCTGTTTCAACGCGCCGACGTGATTCAGGTGAGCGATACGCACATGCTCGAGTATCTGTGGCGCATGATCGGCGTTGTGCTTGATCGGCGCAAGGTGTTTCTCACCCGTCACGGGATGTCCTTCGCCTACCCGGTTCCTCAAGAGGAGAAGCGGAGGGCGAAGCGTGCACTCTCCATGGCGTCCGGGCTCGTTCATGACGGTGCGTTCATCGAGAAGTGGCTCGGCGTGAAACCCGACGCGTGCCCGGACCAGGGTCTGGATCCGCCTGCGGACCAGACGCCGGTCGTGCCGGAGCCGGAGTCGGCCGTCTACATCGGCCGATTGGAGCCTGACACCGGGATCGAAGTCTATGTTCAGGCCGTGCAGCTACTCGGGCACGGGGGGTGCCGCCCGTTTCGCCTAGACGTCTACGGTGAAGGATCGCTGGGGGACCGTTTGAAAGAGCGCGTCCGGCGAGACGGTCTGAATGTCCGGTTCCATGGAAGCACGCCGGATGCGCAACAGCGCGTGGTGAACGCCTGCTTTGCATTCCTGGACGGACGAATGGCGGTTCAGGAAGCGATGGCCCGGCGCAGGCTCGTGTTTGCGGCTTACAACAACCCATTGAAGCATGATTACCTTTGCGGCGAACGGTTCAGCAGGCACCTGATCGCCGTTCGTAGCGCTCAGGAGCTTGCAGACCGAGTCTCCTACTTCGCCGATCACCCTCGGGAGCGACGAGAGCGGACGACAAGGGCTTTCGAGTATGCGCGCGGTCTGACCTGGGAGCGGACCGCCGAGGCGTTTATGCGGTTGTGGGAGGAGCGTCTGGGCTCGCCGGTTGGATCGCATTCGCTTTGGATGCGGGCGAGGTGGACCTGGGCGCTGAGCCAGGAGGCGCTTCCCGCGTAAGCGGAGGCCGACGTTGGTAGAGACGGCGGAGAGACATTTCCTTCATCGCGGTTATGGAGTCGAGTTCGACATGGAGGCCGCGTGGATAAGGCGGCATTTGCCGCATTCCTCCGGCCCATTGTTGGAGGTCGGCTGCGGAATCGGTGCGCTGTTTGACCTGCTGGGATCGACCCTGACCGTGGGCGTCGATGGATCCGCGGCAGGGCTGCGCGAGACGAGAAAACGACATCCGTCAGCTGCGCTGGTTTGCGGGGATGCGGCAGAGCTTCCGTTCGCTGACGGCCACTTTGACGCCGTGATGCTCCAGCACGTGATCGAGCACTTGCAGGATGCCCAGGCTGCCTGCGAAGAGTGGTTCCGTGTGCTGAAATCGGGCGGCCGCCTGCTGTTGCTGACGCCCAATCGCCTGTTCTCGGATCCGAGCGTATTCGAGGATGACACGCACGTTCGCATCCTGAGGCACGATGAGTTGGCCGCCATGGTGGAGGAGGCCGGCTTCGAGGTTCTTGATTTGCGGACGCTGGGGTTGCCTTGGTTCCGCCGGTACCAGCGGTGGCTTGCGGGCTGGCGCCTGCGCCGTTGGGTAACCCACTACGCGCGGTCTCTTTCCCAAATCAGCCGTTTGCGGTGGAAGGGGCAGACGCTGTGTTGTGCCGCCAGGAGACCCATGTTGTGACCGACGAAGAGCTACGAGTCCTGGTCGACGCCCGAATGCTGATCGGGCGGTTCGCTGGCGTGGGGCGAGTCGTCACCCGGCTGGTGGACGGGCTGGCGAGGCGTGACGACGTTCAGGTGGTCGCTCTTTATGGTCGCGAGCCATTCGAACCATGGAAAGGGCGGAGAGACATCGAGGTCGTTCAAACATCCTTTGACCGGCGGCACCGTACACCGGACCGCCGGGTGCTGTGGGAAGAATCGCATTTGCCCGGGATCATTGGGCGCAGTGGTGCAGACGTTTTCCACGCAACCTGGAACACGGGTGTTCCTGCCCGTTGCCCGGTTCCGGCCGTTCTGACGATCCACGACTTGATCCCCTGGCATCAACCCGCGCAACACTTTGCTACCTGGCCTCAGCGTGCGGCTTACCGATATTCGGTTCGTGCATCCGCCCGTCGGGCAGCCGTGATTACGACCGTCAGCGATTACGTGCGTGGCCGCGTCTGCAGCACTCTGCCTGTGAGATCGGAGAAGGTGATTACCGTCCATAACGGGGTGGATCTCCCACGCGATCCGCTGCGAGGCCGGTCGGAAACCGGCGTTCCTTACGTTCTCTATGTGGGGGGGCATCAATCGCGGAAGAACGTTGCCGGTGTTCTCCGGGCGATGTCGCTTTACTGGCGGCGCTGCAACGAGCCGGTGCAACTCAGGCTTGGGGGGGCACGCTCCAGCCTCTGCCCTGAAGCGGCCGAAGCGTTCGAGGCCCTGGTGGATCCATCGCGGGTCGTGTTCCTGGGGCAGATGGATGACGAGGAGCTTTTCTCTCAGTATGCCGGAGCGACCGCGCTGCTTTTCCTTTCGTATGAGGAAGGATTCGGCCTGCCTGTGCTGGAGGCGATGGCCCATGGCTGTCCGGTGATCGCGGCGGATCGAAGCTCGCTGCCGGAGGTAGTGGGGGATGCAGGCTTCCTTGTGGACCCGGATGATTCGGAGGCGGTGGTGAATGCGGTGCGGCGTCTCATGCCGGGGTCGCCGGAGCGCGCCCAAGTCATCGAACGCGGTCTTCAGCGGGCTCAGCGTTTTTCATGGGATGGGGCGGTCGAGCGGATGCTTCGGGTTTATGAGACAGCTTGCGGGGTTCGGTGTGGTGGGTCCGCCGTCTTGAACTCGTCGGAAGTTGCTGACGAGTGAGGTTCAGCAGAGACGCGGGATCTTTGCTCCGGACTACCGGTGGCGTCCGTCCTTGAGGGTCAGGCGGGTTATCCGCCGGACCCTGTTACCGCGGCGAAGAAGGAATGATGGGGAGCACCTGGATGCCTCGGATCGTCTGTTGCTGACGAGCCTCCCGGCGGTACGGGAGGAGATGGCAGGGCGGTTTTGCTGCCGGGGGCCTTTGATTTTCGTGCCGACCTTGGGTAGAGTACCTAGCCGATAGGCCGTGCTGAGGCGCGTCCGGGTTTGCTCAGTGGGACGGCCATGAACGCCGACGTAGCTCAATGGTAGAGCACAGCTTTCGTAAAGCTGGGGTTGTCGGTTCGACTCCGACCGTCGGCTGTTCCCTTTCTGCGTTGTTTTCCGGTTGCGCACCGACTTCCTTATTTTGACGGCTCGCGTCCATGCCCGTCTTTGACAGGATCGGAATTCCAGTATCGGTGAACTTGCCGCTGGAGCCTGATGGCAACGTTCAGACAGTTCGAGCTCGAGACCACTGCGAGCATGAACGGATCTTTCGAAACATGTGCGAGGCTGTGGTCGGCGGGGCGACTTTGACGTGCGGAAGAACGAAAGGACCTTCGAGTTGAGCCGACGAGAGGCTTGGCCGGGTCGGTAGGGCACCTGCGGGAGATCGTTTCCTACTCGAAAGCAGAAAAGGTAGTATGGCGGCGGTGGGCGACCGGTGGCTTTGGAGCCTGGGTACCTGACGAACCTGGGGAATGAGGCGGTTCGAAAGTGCGGGTGCCGGAGGCCGATCGTTACGCCGGCTTCCGGTTTGTTCCGGCACGCATGAGAGGACATCCAGACTGCAAGGGGGCTGCGGATCGGCCCTTTTAGCACTTGTTAGATACTGGCTCCCGCCAATTTCGGGGCGATGACGGCGCGGCGACACGTGTTCAGTGGACAGTCGGGTGGTCGGCTCCGGGCGGTATCCGGTCTTTTGAGAGTGGACATGAACGTCAAGGCGACGCAAGGCGAGCGGGTGATCAAGGCCGCGAAGTCCGGATGGTCCACCGAACTCTGTGACGAGGACCAGCTCACTTACGAACGGCTGGTCACCACGGATCTCTCGGCCGAGCAGCAGGAGCGAAGCCGCTGTGCTGCGGAGGTCTTCGCCAGGCAGGAATCGGTGTTGGCCGTTCACTGGCATCCCGAGTTCGTTCCGCTTCATCTCGTCCGCGAACGCATCGACGCGACGTTTCCCAACCGCACTGACGAGCTGATCATTCCGACCCAGCACAATATCCTCGTCAGCTACGACGGGTTCAGCGGCGTTGAGGTGGATTGTTATTCAAGGGGGTTCGACCGAAAGGTCCAACTTCTGGTTCATTTCGCCAATGAGCGACTCACCCAGGCCGATGTGTTCAAGGACATGTTGGCGCACACGTTCGAATACCGCTCGCGCCAACTCTTCGAGTTCATCGATTCGGTTCTGGAGCCGGCTTACGAATATCGTTTTGCGCGTGCGGCGGCCGAGACGGGCGCCGATGAAGAGCTTACCGCTTTCGTCCGGGTGCACGCGGAGAAGGTGAAAAAGCTCTACGACAAGAACGAGTCGATCACGCCGCCGGAGGCCGTTCGCAATAAGCTCCTCATGAACTACTTTGAGACATTGCGCGACACCTTCAGCCCTCGGTTTGTCGACCGGGCGCTGACCTTTCTCCGCGCCGTCAAGCAGGATGTGAAGGCTCATTTCAGCAACGAGTATTTCTACGCCACGGAAGCGGTGATCGAGGAGGTTCGCTCGCTGGGCGGTGGCATCATTGTGCCTCATCCCGAGCAGTTCTGGCCGATCCTGCTGGCCGACTATCATGTGGACGGCTATGAAGTATGGAACCCGCAGTCGCAGGAATACAGCGAGTTTCTTATCAACGTGGTAGCCCGGCAGAATAAGTCTCGTGCCCGCACGGAACGTCCGCTGCTCATTACGATGGGTGACGACTGTCACCTTGGGGAGAAGGTCAAGGAGCCGCGATTCCAGGATCCCGACAAGGCAGGGCGCGAGGTCGGCGTGCAACCCGCGTGGGACGATCCGGCCATTCGCAAGAGTCTGATCCTCGCGGATGCGGATCGAGGGCGTGTCATTGAGGAGTACCGCAACAGGCTGACGACGTAGTCACGGGAACCTGCTCATGGCAGAAGAAATCAGGGAATTCTCGCACGAATCCTTGCAGGACCGCGAATCCATCCTTCGGTACCTTGAAGCGTTGGGGCAGGGCCTGGAGCGCGGGGAGCTTCGCTTGTCCTCGGGCGACGAAACGTTCGTGCTCAAGGCGCCGACGTTGATGCAGCTTCAGGTGCGCGCTCGGCAGAAGCGGAGCCGCGTCGACGTGATCGTCAAGGTGAGTTGGAAGGACCGCACGAGCAGCGCGTCCAAGGTCCAGCCCCTGTCGGTGGATGAGGGTGACAGGTAAGGATTATTGCACATGATCACCTACGGAGGGCTCGACAGGAATTTCCGGTTCATGGTGCTGGAGATCAACCGTCAGCTCAGCACCACCTACCGGCTGATGGCGGAGCCGTCGGACAAGCTGATCCACCGTGTGGTTGCGCGCGACAGTTACATCGATACGCTCAAGAGCCTGATCGAGAGGAAGAGCCTTTCGTACTTCAGACATGCCCCGACCATCGATGAGAAGTCGGCTAGCATGGTGACAGCGGTCAATGTCGTCGCCACCAACCTGGAGCGCATCGCGGACTTCTGCGTCAACATCGTGCTGAACCTGCGGCGGCTCAATACGCCGACGTTCCTGCAACGGTTCGATTACAAGCCCTATTTCGAGGAGCTGCAGGCGGCCTCGGCCGTCCTGGTGGAGGCGATCGCCGAGCGTGACACGAGCCTGGGCTTGCAGCTCTGTCAAACCGAGTCGAAGCTCGACACACTCTACACGGCTGATCTTCAGAGAATCCGGACGGAACTGCACTCGGGCGAGAACACCGATGACCTGCTCATCAGCCTGTACATTTTTCATTACCTGGAGCGGATGGGCGACTCTTTGCTGAACATCGGCGAGGCGGTGCTTTTCGCGGCG
>CP070718.1:1709731-1718467 GCA_020350565.1 Phycisphaerales bacterium
AACGCCCCCGGAGAAGATCGAGGCCTTTTGCGAGGGCATCCGAGAGCTCGTCCGCCTGCATCCGTACACGCGGAAGGACTACTACCACGTGTACTTCAACGAGTTCTCCGCGTCGTCGCTGGACATCCTGCTGTACATCTTCTTCGACGCGCCGGACTGGGCCACCGAGCTGCGCGAGCGCCATTATCTGTTCCTCGATATCCTGCGCCTCGCGCAGCGCCTCGGTGTCGAGTTCGCCTTCCCCACGCAGACCGTCTGGCTGCAACAGACTCCCGAAGGCGTCCAAACAGAGGCCCCGCGCCCGGAAGCCGCCCCCGAAGGCCCGCTGGACCTCGGCATCGAAGAGGCCGCCAAGCTCTACCGTGACGTCTACGGCACCCCACCCGCCACCCGAGGCCGCGTCATCGTCGAAAAAGCGCCGAAATCAAGGAAGCAGGAGGATTAAGATCGGCTGCGATTGAGCCGCAGCGTGTATCCCGATGCACCATGTACCGCTCGGCATAGGCTGTGTACAACAGGACGCCGCGCCGGCGAACTCGGCGTGCTATGTCATTCGGAAATGAGCGATCCGCTGGAGGGGCACGAAAGACGCGGAGGTAGGAGGGGAACGTTGCGGATGTTCCGTGCGAGATGGGAATCTCGCACGAGCGGCACGCTATGTCATTCGGGATTGGCGATCCGCTGCAAGGCAACGAAAGACCCAGAGGAAGGAGGGGCGTTACAGGCTTTCCTCGACTTCGGCGCGGCGGGTGATTTTGATGGCCAGTTGGTCCTTGTGGCGGCCGATCCTGCCGGCGAATTTGCTTTCGCCTTGCACCTGAACGATGTGCTCGCCGTTGGCGGGCTTGGTGGTTTGAATGATGTCGCCCGGCTGCAGGGTCAGCAGCTCGTGCACAGTGATTTCCGTTTCGGCCAGGAACACTCTCAGATCGACCTGCGTGGCACCGATGCAGCGGGCCAGCTCCTCCTGTTTGCTTTCCGCGGCCGATCGACGCTGATAGGCTAACCAACCCTGCGACACCAGCTTGTTCATCACCGGCTCAATGACCGTGAAGGGGATGCACAGGCTCATCGTGCCGGCGCGTCCACCGAGCTTGATCTCCAGCCCCACGACCACGACCACCTCGTTCGGCGCCACGATCTGTACCAGATGCGGGTTGCTCTCCACCTCGGAGATGGCGAACTTCACTTCCACCATCTCACACCAGACTTCGGTGAGGCATTGCAGGGCTCGCTGGGTGATACGGCTGACGAGCCGCAGCTCGATCAGCGTCAGAGGCCGCTGGGGGATGAACATGTCCGAGCTGCCCCCTCCGAGCAACCGATCGAGGATGGGATAGATGATGAGCGGGCTGATCTCCAGACACATCTGTCCTTCAAGCGGCTCAGCTGTCAGGAGGTTGAAGTTCGTGGGGTTGGGCAGCGAGTGAATGAACTCGCTGTAGGTGAGCTGCTCGATGGTGGCCACACGGATCTCGACGATGGTCCGAAGGTAGGCGGAGAGCGAAGCGCCGAAGCTCCGTGCGAAAGCTTCATGAATCCCCTCCAGGGAGCGCATTTGTTCTTTGGTGACGCGCTCGGGCCGCTTGAAGTCGTAGCTATGGACTTCCTTTGCAGGGTGGGCGGCTCCCGGGGCGGTCCTTCGCTCTTCGATGGTCTCGACGCGGCCCTCGTCGACGGCCGCAAGTAGTGCGTCCACCTCACTTTGATCGAGTACGTCAGCCACGCTTGCGCTCTCCTGCCGTAAGGAACAGAGTATCCCGTAGCCTTCTTATCGGGGGTGGGACGGTTCGATCTTGAACCTCAAAGGGAGCCGAGCGTGCAGATAGGTTTTTCCCATGCAGGCTGGAAGCCTGCGCTCCAGGAGGCGCCGTTGCGGGTGGCAAAAGGAGTCTGTGCCCGGGAGCCGGCGGTCTGAATAATGGCATTACCGACACGCCGTGGCCGTGCTGCCAATGCTGATAGTGAAACGGGGGCTGCGTCCGGTGCTGCGTTCGCCCGGCGCGATGGGGAGGCGCACCTTCGTCCGAGGGGTCATGCCTTCATCGAGCAGAGGCGGTCCCAGCGTGCGAAGAAGTCCGGAAACGTCTTGCCGCAGCACCCGGCGTCGTTGATTTCCAGGCCGGGAATTCTCAGCCCCGCCAGGGCGAAACTCATGGCCATCCGGTGGTCGCCGAAGGTTTCGATCAAGGCCCCACAGGCTTGCCGGGGCGGGACGATGGTCAGACCATCTTCTTGTTCCTCCACGTCGGCGCCAAGCTTGCTGAGTTCTTGAGCAAGCGCCGCCAGGCGGTCCGTCTCCTTGATGCGGAGGTTGGCGACGTTTCGGATGGTCGTTGGACCGTCCGCGAACAAAGCGACGACTGCCAGCGTCTGCGCCGTGTCCGGCATATCATTGAGGTCAATGTCGATGCCGCGCAGCGCTGCGGCCTCTTTCGGCCCGGTAACGCTCAGGCTCGTCCGGCCTCGCTCGACCGAACAACCCATCTTCTCCAGAACATCGACGAAACGCGCGTCGCCTTGAAGGCTGTCGGCGCCGAGGTTCTTCACGATTACCTTTCCGCCCGCCACGGCCGCGGCCGCAAAGAAATACGCGGCGTTGGAGGCGTCCGGTTCGATGGCGTACGTCCTCCCCGTGTAGCGTTGTGGTGCCGGGGCGATGAACTTTGCGCCTTCCTTGTCGTACTGTTCGAGCACAGATACGCCGAACGCATCCATAACGCCCATCGTGATCTTGAGGTAGGGCACGCTGGGGATCGGGCCGATCACATCGATCAGCACGTCGCTCGACGCGCAGGGCGCGGCCAACAGCAAGGCGCTGACAAACTGGCTGGACGCGGGTGCGTCGATCGCTACGTGTCCGCCGCGAAGATGACGCGCGTGAATCGTCAACGGCGGGTAGCCGTCGCGGCTATGGTATTCCACCTGTGCGCCCAGGGCCCGCAGCACGTCGATCAGATCACCGATCGGACGCTCGCGCATCCGCGCGATACCATCAAGGGTGAACGTGCCGTAGCCTGTCGCCGCGCAGGCGGTCAGAAATCGCATGACGGTACCGGCGTTGCCGCAAAACAGGCTGGCTTCGGTGACGGGGAACTGACCACGACAGCCGGTGATCTCCACGGTGGAGCCGCTTTCGTCCACGGTGATCGCGATACCGAGGCGGCGCAAAGCCTCGATCATCAGCTCCGTGTCCTCGGCCAGAAGGGCGTTGGTCAGAAGGCTATGGCCGTCCGCGAGCGCGGCCTGCACGAGTGCCCGGTTGGTGATGCTTTTGGACCCGGGGATTTCGGCGACGACGTCCAGCGGCCCGGCGACAGGCTGACACCTGTAGCGATCCATGCCGGGGAACATACCGCCTACAGGGCCTACTGTGCAATCCGGCAGTCGCTCGCTCGTGGGTCCGTGGCCCGTTCGCCGGGGCCGATCCGCTTAAGGCGCCATCCAGCAGGGGTCCTCGCTCTCCGCCGTGCACGGACCGTAATAGAACTTCACCAGGCCCACGTCTGTCGGGTCGATCTGACCGTCGCAGTTGACGTCGTAATAGCAAAGGCTGTCCGGGTTCGTGTCCCCGTACCAATACTTTACCAGGCCCGCGTCTGTTGGGTCCACCGTGCCGTCGCAGTTTACGTCGCCCATGCAGATCGAGACGGTCGGCAACGTGGCGCAGTAGTGCTGACCTTCGCAGACGTCCTCCTCTTCGTTACACGTTTCGTCGGGACCGCAGGGATCCTCTCCGGTCTGACAATCGAGGAGCGCATCGCACCATTCCGCTCCATCGCAGAACAAACCGTTGTCGCAATACGCATCGTCCGGGAGGTTGTCGCAGGAGTCAGTGTCCTCGTTGCAGGTATCCACGGTGCAGTCGACACCGTCGTTGCAGTCGACGTCCGGCCCGTCCTGGCAGTAGCCGCCGGCATCGCACGTTTCGATGCCGTTGCAGTACAGCAGGTCGTCGCAGTCCTCTTCGATGAGGCAATCGACGCAGGCATCATCGCTCTCGCGGCAAAGCTGTCCGGGGCACGGATCGGGCCCGGAGACGCACTCACCGTCCACGCAGCTTTCCCCGCCATTGCAGAACAAGCCGTCGTCGCATTCGCACTGGCTGCCCAGCGTGACGGTGATCAGCATGTCATCGAGGAATACCTCTACAAACTCGTCACTGTACGTTGCGTCGTTGTTGTATGCGCCGATCTCGACGACGTGGCTGCCGGCGAGCAGCGGGATATCGAGCTGGTCATAGAGCCAGCCGGTGTCATCGATGCCGCCGCCGTTGCCGTTGCCGATCATGTGGACGAGAGAGTCGTTGGTGTCATTGCCGTATCGGGCATCGTCGATTTCCATGACGACCTCGCCGTATTCGTTGGTCTCGTAGCCCTCGCCCATCAACATTCGAAAATGGAGGCTGACCGTAATCGTGGCGTCCTGCTCGAGGTTGAACGAGCTCACCCAACCGCCGGAGGCGGGGTAGACGATGTCGCCCGGCCCCAGGTAGACACGCAGACCGCCACCCGTGTATCCCGCGGAAGACTCGTAACTTCCCGTCGCGTAGCTGGGATTGCTGGTGCCGAAAGTGTCATCCTGGTAAGCGAACCCGTCCTCGTCCACGTCGAAGTTTTCATTGATCAGGTCGATCTCGGCATCGCAAGTTCCCGGCACGCACGTGCCCGCCGGCTCGTCGCAGGTTTCCACGCCGTTGCAGGGGTTGCCGTCGTCGCAATGCGCGTCGTTCAGGCAATCGACGCACGAGTCATCGCTCTCGCGGCAGTATTGGCCCGGACAGGGCTCGGCGCCCAACTGACAGTTGCCCAAGCCGTCACACCACTCCGCGCCGTTGCAGAAAGCCTCGTCATCGCAGTCGCCGTCCGTGATGCAGGCAACGCACGCGTCGAGGTCCTCGTCGCAGAGCTGACCGGGGCACGGATCAGAGCCGCCCTGGCAATCCAGTGCTGCGTCGCACGTCTCCTCCCCATCGCAGAACAAGCCGTTGTCGCAGTACGCATCGTTGGGAATGTTGTCGCAGGAGTCCGTGCTTTCATTACACGAATCGACCGTACAAGAGACCCCGTCGTTGCAGTCGACGTCCGGCCCGGCCTGGCAGTGCCCGTATGCGTCGCAGACCTCAGTGCCGTCACAGTATTGAGCGTTATCGCATTCGGCGTCCGACAGGCAATCGCACGGTGGGCAGGGCCCGCCGCAGTCGATGCGATCCTCGCCCTGATTCTGGACGCCGTCGTCACAGGTCGGTTCGGAGCAGTTGTCCGTCATCAGTGAGGCCTCAGGCCCCGGATCGGTTACGATTCCGCTGAGATTACGCGCCGTAACCTCGAACGAGTAGGTCACTGTATCGTGCAAGCCCTGGATGGTTGTGACACCCCACTCCGCTTTGGTTTGATACACAGGATCCACGCTCGGGCTACCGGACGCGTCAACGTGCATGCCGTCCCAATTCGCGTCCCATGGTGAGCTGCCGGAGCAGCGGATCGCGTAGGTTGTGTGTGAGGGGTTGATGTCGTTCCCGATGGCCACGTCCATCGTGTAACAGGCCGGGTTGCTCAGCACCGGGGCAGACGGCACTGCCGCCTTGGTGCGCCACGTCGCCTCAGGGCTCCAATCCGTCTCCACAGCGTCCTGGTTTCTGGCTTTGAATCGGAACGTGTACTCCGTGTCCGGTGTCAGGTCGGTGGCAGTGTCGGACGTTTCTTGGATCCATTCGTTGATTCCGCCGTCGCCGCCGGAACTGGTGCAGTCAAAGTACAGCCCTGATTGACCGTAAGTGAGGTTTGTGAACGTTTCGGTGGTCATGAGAATGGCCGCGGTGTCATCGGTCATTACCACCGGGGCCGACTCGGGCGTTTCAATGAAGGTCGCCGCCGTACGCAACGGGGCGGCGTCGGTCACATTGCCTGACGAATCGCGGGCGCGAGCCGTATACCCGTATACCCGGTTCGTGAACAAACCGCCGTCCACATAGAAGTTCGAGGATTGCCACCCACTGTCATGACCGCCGGGCATCTGGATCTCGACAAACTCGAAGTAATACTCCACCGGTGGGGAGCCGGCATCACTTGAGGGGGTTACACTCATGGCGATGTCGGTGGTCGTTACCGCCCAGGGCTCACCGGCCCAAGTCGTCGGGTTCGGCTCAGGCGGGAACGTGTCCACCGGTCCGTCGACGTTCAACACGAAGTCGCCGGACGCCCCGTTGGAGCCGGAGACGCGGATGATGTACGGGTTGCCTACCGTCACCGCCAGGCTGATCGCTGACTGCTGGCCGCAGGAATCGTCGTTACAAGCCAGCTCATTCGAGGTTGTTCCCGGGCAGTAGCTGTGAATCGATAACACGGTGTCGAAGGAGGAGCCGCAGGTGTCGATGTCGAGTGTGCCGTTGGCGGTTGCCATGAACACGTACCATACGTCCGGCGAGGAGCTGGAGTTGCCGCAACTGGCCGATCCGTCGTTATTCGTATCGGCCGTCGATCCGGAATAGGCGCCGTTCTCGACGGGGGTGGCCTCTTCACAGTTGTCGTTGGGCTCACCCAGCGGTTCGATATAGCGGATGAGCGACTCGACCATCGGATTGCAGCCTTCCCAGTCGCAGTGAAGATTGTCCACCGAGTACCAGCCGTTATAGGATCCTCCCCAGCCGTAGTTCATGTGGTATTGGTTCAGTCCGCCGGTGTCGCGCCAGCCGTCGCATACAATGGCGTGACGGTGGATGCCGTACAACATCGGACGGCCGGCGTCGATTTCGTCCACGATGAGGTTAAACCAGCTTGTCGCACTGTAAGAGGAGCGGAAGCGCTCCTGCATGCCCGGTGCGTAGCGGAAGTGATCCTCCATCGCATTAATGCAGTCGTCCAGGTATGCGCCGGAGCCGCAGGCCCCATAGTCCATGTCTACCGAGACACCGGCCTCGTAGTTGAGTTCGGCCAGCGCGCTCTGCTCGGCGCTGTCGCAGCCTGAGTCGCAATCGTCGGGCATGTTCGCCCAGTCGTAGGAGTCAGAGAAGTCGGCGGAAAGCTGTTGGCCCGACGTGCTCCCACCGCAGGAATCGTCCCCCCACCAGTAGTAGGAGTGAGTGCCGGTGCCGCTGGGAGGCCACTGCCAATACTTCATGATCTGCGTCATGGCCGTTGCCACACAGCCGACCACCGTTCGTCCGCCGTCGCCCATGGGGCAAGCAATGTTGTACGGCGAGCTCTGGTGCCAGGTGCTTGTCAGCAGCGGGCCGACTTGGGTGCGCGTGCTGCGCCCTTCACCAAGCTGCTTCGCGAACTCCGCGCTGCTCTGCAGATAGCGGTCCCACTCGCTGCGGTTGATGGGGTCTAAGAGCACGCGGCCCTCAGCGGGCTGCACGGCGTCAAGACTGCCGTAGGTCTCGATGTACAGCCGGAAGCGGTCCTCCAGGACGTCCCGCAGCAACTGTGCAACGCCTTCTGTTTGATCTACCTCGACAGGCCAATCCTGCGACGAGGCTTTGACCGGCGGCAGCTCTTTCAAGACGGGTACGACCACCGATCCGCTCGGGCTGATCGTGTACACGTGTGCCAGGAGCATGTCATCTGCAAGAAGCTCCCGGACCTTGGCAACCCTAGGCTCTGCTGACCCCGCCCAGGTACCGTCGTGGAAAACGACATAGGACAACCAGTTCTGGCAGACCTGTGACGCCTCCTCCGCAGTGGCCAGCTCCGCCACCGCAGACTGCGGCGTCAATAAGGCCAGTACGACAATACCTGCGGCGCCAAGGGCTGCGACACCACCACGCATGATAACCTCCTCCCGCTACTCAGCCACTTATCAAGACAGCGCTTGCGATCTGCGCGGATTCGACACTCCGTATGCAGCATGCCCGCATGCATCCTCAATCGGACTGCCGACAATGAGCGAGTTCAAGCTGTGATCGGATCCCGCACGGGTGCGGCCAACCGCCCTCACCACGGCGTTCGATTCGGACCTGCCGACAACCGAGCGGAGCGGGCACACGCCAAGCGGGATCATTGCCGGCTGCGAGTATGCGTTCTTACTGCACGTTCTTGTGCGACCACCTAACCCCGGAAGGAAGCAACCGCCTCTCCGCCGGACGTTGAATCCTGGCTCTCGCAGGGCCTCGACGCGCGTCCGACGGCGCCATTGCGTCCCGCCGCATAGCGCTAGGCAGGACGAGGCGCACCGCGTCCCCTCGCATCCCATTATAAGCAACAAAAGCATCATCTTGAAAGGATTGTGTGTCGTGATTTTTCCGGGATCGTCGACTCCGGACGTTCACCCAGGCGCCCGATTTGCGGACTTGCCGAGAGCGGTTTTTCCGGACATTGGTGTGGACAGGCGAGCGCCGCCCCCACCGTCAGCCGGCTTCGTGCAGTGAGGTGCGCGTATGGCGGATGATCAGGCGATGATTCTCTCGGGTTCGATGCTTGCGCATCGCCTGATCCCGTATCGCCCCTCCGAGTTTAGCGGCTCTGAAAGGATTACAGATGTGGTTCTTTCTGCCGTAGGCGGTGAAGCGCGAGCATTCTGCAGTGATAAAGGCCCCGCATCCAGCCAAAGGTCGGATGCGGGGCCGAACATATCATCAAGCGTCCCCGCGAAGGTAGGTCGCCTGCGACGGTGATGAGGCGCCCTGCCGAGCGAAGATCTACTCGGCCCAGCAGGGCGGCGGATCTTCGGCGTCGCACACGCCGTACCAGTACTTCACCAGCCCGACGTCGGTAGTGTCGATCGTGCCGTCACAGT
>CP070718.1:1718567-1736200 GCA_020350565.1 Phycisphaerales bacterium
ATCTGCGTCTCCTGGTCCCAATCCAGCAGTGCCGCG
This sequence comes from Phycisphaerales bacterium, assembly GCA_020350565.1. Classification (GTDB taxonomy): domain Bacteria; phylum Planctomycetota; class Phycisphaerae; order UBA1845; family UBA1845. The sequence continues at coordinate 1,718,604 of CP070718.1, forward strand.
ATCGTGTCAAGACGATAGACATTCTTGATCCTTTCGATGAGCTTCGTGTACGCATCCGCCATGTGGGGCTCCCTATCAATAACTCCCAGCTACAGGATGAACTCGAAACACAGGACAGGATTCGGTAGCGCTTGCCTGCGCCGCCCGCAGGAGGGCCGACGCCCAAGGGCAATCGGGGGCTATACATTTGCTAACGTCGCACCGTCGGAATCCCTGGCGCCCCAGTCGTGCCGCTTGACGGCCTTGATGATTCTCTCAGCCATCTCGACCGCCAGGTAGCCCTCCTCCGCGCTGACTGCTGCTTGCCCGCCGGTGCGGATGGATTCGAAAAACGACGTGGTCTCCGCCTCGAGGGCGTCGCGTTCCTTGATCTCGAGAGGTTCAACCTTCACCATCGATCCGTAGTCCAGGCTCTGCATCTGCGAGAGATCTTCGTAATTCCTCTCCCGCGCCATCTTGATCAGATCGAGGTTTGAATCCAGCTTGATGGCGATGCCGGTCTTCTTCTGATAATCCATGGACAGATACGCTGTCGGGCAAAACACACGGATCCTCCGCTCTGTTTTCAACGCGAGCCGCGAGGCCGTCATATTCACGACACTGCCGTTGCTGAACCGGACGCGTGCATTGGCCACGTCTTCGCATTGCCCGATCACATTCACGCCCACCGCGTCGATCGTGTATTCCCTGTCCCGGACGAGATGCAACACGATGTCGATATCGTGAATCATCATGTCGAACACCACGCCGACATCCGCACTGCGGAACGTGAATGGGCTGATGCGATGCGTCTCGATGAACTTCGGTGTCACCTCCATTCGGATCAAGGCCTGCACGACGGGATTGAAGCGCTCCGAATGACCGACCTGCAGAACACGGTCGGTCTCGCGAGAAGCCTCGAGCAAGCGACGAGCGGTGGCGGAGTCCTGGGCCAGCGGTTTCTCCACCAGCACGTGAACACCACGTCGCATCAGCGGGATCGCCACATCGGCATGAACAACGGTAGGAACGGCAACGGTCGCTGCATCGATCGGGTCGGCGAGCTCGTCGATGCTCGACAGAGCGCGCCCGCCGTACTCGGAGGTCAATTGTCGAGCCCGAGCGACATCCTGATCAATGACCGCAACCAGTTCGCAGTCACCAAGGCCGAACAGCGTGCGGGCATGATGCCGTCCCATGCGGCCGGCACCGACAACGGCTACGCGTAAGGATTTGCTCATAGGGAAACGCTTCTTTCAGAAGCCCCTGCGGTCCTGGCGACCGGCGGGACCGGCGTTCCGGCCGGGGCGAAACGGGTAGTGGAACAACCGCTCGAGCCGCGGCGACGACGGCCTTCACTTGGCCCCGGTGAACGTCGCGGTCACGTTCTTGTCATGTTCGAGGACCAGTCGCACCGGGTTGCTTTTGCCGGAGCAGTCCCCGTTCCATTCGGCAAAGGCCCATCCGGGCTCTGCGTCTGCCGTCAGCTCAACGATTTCCCCATCGCCGTCGCCGGAGGTCCGATGCTCACGACGCACGCGCCCCCGCCCGACCACGTTCACGGTCAGCTTCGGACGATCGGCAATCCGCCACGAACTGCGATGAACGGGATCCCGCCGGAGCGCCTCGAGGTATCTCCCATGCCGCCCGTGGGCGAAGGAGCGCATCAGGAATCGACACAGGTATTCGACGTGCGGGTTGATCTCCGGAGTGTCGAGTATCGCCTGCACACGATCCTGGATGGAGGTACCCTCCATGCGCGCCCGCCGCGAATACAGTCTCATGAATGCGGCCTTCAGCGCCGCGATGTCCTCCGGCCTGTAGCCGCTTCGCTGCAGCCCCACGCCATTGACCATGCGCACCTCGCTGCGCGTTCCTCGGGCCGCCACCACCACCAGATACGGCGGAACGTCGGCGGAAATACGGGTCATCCCTCCGATGAACGCATGCCGGCCGATGGTGACGAAATGGTGAACCGCGCTGTGGCCGCCCATGTTCACGTTGTCCTCCACGTGAACGTGTCCGGCGAACTGCACGTAATTCGCGATGATGCAACCATTGCCGATCCGGCAGTCGTGAGCAACGTGGACACCGATCAGAAACAGATTGTTATCGCCGATCCGGGTCACCCCGCCACCGTTATCGGTTCCCGGATGGACGGTGACCATTTCACGGAAGACGTTGCCTTTGCCGATCTCCAGCGCCGTCCTCTCGCCACCGTACTTCAGGTCCTGCGGTGGCAGCCCGATCACCGCCTGCGGGAACACCTCGCAGCCTTCTCCCAGCGTGGTGTACCCCTCGATGGTGGCGTGGTGACGGATTCGACAGCCATCGCCGATCACGGTGTTGGGACCGATCACGCTATACGCGCCGATCTCGACGTCCTGCCCGATGCGGGCCCTTGAATCAACGATTGCGGTACGATGAATACTCACGGATCCAACAATCTCCAAACAAGCGGAATCACGGCGACTCCGGGTCGGTGAGGCCGAATTTGATCTCCGCCTCAGCTACGATCTCGCCCGCCACCTTGGCCCAACCGCGTACGTGCCCTGTACGGGAACGAACGCGGATGGACTCCACCTCCAGGATGAGCTGATCGCCGGGCCGCACGGCGCGGCGAAACTTCACCTTGTCCAGACTCAACAGGACGGCCACCTTGCCCTTATGTTCGAGCTCCTGGCTCAGCAGCACTCCGCCCATCTGAGCCAACGCCTCGATGATCAGCACGCCCGGCATGATCGGATCGCCCGGGTAGTGCCCCTGGAAGAACTCTTCATTAATAGTGACGTTTTTCAGCCCCACGACCCGCCTGCTGCCGTCGACTTCGATAATCCGGTCGATCATCAGCAGCGGGTAGCGATGCGGCAAAAGCCGCTGAAGGCTGCGGATGTCCATGCTGGGCGGTTTGGCGGCGTAAGCGCCTTGCTGCTGCTTTCGGCCGTGCTCGATCAGAGCCCGGACCAGTGCATGATTGAGGGAATGTCCGCTCTTTCGCGCGCATACGCGTCCGACCAGAAAGCGTCCGAGCAGCATCAGGTCCCCGAGCAGGTCGAGAATCTTGTGGCGTACGCATTCGTCGGGGAAGCGAAGCTCATTGTCGATCAGGCCGTCCGGCCCGAAAACCAGAACGTCCTTCGGCGAGAGATGCTCTCCCAGACCGGCCGCCTGCAACTGTCTCGCCTCCTCCTCCAGCACGTACGTCCGGGCCGGCGCGAGGTTGGCCTCGAAGCTCTCCGGGGTGATCGTGACGCGATAGTGCTGCCGACCGATCGGCGCGTCCGCCCCGTAATCCAGGTCGTAGGATACTTCAAGACACTCCGATTCGGGGTTCAACGGCGGCAAGGCCACCAGTTCCGCGTCCCCATCCGCCACCCGCACCACGTCGCGGATCACCAGCGGTTCGCGGACGGCCTCCTGTTCCAGGATACCCGCCGATCGCAAAAGCTCCGCAAACGGCGCCGAACTGCCATCGAGCCCCGGAACCTCGGCCCCGCTCAGCTCGATCTCCAGGTTATCCACGCCCAATCCGGCACAGGCCCCGAGGCAGTGTTCCACCGTTTCTATAGACACTGTTCCGTTGCGAAGGGCAGTCCGCCGAGCCCGCTTGGAGACGTTCTGCACGATAGCCGGGACGCGGATCCGAGGTGCCTGATCCGTGCGCACGAAGCAGATGCCGGTATGCGGCTGTGCCGGGCGCACGCGCATCACCGCGTGCTGACCGGTAAAGAGCCCCAGCCCTTCCAACTCAACCTCGCGACAGATAGTCTGTTGATTCTTCAATCCGGCGTATCCGGGCGATGGACCAGGGCGCGCAACCTTTGCGCAAGAATCACCCGTGCGCCGCCGTCGCCGCGTTGCGCCCCGCGGAACTCCGCCCTTGTCAGCGGCGAAGTCGCCACGCCGAACGAAGCGCCCGCGGTGTCGACCGCACCCATCGGTATTATGGTCGGGCCAGCCAGCCCGATCAATCCAGCCTAATCGTCCAGGCAGGGGGACGACCTGGTAGGGACATGCCGTCGGACCAAAGAATCAGACGCTTGGAGGTAGGGCGAGCGGAATCCAGTTGAACTGCAAAACACCAGCCTCCACCGCACTTACCTGACATAGGTCCTCGAAGCAGCCAGCCGGGCAACCAACGATTCGATCGGGCGACAGCCCCTGCGGCCGCCCGAACCCGGCTGCGCACCCTGATGCATGATTGTCAGCGGAGCCTAGCCCCCGCCTCTCGATTCGCCGTCCTCCGTTGGGCCTGCGGTACCGGCCGGCGCTGGGGGAGCCGCGCCGCCGGGGGTCTGGGGGGCGAGGGTTTTGTAGCCCGCGTTGAGGCGGTTGATCACCTCGTCGGTGATTTCCAACGCGGGGTTGTGATAGATCACGCGCTGCATGGCGATGTACTGGCGCATGGCGGCCGGGTTGACAATCTCCTCGGTGGGGCGCTGGTCGGCCACCAGGACCAGGTCGAGACCGCGCTCCTCCGCCACCACACCCGCCATGTTGCGGATGTCATCGAAGATCGATTTGAGGGACCGCGAGAAGCGGCTTTGCAGGGCCGTCTCCTCCCGCTCGGAATACAGATCGAACTCGGCCTTCTTGACCAACAGCTCCTTCTCCCGGGTCTCGTAGTCGGGCGTGCCCGGCTTGAATTGCTCCTCCAGCGCGCGGACCATCCTCTCGATCTCCTCCTGTCGACGTTGCCGCTCTTGCTTAAACTGCTGACGCAGCGTGTCGAATTCATCTTCCAGATCCGCGGTCTTGATGTACTTCTCCGAGGCCTTGAGCAGATCGATCACACCCACCTTCAGTTCACCCCGTGCCGCCGGGGTCAAAACCGAGAAGCACACCATTGCGCAAACAAGCGTTCGTTTCATCATTCGTCCTCGTTTCATCCTTGCCGGAATCGAACCCTCCCGATGCGGCCATTGTCTGCAAAGACCCCCGCCCGGCAACCCAGGGCCACGCCGCTGCAATGCCCCAGGAGGGCTAGTGGGCGTGTGACCCTGCTCGCGCCTCGGCGCGCCGGGACGAGATGACACCCAGGTAACCATCCCCTTTCTCTGCAATCTCCGTGTTCTCCGCAGGAAGACGTGGCGGGGATCAGAAGGTGGTTCCGATGGAGAAGCTGAAGGCCTGGGTCTCGTCGTCGCTTTCTTTGAGGACGGGGAAACCGAGGTTGAACTCCAGCGGCACGGGGCCGAAGATGTTCAGCGTCAAACGAATGCCCGCACCGACCGACGCTCGAAAGCCCGAATCCACCATGCCCGTGTCCACAAACAACACGCCGCGGAAGGCCTCGCCCACCAGCGGGAAGGTGTAGTTGGCCCCCAGAAGCAACAGGAAGTCACCGCCGATGTTGTTCTCGTCGATGCCCTCATACGGACCGACGCCGCGGTGGGCAAAGCCGCGGATCGTGCCCATGCCGCCGGCATAGAAACGCTCGAAGACCGGGGCATCACCAACGATCTGCCCTACGTCCGCCCGAAGAGACAGCACGCTCGGGCGATCCAGCAGGTCCCTGGCCACCGTCTTGTGCCACGTGTAACCGGCCATCAACTTCGCGAACGTGAAATCGCCGCCGAGGACGCCTGCCTGCTCATAGCTGAAATGAAGCCGGTCGCCCTTGGTGGGCACGAGCCGGTTGTCGGTGCGATCCCTGACCACGCTGATCTCGGCGGTCGTGATGAAGTTGTCACCCTCCACGTCACGGATGTCCCGCGCTACGAAGAGCTCGGGATCATCGACCGTCACGACCTCGCTCCGGAGGGAGACCTTCCCATACCAGCCGACCAGCGGACCGCGGATGAACCGCTTGCCGAAGCCGACCGTTCCACCGGTACGCTGCTCGTCGTAGCCGTCGCGCCCGCGTTCCCAGAGCCAGCCGCCAACGCTCAAGCTGATCGGGCGATCCAGGAAGTAGGGCTCGTTGAAGTCGACTCGCACCTGGCTCAGCTCCGTACCGGGCTGAAGCTCCAGCCGCAGCCGCTGCCCTCCGCCGAAGAACGAACGGAAGCTGACCAACTCATCCAGATCCCGCGGAACATCCAACAAGTCAAAGTTGCGCAGATCGAGTACCAGCGATCCGATCACGCCGCTGTTGCTCGTAATGCCCGCGCCAAACAGGAAGTCGCCGGCCTTCTCCGCTTCCTTGACATCGATGATGACGTCACGAACGCCCGGCTGATCGCCCACCGGATAGACGCGCGCCGAATCGAACAGGCGCGAGTCACGCAATCGGTTCTCGGCGTCCTGGGCCGCCTTCAAGTTCCACAGATCGTCGGGCGGGTACATATCCAGCTCCCGCCGCACGACCTTGTCCTTTGTACGCGTGTTGCCGCGAAGGACCACACGGCCGACTCGGTACTGCTCGCCCTCTTCAACCTCGATGGTGACGTGCACCAGCCCGGGCTCATCGGAGAAGATGACGGAGTCTCGCACAACCACATAGATGTAGCCGTATTCGCCGTAGAGGGCTCGAATGGCTGCCACGTCGGCGCCAAGATCCAGGCGCCTGACGAACTGGTCAGGCTTGCTGCGCATCAAGGCGCGCAGCTCCTCCTCGGAGAAGGCCGTCCGCCCCTCAATCCGAATGTCCTCTATCACGTAGCGGGTGCCTTCTGTGATGGTGAAGACCAGCACGAGTTTCTCGCCGCGCTCGTCCAATTCCGTGCGGTAGCTGACCCGCGCGTCGAGAAAACCCTCGCCGCGGTAATACTTCTGCAGGCGGACGGCGTCACTGTCGACTTTGTCTTTGTCGAACGCACCTCGGCGAATGAACCAGAACGCCGGTTTGGTCTCGACCTGCCGCTTGAGCTGGCTGCGGGTGAAGCTCTCGTTTCCCTCGAAGAGGATTTTATTGATCCGAACGCGGACGCCCTCTTCGATGCGATAGACCAGCAGTCCAGTCTCACGAAGCGCCTCTTCGTCGTAGGTGACCTTCGCATCGTTGAAACCGCGTTGGCGGTATCGAGCAGCAATCGCATCGCGCCCCTGTTGAACGGCGAAGCGGTCGACGAGGTCTCCCTCCTTGATGTCCACCAGGCCTCGCAGCGTACCGTCGCGGATCTTTTCGTTGCCCTCGATACGCACGGCTTCAATCGCGGGTCTTTCTCGCACTTCGAAGAAGACGGCAACGCCCCCAGGCTCCGCCACCGTCCGGTGGGTGACCGCCCAGAACCGGCCCGTACGCAGGAGCCTCGCCACCGCGCCGTCCAATGCCTCCTCATCCGCCCGTTCGCCCGGGTTAACCTGCGCCACGCCCTGAGCATAGGAAAGTCTGACCCGATCGAGTCCGACGAACTCGACACGGGTGACGACCGGCCCTTCGGTTTCCTGAGCCGCAGCGTGAGCTCCCGCAAGCCCGACTACCACGAGGAACGGCCAAAGGAACCACATATTTGCCGTCGCCGGCCTGAAACTGCTTCGCGAACTCAAAGGTATGATCCTGACCGCGCCAGAATTCAGATCAATCCACCGCATAGACCGGCGTCATGGTAACGTCACACCAGGCGGGTGGCAAAGCATTCTACAAGCCCACGCGGGCCCGCTCGATGCGCGGATTCTGCCGAGCCCTGTGATGGTTAACGGTGGAGGCACGAGGGCTCCCATCGACAGGATGCCGGTGCGCAGCACGTTTGCCCCATAGCCCCTCCTAGAACGGCACTTGGTCCCGTTGGTAGGCCATCTCCTCGTACGACGGCGGTGCCTCTTCGACGCCCATGTGGGCCAGTTGGTCGAAGCGGGCGCACTTCTTGTTGAAATGAAGTTTGACGGAGCCTACCGGGCCGTTTCGCTGCTTGGCGATGATCAGCTCCGCAATGCCCTGGAGATCCTCCCGGTCCGGATGGTAGTACTCTTCCCGGTGGATGAGCAGGATCACATCGGCGTCCTGCTCGATGGCCCCGGATTCACGCAGGTCGCTCATCATGGGTCTCTTGTCCGAGCGGCCTTCCGGCATGCGGTTGAGCTGAGCCATCGCGACGACAGGGATATTCAACTCCCGCGCCAGGCTTTTGAGGTTCCGGCTGATGGTGGCGATTTCAACTTGGCGGCTCTCTGCACGGGGCAGGTGCATGAGCTGCAGATAGTCGATAAAGACGATCCCAATGTCATGCTTGCGGTGCAATCGGCGAGCCGCCGCTCGCAGCTCCATCGCGGTCATGCCCGGCGTGTCATCGATATACAGGGGCGCCTCGTCCAGCTCGGCCTGCGTCTGCACCATGCGCAGCTTGGCCTCCTCAGACGGGAGATACCGCTTTCGCAGAAGCTGACCGTCAATGCCCGCGTGTGAAGATAGAACACGCATCGCCACCTGATCCGCGCTCATCTCCATGGAGAAGAAGCCGACGGGCTTGCGCTCGACCGCAGCGACGTGCTGGGCCATATTCAGTCCCAGCGCGGTCTTGCCCATGGAAGGCCGGCCCGCCACGATGATCAGGTCGCCGGGCTGGAAACCGGTCGTAAGCTCGTCCAGATGATGGAAACCGCTGGGGACGCCGGTGCAGATGCCCTTCTTGCCCAACTCGAGCTGCCTGGCCAGCTTGGCGAGGGCGAAGCGCAACTGTGAGGCCTCCCGACTGATCCGCTGCTCGGTGACGCCGAAGACCTTCTGCTCCGCCCGATCAAGGATTTCGCGGGCCTCGAGAACACCGTTGAACGCTTCCTCGGATATTTCGCCCGCACAACGGATCAGATCCCGGAGCATACCTTTATCACGGACGATCCCCGCGTAATGCTCTGCGTTGGCCCATTCTCCAAAGCTCTCGACGAGCCGGACCATGTAGTCCTGCCCGCCAATCTCTTCCAGCAATCCCCGGCGGCGCAGCTCGTCGGAGACCACGATCAGGTCAATGGCCCTGTTCGGTTCATCATAGAGATCGAGCAGGACCTCAAACAGCTTCTGGTGGTCAGGACGATAGAGCCAGTGGCTGCTGTCTCGGCTGATGATGGGAATGACTTCGGCGATGGCGTCCCGGCTCATCATCATTGAGCCGAGCAAAGCCATCTCCGCGTCCAAGTCTTGAGGGGGAACCCGGTTGGTCGCGGGTGCTGAAACGCCGCGAGCAGATTGATCAGGAGTCGGTGTCTCCTTCGTCATCCGTGCCTGCCTCCATGCCGGCCTCGGCCTTTGCTTCGCCTCTCTCTTTTTTGGGTGACGCTTCCTCTGCCTCTTCTCCCTCTTCGCCTTTCGGCCGCTCGCGAACCACCCACACCTTCACCGCCGCTTTCACGTCCTCCATCAATTCTACATCAACGGAAACGTTGTCCAAACGACGAATGGGCTCTTTCAACAAGACCTGCTCTTCGGTGACGTCGTGCCCCTCGGCGCTTAGAGCCGCAGCGATCTCCTTCTTGCCCACCGAGCCGTAGAGCACGCCCTCTTCATTTGCGCGTGCGGCAACGGTGACCTCAATACCTTCGATTCGATCGGCCATAGCGCGCAGGGCCGCACGACGCTCCTCGCGCTCCTTCTCGGCGATCCTTCGCGCCTCCGCCAGGGCACGAATGTTCGCCTCCGTCGGCTGTGTGGCCACACCCTGAGGAAGCAGGTAGTTGCGTGCGTAGCCGTCAGCGACCTCAACGATGTCCCCGACGATACCCAACTTGCTCACGTTCTTTCGTAATAGCAGCTTCATGTTCTCAATCTCGAGTCACGCCCCGCTCGACCAAGCCGGCGGGGCATCAGTATACACCGAAAAACGCTCGCGAACCCTTCCCTTCGCCGCCGATAGCGGCGATTCCTGCGCCGCCGTGCCGACCGCAATAGATCACACTCGGGGTTTCCCTGCTAAGCATCCGCCTCCGGGAAGCTTCGACCTCACCACGGGCTTGTAGATGCTTCTGTGAGTTCCAGCGACGGCGGGCAAAAATTCTTTCCTCACATCCTTTTTAAAACGCGGACCCGAATCCAGCGAACCTCATCCTACTAAAAGGGGATGTCTTCATCTGCAGGCGGAGGCGGGCCGTCATAGTCCGACTCAACCCCTCCGGGCGCTGGTGAGGCCGCCGCACCCGCTGTAGCCGCCGCGTCACCGCGAGCGCCTGCACCCGGGCCGCCGCCGAGAAACGTGAAGTTGTCAACCACGACCTTGTGGCGGCTGTGCTTCTGTCCGTCCTGAGACGTCCACTGATCAAGCTGAAGCCGCCCTTCGACCAGCGCAGGTCTGCCCTTCGACATATACTGATTGAAGACCTCCGCCCGTCGACCGAAGACCGTGCAATCGACGAAGCACACCTCCTCACGCGCGTTGCCTTCACGATCGCGCCAGCGTGTGTTCGTGGCGATGCCGAAACGGCAAACGGCCACGTTTCCGGGCGTGTAGCTCAACTCCGGGTCCCTGGTTAAGTTCCCTGCCAGAATAATACGGTTGTAACTTGCCATCGTCGGCTCCTTGCTGTGCCCGGCAGGGGGACCGCCGTACCGGGCGAGTGGGATTTCGCTCATGTCCCGGGATCGCCGAACGGCAAACGCTGCTGGCCGAGGAACATGGCACCGCGTCAAGGCTTCGGCAAGCACAAGAGCGCGCCTTACTCGGCCCCCCGCGCAGCACGATCAGCGGAGCTGTTCGACCCGTCACCCGTCGAGATGACGTCCACTTCGCCGGATTCCTCCGACTCGTCGGCGTCGGAATCCTCATTATCTTTGACGTCTTCAACGCTATAGGTCTTCTTCTGGCGTGACGTCCGATCCGAGGAATCGGCAGCGCCCGGCGCCTGATCACCGGCAACACCTTCCACGCGCTTTTGCGCCGCCATCTCCATCATCTCCGGCGTCACGTAATCGGCGCGCAGAACCAACACGCGGAGGATGTTTTCCGAAATCTGCACGTCCCGCTCGAGTGGAACGATCTTGTCGGGCGGCGCCTTGAAATACACCAGCACATACACGCCGCGCTTCCGGCCCTTGATCTTGTAGGCCAATCGTCGCTCTTCCCACTTGCGGCAGAACAGCAGCTCCGCGTTCGCACGTTCCATCAGGCGCTTGATCTCGGTCTCGCAAGCCTCGAACGAGGCCCCGAACGTCGGATCAAACAAGAACATCGCTTCGTATTGATTCAACTTCTCCGATCTCCTACGTTGCGCTGACGTATCGAAAATGCTGCGACAAGCGCCGTCAGCCGGACTCGGGCGGATCGCCGTTGAAACGGGTCATGGCCAGGTCCGCCCCATGTTCGATCCAACACTCCACGGCATCGGCGGCCCACCGGCGCGCCCGCTGCATGATTTCCTCCTCCTGCGGCTGGAAGCGGGTGAGCACGTATGACGACGGTATGCCCACCGGCGCGCCGATGCCGATCCGCAGTCTGGGCCATTCCTCCGTGCCCAGATGGTCAATGACGTTCTGCAGGCCGTTGTGGTTGCCGGCCGACCCCTTGCCCCGAATACGCAGGCGCCCAACGGGAAGCGCCAAATCGTCGGCAATCACCATCAGCTCTGCTGCCAGCAACCTGTAAAACCGCACAGCGGCGCCCACCGCCTGACCAGAACGGTTCATAAACGTCGTCGGCTTGAGCAGCGCCACCTTATGCCCGGCAACCTCGCCCAGTCCGAACCATGCGTGAAACTTCTCCGTCGTCATGGCGATGTCGTGACGGCCTGCGAGAACGTCCACGACATCGAATCCGAGATTGTGACGCGTACCCTCGTACTTCGCCCCCGGGTTGCCCAGACCGACGACCAGTTTCAGGAGACCTTCAGGCGACTTCTTCCGCCAAAACCACATTCGATCCGAGCCTCAACCCAGCATCTGCCTGTTCGCCCGTGAGGCCGTCAAAGCCGTCGTAGTCGCGGTCAGGACTCGCTCTCCTCCTCTTCCTTGCGCGCTCGGCCGATGACCTCCGGCTGGGCGGGCTCTTCCTCGCCAACTGCGGCCTCTTCCTCCTCCTCGGGCACCACGGCGGCCTCACGCACGGTCGCAACCCGGTCCTCGGGATCGGCCAGCGCCTTCACGCCGGAAGGAAGCGGCAGATCCTTGACGTATAGTGAGTCCCCGACGCCAAGCTCCGTCACTACGACGTTGATCCTACTGGGGATATCCGTCACCAGGCATTCCACCTCGATCTCGGCCATAGACTGCTCGAGCATGCCGCCCTCGTTCACGCCCTTCGGCGTGCCCTTGAGTTCGATGCCCACCTCGACTTCAACTCGCTCGTGGATGTGCACCCGGGCCAGATCAACATGGATCGGCTCGTGGTCGAGATGATCGTACTGAACCTCCTTGATGAGGTACTGCTTCGTATCGCCCTGCATCTCGACATGAAGGGTGCGCGCACCATGTGACAGAGCCACCTCGAGATCGTGCCGCTTTAACGTAATCGCTATGGGCTCAGCGCCGTGACCATAAATGATCGCCGGCAGTTTGCCCTGCTCGCGAAGGCGGCGCGATTGACGCGTGCCCTTGGTCGTCCGAGCTTCCGCCTTGATCGTCATCTTTTCCATCGTCCGTAAGCTCTCCTACTACGGCTCAAAAAGAGCACTGACCGACTTGTGCTCGTGTATGCGCTTGATCGCCTCGCCGATCAGGCCCGCCACCGACAGCACGGTGAAATGTTTCAGGCGCTCGCGGACGCCCGGCTTCAACGCGACGGTGTCGGTCACCACGATCTCATCGAGATCCGCAGCAAGCAGCCGGTCAATCGCCGGACCGGCGAAGACACCGTGCGTCGCGCCCACGAAGATGGCCTTCGCGCCGTTCTCGCGAACCAGTTTGGCCGCGTCACACACCGTCCCTGCGGTGGTAATCATGTCGTCGAACATCAGGACGCTTTTCCCTTTGACGTTTCCGACCATCGTTACGGCGACCGTCGAATCGCCGGTGATGCGGCGTTTGTGAATGACTGCCAGCTCGCTGCCGAGGCGCCGGGAGAAGTCCCCCCCGAACTTGATGTTGCCGATGTCTGGTGAGACCAGTACGGGATTCTCCGGGTCCCGTTTGAGGAAATGCCTGGCCAGGACTGGAGCCGCGGTCAGGTGATCAACGGGAATGTCGAAGAAGCCCTGAATCTGATCGGCGTGCAGGTTCATGGTTAGCGCGCGGTCGGCACCGGCGGTCGTCAGCATGTTCGCGACGAGCTTGGCGGTGATCGGCGTCCGGCCCTCGGCCTTGCGGTCCTGGCGAGCGTATCCGTAATAGGGGATCACCGCGGTGATGCGCTGGGCGCTGGCGCGGCGTAGACAATCGATGAAGATCAGAAGCTCCATCAGATTGTCGTTGCACGGCGGCGACGTGGATTGCACCACGAAGCAGTCCTTGCCGCGCACGTCCGACTCCAGCTTGACCAGGGTCTCCCCGTCGGGGAAGCTGCTGGTGACGGCCTTCCCGCGCTCGACGTTCAGGTACTCACAGATTCTGTCGGTGAGTTCCGTGCTTGCCGTGCCGCCGAAGATCTTCAAATCGCCCACGTCTCCGGTCATATCCATCTCATTCATCCCTGATTATTTGGAAAGGAGGTCAGTTACGCCGATCTCTTCGACGACCGCATCATCGCCGACCGTTGCCTGTGCGGCAATCCGCGCGAATGGGCCGACGCGGCACCGCTCGCCGAGGGCCGCCCCCGTTCCGATAAAGGTAAACGGATAGACGATGGTGTCCCTTCCAATGGAAACGCCCGCCTCGATCCACGTGTTGTCGGGGTCAACGATGGTGACCCCTTCCTGCATGATCGCGAGCTGAATGCGGTCCTGCATCGCGCGGCCGACGACGGCCAAATCCAGCCGCGAATTGATTCCCATGGCATCCTCTGCCGGTACGGCCTCTATTGCGGAAGCGCCACCACCCAAGTCACGGAGAATATGTACGGCATCGGTAATGTAATACTCCCCTTTGACGTTGTCCGGACGGAGGTTCTCCAAGGCCTCAAACATCCGCCGGCAATCGAAGCAATAGTAGCTCGGGTTGACTTCCCTGATCGTCTTCTGTTCCGGCGTGCAGTCGCGATCCTCGACGATGGCCTGCAGCTTGCCCGTCTCGTCGCGGACGATGCGCCCGTAACCATCGGGGTCTTTGAGAACGGTGGTCGCAATCACCACCGCGTCACCACAGTTCCTGCGTGTTTCCAGCAGGTTGGCCAGCGTCTCCCGGCGAACCAGCGGCATGTCACCGGCGATCACCAGCACACTGCCGTCGAAGTCCATGAGCGCTTCGCGACAGCAAAGCACGGCGTGACCGGTGCCCCTCTGGTTCGTCTGCTCCACCCACCTGACGTCGGACTGCCCGGAGAAGTGCGCAACCACCTCGTCCTTGCCATGCCCGACAACCACCAGAAGACGATCTACGCCGGCGTCGCGGCAGGCGCTGAGCACGTAGGCGAGCATGGGCTGGCCGCAAATCGGGTGGAGCACCTTCGGCGATTCGGTCTTCATGCGGGTGCTCTTGCCTGCAGCCAGAATGATGGCAGCCGTCTCTTCCAAACCCAATCCCCTCTATGAGCATGACCGAGAAACGCTACCCGGCCAGGACTCGAACCTGGAACGCCAGGACCAAAACCTGGTGTGTTACCGATTACACCACCGGGTATGCCACGTCCGGGCCAGTCGAAGGGCCCGACCGGGCCGGTCTATTCGCCTCCAATCCCTGTGGCCGCGGGGCGATGAAAGGCTCGCGGCTGCGGTCCCCCAGCCGAGGCTTGAACGCTCCGCCGCGAGGAGGCGCGCCCACTAGCCGGCACGAAGAGGCCCAACACCCGGCCGACTGGCCCCAGGGGCTCGGGGGAATCAATCCGTCAAACCATACCGGCCCTCGCGAGAACCGGAGGCGGAAGCGTAGGGAAACATCATAGCCAAGTCAAGGCGCCGCCGCGCATACAAGAACCCTATGGCCTCCCCAGCAAAAGACCCGCAATCACGCCGAGTTACGGCCGAAGCGCATTCTCCTGAGTCCTGCAACCGCAAGGCGGCGCTCCCACCGCGTGCTCCAGGAGAAGGAGCGGCAGAGCGCCGACGCATCCGGGCGAACGGCTCGCTTCAGGCACGTCATCCGCGAAAGGTCGCGCGGCTCTGACCATAGCTCAAGGGCATGCAGCCGGCGATGGGCGCCCCGAGGACGGCTTTTCGCGTCGCGGCTCCAGGGGAATGCCCGAAGTCCTGCTGCTTGTGCCCGAAGTGTATTATAGAGCCGATAATATGCCTAATATCAACCTATTCGGGCCGATTTCCGATAAAATAGACAAAATACAAGGCGTTTCTCCTGTAGTCCGGCCCTTTGATCGCCCGATAATCCCGACGCAGACACGGAGAGATTGCCCAGATTATCGGGAGGAAGTTCAAATGGCGCGGTCTGAATGGATGAAGCGGTGGTGGAAGGTAATCGTAGGAATCTCGGCGGCCACGGTTTTCGCAAGCAGTTGCTCCACCGAGCAGGTCGCCCGCGTAGCCGCCGGTGTCGAAGCCGCCCTGAACTATGATTCGGACGACGACATCAGCTTCAGCGATTGGCTCCAGGACGAGATCGAGGATTGGTAGGAAGGAACCCGTCCTGCTCGGCATCCGGCCCAGGGCGCAACAAAAAGAACCTTCAGACGTTGACATCGAAACGACCTCTTCTTCTGCGAGGAAGGCTCGCGAGGCCATGGGGACGGCGGAAGCAAGGAGGCGCACGCCGCCCCGGCCTGGCGGGTCAGCTCGCACCCCACACCTTCTCGAACATTTGCGACGGAGGATCCTCATAAGGCGTCAGCCGTCTTTACCCGCATCGCCGCTACGGCATACGCAGGCGGTCGCCTCCCACATCGGCTCGTGATCGGGCCCATCTTTGCTGGTAGGATGAGCCGCCCGTGGATGGTATTGGCTCGCCGCAATGGCTGAGGAGTTCACGAGTCTGGCGCGATGTGGAGCTCGGGGTACTACGGTTATCTCTCCGACTACCTCTGGTGGTGGGTGGTCCTGATCTCGCTGATCATCCACACGTGGTGCTTCTTCCGTCTCTTTCCCAAACAGAAGCCGGCCTGGCTGCGTCTCGCTCTGGGTAATGCCCTCGTCGGACTGTGCATGCTGGTGTTCGTCGGGTTGCTGGCGGAGAGCTATCTGCGGTTCCTCGTTGTCGAAACCGACTCCTTCGGGGCGACGCTCACCTCCAAGCGCTGGTTCGCCGTCTACCCGCGGCGTAACTCGCTCATGCACCGCGACAAGGAATGGACGGAGGAGAAGCCCGAGGGCGTACGGCGCATCGCGTTTCTGGGCGACTCCTTCACGTACGGCTGGGGCATCAAGAACGAAGAGGACCGGTTCACCAACCTGATCCAACGCCGCTTCAACGAGACCGGAGGCGGCGCGGTCGAAGTGATGAATTGGGCCTGGGGTAAATGGGACACTCGGGATCATATCAAGGCCACCTACCAGGCGATCGGCGAATACGACGTGGACGAAATCGTCCTGTGCTATCTGCCCAACGACATCGAGACGCTCATCCCGACGACCGAGGGCTTCGACCCGACCAATCCGCCGAAGCCAAAGTACTTCAACACGGAAAGCTCATTCCTGTTCGACTTCCTCTTCCATCGCATTTATGCCCGCCGCCTGCCGAGCATCATGAATTACTTTGACTGGCTCGCGGGCGGCTACGCGGATGAGGGGATCTGGCGCACGCAGGAGGAGCGGTTCGGCCTGATCATCCAACACTGTCGAAAGCAGGGCGTCACCCTTCGCGTGGCCCTCCTTCCGTTCGTCCGCTGGCCGGAAGGCCGATACGATCCCGAGCGCATCCACGCCCAGATCCGGGTGTTCTTCGAGTCCAACGGCGTTCCGGTGGTCGACCTGCTTCCGGCCATCGCCCCGTACGATGAGGAAGACCTCGTGGTAAACGCCCATGACCATCATCCCAGCGAACTGGCCCACGCTGCTTTCGCCGAGGCCATCTGGAACGCATTCTACGCTCGCGCGAATGAGTAATTGCCGGACCACCCGAAAACTCACAAGGTCGGCTTTGTGAGCTTGCCGCGCGCCCTGTTGAACGGCGCTGGTGCGTCGTGAGCGGAAAGGAAGGGCCGCACTGGTGTGGGCATGCGCGCGTACGCGGCCACGTCCAGGTGGTGCAGGATGACCATGACGCCCGAAGCGTGGCCAAAACGCGCGTGCATGCGCGCAGCATAAAACGATTGCACTTGGCTGACCGGCCGAGGCCGGGAAACGTTTTTCCTTGACACGCATAGCCTCCCTGTCCGATAAGAGCGTGGTGAGCAGGTTGGTGCGCCCACCTTCCGCTTTCGTCTAACCGATCAGGACCGCCCTCAGATGCGTAACCTCGCGTTTCTCTTGTTGATCCCTGCAGCGTTTGCTGCCGGCTGCGTATCTGATGACGTGGCCTATGGCCGGGGAAGGACCCAAGCCCTGCAACCGATCGCCCAATACCAGATCCCGCCGGAGCCCCACTATCCGGAGTATGGGCCCGGCCTGGACCAGCCAAGTCCGCCAGGCGCACAGGCGCAAGCCGCCTACCACCCGGCGCCGCATCGAACCAGACGGGCGCCGCGCAGCGTCGATCTTTCGCGCCATCCGTGGTATCCGGGGTGCGGCAAGCTCAGCCGCCGGTGGACCACGATCGTGATTCATCACAGCGCGACACACCGCGGCGGGGCCAGGTTGTTCGACAAGAACCATCGCGAGTCGCGGGGATGGGACGAGCTGGG
>CP070718.1:1736300-1743940 GCA_020350565.1 Phycisphaerales bacterium
GGAGGAATACCGATTGCCCCTCCAGCCAGAACCGATGACGGGCAGCTTCATCTGTGTCTTGTCCGGAAGGTGTCCACGTTGCGGGCGTTGGCCCTCGTGCCGGCACTCCTGAAGGGCAAACACCTTGAATGTTCTGAAGTGGAAATCATGACGACCAAACGGCTGACCATCCATATGGAGGAACGAACGGAGCTGTGGGCCGATGGTGAGCGGGTCGGTGAGACGCCGGCTGTGATTGAGGTCGCGCCGGCAGCGGTGCGCGTCATGGCGCCGCGGGGTGCATCCACAGACGCAGGGTAGTGCGCACGCGGTGATGCCGGCGATGCCCGACGCCGCGACGAATGGGCGCCGGAGGTGGAGCATTGCAGAACGAGGCCGCAAAACCTCGTTTTCATCGAGGAAAGCCCGGCGGCATCGGCGTCTTGATGATTCACGGACTGACCGCGTCACCGACCGAGGTGGCGCCCCTCTTCCAATACCTCGCTTCGCGTCACCCGGAGTGGTCCCTTTCTTCTCCGTTACTCCCGGGTCACGGTGCGACGGTCCAAGACCTTCGCCAAGTGGGTTGCGATCAGTGGATCGAAACCGTGGAGGCTGAGGTTGACCGGCTGGCGCAGACGTGCTCGTCCATTTCGGTCGTCGGTGTTTCGATGGGGGCCGTGCTGGCGGCCTATCACGCCGCCAGCGATCCGCGCATTCGATGCGTTTCCATGCTCGCGCCCGTATTCCGGCTCAAGCCCGCCGTCAACGCCTTGTTGCCGTTGCTGCGCCTCGTCATGACCTACAAGAAGAAGAGCCGGGCGTCCATTCGCAATCATCGCGAGAAGGGGCTATTCAGTTACGACCGATACCCCATCGCGGCATTGATCGAACTGCGAGACCTCGGGCGACGAACCTGGGCCCGGCTGCACCAGCTGCGCATCCCGGTTCTGATCGCGGCAGGTTTGCAGGATCCCTACCTATCCTGGTCTGAGATGGATCGCATCGCACGGCGAATTGGCGGGGACCGCGTGGAGCTGCTTCCATGCCCGCGCTCCGGACATATCCTTCCGCATGAGCCGGACGCTCCGGGACTGTTCTCGGCGGTTGAAAACTTGATTGTGCATGGAGCCGCGTAAGTTCTCGCATGGGCTCACGCGGCTCAAAAGGCCGTCGCCGCTTTCAGGAGCAGGAAGCCGGGGACGAGAACGATGAGCACGGGCAGTAGCAGGTACTGGAGGACCTTCGTGTAGATCAGGGCCAGAAACAGCAGGAAGCCGAACGGACGGATCTTTGCAATCAAAGGACCGAACGTGCTGGGGAACATGTGTTCCAGGACCCACGATCCGTCGAGCGGCGGAATGGGTATCAGATTGAAAAAGGCGAGGAACACGTTAATCAGGAAACTGAGCTGCAGGACCGTGCACAGCGGGCCGAACACGGAAGCCAAAGGAAAGCCAGAAGCCTTGACCGGCTCGGAGAACGCCCATTCGCCGAACGTGCTCACCTCGGCGTCCGGTGCCGCCAGGCTGACGATACAGCCCAAACCCAGCAGCAAAAGCAAGGACGCCATGGCCAGCAGCAGATTGGATCCCGGTCCGGCGATCGACACGAGGATGTGCGATCGTCGTGGATTGTCGGTGTAATGCGGCTGGGTGGGAACCGGCTTCGCCCAGCCGAACACGCCCACGTCGGCCAGCAACAGGATCAGCGGCAGAATGACTGTCCCGATCGGGTCGATGTGAACAAGGGGGTTGAGGCTTACGCGCCCCAATCGTTTCGCGTAATCGTCCCCGAGCCACCAGGCGGTGATGGCATGGGCGCATTCGTGAACGCTGAGTGAGAGCAGAACCACGAAGAGCCCCGCCGCGATCATGCCCCAGTTGTAATCGCGGTCCCAGATGGCCTCGCCGAGAGGGGCATGTGGCTTTCGGCTTTGAGCAGCATTGCCTTGATCGGGAGGTCTTGACGGCAACAGACCGGCAGAGACGCCGACCCCACTGAGTAGGACCGGCCTCCGTGCCGGTCCAATTCGGACGCGAGGTGTTGACGGCGCTGGGCCGGCAGAGACGCCGGCCCCACTGAGTACGACCGGCCTCTGTGCCGGTCCAATTCCGATGCCACCGGCGGCGTGCCCGCCAGTGGATGGACGTTCGGCGTCACTTGCGGTCCGTACCTCAGTGCCTCCACCCGCCCGGAGCGTGGCAGTTGGAAAGGCACTCCCCTCGGTTGGGCCGCGGAATTGTGGTGAATCGAGTCCTTCCGATTCTGCCCCAGACGTTTCATACTCATCCCATTCCGGTTCGTCCATCCAATGCCCGAGGTTTACTGCGAACCCAATCGTGCCCAGCACGGAAACGCAAAGCCCCGCAACGAGAAAGACCACCGCCGCGACACACATGGCCCGTGAATGGCTATACACTCGTGTCTTCCGTACCTTGTCGCGGTGAAGGACCAGCAGAATAATCGCGGCAAGGGCCGGGAACCCACCGAGCACGGGTATGAACGCCAGGCTCGAACAAATCAGTGCCCAGACGGCGATGGGCGACACCTTGGGCCACATGAGAGGCGCCTGCGCTTCGGTCGGCTCGCTTCGGGTCTCTACCGTTTGGGTGACGGTCTTGGTTTGCCCTCTGAGATGGTCCAGCAGTGGCTGAGCCTGCTGCGCGGAAACCGCGAAGCCGGTTTCGTTCTCAAACGTCTGAAACCGGATCACAAAGCCGGGCCCGTGCTGGGCGACGTAAATGTCCCTGGACCAGTGCTCGCGCGCGATCTCGATTTGTCCGGACTTGCTCGATAAGGTGATGCGTTCGGGGAGCAGTTCGATCGTCCAGCTCTGATTCCGCCCGTCGATCCACTCGAAGATCATTGTCCGAGCCTCTTCTGGGTGCCGAGCGCCTCGAGGATTGTGCTGGTTTGCTTCGCTCACCCGCGGTCTCCGTCACGGTGTGAGTCCGGTGCTGCAAGGCATCCTGCAGGATCGGGTATCGGCAGGGGAATACCTAGCGGTCGAACTCCTCGGGTTTGAAACTGCTGCCCAGGTAGGTCTTGCGCACCAGCTCGTTGCGGACGATCTGCTTCGGCTCACCTTCTGCGAGCATCTTGCCGTCGTGAATGATGTAGCTCCGGTCGGTCACGCGCAGTGTCTCTCGAACGTTGTGATCGGTCAGCAGAACGGCAATCCCCTGGTCACGTTTCAGCCCGAGTATCTCTGCCTGAAGGTCTTCAACCGCTTTGGGATCCACGCCGCTGAAAGGCTCGTCGAGCATGATGAGATTGGGGCGCGTGACCAGGGCGCGGGCAATCTCCAGCTTGCGTCGTTCTCCTCCGGACAAGGTCCGTGCCGGTTGATCACGCTGGGTGGTCAGCCCGAACTGCTCGAGCAGTTTCTTCGCCTGCCCGAGCCGTTCCTTGCGGTTGTATTCGCGCATCGTCTCCAGGATGGCCAGCAGGTTGTCCATGACCGAAAGGCGTTGAAACACGCTGGGCTCCTGCGAGAGGTAGCCCATGCCACGCTGGGCCCGTTTGTACATGGCTAGCGAAGTGACGTCCTCTCCCTTGAAGAAGACGGAGCCCTCTTCCGGGTCGATCATCCCCATGGTCATTCGGAACGTGGTGGTCTTGCCGGCACCGTTCCGGCCGAGCAGGCCCACGATCTCCCCCACGTTCACATGGAAAGAGAAGCGGTCCACGACGGCCCGACCGTTGTATCGCTTCACCAGGTTTCGTGCTTCAAGCAGCGGCTTTTTCTGCATCATCCGCCTCTGGGCAGGCAAGCTTCAACGGGGTCTGACCTTACAATTCGCTATTCGCTATTCTTCATTCGCTATTCTCATCTGATCCACCTCATGTTGCCCACATTGGGGATGAAGCCGATCCTGTTCAGCGGCGAGGGGAGCCATTCAAGGCGATAGCCCATCGGCCAGTAAACGAAGAAGGCCTTGCCGATGATCTGGTCCCTCGGCACCGTCCCGAGCTGGACCTCCTCGCCCAGGTGGCTCAGATGCGGTCCCAAGGTGTCCCAGAGCCGGGAGTCTTTGCTGGCCGCGCTGTTGTCGCCCAACATGAAATACTCGTTGGACCGCAAGAGAATGGGGTTCTGCAGTGTGCCCCAGCCGCCAACGCCCTGCAGCCACGCGTGCTCTCTGCTTCGCAGCTCGAATCGGGTGTCAAAATAATAAGCATCGCGCTCGACGACGAGGTGATCCAGTTCGAAGTTACCCCCCGCGGCGTAGATGCGAGGCGGTTCCGTTTGCGGCGGTCGCGCGTGACGCTGCAGATACTCGAGCTTCGGACCGTAGAAGCCTTCCTGCTTGGGATCGTCGGAGGAGGCCAGGATTTCTTTTCCTCCGACGCTCAGAGCTACGCGGTAATCGACGTTCTCGAAAGCGATCTCCACGGGCGTTCCCGGTGTGAGGGGGGGCAACTGTTCCGAGAGCCACGGTTGCCTATCGTTCGAGGATCTGAGTCCCGAGCGATCGATGCTCACCCGCCCGTCCACGTCCACCGTCCCCCAGAAAACGTGGTTGCGCTTTTGGAGGCGGATGGCCACCTGTCCCTCGTCCTCCCCGGGCGTCAGGACGAACCGAACGCGGAGGTCGGACACCGGCGGCAGGTTCTCTCGTACACTGGTGTTGTAAGCGCAAAAGGCCTCGATCGACTTGCCTCGCAACTCGATGAAATCGGCCTGCAGCTTGCGATCCTCGAACGTGAGCCGCCGCCGATCGGTGTCCCATCCCGATAACTTGCCCTCAGCAGCGACCCAAACGGGCTGCCCCAGATCGGCCGTGCGGGGCAGGTAGTCATGGTCATAAACGACGAACCAGAGGGCCTCCTGAGCAACTTTCGTCTTTCGAACGATTCGCAGCTTCTGGTTCAGCTCTTTGAGCAGATCGGAGCACGGGGATCGAAGCGGGCCGTAGTTGTTCTCATCTGTGCGGAGAAGGTACTTTTCGTGACGCCTTTCTTCAAGTTCTTCGACGGCCTCCGGGGATAGCGAGTCAACGGGCGCCGTGTAGACATCACCATCGACGATCATGAGCACCTCGTTGGGCAGGCCCATCAGTCGCTTGATGAAATTGGTCCCCACGTCGGCCGGGTCCTTGAATACGACCACATCGCATCGTTGGGGGCCCAGGGCGGGGATGCCCAGGTCGAAAGGCCATTTGAAAACGAGGATGCGGTCGCCGGACTCGTAGTTGCGCGCTGGGTCGTTGATCTTGAGATTGCTGTTCGGGAAGCAGCAGTTCGGGCAGAGTGCCTGATCCCTCGGGCCGACGCTCGTCGACTGCCTGCCGCGGTTGGAAGGGTCCGTCAGTCCGTATGCGAACTCCGTCCCGCAATTGCTGCACACCATGGTCCCATGGGCACCCAGGAGTGTTGGAGCCATCGAGCCGGTGGGGATCACGAAGGCCTCCACCACGAAGGCCCGGAACACGAACGCAAGGATGAATGCGATGATGATCGACTCGATCGTGTCCTTGACGCTTTCGCGGGAATGGGCCTCCCACCTGGGTTCGCTGCGCGTCTGAGCGTTATCCACCACTGCTTCTGCCATAGCACCCCTTTCGACTGCTCTGACTCGACAGGCCTTCCGCAGGGAGGGCCCGCCCGTGGCAAGTCGAGCAATTGTGCGTGCCGGACAACGTTTTCGCAACCTTTTGCAGGCAGAGTATTCCGCCGCAAGGGGTGGGGCAGCAAACCGAAGGGTCCGTCGCAAATGCAGTAGGGGCAGAAGGTTGCCGTATGTCGCCATTCCAGACCCGTCGGCGGAGCTCACCGCCTGCACTTGTTCGTCACAACTCCCGGATTTGCGGTTAGGCCTGAGATGCTCCTTTTCGTGTGGTCACGAGCGGACACGGCTGGGCCGCTCGGAAGGCCGGACATCCCGTGTCGATTCATTCGTTTGCCCGTCCAGACCGGCCAGCTTCCTGCCGCGCCAAGCAGGAATTTGCGGGGCCGAAAGAGGACAATCGTCGAACCACCGCCGATCTTCCTCGATTTTTCCACGTGGGCCGTCGCAGACCTCATGAGGTCGGGCTCGAGGGCTTCGTCTTCTGAGGTCAATCTACCCTCCGTCTCTCACACGATGGGCAGCGAGATCTCTCTCGTTGCTGCTGAAGGAATCACCTGCGGATCAGCGATCGTAGCCGTTTGAGGTTGAGCTTGTCGTAGTCAACGCCGCGACCGTCCTTGCCTTTGGGCGTTTCGAGGATCATGGGGATACGGGCAAAGTGCGGGTCGTTGACGAAGTGGGCGAAGCCGGACTTTTTGATTTGGCCTTTGCCGATGTGTTCGTGTCGGTCGAGTCGGCTACCGAGGCGCCCCTTGGAGTCATTCACATGGACGCACTTGATTAGTGCCACGTTCATGACAGTGTCGAGTTCCTCCATCACGCCCCTGTATCCCTCAGCGGTTCGGAAGTCATACCCCGCGACAAACAGATGGCAGGTGTCCAGGCATACGCCGACGCGCTCCGGCTGCTCCACTCGGTCGATGATGGTGGCGATCTGCTCGAATCGGTGGCCGATGTTGGCACCTTGCCCCGCAGTGTTTTCGATGAGCAACCGGGTCCGGAAGCCTTCTGTTTTTCGGAGGATCTCGTTCAAGCCCGTGGCTACGCGTCGAAGGGCGACTTGCTCGGAATCACCTTTCGCCGAGCCCGGGTGGAAGATCAGACCGTCGATGCCCAGCGCCTCGCAGCGCCGAAGCTCGTCCAGCAGGGCGGTCTTGCTGCGGCGTCGCATCTGCGCTACGGGTGAGGCCAGGTTGAGCAGGTAACCGGCGTGGGCGAGGAGCGGCATCAGGCCGGTCTCACGCTGCGCGGCCCGGAACGCCTCGATCTGCCCGGGGAGAAGGGAGGCCGCGTTCCACTGACGCTGATTCTTGACGAAAAGCTGGACGCAGTCGCAGCCGATGTCCCGGCCAGCGTAGAGAGCGTTCTGCAGTCCGCCGGCAATGGACAGGTGGGCGCCGAAAAGAGGAAGTGGGCGGCTCATGGCGGGGGCTCCGCAGGGCGTTTACCGGTTTACTCCTAACCCTCGTCGGAATGGGCAGTTACACGAAACGGCCTTCCGGGGCAATTGACACGGGGCGACCGCGCACAAAAAATCAATGGCGGGCGGTTGACGATCGCCACAGAAGTGGTACGCTGCATTGCTCGGATCGACCGGAGGCGTGAGCCGCCGGGCGATATTCGTATGTATGCTCTTTGACAATTGAAGAAGCGGACGCGCGTCTGCCGGAGGCTCAGCCGGCCCCTGAAAAGGCCGGACGATGCTCCTCGGGCAGACGGAGGATTTGTGGATCGAGCCACAAAAGCCAATGGCGTTGCGCAGGACTCCTCGCACGGCGAGGCGTCCACGCAGCGTTGGCGATCTCAAGTGCCGGCTACCGGCTTGACGACGGATGCGGTCGGCCGAGGGGCGATATTCTTCGCCCATCTCGGCTCGGCAGCCTCTCATTAATGTGGTCAAGCTACTAAGGGTGCATGGTGGATGCCTAGGCGTCGAGAGGCGATGAAGGACGTGGTAGGCTGCGATAAGCCTCGGGGAGCTGTCAAGCAAGCTTTGATCCGGGGATCTCCGAATCGGGAAACCGGGCGTCACTGGGCAACCAGATGGCGTCACCTGCGGATGAATGCATAGTCCGTATGGGGCCAA
>CP070718.1:1744040-1767712 GCA_020350565.1 Phycisphaerales bacterium
ATCACCGGCCTGGTCCACCGCGCCGACCACGAGCAGGTTCGGCAGATCGAAGGACGATGCGATGTAGTCATCGAACTCGACGTCGCTGTCGGCGTTGCCCGCGGCACAGACGAACAGGATGTCCGGAGCATTCTTGATCGCCTCATATAGGCCTTCCTTCTGGAAGCCGAACACCTTGCGGGCCATCTCGCGCCGCTCCTCGGCGCTGTTGCCGATGCCGTTCTTCTCCAGCGAGTCCTCGGCATCCTCGAGGGCCTCGCCCCAGCTCATGTTCACGACCCGCACGCCGTGGTCCTTGAAGTACTGGACGGTGTCGCGGCATTTCTGTCCGTCGCGCTTGCCCCAGTCGATCGTCCGGGCGACGGGGACCATGCGATGATCGTAGCTGAGCCGGGCGATCATCATCCGGGCAAACGGATTGCCTTCGACCATGATCCCACCCACGTGCGTGCCGTGGGCATAATTGCCGGCAAGTCCCAGGTCCTCGATGAAGCCTTGCACGTCCTCGGGTGCCAGGTTGGCCAGGTGTTGGTTGAGGGCAGTGGCCTCCGGGCTGTCGATAGCGGCCTGAAGGTCCATCAATCCCTTCATGTGCTTCATGACCTCAGGGATGCGCTCGGCGGCCTCGCCCAGTGGGCACAGCGGACCCGTCGTCCGTTCGGCATAGATGTCGTAGGCGATGCCGTGAATGTCGTCGATGTAGCCGTTGCCGTCGTCGTCCTGCCCGTTCGGCTTTTCCTTGGGGTTGGTCCAAAGTTGATCCTCGAAGACGGAGGGATCGCTTCCGGAATCCCAGACGGCGATGAGCACCGACCTGCAGTTGTCCGTCTTGTTGAGCGCGATGGCACGAGCGGCCCAGATGTTGGGCTTCTCCGTCTTGTTTGCGGCGATGAAGCCTTGATAGACGCCGATGATCTCGTTCTTGAGTGGTAGCTGCTCTTCGAACAGGTAGTGGATGCGCAGAGCACTGGCGGCCAGGTCGGCGTTCAGCTCGCCGGTCTGATCGATGACCGGTTGCATGCCGGCCTGGATGCTGCCGATGATCAGGTTCTCGCTGAGGATTTCCATCCGCCCCTTGTTCTCCTGGACCAGGTCCTGGACGACGTCCCAGGGAAGATCGTTCACGCGCTTGGCAAACTCATTCTGGAAGGTTTTCCTGTAGAGGTCCTCGGGCGCGTTTTTGCCGACCTTTCTCTTGGCTGCAACCATGGAATGCGTGGTGAGGCCGGTCGTGAGCTTGGCCGCTTCTTTCCCCTCCAGGTCGCGGATCTGATCCACCCGCTTGAGGGCGGATTGGTAATTGCCCTTGATCAGGTCAATAGTGAGCAGAGTGCCGTACTTATCCTGTAGCGTGTTCGCGTCCTTGATGTCGTAGGTATCGAGGTCGGATTCGATATCGGCCTTCACTTTGTGGGCCAGCGCGAGAATCTCCTTCTTCGATTTGACCAGCTCGACCACGTCACCCGTATAGGGATAGGTGTGCTGCGGCAGGTCATCGAGCTTGGTGATCTGGATCTTCTGCTTTGCCGGTGCCTGCTGCTTCGGTGCGGCCGCCGTCTTCTCCTCCGACTTCTCCGTGGTGTTGCAGCCGACGAGCAAGGCTACAACCAGGCAGGCGACGAGCCACAAATGCAAATGGCGGAATCGATGACGCATGGGATCTCTCCTTATGTTGGATGAAGGTAGTTGCCATGGGATGGACGCTGCGAGCGAACGTCGGTCGGTTGAGGACTCCAACTGTCCGGTCGCGACCGCAGAGCTGCACGCCATTTCGAATAACGATCGTACCGCTTCAGACACAGGGGGGCAATGTGAAGCCGAGGTGATGAATGTCAATCTTTGTCGAATAGCCGACCTGCGTGAGGGGCGGCGGCACGAGATGTGCTCTCCGGAAGGCGGGTCGACCAGGGTTACCTCGACCTCAGGATTGGGACGTTCAAGGGGAAGAGCCTGCTGAGGCCGGCTCTCACGCGCCTGGATAAAGAACCTTGTTGTCTCGAAAGGGGACGAATCCTATAATTCTTTGAAGGCGTTCCTCGAGGGGTCTCGGGCCGAACCGCGAACTCCGTTTACCAGGGCGTGAATTCTTCGCCTCGTGCACCGGCGCCAACCAGTCGTCGGCACACCGATTTGACGTTCCCGCCTGGAGTACCTACGGCAACGTTTGCCTGACTGGTTTGTGGAGTGAGTCCATGGGCTCAGGTCACTGGACTGATTACATCTATCTAGCCTTGATCGTCGGCTTCGTCGGGCTGTTCGTCTACCGATCCTTAAGCGGCGGAGGCGGGTGAGGTCCCAACCGATCATGCTAGGCGGTGCCTGGCGCAAACCGAGCGACGTTGCTCGCTTAATGCCTCGATCCAAATCGTTGAAACAGCGGCGGATTCGTGAACGGCGCTGAGGGCATGGCCGTGTCTGAGTGAGCAGGCCGGGTTCCAGGTGGCTTGCCCGTTTCAATGGCTGCGTTTCGGTGCCTGGGAAAGGCTCCGGGCACGCGTGCCCGAGCCGAGTGACACGTCCTCTCCGGCAACCGGACTGAGGAGGCCGAGACAATGGTGCACAGGCCACCAGTGGCACCCGCACGCCAGTTTCTTGCAGGAACAGAATGCCTTAATCCAGAGTACCGCCGGCCTCCGTGCCGGCGGCTGTTGTGGCGAGAGCAGCCGGCAGGTGAGCCGGCAGAGACGCCGGCTCTACCTTCTGCCTGCGCCGGCGCCGCATGTTTCGCGAGAACGGAATGTCTTTGATCAAAGTACAGTCGCCCTCTGTGCCGGCGGCTGTTGTGGCGAGACCAGCTGGCAAGTGAGCCGGCAGAAAGGCAAGGCGTCCTCCGGACGGCGATGTTTTGGCTGGCGGTGCTTTGGGGCGATCGGGCTGTAAACGCGCTGACGCGGTCGGTTACTCGATGTCTTCCCGCTTAAACATGAATGACCGGATTGATTCGACGCGGTTTTTGCCGTTTGCGTAGACGGCGAACTCGGCGCCCGACCACATAGAGGCCGATCCGTAGCGGCCATCCTTCGCGACTGCGTAGAAAACGACATTGAATTTCGGGCTGCCGTCTTCCCTCAGAAGGTGGGGCTCGGTTGTGGTATCGATGATTCGCTGGAGCGCATAGCGACAGGCTTCGAGCGGCGACATGCCGGTCCGCATGGCCTCAACGATCGTGTGGGCGCCGCAAGTCTTGATCACCGCCTCGCCGCGACCGGTCGCGCCGGCGGCCCCCACTTGATTGTCCACATAGAGGCCTGCGCCGATGATCGGCGAATCACCTACGCGGCCCGGGATCTTGAAGCTCAGCCCACTCGTGGTGGTGACGCCGCTCAGGTTGCCGCTCGCATCCACCGCGCAGCAGTTGATCGTGCCGTAGCTGAACGGGATGTCGGCCATCGATTGCGCGTTCGATTCAAGGTCGATCTCATCAGGCTCTCCGGGTGGCTTCAGCCAGTCGTCGACATCCGAATGCCGCTCCTTCCAGTGAAGCCAGATCTTCCTGGCGTCGTCGGTGAGCAGATTGACTTCCTCGAATCCGTGAGCGCGGGCGAACCGCAGCGCGCCCTCGCCGACGAGCATTACGTGATCCGTTCGCTCCATGACCAGCTTGGCCACACGAGAGGGCGTCTTGATGTTTCGCAGGGCGGCTACCGCACCTGCACGGCAGGTGGGACCGTGCATGACGCTGGAGTCCAGCTCGACGACGCCGTCTTCGTTGGGCAAACCGCCGTGTCCCACGGTGTGATCTGCAGGGTCCTCCTCGACGATGTTGACCCCGGCAATGACCGCATCGAGCGTATCACCGCCTTGGCGCAGGATTTCTGCGGCTTTGGCAGTCGCTCGCTTACCGTTGCCGCTTGCTATGACCACCGGTCCGTTTGCCTTGTTCGCCGCCGCTTGCGCGCCGAGCGCAGAGGCCGGCAGCAAGCCCGCACCCGCTGCCGCGGTCGCCGCCTGGAGGAAATTTCGTCGCGTCAGGTCGGACATGGGCTCTATCCTTTCGTCAGGCTGTAAGCCGTCATTTCAAACTGCGACCGTCGCTCGTCGTTGGCGCTGAACGTGCGCCCCAAGCGAGAAGC
Organism: Phycisphaerales bacterium; assembly: GCA_020350565.1. GTDB lineage: Bacteria > Planctomycetota > Phycisphaerae > UBA1845 > UBA1845. Next base: position 1,748,114 of record CP070718.1, read on the forward strand.
GGCCCGTTTCGTCTAATGTTACGCCCTCCAGCGCAAGCATGCGGAGCTTCTCTTTCACGCCTTCCGGCGATGAGAAGCCCCCGATCGAGCCGTCCGCACGAATGACCCGGTGACACGGGATGATCAGCGGCATCGGGTTGCGTGCCATGGTGCTTCCGGCGCCCCGCGCCGCGTTCACCCGGCCCGCCGCGCGGGCGAGGTCGACGTATGAGGCCGTCTTGCCGTAGGGGATTCGGTGGCATGCCCGGAGGACGGCTTCCTGAAAGGGCGTGTAGTCAGAGAGATCGAGCTTGACGTTGAATGATACACGTCGGCCCGCGAAATAGGCTCGAATGGCGGCCTGGAGCTTCGCAAGCAGGCCCGGTGCCTCTGCGGCATCAGGCCAATCCGTTCGCAGCCTTTTTGGCAAGCGCCGGCCCAGTCCCGGCAGGTAGCTTGCTACAAGCCTGTCTTCTCGAGCAACGATCCCACACGGGCCTGCGGCAGTTTCGAAAATCACGAAGCGAATCATGTGAGCGGTTGTCCCCGCTGCTTGAGATCAAGGAGTGCTGATGGAGCAAGCTGGCTCCGGCGTCTTCACTCAGGACCTCGCCTCTGAGTTGACGACCACCACGCCAGCACAACGGTACTATGGGTGGACTTGATCGTCAATATTGGGACAGAGGGGGGCTCCAAGTGCTGATTCCGCGGTGGCAGGCGGGCTTATTCGGGCAGCAGGCCTTCCCGTCGTAAGAAGGCAATGATCTCTTCGGCCACAAGCCTATGTCCACCGGGTGAGAGGTGGCATGTGTCGCTGAAGAGGATGGACGAGTCACGATGAAGCGCATGCAAGCTTCTCATGGCCGGGAGCATGTCAAGATATGGCACGTTGTGTTTCCTGCAAAACTCCCCAAGTTCCTGTTGTGGGTGGTCTTGCACCGGGTCGAGATCCAGTTGAAACGCGAAGGGAACACAGGCAACGGCCAGCGGAATCTCGTGGCTGCGGCAGAGCGCGACGATTTCCTTCATATTCTTCTTCGTGAGTGACCAGGCGCGACGGACGTCTTCGGCATCGTGAGCGTTGACGAGATGATGTGTGCCTTGATTCACCCACTTCGACGCGTCTCGCGGTCGCTCTTGTCCCAATCGACGCTTCATGATCTTGTCACGAGCGAAGCGGTAGAGACCGCTCCACTCGAGAGGTGACGTCGCGATGAGGACTTGAAAGTGGGGATGGCGGACGAAGTAATCGAACTTCTCGGTTACGTCATTGAGGCAGAAGCACTGAACGACCAGGTCCGGGGCGTATTTCAATCCTTCGTGTTGAAGGAAAAGGCATTGCTGTCGCGGGCCATAGCCGCTGACGGACATGTTGATTGTGGTGACGCGCTTACCCGCGTGGCCACGGCTCAGCATTTCCTGCACGCGTGCGACAAAAGTTTCCTCATGCTCAACGCCGATCCCGAACGCAATCGAATCTCCGAGGAAGAGGATGCGATATTCGTCGTCGTCTTTCTGATAGAGCACGTCGGGCCCGCGCAGACCTTTGGCGTTGATCTTGATGGTCTTGTCGTCTGACGGTTGGGCTCCCTGACGATGGCACCAGCCGAGCTCTTGATCCTTGACGTAAAGCTCGCTGCCACTGTAGAGCGGCGGGGCGAAGAAGCCCAGGATGCCGTCGGCCGAGATCAACAGAAGGAACGGCGTGAACGTCGCGAGGAGTCGGAGGCGTCGCCGGCCATTCGCAGGTCGGCGGTGGAACCGGGCCGTTGCACTGCCGGTCGCAATGGCGAATAAGGCGTGGACTCCAAGGACGACAAGCAGACTCGATTGCTCCGCCCGCGTGAGAACGAGCCCCCAGGATCGAAGGTAGAGCCTGAGCAGGGCGGCGAGCACGATCAAAACAGCGTAGGCGCAGAGAACGCCGGCCCATCGCGCAGCAAGGCGGTTCGCCTGCTGGGACTGCAATAACGCATGTCCCATGGGCGCTTCATTCGACCTATCCCCGGCATCGCTCATCGGCGTTCAGTATATCACCGAGCACGCTTCCGGGCTCGCCGCGGCCCACTCTCGACAAGAAGTCTGCCGGGTCGGCATCATTCATGGTCGGAGCTTTGAGTGGCGGATGAAAGCAGAAGACCTTCGCGTTCAAGGAAGGCCAGGATCTGCTCCGCGACAAATGCGTGACCCTCGATCGTCGGGTGGTTGCGGTCGTAGAAAAGGGGATATTCCGTGCCTCGGTCGGCGTGATAGCCTCGCATCGAGGGGAGAAGGTTAAGGAACGGGACTTTCCGGTCCTCGCAAAAAAGTTGCAGGACACGCTGCGGGTGATCGGTTTCCCGGGAACGTTCCAGTTGAAAGGCATAGGGAAAGCAGACGACGGCGATCGGGACGTCGTTGTCGCGGCACCACTGAACGATGTCGGCCATGTTTTCCTTGGTCACGGACCAAGCATTTCGCACGAACTCCGAGTCCGGCCGGTCCACGAGATCCCATACCTCGCGGTCGGCGATCTCGCCGACCGCCTTTTTGACGTCGGTACCGAATCGCAACCACACCCGCGCACGGCGTGCAAAACGATAGATGCCACTCCATTCGAGGCCGGTGGACGCCATCGCTGCCTCGAAGCCGATGCGATCGCCGCCGAAGCGCATCAAATTGAATTTCTCCGTTACATCGTTGAGACAGAAGCAGTGCACCACAAGGTCGGGCCTGAACTTCAGGCCCTGGCGTTTCAGGCAGATGTATTCCTGCCATGGCGAGTATCCGCTGACCGACATGTTCACGGTGGTGACGACGGGCATGTCGGCTCGCTCCTTCAGCGCCCGTTCGATCCGGGCGACGAAGCTGTCCTCGTAGTCGGTGCGAAGGGCAAACGCTACAGAATCGCCAAGGAAGAGAATGCGAAACTCGTCCGGCGCCTTCTCCTCCGCAACCTCGGGGCCGCGGTATCCCTGCCGGTTGATTCTGACCCAGCCGGCCCACTCGCCCTCCGCTCCCGGTCGATGCCGCCAGCCGAGTTCTCGATCTTGCAGAAAAAGCGTCGTTCGGCCGTAAATCGGTGGGATGAAATAGGCACAGATGCGATCAACTGAAGCGAGAAGAAAGAACGGTGTAAGGATGCTGAGCAAACGCAGGCCGTGCTTACCCGGCCGGTTGGTGAGCAACAGCGCCCAGGCCCCGATGCAGATGACAGGTACGCAGACGCCATGAATCAGGAGGAGCTGGTAGAGGACCTCGTTCTCTGCTCTGGTCACTAGAAGACCCCAATCCTGGAGGTAGAGTCGAACGGCGGACAGCGCGACGATGAGGACACAGTAGCCGGCCAGGATCGTTGCGAATCGGCCGGCCAGCCGGTCACGCGGCGAGGGGGTGGCCGGCGAATCCTTCGGCGGTTCGCCGCTTGCCATGTCGACCGGATCGTTCATGAATGCGGAGTATAACAGGAGACGTGCGTGAGGGCTTGCATGTTGAGCCGCATCGGCTCCCTGTCTTCCGGTTCCGCGCGGCGAAAAGGCACGGAGGAAAGGCTCCGTCCGTGCCATGGGCCATCTCTGCTGACGGCTAAGCGTCAAACCGGCTTATGCTCAGTCTCTGGCTCTCATGATGAAGTAAAGCAGGGTGAGCACGGCCGTGAGCGTCGCCGCGACGTAGGTCATCGCCGCCGCATTGAGCACCTTTCCGACGGCGCGATCCTCCTGCTCGGCTACGATACCGCTGTCAATCAACGCTTCTCTTGCCCGGCTGCTGGCGTTGAACTCGACGGGCAGGTTGATGAGCTGAAAGGCCACGACCGCCGAGAATACGATGATCGCCGCCCAGATCAGCGAGGCCATGTTGAGAAAGATGCCCACGATGAAAATCAGCAACGCCGCGTTGCTGCCGAATGATGCCATCGGCACGATCGCATTTCGAAGGCTCAGGGGCGCGTAGCCGCGCGCGTCCTGGAGGGCGTGACCGACCTCATGTGCGGCGACACCGACGGAGGCGGCCGACCGTCCGCCGTAGACCTCGGGGCTGAGCCGCAGCACCTTGGAACGCGGGTCGTAGTGGTCGCCCAAGTGGGCGCGAGTCGGTTCGATTCTGACGTTATGCAGCCCATTGCTCTGGAGGATGTGGGCCGCGGCCTCCGCCCCGGATACGCCGCTCCGCAAGGCAATGCGCGAGCCCCGGGCGAATGCGGACTTCACCTTGAAGGTTGCCCACGCGGCCAGCAGTATGCCCGGGCCGACGATAAGAAAGTACATCGGGTCAAAGATCATGTTCTGATTCTCCTGTCGCAGCGCAGGATCCGCTTCGCGGACCACAGCGCGGTTTCATTCGATTTTGTTATTCTGAATTCGCTATTCGCCATTCGCTATTTTACAGCCGCTGCGGTCTCTTTTCGTTGAAACGCGAACATTTCGCCCGAGACGTCCACGACGATCTCGTCGCCGGGGAGAAACTCGCCGTCGATGATTCTCCGGGCGAGCGGGTTCTCGATTTCCCTTTGTATAAGACGCTTGAGCGGCCTGGCTCCATACACGGGATCATAGCCGTCCTTTGCCAGTTTGTCCTTGGCCGCGTTCGTGAGCCTGAGCGTCATGTCCTTGGCCGCCAGGCGAGCCCGCAGGCCCCGAATCTGAATCTCCGCCACGCCGACGAGGTCCTCACGCGAAAGCTGGTGGAACACGATCGTCTCGTCGATCCGGTTGAGGAACTCGGGCTTCAGCGCGGCCTTGAGCACCTCCTTGACCTTCATCTCGATCTCGATGTCCATGCCGCCTTCGTCGGCGAGACGCTGAATCTCCGCGCTGCCCAGATTGCTGGTCATCACCACGATGGTGTTGCGGAAGTCGACGGTCCGGCCATGTCCGTCGGTCAGACGCCCGTCATCCAGGACCTGGAGGAGGACGTTGAACACGTCGGGATGGGCCTTTTCGATCTCATCCAGCAGAATGACGCTGTAGGGCTTTCGATGGACGGCCTCGGTCAGCCGGCCGCCTTCCTCGTAGCCCACGTATCCCGGCGGGGCGCCGATCAGGCGGGCCACGCTGTGCTGCTCCATGAACTCGCTCATGTCGATCCGTACGAACGCCGCGGGATCGTCGAACAAGAACGCGGCCAGCGCTTTGCACAGCTCGGTCTTTCCAACGCCCGTTGGGCCCAGAAACATGAACGAGCCGATGGGCCGATCGGGATCCCCGAGTCCCGCGCGCGACCGCCGCACGGCGTCGGAAACGGCCCGGATGGCTTCATCCTGCCCGACAACCCAGTAGTGCAGCCGCTCCTCCATCTTGATGAGCTTTTCCTTTTCCCCTTCGAGCATGCGGGCGACGGGCACGCCGGTCCATTTGCTGACGATCTGCGCGACCTCTTCGGCCGTCACCTCCTCGCGAAGCATGCCTTGCCCGTCGCTGTGCATCTGGGCGAGCCGGGCCTCGCGCCGGTCGAGCTCGTCGCGGAGTTCGCGAAGCTCTCCGTAGCGAATGCGAGCCGCCCGCTCCAGATCGCCGGTTCGTCCGGCCTCTTCCAGTTCCGTCTCCTTGGCGTTGAGCTGCTCTTTGATGACCTTGATGGATTCGAGCTCGCGCTTCTCGTTCTCCCACTGGGCCGTAAGGGCGCTGTTTTTCTCCTTAAGCTCGGCCAGTGTCTTCTCCAGCGCTCCGAGCTGCTTCCTGCTGCCCTCGTCCTTCTCGAGCTTGAGGGCTTCACGCTCGATCTCCAGTTGCATGATGCGGCGGCGAAGCTCATCGAGCTCGGTGGGCATCGAGTCGTTTTCGATGCGAAGCCGGGCGGCCGCTTCATCAATCAGGTCGATGGCCTTGTCCGGCAGGTGTCGATCGGCGATGTATCGGTGTGACAGCGTGGCCGCTGCCACCAGCGCGGCATCCTGAATACGCACGCCGTGGTGCGTGTCATATCGTGGTTTAAGCCCCCGGAGGATCGCGATGGTGTCCTCGACGGTCGGCTCACCGATGTAGACCGTCTGAAAACGCCGTTCGAGGGCCTTATCTTTTTCGACGTGCTGTCGGTATTCGTCGACGGTTGTCGCGCCGATGCAGCGAAGCTCGCCACGCGCCAGCGCCGGCTTCAGGAGGTTGCCGGCGTCCACGGCGCCTTCGGCCCGGCCTGCGCCGACCACCGTGTGCAGCTCGTCGATGAACAGGATGACCTGTCCGTTGGATTCGGTGACTTCGCGAATGACGGCCTTGAGCCGTTCCTCGAACTCGCCGCGGTACTTGGCTCCGGCGATCAACGCGCCCATGTCCAATGCGACGACGCGCTTGTCTTTCAGTGCGTCAGGCACATCGCCCGAAAGAATGCGCTGCGCAAGCCCCTCGACGATGGCCGTCTTGCCGACGCCCGGATCGCCGATGAGTACCGGATTGTTCTTGGTTCGCCGAGCGAGGACCTGCATGCAGCGGCGGATTTCGTCATCCCGCCCGATCACCGGATCGAGCTTGCCCGCGCGGGCCATGGCCACCAGGTCGCGGCCATAGCGTTCCAACGCCTGGTAGGTGTCTTCGGGATTCTGTGAATCGACCGTGGCACTGCAGCGAACTTCCTTCAAAGCTGCGAGGATGGCATTCTTGCTGACGCCGCTCACGGAGAGCACTTCCCTGGCGTCGCTCTTCACGTCGGCCAGAGCCAATAGCAGGTGTTCGGTGGAGATGTACTTGTCCTTCAGCCGTTGGGCCTCTTTCTCCGCGGCCTGGAGCACGTCGTGCAGTTGGCGACTTGGTGCCAGCGTGCTTCCGGCGACTTTTGGTAAGCGGGCGAGTTCCGACTGAGTGATGGAGCGGACGCGGTCGACGTGCGCGCCGGCCTTCTCCAGCAGCGGTACGATGATTCCACCGCTGCCGCCTTCGCCATCTGCGGACGGCGAGACGAGGGCCCCCAGCAGGTGCAATGGCGTCAGCTCGGAGTGGCCCTGCTCCCGAGCCATCCGATCCGCTCCCTGAAGGGCCTCCGCGGCCTTGATGGTGAATCGATCCATGTTCATGGCATAACACCTCATTCCGGAGCCACGCCGCTCCCTCGGAACGTGAAATACACACGGTATACCACTTTGTGGCTGGATCATAAGTGACTTTCCGGAAAGAAGTTACGGTCATTCTATCCGATAAGACGGTCGGCGCGGGCCTGCCACATTGGCAGGGATGAAGCCCCTTGGCTGGCAGCAGCGATTCTGCCCAACACCGCGTTGCCACCTGCTCGGACCCTGCACTCGCTCATGCCGCCACTGACGTCTCCGATGCCCCGCCGGTTCCGGACGACGTCTCCTTCGGCTCGAAGCATGGAGAGCGACGTGCGGACGAGCCCTCAGGACATCAGGACCCGCCCAACTCGTTTCCGGCCATGGCGTAGACATGCGATGGTGGATTGGCCGGTCATGTCTGACTGCGGACTGATTCCCTTGACGGGAATCGGGAACTGGGAGCGTCACGGAATGGAGGGGCAAGCCGTCGCGGGCTCTCGTTGTCGAGGACCGTACCGGGATCAAAAGTTCCCTTGACATGATGAGGCGTGGTGTTAAAAAAATTCCGCATGTCGTATGTAGCCTGCGTTTTCCGCTGGTTATGGATGGACTTTTGGATTCTGCGGACAGTGAATCGTTAGAGATTTCAGCATGATCCGGGTGCAGAACCTCAAGAAACGGTTTGGGCCGGTGTTGGCCGTCGACGGGGTCTCCTTCACCGTGGAGGAGGGGGAAATCGTCGGCGTGCTCGGGCCCAATGGGGCGGGCAAGACCACCACGATCCGAATCCTGACTTGTTACATTCCTGCGACATCGGGATCGGCTTCGGTGGCCGGCTTCGACGTGTTCGGTCAATCGATGGAGGTTCGGCGGCGAGTGGGCTACCTGCCCGAGTCCACCCCGCTTTACCCTGAAATGCGGGTACGGGAATACCTCCACTTCCGCGGGAAGCTGCGGGGGATGAACGGTCCGTCGCGCGAGCAGGCGATCAGCCGGGTGACGGAGCGCTGCTGGCTTGGCGAATTCGTCGATCGCCCGATCGGGCACCTTTCGAAAGGAATGAGACAGCGCGTCGGCCTGGCGGACGCGATCATGCACGATCCCGCCGTGCTGGTCCTGGATGAGCCGACGATCGGACTGGACCCGGCCCAGATTCGTGAGACGCGGAACCTGATCAAGGAGTTGGGGCAGCGACATACGATCCTGCTGTGCTCGCACATCCTGCCTGAGGTGGAGCAGTTGTGCACCCGCACAATCATTCTGGCTTCCGGCAAGATCGTAGCTAGCGGTGCGCCGACGGAGCTTCGCGATAAGCTGACCGCGGAGGCCCGCGTGGTGGCGGAGATCAAAGGCCCGACAGAGGAAATCCGTAAGGGCGTGGGCGCTTTGGAAGGCGTCAGCGGTCTGCATGTGACCATCACAGATGGCTGGGTGCGCCTTCGCATCGAAGCTCGGCCCCATCAAGATGTCCGCGAGGCGGTGGTCAAGCTGTCGCATGAGAGAGGTTGGCCTCTGCGCGAGATCCGGAGGGAAGGTGCGACCCTGGAGGACTTTTTTGTTCAAGTGACCGCCGAGCAGCATGAGCGTTCGGTAGGCAGATGATCGCTGTTAAGTCGCGCGCCGGGTGGCCCAGGTCCTCTGGACCTGGGGAAGCGATTCACGCCCCACCTCCAAAGGAGGCGGGCCACCCAAAGGAACGCGTCGGGTGGCCCAGGTCCTTCGGACCTGGGGCAGCGATTGGGCACCCCGGCGACGCGCGTTTCCAGTGGAGCCGGCGTCTCTGCCGGCCCAGATGAAACGTCGTCGTTTCGCCGGCACAGAGGCCGGCGGTACTGCGTTGTTTCGTCCGCACGGAGGCCGGCGGTACTGGACGAAGACTTGCGGTTGGATTCGGCAGGTTGGTCCGACTCGGCGTCGGCTGAAGGCGGGCGGTTATGAACGCTGAAGGAGGAAATCGCTGATGCAAAACGTTGGGACGTTGGCGCGGCGTGAGCTCGGAGCCTACTTCCTGTCGCCGATCGCCTACATGGTGAACGCGATCTTCCTGTTTACGGCAGGGCTTGCATTCGCCTTGGGCACGTTTCGGCCGGGTGCGGAGGCCTCGCTCCGCTCGTTCTGCGAAGTCTGGATGGTGCTCATCCTCATCTTCGTTCTCCCGATGCTGACGATGCGGCTGCTGAGCGAGGAGCTTCGTAGCGGAACGATCGAAACGCTGATGACCGTGCCGGTCACGGATGTGGACGTTATTCTGGGCAAATTCCTTGGCGCGCTGGCGTTCTACGTCGTCCTGCTGCTGACGCTTATCATTTATCCGATCATTCTGCGAATGTATGGGCCGGTTGATTGGCTGCTCCTGCTGTGCAACTTTCTCGGTCTGATTCTCCTGGGTGCGTTATACATTTCAGTGGGCTTGTTTTTCAGCAGTTGTACGCGGCATCAGGTCGTCGCGGTGCTGTTGAGCTGCGCCTTGCTCGCGCTGATGACGTTCGCCTTCCATGCATTGGCCCAGAGCGTCGAGGGCTGGCCGAGGACGATTCTTCAGCAGCTTTCGATTCGCAGCCACTTCAGCGACTTCGTCCGCGGTCTGGTGGACGTCAATCACGTCATCTTCTTTGTGACCACCGCGGCACTGTTTCTGTTTCTTTCCGTCAAGATCTTGGAGTTTCGGCGATGGCGGTAGAGAGAAAGAACGCATCGACTGCGTCGGAGACGTCGGCCGGGCGCCGGCTGAGGGTCGGTACGAACGTGGCGATCTCGATCATTCTGGTCGTCGCCATCATCGTTGTGGCCCAGGTCATCGGCTTCAAGATGCATGCCCGTGCAGACATGACCTCCTCCGGAGTCAACAGCCTGAGCGAGGCGACGGAAAACCTGGTCCGTAATCTGGAGCAGGACGTCCGTTTGACGTCCTTGTATTTCGAAACGGATCGGGAGGAAGAAGATCAGCCGCGCTATCGGCAGGCCGCCCGGGACCTGTTGGAGCTGTACGAGGCGACGAATCGAAGCAACGTGACGGCCCAGTGGATCAACCCGCTGAAGGATCACCAGGAGTTCAAGGCTCTGGTGAAACGGCTGGAAGACAAGAAAGCATTCGCCGAGGAGCTCGACGCCTACAAGGAGGGCATCAAGCGGTATCAGGATGAGCTGAGCGAGCAGATGGCCGGTCTGGTCGAATCGGAGCTTTCCGAGATCGCCGCCCTGGGCAGTGAGACCTTCGGCGGGCAGCGGGCGCAATCGCCGCTGGCGCCGATCGAGATCCGGTTGAATGAGTGGAGCGCGGTACTGAGCAAGACGCATGAGCGAGTCAACACGCTGGCCGAGGCGGAGATGCCGCAATATACGGGCCTCATCGCGGAGCTGAAGGACTTGTACCGCCAGTTCGCGAAGCTGCTTGGCAATATCGGCGATTTCGGGGAAGAGCAGGGCGCCCGCTCCGCCGGTCTCGACCCGCAGAAACTTGAGTTTTTGAAAGGAGCCAGAGAGCGATACAGCCAAGTGAAAGAGGCCATTGAGGCGGAGCAGAAGCGGCTCGATGAGCTTGAGCCGCTCGAATTCGAGAAGGTGATGGACGAGCTTGCGCCGACGTCCAATGCCATCCTGGTGGAGACGGGGGAAGATGCTCGCGTCGTGGATTTCTCGACCGTTTGGCCGCCCGTTCGTCAGGCGCCGGGCGCTCGCCAAATGGGGTTCGAGGACCGGGCGTTCAAGGGCGAGGAGAAGCTGACGGCAGCCATCCTGCGCGCCACACACAAGCAGCAGACGGCCGTCGTGTTCGCTCGCTACGGCGGCCCGCCCTTGTTCTTCGGCGGCTTTATGCCAAACCAGCCGCGCCCTCTCTATGCGGCGATGAAGGAGCAGTTGGAGGACGCGAATTTCATTGTTGAAGAATGGGACTTGAAGACGCAGGACAGCCCGCCCCAGATCGATCCAGCGCCCACGCGCACGATTTACGTCGTGCTAAAACCGAGCCCGCCGGAGCCCGGTCCGATGGGGCAGCCGTCGCGGGAGCCGCCTTTTGGAGAGAAGGAGCGACAGGCGATCCTCAAAGCCATAGGTGAAAACGGGCGTGCCATGTTTCTGGCAGGATGGGTGCCGGGATCGCCCGTGCCGGGGCTCCTGATGCCCTCGCCCTATGAATATGGTGACTATCTGAAGGAAACGTGGGGGGTCGATGTCGACGCGAACACGTTGCTGATTCAGGCGATCAGCATTGCTCCAGGCCGATACGCGTTCAGTCGCGATCCGGTCTCGATGAACAAGTTTGAGCCTGCAAGCCATCCGATCGTTTCGGGTGCCGCTTCTATGCTGCTTCGTCTGCCGTCATGTGCGCCGTTCGAATTGGCGGAGCCGCCGCCGGAGGGGGTCACCCTTTGGCCCTTGCTTTCGATTCCCGCCGCAGACGGCCTGTGGGGCGCCCAGGATGTTCAAAAGTATATTGAACAGGCGGTAGGAGATTCGGTTACGAAGGTAGAGGGGGACCTGGAGGGGCCGTTCGTCGTGGCCGCGGCCGCCGAGAAGGGTGACGCCAAGATGGTTGTCGTGAGCTCGCAGCAGTTCGCGATTGACGACATCGCGTTTGCCCGCGAGTTCGCCTTGAGGCCCGAAGGTCTCACGCTGCGATCGCGGAATCCCGGCAACGTGGCGCTTTTCATCAACTCTCTGCACTGGCTTAATGACAACACGGAATTCATGAACATTGGGCGGCCGATCGACGCTGCCGTGCTCAACATCGAACAAGAGTCTACGGTGACGGCGGTCAAGGCCATAACGATAGCTGTCTGGCCCGCCTTGGCGCTTTGCTGTGGCGGTGTGGTTTGGTGGGTGCGACGCAGGTAGAGCCATGAACACGAAGACAACACTGCTGTTGGCGGTCTTGTTTCTCGTTCTCGTCGTCGGATACTTGCTGATCGGGCGAATGGAAGCGACGCGGGAGCCGGTTGAAGAGCCGCCGTTGACGGGCGGACCCTCTTCCGCAGCCGAGCGCATCCTCGTCGAAGAAGACGCCGTGGGCGACGCGGTCAAGATCGTGTGCCGCAGGCGCGGTGAGGCCGCGGACTGGGTCTTCGCGCGAGACTCGGCGACGAGCGACGAGTGGCGGATGACCTCACCGTTTGAGACGGAGGTCGCGGCGTGGGAGGTCAACAAGTTCAATCGGCAATTGCTGCGCGCGGACTTCGAAATCAGCTACAAGCCCGGGGAGCCCGGCGGTGTCACACCGGAGCAGGCCGGTCTGGATCAACCCGAAGCCGTGGTCACAATGACCGACGAAGAGGGCAAGTCCGTCACCATCGAGATTGGCAAACCGGCATCGGCGACGGAAAGCTACGTGCGACTCGCCGACAGCGATGAGATCTGTGTCATCGCCTTGAAGCTCTCGACCTTCCTCAAGCAGCAGGTGCTTGAATATCGCGATCTGAAACTGTGGACCTTTGATGCGCAGGATACGACCCGGCTGGAGATCGTGGATCGGGAACGGGGCACGGAGCCCGTCACCTACTCCTTCACGCGAACCGGTGCGGATTGGATGATGGAGTCACCCGCCGGTGCGAAAGCAACGGACAAGGTCCAACAGGCGGTCACTACGCTGAGCCGGCTTCGTGCCTCGAAATGGATCGCCGAAGGAGCGGAGTCGCTGGGGATGTACGGCTTGGCGGAGCCGGTTCGCACCGTACGTGTGACGGTTGTCGAAGCCGAAGAAGAGGAGGAAGAGGAATCGGCTGAAGAAAGCGAGGAGGCTAAGGAGGAGGACGTTGGACCGCCCGAGCTGAAGGAGACCGTTTACGAACTGCATCTGTCAGGCCAATCGCCGATCGGAGAGGACACAAGCGTCTATGCGCGGATCGGTGACGAGGCCTACGTCGCCACCATCTCCAAGTTCAACGCCGATAAGTTGAAGCCGGTCATGACCGACTGGCGGGTGATGTCGGTGACCACGGCGCAGGTGAGATCCGCTTCCAGCATCCAAGTCGAAGGCGATAGCGGCACCTTTACGCTGATCAAGAAGGACGGCGCATGGTCGTTCGCCGAAGACGGGGAAGCCGCCGAGGACAGCATTGTCACGAACCTGCTATCCACGATTGCGGACATGAACGCCGCAGTGTTTGTTGACGGCATCGAAGAGCCCGGCCCGGAATACGGCCTGGATGAGCCTCGAGCACTGTTGACACTCACGATTCCGGGTTCGGACGAACCAGAGCGCGTCGCGGTCGGTGCGTATACGGATGAGAGGCTCAAGCGACTGGTCTACGTGCAGCGAAATGAATCGACCTCTATCGCCAAGGTTCGCGCAACCGACGTGGAGGGTCTTCTGCGGGGACCGCGGGCCTATCGCAACCGGACGATTTTCAATCTGCCGGCTGGACGGATCGGACCGGTCACCTTGCGACGAGAGAACCGCTTCGGCGACGGCGACATCACTTTCACTTTCGAGCGTTCGGACGATACCTGGCGCATGACCGCACCTGCGGATGCTGAAGTTCAGACCGATCTGGTAGAAAAGCTTGTAGAGGATCTCGCAACGCTGCGGGCGACGTCGATCGTTGAGCAGGGGGATGCTCTGACCGTATCCGGCTTGGACGCCCCTTCCGCGACGGTGACCTTTACGTACAAACCGCCGGTAACCTATCGATTCGAGCCCGCTCCGCAGGAGGAACCGACTCAGGCCGATGAGGATGCCGAAACGCCAGAGGCCGGTGCGGACGAAGATTCGAGCGAGGAGGCCGAGGGATCGAGTCAACCTGACGAAACGGCAGCCGAGGATGAGGGTGAGCCAGGTGCTGAGAGCGAGGCCACCGAGAGCGAGCCGCAGAAGCTCGTCCCTGTCGAAGTGCAGCCACCTGACCAGACCTACGAACTCCTGGTGGCCCAGAAGGGCGCAAAGGCCTACGCCAAACGGAGTGATCAGGACAGGGTCTGCGAGGTGGCGGATTCGTTCGCCGATCAGTTATTCAAGGAATTCCGACCGACGCAGGTCCACGCCTTCGATGAAAAGGCCGTTGTTCGCTTCTCCATCCGCTACAACGAGGAAACCTACGTTTTCGATAAAATGGAGGGCGAATGGCAGTACGCTGCTGAGCCAGATTGGCCGATCGACAGCAAGAAGGTTGAGAACCTCTTGCTCCAGGTGCGTGACCTCAGAACGGAGCGCTACGTGGCGTATGGCGTCGACGATGCCACGCCGTTCGCTCTGGGCCAGCCGGAGCGAGAGGTCGTCATCGAATTCGAGGACGGCACGGAATACGTCCTCCTCGTTTCATCGCAGACCTGTCCGAAGGACTCGGCCCGGGGCCGATACGCCCAGATCAAGGGCCGCGCCGAAGTGTTCCTGCTGTCCCCGGCGAGTACCGACCGTTTCAAAGTTTCGCTGGACGAGCTGGAAGCTGAATAGGACTTGACGGTTCTTCCCCTATGCCGCACATTCCCCCAATGCCGCAGCGTTGACACCGAACGCCCCGCGCTGAAGGTTCTGGCATCCGGCGGCGCGTCGGGTCTCTTCCGTTTCGGCAGCGCATTCTTGCCTCAGGTTATCGGTCGCAATTCAAGGCCACATCGTGCCCAGCCGCGCTCGCTCGCCCCGCAGTTGAGCTCCATCTGATTCTGCCCTCAGCACCGATTTTCAACTGACGCGTTGATGAGTCGCCAGTTCGTGCCGCTATTCGATACCGGTGACACTGGAACATTCTCACGAATCTTCTTTTTCGACTGGATTTCTGTGCAGTAGTACGGGATAATTGAAGAGGATACGCCCGCTTCTGAAGGGAAAGCGGACATCAGCGACGTCGGACGGTGGCATTCTGTGTCGGGTGTGTCAGGGACGGTGGTTATGGGGAGGTCGAGCCCCGACACCTGCCCCTCGGCGCACAGGGTAGGACCACTTGGGCGAGTCGGTTGCTTTTCCTGGCGTCACGGTGAGGGATGCGCCGGACACGGGTCTAGGCGACCAGCGTCGGGTATCGGACTTCGGGAGGTCGGTAGACACGGCGAAGGTCAAGGCGGGCGGCGTTGGCAGGCGGGCACACTAATTTGGATATTATACGTCCGATTTTACGGCCCGTGCCGCAGACGCACTTGGCCATTGCCATGAGCGATTCTCCAGTCGGTCTCATCCAAAGCTTGTCCCCGCGACGGACCCCTTGGCAAGGCGCAGCACGCGTCTTGCGGGGGTGGAGCTCAGCGGTCCTGGTGCCGACCAGGATCTGGTTCAGATGGGGTCCTCAAGGACCAGATGATGACGGGTCATGGTCCTTTCCCCTGAACGACGGCTCCGCTCGGCGGTTCGAGCGGCTCTTGTGAATAGCGTTTCGTTGGATTTGTCTTCAAAGTCGGCTGGCCCCGTTTAGGTTTCCTCAGGTGGCAGAGCACCGTAAGACGAAGGGAGTGCATATGGCCGTACGTCATCATATCAAGGTGCTGGTTATCGATGATGATCCCGCGATCTGCAAGACCGTCGGGACGCTCCTCGAAGAGCACGGCTACGCACCGCGCACGCATACCAACCCGGAGGATGCGATCGACTCGGCGAAGAAGGAATCCTTCCAGATCGCACTGGTCGATCTGCGGATGCCGGTGATGGAAGGCGTGGACGTGGTCGAGAAACTGAAAGAGATCGACGATCGGACGAGTTGCATCGTCATGACCGCCTATCCGGACCTCGACAGCGCTACGGAAACGATGCGACGTGGGAGCTGCGACTACATCACCAAGCCGTTCAAGAAAGAAGACCTGGTCGCTGCGGTGGACCGCGCATGCCAGAAGATGGGTATCATCTATACCAACGAGCATGAGCTGAATCGGCTGATCGGGCAGCGGATTCGCCAGCAGCGTCTGAGCCGCAACCTGACGCTGCGGCAACTGTCGGACCGCACCGATCTGACGACCTCGCAGTTGTCGCAAGTGGAGTTGGGCAAGAACGCGGCCTCGATCTGGGCGTTGGCTCGAATCAGCAACTCATTCGGGTTGCAGGTATCCGAGCTGCTCAAGGGGCTGTAGGCTGTGTTGGACGCGGCGCAGGCTCAACGATCTTCGCTTGTTGAGGTGGGCTGCCAGGCTTGGGATTAGGAGGAGGGCAGGGCGGGACTGCACCGCGGCCGATCCGGCTCGACGTCGTCCTTGTACGATGATCCGCTGCTCGGGACGGAGGGGCGGTCCTTTTACTTCCTTGCAAAAGTGCGGCCCGATCGTTATCGGCCGGCTTTTCCCGGCCGGGAACGAGGGGCTCATCGCCGTTCTGTGACTTTCTAGACGGACTGCTGTGCCAGCGACGCACCGTGCTAACCACCCGCATCCTGCACACCAAGTAAGATCACCTACCGAGGCATATTTCCCTCCAGCGTGAAACAACGGACAGCGATCGAGGGCGCCATTGCAGACGCGGCCCTCGAGTTCGGCGTCCTGGGCCGCCGAAAGCGATCAAGGTGTCGCCATCTCGGTGTTCTTCGATGTCGTTTGAGGCATCCGGCCTCGCCGGCGAGCCGAGGCAGAATCCTTATCACGTGCTGCAATGCTGCTTGCTTTGGGGCGCCTCACAAATGGCACTCACGGGAATCGCAGCGTGGTGAGGGGGTCCCTCTTCCGGAGATCATTCTCTCCGAACGGCGTCGCTCAGTTTGGAGCGAGGTGGTGCTGGCGTTGCACGTTCGATGCTGGCCGCCAAACGTTGAGCAACTGACCAGCGCGTTTATTGAGCGGGGGCATGACGGCCTGCGTTGCCCGTCTTTCGTTTTAAGGGCGCTCCCGGCGGCTCGCACGGATGCAGCGAGTCGCAGGCCGGGTGTCGCGGCAAACTCGCCGTTGCTTCAGCGTGTTCTCCATTTCGGGTCCTTGCTTCGCTCATCTTCCTAACGTGCTTCTGGAATTTTCAGACCTAAACGGTAAACGGCATGGCCCGTCCGGTCTGCTCAGTCGTTACCCTGTGAAGGTGGAAGAGCTCGGGCTGGAAATCGGCGGTACACGTTCGGCTCACCGTTGGAATCACGATGAGCGAGGCGTCTGTTGCGGCGAGGCGACCGTTTGAGCCGTCTCATCCGTTTCGCGGAAAGTGGATTCCTGTGGTTGTGATTCGTGGGGCGTTGCGGGGCGCCCTCCGCTGGCTTTCAGACTGTTATAGACGTATCCGGTGCTGACATTGGAGATTGACTATCGGAAGTAAAACGATAGAGGAAATCGGCTTCAAACGGATCGGATTATGGGCTATAATACTCAGTCATGGGGTGGCGTTCGTGTGGGGGGTGCGTGCGGCCAGGGCTGGCGGTGTGATCAGGGCGGATGCGCGGTTTCCCCCCTTCGTGCGACCAGTGGTCGATTCCTTCAAAAGCGGGACGTTCCACGGGCAAGACCCCCCATTAGTACCGAGGGCGGGGCCTCAGTGTGCATCGGGCCGGGCTGAGGTGATCGTCCGCAGTCGCTTTCAACGGAGGAGTGTGACATGCGTGGTCTTGGTGCGTTGACCGTCGCGGTGGTGATGGGGCTTTGTCTCGTGGCGGCGGACACGGCACGGGCGGAGTTGGCTACGGAGCAAGAGGCGAGGCAGGCATGCGAGAACTGGCTTGCCTACACCGTGTCTCAAGAAGGCGAGTGGGCCGGCTCCAGGAACCCGCGCATCGTGGACGTCCAAGAGCTGCGCGCGAATGGTGAGCTCTTGGGGCGTTGCTTCTTCATCGAGCCGAACGGCTTCGTGCTGGTGCCTGTGTTGAAGGAGCTGCCGCCCATCAAGGCCTATTCCGAGACGAGCAGCATCAGCGTCAACGCAACCGTGGGTATTCCACAGTTGCTGCGAGACGTTCTGTCGGATCGCATGCGCTTATATGTGGAGAGGTACGGAAGCCTGGATGCGGTCCAGCCTTCGGACGAGGAAGTTCTTTTCGATCCGGTCAATCGCCGTGAATGGGATCGTCTTTCCGTCAGCGTGCAACAGTATCGGGAGGAGTCTGCGAGAGGCACGTACGAGCCGCGGACTCAGGTCGGCCCGTTTCTGACGTCGACTTGGCACCAGAGCGGACCGTATAACGACTATTGTCCCATGGGTGACGGCGGTCGAACGGTGGTCGGCTGTGTAGCGACGGCCATGGCTCAGCTCATGAAGTTCTGGGAATGGCCCCCCTTCGGCGAGAGCAGTCACACGTACTATTGGTACGGCGACGACTCCTGCGGGGGCAGTTCGCCCGGTTTTAACATCTCCGCCGACTTCTATGACTCGTACGACTGGGCCAACATGCCTGATTCGTGCGACGGCGGTTGTTCGCCCGAGCAGGAGGCCGCGCTGGCCGAGCTCTCCTTTGAGGCCGGCGTGGGTGTGGAAATGGACTACGGGCACTGCGGTTCCGGTGCCAGTTGGTCCGGCGTGTTGTACGCCATGCCAACGCATTTTCGCTATGATCCCGAGCTTGAGCAGAAGAACCGCAATCAACATTCGGCCGAGTCGTGGTTCGAGCTGATCCAGGACGAGTTGAACGCAGGGAGGCCCATGCTTTACGGCATCTTTCTTCATGCCATCGTGTGCGACGGCTGGCGCGATGACGGGGGGCAGAATCAGTACCATATGAACTACGGTTGGGGCGGCGGCTCTGACGCGTGGTATACGATCGACAACCTCTATTGCCCCTGGGAGGGCTGCAACCCGCTGGCAGAATCGCTGATTCGCAACATTCAACCGCTTTACGCGAGCAACGATACCTGCCCGGGCGCCCTCTTGGTAGGCGACGGAACGTACACGGGTTCGACGCTGTTGGGGACGGCGGGTGGAACGGCCTCTTGCGGCGATTCCGATTCCTCGCGCGACCTCTGGTATCACTACATTGCTCCGGCCGGCGGCACCCTCCAAATCGACACGTGCGAGTCTTCCTACGATACGGTCCTATCGGTGTACCCTTACTGCCCGGGCACTACGGCCACCGAACTCGCCTGTGACGATAACGGATGCGGAGAGCAGTCGGCCGTCAGCCTGGACGTGATGCCGGGGAATCACTACCTGATCCGGGTGGCAGGCTATGACGGGGCGGCCGGGAGTTACGTGCTGAACATCGAGGGCCCGATAGATGAGGTCCCACCCTCGCCGACGCCCATGACCTTTGACGTGGAACCGATGGCTGTGAGCACCTCTGCAATCACCATGACGGCGACGGCCGCAACGGATGCCGATTCTCCCCCGGTCAAATACTACTTCGACTTTGTCAACGTTCAGATGCCCGGCGGGCATGACAGCACATGGCGGACTTCGCCGAACTACACGGACACGGGTCTGTTGACCAATTGCCTGTACGCCTACAACGTTCGCGCGCGCGACTCCGTGATCCCATCAGGCAACGAGACGGCGCCGTCCGCGACCCTCTCCGTCGCGACATTCATTCAGACGCCGCAGTTGGCGCCGGTGGTGGTGGCGGAGGCCACGACTGCTACGCTCGGGACAACGGAGCCCTTCACCAACCTGACCTGGGGCCAGTCGGGGGTTTACTTCGACTGCCTGACCTCCGGCGGCGACGGGGGTATCAATGAGTGGGTGCAGGAGGCGTCTGGAACGGCTATGGACTTGACGCCGGATACGGAGTACACGTTCCGGTTCAAGGCTCGGAACCAGGACGCCGTGGAGACCGATTGGAGTCCGACAGAGACGCGTCGGACCAAGGCGGCGGTCCCGTCGGCGCCGGTGCTGAGCAACGCCACGT
>CP070718.1:1767812-1816878 GCA_020350565.1 Phycisphaerales bacterium
GTCGGTATCGTCCGTCATGTCGCCTGTGATCCAGGATGCCGCTCCTGTGGGACCGGTCGTGTAACTGGTGCCTAAGAACTTGAAGTTCTCGGAGACGTCCCTTCTCTTGTAGTAGAAATCGATCTTCTGGTAATGCAGGGACCGGTTTCTCCAAATGCGATCGGTGTCGACCTCGCAGACGACGTACGCTCTGAGCCATGCGGAGTCGCCATAGGCGATATTCTCATCGGGGGAGAGTTCGGCGCTGGCATACAGCTCGACCCAGCAGGAGCCTTGCGGATCGATACCGACCGCCGGGATCTGGCCGTTCAGGGCCACGGATGAGTCCCAGGTGCCAGCGTCGACGTAAACCTCGTTGATCCGGATGTCGTAGCTGCACTCGCCCTCCTCCCGGACTTCGGTGGGGTCAAACACGGGGGTATGCCAGAACAGTGTCACTTTATCCGGATCCGGTCCGGCGGAGCCTGACAGTTGGCCCACGGTGGGGATCCCTTCTGCCGCCGCTGGCAAGCCGGCCAGACACAAAACGGCGATGACCGTCGCAGCAACTAGAACGCTTTTGAATGGCAATGTGGACATGGCTGATCTCCCTGCCAGGTGCTCGTCTGCCCCGTGCGCCCGAAGGCTTGAGCCGGCTGAGCACGCTTTTTAGCTGGTTCACAGATCATCGAACGGACCCGTTCCATCGAGAAACGTGTCACTTTAACCCGCGGACCGGTCCCCCTGCCGCGCGCCCGAAAGCCCGGCCGGCAGAGGCCGTCCGCCCAGGTAGGGAGCGTCAGCGCGGGGGGCAGACGAAGGACTTTTTCATCTTTTATGGGTTTTCGGGAGGTGCGGTCGGCGAAGCAGACGGAAGGGACTCCAGCCGCCATTCGGCCAGCTCGTATTCGTTCATGGGGACTGCAGGGGCGGCGTTCGGATCGAACTGCATACCGGTCTGGAGGCATCGTTCGAACCAGTTGCGGGCTACGACTAGTTCGCCCTCAAGCAAGGAGACCTCCCCGGCATAGTAGCAGGCTTCGCACACGTGCTCGGGGTTGCCTTGGCTGACGGCTTCGGCGACGAGCTCGTCCGGCGTTACATATCCGGCCATGCAGCGAAAGATCTGCCGAAGCCAGAGTTCGCGTACCTCGCGCAGGGCGGTCGCGAGCACGGCGTCGGCCTCACGATCCCTGCCAAGCTCTCGCAGGATGAAGAATCGGCGGGCGTCCGAATAGAAGGGCCGACCAAGAAGAACGCGCATCCGACGGTAGTCTTCCACGGCCTGGTCGCGTCGGCCCAGAATCCACAAGGGCGTGGCACGCTGATACAGATGCCAGACATTCGCGAACTCCTCAGGATCGCGATCCAGGAGGAAGGTGTAGTCTTCCACGGCCTTCTCGTATTCCTTCAGCCCTCGATAGGCGTGCGCCCGATACAGGTATGCAGCCCACCGATACTTCTCGTGGGTCGTGGCCTGGCTGTACTGCTCAACGGCTTTGCGAAAATCACCTTGTCGGGCATAGATCTGCCCTTTGAAGATGACCCACTCCCCTTCTTCCTCCCCCAAGTCAATGAGCTTATCCGCGCTCGCCAACGCGCTGGCCAAGTCTCCGTTCAGCACGCTCAGCCAGGACACCCTCCGCCAGGCGAGTGCATGGGCGGGATTGCGTTCGACGGCCTTTTGGGCGAACTGGTATGCGCGTCGCGGGTCCAGAGTGGCATAGGATCGCAGATACCAGGCCTCGGCCGTATTCGGCGCCTCGCGCTCCGCGCGCTCGCGAAGTTGAGCGGCCCGCTCGACGTCGCCTGTTTCGCGATACATCTCGGCAAGCAACGCCCGGCATGCCCATCGTGAAGGTGCTCGCTGCAGCTCGCCTTGAAGAAGTCGAATGGCCGAGTTCCGTGTGTCCTCGTTATCGTATAGTGCCTGAGCCCACAGCAGGCGGGTTTCCGGCAGCTCCGGGTAACGTGTGGCCAGGAGTTCCGCACGCCCCACGACGTTGACTGCAGCGCTGCCCTCTACGGCCCGCTGAGCGCTCAGAACCTCCAGGCGAGCCTCAGCCAGGGCCTGTTGGCTGGACCACACTGCAGCGGCGATGCCCACCGCAATCACGAGGACGGCGGCAACGCCGAAGGCAGCCGCCAGTCGATGCTTGCGCAGTTTCTTTTTGAGGAAGTAGAGATGACTGGGCCGCTTGGCGAGGATCGGCTCCCCGTCGAGGTATCGCTGAATGTCCTCGGCCATCTCCCGGGTAGACTGGTAGCGGTCGTTTCTTTCCTTCTCCAACGCCTTGTAAATGATGGATTCAAGCTCATGGTCGACCCGCTTGGACACGGACGACGGGGCGACGGGAGGCGTCTCAACGATGCGCTGAATGATTTCCGAAGGCCGGCCACTGCTGTTGAACGGCAAAGCACCGGTCAGTGCTTCGAAGAGCATCACGCCGAGCGCATATACGTCGGTGCGGGCGTCGACCTCTTCAGCGGCTCCCCTGGCCTGCTCCGGGGAGAGATAAAAGAGCGTGCCCATCACTTGTCCCGGCTGAGAAAGCCGGACCGGCGCCCCAGAACCCGTCTCGGCTTCATCGGAGGCCTTCGCCAGCCCGAAATCGAGAATGTGCGGTACGCCTTCCGCGTCGATCAGGACATTCGCAGGCTTGAGGTCGCGGTGGACCACACCGTGTCCGTGGGCATAGTCGACAGCCTTACAAACCTGAACGAACATGCCCAGCACCTGCGGAACGTCGGGTTGGACGTCCGACAGGTAGGCTTGCAGAGGCCTTCCGGCCACGAAGTCCATTGAGTAGTACTGCTGCCGCCCCACGTGCCCGCTCTCCAGCACGCGGACAATGTTGGGATGTTGCAGCCTGGCGGCGAGTTGGACCTCACGGGCGAAGCGCTGACGCGTCGCTGGGGGAGCGAAAGGACCGGCCAGCACCACTTTGAGCGCGACAATCCGCTTCGTGGCAGTTTGTAACGCCTTATAGACGACGCCCATGCCGCCCCGGCCCACCTCTTCGACGATTTCGTAGGCGGGGATCGCGGGTCGGCCGTTATCCTCGCGAACGTCGGCAGCCGGGGCCGTTCCGGAGACGCTGCGGGCCATTTCCAGCACGGAAAAGCCCTCAAGATAGGGCAGGAGCTCTTCCGCCAGGTCGGGATGTTCGGCAGCAAAGGACTCGATGGTCAGATCCTCTCCTGCCTGCCGGCGGTCAAAGTACTCGTTGATCAGCTCATCGATGCGCTCATCAGGAGAAGCCCCGCCCTGGGCATCATCGGAGGCCATGACGTGTTTCTCCGCGAGGAATGCTCATCAAAGCTGACGACGCACCGTATAATAGACGGCCGAAATCGCCACGGCAAACCGCCTCGGTACATCGGTGCCTCGGCGTGACGGGCAGGAAGGTCGTTCGCGATGCGGGTCGACATCGGATGACGGGGCCGCCCCGGCATCCAACCGGCGAGTGATTCATGGCCAACGGATCTCAAAAGCAAATCTGGCTCGACCTGGCCTGTCAGGGCGACCCCTCGGCGATCTCCAAGCTGATCGTCTCTTACCATCCGCTGCTGCGCCGCCGAGTGGCCGAGCGGATGGGAGACGCCATCATGGGCAAACTGGAGCCGGAGGACATTCTCCAGGAAGTGTACGTCGACGTCTTCGGCCGGATCAGCCGCTTCGAGAATCGGGGCTTGGATGCCTTCCTGAACTGGCTCCTGACCATCGTTGACAGCAAGGTGAGAGACGCCGGGCGTGCCCTCCATCGTAAGCTCCGCGATGTTGACCGCGAGGTCGCGCCGGAAGCTGCGGACGTTTCCGAATCCTACTGGAATCTGCTCGATGAACTTTACGCGGACTCCGGCACGCCGAGTCGCGTGGCCAGGCGCGACGAGGCCGTCGGAGCGCTGTTGGCGTGCATGTCGCAACTCTCACCGCTCCACCAGCAGGTGATCCAGATGCGATTCCTGGAAGGGCGCTCGGTGCGCGAGGCCGCGGAGGCCCTGGACAAATCGGACGCAAACGTCGTAGCACTGACCAAGGCCGCGTTAAAGGCCTTGCGCAAATCGATGGATCGCCTGGGTGAATTTACACACGCCGATCAGCCGACGCCCAAACGTAGAACCTAAACGTCACGCGCCGCTCCCGCTCGCCCCACCAAATCGGGATTCACGCAGGGATAGAGGAGCACACCTTTCTGCGTTACCGAAGCGATCTCATGCTGAAGCGAGAATATGCAGGACCGGCTTTCCAGCCGGTCCATGAACAAGCCAGCAGAATCGTACTGCACGTACAACAGGCTTAAAACCCTGTCCCACAGGGAAGAGCGTCCGCCATGTTACTTGATCGTCATCGCCCGCGTTTGGTGCCATCCGCCTGCCCGACACGCGTGGATGTGCATGGTCGGCTATCACTCCGCGCCGCATTCGGCCAGCACCTCGGCCAGAAGTCCTCCGACTGACCCTGATGGCGGCTTGGCACCTATGTAGGTCGCCAACGTCGGCGCGATGTCCACAGTCTCGACACGACGGTAGATCCGTTGAGCGGGCACGCCACAACCGGCGAAAACGATCGGCACGTAGGTGTCATAGCGCCACGGCGACCCATGGATCGCAGTGAGGCGGATACTTTCGTCATCGTATAGATGCCAGTACGGCTCCTGGACCACATAGATGTCGCCGGAGCGTTTGGGATGATAATTACGCCTGATCTGCTGGATCATCGGCGCTTCCGGCAGCCGCCCACTGCGCAGGTCGCTGCTCGAGACGGCAAGCGCGACGCCGTCAAACTTCATCAGTTCGGCCGCAACGGCCCGCTCGACCTCCGCCTGGTCCAGCCCGTGTGAGCGAATCACGTCATGATTCAGGTACAGGTACGGATGAAAATACGTCTGGAAGAGATCCTTGCCGATCCCGAAGCGCTCCTTGAGCCGCTGGATCGCCGGTTCGGTGTCCAGTGCGTTCGGTTCGAGGCGCCTGGCTTCCATGCCCAAGCCGGCCACATACTCGGGCGCTTCCGGTGCTCCATGGTCTGCGGACAGGACGACCAGCGTGTTGTGCAGCCCGATCTTCTCTTCGACGAAACGAAAGAGATCGGTCAAAGTCCGATCCAAACGCAGAATGTTGTCTTCACTCTCCAGGCTTGACGGGCCGAAGATATGACCAATGTAATCCGTCGATGAGAAGCTGACAGACAGGTAATCCGGGATGTCATCCCGGCCCAACTCCTCGTGGTCAATAAGGGCCATGGCGAATGCCGACGTCAACTCGTCTCCTACGGGGCTGACCGTCAGGAGCGTATAGAAGTACTTGCTATCGGCATTCCCAAACGGATGGGGAAATGTCCTACCGTAGCCCGGAAAGTCGGTCTCGTAGGGACGGTCATCATGCTCACCGAAGACGTAGGTCGATTGCTCACGCATGAGCTCCCATGACTTGCCCTGGTAGCTATCGGCGAGCCTCCTGCGGTTCCACTCGCTGACCCAGTCGGGGTATTGTTTATAGTAGAAGGTGCTGGTGATGAAGTCGCCCGTCTCCTTCGAGAACCAGTAGGCCTTTCCCGCGTGTCCAGCCATTGACACCGCACCACGATCCTTGACCGACACGCCGAAGATCTTCGAGCGACCGCCGAAGTGCACCGCAAGCTCATCACTGAAGGTGGACGCCAGAATGGCCGCCGGTGACCGCCCTTTGGTTCTTGCCAGTTTCTGGGTCGGGTCGATCTCAACGTCCTTGGATTCCTCGGCGCGAGACGGCAGCAGCGGGTAGCGGGCATCCTCGATGTTATATGCCAGCTCACCGGTTTCGCGATCGAGCCACACATTGGCCACCATCCCATGTGCGGCCGGGTCGGCCCCGGTGGCCAACGTCGCGTGCCCAACGATCGTTTCCGTGTTGGCATGGCGGTGGTGGGCGTCGTTGTAAACCGTGCCCTGTTCCAGCAAATAGCGGAAGCCCCCATCGCCCAGTCGATCATAATAGCGCCATGGCATATCCCCGCGAAGCTGGTCCACCGTAATCTGGAGAATCAGCTTGGGAACTTTCTGGTCGGCCGCATCGGCCCGCGCCACCAGCATAAGGACACAGAGGGCCGGTACCAGTGACCTTACTCCCAACATGCGATGATTCTTCGTCCTATCGAGCATCTCTGTCTCTCCCTCGTCGCCGCCCATCACCACAATCCTCCCGGCTGTCGTCGGGTGGCAGCAGCACCTAGTCGAACACTAGAGCGATCGTCTGCGTGATCACGTTCCAATCGTCGTTTAGGCGAATGGGGTAGGCGGGCTGCACGTTCAGGATGTACTGCGTATTCGCGTTCGGCCCGGCCCCAGATTCTGTGGAACCACGACCCGAGCGGCCCGCGCAGCCGTAGTATAAGGAGACGACCCTGGCCCACAACCGTTTGGATGCAGGTTCCTTTCCTGCCTTTGAGCCGGTGGCCGCCCTTTCACGGACCTCCTTGTACGCTTTGCCCGTGCGAGGCGTTCCCGTTCATCCTGATAAACGGGGACGAACCTTGATGGCAGGAACACTCCTCGTCTTTCATTACCGCAGCCATCACATGCAGACAAGGAGAATATGTCGGACCGGCGTTCCAGATAGTCAATGAGCAGGCCCCAAGATCGTGCCGCCCGTGTGACAGGCTCGAAAGCACACCCCACACTGATGAAGCCTCGGCACGCTTGCTCATGCCCAATGCCCGGGTGCGGGCGCCCTGCCCGACGTCCGACCAAAACGCCGCGCCGATGATGAAACAAGGATACCGACTCGACCCGCGAGAACCCGCCCTACCGAACTGGCGTGGTCCGCATGGATATGCTATTCAGTGGCCAACGCCCGGGCCGGTGCCGGCGCCAGAATCCCGACATCCTGGCCTGGGTTCGCGTATGGGCGAGTGCCACACGCGTTGGGGGATCGATATTTGAGGGTGGACTTATGCGAAGGATCAGGTGTTTCGGGTGGAATTTCGCGGTTCGACGAACCTGCAAACCTCTCAGCGTACTTGCATGTCATGCGGTGCTTGTGGCGGTCGGCTGCACGTCGACGTTGCCGCAGAGGTTTCAGGCGAATATCGATTATCTGGCCAGCGACCGGCTGGAGGGCCGTGGCCTCGGTTCCGACGGGATTGAGATGGCGGCCGAGTACATTGCCGAGCAATTCGGGATACTTGGTCTTGAGCCGGGGGGCGATCACGGCTCGTTCTTCCAGACATTCCAGGTTACCGTTCGACGGGAGCTTACTGAGGACGGCCATCTTGAGATCCCCGGGGCGAACGCGGGCCCACTCGTCCAAGGCACGGATTTCATCCCGCTGCACTTCACCTCTGACGATTCCTTCGAGGGCAGCGTGGTCTTCTGCGGATACGGAATCCAAGACGAGGAAAGGGGTCACGACGACTTAAAGGATCTTGACCTAACCGGCAAGGTCGCGTTACTGCTTCGCGGCGAGCCGGAATCGTGGAGGGATGATCAAGGCTTTCCCACGCGGCACGCCTCCTTCCGCAGTAAGGTGTACAACGTCAAGGACCGCGGCGCCGTCGCCGTTCTCATCGTTAGCAAGACACCTGCCAAGGGAGAAAGCGACGAACTGCAGGTATTCGCAAGTGGCGGCGCGGAGCAGTACGGACTCCCTGCGTTTCACGTGAAGCGTTCGGTGGCGGAAAGGATGCTCACGGCCGGGAAACTGCGGTCGCTTGCCGTCTTGGAACAGCAACTGGACGACAACACCCACGTATCGGCCGAGTTGACGGGTGTGCATGCACGCGGCCAGGCCGTGATCAAGCGTACACGCGCCTCCACGAGCAACGTGATCGGCATACTCGAAGGCGAGGGCCCGGAAGCCGACGAATTCGTCGTCATCGGGGCCCATTACGATCACCTCGGCATCCAGGTGCCGATGCTCCGAAAGTTCAAGGCCGGGCAGATGATGGAAGCGGACGCGAAGCCTCAGATCCACAACGGCGCGGACGACAATGCATCCGGCGTCAGCGGGCTGATCGAGATCGCCCGCCTCTTCTCCCATGAAAAGCGCCCTCGCAGGAGCGTGTTGTTTATCGCGTTTACCGGAGAAGAGACGGGCGTGCACGGCAGCAGGTACTTCGTAGGGCATCCGACGGTGCCGTTGGATGGCGTTGTCGCGATGATCAACCTGGACATGATCGGGCGGCTGAAGCCGGACTCGACAACGATTACGGCTATTCACGCTCGGACTGCCGACGAGTTGGGGCCCATCATCGAGGCGGCCGGGGCGAACGTCGGACTTCAGGTCGAATTGCCCTCCTCGCCGGCGGGCGGCAGCGACCAGATGCCGTTCATCGAGAACGGCATCCCCGCCCTTCACTTTTTCAGCGGCTTTCACAACGATTACCACAAGCCTTCCGACGACAGCGGCAAGATCAACGCGGAAGGTGGGGCCAAGATCGTCATGTTGGTGCACGACGTGGCGAATCAGATCGCCAATCGAGACGAACGGCTGACCTTCCAGCGTCCGAAATCCAGCAGAGGCCAATCGGACGACCTGCCGACCTATCGCGTGGTCATGGGCCTGACACCGGATGTTGCGGGCGATGACGGACCCGGTATGCTCGTTCACGCCGTGAGCCCCGACGGGCCTGCGGAAATGGCGGGCATGAAGGCAAAGGATCGAATCATCCGCATCGCAGGTAAAGACGTGTCGAACATCTTCGACTACATGGCGTCCACGCGACGCAATAAGCCCGGTGATACGGTCGAAGTCGTGATCTTGCGCGGCGGAGAAGAACTCAAGCTCGAAGTCACTCTTGCGGGTGCCAGGTAGCGGCATCCGGCACCCGCGGCCGATCGGGTGGCAAAGGGAGTTCCTGAATGACGTTGAAAGGCATGGGCAAGACGGGTGATCGGTTCAGCATGGAGTTCCGTATCGGCTATGCCGACTGCGATGCGATGGGCTACCTGCACCATGCCCGCTACTGGGAGTACTTCGAGCGAGTCCGGACGGAGCTCTTGCGAGCCAACGGATTCCGTTATCGTGACCTGGAGGAGCAAGGAGTGTTTTTTGTCGTACACAAGTGCGCTTGCACCTTCATCCGCCCTGTTCGTTACGACGATCTCGTAACGGTTTCGGCGAAGGTGGAGCGCATTACCCGGACGCGCGTGGACCACAGCTACGAGTTCCTTCGGGGCGACGATTTGCTCTGCCAGGCAACCACCACCCTCGCCTGCGTCGGGCGCGACGGCAAACCACGGCTCGCACCGGATGCCTTGTGGGCCGGCACGGATTGACCTGCGCAGAATGCACAGGCGCTTGGGGTCGTCTCCTCGAACGTCGGATCTGCAGTCGAGAAAGGATTGAGACTCAAGGCTTGACCGCGACACGTTTCACCGTTCGCCGGAGTTCCGCCAGCGCATCAAGGCACTCTTGCACGGCTTGAGCTTTGGCGTGCAATTCGAGCTTTGCGGCCTGCTCGGCCAGCGCCGGGTAGCCGTGGGCATCGCCGCTGCCCGTCAGTTGATGGGCGCTCACACGCAGCATCTCAAAATCGCTTTCGTTGAGCGTTTCCTCGAACACTGCCAGCCGATCGCTGAGCCCTTCGACGAACTCTGTCACGATATCCGCAAGGGAGGCGTCTTGTTTGACAAGCTCAGAAAAGATCGGATCCTGAGGCGCAGGGTTATTCTGATTCATTTCCTGGACCTTTCAGTATTCTGAGTTCTTTTGCTGCCTCCGCCCCGCCTTTGTCATCGTCACGTATACGAGCGAGGTTTCGGCATGGCTGCCCGTGCCGCCTGTTGGAGGGTCCGGAAATGTCCCGCCATCGACAGCCTGATGTGTGGCACCAAGTCGTCCGAGGAAGTCGGCGAATCAGGCACATCATCCCTGTCACCGGCCAGGCAAGGTCGCTCGGCGTGCAGCACCGAGAAGCCGGCAGCTCGTTAAAACCAGCCGCCTCAGGTAAGATCGTCGGCTGTTCGCGTCAACGGGCCCTCACAGGCCCACGCGAAAAAATGGGCGAGGCGGGAGTCGAACCCGCACGCCCTTTCGGGCAGGAGATTTTAAATCTCCAGCGTCTGCCATTCCGCCACTCGCCCGAGCGGCTACACCACAACAGTCTAGATGAATCCGCCATCGGCTTGAACAGGCTCGCGGGCGTAAATTCGTACGCGCGCCGAGTCATCTTAGCCCGACTTCGGTCTCCATCCACCTCACGGCTTGTTGCAGAGCCCCGGGAACCTCCCTGTTGTAGTGCTGCTCGCGCACGCCGATTGTACTCCAACCGCTCGGGTCTTTCACCAGCGTTTTGTGGACGCTCGCCATGGACGATTGTCGCGCCGACGATACGCCGATGGCGATTGCACCAGGCATTGCCGTGAAGCAGGTCGTCAGAAGGGATGAAGGACCATCATCTGCACCCTCATCCCCTCCGGTGAGTAGGCCGTGTCGATGCGAAGGACGACGTGCTTCGCCATTGCGCGGAGCCCTACGCCGGCGCTCCACTTCATATCGCGATGCAGCGCACTGACCGACCAGTGCTCTGCAACGCGGCCGACCTCGATAAACGGTGCAAACATGATCCAGTCGACTTCGAGCCAGTCGAGCACCGAATCCGGGCCGACGGGGTTCCAGTCGGGAATCAGGCGCAGCTCGGCGACATAGTTGATGGCCGCCTTGTCGTAGAATCGCCCCTCGGGATATCCTCGCAGCCGATTGAGACCGCCCAATGTGGCTCCGGCAAACGGAGGCGGGCGGCCGCTGTCCTCTTCCCACGTCGGTGCGTAAGAGGTCCATAGGTTGAGGGCCAGCGTGATCTGGCGGAAGTGCTCCGTCGGCTCGAAAGGCACGAACTGAGTAAACTCGCCTTCAACAGCAGTCCACGAGCCGGTACTGTCAAACGCCCCGAAGTCCCGGCTCACCGACATGCGAAGCGCGTTACCACGCGAAGGGTTCACCGCGAAGTCCCGATTGTCGTATCGCAGCGACAGCCGCAGTCCGTTGGTCCGCAGCACACTATCGAGGTACTCGGTGTCCACGGTCTGATTACGGTAGAAGGTTTCGAGCTCCACGTACGTTCGTCCGGACTCGAGCGGATTGAAGCACTGATCTCCGCCCGTTGCCCCCTCGGCCAGCAGGCCTTGATCCAACACGTAGGTGTTGATCACCTTATCCCGCCCTTGCCCGATGGGAAGCAGGTACTTGAAGTTGAGGCGAACGAAGTTGTCGTCGCCGTCGCCCTCGATGAAGTTGTCCTCATCGGAATCGTGGCTACCGGCGCGCTCGAAAGGAAACCGAGGGTTTCCATCGCGGTACGTCTCGAATTCCTGAAACTTGCTGAGCGAAATGCGCGAATCGAGAAAGAGACGATCTCCAAGAGGAATCTTCGTATCGCTGCCGAAGAAAAAGAACGACATCGAGCCGTTGGTCGTATAAAAGCCGCCGAGCAGCAAGGACATTTGCTCCTGGAGGAAGCCGCTGCTGACGAAGGTTGCCCCGACACCGAAATCGAGATTCTCGTTGTAGAAGGCAAACGGTGCGACGGCAGTCTTGGGCTCGAACTCCTCGTCCTGATTCACGAGGATGTCCTGGCCGGCGGCGATCGAGCCGAGCAGCAAACTGACCGCCATGGCCGCCCGAATAGTCCTGGATCTGGAGTGGGATTCGCAGCGTGAGGCCGAAAACGGACTTGCGTTTCTCCGCATTGGTCATTCTCCTGGCCTCCCGTCTCCGTGACGGAGGCGATGAGGCCGCGAGCACGCCGGCTCACGCACGCTCAACCGCTCCCGCAAAGACCGGCTCTTGGCCACCCGTCAACCGACGTCGATGATGCAGACCAGCTTACACGATGCAACCGTGACCATTCCCTCATTGAGGTACGCTTCCAAGAATGGGGCACTCGCCCCCACACGTCGAGAGAATTCACGAGGCCGAGCATGGAAATCGATCCCCGCGCTACCGATTCGCTAGGCAAGCCAAAGATTGCAGAATCTCTGGTCGATTTCAAATCGTCGCAATCCTTCGCACGCCGATGCACTTCGACCCGCATCATCGACAGAGGTAGCCAGGCACCGTCACCCGTCCTTCCGTACGACGCAGCCCCCTGCCACGTGCTTTCTTCTGCCGCATCCGCCGTCTTCAAGGGCCCATCCAAACCCGGGCGTCGCCATGCATATCATGCCTGCGCTCAACCGCCAGGGAGTCGGTCGTCAGCCCGATGCATCGCCCAGCCGGATATGTTCCAGAGCGTCGTCGACGTTGTCGTGGATCTCAAAAACCTTGTCCAGGCGTGTGATGGCGAGAACGTCACGGATCGACGGTTGGATGTCCACAAGGATGAATCGCCGGCCTTTCTGCTTGAACTCCGTGAGCAGACTCACCAAGGCGCCAATCGACAGGCTGGGGAGGAATTGAACGTTCGCGAGATTCAGGACCACAGGCAGATCTGCGGCCTTGCCGGCGGCCTCCAATACCTCCGCCTGCAACTCACGCGTGAGATCCTCATCCATCTCCGCGGGTTCGACGTTCACCAGGACGATCTCTTCGTGCGGAACAACCGATGCAACTTCTTTTTCTTCCGACATGCGATTCTCGCTCTTTACCAAACGCCGACTCGATGGTCGACCGATTGACGGCTCCTTCAGCCCCGTGCCTCCCCTGCTCATCCTGGCCCGAGGGTCCTTTTCACTACTCCGTCTCCGACGATCTCGTCCCCGGGCGCAGGATTCCGCGCATTGTCATGGACAGCGCTTCGGGGTTTGAGGCCCAGCGCAGGGCCTCGGTTCCTGACACAAGGTCAGCACGATACATCTTGAGCAGATGCTGATCGAAGCTCTGCATGCCCGATTCGCCGGCCTGGATGTACTCCGCAAGATCGCTGACCCTGTTTTCCAGGATGTATTTCTCGGTCACCGCAGTTCCGCGAAGGATCTCCACGGCCGGGCGCCGGCTGCCATCCTGAGCCCTCACCAGGCGTTGGGATATGATTGCCTCGATCGAACCGGCCAGTTGCGTCAGAAGCAACTTGTGTTCGACCGGGGGAAACATCGCAATGATCCGCTCGATCGTCTGCGGAGCGTTCGCGCTATGAACCGTCGAGAACACCTGGTGACCGGTGTCGGCAGCCTGCAGGGCGATGCGTAAGGTCTCGACGTCCCGCAGCTCTCCGACAAGAACGACGTCGGGGTCCTGCCGCAGTGCCTGTCGCAGTGCCCGCGCGAACGACGGCGTATCGCTGCCGACTTCGAGCTGCGAGACGAGGGCCTTCTTACATGGATGAACGTACTCGATCGGATCCTCGATCGTGATGATTTTGGTCCGGAGCGTGCTGTTGATCAGGTCGATCATGGCGGCAAGCGTCGTGCTCTTGCCGCTGCCCGTGGTGCCCGTAACCAAGGTGAGCCCCCGGCGGACGAGCGCGATGTCGCGAACAGCCTTCGGAAGATTCAGCTTATCGAACGGCGGAATCTCCGTACGAATGACCCGCATGACGATGCCCACATGCCCCAAGTGGCTGTATGCACTGCATCGGAAACGTGAGAGCCCGGGAACCGCATGCGAAAAATCAAGCCCCTCGATGATGGCGGCTTTTAAGTCAGTCTGGTCTGATTCCGGTGCAATGGAGGCGATGAAGTCCAGAGCCTGCTCGTTGGTCAGGGGCTGGGACTCCACGGAGCGAATCTGGCCCGCGATGCGCAGCATCGGGGCCGCCGATGCTTGAATGTGCACGTCCGACGCGTCGTGCTCAACCGCGAAACGAAGCAGTTCCTGGAAGTTCATCCTCGCCATCCTTTGCGCTATCGGGCGTGGGGAAAGTATAGCCGAGCGATGGCGGCTGGCAAACAACCTGACCGGCGTGTGGCACCGTTGTCCAACATTCGATTCGATCGACGGCCAGAAGCTGATCCGGGCGACGGTTCACGCAGCGTACAAGCGCAGAAAGCCGACCCAAATCATCGAGAACTTCGTCATCCCAGGAACGAGCCAGAATCGTTCGTCGGCTAAGTTTCCCGCATCAGGCAGGCGCCGTACACGACGATTCTTTCGGCAACGATGACGACAGCAGGTGAGCGGTCAAGCGTTTCCCGGCCTCAGTCGCAGAGCCGCATGAACGGCCACGTTTTGGAGCCCTCCGGATGCTTGCGACCGAGTGATTCCAACTGGAACCGCACAGCGCTCACCCGCGTGACACTGCCATCCGTGGTTGTCCGCACATCATCCAGCAAGCCCAAGGCGGATAGGAACGAAAACGCAAGATCGATGCTCATTCCTTTCCGTATGACTGTACCTGGGTGAAGTCTGCTGGCCTTGATCGTCAACTACGGCCGATTGATCACAACAGGATTCGTCGTTGAGTAGACGGTTTGTCCCCGCCCGGGTCTGACACAACGGTCCCATCCCTTCGGAACGCGGCTGGCGCCAGCGAAAACGCAGGTGGTCAAACCGTCTGATCGTCGAAAGCAGCCCGCGATCGAGCTTCCCGGCGGTATCATACGAATTGCCACTGAAAAGACTGACTTAAGGCGAGTATTCGCGCCAATTCGTAAGGATCTGCGCGGATGGCAGGCCGGATACGAGGGCCCTCCTGAAGCAGGCCCACGGCACAGGTCGCAGTCGCACTTACGACCGATAATCTGAAAGCCCGAGCCTTGAATCGTCCCGGTCTTATCGGGATAATGCCGATAATACGACACGCAAGTCATCTAGAGTTCTGATCTTAGAGTGCCGGAAGTCAGCCGCCGATCGGCGCGGGAACCGTTTGTTGGCTTCGTGCCGTTGTTGCCGACGTTGCGCCATCGCGCACCAACTCGCCCGTGTGGTCGGCGTCGTGCGACAGGTAGTACGTGGTTCGAAAGATCCAGAGAGGGACACAGAAGTGCAGGCTTCGCACCTCGATCCGGAGGGGCTGTCCAATTGTCGGGTCTTTAATCATCCGAAGAGAAGCTCTCCGGAAATCGAAGCCCAGCCTTCGCTGTCCACATCGTGAAAACGCAGCGAGAGGGAGAGATGAACATGCACCCCGAAAGCGCCCAAGCTCCGCAATGCGCACCGATTCATTCATGGCCGCTCGGACATCCGCACCAAGGCTGCCGGGAACTCACGCGTTTGCCAAGCGTAATCCTTGGTTGTGTGATCGCATTCGCATCTGCGCATGGTATCGCCTCCGGCGAATGCCCCACAACAACGGTCGCCTACTGGCACCTCGACGAGACCTCCAGTGGCACGTACGTCGACAGCGCAAATGGCAACGATGGAACCTGCGCCGGTGTGTGTCCGACGCCGGCTGCATCAGGGAAAATCAACGGCGCACAGGAATTCGACGGCGATACTACCGGGATTGACGTGGCCGCTGATCCGTCGTTTGACTGGGGCAAGGACGACAGTTTCACCATTGAGTTCTGGATGAAGCGCGACGGCCCCATCGGCTCCGGTGGCGTTCCGGACAATGAGGTCATCATTGGACGCGACGACTCCGCCACGGACCTGCATTGGTGGTTCGGCGTGGCTAATACCACCGGTGCCGCGCACTTCCAGATCGGTGACGTGACGGGTGACAGTGTTGTGGTGGAAGGTCCCGCGGTGGACGACGGTCGATGGCACCACGTGGTCGGCGTCCGGGACGGGGACAACGATCTCAACATCCTCTACGTGGACGGCGAAGAGGCCGATAGCGTCTCCAAAGATTACGCTGCCGGGTTCGGTTCAGCCACCGCCGCGCTCAACATCGGCTGGCTGGATCTGTCAACCTACTACCATTATGAAGGCGTCCTCGACGAGGTCGCCGTTCACAATCGAGTCCTCTCCCCGCAAGAGATCCGCAGTCACTATTACCTGGTGCGGGACTACTGCGACGTGTGTGCGACGCCCGTGAGGATCATGCCGCTCGGTGATTCCATCACCGTCGGCAACGCTTCCGGCGTGGTCCCTGACCAGGAGGAATACTGGGTCTCCTATCGCAAGAACCTCTGGGAGAGTCTCGGTGGGGCGGGCTACGTGGTCGATTTTGTCGGCGGTGAGGTTCACGGCGATTACTATGATCCGCCGTTCGATTCCCAGCACGAGGGCCATGGGGGTTGGCGCGATGATGAGATCGCCTCGAATGTGGTCAGCTTCCTGACGGCGAATCCCGCCGACGTGGTCCTCCTGCACATCGGCACCAACGCCCTTGATACCAGTCCCGCTGATGTGGAAGACATCCTTATCAACATCGATTTCGTCAGTGAGGACATCACGGTCATTCTAGCCCGCATCATCAACCGCATGGATCACGAATGTCCGGACCCCTCGACGACCACGACGTTCAACGACAACGTCGAGGACATGGCCCTGCTTCGAATCGCCAACGGCGACAAGATCATCATCGTCGACATGGAGTGCGGTGCCGGCATGGACTACCGTGAACAACCCGTCGGCGACATGAACGATAACCTCCATCCCTATGCCACGGGCTACGCGAAGATGGCGGACCTTTGGTTCCAAACACTGGACACTTTTCTGCCTCTCTGCGGACCTCACGCGCCAACGATCACAAGCGACCCAATCACGGAGGCCTTTGTCGGACAACTCTACAGCTACGACGTGGAGGCGACCGGCTCCCCTGAGCCCACTTATTCCCTGGTAACCTACCCCACGGGCATGACCATCAACGCAACGACCGGGCTGATTGAATGGACGCCGTCGGCAGGCCAGCTCGGCCCGAATCCGGTCACCGTCCAGGCGGAGAACACGGAAGGAACCGATACGCAATCGTTCACCGTCGGCGTCGTATATCCGCCGACATGCCCTGAAGACATGACGCACTACTGGAAGCTCGACGAGGATCCGGGGCCTCCCTACGAGGACTACTACGCGGACAATGACGCGACTTGCACCAATTGCCCTGCCCCCACCACAGGTATCGTTGACGGCGCTCAACAGTTCGACGGCCTCGCCGACGAAGTGGACGTCGCCGATGACGATACGTTTGACTGGGGCGCCTCCGACGAATTCTCCATTGAATACTGGATGAACAGCACGAGCGATTGCGGCGGCAACGAGGTCATCGTCGGGCGGGACGACAGCTCGAGCAGTCTGCACTGGTGGACCGGCTGCGCGGATTCAGGTGATCAGGCAGTGTTCGTACTGGTCGACACAGCGGGTGGAAATGGCGGCAGCAGTAATTGGCCATACAGCGGCATCGATATAACCGATGGCTTCTGGCACCACATCGTGGCGGTTAAGGACTCCACGCACATCCGACTCTACGTCGACGGTCAGGAAAAGGACAGCGAGCCCAAATCGTATGCCGATGGTTTCGACGGTCCGGTGCCTGTCAACATCGGCTACCTCAATCTCAACGGACACTACCGCTACGAAGGGGCCGTGGACGAGGTTGCCCTTTATAACCGGGCGCTCGATATCAGCGAGATTCAGGACCACTACAACAGCGGCACCGGTAAGTCCTATTGCCAGGATATGCCTTCGCCGCCGACCATCACGTCCACCCCGGTGACGACGGCCTACGTGGGTCAACTCTACACCTACGACGTGGATGCGATCGGGTATCCGGCACCCACGTATGCGCTGCTGACCTATCCCGTCGGCATGACGATCAACGAAACGACGGGGCTGATCGAATGGACGCCCACGGTCGACCAGATCGGGCCGAACTCGGTCTCCGTTCAGGCCAGCAATTCCGAGGGCGACGACACGCAGGACTTTACCGTAACCGTGTCCGAGGGCCCCATCTGCCCGGACGACATAATCTCATACTGGCCGCTCGATGAGACCTCGGGCCAGACGTTCGACGACTTCTACGGTGACAACGACGCTGCTTGCTCCTCCGGACATTGTCCAACGCCGGATGTGGGCGGCCTGATCAACGGCTGCCAGGACTTCAATGGCGCGGATGAGTACCTGACGGTGCCGGACGACCCATCCTTCGATTGGAGCAGCACCGACAGCTTCACCATCGAAGTCTGGGCCAATTTCACCAACGTGAGCACCAAAAACAAATCGATGATCGGCAGGGATGAAGGCGGTGGTTCCCCCCATTGGTGGCTTGGCGCGAGCGTGAATACCGGTGTGGCCAAATTCAATCTGGTGGACACGAACGGCAACGGTGTTGCCGTGTCGGGCGGACCGGCAATCAACGACGGCTACTGGCACCACCTCGTGGCTGTTCGCGATGAGAGTCTGGATGAGAACCGATTGTACGTCGACGGCGATCTGGTGGACTGGGCGACACACGACTACACCGCAGGCTTTGAGGCATCGACGACGTTGGACATCGCCTATATGGCCTACAACGGCAACCCCGATTACTTCTACGATGGCCTCCTTGACGAAATCGCGCTGTACCAGCGGGCGCTGGCGGAACCGGAGATCAAGCAGCATTACGAAGACGGATTGCTCGGTTACGCCGTGTGCGGGGAACCGGAGGCTCCGAGTATCACGTCGACACCGGTCCTCGACGCATCCGCAGGCCACCTTTACACCTACGACGTGGATGCGATCGGGTATCCGGCGCCCACGTACGCGCTGCTGACCTTCCCCGACGGCATGACGATCAACACGACGACGGGGCTGATCGAGTGGACGCCCACGGTCGACCAGATCGGGCCGAACTCGGTCTCCGTCCAGGCCAGCAATTCTGAGGGCGACGACACGCAGAACTTCACCGTAACCGTGTCCGAGGGCCCGATCTGCCCGGACGACATAATCTCATACTGGCCGCTCGATGAGACCTCGGGCCAAGCGTTCGAAGACTTCTACGGTGACAACGATGCTGCTTGCTCCTCCGGACACTGTCCGACGCCGGACGTGGGCGGCCTGATCAACGGCTGCCAGGACTTCAACGGCACGGATGAGTACCTCACGGCGCCGGATGACCCATCCTTCGATTGGAGCAGCACCGACAGCTTCACCATCGAGGTCTGGGGCAATTTCACCAACGTGAGCGGCAAGAACAAAGTGATGGTCGGCAGGGATGAAGGCGGTGGGTTCCCCCATTGGTGGCTTGGCGCGAGCGTGAATACCGGTGTGGCCAAATTCAATCTGGTGGACACGAACGGCAACGGCGTCGCCGTGTTGGGCGGACCGGCAATCAACGACGGCTACTGGCACCACCTCGTGGCTGTTCGCGACGAGAGCCTGGATGAAAACCGCCTGTATGTTGACGGCGATCTGGTGGACTGGGCGACACACGATTACACCGCGGGCTTTGAGGCATCCACGACGTTGGACATCGCCTATATGGCTTACAACGGCACCCCGGATTACTTCTACGATGGCCTCCTTGACGAAATCGCGCTGTACCAGCGTGCGCTGACGGAACCGGAAATCGAACAGCATTACGACGACGGATTGCTTGGCTACGCCGTTTGCAGGGAGCCGGAGGCTCCGAACATCACGTCGACACCGGTCCTCGACGCATCCGTAGGCCAGCTTTACAGCTACGACGTCGATGCTACGGGCCATCCCGCGCCCACCTACACGTTGATCGAGAATCCCGACGGAATGACGATCAATGCGGCGACGGGTGTGATTGAGTGGACGCCTGCAGCGGAGGACGTCGGCGGCAATCCGGTCACCGTGAAGGCCCTCAATTCGGCCGGCGAAGACCAGCAGTTCTTCACGATTCAAGTGTCCCCGGGGGCCGTGTGTCCCGACGGCATGACTTCGTATTGGAGGCTGAATGAGGTAAGCAGCGGCTCCTACGCGGACTCTGTCGATGGGAACCATGGAATCTGCGGCGACGCGGCTTGCCCCACACCGACACCTAGCGGGCAAGTGGATGCGGCACAACTGTTCAGCGTTGCGAGTAACACCGGCATCGATATCCCTCCAGACACTTCGTTTGACTGGGGAGCTGGCGACAGCTTCTCTGTCGAGTATTGGATGATCACGGATCCATCAAGCACTTGCTCAGGAAATCAGGTTCTCGTCGGACGGGACGACGGCGCAACGCAGCTTCAC
The DNA here is from genome assembly GCA_020350565.1 of Phycisphaerales bacterium. Classification (GTDB taxonomy): domain Bacteria; phylum Planctomycetota; class Phycisphaerae; order UBA1845; family UBA1845. Next base: position 1,787,712 of record CP070718.1, read on the forward strand.
TGGTGGACCGGCTGTTACGACGGTGGGGATCCTTCGTTCATCATTCGCAGTACGACCGGAGAGTCGGGGGATGATGGCGTCCTTCGAGGTATTTCCGACCTCACCGACGGATTCTGGCATCATATCGTGGCGGTCAAGGAGGGTGATGATCTACTGCTCTATGTCGACGGCGACGTCGAGGATTCCAGCAGCTTCGCGTTTACGGCCGGATTCGACTCGGCCACCGCGGCAATCAACATCGGCTGGCTGAATCTCAGCGCCGGCTACAACTTCGACGGAACGATCGACGAGGTGGCCATCTACAACCGGGCGCTGAAAGAGTACGAGATCGAGTATCACTATGCCAACGGGCAGATCGGCGAAGCCTACTGCGAGGACTATCTGGTCGCTCCCACGATTATCTCCACGGCACCCGTCGAGGCCACGGCCGGAGAACTGTACACCTACGACGTCGACGCCGTGGGTAACCCCGTTCCAACGTATGCCTTGGACATCTATCCCACGGGTATGACCATCAACCCATCCACCGGCTTGATCGAGTGGACACCTGACGTTGGGCAAGGGGGGTTGAACAGCGTCACCGTGCGGGCGACGAACTCCGAAGGTGACGACACTGAGGTTTTTGACATTGACGTGACGGTCCCATCTCCCTGCCCGGCCAACATGACCCACTACTGGAAGCTCGATGACGCCGCCGCACCCTATGAAGACTTCTACGGGGATAATGACGCCACGTGCAGCTTTTGCCCAACGCCCGCGACGGGGATCGTTGACGGTGCTCAGCAGTTCGACGGCCTCGATGACGAGGTGGACGTCGCCGATGACAACACCTTTGACTGGGGTGCGTCCGACACCTTCTCCGTCGAATTCTGGATGAACAGCAACAGCGATTGCGGCGGCAACGAGGTCATTGTCGGACGAGATGACGCCTCAAGTGACCTGCACTGGTGGGTTGGCTGCGCCGACGCTGGTGACGAAGCGATGTTTGTTCTGATCGATCGTGATGACGGCACCGGCGGAAGCGGCAGTTGGCCGTCCAGCGGCATGGACATAACCGACGGCTTGTGGCACCACATCGTTGCCGTCAGGGATGCGACCCATGTCCGGGTTTACGTGGACGGCGAGCACAAGGAGGGCTTCCCAAAATCGTATACCGCCGGTTTCGACGGTGTCGCGCCGATCAACCTCGGCTATCTCAATCTCAGCGGCCACTATCGATATGAAGGCCTCCTTGACCAGGTCGCGCTGTATGATCGCGCACTGGATTCAACCGAGATTGAGGATCACTACAACAATGGCCTGGGCAAAGACTACTGCGAGGAGTGTTCGCCCCCGGTGATCTCGACCCAGCCTCAGAGCCAGACCGTGTGTGAAGGCGATGATGCGCCGTTCACCATATCGGCGACCGGCACCGGCACTTTGCACTATGCCTGGTCCATGGATACGACGCCGGTCGGCACTGACAGTCCGGACCTCACGCTGGTGGGCGTGCAGATGAGCGACGACGGCGCGCAGATCACCTGCGACGTGACCGACGACTGTGATACGGTCACAAGCGACGCGGCGACGCTTAACGTAAACCCGGTTCCGACGGCTACCGCCTCGAACGACGGGCCGATCTGCGAGGGTAACGATGTCCAACTGACCGGCGGTCCGGACAGCATGGACACCTACTCGTGGACCGGGCCGGGCGCCTACACCTCGGATCAGCAGAGTCCACTGGTACCGGCGGCCGAGGCAGGTGACTACTGCCTGACGGTGACCCTGGCCGGCTGCCCGTCGCAGGAAGTCTGCACGACGGTCGTCGTGAATCCGATCCCGACGGCAACCGCCTCGAACGACGGGCCGATCTGCGAGGGTAACGATGTCCAATTGACCGGCGGTCCGGATGGCATGGACAATTACTCATGGACCGGGCCTGGCGCCTACACCTCGGATCAGCAGAGCCCGCTGGTGTGGGCCGCCGAGGCGGGCGACTACTGTCTGACAGTGACCCTGGCCGGTTGCACGTCACAACCTGCTTGTACCACGGTCGTCGTAAACCCCGGACAACCCGCGATCGATCAACAGCCCAATGACGTGGCAGTCTGCGAGGGCCAGGACGGCATCTGCACGATCGTAGCGCATGGCACGGGGACACTGCATTACTCCTGGTTGCTGGACAGCCAACCGGTCGGCACGGACAGCGACACGCTCGTGCTGCCGGACCTGCAGTTGGAGGACGACGGTTCCGAGATCAGGTGTATCGTCAGCGACGACTGTGGCCTGGTAATGAGCGACTCGGCATGGATCACCGTAGACCCCATGCCTCTGGGCGACATCAGCGGCGACTGCGATGTAGATCTGGACGATTACGGCTTGTTTGCAGCATGCATGGGAGGCCCGGACGAGACCACGCCACCGGGCGGTTGCTCGACAGAGCATTTCGAACGAGCCGACATGGACGATGACAGCGACGTTGACCTGGCGGACTTCGCTCTGTTCGAGACTTCGTATCCCACTGGTTAGGTCACGCTCCTGGCCCCGGCGGACATCGCGGACGAGCTTCTGACATACGAGGCTGCAGGTGCCGGCAGCCACGCGCGTTCGCGAAGGAAGAGAACATGCGAGACCCTGTAGTTCGCGCGGCGTGCGATAGAATTCACAGTAGATGCGTTCTTCTTCGCGGTTGTCAGGAGGTTGAATTATGAACAGAATGGAACTGTTCCTCACGAGCCGAGGTCTCGCGATCTGTCTCGCCTTTTTGATGCCGGGCACGTTCATCTCCGCTCCCCGAGCGATGGCAGATTCTCCCGACCTCGATTTTCACAGCCATTTCGTCGATGATGACGACACCGGCGCCAGCAGCGGCAATGGAGACGGTGTCGTCAATTGCGATGAGACCATCGAGCTGCTGATCACGCTCGAAAACACGGGAGACGGAGACGCCCATACCGTCCGCGCGATCTTAAGCACGAACGATCCGTTCGTCGTGGAAATCACCGACAGCTCGGAATTCTATCCGGACATCCCGGCCGGCGAGACTGCAACCTGCATCGAGGATTTCGACATCGTCATCGCGCCAGACTGCCCCGACGGCCATCAGATCGCCTTCGATCTCAGTATCCTCGCGGATGAAGGCTTCTGGAATGACAGCTTTGTGATCATCAGCGGGCCGTGCGGCGGGACCCCGACCCTGTCTTATAGCAGCCACGTTGTGGATGACGATGACACCGGCGCCAGCAGCGGCAATGGAGACGGTGTCGTCAATTGCGATGAGACCATCGAGCTGCTGATCACGCTTGCGAACACCGGAGACGGGGATGCCCACGAGGTCGGCGCGATCCTCAGCACCGATGATCCGTACGTCGTGGAAATCACCGACAGCTCGGAATTCTATCCCGACATCCCGGCCGGCGAGACCGCAACCTGCATCGAGGATTTCGACATCGTCATCGCACCGGACTGCCCCGAAGGGCATCAGATCACCTTCGATCTCAGCATCAACGCGGCCGAGGGTTTCTGGTCAGACAGCTTTTTCATCACGGTGGGCCCCTGCTCCATATGCGGCAATGGTGTATGTGATTCCGGAGAGGACTCGGTTACCTGCTGCGACGACTGCGGTCCAGTATGCGGCGACGCTGCGTGCAACTGCGGAGAGGACAGCCTGACGTGTTGTGAGGATTGCGGCGCCGTGTGCGGAGACGGCACCTGCAACTGCGATGAGGACACCTGTACCTGTCCGCTGGATTGCGGCTCGTCTTGCGGTGACGGGTGCTGCAATGGCGACGAGGATACGTGCGACTGCTGCGTTGATTGTGGCACGGCCTGCCCCGACGGCTGCTGTAGTACGGAATGCGGGGAAGATGAATTCAATTGTCCTGAGGACTGTTGCGGGCCATACACGATTGGAGGGTTTGTCTATGACGATTGCGAAAACCCGGGCACCAGCGGGATGCAGGGGGTGACCGTTTGCGTCGACTGCCAGCCAGGCTTTCAGAACTGTACCGACAGCTCCGGATCGGCCGGGTCCTGGCAGATCCCCGATGTTCCTTGCGGCACCTGCACTGTAACAGCCGCCCTCAACCTGTATGATTTCTGTCATGTCGTGGACGCATGCCCCCCGGATCCTTGTGAAGGCACAGCCGTCGTCATCGTCGACTCAACTCACGAGCAGGAGAATCTGAATATTGAGTTTCTGGGAGTCGCCCTTCCACCTCCTGAATGCGATGAAGATTCGGATTGCGACGACGCAGACCCGTGCACTTTGAATCGATGCGTGAACGAGCAATGCGTATATCCTCCGGCCTCAGCGGGAACGGCGTGCGGTGATCCAACGGACGACGACTGCACGAATCCGGACTCATGCGACGGGGCAGGCCAGTGCCAGGCTAACCACGCTCCTGCGGGTACACCCTGCGGCAGCCAAGCCGACGACGAGTGCACCGCCCCTGATACCTGCAATGGTGAAGGCATCTGTCTTGCCAACGACGCGCCTGTGGGAACGGCTTGCGGTGACCCAACGGACAACGACTGCACCGATCCGGACACCTGTGACGGTGATGGCCTGTGCGAGTCCAATCACGCTCCTCCGGGCTCCACCTGCGGTGATCCAACAGATAACGAATGCACAGATCCGGATTCCTGCGACGGGACTGGCAATTGCCTGCAGCACGATGCGCCAACGGGAACGCTCTGCGGCGACCCAACAGACGACGCATGCACGGACCCGGATTCTTGTGACGGCACCGGCAACTGCCTTCCCAACAACGAGCCTGACGGAACTGACTGCGATGACGGCCTGTACTGCAACGGAGCTGAGACTTGCGCGGGCGGCATCTGTCAAGGCGGAACGGCTCCCGACTGCAATGACGGCATCGATTGCACGGATGACGCGTGCAATGAGGCCACCGACTCATGTGACAACGTGCCCAACGATGCGCACTGCCCCGACGACGGTTTGTTCTGCAACGGGACCGAGAGCTGTGATGCCTCGTCAGGATGTGTCTCCAGTGGCGACCCATGTCCCACCGGCATGTCCTGCAACGAAACCACCGACAGTTGTGAGCAGTGCCAAGGTGACTCCGACTGCGATGACGGGGTGGATTGCACGGATGACACCTGCGTAGCCGGCGCATGCGTGTTCACACCCAACGATGCCCATTGCCCCAACGATGGCCAATTCTGCAACGGAACCGAGAGCTGTGATGCCTCGTCCGGTTGTATATCGAGCGGCGACCCGTGCCCTGCCGGCATGTCCTGCAATGAGAGCACTGACCGCTGTGAGCAGTGCCAAGGTGACTCTGACTGCGATGACGGAGTGAACTGCACGGACGATACGTGCGTGGCCGGTACGTGTGTGTTCACACCTAACGATGCCGACTGCCCCGACGACGATTTGTTCTGCAATGGGACCGAGAGCTGTGATGCCTCCTCAGGATGCGTATCGAGCGGCGACCCCTGCCTTGCAGGCAAAGTGTGCAACGAGCAAACCGACACGTGCGAGGACGCCGATCTCGATGATCCACTCGCCGATCAGGATTCTGATGGTGACGGCGTGCCCGATACGGCAGATGCCTGTCCTGGTACGCCCCCAGGCACGCACGTTGACGCCAACGGTTGCGCCTGTCATCAACTTGATCGGGATGGCGACGATGTCGATGATTGCGGCGATCGTTGTCCCGACACGCCTTCCTCGGAACGCGTCAATGAGCAAGGATGTTCTTGCAGCCAGATAGACTGCGATGATGACGACTCGTGCACAATCGATTCCTGCCTGAACGGTAACTGTATCAACGCCCCAATCGACTGCGATGACGGCGATTCGTGTACAGAGGACAATTGCCTCGGGGGCCTCTGCCAGAACACACCAATAGAATGTCCGGATGATACCGAGTGTGTTGACGGTGAATGCGTTCGTTTTTGGACACTAACGGTGAGGCTTCAGCCCGGGGATGTAGGCAGACCGCCTCCCGAGCAATGGCTTCAGGACGGTACCCTATACTCGTTGCCGATCCCGGAGCCCGCGGCTGAGTCACTGTATGTGTTCGACCATTGGGAAGGGAGTGTGCAACCCGCCCAGGAGATGGCTGACATCCTGGAGATTCTGATGGATTCGGACAAGACACTCACTGCAGTTTACAGGGCCGTCGATTGTCTAGGTGACGATGAGAGCGCCCCAGACATGTACTGTCTTGAAGAAGCCTGCGTCGAGTGCCGTAACGACGACGACTGTGCTGACGACGGGCTGTTTTGCAACGGCACAGAGAGATGTGCAGATGGCGCGTGCATCCATGAAGGAAGCCCCTGCCCACCGACCAAATCCTGCGACGAGGATCTCGATACCTGCTGCGTACCTGCGCCTTGTGGCGCCGGATGCGGATGCACGCCGGACGCACCGATGGTGGGAATCATCCTCTTCGGACTGCTCACGTTGCGATTTGTGGGGCGGCGAGCGCCATAGAGCGCTGATGGGCAAAAGGCACTGACAAATGGCAGACAGCCGAAGGCACGTCTGTTACCCGCCGGGGCATCTGCAGCCCAGCCGGGCAGCAATGTGCCCGGCGGCGGTTACTGAGTCCAGGCGTTGCCGGCCTTCTCCGACCGAATGACTTCCAACGGTGATGGGATCCGTCTCAACGCGCGCTCGAGAATCCCCAGCGACTTGGCGATCCTCGTTCCCGACCCTGGTCAGCACACCCCTTCGTATCGGACCCATGTTGTCGCATGCGAGCGCCGCTTGAGACACGGCCCTGCTCGAAGCTCACACGTGATGAAAAAGAAGCGCCACGCGACGGTGGGCATGCCGTCACATGACGCTAGTGCCTGGATAAGGGCAGTAAGTCGAGAATGCAGGCCCGTTATCCGCTGAACGCCCCCTGGAAGGCCGCGTAATCCTTCAGGTCAACGTCGCCGTCGCCATCGATATCGGCGCAAGCACAAATGGACTGGATCGACAAGCCGGGCCCTTGCAGGCACACCCCAAACTTCGCGAAGTCCTGCAGGTCCACGTCGTCATCCCAGTCCATGTCACCCGGCGTAATGCATCCTACACGGATGCTGACGACGGCGATGTTGGAATCACCGCCTTCAGGAGGCATACCCCCGTCGCCGGCCTTGTACTCGAAGCTGTCATCGCCGGTAAAGCCCGCCCCGGGCATGTAGTATACAACGTCGAGGCCACCCGACAGCGCGTAGGGCACCGTGGTGATGGGGGCCCCCGTGTTCGGGTCCTCAAGGCCGCCATGGCCGGGCAGACTCATGACGGTATAAAACAGCATCCCCGGCGGGTCAGGCTCGCCGTCGTCGTCCGCCTGAAACTCAATCACTGCCGACGTGTCCATCGGCATACCCTCCATCCGGTCAATTGCGATCGGTGGGTGCCCGGCACAAGCGCCCAGGGCAGAGAGATCCGTCTCGGAGAAGCCCGGGGGAATCCCGTTGCCTTCGGACAGCCCGGCAATGCCGTCTGTCGCCTCGACGTTCAGGTAGCTGATCACGATGGTCCCGTCAAAGTACATCTCAACCTGGAAGGTGTTGGAGTTGGTGGCGCCGTACTCGGGCACATCCTCGTAGGTCACCACTACGCGATCGGCAAACTGCTCCCAACTGACCGACCCACCGTTTTGCGGGCTGAGGTCGTCGAACAGCGCCGAAAGCCGCGGCATGGCGAAGTGATCATCCAGCGCGATGTAATAGGTCGCGTCACCGCTGGTGAAAGTGATGTTGCCGTTACTGTTGATGTAGAAGCTGTCGTAGTCGACGCCGTACAACGATACCATGGCTCCACCAGACAGCGTGATCAACTCATAGTCGTCCTCATCAAGGTCGATCTGGGTGCCGCCGGCTGGATCCGTGGGCAGGCTGGAGATTTGCTCGACGCAAGCGGTGTAATAATCGCCGCTGCCGTCAGGAGCAAACAGGATGCTTAGGTAATCCAGATCGTTGTCGCCGACGGCTACCTCGAACTCTTCGGTAAAGTAGTCCGGATCCGTGTCGAAGGAGTAACAGTTGCCACCATTGTCGTCGGTCGTTTGCAAGCCGGCCAAGTTTTCCGCGTCGACCGCGAAGTAGTAGGTGGTGCCGCCGTCCAGGCCGGACAGGTCGATCGTGTGGCTGGTGACGTAGCCGCCCTGTTTGGCGCTGTAGTCCAGCGTGGCACAGTCAACGCCATAGCGGACCGCGCTGTTGGCCTCCCGGTCAGTCTCGAAAACGATCGTGGCGGTCGACGGTCCGGTGACGGCGACTGTCACATTCGTGATGGTTGGCGCGGCGCAAACCACAACGGCGGTGTCTTCCACCAGGACGTTTGTGTGGCCCTGCCCGTCGTCTGCGTCGATATACTCAACCCAGACGTCATCACCGTCGCTTACCACGAGAACGCCGAGGCTGTCCGTGACATGGAGGTCGATGGACCCCTCGAACCGCCCCGTCGAGTCGCCGGTCTCGGTCAACGTCACCATCTCGCCGACAGGCTCGGAATCGGAATAGATCGTGACGTCAACGGTGTCCGGGGCGCCAATGTCGACATCCAGATCGCAGTCCTCCACTGTGATGTACGCCGTGTCCACACAGGCGTAGCCGGGACGATCCAGCGTCACGGTGCCGGCGTTGAAGCAGGGCGGAGGCACGATCGGGTAGCGCCAGGCGGTCAGGGCATCCACATCGTCCCGGAGGGGATGATCGATGAACTCGAAGAATGAGCCGGTCAGATAAGAGGCGTAGATCATGGCGGGGTCCAGCGCGCCGGACTCGTCCTGTGGTGTCAACGGGTCATCATCGTCCACGCTGAACAGGAGAGTCAGGACTTTATGCTCGTTCCCGGCGGAATCCCAATCCAGCACCGTCCAGACAAACTCGAACGCGTCGATGTCCGTATCATCATCAAGACCGAGGTGGGTGACATCGTCGATGGCTTGGACGAAGCCGCCACCAGGCAGCACCTCGTAGATGTCTCCGGGATCGAGCAGGCCGGGGGGAGTGTAGATGTAGGTCGCCTCGTGATCCGGCGAGAACAACCAAGTCTCGCAGACCGGGTCCGGCGGGTCCTCGTAGTAAAGGAGGACGTCGAGCGAATCGACGTCGTCGTCCTCTTCTTCGTCAAGGAGTGGATTCGGCCAAAGACTGGTATGCAGGGTCGTCTCGTCCTCGATTGGGTAATGGGCCCCGACGATGGCGGGCGACGTGAGCGTAAAGAGGATCAGGCCCATGATCTCATCGTGCTCGTAGGTTTGACCGTATGTCGAGCCGCCGGGGGACTGGACCCGGGTCGGCACCTCACAGTCGCCCGGCGCGGGCAGGCTGCCCACGTAGTGCCCGGCCGTATCGTCATCGTAGGAAATCACCAGGTACTCCGGACCCGCGATGCACTGCGACTCGAACCCGGAAACGGGCTCGGGCAAGGGGTCCGGCCCCACGAGATCGGCCATCGAGAAATCGACGCTGTCGTGCCCGTCGAGATCGAAATACTGGTCCACGACGTCTGCCGGCGAGATCGCAGGATCTTCACAGGTAGGGGCCGGGTGGTGGTCAGGGACCATCCCGGGTATCGGCCAGGGGTCCTGCGCAAAGATGGCAAAATCGTTCTTGACCCCGTCGGTGCCATCCACTGGCAACGGCGGCCCGTGCCAAAGGTAGGCGTCCCCCGGATCGAAGACTTCGTCACCGTCATGGTATGGGTCGCTCAGTTCAGTGTCGGAGCCGATGTCCAGCGAGAACTCCAACTCGCCGGCAGAACGGGGGGCCGGCGGGCCGGCCAGGCTCAGGATGATCCAACCCTCGAATGACGCGTTGGCAACGTCATCCTGGAAAGACCCCACGCCAGGCGGGTTGACCATCGCATCGGTCTGGGCCTGCACGTGTACATTGGCGACGTGTCCAACCGTTGCGGGGTAAGAGCCGTTCCCCTGCTGCGATCGGATTCCCCTGACCATGGGAAGATCGAAGTGATTCGCGGGGTTGGGCAAGTCAGTGCCGTTGAGTTGGACCTGCGTCGAGAACACGTTGGCCGGATCTTCCAGAAACGCCTCATGCTTCAACCAGGCGAAAGAGAACTGGTCCCACAGGTAATAGACCGTCACCGGGTCGCCGGGCGTGCCGTCGACCCGGAGGCCCATGTCCAGGATGATGTCGGCAATCCCCCAGGCGGTATAAGGAGGGGCGTCAGGACAGTTGTGGTTGCCGATCGACCATGCATACCACCAGATCTTGACGGTGTCGGTGCCGATTCCGTCTACCCAGAATGCCGTCAAGCCTTGTCCGATGATGGCGCAACTGGCAGCGCAAGGCGGCTTGCATATCGACTCGCACACTCCGGCCCGATCATAGCCGCCCCACCCCGGCCAGATCACCGTGCTGGTCTTCGGCAGGAATATCGGCCAGGGGCATGCTGCACAGCGAGACCCCAGCGTATCTGCCTGGGTGAAGCCAGTCCAACTGCCCGAGTTGAACGCCCACACCGGGTCCTGGGCCCTGGCGACGGGACTGCCCAGTGGCGCGAGTATCGCCGTGGCAGCCAAGGCCGCGACGCAGGCATTCGTCCCGCCACGGCTGCACCTGGGACTGTGCTTTGTGTGTGTTCTCATCGCTTCACTCCTTATGCTTTTGAAGCCCGACGATTGCCAGGCCCGCTGCACCCCGTCGGTGTCTCTTACACCGCACTTCAAGCGGCTTGCGACACTCGTTGGGACCCTTGTCCTGCACATCCAAGGAGGCGACAATCACCCCTGGACCCGGACAAAAAAAGTGCCGTGCGAGCACAACATGGCCGAGTCTTCCGAACAAAGCGTTTCCCATCAGCTCGCAGCCGCCAGGCAGGGGGATCAACAGGCCATCGGCGCCCTTTTTCGCCTGCTCTACGACGACTTGCGGATGATGGCGGCGCGCTACATGCAGCAGGAACGCGCGGCTCACACCTTGCAGGCGACGGCCCTGGTCCACGAGGCCTATCTGCGGCTTGTCGATCGACAAGTGGCAAATTGGCAGGACCGGGCCCACTTTCTGGCGGTCGCCGCGCAGGCCATCCGGCGGGTACTGGTGGATCACGCCAGGGGCCGAGGCCGCAAGAAACGAGGCGGTGGGCACAAGGAAATCACCCTATCGACCTCCATGGCAATTGCGGGTGGGCAGAATGTCGACCTGCTCGCCCTGGACGAAGCCCTGAACCATCTGAGTGAAACCGATCCGCTTGAAGCCCACATCGTGGAAATGCGGTTCTTCGCGGAGCTGACGGTGGAAGAGATTGCCGAGGTCCTCGGCATCTCTGATCGCAGCGTCCGACGGCACTGGAACTACGCTAAGACCTGGCTGTACCGCGAACTGAGAAAAGGCGAGACGAGGGCTGAGCGTGGAGAGCGGCCATGACAACTGAGCGATCCGCCCGCTTGCGAGAACTGTTCAACCTTGCGCTCGATCGCCCCCCCGAACAGCGCGGTGTATTTCTCAGTGAGGCCTGCTCGGGAGAGCCGTCGCTACGCTCCGATTTGCAGTCCTGGCTTGCCGCATTCGATGAAGCGAACAGCTTTCTCGAATCACCTGCTCTCGGGGGGCTGTCGGCCCTCACGGATGAGTCGGCCGCGACGATGATCGGGAGAAAAGTGGGCCAGTATCGCATCGAACGCCTGATAGCCTCTGGGGGTATGGGTTGCGTATACGCGGCGGAGCAAGAGCAGCCCCGGCGGACGGTAGCCTTAAAGGTCCTTCGACCCGGGATTGCGTCTCCGGCCACCCTGCGTCGCTTTACACATGAAGCTGAAATCCTCGGCCGGCTCCGGCATCCGAATATCGCACAGATCTACGAAGCCGGCACTTACAACGCCGCAGGCGCCCGCGCGCCATACTTCGTTATGGAGCATATCCCCGACGCACGTTCGATTGTCCAGTACGCAAACCAAGAGGGGCTTTCCGCGCGGCAACGCCTTCGCCTGATTGCTGAGGTTTGCAGCGCCGTGCAGCATGCCCACCAGCGCGGCGTGATTCACCGCGACTTGAAGCCGGGCAACATCCTGGTCGATGCGTCCGGGCAGCCGAAAGTAGTGGATTTTGGTGTAGCGCGGGCCACCGATGCCGACGTGCAAGCGACCACGCTGCAAACGGACGTGGGTCAGCTCATTGGGACGCTTCCCTATATGAGTCCCGAACAGGTCAAGGGGGATCCCCATGAGTTAGATACGCGTAGCGACGTCTACTCGCTGGGCGTGGTTTGTTACGAGTTGCTGGCCGGTCAGCTACCTTACGATGTCAAGGATACGCCGATCACGGAGGCCATCCGCGTTATTGCCGAGGCTGCCGTCCTGCCGCTGGGTTCGCGTGACCGGACTTCGCGGGGAGACGTTGAGACCATCGTCGGCCGGGCGCTCGAAAAAGATAAGAGCCGGCGATATCAATCGGCCGCCGAGCTTGCCGCCGATATCCGCCGCTACCTCAACGGCGAGCCGATCACCGCTCACCCACCAAGCTCGCTGTACCAGTTGCGCAAGTTTGCTGGACGAAACAAGGCATTGGTTACCGCAGCGGCCGCAGTGTTCGTGGTGCTCGTGGCCGGCATCGTCGGCGTGAGCATTGGCTTGAACCGGGCCGTCGCAGCGGAAGAACTGGCCAGGCAACGGAGTGAGGAATCGGACACCGTCACGGGTTTCCTTGCGGACATGCTTACGTTGGTGAATCCGGAGGAGATTGGCCGAGATGTCCTGGTTCAGGATGTACTCGATCAGGCCTCTGGAACGATTGGCGAGGAGCTGGCGGACAAGCCACGGATTGAGGCTCGCTTACGCCACGCGATCGGCAGCGCCTATATGGGCCTCGGCAAATACGCACCGGCTTCCGAGCACCTCGAGCGCGCGTCGGGAATCGGCCGACGCGAGTTGGGCGAAGAGCATCCTACAACACTGACCTACTTGAGTGCTTTGCCTGTCCTTTACTATAAACAGGGGCGTTACGACAAGGCGGAAGCGTCATGCTTGGACACTTTCAAGATTCAGCAGCGCGTCTTGGGGAAGGAGCATCCGGACACGTTGGACATGATGAACATGCTCGCCGTCCTGCATAATCAAAACGGCCGACTCGACGAGGCCGAGTCACTCCACCTTCGGATTCTCGAGGTTCGTCGCCGCAGCCTGGGTGAGGAGCACCCGGACACGCTGAACTCCTTGCATAATCTTGCCGCCGCATACGATAGCCAGGGGCGCTACGACAAAGCCGTCCCGCTCCTGACCCAGGTCGTGGAGACCAGGCGCCGAATTCTCGGTCCCCAGCACCCTGAGACCCTTTTCTCACTGAATAACCTTGCCTTCGCGTATGACGCCCTGCAACGCTACGACAAGGCCGAGCCACTCTACTTGGACGTGTTGCAAGCGCGTCGCCGGATCCTGGGCCCCGAGCATCCGGACACACTGGAATGCATGAACAATCTTGCCACCCTCTACGAAAGCCAGGGCCGCGCCAGCGAGGCAGAGGAGCTGCACCGGCAGGCCCTGGAAATTCAGCGGCGAGTGCTGGGACCGGAACATCCGGCGACCCTGACCTCCCAAAACAATCTTGCTGTTCTGTACTTCGGCCAGGGCGACTACGACCGTGCCAAGGCGTTGTTTGTGCAGACGTTGGAGACTCGCCGCCGCGTTCTCGGACCGGAGCATCCGAGCACGCTGACCTCTCTGAACAATCTTGCCTTCACGTACAAGCAACAGCGTAGATATGAGGAAGCTGAAGCCTCGTACGTTCAGGTAGTAGAGTTGCATCGCCGGGTGTTCGGCCCGGCTCATCCGGAAACGCTGGACGCCGTGCGCGAACTGGCTCTATTGCGCCTGGCGCGAGGCTACCCGGACCAAGCGGAGCCGTTGATAGCCGAGGCCCTCGCGGTCGCAAGGACATCAGAGGCGGTAGAACAGCAAAAGGCACAGTTGTTGCACGGCTACGGCGAGTGCTTAACGCAGTTGGAACGATACGACGACGCAGAAGCGGCGTTGCTCGAATCGATCCAAATCCTGACCGCTTCCTTCGGCGAAAAGCACGGGCGGACGGTCGCCGTCATCGATTCGCTCGTCGGACTCTACGAAGCCTGGGGTAAACTGGAGAAGGCCGCCGAATGGCGCGCCAGACTGCCGACGACCCAGCCAACCGCCGACATCACGGAGAGGCCGTCCGCGGAAAACCGTTGATCCAAATCTAAGCAACCTGCCACGCCGCATAAGTGTCGCCAGCCGCTTCGATCGCCGAAATGCCGGCGGCCTTGCAGCGCGACGGCCCCGCAACCCGTCGTTACGGCCACGTGGCAATGGCCGCGACATATTCGTGAGCGACCTCGTAACCACGAGAGCCGCGCTGTCCTTCAGCAAGCAACTTCAAGAACTCTTCCGCCAGGGCTTCACGCCTGTCGGGGTCGATGGCATCGTAGAAGGCGGTCCCGGCACCGGACTTGAGAAGGTGTTCAAGGACTTCCTCGGGACGGTCGTAGCGGAATACGACGACGCCTTCCCGCAATTCTTCGACCGCGAATCCCTCGGCGAGCAGTTCCGTCTCGGCACTCTCGGCATCGCGGGGGAAATCAAACGCAACGCGCTTCTCCAGCATGGACGGATCGCGGGCCACAAGCTCTGCAAATATCTCCAGCGGCTCGCGCGGCGAGTTCTCCTTGTGCACGACGAAAGCTAGCCGACCGCCGGTGGACAAAGCGCGGCCGGCAGCCGCGAAGAAAGGCTTTAGCGGGATGTATCCCAGGACCCAGCTCGAGAAGATGAGGTCGAACGGGCCTTCGGCTTCCATTGCCCGGAGCGCATCACCGGGAATGAAGCGGACGTTTCTGAATCCTCTGACCTGAACGCGTTTGCGGGCCTCAGCCAACATGCCCTCGGAAAGATCAACCGCCACGATGCTCCGGACCTGTCCAGCCAGTAGCGCGGTTGCGTAGCCGGTCCCACAACCGGCCTCGAAGAGGTGCTCGTCGCCGCGAAGCTGCAGCTTTCCGACAAGCTCGTCAATCGGCTTGGCGGCCTCCGTGAGCCAGAACGCGTCGTAATCGCTGTAGACCCGGTCGTACGCAGACTGCAGCTCTTCCGCCCCAACGACTTCCCGCGCCTCGGAGTGAATCCCGAAGAAACGCGGCACCGCGTGTGATTGGGGCAGGCATTCCTCGCAAAGCCTGTGGGACACTTCGGGCTGCGTGGGCAGTTCGCAACCGGATAGCGGCTTTGTGAGCAGGCGACCGACGCAGCTCGTCCTGGGCCTGCGAAAGTGCTTGCCCATTCGTTCGAGAATCCGCGCCAGCGGCTCACGACGAACGTTCCCGAACGACACAGGTGCCAACTGGCAAGGGCAGACCTCCCCGCTCCCGTCGATGTATAGATGAGTCAAACCGGCTCCGCAGCCAAATGCTTGCGGCGACTCCAGATACACATACGAGGAAAGGATCGGCAGGTCGTCGTCGCGGGCCACTTGCTTCTGGTATTCGAGGATCAGTTCTCGTTCGCTCTTGGTGAGCAAGACCTCCGTCTGACCGGCCAGCTTCCCGGTCGCACTGGGTTCGAGCAGGTGCACCTCCCGGGCGCCGGCGTCGGCCGCGAAACGCATAAAGGACATGAAGCATTCCGCCCGCAGAAACGCACGCGTCGCTACCGCAACCGCATATGGATACAGATCATGCCGACCCGCTGTTTGCAGCGCCCTCAACGCCGTCTGGAACGCACCTTTCGTTCCGCGCAGCCGATCGTGCTCTTCTTCATCAGCCGAATCGAGGCTGACGCCGATGCCGAAGACCCCACCGTCTCGCAGGCGTCGGGCGCGCTCGTCAGTCAGCCCCATGCCCGTGGTTCCGACAATCAGACAGCAACGCTCGTCGAACAAACTGACGATCTCTTCAAGATCGTCGCGCAGCAGGGGCTCTCCTCCGGTCAGCGTGACCATCACGGCGCCCAGCTCCTGCAGCTCGCCCACAACGCTCCTCAAAGTCTCGACCGAAAGGTCCTGTTGACTACGCCCGGCGTTGTAGCAGTGCCAGCAATTGAACATGCACCGGTTGGTCACCGCCAACGCAACGGAATAGAGGCGTCGTTCGCTGGCATCGCCGAGCAGTCGAAATCCCTCCGTCAGTTTGTCAAACGCCGGACTGGGATAGGGAGGAAAGTGCGTGTTCACGACGAAGCGGTCGCCGAAGCGCACGGCTTTCTCATGGGAGAAGTATTCCTTGAGAAAGCCGGCCACTCTGGGATGCAGCTTTGTGAAAGGCGGTCTTTTCGAGAGTTCGATGAAGAACTCGTCACCTCGCATGGCGTCTTTCCTCTACACGCGCAGCAGCCATCCCGTGTAAGGTAGGCCCGCGAGAGTATGAAAGAAAGGCCCCGCACGCGGAAGTAACCACACGCGGGACCAGGTCTTGTCATCAGGTGGCATCGGACGAGTCGTAAGAGGCCGCAACCTCGTCCGCGCCCTTCAGCGGCGCTTTTCCGCAGTTACTGGAACATGCCCATCATCATCTGGAACGCGGCGAAATCGCCGAGATCGACGTCGGCGTCCGCGTCGGAGTCGAACACCTCACATTCCGTCGTCGGCGGGCCGGCATCGGGCCCCGTCATGCATTCGGGGAAGTAGACGAAGTCGGCCAGGTCCACCACGCCATTTTCATCGTAATCGCACGGTAGCTCGACCTCCGGCAGGCCCCAGATCTCTATCGCATCGATGGCCGCCTCCGTGATCGAGTTGTTCGGGTTGTCCGTCGCGCTGAAGCGAACCTTCATCTGTGCACCCGGCGTGATGTAGTCGACCATCTCGATCGTCGGCTCCACCCAGCCCACCGTATGCGGCACGCTCTCGATCAGCACCCACGAGGCGCCGTTGTCATTGGAAATCTCGACGTCCAGGCGGTCTATGTCGCCGTCATCGCAGGTGAACCAGCGGGCATAGCGCAGCTTGGGATCGATCACGCCGGCCACGTTCACCGTGGGAGAGATCAGCCGTGTGGGGCCGCCGTCCACGTCCGCACCGATCGCCCGCTCGGTCAGATAGCAGCGCCCCGAACCGTCGTAGTCGCTGGAGGGGGCCCCCGGGCTGCCGGCGATCGGAACGAGCCGCTCCCAGGCGCCGGTTTCCAGTTCGATGTTCTCTATGATCCAGCCCTTGTCCGTCTCGAAGTCGTCTTCGAAGAAGGTCATCGGACCACCGACCGTGACCGAGACCGTGGCAACGTTCGAGCCGGCCGTCGCATCCCGTGCGGAATACTCGAACTCGGCCACCAGGTTCTGATAGATCGGCGGCGAGTACCGGACCACTGCCCCGCCATCAACGAGCTCATACGGCACCTCGGTGATCGCCCCGGCGCCCGGATCATCCAGTGTGCCCTCCAAAGGCAGGCTCTCAATGAAGTAGGTCAGGGGATCGCCGTTGGGATCGATGGCGTTCAGGGTAACGTCCACCGGAGTCGAGATGGGCGTCGCGGCCGTTACGGGATAAGCGACCGGTGCCCACGCGGGACCACCGACCGTTACCGTCACCGTCGCGATGTTCGAGCCGGCCGTAGCGTCTGCGGCGGAATACGTGAACTGCGCCGTCAGGGTCTCCTCGCCCACCGGCGGAGCGTACTGCACGACGTTCCCGCCGCCCACCAACTCATAGGGAACTTCGGTGATCGCCCCGGCGCCCGGATCGTTCAACGTCCCGGAAGCAGGCAGGCTTTCAATGAAGTACGTCAGCGGGTCTCCATTGGGATCGGTCGCGTTCAGCACCACGTCGACCGGCGTGCTGGCCGGCGTCGAGGCGTTGACGTTGAACGCCTGCGGATCCCACGCCGGACCGCCCACGGTGATCGACACGATGGCTGTATTTGAATCGCCGCCTTCCGGCGGAACGCCGCCATCGTTGGCCACGTACTGGAAGTTGTCCCCGCCGCTGTAGGTCGACTCCGGCTGATAACTCAGCTCGTTGCCGTTGTCGGCCAGCTCATGCGGGATCGAGGTGATCTGCCCGAACCCGGGCTCATACAGGTCACCATGCGTGGGCAGGGTGGTCACGATGTAAGTCAGTGCGGCCGGCGGATCCGGCAAGCCGTCATCCGTGGCTTGCAGCGTGATCGCGATGGAGTCCGCGCCCACCGGACCGGTAACCTCGACGGGCATGGCCGTCGGCGGCTTCGGACCACAGGCGCCCATCTCCGATAGGTCGGTCGGGTAGAAGTCCGGGCTCAAGCCCTCGCCCTCGGACAGACCCGCGATACCGTCGTTCACCGCAACCTCCAGATAACTGATCGTGATGGTCCCATCGAAGAACAGCTCGACCTGGAAGGTGCTGCTGTTGGACGTGCCGTACTCGGGCACGTTCTCGTAGGTCACTACCGCCCGATCGGACAACTGCTTCCAGCTCACGGCCCCACCCGCATCGTCGACGCTGAAATCATCAAACAGCGGCGAGATCCGCGGCATATCGAAGTGATCTGCCAGCGACTCGGTGTAATCCGAGTCCCCGGAGCCGAAGGTGATGTACCCGTTGTCACAGACGTAGAAGCTGGAGTAGCTGACGCCATAGAGCGATACGGTCTGCCCATCGCCCAGCGTCACCTGCTGGTAGCTGTCCTCCGTGATGTACAGCGCCGTCCCGCCGGCCGGGTCGGTGGGCAGACTCTCGATCGGCTCCGTACAACCATCGTAGAAGTCGTACGTGCCACTAAGCTCGAAGGTCAGGGTCAGGTAATCCAGATCGTTACTGCCACTGAACTCCTCGGTAAAGAAGTCGGGCACTTCCGGCGTCGTGAAGGTGTAGCAACTGCCACCATTGTCGTCGCTGGCGGTGTTGCCCGCTTCGTCTTCGGCCTCCACCGCATAGAAGTAGGTTGTGTTGTCGTCAAGCCCGGCCAGCTCGACCAGCGGCTCGGTGCTGTAGCCGCTGCCGGCGGTCGTCTCCGTCAGGGAATCGCAGGACGTGCCGTAGTGCACCGTGCCTCTTGTGGGCTCGTCGGTGTCAAAGGTGATCGTAGCGCTGCGCGCCTCGATGTTAATCGCCTCGACGTTGGAGATCATCGGCGCGGTGCAGTCTACCGGTGCAGTCGCGGTAACCACCACGTCCGTGCCACCCTCGCCGTCGTCGGCATCGATGTACGTCACCGTAATGGTGTCGCCCTCCGCCACCAGCAACACGCCGGCGCTGTCCGTCCCGCTCAGCGTGATGAAGCCTTCAAACCTGGCGGAGTCCGGATCGGTCTCCGTAAGGGTAACCTGCTCAACGCCGGTCTCGGAATCCGAGTCGATATCGACCGTCACATCATCGACCACCGTGTCGTCCGTGTTCAGGCCACAGTCGTTGACCAGGATTGTCGCGGTGCCTTCGCACGCATACTTCATACGATCCAATGTGACCGTGCCGGCATCGGTACAGGTTCCCTTGAACGCGACTGCCGGGTCGCCAAACAGGTTCAACTCGTAGTAGCACCACCTCATGCAGTCTTCGTTGATGCGGTAGAGGTTATCCTCCTTTGAGTCCTGGTTGGCCCGCCCCATCTCGGGCATATCCTCGTCCGGATTGAACACGGCGTCCCAAAACTCACGGTTAAACCGTTGAGAAGGGCCGTCGGTGGAGTACCACTCGCCATAGCCGTAACGCGCATTCATGACCACTCCGAAAGCGGCGTGATCCGTCTTGATATTCGCCGTTTCGGCCCAGCACTCCGTACCGTCGAAGTGGCCGGCGTCGCAAGTCTGCGAGTAGACGAAGCAAAGATCCTCGTTGATCAGGTCGTTGAGAACGTCGCTGTTGTACAGCTTCATGGCGTAGTCCGGGCTGCCGTGGCCCAGATGGTTGACGATATGCTGACCGGCGTTGATCCGCGCCTCGATTTCGGTTGGCGGCCAGTCGTTGCCCGGCCAGTCACGATCGTACAACGTGTCGATCGTGAAGTCGTCGGAGGGAAAACCGATGGTCGTGTATCCATGGGCATCCGAGCCGTCGATCAACTCGTCCAGATAATTGCCACCGTATTCCGCTACACCGCCGAATCCGAGGTATTCGCCCACCAATATGACCTTCTCCGGCTGGGAGTGCTGACCGGTCACGTACCAGATGGTCTTGTCCACGAAGCGCCCGACCTCGGTGGTGTTGTCGGCCGCGGCACGCCCCACGAACACCTCGGCTATCAGATCGACATCGCCGCCACCCTCGCCGTCGGTGGGCTCACCCCAATAGCCGTCGCCGTCGTAGTTCCAAGTGCCGTCGAGACAGCCGAAAAAAAGATCACCGGGCATGTCGTTGATGCCGTCGACGTAGAGATCCTTCGCCGGGATGGCGTCATCGTCGGCACCGATGATAACATACTGGATCCCGTCATTGAGATATCGCTCGATGATATAGTCGCGCACATCGACGGGATCACTGCTGCCGACGTCGGTGGTCGTTGTATGGATTTCGGTCGGCATGCCGTAACTGTCATGATGGTTCTTGAGCGGCACAAAGGCCCCGGCGAGCGATTCGGTAGTGAGAATCATCAGTTCGAAAGCTTCTCTGTCTCGTTCTCCCCCCCTTGGGTACGTATCGGCAACCCCGGGGTTATCCACCCGGGCACGGACCTCCACTTCGTCCTCTTGGAAGCCTCGAAAGAGAGGGGAAAGCCTGCCTGTGTCAATCGTGTCAACCACAACCGTCAGGCGAGGATAGTAGTAAAGCTCGCCCGAAGTCGGAACGTATTGAACCGGCTGCAATTTCAGGGTCAGAGTTGCATAACCACGAAAATGATGCACGCCGATGTTCTCGAACCGAGTCCCCGGGAAAGGCTGGTCCGAGGAGTAGATGGCGCTGTCGGGGACCGGTGGACTGGCGGCCCCCGGGCCGGACGACAGCGGCACCGGACGTGCAAGCGGCTCGATCAGGTAACCGTCGCCGAGGGCGACCTGCTCCCCAGCCACAATCTCGATGCGCGAGACTTCGGCGCCCATGGGAAGCAGGAGCCGCGCACCGCTCGCAGGCAGGGCTGGCTGCCCAGCCTTCCCGCCGTTCGTGCAACCGGGAATGGTCACTCTGTCGTAGATCTGCCCCCCCAGGGAGACCTTTGAGAGCTTCGGACGGTCAAATGTGTAGTCTACAGTCAGTTGTTCCGCCGTCGCCGAAACGGCCCAACTCCCCAACGTGATGACGCAGATGAGCAAGGTGTGAAGCTTCATCGTACCACCCTTTTTTCTAATCGACATGTCGTATTCACAGAACCTCGAGCTTTCATCCTACCAGAACAAGCGGCTCGACTCCAACAAGAATGGCACATCCCCCCGCGAATTCTGCTCGTATGCTCGCCCCATCACATCGCCCCAGCTGGACACACGTTGCTACCACGCCTGCTTGTGCCTTGCTGCGCAGTCGCTGCCCGCTGCTTCATGCCGACGACCTGATCCCGAGGGCGCACAGTCCGTGCCTCATGCTCCAAGCGACTTCTTCATCTGAAGCGACACTTACCCTTTTTGTCAGATTCTGGCCAACCATCCTGACCAAAGGAACTGCTGGAATCAACTGAGTACGGCGGTTGCCGGTGTCAGCCAGAGTTGATCGCCAGGTTGGGCGATTCTGAGCAGATGTGGGGCCAGAGATGTCTGAAGGCTTTGGAGGTCTCTGTCCTGCGATCTTCCTGCGAACCGGCAGCCGCATGTGCCCGTTGGGACAAGGTCTACTCAAAGCCCGGCATGGCCAGCTCTACGTATTCCGTGGGGGATACGCAACCAAGCTTGCCACTTCCGGAGGCCTCGTCAGAGAGTTCCCTGCTGCAACGCATGAACTGCTCGGCCTTTCGGGTAAAGGCATCTACCACCACCGGGTCGAACTGGCTACCCGTGCCTTGGACAATGATTTCACAGGCCTCCTCATGCGGCACGGCATGCTTGTACACTCGTTCCGTTGTCAGAGCGTCGTAGACGTCGGCGACAGCCGCTATGCGTGCCTCGATCGGGATCTCCTCACCCTTCAGCCCCCGTGGGTAGCCCTCACCGTTGTACCACTCATGATGACAGTGAGCGATGATCTCAGCCATCTGGAGGAAGCCGATCGGGGCACCTTTTTCCATAACCGAACGAATGGTGGCCGCACCGATTGACGCGTGACGCTCCATGACCTCCCTCTCCTTGGCTGTCAGCTTCCCAGGCTTGAGGAGTATGCGGTCCGGAATAGCGATTTTGCCGATGTCGTGAAGCGGCACCGCATGCCGGAGGTCGTGGATAAAGCGGTCGGTGATCGCGGCGCTGAATTCGGGCCTTTCCCTCAGGCCCTCCGCGAGCATCGTGCAGTATTCAGTGACGCGCTCCAGGTGTTTGCCCGTACCATCGTCCCGATACTCCGCGAGGGTGGCCAAGGCGATCACCACCGCGTCACGCGCTGCGTTCGACGCCTCACGTTTCTGATGGCTTTCGATGGCACCTGCGGAAAGATTGCACAGCAGATCGATGCACTCCAGATCGAATGCGGTAAAAACACGCGATGCTGACCGCCCCGTGACGTTGAGCACACCGATCTGTTTGCGATCGGCGGACAGGACCGCCGACACAAGAGGTACCCGGCGGAAGACGTCCGCTCCCAGCAGCTCGCCGTGCTCCAGGAGCTGAGCCTTGGTGTTGACGACAAGTTTTTCGCGGTAAGGCATCCAGGAACCGTCGTCGGAGAGAACCAGCGGCAAGCGAACTTGCGCCGCTTCCTCCTCGTCAATCCCAATCGAACGAGCAACGGTCAGGACTTTTCGGTCTTCCGAGGGCAGCAGAATCGCCACTTGTCGACAGCGGGTCAGCTCGGCGGCCGCCAGGACGATCTTCTCCAAAGCGACTTGCAGATTGTCCGCGGTGATGAGCGAGCTGGCCAAGTCCGCGAGAAAGCCCATCACCCGGGCCTTTTCCTCATCCGCTTCTTCGGACATCTGGGCATCAGCCCCGGAGGCAACGGCAGGGCTTTGCCTGCATGGGCGCAGCAAGGCACCTAATGCGGTTGCCTCTGCGTCGGCCCATACCACCGTATCGTCCTGAAGGGATCTTTTTGACGCTGCCATTGGGGGCGAACCCGCGCCGATGGCTATGACCGGGATGCTTCTCGTTTCGCTTGACAGGTCGCCACCTTTCAGGCAGGCCTCACCGAGCACGTCATCCCGGCGTTGAACCGTTACAATCAGATCAGGTGGATCCCGGAAAACACGATCTCGCGCCGATGTCGTATCGGCTGCGCCGCTTACTTCGTACCCCTGGAGTTTCAACGCCTGCATTCGAGCGGCCCGCGTTTCGTCATTCTCGTCGATGATCAGCAGCTTGGCAGGCACGCGGCTTCCGTCGCTCCCTGGCGGGCCCGGTTGGCTCTTGCTGCGTTCTGTGAGGCCTCCCTCAGCGGCCCGACTGTCCGAGTACGTAGTGCACGAAGCCAGAGAGACACGATTCCGACCGGCTCGTTTGGAGTGGTACAGAGCCTCGTCCGCGGCCCGCAACAAGTCCTCGGGCGACTCCACCTCTGCTCGACGCTCCGCTACACCAAGGCTGACCGTCACCCCGAAGGAGTGCCCTCCATATTCGATGCACGCAGACTCTACCGCGCTCCGCCAGCGCTCCGCCGCTCGGGCTGCCTGGAGCTCACTGGCACCGGGACAGATGACCAGGAACTCCTCACCGCCCAACCGAGCCACCGTCTCCCCAACGCGGACGGACCGTTGCAGCGCGGCAGCAATAGTCTGCAGGGCTTTGTCTCCCGCGTCATGGCCCCAGAGATCGTTGACCTTTTTGAAATGATCGATGTCCATCATGACCGCGGAAAGTGCCTTGTCGTGACGGCAGGCCAACGCCCAGTGCTCGTCCAGACGCTCCAACGCCTCGCGACGGTTCATCAGACCCGTCAACTCGTCCGTCGTGGCAAGCTGGTGCAGTTTCTCGTTGGCCTCGGCAAGTTTGTCCGTTGTGATGGCCATCTCGGCGTTGACTCGGTGCAGCTCGCGATTTCGCTTGTCGAGATCACCCTTCAAACCGATGATTCTTCCCGCCGCCTGAAGGCGAGCGAGCAGTTCCCGCCCTTCAATGGGCTTGGCGGCAAAATCGTCAACGCCGGCCTGAAATGCTGCCGTGATCAGCTCCGCACTCGCATGAGCCGTGACCATGATGATGTAAATGAAGCCGCAATAGCGATTGGAACGGATGGCCCTACAAAGGTCGCCCCCGTTCATCTTGGGCATGTCCCAGCCGGTAATAACGATCTGGGGACCTGTGTCCAGAACGATCTGCAACGCATCGGCCCCGTTGCGGGCGGTCAAGACGCCGTGCCCCGCAGATTTCAATACACGGCTCATGAATTCGAGGGCGGCGGGATCGTCGTCCACCACCAGTACCCGTAACGTATCGTGATCCAACATGGGCGAATACCGGCCTCATACAACGAGCAGCAACCTGGGCAGAAGGTCGCTTTTGAAGGGCGAACGAAAAAGGCCCCACGATAGCGATAACCCCGCGTACGCGCGTCTCGCACGTTGATTTGGAGGCCACCGCAACAGGCGCCGCCTGGGTCTGTGCGGACCCGGCCATTTCATTCGGCGGCGTGGGAAACATTCACGAGGCCCTTCGGGTTTATCGTCGCAGAACGGAACTGCGGTAAGTTGAACTGCAAACCGGCTTCGCAGCCGCACTTGGGGTTTGTCCGGTCGCGCGGTCAATCGCGTCGTGGCTGTAAGCCGAACATAGGGGGAAAGCGGCCATGGACGCAGAATCAGGCTTACCGGACGGCTTCCATGCTGCCTGCACGCACGTTGTTATCGGATGACGGACGACCGGAGCGCCGTTCCTGAGAAAGTCAAACCGGCGTCAACGATCACTTTAAACGCACTGGATCTTGACAAGCTGATCGGGGTGGTCACCCCTGGATTGAATTCGACCTGAAACGCTACGGCCGGGGGAAAGGCAGGTTGTCACGGCCGGTGCCGGAGAAGTGCCTGTTGTGCGGTTCATCCTCATCAGTGGGCGGTGTGCCCCCGGGGTCATTCGGATCCGGACCGTCGAGGTACATGCCATTCTCGTCGGTGCGATACCCGAGCTGCCTGTTTGTGTTGGTCTCTCCATGGCCATCCGTGAATACGGCGTTGACTTTGCCATCGTGCCTCGGATGCACGGCGGTGCGCGGGCTGCCCGAGTCGCCGGTCCCACGGTCGGAGCTGGAAGACAAATGGGGCGGGTCCAGCGACCATCCGTGGTTGCCGTAGTCGGAGTACTCGGTTCCCATAGGATCATACGAGGTGCGCTCGAACTTCGAGAATCCGGCCGCCGTTCCCATGGAATCCGCGAACATCACCGTTCCGGCGAAGTCACTGACGCTCGACATGCGGACGGGGAAATTGTGGAACCGCCCATTTGTCTGCCGTCCGTTCCCCAGGAATTGATGGTTGTAGCCGTAAGCATAGTTCCGCTCGTTTATCCACTCGGGCACCTGAGGACATTGGAAAAGCTCGTTGTCGTAGTCCTGCCGATCGACAATGGCGGCCAGATCCGGGTCGGTCGAGTAATCCTCGTAAGAAATCGGGCGGTCAAAACCAAAGAGACTGATCTGTGCACCGGCGGTTGCCGGCCATCGAGGACGGTACTTGAACCCGTTGCCGACGTCGTAGTAGTTCGCCGGGTTCGATGGGCCCCCGTTCTTCTCGTACATCCTGCCCGGCAGGCAGATGCCATCGTTTTCATCAGCGTAGATCTGCCATCCTTTGCCCAGTTCGCGTAAGTGCGTCAGGCATATCAGCGTTTTGCTGGCGGTTCTGGTCTTGCTTAGGTAAGGGATAAGGATGGCGATCAGCAAACCGATGATCCCGACGACGATGATCAACTCGATCAGCGTGAAAGCGCGTCTCGGTGATGACATGGCTGATTCTCCGGCGTGTGACAGACGATGGGCTTGCCGACATCATCCAAGCCGAGGCTTGCGGCCTCTACAAACCGTTTCGCAGTGCGTTGAGGAAACGAAGCTCCCGACGCGCAGGTCGATCGCTGGGGCGTTTTCCGCGACGAACAATCCCTTGCAGTATGTGAAAGATGCGTCCTATCGATTCAGCAGTTCCTTTAACAGGTCCTCGAACGAGCGTTTCAGTGTCTCATATTCCTCGCCTGTTGCCGGGCCCGAGAAACCGGAGTGAACGGCTCTGACGGTGCCTTCGGCATCCAAAAACACCGAAGTGGGGTAAGCTTTGAAATCCTTCAGAAACGGCAGTTTCGCAGTGGCCACCCCGGGCTCCGCGCGACCGGCCAAGAACATCGGGTACTTGACGCCGTGATGCTTCATGAATGTCCGCACCTGACGAGCATCACGCTGCTGCTCGCCTGAAAGCTCGAATGCCAGCCCAATGATCCTCAAACCCTTGGCGCGATATTTCTCATCCAGCCCCACCAGGTAACGCGTCTCATCGTGGCAGTTGGGGCACCATGTACCGAACACTTGCAGAATCAAAGCCTTGCCGCCCTCCGCTTCCGTCGCCAGCGATGTGGACTTGCCATTCAAATCCGAGAACACGAGCGAACCGAGGTTTGCCTTCGCTGCGTACTGGCCCTTCTCGAAGCCGCTGGGCAATCGGGCTCCGGGATCGCGCGTCGCGGTCCACGTCTCATGCCACTTGTCGCCGGACCAGAAATCGCCCTCAAGTGAGCCGTCATCTCGCAGTGCGGCCTCGAACAGGAAGGCGTGCCCGCCGTCGAAGCAGGACAAGGTAAGCCGGTTGCCATGGACGATTCCGGCGATGTGCCCATAGTCGCCAGTCGTCGTCAGGAACGTTCCCTCGATTGACGTGCCGCCGGGTTCGGTCCTGAAAACGCCGACGACCGGCTCCTCGCTCTGCGAGAAACGAGCGGACCATCGGCCGGAAAACGCCTCAGCGTTGCCCCCCTTCTCCTCCAGACGCGCTTCTCCCTCCGTCCTGACCGCCCGAAAGGGCATGCTCACCACGCGGCTTCTGCCTTGCTTCCTCCACTCACCGGACAGCGATCCGGTGTCGGCATTTCGCTTGGCACGGATCTCCGAGTCGTAGTAGTCAATGGTCAGGACGACATCATCGTCCTCAACGGCGACGCGCGGCACGTCAAAACACTGCGAGCCATTGCAGATCGTGGCCGCCCATGCTTCACCCTCTTGTCGAAGCGTCAGATCGAAAGGCAGTTTGCCGCCGGGGGAATCAAGCCACGCGTCGTACCGCGTCGTTCCCGAGCCCCACGTGCTGGTGACAAGAAGAAGGCTCATCGCTGCAGCCAGACGCTTGCTCATTGCATTCCTCCTATCGCGCCCTTTTGAAAGATACGCTAGCCCGATCCGCCGTGCCCCGGCAGATTACCCTGGCGACGGTCGCGTTCCAAGTGGCGCGACATCCTGGGACGGACGACTCGCAGAAATCCCTTGTGCGAATACGGTGCTCTGTTACACTTCCGCGCGGCGCGGCCACGTGGCGCGGCCGGCCCGTTCAACGGGCATGGATTTCCCATTCTCACATCCAAGCATAAGGAGCGGTTTAATGAGCGGTCGATCGATCAAGCCCCTTGCATTCACATTTGGGCTTTTGCTCCTCATGGGTTGCAGCTACCTGGGCATCGACATGGGTAAGGGACCCGCTCAGGCGCAGCAGGCTGCGGACTGTCTTGTTCGAGTCTGGGTCGATGGCAAGGAGGCACCTTGTGTGGAGGGCTGGCGTGAGATCAAGCAGCCGGTCGACACCGATCTTAAGCTGAAGTACGAAATCCCCCACCCAGAGAAGATGGGCGACGTCAAGTCGGTCATGATCAACATCTTCCCCGACTTCAACGGGCAGCCTTCCGGGCAGGCGGACTTCATCGTCTTCGCAACGGACACCAATAACCCGGACGCGCAGATGAAGGCCGGCAAGCTCTATGACCTCAGCAAGAAAATTGAAGAACTGACCTACATGGACGAGAACAGCAAGCGGGTCGACGGCATCAAGCTGAAACCGGGCACCAAGTACTACATGAACTTCGTTGTCTCCGCGGACCGCAGCGAAACGGCCTCCGTCGTCTTCACGACCAAGTAGCGTTTGTTCACCCACCCAGCCCCGGTACCGTATGAGACTTGATTCAGTGCCCTCAGGTGAACCGTATCGGGGCTACCCTGCGTGCGAGTTGAGCACGGCGGGAAGCTCGGCCAGCGACCGGATCATGTAATCGGGCTTGCTCTTGCCGATGTCGTGGACTCGATCATCACGGCAGACCCAGATAGTGGTTATGCCAAGCTTGGAGGCACCCCCCACGTCGCTATGAAGTGAGTCCCCCACGTGGGCCACGCGATCCGCAGGCGCGCCCATCCGTTCCAAGGCCTTTTCGAAGATCAAGGGATCAGGCTTGTAGGATCGCACGTCCTCCGAGCAGATGACCTCATCAAAGTGGAAGCCGTGATGCTCGAGGGCCTGCTCAAGCGGCCTCCTGTCCGCGTTTGACACGCAACAGGTGGGGAGGTCAATGCGGCGCAGGGCCTCCTCCGCCTCCGGGTGGAGACCCGGACAACGCCAATACCGCTCCAGGGGCGCCACCAGCGGCGCGGGGTCAGCCTCGACGTCATACTCCTTTAGCGTTGCCGCAAGGCTGATCAGCTCGCATTCGTAAAGCGTTCGGAAGCCCTTGTGGTTGCTCCCCTCGATGGTGGCGAAGAAGACCTCGCCCCAATGGATGGCAAACGCCCGAGCATCTATCGGAAGGTTGAGAAGATCGACGATTCTGCGACATGTAGCCTCGACCGCCGCCCGGTCGCCGGCCGCCACCGTGCCGAAAAAATCGATGAACACTGCATCAAAATGCCGCTTTGCCACCCGATCTCCTCCCAACATCCTTTGCGCGAGAGCGAGAAGTATACGGGCGCGGCGCGCGGATGGCCAACCCGGTCCGATGTCATTTGGCGATTGCATTTCCCGCGTTCTCCCCCTACAAATGGGCCTCGATTCGAGGGGATGGCAGGAATTCACAACCCGGGAGAAGAGCCTTGGCCATTGCGTACAACCAGCGAACACATCTGTGCGGCGTCTTGCGTGCGTCCGATGTCGGCAAGAAGGTGACCATGGCCGGCTGGGTCGGCCACGCACGCGATTTCGGGGGCATGATCTTCGTCGTGTTGCGGGACCACACCGGCGTCACGCAGCTCAAGTTCGACCCTGCGAAAAACGCCGCATCTCACGAAGCGGCCCACGGTCTGCATAATGAGGACGTGATTGCGATCGTCGGCGAGGTCGTTCACCGCGGCGACAAGGTCAATCCGA
>CP070718.1:1816978-1834551 GCA_020350565.1 Phycisphaerales bacterium
CGCACCACGGGCAGCCCGTTCCTCAGTGACCTGCCGCACGGTGTGGTCGAGATGCTGCAGCGTGCCGATTCGGACACCCTCCGGTTCAGGCCGCGACCCCCGCGCATGCCTCCTGAAGATGCGGCGCTTTGGCAGGTGGGCACGCTGGTCAGACACCCGCTTCACGGTCTGGGGCAGATCAAGAGCTTTGAACGAAACATCGGGGGAACGAAGGTGGACATCCTGTTTCAGGAAGGGGGGAGGCGATCGATGTATCTGGAGTATGCTCCGCTTGAGCGTGTCGACTTTGACGAGGTAGGATAGCTGCAGCCGAAAAGGAGGTGTAAGCCCATGCGTCATGCGATCATCATGGCCGGCGGTGCCGGCGAGCGTCTTTGGCCTTTGAGCCGGCGCAATCGGCCCAAACAAGTCCTCAGGCTGTTCAGCGGCAAGAGTCTTCTGCGGCAGTCCTTTGAACGGGTCACGCATGTCCTTGACCCGAGTGTGGTTTACGTGATCACGAACGACACCCATCTGCCTTTCGTGGCGGAGGAGCTGCCGGAGATCCCCGAGGAGAACATGATCGGTGAGCCTGTCGGTCGAGATACGGCCGCTGCCGTCGGTATGGCGACCGCCATTGTTGCACGTCGTGACCCTGACGCCACGGTGGGCATCTTCACCGCGGATCACATCATCACGCCGATGGACCGATTTGCGGCTGCGGTGGGGCGCGCCTACGCGATGGCCGAAGAGCATGACGATTCACTGGTCACCATGGGCATTACGCCGACCCGTCCCGACACGAACTACGGCTATGTGCATCGTGGAGAGCCCGTTGCGGACGGTGTGTTCCGGGTCAGGAAGTTCACGGAAAAGCCTGATTTGGAACTGGCTCGGCAGTACCTGGCGAGCGGTGAATACTACTGGAACAGCGGGATGTTCGCGTGGAAGGCGGCGACCATTCTCGCAGAGCTCAAGCGGCACCTTGTGGCGACGCACCATGCGGTCCTGGAAATCGCCGGTGTTTGGGACACGGAGCAGCGCCGTGCCAAGCTCGAATCACTTTATCCGAACCTCAAGAAAACCAGCATCGACTTTGCGGTGATGGAGCACGCTCGAAAGGTGCTGGTCGTGGAGATGGACTGCAACTGGGTGGACGTGGGCTCCTGGTCGGCGATCGAATCGGTCATCGAGCCCGATGACGAGGGCAACGTCAACGTCTGCAGGGAAGCATTGCACATGGGATCGCACGAGAATATCGTCGTCTCGGAGGAAGATCACCTGATCGCCACGATCGGCGTCGAAGGGCTGATCATCGTTCATTCCCCGGATGCCACGCTGGTCTGCACCAAGGAAGACGCGGCGAATCTCAAGGAGCTTGTCAAGGAGATCCGTGCTGACTATGCGGAGAAGCATCTGTAACGGGGCAGCGGGCGGCGAGTGGCCGGAACGTGCAAAGGTGAGACAGTGCGAAAGTGAGAAAGTGCGAAGGGAAGAACGTGGGAATGTGAGAAGCCTGGACGTTGGGCATGTGAGGCGGAATGACGCGGTACCTCGGTGTGGATTACGGCACGAAGAGGATCGGGCTGGCAATCAGTGATGCCGGCGGGACGATCGCCTCACCGTTGGTCACCGTGGAAGCGAGGGGTGCGGTGGCCGATCACGTCAACGCGGTCCTGGCCGAGACGGACGACTATGCCTT
Organism: Phycisphaerales bacterium; assembly: GCA_020350565.1. Lineage (GTDB taxonomy): Bacteria > Planctomycetota > Phycisphaerae > UBA1845 > UBA1845. The sequence continues at coordinate 1,818,660 of CP070718.1, forward strand.
CGACGAGATCGTGGTGGGCCTGCCGCTGAACATGGATGGAACCGAGGGCGAGCAGGCCAGGAAGACCCGCGGCTTCGGCGACGCCCTGGGTGCGGCATCCGGCAAACCCGTCCGCTACTTCGATGAGCGGCTCTCGAGCCTCGAAGCGGAGGAGAAGCTGCGCGAGGCTGACCTCGGGCGCGGGAAGAAGAAAGCCCGCGTCGACGCATTGGCCGCGCAGATCACGCTCCAGGAGTTTCTCGACACGCTCCAGTGAAAAGGGTCATCTTAATTGGCGCATGTGAACTTACCTGCGGGACACTCGCTCGTGAGAGCGATGACCTTCCGCGAGCAAGGAACGACTCCGGCCCGTGCCATCCGATCGTCGGGTGCCGGCGTCCGGAGGCCGCACCCCGGGCGTTGATTGACTGTCTTACTGCTTCACGAGTTACAAACAGCCGCGTCATAGTCGACTGTTTCCCTCGTGGCCGTGCTCGCTGCAGTAAGATTTGATCGAGGCAATGAAAGCATCCCCCAGGTCTTCGAGCTTCTTGGAACCTACGCCTTGAACAGCAAGGAAGTCGGCCGGCGTCGTCGGTTTTTTGCGGGCCATGTCGCGGAGCGCGGCGTCGGAGAAGATAACGAAGGCCGGCACGCTGCGCTCCTGAGCGATTTGCCGGCGCACATCGCGGAGATGTTCGAAAAGCCCCTTGTCGACGTCGATCCAGGAGTCTTTCTCCGCCCTGGTCTTCCGGACCCGACTTCGCTTGGGCCGTAGGAGTTGGACCGCGCGCTTGCCCCGCATGACCTCCCAGGAGGCGTCATTGAGCTGCACGACGGGACGATCGCCCTCCGTCCGTTCCAGCAATCGTTGATCGATTAACTGGTAGACCAGGTTGATGACGTGCTTGCGCGGCATATCCCGCAGGATTCCGTACGTGCTGAGGCGATGATGCGCTCTCCGGCGGATCATCTCGGTGTCGGCTCCGGTCAGGATGTCGCAGACATGACCGACGCCGAAAGCGCCGTGCACCCGGGCCACACAGGACAGAATCTTCTGGGCCGTCTCGGTGGCGTCCTCGATGCCTTCGGCCTCACCGAGACAGACGTCGCACGCGCCGCAATTCGGGCGATCATACTCTTCCCCGAAGTACTCCTTCAACGCGCGGTGACGACAGCCCACCTTTGTGCAGAACCGGCTCATTTCGTTGAGGAGCCTCTCCTGTGCGGCCCGGACTTGCTCAGCGTCGGCACCGGGCTCGCTGCTCATTTGCGCTAGTGAACGCCAGCGCAAGAAGTCCGCGGCTGAATAGAGCAGTATGCACTCGGCCTCGAGCCCGTCCCGGCCGGCGCGTCCGGTCTCCTGCTGATAGTGCTCGATACTTTTCGGCATGGTCGCGTGGATGACGCACCGGACGTTGCTGCGGTCAATTCCCATCCCGAAGGCCACGGTGGCCGTCACGACGTTCAGCGACTCGGCGGCGAAGGCGTCCTGCGTTTTGCGCCGCTCATCCGGAGACATCCCGGCGTGATAAGCGCGGGCTTCAATGCCGTGGCTCCTCAAGGCGTCCGCGGCCTCTTCCGAGTCCTTGCGGCTGAGGCAGTAGATAATGACCGCCTCATTGGCGTGGCGGGCCACGATGTCTCTGATCTGGGCATGCAGATCGAATCGCGGCACGATGCGATACGTGAGGTTGGGCCGGTCGAAGTCGCCCACGAGCAATTGCGGATCGCGCAGGCGGAGCTGCGTCGCGATGTCGTCGCGCACCCGCGGCGTGGCCGTCGCCGTATATGCGTGCACGCTCGCTTCCGGGAAGTGCTCTTTCAGGAGGAACAGCTCACGGTATTGCTGACGGAAATCGTGTCCCCAGTGGCTGATGCAATGAGCCTCGTCAACGGCGAATCTCCGGATTCCGACACGCTTCAACATGGCGATGAAACCGGGCGATACGAGGCGTTCGGGCGATACGAACAGCAGGCGGTACTCACCGAGCAGCATGTTTCGCAGGACCTGCTCCTTCTCGTTGGGCCCCACGCCCGTGTGCAGCGTTGCGCAGGGATAGCCGCACGCGCGCAGCCCATCCACCTGATCCTTCATGAGCGAGATCAAAGGCGAGACGACTACGTCCGTTTCGTTGCTAACCGCGGGTGGAAGTTGATAGCAGAGGGACTTGCCGCCCCCCGTCGGTAGCACGACAACGGAGTCCCTGCGATCGAGCTCCGCACGGATGGCCTCTTCCTGGAGCGGGCGAAGGCGGTCGAACCCCCAGATTTGGCGGACCAATTCATGGATCCGAGAAGCGGGAGTCTCCGATTCCACCGTAGCGCCTTGCATGGGAGCCGAGCCGCCGTACGCAAATGCATGCAACTTTTCCGACCCGGGAGCGCAAGCGACCGGTGGTTGGCCGTCGCGCCGGTGCTTTTGGCTCGGATCAGTGGTGCCGGATTGCGCGCGGCGATTTGACATCCTGGACCTCTGGTATTCGCACGATAACCGTGCATGATTCCCAGTCAACCTCCCCGGGGTGACCGGATCGGGTCAAGCCGCTCGACGCGGAGCCGGAATCGAATACGCTGTAAGCCAATGAGCGGCGAATCTCAGTACATCCACGGCTCGGAGCAGTCGGAGCAGAATCGTCTGGAGCTCCAGGCCGAGTTGCTTGGAGGGACTGATTTCTTGCCGGTGCGTCGATCCGGAATGCGCATCCTCGAAGTCGGCTGTGGAACGGGGGCCATCGCGCGACGGGTCGCCGCCGAAGTCGATCCGGGCGAGGTCGTCGGCGTTGACCGCGAAGAAACCCAGCTCGAAACGGCCAGGAGGCTCGCAGCAGCGGGTCGTATCGAGAACATTCGCTTCGTCCATGGGCAGGCGGAGAGCCTGCCCTTTGCCGCTGCTTCGTTCGACGCCGCATACGCCCGTTTTCTGCTCGAACATGTTCCCGATCCGCTCAGGGTCGTCGTCGAGATGACACGCGTCGTGAAGCCCGGGGGCTGGGTGTGTGCCTTCGAATGGGAAGAAGACTGCAACGCGATGTACCCTGAAAGTCCCGCCATCATCCGCGTCTGGCGTGGCATCCACGAGTTACAGAGACTTCGCGGCGGCGATCCCTTCGTGGCGAGAAAGTTGTACGCTATCTTCTGCAGAGCGGGGCTGGGGGCGGTAGAAGCCCAGGGCCGGGCGTGGACGCTGACCGCCCGACAAAAAGACAAGCTCGCGCTGTTCCTCGACGGCGCTCGCGAGATCATTCGTCAGACGCGTGAAGGGTTGTTGGCCGAGGGCTTCACGGACGAAGAGATGCTCCAACGAGCCGAGAAGGAATATCAGCATCTTTTGCAAAGCCCCGAGACCTTCATCCTTGCAGGTTTCTGCTGTGCGGTAGGGATCAGGGGGAGCGCACAGTAGCGAATGAACGCGAACGCGTCGCCTGCCGCCATCTACCGTTGCTGATCAGCCTGCACAGCGGACCTTATTGTGGCTCCGCGGGCGCCGGTTCGGGCGGCGGGTGCCAGCAGTTGGCACACCGTGGCTCATAGCTTTCCGAGCCGCCGACGAGCCGGCCGTCGACGATGGGCGTGAGGCGCTGGGAGTGATCGGCCGGGGCACCGCAGCGGGCGCAAACCGGCCGTTTGACCGTTCGCTCGTCAGCCCGTTCAGCCAGGCGCTGCATCACCGGGAAGGGCCGACCCCAGGTGTCCAGCTCGAGGCCCGTTACCAGCACATTCACCCCACGTGCCGTCAGTGCCTCGATCGCATTCAGTAAGGGCGTGCCGAAGAAATGAGCCTCTTCAATGGCCGCGATTTCAATGCCGTCCACGACCTTCCCGGGAATCTGGCCTGCGTCCGTCACCGTCACCGCCGGCAGATGATCGCCGTCGTGGCTCACGATCGCGTCCGTGCGATAGCGGTTGTCGATAACGTGCTTGAACGCGATCCGGCGGTTGGAGGGATAACATCTCAGGCGATCGAGCAGTTCGCTGGTCTTCCCGGCGAACATGCAGCCGGCGATCAAGGTTGTCGTGCCGCGGCGGGCGGGGGCGGCACTGGGGCAGGTGGGGTCGTCCACCCGGGCGGGCTCCGTCTTCCGCTGTGGTGGCTGGTCTTGCAGAGGCCCGAACATCTCAGGTATTGCGTTCTCCGAAACGGGCAAGGGGCGGCAATCGGATTGGGATCGGCGCCGGTTTCGCGCCAAAGTCCGGGGGTCTATTTCGTCGCCGTCTCCTCCACGGAAGTATGATCCGGAGCCAGGTTGATCCCCTCGAACAGCGCCGTGCCGACGCGAAGGTGCGTGGCCCCGAGCTCGATAGCGATCTCGAAATCGTTGGTCATACCCATGGACAGCCAGCGGAAGACGCGGCGGTCGGCAATCCGCTCACCGATGATCTCCTCGAACAACTCGCGTGCCCTGGTAAAGGTGGCCCGGATCACCGACTCGTCGTCCGTCAATGGGGCCATGGTCATGAGCCCGGTCACCTCGATATGGGGCAGCGTCGTCACCTGCTCCACGAAGTGCGTAGCGGCAGCCACGGCGATCCCGAACTTGCTCTGCTCGCCGCCGGCGTTGATCTCGATCATGACCGGGATGACGCGCTCAAGCTTTCCGGCCTGCGTGTTGATCTCCTCCGCCAGACGCAGACTGTCCACCGAGTGGATCATGTGCACCCACGGCAGGAGCGTTTTGACCTTGTTCCGCTGCAGGTGCCCGACCATATGCCATCGGGGCCTGGGTTTTGCGCCGGCTGAGAGGTCTCTTGCGCGCCGGCCCAGGTATTCGTCGATCATGGCCGCCCGCTTCGTCAGCGCCTGGACGCGGTTCTCACCGATGTCCGCGATACCCATGTCTACGAGGGTGCGGATGATGTCGAGGCTGGCGTATTTCGTGACGACGACAAGGGTGATTTCCTCGCGGTCCCGACCGACGCGGGCGCAAGCCGCCTGGATGCGGTCCTCCAGTCTTCTGAGGTTCTCGGTGAGCTTGCGTTTCATCGGCGACGGCTCCATCCTCTCCGATCGGCGGCTCGGGCTTCGGCTCCATCCGTTTCGAGCCACATTGCAGTATAACGCAGGAACGGTCTGCTGACTATCAGCCGGTTCTCGTCCGCTGAGTCGTGATCTTGTGTCAGCCCCAGACGGTGGGGGATCCGTTGCCGGGAGGGTTCGCCCCGAACTCCCCTGGATGCCGAGGGCGGCATGTGGGACAATAAACCTCTATGCTGGCTATGGAAGACATCATGGTTGAGCCCCCCGCTGACGGCGAGGTCGTTGATCCGATGGCTTGGTTCGATTCGCCCGGCCCTTTCGAGCTCGAAATCGGGTGCGGTAAGGGCGGCTTTCTGCTCAGTCGGGGTCGGGCCCATCCGGAGGTTCGCCTGCTCGGCATCGAGTGGGCCAATAAATTCTACAAGTACGCCGCGGACCGGATGGCCCGGTGGAAGCTGGAAAATGTGCGCGTGATGCGTACGGATGCGAAGGTTTTCGTCATGCATCATCTTCCTGCAGCATGCATCGACGTGCTGCACATCTACCATCCCGACCCGTGGCCCAAGAAGCGGCACCACAAGCGCCGCCTCATTCAACCGCCGTTCGTCGAGGCGGCGGTCCGGTCGATGAAAGCCGGAGCCAGAATGTTGGTCCAGACCGACCATCCAGGATACTTCGAGCAAATCCAGACCGTTATTGCCGGCCACGACGGGCTTCGTGAAATCGCGTGGGAAGAGGCCGGCTACATTCCGGACGAAGATTGGGGCGGCACGAACTACGAGATCAAATATGCCCGCGAGGGGCGGGATATCTTCCGAATTGCAGCGCAAAGACAATAGACTCTGATGTGCCCGAGATGGGCGAAAGCCCTCTGATTAGTGGCCGCCCAAGCTCACGCGCTTCCGTGGTAGTGTGTCGCGAGATCACGCGTCGCGCTTCTGAACGGATGAGTCAACTCGCTCTCTGATCCCGACGAGCCGGTATAGGCTAGGTGTTCCCACGTCCCCCTTCTCCTCCTCGCCCCTTCTCACCTTCTTGTTACAGCGCAGCGTAGGGATGCATGCACCAAGTTCTCTGAACCTGCGCTCCGGATTCGTCCCCCGCCGTGCGAGATCCCGGCATCTTCCTGCCGCCCGGGGCCTTCTATCACGCGTATTTTAAGCAACGAGTTGATGCCCTAAGGGGAGTTGCCGCTAGAGGTCTGTCCGCCCGCGATTTCAACGGCGAACACGGTAGGGTCAGCGTCGCCGAATACGCGCAGTTGAGGCGACATCGCGCCGGCCGTGACGAGCTCATCTCGTATCTCAGGATTATCCTCAAAGGCAATACGAGTCTGCCGCGCTGCCTCGCCGCGTTTGAGCATGGTACGATAGGCATAGAAGAACGCCTCGTTGATGCTCACCTGACCGTCAGCATTGCCGAGTTCATCACTCGTGGGGTTACGCAGCGCCGTCCACAGGGGAACCACGCCAGAGCCCCAGGCAAGATTCCTGTTGTCGGTCGCTGTCAGGACCACGGCATCTATGCCCTGATCAAAGGCCTCCAGGAACTTGCCACCAAAGCAGGAGTCGATGATCACGAGCTTGTTCGGTGTAGGCAGGCTTTTCAGGACTCCGGCAAGCCATTGGCTCGTGATGTAGCCATCAGCCATTTGGATGACGCCGGAACCCTCTTGGGCACCGTGGCCAACTATGTAAAGGATGAGCTTGTCGCGGCCACCCACTTGCTCCGGCAGGGAGTAGAACTGCCCCTCGATGCTATCCATCGTGCACTCAGCCTCCAGGAGAGACACCACACGACAGCCCCTGCCGCCCAACCTCCTAATGGAAAGCCGAGTCAGAGCATCATCGGTTCCGCCAATCGCATCGATGATCAGAGCATGGCTTCGCGGTCGCCACGGCATCGCTAGGCCCGGAGACGAAGCGCTCGCAGCTTCCTTCGTCCGCGCCACGAGATTGACGGCTCCCGTGCGCACGGACTTGGCTAAAGCGGGAACTTCCGGCAAAAGGAGCAGCGGCAGAAGGAACAGTCCAAAGGCCGAACAAGCGATGGGAATGCTCGGTACGGGGTGTGGCCACGACCCGCAACTCACCCAGAGCCACAAAGCCCACAAGCTGATACCCAGGACCGCAGCCAGCAAGAGAAAATGCAGGATCACAGATTCGCCGGTGGCGATGAAGAACAGCGTGAGCAGCAACAGCATACCCGAGACGGCGACCCACCAAGCACATGCGTAGTGGAGTGATCCTGGTACACACCAGGACGTCCGCCATTTGGCGCGAATACAATACGCCAGCACCGCAAGGGTCCCCCAGAGCACAGTGATCGACAGAACCGCGCTGGTCATGAAGTCAGCGACAAGAACATAGAAGGAAGGCTTCCCGGTGTATGAAACCACCGCGGAAACGGCCAGCATCATTGCCGAAAGCAGGAGACAGATCCTCGCGAATCGTCGAGACCGCGGGGTGGCAGGAACGAGCGAAGCGCGCACCAGCGTCCGCCGGTCCCAGCGCAGAACGGAAATACAGGTCTTCAGCCACGAGGCTCGATCCGGTTCGATGCCGCCCCAAGGGGTCGGATCACGATAGTAGTAGGCTAGCTGAAGACCGCACTCCGGGCAGACGCTAAACTCTTGGCCACGTAAATCGTATCCGCATCTGACGCAGTTCGGCGCAGGTTCCGGTTCGTAGTTGAGGTCCTCAAGCCAATCCGGCGAGTGCTCAACATTCCTCCAATTCGACAAATTGAGGAGACGCTTGAGCCGCAACAATCGGGCAAGGCGGTCGACTTTTTCACGACCTCGGCCTGCCGGATCATGCAGACGTGGCTGCCCCTGATAGGTCTTCATCCCGGCACCTCAGGTCCACAGGTTTCGCCACCGCCGACGCGCTGCTGCGGGCGAGGCAGTCTCACACCTCGTGGAAGCTGATGAGAGGCAAGACTTCCTCCGTGAGCGATTCATCCGCCATACACACATGACGGAGATGTTGCAGAAACAGTAGAACTGCACAGTCTACAGCTGTCAAGCAAGACCGCACGGATACTCACCGACACTTCCGATTTGTCAGTCTTCAAGCCCCGACTATACCGGAAGCTTGGCTCGATTTCAACAGCGAGCGAACATCCTGCCGAGAACATCTGCGTTTGAATGCCGAATCCGGTCGGTCTGCCTTTGTGGGAGTGCTGAGAACGGCGCTTGCCCATTGCTCGGCGCAGCAGCAACCGCCCCCTGGCGCTGATCGTTATGATCTTCACACTATCGTGACGCTCATACACGTTGCCCCTTTACCATCCCAAGCCTTGGCCCAAGAAGCGGCACCACAAGCGCCGCCTCATTCAGCAGCCCTGCGTCGAGGCGGCGGTCCATTCGATGAAAACCGGAGCTCGAATGCTGGTCCAGACCGACCACCCGGAATACTTCGGGCAAATCCAGAGCGTCCTTGCCGGCTGCGACGGCCTTTGTGAAATCGCGTGGGAAGAGGCCGGCGATATGCCGGACGCAGACTGGGGCGGCACGAACTACGAAATCAAATACGCCCGCGAGGGGCGAGATATTTATCGCATGGCGATGGAAGTCGTCGGGGCCTGACTGCGAAGACCGAGACGGGCACCTGATGGTCCGTTTGGGTGCAGGGACTATCGCTTGCGCCGGCTGGGCTTCTTTGCCTAAGGTGAAGGTTGTCCTTCATCCGGTACGACGAATTCCCCTTTCAACTCCACGGTCCACTGCGCCAATACCTCGGTGGGCGGCAGGGCACTCTCCATGTCGCCGCCGGTGCGGCTACGACCCTGTGGCCGCGGATAGCGACCACAGTCGGGGCCAATCTTGATCGCCATATGACAACGAACGTTCAGCCGATGATTCCCTGGCTGCAGGGGCTCGGATATCTTGAGGGCGAAGCCCGGGCCGAAGCTACCTTGGGGCAGGCGAAGCTCCTGCGAAGAGGGATCGTAGAACTCGTCACGTTGGAAATCGAGCTCCGTCTCATCGAGTTTTGGCTTGTCGAATCGGATTTCGCAGAGCAACCCCGTGGAGTTTTCCTGCCCCGACAATGAGTACCACAGCCCGTCTCCGATACGCTCCTCGGCCTCCAATGATACGTAGACTGTACTCTCTCTCAGCCGCTGATGGTAACTGACATCGAGCAAGAAACCGGCAAGGATTTGCCGCGCATACGTGGACACCTGCCCCCGCGTGAGAATGCCCTCGGTCCACGCGTGTTCGATCAGGATGCCGTAAAGTGGCTGCCAGAGTCTTCCTACGTCCTCTTGAATCGACAAGCCGTCGACGATCACTTGCCGCAGGACGTCATCCGACAGCGTTCCGGCTTCCAGACGCTTCCGCAATTCCAGGAGCGCGGGCGTGACGTTTTCAGGGTCGTCGCCCGCCGCCAGTTTGCGCAGTTCGTCGTCGGGTGCTTCGGGAAAGTACGTACGGGGCAGCTTTTTTGGAGCGGAAGGGATGGTCACTTTCTGGTCCGGGAAGGCCGCGCGCAGCTCGGCATATGCCGCATCGATGAACTGTTCAACCCGTGAACCCTGGCGATGCTTTACATCCACCAGCAGTTTCGCATGGTCGAATTCGGCTTTTGCTGAAGCGAATGCCCCGCGACGGATGAAGATCTTTCCCCGTAGGATTCGGCAATCGAAGTCGCCTGCTTCCGCTATCGCGGCCGAAGTTCTTCCTCTTGGCGTGGAGAGAATGTGCTGGGCAATGGAGAGCGCACGCGTCGCGCACTGCATTGCCTCCTCGTGATCATTGGTCTCGAGACGGAGAAAACCAACGCCTGAAAGGGCCCGCTTGAGGCTTTGGACGTCCAGGAACTGCTCCGTGGTCCCTCGCCACATGATCTGGTCGTTTTCGTCGAACTCGATGCCCTTCTGTCTACAGTATTCGTCGATGCCTTCAATCAGGACGTCAGCCCCTTCCTTCGGTTTCTGATTTGATGCGTACAGCGTGCAGATTGTCTGATACACGTCGAGTGGGTCGGAAGCGGACGCCAATTCTCCTCGCAGCCACGCCACGGCGCGATCCAGTCCTTCGTTTCGGGCGATGCAGCTCGCCTTATCGAAGAGAACTAATTGGAGCGAAACGCCGGGTTCTTCAAGCGCTTTGTCATAAGCCGCCAACGCCTTGGGATAATCGCCCAGCTTGTCGTAGCAATCGGCGATCTCACTCCATGCCAAACTGACCAGGTAACCCTTTTCCAGGGCAATCTGAAACTCGGGAATCGCCTCGCGAAACCGCTCCTGAGCCTTGAGCTGACTGGCTTTCTTCCAATGGTACTCGGAGTCCATTTCCCGAAGCGCCCAGACTCCGATACGTTCCTCCATCGCCAGCAGCTCGGCCTCGCGCACCTTCTCCTGAAACTGTTCGTATTTGCCCGCCGGTATAAGCAGATCGTCCTTTGAGGTCATGAACAACATCCTGTCTGATTGACAGGCACCGCGTCGGACGAGATGAACATTCAAGGAGTCCGTCCCGTCCACGATCCAGCAATAGACGAAGGCTCCTGCGTCGTCAAAGCTGGTTTTGCTGACGGGGATCACCTTCGCATGGGGATGCGCCTCGATCCAAGCCTCGATCAACTCGGCCAAGTCGTCGGCGAACGTAGGGCCCCCGAACCCCGGCCAGCTCATGAATCCGCTGGCCATCAGGACATAGAGGTTCCCTTCGTCGCCATTGCGGTGGCCGAAATAGCTATTCCACTCGAATTCGCTGACCGGCAAGCCCTTGCTGGAGCCTTCTCCTGAACCCGCCGATGCCGGGACCAAGACTGAACACAGCAGCAAAACCACTATTGATGCGCGAGGCATCAGATGGAACGCCGCATGGGGCCTACGCTGTTGAGAAATGTCCGTCATCTCGTAGCCTCCTGGAAAGGAAGGGGTTTGTGGGCTCGCTGAGGATCATGTGCGAACATCAGTGGTTTCCAGGTGAAATGTGTTGTATGGACGCGCCAGACCGAGCGTGCGGTACCGCCAAAGCGGCGCTACAAGCTTCGTGCCACTTGGGTTCGGATTGTACCGTTTGAGTGCTGAAGACGGAAACCGCGTCGGGCGCTGCCTTCAATAGAGTAGGCCCTTGTGCTTCCTGCGGCCGGGAACTGCTACTGCAACACCATGAAGCAGGCGAAGATGTGAGCCGCCTTTTCCGGCAGGTCGATGATGCGCTCGTAGGCCCAGGGGCGTTCGATGGCCAGGTAGGCCAGAGAGGCGCTGCCGGCGGTGATGCCGAAGATGAGCACCACGGCCACTGGTGTGATCACGAAGCTGCGGATCAGGTTGCGGCGGCGGTCGGCGGAGGTGATGATTTCGTCGATGGTCTCCAGGATCGGAACGCCCAACGCACGGGATACGTGGCTTGTGCTCCGCAGAACGTGATCGAAGAGCTCCGCGAGAATCACGAACATCGTGCCTGCGCCCACGCCGGCCATCAACGCCAACAGGAAGATCGTCGTCGTCTTCGGTGAAACGGGCGTAGCACTTCCATGAGCCGGCTGTTCGGCGAAGAACTTCAGCAGCTTGCCCTGGCGAATGGCCCTTAGGGCGGGCTCCAGCGACCGGAGCGTCTGCTCGTTGGCCTTGTACTTGCTCCTGGCGTTATCGATCTGCTCCTTGGCGGCCGCGTACTGCCTGTCGAATTCGTGGAAAGACTTCTTAGCGCGTGACAACTGAGCGATGGCCGCTTCGTTGTCCTGCATTTCCAGGTCGACCTCCTTGATCTTGGTTTCAAGGGCGTCGATTCGCACTTGGGAACGCAGGCGGGCGGCCGCCACTTGCTGCTGTTGCCCGAGGTTCTTGACGTCCTCCTTCGTCGCGACACCGCTCTCATAGTCCGCTGGACGATTTGCCAGCGCCTCCCGGCGGTCCTTTTCTCGCTGTTGCTCGAGAAGCTTGAGGTACCAGTCGCGCTTGGTGACTAGCTCCTGGATTTCCGGATGCTCCTCCCGCATCCCGCGCGAGGCCTTCAGGGAGGTGATCTTCTGTTCGACTTCAAGGATGTCGTCGCGCAGGCGGAGGGCTTCCGGGCTGAATGGAATCTCGATGGTAACGTCGCCGCCTTGATTCACGATGATGCGCTGCTCCCCGCCCATTTCCGCTACGGTGGCGGCGAGCAGTTGCTTCTGTGCAACGAGTTCGGCCTCGTACTCTCCACGGCGCAGCCGCAGGTTTCGCTGTTGCGCCTCGCGGTCCGAAAGCTCGGTCGAGATCGCGCTTGGATTGCTCGCGTCGATGAGCGGGTTGTCAAGCTGGAGCTTGGCAAGGGCCTCCTTGGCGCTGTTCCATTCCTGATGAGCGGTTTCCGCCTCACCCTGGAAGAACGTGCGTTGCTCCTCCAGAAACTCCTGGATCCAGCCCATCGCGCGGCGGATGTAGGCTTTCTTTACCGCGTCGACCAGCTTGGTCCCCAATTCGGGGTCAGGACCCTTGTAGGTCAGGGTCATGATGTCGATGTACTCGCTGGGCATTTTCCAGCCGACGGATATGGTCGAGCCGAGGGAGCGAGCCATGGCGTCGAGCCGCTGCTTCCCTCTCTTGGTCAGGGTGCCCTCAGGTTTGCGCTCGAGGTTATCGGCCAGTCCCATGTCCTTGATGGCCTCGGCGACCACTTCCGGCGAGGTGACATCCTCCACCATGGTTGAGCGGAAGTAGCTCCAAGAGCCGGTGCCTTCGGATAGGTTCAGGTTGAGGATGACGGGGTCGTCGCGTCGTTCGAAGCTCGTCGAGGCCATGTACGTGCGGGGGTAGGACAGGCTGAGGACGAAAACGATGGTGGCCGCCACGCAGCAGGGGACGAAGAACGCGCAGCGATGCAGATACAGGATGCGCAAGAGACTGTTGAGGTTCTTGCGCATGTCGGCCAAGGGGCGCTCCGTGTCCGTGCTGTGATCCCCATGGGCCGAGGTCGGATACGGGTTTTGCTCCGTTGTCCGAGCCTGATCTGACTGATGGGAGTGTCTGGGCACTAGCTCACCGGTCCGTAAGAGGAAGCACGCGGCCGGAGCATTTCAGCCGCAAGAGACCTCATTATCGCCTATCCGGCGATTTTGGGCGCCCTGATGGCGCGGCTTGCCCGGGCGTTGTCGGCCGATTGATGAGGACGAAGCTCGGGCGGACACTAATTTTTCGGACTGGTATGAGGGAGCCTTGAGAGCAAACGGGGCGAAGAGGGCAAGGCAATCGGCCCCCGGAAGGAGCACTCCGCTATGAGGTCGGATACCCCTCCGTGCGGGCCCAACGAATAGTGCGGACTTTATCGGTACCGCGCGTAATCCCGTGATTCTGCCGGGCACCGGGCCGGCGTCCAGCGGGGCCTGGGGGAATGATGCCCTCTCGCTACCGGCTTTAGCCAGCGGGTGGGTTGACATTTGAACTGCAGGTAAGAGTGTCGTGGTTGGACATTCTTTCAGCAGTGTGCGTGTGCGATGGGGACGAACGCGCGATGGCTTTTTTTGTGTCGAAAATGGCTTTTTTTCGCGCCCTGCGCGAGAGGTGAGGGGCTGGTCCAGCGCGGCGGTGGTGAGGCGCAAACGGTTGTCGGGTAAAGGGTTAGGCTTTCTCGTGGGGTGTTCATGATCTGTCCTCGGGGTGAGCATTTGTGGAATTTCCGATTTTGGCGAAAAGGAGTCCGTAGTCTGTGGTTCTTCACGAGCGCAGCTGCTCCGCGGTCTGGGGCGTGGCCCTTCCAACGATAGAACGCGTGGGGTGATCGGGGGGAGCGTAGTTGCCGGTTATCGGTCATCGGTTGTCAGTTGCGGGTTCGCTGCGGATTGCGCGCGGGGCGGGGTCGATCTCGTGAGTCGCAAATCCACCGCGATGGGAAGAAGACTGCTTCCGTCGTTGTTGACCAGTTCCAGTTTCGGACGGCTCTGGTCGGCCGGTTTTCCGTGAAGTCATGGCGCACGCCTGCGACCGCTCCCGCGCCATCGCGACCTGGAGGCTGAGCTTGTGGAGCGGGCGCAGATGGCGCCCAAGTGCTGGAAGAGGCAGTTCGAGGCGTGGGGGTGAGCGCGGTTCCGTTAACGCGTCAGGTATTGGCTGCCCCGGATCGAACGGTGATCCGTAGCGTAAGGTGTACGCATGCCGACGTGATGAGCTGCCCCTATTCTTCGGAGGCTTCGGTCGAACCCTGCATGTACACGATGCTTGCCTTGGCCCGAAGATCCCGGGCGGCCTGCGCGCGAAGCTCTTCGATCTTTTCGTTCTTCAGGACCTCCATGATGGTCGGCTTGATGCTTTCGAATGTGATGTCCGGGTTCTCGCGCTTGTCGATAAGCTTGATGATCCAGAATCGGCTGTTCGGCCCCCGAATGACCCCACTCACTTCACCCTTCTTGAGATTATAGACGACGTTCCGCCATGCCTCCGGCACCTGCTTCCATTTCAAGTATCCGAGATCCCAGGGCTGCCCGGCTCCCTCCGGCAGGTTGGGGAACTGTCTCCTTGCTACTTCGTCAAAGGACGCGCCGTGCTCGATATCGCTCAGGGCTTGCTCGATCACGCTTTCCTGTCTCTTCAGGATCTGCCGCACGTGCAATTCGGTTTGGATGCGTGCGGCGTTTTCCTCGAAGTACTTCTTGGCCTCTGCTTCGCTGATTACCGCCCTGCCGGCGATTTCGCGCCAGAACAGCTCGGAAAGCTCTTTTCTCTTGAAGGCATTAAGCTGTGCCTCCATTTGGCGCAGCTTCTTCTGGTATCCGGCGTTGGCATCCAGGCCGAGCTCGACCGCCCTCTGATAAACGAGCTCCTGTTGAATGATGACCTCGAGAACGTTCTTTCTCTGTCTCGGTGGGATCTCCTTATTATGGCCGCCGGTGCTCAACGCGTAGCGAACGTCCGCCTCGCCGACCGGAGTGCCGTTGACCGTGACGAGAACGTCCTCCGTTGACTTACCCGGTTGACTTCGCGTGTCTGCCGCTCGGTCCGCGGGCGAGTTGGACGGATTCCGATCGTGGGCGAGGCTGGGCAAAAGTGCCACTGGGGCGAGCAGTGGTAGCAGTACGGAGGCTGTTTTGAACATGGCTACACCTTCTTAACCAGCGTTAGCAAGCGAGTCCGCTTCTGCCCTATGAAAAGGGGAAGGCGGCTCCGAGAGAGTCCGCCTTCCCCGTTGGTCATTCTGCCTGGCTGACAATCAGTGGCAAGCGTTGCAGGATTCCTCCTCGTCGCCACTCCACGGGTTCTCCGGCGTCGGGTCCCAGGTCATAAGGTCCATATGGGCCGTGGCGTCAAGGGAGTCGTGACATCCGCTGCAGGGAATTCGAGCAGCGTTGGTTGCCCAGGTTCCACTGGAGGCGCTGGAGTGGCACGCCTCACAGTGCCGAATATCCTGCGGGAAAGTGATATCCCAGTTCCTTCCCTCGACGCTCTCCTCATGGGCCACGGTGGTAAGAGGATAGTTCAGGTTGGAACCATTGTGGACGGCGTGGGTCCGCCTGGAAATCGGTTGTCCGCCGCTCCATTCGCCGGTGGCATTGCGGTTCTGGTAATCGTGGCAGGCGGCGCACCCATCCACGGCGTCGTAGCTGAATGGCTTGTTGTGACGCGGGAAGTCCAGCACATACCCTCGGCCATCAGGCCCCTCATGACACTTGTCGCAATTGTCGGCCACCAGCGGTTCCTCCGTCGCCATGCCCACCTGGAATGTCACCCAGCCGACGGAAGGGGTCTTGTAGTCTTCCATGCTTATTCGACCGCGGTCGGCGATCTCGACGCTGGCCACATACGTGCCGGGTTGCAGGTCGTCGACGGGATCCAGCGTGTACTTGATCGCGCCAGTCGTCCAGGCCACCTTCGGATCGTCGTCGGCGGCGTCCGCGTGTTTCGTGATGTCGTTCCGCGGATAGGAACCGCCGACCACTTGGACGTCGGTATTGCCGGCGAACACCGCGGTCGCCACGGCGCTGGGCTGCAACTGGAGCGAGAAGAAAT
>CP070718.1:1834651-1837547 GCA_020350565.1 Phycisphaerales bacterium
GACAGCATCAAACAGCTCATTCAACTGGCGAAAGACGAGGATTTCGGTTCGGGGGACGTCTCTGCGGCGCTATTGCCGGACCCGTTTCAGCGCGCCGCCTTCGATCTGGTGATCGAGCAGGCCGGCGTGTTCGCGGGTCGCGTGATTACGGCCGAGATCCTGCACGCCTACGACGAGACCATAGAGATTCAGTGGAGCGTCCGGGGGGTGGACGGAGAGGCGATCGAGTCACCGCCGACGGTCCTTGCGACGATTCGGGGGCCGGTGGGCGCGGTGCTATCCGCCGAGCGGGTGTTGCTCAACTTTCTGCAGCGCCTTTCGGGCATCGCGACGGAGACGCGGCGCTACGTCAATGCAATTGCGGGAACGGACGCCGCCATTTTCGACACGCGCAAGACCATCCCCGGCTGGCGCGCGCTGGAGAAGTATGCGGTTCAGTGCGGAGGCGGACAGAATCATCGGATGGGCTTGTATGATGCCGTGATGATCAAGGACAACCATTTGGCCGACGTCCCGACGGAGCGTCTCGCCGGTGTGGTTTTCCACATGCTGGACAAGCTGCTGGCCGGGCCGGCCAAGCCGAAGTTTGTGACCGTGGAAGCGGACACCCTCGAACAGGTTGAGCAACTGTTCAAAGTGGTCGGCATCGACATCGTCCTTCTGGACAACTTCTCTCCGGATGAGCTGCGGCGAGCCGTTCAGCGGCGCGACGCGTGCGGGCTGAAAGGGAAGGTGGCGTTGGAGGCTTCCGGTGGGATTACGCTCGAATCGGCCAAGGCCATCGCGGAGACGGGCGTGGAGCGCCTATCCGTAGGCGCGATCACGCATTCGGCCACGGCCTGCCGGCTGAAGTTGGAGCGAGTAGAGTGTTGACCAGCGGCGCGTTCGGTTTCCTGGGCGACTATCTGCTGTGGCTCATCCTGTACGCGTCCGTGGTCATTCATACCTGGTGCTTTCTGAAGTTCTTTCCTCAACAGAAGCGGCCCCGCGTGAGGCTTGTGCTGGGTAACGCGTTGGTCTTCGTCTGTATTCTAAGCACCATCGCGCTGGTGGCGGAGAGTTGGCTGCGCTTTGTCAGCATAAAGACCGACGCTTTCGGATTGACCTGGGCGGCCCAGCGCTGGTTCGTGCTGAATACGAACTTGAATTCCCTGAACTACCGGGACGAGGAACGGACGCGCGGAAAGCCGCCGGGCGTTCGGCGGATTGCGTTCGTCGGTGATTCGTTCGTCTACGGCTGGGGCGTCAAGCGAGCGGAAGACCGCTTTCCGGAACGCATCGAGGCCAACCTCAACACCGGGAGCAACGCTCGATATGAGGTGCTTAACGTCGCGAAGCCCGGCTGGGGCACGGGAGATGAGATCGAGCCGATCCACGATATGATCGAGCACTTCGGCGTAGACGAGGTCGTCCTGTGCTATATGCCCAACGACATCGAAAAGCTGCTGCCACGCACTGCGGAATTTGACCCGGTTTTGCCGCCGGAGTCGAGGATCTTCAACACGTCGACCTCGGCGTTGTTGGATTACCTCTGGTGGCGCGTGTACGTGCCTTATGTGCCGAGTGTGCGCGGCTATCATGACTGGCTGGCCGAGGGGTAACGCCGATGAGCGAATCTGGCGGCAGCAGCAAGACCGGCTCATGGCGGTTATCCAATTGTGCCGGGCTCGAGGTGTGCCCTTGCGCGTCGCGCTCATCCCATACGTCATGACCGGCGGAGAGGAATATGTCCCCGCGAGGGTGCATGCACAGGTGAAGCAGTTCCTCGAAGCAAACGGTGTCGAAGTTGTCGATCTGCTTCCGGTTCTGGCAGGCCGCGATCCGAAGACGCTGATCGTCAACCCAAACGACCCCCATCCGAATGAAGAAGCCCACCGGTTGTTCGCGGAGGCGATCTGGCGAAGATTCTACGAGAATTAAGAATGTCGAATAGCGAATGGAAGAGCCGGTTCCGACTATGTTTTGATTGCCTCTCGTCGCCTCGCGTACGCGCGCGGCGGCGCCCAAAGGCGGACGAGCTGCGAGTGGCACGTTGAAGCGGCTCGACCGGCTGTTTGACATGTTCACCCTCTTTCAACGCGCTGGCGGGCGAGGCCCTGGCGGCGCACAATGGGGACATGGCCGAGAAAACGCATCAGACGGCCGTCGTGCTCATCCCTCCGCAGGAGGTTTGGGAGCCGATTCAGGCCATCCGGCGGGTGCATGACCGGCAGGTGCGGCGGTGGATGCCGCATGTCACCCTGCTCTATCCGTTCGTGCCGCGGGAAGCGTTCGACGCGGCGGAAGCAAGGCTGCGCCAGGCCCTGGCCGATCTGGAGCCTTTCGACGTTCGGCTGAAAGAGTTCCACTACTTTCATCACGGGCGAGGGCGGCACACGCTCTGGCTGGCACCGGAGCCGGCTGAGGCGATGCGGCGATTACAGGCTTCTTTGCAGTCGGCGGTTCCCGAGTGCAACGACGTGTCACGCCGTGGCGACGGCTTCACACCCCATCTCAGCGTCGGGCAAGTGACGGGGCGTGACGACATGTTGGCACTCAAGGATGGGCTGCAGGGATCGTGGTCGGCCATGGACGGGCTGACCTTCACGGCAAAGCACGTCAGCATGATCTGGCGCGACCCGAAACCGGACGACGTCTTCCGAGTGGATCGGGAAATTCCCCTGGGCGGTAAGACGTAGCGGCGTCGTGGATCCTCCTCGGTCGGGTGCGAGAAAGGACTCTCTCGCCAGTGATGCATCGGCCGTGGCCACGGGTCGAATCGTGCGCAAACGCGGCCGTCCCCAAGTTATACGCGTGGATAACGGTCCCGAGTTTACGTCGAAAGCTCTGGACCAATGGGCATACTTGAACAGGCTCGAATTGGACTTCAGCCGTCCAGGCAAGCCGACAGACAATG
>CP070718.1:1837647-1843175 GCA_020350565.1 Phycisphaerales bacterium
GTCACGTTTTGTATGACACAACATGCAATTCCTGACAGATGCATCTGTAATGTTTTGTAAATCAGCATGGATGCGGGTTCGTCCGAAGTCGGCTGGATTTATAATTGATCCCAACAGAATTGGAGGTTGAGCCTTACGCAAGGCTTCTCCTTCACATCACATCCACACAACATACGGAGACGTGACATGTCCTGGCACAAACTGGCGTGGGCTTTTGCATTTGTTGTTGCCGGTGGGGCCGGTCCGGCACTGGCCATCCCCTGCCCGGCATACGTGTTCTGCCTGGAAATGGGGTACGAAATCGAGGGCGACTACTGCGTTTTTCCGGACGGCAGCTCATGCGAGCTATGGGCGTTCTTTTGGGGTGAGTGCGGTGAAGAGTACGTGCATCCGGTCCCGTGTGCCGAGGCCGGCGAGCACCGCGGGGTGGCCGTCGAATGCTGCGAAGGGCTGGACGAAATCAGTACCGCCTATCCTGAGCAGTATTCCTGCGTCCTTCTGCTCGGGGCCTTTCCGTTGTGTTCAGACTGCGGCGACGGGGTCTGCGACGAATGGGAAAGCGTCTGTAACTGCCCGGAAGATTGCGGTGACTGCGTCGAAGAAGGGGAGACGATCCCCGTCATTCCTGACCCGCCCGCTTGCTGCCTGGGATTGGAACTGATCCCGCCGATGAGTCCGGACCAGTGGGGCATCTTCGGTTATTGCACAGCCAGCTGCGGCGACGGCGTGTGTGATCCGGAGATCGAAACGGGCTACAACTGCCCCGCTGACTGTCCATGCGTCGACGAGGGCGGCACGATACCCGTGATTCCTGATCCGCCCGTGTGCTGCTATGGCCTGACGCTGATCCCCCCGATGAGCCCAGACCAGTGGGGCATCTACGGCTATTGCACGGCCAACTGCGGCGACGGCGTGTGTGATCCGGATATCGAAACGGGCTACAACTGCCCCGCTGACTGTCCGTGTGTCGACGAGGGTGGCACAATACCGGTGATTCCCGATCCGCCCGTGTGCTGCTATGGCCTGACGCTGATCCCGCCGATGAGCCCGCACCAATGGGGCATTTACGGTTATTGCACGGCCAACTGCGGTGACGGCGTTTGTGATCCCGACATTGAGACCAGTTACAACTGCCCGCAGGATTGCCAGCGTACGCCCGTGCGTATGATAGAGCCGACGATTCAACGGTACAGCCGCGCGCCATAGCGGCCCGAGCAAGAAATGGAGGGGGGCCCCCGGCTCTGTCGGTAGCGAAGTTTTGCCGCGGACGCCGGGGGCTGCGTTTGTCACCGCGCTGTGATTTCGAACCTCGGCCGAGCTGCACGAGTGGGAATGTGCCGGAAGGGCCTCTTGGCGTCTCGGCCGACAGACGGCCTCCTACGGTCGGTGGTGGCTGTGATGAACAACCAGCGCGTTGCACGGGGTGGCGCTTCCCGATTCCGTCGGCGGCGGGTCCGAGCCGCCGCCGAAACGCGAGTGCGAATTAAGCCACCAACTCGTCCCAAGGTCCTACCTGATTCAGCCTTCGTATTGCGATAGGTGCGCCGTTTCTGGTATCATTTCTACTGGGGAATAAGAAGGGGATGGGTCGCCCTGTTGCCTGCGTCTATGGCAGTGGCCTGGGCGCCAACATCGTTGGGCCGGAGATCCGACGACTGATCGACAAGGGGGCATCCTCGACGGGCCTCAAGCGCATCATTCACAAGTTCAAGGCATTCGGACCGCCCGAATTGCCCGAAAAGCGCAGTTGACGCAACGATACCGCAACGGCAGCAGCAGAGGGGGCAAGGCGGTGTAGGAATAGAGCCATGAAAACGGCCACGTACGTCTCAGGGGTGACGATAAGTGTGGTCCTCGTTTCCCTGATCGTTTTTGTGAACCGATCCGTGGAGCGGCAGGGCGTTTCCTCACATGGATGTCCCGCTGACAGCTCAGAGGCCGGCATCTACACTCCAGGGCAGGTGGAATCGGCTCGGGCCGGCATCGCGCAAAAGTACGCCAAGCTTCAAAGGCAGGGACCGAAGCGCTTCGACCAGCCGCAAGAAGCACAAGAGTTCTTCATGGAGCAGCGTCTCTCCCAGGGTGAGACGGAGCTTCCTCTCGAGCACCTGTACACCGAATCGAAGAAGCTCAAAGTTTTGGAAGCGAGCCTGCAACAAGAGCGCGAAGAGCGAAAGGGCCCCGGCGGTATCATCGCCTGGAACACGATCGGTCCCGGCAACATCGGCGGGCGGACACGGACGATCGTGTTCGATCCGACGAACCCGGACACCATGTACGCTGCCGGGGTAACGGGCGGCATTTGGAAAAGCACGGACGCCGGCGCGAGCTGGTCCGTCACCGACGATCTTCTGCCGAACCTCTGCGTCTCCACCATCGCCATGGACCCGACGAACCCGAACATCCTGTATGCGGGCACCGGCGAGGGCTTCTTCGGGAACTGGGCCAAACATCGCGGGCTGGGCATCTTCAAGTCCATGGATGCCGGGGAATCATGGAACCTGCTCGATGGCACCGTGACCGGCGTGCCGGAGGGCGCCTTCTACTTCGTCAACAAGATCGTCATCAGTCCAAACGATGTGAACCGCGTCTATGCCGCGACGATGAGTGGTGTATGGCGCAGCCTCGACGCCGGCCAAACCTGGTCGGTTGTCTTACGCAACCCGTGGCTGCTCGCCGATCCCCCGGCCACGCCGGAAACAAACGGATGTGCCGTGGGTTGCAGCGACCTGGTGGTCCGCTCGGACAGGAATCCGGACGTGCTGTTTGCAGCCTTCGGCGGTCATTATCAAGACGGCCTCTATCGCAGCAATGACGGCGGCGACACGTGGATTGCCTATCAAACGGCTGCAGAGCAGGGACGCATGACGCTGGCCATCGCCCCCACTGATAATGACCGCATTTACATTTGCATGGCCCAGAACTTGAGTGGGTCTTTCGGGAAGCTGTACAGCGTCTTTCGATCGGATGATGGCGGCGACTCGTTTTACTCGTCTCTCGATTTTAGTCACCCGTTCAGCGAATGGCTGATGAGCTACGTCTCAATCGCCACCGGTTGCTACGAGCATCCCGTCATCTACTCACAAGGCTGGTACGACAACATCATCGTTGTGGATCCACTCGATCCCGACATCGTTTGGGTCGGCGGTATCAACCTGTACCGCAGTGACGACGGGGCCCAGACATTCGGGCTGGCGGGCTACTGGTTCTTTTACCTGGAGGATCCGACACCGCCGACGTACATCCATCCGGATCAGCACATCGTCGTGTTTCATCCGGATTTCGACGGCACAACAAACCAGACGATGTTCGTGGGCAACGACGGGGGTCTGTTCAAAACGACGAATGCGAGGGCGGCCACATCTCAGGAAGAGTGTCCCATTGCGGAGGATCCCGGACCTCCGCCGGAGATCGTGTGGGAGAACGCCAATCACGGCTACGGCGTCACGCAATACTATCATGGCGACAGCGCCAAGGACGTCGACATGTTTGTCGGCGGGTCACAGGATAACGGCACCAGCCGCGGGCTCGCGATCGATGCCCCGGATGAATGGCGGATGATCTTCGGCGGCGACGGCGGCTACGTGGCGATCGATCCCAACAACAGCCAGCGACTGTTTATTGAAATTCAAGGCTTCCCGCAAATCCGCGTATCGTATGACGGTGGGGAAACGATCGAGCTTGCCGTGGACGGCATCACCGACACGGACGGTCTGTTCATCACCCCGTTCGCGATGGACCAGAACAACCCGGATGTGCTTTGGACGGGCGGTGGACGACCCTGGCGAACGATGAACGGAGCCGAGTTCTGGGAGGTCGCCGGGCCCGACTTTTCGGGGGCCAGTCAGATTTCGGCGATTGCGGTTGCGCCTTCGGACGGCGACATCGTTTACCTCGGCTACTCAAATGGCTACGTCGCACGCACAGCAAACGGGCTCTCGCCGTCGCCGACCTGGAGTCTTTTCTCCGACGGCCTTTACGGTGGGTGGGTCAGCAGTATCGCCATCGATCCGGAAGATCGGGACATCGCCTATTGCACTTATTCGACCTACGGTATACCCCATGTGCTTCGTACGGTAGACGGCGGCGGCACGTGGACGCCGGTCGACGGGAGCGGGGCCACGGGTATTCCCGACATTCCCGCTCACTGGGTAGCCGTGAGGCCGTGTGATCCGCTGCAACTCTACGTCGGGACGGAACTGGGCGTCTTCGTCAGCGACGATGGCGGCGATTCTTGGGAGCCGGTGAACGAAGGACTGGCTCACACGATTGTCGAAACGCTCGACTTCAAGAACAACAACACGCTGGTGGCATTCACGCATGGTCGCGGTGCGTTTGTGGCCGACCTCGAACCCTGCCCGTGCGAGGTGAGGGACGGTGATCTGAATCGCGACGGCACGGTGGATCTTGTGGACTTCGAGATCTTTGCCGTCTGCTCCGGCGGTCCACTCGCCGATGACCCGCCCGCGGGGTGCGATGCCTGCGCTTTTTCCAACAGCGATTTCAACGCGGATGGCCACGTCGATCTCGAAGACTTCGCGGTCTTTCAGGTGCTTCTCACGGCCCCGTAATGAGGAGGCTGGTATCGCAGGATTTGAAAGCGCGCTCCTGGACAATCGTCCTGAGCTGTGCAATCGCCGCCCTCATTTCTCGTAGCGTTTGCGGAATTCCTCGGCGGCCTGCTTGCGACGTTCCTGTTCTGCGGGGTCCATCCTGCCCAGATACCAGCGGTGATCCTCGGAGTTGAGCACTTCATCCAGCTTTGCCGCAAGGGCTTCGGCGGCGGCGATCTTCTGCGGATCACCGGATGTCTTTCCTTTCTCGATCAGGTGCTCGAGCTCGGGCACGAACTTGATGTAGAAGTGCATGGCGATCTCGTAGGTGCCATGCCAGTGTGTATAGTCCGGGCCCATCATCGAAGCACCGTGGCGTGCCCGCCGGCCCTCGTGGTGCCAGAGCTCGAACCAGATGAAATCGAGCTTGTTGGCGAAATTCACGGGCCTCATCAGCGGCTTGGCGAGATCGTAGAGTTCGAGGCCGGGCTTGGCGAACTTGCGGTGGTAGAGCTCGATGAGGCTGTCGTACTGCACGTAGAAGTTGTCGACCCATTGGGACTCGTGGCAATTCAAGCACACGCTCTTCATGTTGGCTCTTCGCGTGCGCCAGTCCACGTCGGCGCCCGGAAGCCCCATCTTTCGGTCGCTGTCCTCGGGGCGCACGGAGATGGCGGGGCGGTTGTTCCAACTGATGCGCATGCCGACGTCGTGGGTGACCGGCAGGGCTCTGATCGGCGGCTCCTCGTCGGTTCCGGGCCTGCCGGCGACGGCGCTCATATGACACGTGGCACAGGTCGGGGCGGCGCTGTAATCCTCGCCGACGATCCATTTGGACGAGTCCATGTTGAGCTTGTCCTTGAATGCCAGGAACGCGATGCCATGCTTGGACTCGTAGTACACTTCCTTCTGCGGGTGATCCGGTCCCATGTGGCACTTGCCGCAGTTGTCGGGGTGTCTGGCCTGTTCGGCGGA
>CP070718.1:1843275-1853517 GCA_020350565.1 Phycisphaerales bacterium
GATAAAGGCGTACAGGGGGGAGCTACCGGCAAACTCCGTGGGGGCCACGATCAGGAGGGGGGGCAGGATAGGCTCGGGAAGCCAGAAGCTGGGATCGCCGAGAAGAATGGTTTCCTGCGTGAAGTCCTCCGATACCGGGTCTTCAGGGCCATAGAGGGTGACGAAGTAGGCGGCGGCGGCGTTGGCGGCGTCGCCAACGCGGCGGAGGCCATCCCCGTAAACGGCTTGATAGTAGTACGTGTAGATATCAGCCCAATTCTGCCAGGTATAGGGAAGCAGGCTCCAGGACGGTCCCCAGGCGCCGCAACACCCTTTGTCGGGGGCCAGCAGCATGTACTCCATGAACCCGGGAGACTTGGTCTCGTGTGTATAATGAAAGGCGGTCGTGCTGCACGCCATCGCGGTGACAAAGGGATACGAACCGAAGTTCTCAAGCGCATCGACGTGCTCGAAGAGAAACAGCGGGTCGCCCCATGCCTGGAAGCCACCCGCGTGACCGTAGTAGGAACCGAGAAAGGCGCCCTCGTTGAAGGCCGCCATCAGATCTTCAGTCGTGGCTCCGGGGCCGCCTGCGTACAGGCGAGTGCATGCAATACCCTCGGGAGACACATACGTATCGATGACGTTTTCAACAACCGCGGCAGCGTCCGCTTCGGGGTCAGCGGTAGCGGTGAAGAAGGCACGGTGCGTGTGGGTGGGATCCGGGAAGTCGCCGCTTTCCACGACGAGGATCTTGTCCACGATCGCCTCCAGGCTGGGGACGTCGCGGGCGGGAATCCGTCCGATGGGCACGTCCGGGAACCAGTCCTCCTCCCCGTCCACGCATGCGTAGAGGATGTCGGTATAAGCGATACGCGTACCGCTGCTTTGTATGGCCGGGAACCATTCGTCCTCGAAAGTGGTGGCCCAACCGTTTGCATCGCCAAAGATGACGATGTAGTCGGGTTGATCGGGGGTTCCCCAGAGGCCGGTGATGAACTCTCTCGCGGTAGTAATCTCGGTGCCGGAGGGGAAGGCATGCGTCGTCACATTGAAGTCCTGGGCCTCCTTCGCCCCGATGAACTGGTTCACAGGGGTGCTGTCGCTGAAGATCTGGGCGGTGAGAACCAGAATATTACCGGCAGTCCGTGTGGGGGCTACCCGATAGTTCGGGTTCAATACCATGGGGTTGACGGCGTCGCGTTTCCTCAAAGCTCGGGGCGAGGCTCTGCCCGGGAATTGAATCTCGACACCCAGCCGGTTCCAGACGGCCAATTGCCCTCGCAGCGGATGATAAGCGACCGGCCGGATCTCCAGGACGCAGAGGCGTCGGCCCCGGTAGAGAGCCAACTCCCGGACCTGGGCGCGCGGCCCCGAAAGCCACTGATCCATTCCGTAGGATGCGGTATTGATGCGGAACGGCAGGGGTTTCGCGTGTTCTCCGGTCGTTGAATCGATGCCGATACCTCCGACAGGATCCTGGCTCCACGGCCCGCGCAAGGGATAGAGGGGCAGATTGCAGCCGACCGCCTCGAGATCGACGTACAGCGGCTCGGGCTCATGCACGCGCACGTCGATCTTGGCACCGTGCGGAACCTGTATGAGCCTGCGGATGACGGGAAGTCCCGGATCACCCGGCTCTGCTTCGAGCGCGGTTTCTGGAGCACGGACCAGGAGGAAGCTGCCTCCCTCGGTCGGAACCACTTCGAGGTCCAGACCGTGCAAGACGGTCTCCACCTCCAGCCCGGTATCGTCATGCCATTCCACCCGGACGGTCGGGGCCTGGGACAGCGGTTCATCCTTGGCCGCCGTGACTGTCCTTTCGGGAAGGTCCAGCCATAGTGTAGCCCTGGCCGTGGTCAGCGGCAGAAAGACGGCGAGAAGGCTCGCCGCGGTCGGCATGTATTTCCAGGATCCGTGACCCTTCAACTGCATGGGAATCCTCCATGGAAGCCGGGCGAGGCGCAGGCGACAGACACTGCTCGTGCCTGACGAGCAATGGCCTGCAGACGTTCACCCCAATTACATCTGCATATGCAGAGTACCAGATATCATGCCCTCCAGAAAAGCCCCTTGGGGAAGGTGAGGGGCTTTCCCGCAAGAATGTTAGCGATCGTCGGCGGGTTTGCCGTTTGGGGGACCTGCAAACCAAGTCTCCGGCGGTGGAAGGCTGCGGTCCGGCGGAAAGCGGCGTAGACAAATGCTGTTGTTGCGGGGGAGGATTTTGGCGCGGCGAGTGACGTGGAACAGTATTTGCGGTCACACTTTGCGCGAGGAGGATGTGTTCGGCAGCGATGGAGGAGGATTGCCCGGCGGTCGTTTCTGCCCGGCCGACGATTGTGGCGAACTCACCGTTCAGCCGGATTCGATCTACTCCGGTGTGACGGTTGTCATTCCGGGGCCTTCAACCGGTGCACTGATGATCACCTTCCCGATTCTCTTCACACTTCGCAGGCAAAGGTATCGGCGCTGACCTACGCTTTCTGCCCCCGCCGCTCAAAACGCCGCCGCGACGGCTCTCTCGCTGATGCGCAAACGGCCAACGCCCAAAGACTGTTGCCTGACAACTGACAGCCGACAGCTGGCGGCAAATAGCTTCTCATGCTCATGACATCCGCGCGATCACCTCGTCCGGCACATCGGAGTTGGAATAAACTGCGTCGACGTCGTCGTGGTCTTCGAGGGCGTCGAGCAGCTTCATGACCTTTTGTGCCCCCGTCAGGTCAAGCGTGATGTTGTTGGCCGCCACCATGGAGATGTCCGCGGACTGGATCTCGATCTCGGCCTCCTCGATAGCCTTTTTTACGCTTTCGAAGGCGCTTGGGCTGGTGGTGATCTCATAGATCAGTTCGGACGTCTCGACGTCATCGGCGCCGGATTCGAGGCCGATTTCCATGATCTTGTCTTCCTCGACCTTGTCGTGCTCGATGACGATCACGCCCTTCTGGCTGAACATGAAGGCCACACAGTTGGTGCCGCCGAGATTGCCGCCGCACCGTTCAAACAGTTTCTTGATTTCGGGGCCGGTACGGTTGCGGTTGTCGGTAATGACCTTGCACATCACTGCCACGCCGTTAGGGCCGTAGCCTTCGTACAATATTTCTTCGAACTCTTGGCCGCCGCCACCGCCCACAGCTTTTTGGATCGCTTTCTCGATCGTGTCTTTGGGCATGTTGGCAGCCCTGGCCTTATCAACAGCAAGGCGCAATGTTGGGTTGTCCTCCGGCACGGCGCCTTTCTTGGCGGCCACCGTGAGGTTGCGGGCCAACTTGCTCCATAGCTTGCCGCGCCTGGCGTCCAGCGCGGCCTTCTTATGCTTGATCGTCGACCATTTCGAATGCCCGGACAATGGAACGCTCCTTTGCCTGAGATCGATCACTCGGCGGGTCTTGAGTGTCCACCCGCCTTTTGTCCATCACGGATTCGCATCCTCTTGCGTTTCGGGCGAAGCCGCCAAAGGGGCTACAGCGGGTGTCCTACCGGCCTTGGCGTCATCGATCTTCTGTTGGATCGTGTCCCGCACGCGTTGTTCGTCGAGACTACGGGGTTCCCCGTCGCGTTCGCTCAAGACACGTGACGACTCGGTCCATTGCTTGACTGCCTCGTCAGGCAAGCCGAGCCGCCAATATACGTCACCCAGGTGATCGCGGATGACTGGGTCTCCATCGTCCTCACCGCGGAGGGCCCGGTCCAGCCACTTCTTGGCCTCGGCGAACTGCCCTTTCTTGTACATCAGCCAGCCGTACGTGTCGAGATAGGCAGCCTGCCGGGGGCGGCTGGAAAGGGCGTAGCGAATCATGGGCTCGGCTTCGTCCAGGTTGATGCCGCGGTCAATCCAGGAGTAGGCCAAGTCATTGTTGAGCGTCTCGTCGTCGGGACGCATCGCCAGAGCCCGCTGCTTCGTTTGGGCGGCCTGTTCGGAGAAGCCCAGGGCCTCCTGGCAGGCGGAGAGCATGACCAGGTACTCGAACCGCAAGCTACGCTCGGACGCTTCGTTGACCCAGCCTTCAAGCAGGCGCTGTGCCTGATCGTATTCACCGGCCGAGATCAGCAGCGTGCCCAGGAGGCTGTTCAGCCGCTCAAGTGTAAATTGATCCGGTGCGGTGGCCGAAACCTGCTCATCGATCGCCTTCTCCACCATCTCCAGGGCTTGTTCATAACGTCCCTCGGAGCCGAGCAACATGGCCATGAAGGCTTGGAGATTGAGCCGGCTCTCAGTGCGTGCCAGCCAGTTATGAAACACCTCCATCGCCGCATCGATCCGCTCGGATTGCGCCTGTATCTCGATAAACGAACGAATCAGGTTCTCGTTCTCCGGATCCTCATTCAGCCGGTCCAGAGCATACTGATCGGCTCGATCTGGCATTTCGGCTGCGACAAGCGCACTGAGCAGCCCGCCCAGCAATCCATCGTCGTCGGGCTTGGCTTTGTAGGCTTGCTCGAGGAGGTCAACTGCGAGGTGTGCCTGATCGTCCGCGACGTAGGCCGCCGCCAATCGCTGGACCCAGTCGGAATCGTCGGAGTCGGCTTCGGCCCATACCTTGAGCTGGGCAATGGCTTCACTCCGCCGGTCAGTCTCCCAGAGCATGTCTCGGATGACGATCCGGTACCACCGGCGAGTCGCGGAGCTCACGTCTTCCACGGACTCCATTTTCTTCGCCAGGGTGAGCGCCTTTTCCGTCTCGCCGATGACACGATAGGCTTCGATCAA
The DNA here is from genome assembly GCA_020350565.1 of Phycisphaerales bacterium. Taxonomy (GTDB): domain Bacteria; phylum Planctomycetota; class Phycisphaerae; order UBA1845; family UBA1845. Next base: position 1,847,966 of record CP070718.1, read on the forward strand.
CTGGCGCCGCCAGGGATGGTGGTTGGGACGCCGGGGCAGCAGCCTTTCCCAAAGTGCGGCAACCTCTTCGAAATGAAGTTGAGCCTGCTCGGCGGCGATCAGCCCCCGCAGGGCTCGCTCATTGTCCCGCTCGAATTGCAGGGCGTTGCGAAAGGCTTCCCAAGCCTTGTCCACCTCGCGTTGGTCATAACTCTCACCCAAGGCGGTCCAGGTGGCCGCGTCGCCGCCATGTTGCTCGATGGTTTTCATGAGGTCCTGCCGATAGGCTTGCAGGTCCGGTGCCGGGTTGTCGAACTGCTTGATCAACGCCTCGCAGCGTGCTCGGGTCAGCGGGTTGTCGGTGGCCTGCGCCAGCTCTTCGTATTGGGCTCTCGCTTCGCGCGAATTGGCCTCACGCATGTAGAGGCTGGCCAGGACTTCTCTTGCTTCCTCATGGGCCGGTTCGAGCTCCAGAAGTAGGCGAAGCTGTTGACGCGCCTGATTCTCCCGACGGGTCAGCAGGTACAGGTTGGCAAGCTGAAAACGGGCTTCCGTGGCCATGCGATCGCGGTCGATGGCAGCACGGAAATGAAGCTCTGCGGATTCGCTGTCTCCCAGCATCTGGTTGGCGAGACCTTGTATGGTCTCCAGTTCCGCGTCTTCCACTTCGTCTTTGTCGGCTCGTGCGGCCACACGAAGGGCGTCGTCGTAGTGATAGAGCGCAACACAGGCGCGGCCCAGGGCTGCCCGCGCCGGCAAGTACCCGGGTTCTAGCTCGAGGCAGCGGGAAAGCCGGCGCTCAGCTTCCTCGTATCGCCTCGATGTCAAAGCTATGGCACCGGTCAGGTAGGCGACCTCATACGTGGTCGGTTTCTCATGGCTCGAGAGCAACTCCTCCGTGGCTTGCTGATCTTCTGCAAGGGGAGAGAATCGGCGGATGATCTCGCGGCCGATCGCTGGGCGTCGCACGATTGCCGCCGCAGCCACGTCGACCGCCTCTTCCCACAAGGCCTGATCGATCAGGAGATCAAGCAGTTTCGCACGCGCGCCGTCGGAGTCAGGATGCTTTGCGAGGTAACCCTTCAGTTCGGCTACGGCCTCCTGAGGCGAGGACCTCTTCGCTAGCCAGTCAGTGAACTTCAAGAACGCTTGCTCGTCCGGTGCCTCTGTAATGCGGGCGTGCAAGTCCTCTACCATACCTTCGGGGTTTCCTGCGCGATCATGGATTTCCGCCTGCAACTCCAGAACGTCAGGTGCCTGGTGAAGAGGAATCGCCCGAACCGTGGCCAGGGCTTCCTCGAACCTGTCGGCTTTCATCAGGAGGCGGGCTCGTCGCATCTTTAGCGCGACATCGTCCGGCGACGCGCGTCTCAGCTTTTCGACCTCGGCCAGTGCTCGGTCGTATCGCCCGAGCCGCTCCAGCAGAACCACACGTAAGAGAGGATCGGCATAACTCGCCGGTGAGGGCGACACTTGAGCAGAGTCGGCGGAGACCTGCGTGTAGGCCTTCTCGAAAGCATCGTGCTGCTCCAGAGCGGCCTCGAGGTAGCCCTCTTCTGCGAGGATCGAGGCCAATTCGTAATGGCAGCGGGCGGCCATCTGCGATGCTGCGTCGAAGTCGCTGCACAGTAGCGCGGTCTTGAATGCGGCGATTGCGCCGGGATTGTCGCCGTCCATGGCGCGGACTCGTCCAATGATCATGTGAGTGGCTGCGTGGTCCGGGTTTGCCTCCACCGCCGAAAGCGCGTGCTTGCGCGCTCGTTCAATATTGCCGGCCTGATAGTGGATCCCCGCCAAAGCGCGGTGGAGCTCGGGGTGATTGGGATCGTACCGCAGGGCCCGCTCCAGCTCGAGCGTAGCCTCGGTATAGCGTTGGTCCTCAGCAAGCTCTCGAGCAGCCTCCACCCTCTTAAGCGACCGCTGGGAAAGGGGTCTGAGGTCTGCCGGCGCTGAAGGTCTCTCCACTTTGGGTTCGATTTCTGAAAGCGAGAGAAAGGCGCGCGCCGGATCCAGGTCCGTCGGATCCGATGGGATCGTCGAGGCCCCAACGGAGGAACCGGTCGCGCCGGGAGCGGCGCAGCCCACGAGCAGGCTCAATAGGGGCCCGATCATTTTGAGAAACATGCGCTTCATGCTGGCATTCATGTTCTGATCCGTTTCCTCATTCTTACGCGGTTGGAACGGGCGTAATCGGCTGGCACAACTTAGCCGACGGGAGACGAGCGTCGAACGTGCCGCAGGCGGTGCTTTCTTCTACGGCCTTTTTAAAATCCACGATGCGATTGAGCAAGGCAGGTTCGAGCGGGCCGGCGATGGGTGTCCGGCTACCTCCTTGCGCCCTTTCTGGTTTTCTTTTTGGCTTTTGATTTCGTCTTGGACTTCGCGCTGCGTGCTCTTGCGGACTTCTTCGACCGTTTCCCGTGCGATTTTTTCTTGGCCTTCTTGACGGCGCTCTTAAGACGACGCGATTTTCCCGAGTGCGCCTTCAGGGGCAATGAGCGCATAGCCAGACAGAATGCCCTGCCGTCTGCGGCGCTGACGTTTCGTTCGAGGAAAGCCTGGATTTCGCGTCGACTGGCGTCCGGATGAACCAGGTCGGCCTCACGAAGAACAGCTACCAGCTGCTTGTTGACCGGAATCGCATGCCCCCCCAGGCTCCAGAGCATCACGGAGGCAGCCGCGTAAGCATCCACGCCGTCAAGCGACTCGAGGTACTGGCGCGCTCCACGCCGCGGCATCGCTTTAAGGTGATCGAGTGACAGCGCATTCTCGCGCGCGTAAATGGCCGATAATGCCCTGATCACGTCCCTGCATGGGCCGCGGCCGCCCTCGTTCGCTAGACCCGTTGCCTCCTGCAGCTCCTCCGGCGTGGAAACGCGCAGCTCATTCCAGTCGACCATCTTCTGAAAACACCGCTCGATGGCCTGGCGGGCCTTTTTCTCACCGGTTTCCATGCCAAGGATGCTAGTGCAAAGCTGGTCCAGCGGAGGGGTGGGCTCGTCCAGGACGGCGTCTTCGCTGAAAACGGCGCGGAGCTCTGCAAACTTCTTTTTCAATCGGCCCGCGTACTTCGTCCCGTCCTTCATGCGCCTTTCACCTCGTCACGATCCTGTGCCGCATTTTCTGATTCTCCCTTCTGCTCGTTGCGCTCATCGCCGCGGGTGTGCAAGTCTTCCAGATCTGCGTACAGTTCCGGGTTTCTGCGGCGATTTTCTTCCAGAATGCTCAACGTCTCACGCGCTACCTTTGCCGCTTCATCGATAAGAAACTGCAGTCGGGGGCACTGGCGTAGCCGGATCTCTGATGCCACCCGGCGCCGGATATGACCGGTTGCATGCTGGATTGCGGTCATGGTCTTGCGCTCTTCGGCATTATTTCCCATGACGCTGATATACACTTTGGCGAACAGCAGGTCCCCGGACATCTCGACGCGTGTCACCGTGGCGAACTCGCTGATACGCGGATCGCTCAGCCGGTGGGCGATGGTTTCGCTCACGATCTCCCGAATCAAGTTGCCGACTCTTTGCCTACGGTACGGTCGCATTTAACAGCCGCCGAAGAAACCTGGACTTACACCTCACACAATGATGGCCACCATGTCCAACCACGGTGGCGCGAACGCTCAGCAACCGTCAAACCTCTAGAAGAACTCCCTGTCGTAGTGGAGGAGGCTTACGGCTCGGTTTGACCGAATCGTGTCGACCATCTGGTCGAACTCCGCGTGCAGCAGGGCCTTTTCTCCCGATATCGAGGCAATCTGCAGCGTGCAGCGCTGGCACACGCTGCGGTCGGCGACTTCGGCCACCGAGACGTTAAACCGGTCTCGCAGCCGTTGCGCGATGCTTCTTACGACTCGGCGCTTGTCCTTCAGGCTGCGAGAATCGTAAACCATGAACTCAACAGTCAGAACACCGACCATGGGACGACTACTTCTTGTTATTGATGATCGGGGCGACGAACGCGTCGGAATCGACCCGGATCTTGAAGAGGCGCATCCCCTTGTGCGGCGTCCCGTACGGGACGACGCCGATTCGCTCAAGAGCGTCGATGATGAATGTCTGATCGTCCACGGGCACTCCGTAATACTCCAGCTCTCTGCGCACGTGATCCTTGTTGAAGTTGTAGACCCGGTCCGCCGGAAGGAATGGCAACAACCGCTCGATCGAGAAACCCAAGCCATCCGGCTTGTCAATTCGTGGGAGAAACAGTGCCCGTACGGCGGTCCACTGTCCGTCACGCACCAGCACGTTTTTATACTGCCGAACGATGCGGATTTGTTCACGGCTGCGGTCGATGAACACCGCGTCCGCGCCGTCCGGGATAAAATACTCTTTGAGCGCCTGCTCACAGTCCTTCTCGCTGCAGCTCTCGATGCGCTCGCGGAATTGCCAGTAGTTCGGGTAATTGATGAATGCAGGATCATTCCAGTTAATGGCGACCTCGACAACATAGTCTCCCTGCACGTTATTAAGCTGTATGCCCGGCTGCTGCGGACGGCTGCATTCTTTAGCGTCCGTGATGCTCTTGCCGTGGGGATAATGACCATCCGTGGGAGTATAGTAGATCGAGGCACTCCGCGGCGTGGCGTCGACGTACACGCCGCCATCGCCCTTAAGGGCCAAGAGCCCGGGCCGCTCCGGCAACGACGGATCGATTTGCGGCAAATCCTCGATCGCGGGGGTGGGATCGTCCGTCCGCACGATTGTAGAGCCCACCGGCGTTTCCTGCGTGATCAAAGGCCAGACGAACTTCTTTGACACGACGTAGACGACGATGATCAGTGCTGCAAAGTAGATCAGCTTCAGAGAGAAGCCGAAGGGATCAAACTCACGTCGGCCGGTCTTCTTTGCGCCGAGCAGACTTGAGCGTCGCTTCCTTCGCCTCGGAACGCCGGCGACCGCAGCTCCCTCCTCCGAAGCGCGCTCCACCTCGCTGAGAAGAAACTCCAGACCGTCGTTCTCGCCGCCTTCGTCGGGAACGGTCGCGGTTCGGCCACAATAGGAGCAGCGAACGACCTTGCCGGCGTCCTGGTCCTTCGCGCGGATCGTATGCCCACAATCAGCCTTGAATTCGATCATAGCGCGTCGCCGTGCAGACTGTTTGTCCCCATCGAGGACATACCCGCCCAGGTGCAAGACAGAGCGGACGACGCTTTGCGGCAACGGACGCTTCGATCATCTCTGGGACGCCATGGATCCCCAACTGAACTCGATGCCGAAGCGTGCCGGGCAATCAAAGCACTCTGGCTACCTCGACAACCTCGTAGGTCTCGATGATGTCACCGGTGTGCACGTCATCGAAGTCTTCGAGGTGAATGCCGCATTCCAGACCCGCGCGCACTTCCTTGGCGTCATCCTTGAAACGGTGCAGAGAGGCGATTCGACAGTCATCCCTCACAACAACGCCGTCGCGGATGACGCGGGCGAAGTGGCTTCGGTCAACCGCCCCGTCCGTGACGTAACAGCCGGCCACCAAGCCGAGTCTGCTGATCCTGAACAGTTCGCGGACCTCCGCCGTTCCGCGAGTTTCCTCGTGGACTTCGGGCTCCAGCAGACCCTCGAGTGCCTTCTTGA
>CP070718.1:1853617-1861288 GCA_020350565.1 Phycisphaerales bacterium
GGCGGACATCCGGGGGTAAACACAAGCAAGGCGCATACACCGCAGAAGGCGAACAGGGTATACGGCCCAAGATTACGAATCAGTTTCAAACCTCGCATTTTCATCGACCTCCAGAACAAAGGGTTGTGGCTCGCAGCCGCCACACAAAGATTGTGGAGAAACGTCTCACTTCGCCGTAAATACACAAACGTTATCCGATGCCCCTGACGCACCTCCGCGGCGGATGCGACACGGGAAGCGGATTACGATGCTACTGGGGACCAGCAAAGGCCAACCTAATCTGCAGCCTCGTACCTCGGACGGGCCAACGCTCGTATCCGATTCAAAGATTTAAGTGCCGGGCCAACTCGTCCCGTTTAACGCGCCACCTCCGGAACGGGGCCCTTCACACACGACTGTTGCTTCCTCCTCGCCGCCGATGGCGAGGGAGGGAAGGCTTCTGGGGCCTATCGCGGGCGAATTGTAGGTATTGCCAGTTACAAGTCAACCGCGATTTCCGATTATTTCGCCCGAGAAGGCCTCCTCCCAACCTGTGCCGCGGGCTCGGCACCATGCCTTGAAGGGGACGTGCAAACCCCGCCTGCGGCCCTGGGATGCCACGGCTTTTGATCCGTATCGGTCCGACCTTTCCCGGCGCTTGAACTTTTGCGGGCAAAAAATACCCCAGCCTGCCGGGTTGCGCGACCTCTCCGTAACCAGCGCAGCCGGAGCGGCAGGGAAGGAAAAAGAGGTAACCTTTTGCCATGCTGGGGATTACGCGGATGCCCGATCCTGGAGCGCCGCGTTTTTCACAGGCAGCCGGCTCCGCAGGTTGTCCAACACGTTCATGAAGTTGATGTACGAATCGTAGGGCGACTCGTAGGGATTGAAATACCGGTGCACATCCGCGTCCGCGAAGGACTTGGTGCACATGTAGTAAACGTGATCCGACGTCTGCAGCCGCCGCCAGTCGGTCAGCAGCGCTTCATCGCCCGATGCCCGAACGGCGCGCTCCAGTCGATACAATTCCGCGAGGGCGTTCGACTGCATCGGGTTGCCCAACCAGGCGGACAAGTCGCGTTCGGTGTCGGCCCAACTCGTCAGCTCCGGCACGTCATAGGCCCCGTCCACGGGATAGGCGATAACGGCCTCCGAAATTGTTCTGAACTCGTTTCTTGCGGACTGAAGCACCCTGCCCGGCAGAGCCTTGACGAACTCGAAGATGCCCGTGTCGGCCCACTGGTGTTCGCCCAGGGTCTCGACGTCCATGAAAAGATTGACTAGGTCACCGTGCCCGTTCACCTGATCGATCCACTCGGCGAAGCGCTCAGCCGTCAAAGGCCACTCCGGCCAGTTGCGGTTGCCGAAGCGAAACGCGATGTCGTCGCTGAGGCGATAGTTCTTTAAAAGCAGCTTCACGTGGGGGAGCTTCGGCGGATGATAAATCAACGCCGGCGTGCGAAAGCCCAGCAGCCGGTCGACGCCCTCACACAGAATCGTCTCATAGCCCATCTCGGCAACGAAGTGAGCAAGCTCGTTGTTGTAGACGAGCTCGGTATTGCGGAAGACCTTCGGCGTTTGTCCGAACAGTTCCGCGATTCGATCGCTATGCATCCGAACCTGCTCGGCGAATTCCGTGCGCGAATAGAGGAATGCCAGTGTGTGATGATACGTTTCCGCAAGAAGCTCGACGCATCCGGTGCCGCTCAGTTGCCGCAGAAGGTCCAGCACCTCCGGACAATACCGTTCGAACTGCTCGAGGATAATGCCGGAAAGGGAAATGGAGAAGCGGAATCGGCCCTCGTGTCGCTGCACCAGGTCAAGCAGCAACCGGCAGGCGGGCAGGTAGCACTTCTGCGCGACCTTGCGACAAAGGGCGGCATTCCGCTCGTGGTCGAAGTAGTCGGTGCCCCTGTCGAAGACGCTGTAGGGTCTTAAGCGGTAGGGCTGATGGAACTGGAAATAAAAGCAAACGGAAGCCATGGCATCACTCGAGCATTGCCGTCAAAAAGCCCAACGACACAAACGCCTCTGCAATCGCCCTCTCGTCGAAGCCGCCCGAGAAGATGACCCTCTGGCCTCGTCTGCGAAGAGAGAACCTTCGCCGCCACGGCGTGAAACGACCGCAAAGCGCCGCGCGACCCGCCGTCCGTCAGACAGGTGCCACGCTATGGGCCAACGCTTTTTCGTATACCTGCACGCATCCGCGCGCGGAATCCGTCCATCGCAGCCGACTCACCTCGAAGCTGCTCTGCTGATGCAACGTGGCGTGCAAGGGTGGATGGCGCAGAACGGCCACGATCTTGTTCGCCATCTCGTCAATGTCCCAGAAGTCCACCTTCAGCGCGTGCGTCAGGATCTCCGACACGCCGGACTGCTTGGAGATCAGGACCGGGACGTTCTGCATGATCGCCTCGAGGGGAGCAATGCCGAACGGCTCCGACACGGAGGGCATCACGTACAGGTCCGCCATGCGGAAGACCCGCTCGACGTCCGGGCCACGCAAAAAGCCCGTAAAAAGCACCTTATCGCCGATGCCCAGGGATTCGGCCAGCTCGATGGAGGAGCGGACCATGTCCCCGCTGCCGGCCATGATAAACCGCACGTCGTCCATCACCTCGAGGACCTTCTTGGCCGCCCGGACAAAGTACTCGGGGCCCTTCTGCATGGTGATGCGCCCCAAGAACAGCACGATCTTCTCGTTGCGGCGGATTTGCGGTATGGGCCTGCCCGAGTCGCCGTCGTGGTCGATGGCGTTGTACACCACGTCGACCTTATCCGGCGAAACGGCGTAGTGCCGCGTGGCCAACGTCTTCGTCAGATAGCTGACCGTGATGACCCGCGTCGCCGCCTGCATGCCGGCCCGCTCGATGTCGTAGATCGCCTGATTCACGTTGATGCCGCTCCGGTCGAACTCCGTCGAGTGAACGTGAACGACCAGCGGCTTGCCACTGAGGCGCGACGCCAGAATCCCCGCCGGATAGGTCATCCAGTCATGAGCATGAATGACGTCGAAATCGTAGGTCTCGACGATCTCCGCCACGTAGTGGGCGTAGCGGTTCACTTGGGTGAACAGATCGCCGGTGTAGTCCGCACCGCCATCGGCGTGGGGCGCACCGCCGCGCATACCAGACACCGATCGCAGGGTAGGGCGAACGCCGGGAATCGGCGGCCCGCTTTTTAGGGCGGCTTCCACATCCACGCTGGTCATCGGCTCCACCGTCTCGACCGTGGCGTAGGGGCGCATGATCGCGTCCACCGCAAGGAACGTCACCCGCGCAAATTGTGCCGCCCTTTGTCGCTCCTCCGCGGTGCCGGCGAAAAAGGTAGCCGGGGTCAGCAGACGAACGTGCTGACTGTGCGAGTCCGGCACGGGACGGGGAAGCACAAACAGAACTTCCACGCCAAGCTGGCTCAACGCGCGCGTCAGGCCGAAGCACGCGGTTCCCAGTCCGCCCGAAATGTATGGTGGGAACTCCCACCCAAGCATCAGCACCTTCATCGGATCAGATCACTCTCTGCTGCTGTTGGAGGACGGTCGGCCGAAGGGCATGGCTCTCACCGACGGCTCCGCCAAAAACCATCCCCCGTATGAAGCGTTTAGTCGCGCGATGCGGATTCGGCAAACCTGGTTGCCGTGAAAGCTCAACCGGAAAAGACAACAGCTCCCGAGACGAACCAAACAAGACGCGGAAGCCGACAGGGGCAGGTAACCTCACCTGGGTAGACCCATGTGTCACATGCGGGCACCGGCGCCATCGAGAACCAACCGCTGACAACCGCTATCTGTCAGGAGCGAAGCGGGCGGCTTCCCTGCCCCTCCCAAGCTAACCCCAAGAGACGCGGGCAACAAGAACTCAGGCTTGCCTGGCAGCGCATCCCGACCGCGCGCAAGAATCTAACGTCCTCAAGGGGCATGTCAAACGGTAAAAGGAACGGTTTTCAAGAAATACACCGCGTATGGGCACAAGCCGATTTCACGGGGCGGGAGTCACTTGGCCAGGCCAACCAGTGATTCGGCCAGTTCGACAACCCTCCGCGCACACTCGGCCTTCGTTCCGCTGTAGGGCTGGGACCACCCGAAGCCCTTACGCAATATCTCGATTTTAGCCAGATCCGCGCCCGTCGTGCCGACGTCATTGAGCACGATCGCGTCACACCGCTTGCGTTCAAGCTTCCCCTCGGCGTTCCGTCGATGGTCGTGGTCTTCCATGGCGAAACCGATGACGATTCGATCGCCCTTGACGGCGCCCAGATGGGCACAGATGTCTTCCGTTGGTTCCAGAGAAACGGTAAACGTCTGATTGGTTTTCGGCTGTTTTTGGCCGGCCCTTGCGATCGGACGGTAATCACAGACGGCCGCCGCCATGATCGCGGCCGAGCAACGATCAAAGGCCGAAGCTGTCACCTCGAACATCTCCTTCGCCGAGGTGACCCGAACCAGTTCGACGCCCTCCGGCGCCGGCAGGGTAACGGGACCGGAGACCAGCACCACCTGGTGGCCCCGGGATGCGGCCTCTGCAGCGATCGCGAACCCCATCCTCCCGCTGGAGGGGTTCGAGATGTATCGAACGGTGTCGATATACTCTCGCGTAGGACCGGCGGTAACCAGGATTCGCATCGAACGTGTCCTGACGTGATGGAATGGTCAACGCGTATGGGTTGTCCGGGCGGGAAGCTGTACGCGACCCGGCGCTGGCCCCGGACTCGGGCTCAGCCCCGGGCTTCCGCCAGTCGCCCCACGACCGCCGTCAGGATCTCATCGGGCTCGACCATGCGCCCTTTGCCCACGTGGCGGCAAGCCTGCCAGCCCTCTCCGGGCCCAAGGAACACATGTCCGAGTTCCTTCAGCGCCTTAACATTCTTCTGTACGATCGGATTCGCCCACATCCGCTCATTCATGGCCGGAGCGAACAGGACCGGTGGGGCGGCGCTCATCAGCAGGGTGGAGACGATCTCATCGGCAACACCGGACGCCATCTTCCCGATGATGTTGGCCGTGGCAGGGGCCACCACGACTAGATCCGCCCGCTCCGTTGCACGAATGTGTTGCACATCATCCGCGTGAGGAACGGTCCAGAGACCGGTGATGACCGCCCGTCCGGAAAGTGCCTGAAGCGTGACCGGCCCCACGAAACGGGTGGCCGCCTCGGTCATCGCGACGGTGACACCGGCCCCACGCTGCACCAGCGACGAGACCAGCGAGGCGACCTTATAGGCAGCGATCCCGCCACAGACACAGAGCAGCACCTCGCAGCCGGCAAGATCACCTCCGTGCGCGTTGTCAGCTTTCTTCCTCACTCTCCCCCTCTTCGCCTTCCTGAAGCAGCTCCATTTCGATTTTGCCCTCGAGGATCTCTCGAATGACGACCTCCATCTCGGTCAATCCCTCGATGTCTCGGACCAGCGGCCTCTCGCCCTGGAGCAACTGGAGCCAGCGGCGCTGGATCAGGGCCGTCAACTTGAACTTGCCCCCGACTTTCTTCATCAGCTCATCGCTACGTAAGGCTTCGATCATGCGTGCGCGTGCTCCTTCAGAATGATCTGTTCGACTTCTTCGATGGTCTCTTCCAGAATATCGTTGACCACGAAATGATTATAGGCGCCGCTATCACGGGCGAAGGCGATTTCACCATCGGCTTCGGCAAGGCGCCGGCGAAGCTGGGCCTGGGCCTCGGTCCTTCGCCCTTCCAGCCGAGCCCGAAGCGACTCCCTGTTGGGCGGCAACACAAAGATCCGCACGGACTCTGGCATCTTTTGGGCCACCTGGGCCCCGCCCTTAACCTCGATCTCCAGGATCACGAATTTCCCCTGCCTGACGGCCTCCTCCACCGGCCGGCGCGGCGTGCCGTAGAGATGCCCGCAATACTCCGCGGTTTCGAGGAAATCACCGGTCTCACGCCGGTGCTCGAACTCCTCCTGGGATATGAACTCGTAGGTCTGGCCGTTCACGTCGCCGGGCCTCATCGGACGCGTCGTCGCGGACACGCTCCAGACCGCTCCGGGCAAACGCTTCAATAGCGCCTCGCAGATGGAAGTCTTGCCGGTGCCGGACGGACCACTGATCACCACAAGGTTTCCTCGGCGCGATCGGGCAGCCGGCGCTTCGCTACTCGATATTCTGCACCTGCTCCTTGAGCCGCTCAATCATGCCCTTCATTTCCACCACGCTGCGGGAGATGCTCACGATGTTCGTTTTGTTGCTGATGGTGTTTGCCTCACGAAGCAGTTCCTGGGTAACGAAGTCCAGCTTCCGGCCCACCTGATCCCCTTGCCTGCAAAATTCCTCGAACTGGTCGAAGTGGGACTTCAGTCGCGTGATTTCCTCATTAATGTCGCAGCGGTCGGCGAGGATCGCCAGTTCTCGCAGAAGCCGCTCCTCGTTGAACTCGTATCCTCCCTCCTCCAGGAACTTCGCAACGCGCGACTTCATGCGTTCGTAATGTTCTTCGACCACGCCGGGCGCCTCCATCTCGATTTTCGCAAGTTCATCGCGCGCCCGAGCACAGACGGAAAGGAGATCGGCGCAAATCGCTCGGCCCTCCTCTCTGCGCATCTCAATCAAGGCGTCGAGCGCCTGGTTGGTGAGTTGGTCCAAGACCGTAAGTTGCTCCTTACGCTGCTCGTCGCCCAACTCCGGTGTCTGGCAGATGCCCGGCAGCGCCGCAATCGTGCCAAGATCAATGCTCGGCGTTATGCCGTCCGGCACGTGGGCCGACGAAAGCTGATCGACGTACCGCTGCAGCGCCGAATGATCGATGCTGCCGCAGATGCGCTCATTCCCGCCGCGGACGCGAATCGTATAGGTCACCGTGCCCCGGGCGAGCCTGCGACGGACCATCTTTTCGATCTCCGCCTCGGCAAACTGCAGAAACTCCGGAAGCTTGATCGTAATCTTGAAGTAGCGGCTGTTAAGGCTTCGGATTTCCAGCGCATATTCCAGATCGCCTTCGACCCGGTGCGCGGAGCCGAATCCTGTCATCGAGTGGATCATGGGCTGCCGTCTGTATCGCCGGCCGGTCTGTCGCTGCTGGATGGCTCAGCCGGTGCCGGTTGCTCAGGCTTGGACTCACCACGGTCCTCAGGCGCCGCCGGTGTTTGGGGGGGCGTCTGTGTTCCTTGATCCGAGGCGGGTTGCTGCTGCGTGCCCTCCCCAGGTTCTGCCGCCTTTGTGCCCGGTGCGGGCTTGATCTTGATCTGCGGACCACTCGTCGGCGCCGCTCCCGGTGCCGTCGCGGGAACCGGCGTCGTCGTTACCGGTGGCATCGTGACCGGCTGGGGTGGCGTGGTCGCGGGAGCCGGTGTCGGCGCTACGGCCACCGGGAGCGCCGTAGCTTTCGACTGTTCAAAGAGAAAGTTTGCCGCGATGGCGATCACCACGAACAGCGCCGCCAGACCGACCGTAATCCACGTAAAAACGTCGCCGGTCTTGGCGCCGAACGCACTGCCGGAGCCACCACCGCCCCCAAACGCGCCCGACAAACCCGTGCCGCGTCCCTTCTGCACCAGGATCACCAACATCAACACGACGCAGATGGTGATGATCAGCCAAGCCAGGAGGAAGCGGCCCATACCAAACTGTGCTAAGAGTTCCATTCAACTGCCCTTCTGAGCGCGACCGGAACGAGCCTCCGGTCACCAACGCAATGTTTCCTGATGTTACGGCGCGTGGCCCTGAAACTCACTTGGCGA
>CP070718.1:1861388-1865022 GCA_020350565.1 Phycisphaerales bacterium
CCGCAAACTTGCGAAACGGTTCTGTCCTTTAACGCACATCAGGATTGGCCATGGGCGGTCGCTTTCAGCCCCGATGGACAGTGGCTGGTCAGCAGTGGCGTGTCGATCCGAATCTGGAGAGCGACAGAGCCGACCCAATAGCTCGACCAGAATTCCGGTGCGACGTGAGGCCCGATGATTATGGGTGATCTCGCGGGAGCCCGACCTGCATTCCTCGTCCTCTCCTGTTCTCCCGGTCATGCTCATGTCACCGTGTATGCCCCATGCTAGGCGATACGGGTGAGAATTGGCGTAACGGCCATCAAACGGGGCTTCTCCAGAGCCGTGAGAGTTGCCGCCGGCTCAGGTTTCAGTATCCTTTGGGGTCCGGATTCCTGTTGCCGGCGGATCGGCAGCGAGGCGAGTGCGATTGAAATCGTACGGGAACCGCACGGCTGCCTGAACGGCCGCCGCGGCCTGACTGATTCGCTCAGGCACGACGGACGGAGTCCGGCGGTCCGTTGAAGATTCTTAAAGGGGCCGCGAAGAAGGCCGTTGATGGCGCACGAGTGACGGAGCGATGTTTGCAAGCTCGTTTGAGTTGACCTCTTCTACACATGGATTTTGATCATGGCACCCGAGTTGATTCACACCTATCTCTCGAAGCGGAAGCCTGCTGACGTGGAACCCGGTTTCCTGATGTATCTGGCGAACCTGGAGCGCGTCGCCAGCACGTCTCCGGATGTCGCCCGATGGATCGTCAAGGAGCTGGCGGACCAGAGGAGCAACATCAAGCTGATTGCCAGCGAGAACTACTCCTCCCTTGCGGTCCAGTCTGCGATGGCCAACCTCCTGACGGACAAGTATGCGGAGGGCCACCCATTCCACCGGTTTTATGCCGGTTGCGACAACGTCGACAACATCGAGGACTACGCGTGCAAGAAGGCGTGCGAGCTGTTCGGCGCGGAGCATGCCTACGTGCAACCGCACAGCGGGGCCGATGCGAACCTGATCGCGTTCTGGGCGATCCTGGGCACCCGGGTCGAGGCCCCTCTGCTTCAGGAACGGGGAGTCGACCGATCCCCCGCACTGTCTCAGATTGACTGGGAGGGAATCCGCCAACATCTCAACAATCAGCGGCTATTGGGTATGGACCTTAGCTGTGGAGGGCACCTGACCCATGGCATGCGCAATAACGCCTCGGCCAAGATGTTCGATACCCGGTCATACATGGTCGATCAGGCGACCGGGTTGCTGAACTACGACGAAATCGCGAAGTTGGCTCGCCAGGTTCGGCCGCTGATCCTCCTCGCCGGCTACAGCTCCTACCCCCGAGTGATTGACTTTCGAAGAATGCGCGAGATCGCCGATGAGGTCGGCGCGGTGCTCATGGTTGACATGGCCCATTTCGCGGGGCTGGTGGCCGGCGGGGTTCTCAAGGATGAGTTCAACCCTGTTCCCTTCGCGCACGTGGTCACGTCCACGACGCACAAGACGTTGCGCGGTCCTCGCGGCGGACTGGTTTTGTGCACCTCGGAGTTCCAGGAGCAGGTCGACAAGGGGTGTCCGCTGGTGCAGGGCGGACCGCTGCCTCACGCGATCGCCGCGAAGGCCGTGTGTTTCACCGAGGCCTTGAAACCGGAGTTCAAGCAATACGCACAGCGCATCGTGGAGAACGCCAGGAGCCTGGCCGAGGCGTGCCTCAAGGAAGGCATGACGGTGGTATCCGGCGGGACCGACAACCACCTGGTGCTTCTCGACGTGAGGCCTTACGGCCTGACCGGTCGTCAAGCGGAAACCGCGGTGCGGGAGAGCGGCATCACGCTGAATCGAAACACGATACCCTTCGATCCGAACGGCCCCTGGTATACCAGTGGTCTGCGACTGGGAACTCCGGCCGTCACGACGCTCGGAATGGGAGCCGACGAGATGCGGGAGATCGCCTCGGTCATGCACCTGGTGCTCTCGAACACCAAGGCGGATACCACCAAGGACGGGAAGCCCAGTAAGGCCAAATACACACTGGACCAGACGGTACGCGAGAAAGCCCAGGCCAGGGTGAAGAACGTCCTCACGAAATACCCGGTTTACCCGGACATCGATTTGGCGTTCCTTCAGGAGTCTTTTGGTCTGTAGTACAGCTCGGCCTGCGCCGACGGACTGCGGCCCCGGCGGGACCGGGCAGGGGTCGCTCGAACGAGCGCCCGCGTCGCTGACGGCGGGCCGAGCCTTGTTCGCCGGCCGGGAGCGCCGCCGAGAAAAAGAAGGCCCCGGATTGCTCCGGGGCCTTCGTTACATTGCACCCGCGTCGCGCGCCGGCACCTCACCGGCACGGCCGCGAGCTGGATAACATGCTATGGCCCAGGCGCAATCTCAAAGCTCACCTCCTCGAAGTGCATCGCCTTGAGTTTGAAGTCCTTTGGATTCTCCGATACGACTACGTATCCGTCCGGCGGCGTCAGCTGAGCCGTGTACCACGTCGGTTTTCCCGTGTGCCGCCAGGGTATCACGTACCAGCCCTCGTCCACCGGGCTTGAGCTGAGCCAGTCACCGTCGAGGAGCAACGTGACTTCCCCACCGTTTATGGGGGTGCCGTCGCTCTGGAGCAACATCACGCCACCGACGCCGGGGTTCCGCTTCCATTCGTTGAAGCTGCAGATCGACGCGGTGCCACCACTGGGCGGATCGCCCGGCAGATCCCACGCGAACTGATACTCCTGCGGGTTGGCGATCACAAGCATACCTACGCCGCCGTCTGGCATGCATACCCTTGCGTTATCGTAGGCGTCATTGGTGTAACCGCCCTCGCCCTTGAGGCCGTAATCCAGGTGGATGGCCAGGAAGAAGAACTCGGTTTCAGGCACGGTAAACGACACGTCGAAGCTGTAAGCGTCGCCCATGACCGGGTGCGGTCCGTAGTCTCCCAGCGTCACCTGCGTCGAGAACGCATCGTGCTCGATACCAGGCTCGAAGCACAACGGGGCCGGACAGGTCTCGTCAAGATCGCCCTCCGCCGCATAGCCCGTCACGTTGTCGTAGACGTGGATCGGCATCGCGCCCTGCGTGACAAACGGATACGGCAGCGTGATCGTGTAGTTGACCGTATCACCCGGCGTCCCGGTGCCGAATACGTTGTAGTAGTACTGGCCCGGGTTGCTGGCCGTCAGCTTGAAGCACGCCTGATCATGCGGGTCCTGCGTGAACAGCAGCCGGAACGACTGGCAGTCATCTTCCGCATCGCAGTCGAAGATGCAGAGCCCGCTGTTGGTCACCTGGCTCGGCGGCACACAGGTGATGATCTGCGTGCAACTCGACGAATTGCCGCACTCGTCGGTCGCCGTCCAGGTCCGAATGATGACCTTCGGGCAGTCGCCGACGATAACGTCCTCTTCTGGGTCGTAGCTGACATCCACCTCGCCGCCGCAGTTGTCGGTCGCCGTGGCGTAACCCGTGATCTCCGGATCGGTCGGGCAGTCGTCACAGCCGAAGTGCGTGTAGTCCGGCGGGCAAGTGATCACCGGCGCCGTCTCGTCCTCACTCCACGTGTAGGTCGCGGTCTCCGAGACCGGGTTGCCGCACGTGTCGGACGCCGAGTAGGTGAACGTCTGGCTGTAGCCGCATTCGTCACCGGTGATCGCACCCGGCGTGCAGGTCA
>CP070718.1:1865122-1869680 GCA_020350565.1 Phycisphaerales bacterium
GGAAGTCATTGAGCAGGAGCAGTTACCGTCCCTTGCTGATCGCTGCGTAGCGCTGGTTGAGGATCGGGAACGGTACGAGCGCTTCTCACTCAGGGCAAGAGAGTTCGTCAGGCAGCTCAGTGCGGAACATGTGCTTCCCCAATTCGTGGAGTTTCACAGGAAGTTCGCCCCTTGAGGGTGCCATTGCCTTACCCAAAGTGCCACTAGCTTGAAGAAGGGCATCACGGGCGCTCAAGGCGACGATCAACGGCAGGCCGACCGAATCCCCATTTGGCGTGAAGGGCAGCCGCGGCTAAACAACGATTCCTCCTCGCGACGAGGATCTCGCGGCGCTCATATCTCAACTCTTTGTCATCACGGTTGGTGTGGAGCCGCAGTCTTTCCGTTTTCAATTCAACACCTCCCGCTCCAGGGAGCCTGGAAGGGGCGCGATACTCGGAATCGAATTGAAGGGCAGCGGGTCATCGGGCCGAAAAGCGCCTTAGGAGCCCGTGTTCGGAGGATTCGGCCGTGGCAGAGCCGGAGCGCGACCGGCAGGGGGCCGGCCCGCCTCGTGTTGACAAGACAGCCGATCCGTCAAGAATAATGCGAGGATGTTAAACACTCCTGTGGTTGTGTCCGGGGAGACCCGCCTCGTGTCAAAGGGTCATGCCTGGATGAATGGTGGCTTCTGATCTCACCAGGTTCTTTGGCGCGAGTTCCGGTGAGATGGACGTGATTCTCCCGCTGCGATGAACATGGACGATACCACTCCATCCTTGGAGCGTGTAAGGCGGCGTATAAACGTTGCCTTGGCTGTGCTGGCCCTCTTGATGGGTGGCGGGGCGATGTACCTGCTGCTCCTGACCAGCCCGGAAGTGCCCACGCGCTCTTTCGGCGCAAAGCCGTTGTCGGTAGCCGCAGTGACCGTGCTGCCGACGGCTGACGCCTCTCCGGTCGTCGGCTACGGTACGGTTGCCCCCAAACATCAGGTCGACGTCATCCCTCAGGTGAACGGCAAGCTCACCTACGTGAATGAGGATTTGGCTCCCGGCAAGATCATCCGAAAGGGCGAGCGGCTCTTCGAGGTGGATGACACCTTGTACGCCTCAAGGGTGGCCCAGGCCGAGGCTGAGAAACGTCGCCTGGAAGGTGTCCTGACCCGCCAGGAGGCGGAGTTGGAGATGCTCGAAGCGCGCATCGCCAATGCCGAGCGGATGCTGGAGATCGTTGAGGCCGAGTATTTGAAAAACCAAAGTGCTCTACGAGGAGCAGAACGTCGGTAACCTCCAGCTTGTCACCGCCGACGAGCAGCGATACCTCACGCAAAAGGACGTGGTGGCGGAGCTTCGTAATCGGCGGGATATGATCCCGCACATGAAGGCAGAGACAGAAGCACTACTGGACGCCTCTAAAGCTCAGCTGGAGCAGGCAAGGGTCGAGTTGTCCAAGACCAAGATCGATTGTCCGTTTGACGCCCGCGTGGAGGCCGTTGGCGCCTACACTTCTCAGGTGGTGACGGCTGCTGTCTTTTCCATCGCACGGCTGACGGACCTTGAGGCTTTTGAGATTTCCGTGGGCATCGATCCGAACGAGCTTCGCTGGCTCGACGAGTCGGCTCATCCTAACAACCTCCGCGAGGATGAGGGCGAGCCCCGTGCCGAGGTGGTCGTTCGATCGACTCTGCGTGGTGTCGAATATGAGTGGCGTGGGTATGTCACTCGGTTCGAGCGGGTGGACGAGGCCACCCGAATGGCGCGTATGGTTGTCGAAGTTCGTAACGCGGACATGGTGGCCGAGGTTCGCAAGGGCGGCGACGATCAAAGCTTGACGCTGTCAGTCGGCATGTTTTGCCGTACGGAGCTGCCCGCCCGCAGGCTGGAGGAGGCCCTTCTGGTCCCGCGGCACGCCGTTTACGACAATGCGTGCGTCTACGTTTTTGAGCCGGACCCGACGCTGGAAGATGCCGCCGTTGGCAGACTGGGGCGCCGTGCCGTTCCGATGCTTCGATCCGTCGGCAATGATGTGCTTGTGGACTACCAGGGTCGGCAGGACGAGCGGCTCTGTGAACTGAAGCCGGGGGAGGCGGTCGTCGTATCGCCCCTGATCAAGCCTGTGGTCGGCATGCCTGTGCGCCTGCGAGACGAGCGCTTCGCGTCAGCGGCGGAGCCCGAGGAAATCACCCCTCCGACTCACAAACTCGCTTCTTCTGTCAGTAGCGTAACGCTCTTGGCAACCACCAGTTCTGTGACCGGGACACCTTAGGATGCCATTCGTCCGCGGGGCCATTGCGGCTGGTGTTCGCAACCCCGTATTCGCCAACCTGCTGATGGCATGCCTCCTGGTAGGCGGGTACCTGGCCGTCACACACTTGAGACGGGAGAGTTACCCTCAGTTCTCCCTGGACATCATCCGTGTCACCGTGCTTTACCCCGGCGCCAGTCCCGAGGACGTGGAGCAGGCCGTTTGCCGTCCGATCGAGGAGGCCCTCGTCGACATCGCCGGCATTGACGAGCTGACCTCAACGGCCGATCCCGACATCGGGAGCATATGGTTTTCGCTGACATCCGACGTGCGCGACTCCGCGGCTATCCTGCAGGAGACCAAGGACCGCATCGACCAGATCACTACCTTCCCGCCCGAAGTCGAGAAGCCGGTCGTCAAGGAGGAGGTCATCCGGCATGAGGTGGTCAACATCGCCATTTATGGGGACGTGCCGGAACGGACCCTCAAACAGTTTGCTCGGGAGGTGAAGAACGACCTCCTGGCCGTGCCGCAGATTTCACAGGTCTCCCTCTCCGGCGTGCGGGAGGACGAGATCCTCGTTGAACTGTCCGAACAGGCGCTGCGTGCTTACGACCTCTCCTTCAATCAGGTGATGGGTGTCATTGCAAGGAGCAGCCTGGATCTGCCTGCCGGAACGATCAAGACGGCCGGAGAAGAGCTGACCTTGCGGGTAAAAGGCCAGCGGATGCGGGCCTCGGACTATGAACGGCTCGTCATCATCGACCGCCCCGATGCCATGGTTCGCTTGGGGCAGATTGCCAACGTCAGCGAGGGGTTTGCCGAGACCTCCATCCGCGGGCAATTCAATGGGTACCCGGGCGTTCTCGTCACGGTCTTCAAGGCGCCGGAGCAGGATATTCTTCAGATCGCCGCACTTGCCCGGGACTACGTTGCCCGGCAGCAGGCCAGACTTCCTGAGCGGCTCAAGATGTCCGTCTGGGGTGACAACTCACGCGACGTCGAAGGCCGGATCTCGATGCTCCTGAGGAACGGTCTTGCCGGCTTCGCCCTTGTGTTCCTCACCCTCGCGATCTTTCTTCAGCTTCGCCTGGCCTTTTGGGTCGCGGTCGGCATACCGCTCGCCTTCAGTGGTGCGCTTGTGGTGATGGCGATGGGGGGCCAAACAATCAACATGATCAGCTTGTTCGCGCTGATCATGGTTTCGGGCATCATCGTTGATGACGCCATCGTCGTTGCGGAAAACATCTACACCAGAAGAAGATCCGGCGAGGCGCCGGCGCTGGCCTCGGTCGAAGGTGCCTACCGTGTGGCGCTCCCGGTCCTGGGTTCCTCGCTGACGACGATCATTGCCTTTATACCGCTCTTGTACGTGGCGGGTGTGATGGGCAAGTTCATCCGCGTTCTGCCCATTGTGGTGATCGCGGCCATCGTCGCGTCGGCTCTCGAAGCCTTCGGCGTCCTGCCGTCTCACCTGTGTGGTCACCGGCCGCCGGGAACGGCGGCCACGCCGTCCGGACCGAACCGCCTCCGTCAATTCGTAGAAAAGGGCGTCGATTGGGTGATCACACGCGTGTACCGTCCGGTCTATCGCCTGGCGCTGCGGTATCGCCTGGTCACCGTGGCCTTGGCGGTTGCCTGCCTACTGGCCATCGCCGGCACAATCCTGAGCGGACGAACGGCCTTCGTTTTCTATCCCAAGGAGGACGGGGATATGCTGCGGGCGCGCGTGCGCTTCCCGGAGGGAACACCCGCCTCCGTCACTGCCGAGACGATTGCACACCTCGAGCAGGCAGCCTTGGCGCTCAACGACGATCCAAACCTGAGGCCCGCCCAGCCGGGCAAGCTCGTCCGGCAGATCTATTCCATTACCGGCGAATGGGTCGATTGGCTGCCCATCCGTGGTGATCACGTGTGCGAGGTGCGCATCGAGTTGATGCCTGCCGAGCAGCGGCGTATTAATGAGGAGGAGATCATCAGCGGGTGGCGGCATCACATCGGCGAGATCCATGACGCGGTCCACTTCTCCCTTGCGCGGCACCAGTTGCAGCCCGTCGAACGCCCCATCGAGGTGCGCCTCCTGGGCAACGAGTTGGAGGAACTTCGCGAAGCCGGTGAGCAGATCGCTGAACAGCTTCGCAGGTACGAAGGCGTCACCGACGTCTATCTCGATTTGGTGCCTGGCAAGCGGGAACTTCGCGTCAACCTTCGACCGGCCGCGCGGGCCCTCGGCTTAACGCTCGAAGACGTCGCAACGCAACTCCGTCAAGGTTTCTACGGTGGGGAGGCCGTCAAGCTTCAGCGGGGCGGTGAGGAGGTCGTCGTGCGTGTGCGC
>CP070718.1:1869780-1882054 GCA_020350565.1 Phycisphaerales bacterium
GGCAAACACCGTTGGCGTGGATGGCCACTCGCTGGACGCCGCCGACGGCAGCCCGACCAACAGGGTTTACGTGGACAACGACGGCAGGATCCGGCTGGGATACCCCGGGGGCAGTCTGTCCAGGATGGTCAACATCCGCGGCGGGATGGACGTCTGGGATGACGACGGCGTGGGCACCAGCGAAGGGATCAGCTTCACGAGCAACAGCTTTGAGTTCCGTGAGCTGGTCGGAGAAACGCCCATCTGGGACTACTTTCAAGCGACCGACACACACCGTTTCTACACGGGCGACCAAACGGTTCGCATGACGATCACAACGGAGGGGAATATCGGCATCGGCACGCCGAGCCCCGGCTATCCCCTGCACGTTGAAAGCGACGGGTCACAAACCGTCCACATTACAAACGACGATGCGGGCGGCGGTAACGCGTTGGAGGCACGCTCCACCGGCGGCGGGACGGCGGTGCGCGCCTATGCCACATCCACCGAATCGGGGGGCTACGGCGTGGACGCTTACGCCGCGGCGTCCAATGCGCGCGCGGTTTACGCGTTCAATGAAGCCGACTACGGCGCGGCGTACGCCGTTTATGGCGAGAACGTGAGTCCCGCCGGCATTGCCATTTACGGACTTGCCGACAGCGGCGAGGACAACAGTACCGGCATTGGTGTGTATGGCCGCTCGGACAGCGAAGACGGCGCTGGCGTGTACGGTGAGGCCACGCATACCATCGGCAGCTCCTACGGTGTTCGCGGCGTGTCCGCCCACGGCACGGGTGTGCAGGGCGAGCATCAGGATACCGGGAACTTCGGCGCGCTGGCTCGGTGGTTTGAGGGTGTGTACGGCGAGTCAGATTACGGGGCATCCGGAATCGGCGTGCATGGCAAATGGACCGGCGCATATCCGGGATACGGCTTCGGCGGCGCGTTCACGACCACCTCCCATCTGGCCGCCGGCGTCCTCGCACGCAACGAGGCCACCGAGTCGGGCGGCATCGGGGTGATCGGGGTCCACGAGCACACTACCGGCGCGGGCTATGGCGTCAGGGGAGAAACCGCCTCGAGCGACGGCCACGGTGTCCACGGCTATAACCAGGCCTCCGGGAACTACGGGATTCTCGGCAGCGGTGAATACGGCGTCGATGGTCATGGAGACTCCGCAGGTGGTTACTTCGAGGACACTAACGGCTCCGGCTACGCCTACGTCGCCTACGGCGACCGCGGCGTCGAAGCCTTGGGCGGCGAGGCGGGCGGCTACTTCGGGGACACGGACGGCTCCGGTTACGCCTACGTCGCGCGTGGTAACCGCGGCATCGACGGCAAGGGCAGCGAGGCGGGCGGCTACTTCGAGGACACCGACGGCTCCGGCTACGCCTACGTCGGGTATGGTGACCTCGGCATCGAGGCCCGAGGGAGCGACGCGGGTGGCTACTTCGAAGACACTGGGGGCACCGCCTACGCCCACATCGCACATGGTACGCAGGGCATCGCGGCCTTTGGCGACATCGTGGGCGGCTACTTCCAGGACACCGACGCCTCCAGCTACGCCTTCCTCGCGTACTCGCAGCGCGGCATCGAAGCCGAGGGCAGCGAGGCGGGCGGCTACTTCGGGGACACCAACGACTCCGGCTACGCCTATGTCGGCTACGGTGACCGCGGGGTCGAGGCCTTAGGGAGCGATGCGGGCGGCTACTTCGAGGACACGGACGGCTCCGGCTACGCCTACATCGGCCGGGATGACTACGGCGTCGAAGGCCACGGAGACACCGCGGGCGGCTACTTCCACGAGACCGACACCTTCGCCTACGCCTACATCGCATACGGCCAGCGGGGCATCGAGGCATATGGCGACAACGAGGGCGGCTACTTCCACGACCTCTTCGGCGGAACCTACGCGGTGGTCGCGGCTAACGGCAAGAAGATCGAAGGCAACGGCAGTTGTGACTTCGTGCAAAACCACCCTGAGAACCCGGGGGCAGTCATCATCTACGCCGCTCTCGAGGGGGACGAAGTGGCCACCTACACCCGTGGAACGGCCCGGCTCCAAAGCGGCGTGGCGCGTGTGCCACTGGGCGACACATTCAAGTGGGTCACCAACCCGGACATCGGTCTCACTGCCCACCTGACCCCACGCGGCAACTGCGATGGGCTCTACGTCGAGGCACTGAGCACAAGCGGGATGATCGTTCGGGAGTTGCGTGGTGGTACCAGCAGCGTCACATTCGACTACATCGTCTACGGCCTGCGAATCGGCTTCGAAGAAGTCAACATCGTCCAGGAGAAAAAGCGGGAGGCCTACATCCCCTCAATGGCTAACCACCGCGCCTTGTACGACCGTCGTCCGGAGCTGAGGGACTACAACGCGCTGGAGCGCTTCAAGCGGATGCGCGCTGCGGTTGGCGAGACCGACCCGCTTGACCTGAGCGCCGCGCAGGCCTTGCGCGACGCGATCGTCGAGTTCGACCCGGCGATCCACGGTCTCGAACACCCCTACGCACCGCGAACTGAGGGCGTTCCCGGTTCCCATGGCGACGCAGAGACAAGCGCAGCGCCGTCCAGCCGCGTTGGCCCTCCTGATATCCCAGAGCGCACGCTGCCCGAAAGTCTGCCGGAGATCATCAATCACAAGGACGCCGAGATAGAGGCGTTGCTAGCGGAATGCGCCGCCCGTCAGCAGCGAATCGAGGCGTTGGAAGACCGTTTGACAAGCTTGGAAGCCCTGCTGAGCGCGCCTTCAGGTCGGTAGGAACCAGCAATAGGAGGCCAAGTCATGAAACGCATATATGTCTTGGGAAAGACCCTGACACTTCTGTGGGGCGTCCTCGCAGCGCCTGCGCTGCTGCATGCCCAGACACCGGTGGGGACGGCGTTCACCTATCAGGGCCAGATCAAACAGGCCGGCGAGCCGCTGGATGACACCGCGGACTTCGAGTTCTCGCTGTGGAACGATCCCAACAGCGTTGATCCCGGTGATCAGGTCGGCCCCACGGTGGCGGCGGACAACGTGAGTGTGGACAACGGACTGTTCACCGTCATTCTCGACTTCGGTGCGAGCATCTTCACCGGTGACGCGCGCTGGCTGGAGATCGCCGTCCGCTCGCCGGCCGGCGGCGGCGGTTTCACCACCCTGAGCCCACGGCAGGAGCTCACCCCGGCGCCGTACGCGTTGTACGCGCTCAGTGGCCCCGGAAGTGGGCTTTACTGGGCCGCCACCGGCGACGACATCTACAACACGAACGCCGGCAACGTCGGCATCGGAACCACGAGCCCGGGCTCCAAGCTGGACGTCGACGGGCACGTCAGGATAAGCTCCGGGTCAATTCTTTCGCTCGATGGGTCCGCCGTCGAGAACTACCTGGAACATGTGGGGGATGGGTTGAGCACCATAGGTACCCCGGGTCTTACGATCCGGGGGGACGAGTTCGTGTCCGTGTCCTGCGGTCCTGGTGGCGAGGTGATCCACATCGACGAATACGGGATCGTCGGCATCGGCATGGACAATCCCTCCAGCACGCTGGACGTCAACGGAAGGGTGGAGAGCAGCTCCGGTGGATTCCGGTTCCCCGACGGAACTACTCAAACCACTGCCGCTTCAGGTGACGGTCATTCGCTGGACGCAGCGGACGGGGATCCGGTGGACGCGCTGTACGTCGACAACGATGGGGATGTCGGCATCGGTACGCCCAGCCCCAGTTATCCGCTCCATGTTGAAGGCGCTGGCTCGGGCATCGCTTACGTTCGGAACAACGGTGCCAGCGGCACTGCCTTGCGTGCCAAGGCCAGCGAAACCGCTGTGTCAGCCGAAGGGGGCACCATCGGCCTGGACGCCTTTGTCGAGGCCCCGGACGGCTACGCCGTCTACGCGTTCAACGAAGGTGTTTCGGGCAATAGCTACGGCGTGTTCGCCGAGACAGCCAGCCCTGATGGTACCGGAGTCTACGGCCGCGCATATGACAGCAGTCTGTTTGACAGCACCAACATCGGCGTCCACGGGCGCGCCGACGGCGACGCCTACGCGACCGGTGTCTACGGCGAAGCCACCAACACGAACCCGGACGGAATAACGTATGGTGTCCGCGGCGTGTCGGCCGAGGGCACCGGCGTCCGCGGCGAGAACCAGGCTACTGGCAACTACGGCTGCCTCGGTCGGGATAACGCAGGCGTCCACGGATCGGGTGCCGGCTACGATACCGGTGTCCGTGGTAGTTCCGCTAACGGCAACGGCGTGAGTGGCGACAACCAGACCTCCGGCAACTACGGGATTCTCGGCAGTGCTCAATACGGCGTCGAAGGCCATGGAAGCTCCGTGGGCGGTTACTTCGAAGACACCGACGACTCCTCCCACGCCTACGTTGGGTCCGGCGGCTTAGGCATCGAAGCCTCCGGTTGGTTCGCCGGCGGCCGCTTCGAGGACTCGGGGGGTTCCGGCTACGCCTTCGTCGGATACGCCGATCTCGGCATCGACGCCAATGGCTACGAGGCGGGCGGCCACTTCTACGACCTCGACGACCTCGGCTACGCCTACGTCGGATACGGCGACCGCGGCATCGAAGCCGAGGGAATCGAGACGGGCGGCTACTTCGGGGACTTCAACGACTCCGGCTACGCCTACGTCGGGTACGGCGACCTTGGCATCGACGCAAACGGCGACGAGGCCGGTGGTCAGTTTGAGAACACCGCCAACGGCAGCATTACCTACGTTGCGGATGGCCTCGACGGCACCGGCATCAGCGCCTACGGGCCAACCGCGGGCGGCTACTTCGTCGACCAGGACGGGTCCGGCTACGCGTACGTCGCTTACGGCGACCGCGGCATCGAAGCCAAGGGCAGCGAGGCAGGCGCCTACTTCGGGGACACCGACGGCTCCGGCGACGCCTACGTCGCGTGGGGTGACACCGGCATCTACGCCAGGGGCAGCGACGCGGGCGGCTACTTCAAGGACACCGACGGCTCCGGCCTCGCCTATGTCGGGTACTACGATCGCGGCATCAACGCCTATGGGAACACATCGGGCGGCTACTTCGTGGACCTTACAAGCGGAGTCTGGTCGGATGTTGCCTATGGCACTGCCAAAATCTACAGCAACGCTAGCTGTTACTTCGTGCAAAACCACCCGGAGGATCCGGGAGCGGTTGTCGTCTATGCCGCCCCGGAGGGAAACGAAGTGGCAACCTACACCCGCGGCACAGCCAGGCTTGTGAATGGCAGAGCCCGCGTCCCGCTGGGCGAGACATTCAAGTGGGTGACAAACCCGGACATCGGCTTGACGGCACACCTGACGCTGCGCGGCGACGCCCCCGGCCTATATGTGGAATCGCTCACGACCGCGGAACTGGTCGTGCGCGAGGTAGGCGGAGGCACGAGCGATGTCGATTTCGACTACATCGTCTACGGCTTGCGGATCGGCTTCGAAGAGGTCGGCATCGTCCAGGAGAAAGAACGGGAGGCCTACATCCCGTCGATGGCCGACCACCGCACGCTCTATGAGCGCCGCCCGGAACTGAGGGACTACAACGCGCTGGAGCGCTTCAAGCGAATGCGCGCTGCGGCCGGCCAGACTCAGCCGCTTGACCTGAGCGCCTCGCAGGCTTTGCGCGACGCGATCGTCGAGTTCGATCCGGCGGTGCACTCGCTTGATGATCGCCGAGAACTGGAAGCATCCGAGCCGATTGAAATGGGCGAAGACCGGCCCAGCGAGCAGCGCCCCTACCCACCGGAGCGCGTTGAGCCGAACGACACCGAACTTGCAGAGCTACGCGACCGAGTGGAGACGCTCGAAGCGCTGGTCACTCGATTGGCCACGTCCCAGAACGGAGGCGAACGATGATTCGCAAGAACACGACACCCTTGGTGACACTGGCCGCACTGACAATCGCCACCTTGGCCCCGGCTGTAGCCGACGACTTCACCATCGGCTGGTGGACCGTCGACGGCGGCGGGGAGATGTTCACCACCGGCACCGACTTCGAGCTGTCCGGCACGATTGGTCAGCCCGACGCGAGCGAGCTCGTCATGACCGGCGGCGACTTCGAACTCACGGGCGGCTTCTGGTTCGGTTGCGCGCCCGGCGACTGCGATTGCGACGGCGACGTGGACCTGCACAACTTTGTGGAGTTCCAGGCGTGTTTCCTGGGACCGGGCGGTGGGTTGCCAGAGGCGGACTGCGCCTGCTTCGATTTCAACGCTGATGGCGACGTTGACCTGGGCGATTTCGCCGATTTTCAGGCGGCGTTCACCACGCCATAGAGCGAATCGCTTATACCACATTCCGTTGTGCCCGGAAGCAGCACCCGCTGGGCGGGAAAGCGGCTCGCGCTCGCCGGCTGCCCTGCCGTCAACCTGTGTTTCGTCGAGCGCTTACCTTCCGCTGAGAGCTGACGGCTGAAAGCTGACAGCTTATCGCTTCCTGCGCTTGCTATCCTAACAAAATCCGAATATACTTTCCATTAGGCACGCAGCCGGTGGATCGGAACCGCCATGAGAATGCGCCGCGTCGACAATCCGCCCAATCCGTACGAGTCGTCGCATGCGGAGTGGCTCGAGCCGCCACCGCCGGCCCGCATCGAAGTTTACGAGGAGCAGGCCAGGTCCATCCTTTCACGAAACGAGAGTCCGGACCTGCCGTTCGAGTGGTCGGTGAATCCCTACCGCGGCTGCCAGCACGCCTGCGCGTACTGTTACGCGCGGACCTATCATGAATACCTCGGCTTCGGGGCCGGCACTGATTTCGAGACCAGGCTGGTGGCCAAGGTAAACGCCCCCGAGCTGCTCGACGCGGCGTTCCGCAAGAAGTCCTGGCGGCGCCAATCCGTGCATTTTTCGGGCATCACGGACTGCTATCAGCCGATCGAGGCCACCTACGAGCTGACACGTCGCTGTCTGGAGGTCTGCCTGGCGCATGCCAACAGTGCCTGCATCGTCACAAAGGGCGCGCTGGTCATTCGTGACGCCGACCTGCTGGCCCGGCTCAACCGACGGGCAGGTGCTTCCGTGCTGGTCAGCATCCCCTTTGCCGAGGCGGAGCCGTGCAAGCTGCTCGAACCGCAGGCACCGCCGCCCGATCGACGCTTCGAGATGATCCGCCGGCTTCGTGAAGCCTCCGTGCCAACCGGTGTCATCGTCTCGCCGATCGTCCCGAGTCTTACCGATCACGATATTCCGGAGATTCTGGAGCGATCTGCGGCCGCGGGCGCCACCTGGGCCACGTTCACCATGCTCCGCCTGCCGGGCAACGTCGAAAAGGTGTTCGTCAGGCGGCTTGCCGAGGTCATGCCGTTGCGCAAGGAGAAAATCCTCAACGGGCTGCGCGCGATGCGCGGGGGCGCACTCAACGAAGGGAGATTCGGGTGCCGCTTCTATGGCACGGGTCCCAGGTGGAAGAGCATCGCCGGGCTGTTCCGCATTCATCAGCAACGCCTCGGGCTGGGAGAAGTGGACCAAATGCAGCCTCTGGACTGCAGCCGTTGCCACCAAACCTGCGCGCAAAGCCATGTCGAGACCCAGCTCATGCTGGACCTGAACGACTGAGCCAACCTCGCAGGCATTGTGCCAGGTGTTGACACGTTCACGCCTGCGCCAATCGCTCGCCTTCATCTGAGCCCAGCAGCAGGAGCGGTTGACCGGCATGCATCCGGGCAGGCCTCTTCAAGGAAGAGGTTTCAAAGGACTGCATTTGGCGCTCGCGTCTCGCCCGGCAAGAACGTTGCTGCGCCGTGGTGAAAGACGGTTTGGATCATGACGGGCTGCGTTATGGAGAATCGATCCGCGCAAGAAAAAACGCACCTTTGCCGGTGCGCATAAAAAGCGCGACGCGAGGTTGGCCGCTTGTTTCGCCCTTCAGAGTCTTCGGTTTAGCTGCTCAGCGGGAGAAGTTACCTTGCTCCGGCTGTTCTCTTCTAGGATCGGCTTCTCGTTCAGAGTCTTGCACTCGCTTTGGTACTGCCCTTATCGGTTGGGCAATCCCACCTCGCCGTTCAGCCTTCTTTCGGCCACGTGGTTTTTCCTCAGCGAGCCGCGCCGGGTGATCAGGTCATCCGGCACTACCTCTCTTCAAGTTCAGCCTCCTTCTAGAGTCTTGCCCAGCCAAACCTAGCCGTCGGGCCGCAGCCCATCGGCTCCTCTCCTGGACTTTCGTTCCCTTCAGCACATCAAGGATCGGAGGTCCACCGGTCACGGGCTTTCCCTGCCCGCTGTGTTCCGTCTTCAGGGTTTGGCTACCCTCTTGACGGTTTGCTCCCTCCGGGCCCGTGTCGGCCTTGTTTCATGCCGACGGCGCTCATGGGATTCACCCTTCGGAGTTTTCACCCTCCGGAAAGTCACCGGACGTTTCCGCCTCGGTTGAACCCACCTACCGTTTCTCCCGCCGATTAGCCTGATGCGAGACACCAAGCCGGCCCGACGAGCCGCGGTTCCTGGGCTTCGTCCTTCCCGGAGATTCCTGGCGATCGGACATGGTGTTAGTATGCCGGTCGCTGGTTACTCCCCTGGGTTTTCGCCCTCCTAGGGTCCTCCTGCGAAAGCCTTGATCAGGATTTCGCCCGATCTCCTCTCACGTGCTTGACAAGCACGCAGGCTGCGCCTGCGGCTGGCCGCCATCACAGAGTATCGATCGGCTTCCGCCTGGCTCCTTCCCCATGCATCACCGGAGTTTAGCATGCGGATGGGGCGACCCTTCCAGGGTTCTTGCACCGGCTCGTCCCCGTTCGTTCAGGTGACCTCTCGCCCGGGCTATGTGTTCACCTCGCACTGTGTCGCGCGTTACCGCCGACCACCCAGCGCTCTTTGGACGACGAGGACACCTTGCCGAAGCCGACGGGACCGGCTTAGGTGCCAAGCGTCTGCGACCTCAGCGTCGCAAGAAAAGCCTACCTCACAAACGATGGGCAAGCAAACGAAAATCGCCCCAGCGCAACAACTCACAGACCAGGATTTACGGTAAGTCGCACTTGTCCTGCGGTAACCTCTTGTCCGCGAGAAGGTACGACCGCACAGGTTGCCGAGAAGGGACTGCCGTTTTTTCACTACGAAGCGTATTTCACAGGAGTGTCGATCTTGAGCGCCGGGTCGGCGCTTGAAGGGACAGTGAATGCACGCTATCAAGTCTAACTGTGTGAGTAAATGAAGCTTAGGTAACAATTCACAGCAAATTCGCAGCGAGTTCCGCAAGGGAGCTCCGTTCGCCCTTCAACAGCTCGATGTGGGCGGCAACGGACTCTCTGCGGAATCGGTTCACCAAGTACGTGAAACCGTTGCTGGTGGCATCGATGTAGGGATTGTCGATCTGGTAGGCGTCGCCGGTCAGCACGACCTTGGCTTCCTGCCCAATGCGGGTGATTACCGTTTTCACTTCAAGAGGCGTCAGGTTCTGGGCTTCATCGATCACCACGAATCTCTTCGAGATGTTGCGCCCGCGAATATAGGTCAACGGCTGAACCTCGATCATGCCCGTATTGATTAAAGCTCTACCTTCGCTGTGCCCTTTGATCGGACCGCCGACATCAAGCAGGAACTCCACGGTGTCCATCACCGGCTTCATCCACGGGTTGAGCTTTTCTTCGATGTCACCGGGGAGGTAACCCACGTCGCGTCCGACGGGGATGATGGGCCGGCAAACGAGTGCGCCGCGGTAACGCCGTTGCTTGGCGGTCAGGTGAAGCGCAGCGGCCAGGGCCAGCAAGGTCTTGCCTGTGCCGGCCTTGCCCATCAGGGTCACCAGGCTGATGCGATCGTCGAGCAGGGCGTCGATAGCGAAGTACTGCTCCTTGTTGCGGGGCTGAACGCCGCAAAGACCCTCTGCCGCCTCGATCAGTGGGATGATCTGCCTGCCGTTGGGGTCCACGCGGCCCAGCGCCGAAGCCTTGCTCCCGTCGTTTGCTCGGAGCCAGACGTACTCGTTCGGCAAAGCCTCTTTGTCATTGAGAGGCAGGGAGCCTTTCTCCCCGAATTCCTCCAGCTCTTCGGGTGAGACGAATCGTTCCATCTGACCGGTATAGACGTCCGACAGGAGGACGTGGTCGGACTCGTAGTCTTCGGCCCGGAGCCCGAGGGCATCCGCCCGAATGCGCAGGTTCATGTCCTTGGTGACAATGACGACCGGAGTGTCCGGCTCGGCCTCTCTGATCGCCTGAGCCACGCGAAGGACCTCGATGTCCCCGTCCACACGTCCGCCCTGCATGGCTGAGTCGCGGTCACAGAACACCTTGAGCATGCCTTCCTCGTTCAGGCTGACGCCCTCGGTCAGCCCCCGCTCGCCGCGCAGGGAGTCCAGAAGCCTGACGACGGCCCGGGCGTTGTAGCCGCGGTCGGACATCTCCTTCTTGAACCGATCAATCTCGCTGATCACCGCGATCGGGATAACCACCGTGTTGTCGCTGAAGTGGAAGATCGAGTTCGGATCGTGGATCAGGACATTCGCGTCGAGGATGTAGTTCTTACGCATAACCCCGGGAGTATAAGGAACCCGCGAACGGAAACAAGAGAATGAGCCACTCCCGCCGGCCAGCACTCCGCTGAGAGATCAGCAGCCCGTCAGCCTTGAACAAACTGATTGCGCAGCCAGCCGGCAGTAATGATACAGACCGCCCCGACGGCGAAGATGATCGTGATCTGGATCGGCGGTTTCCCGTAATAGGTGAAGGTTCCCACCCAGCAAACGACGAACGCCACGACGGCCGAGAGAGCGATCGGCAGCGTGGATGTGAACCCTCGCCTCTCTGCGATCCAGGACAACACCCAGCCGAAACCCAGCGACGCAATACCGCAGAGAAGCCCCGGGCCTCGGACCACATCACCGCCCAGTTGTTCAAAGGGGCTCGGGCCCTCCATCCTCCCTAAGAGCTGGACGGTCAGGACGGAGAGAAGGACCCCTATGCCGGCCCCAAGCCCCCCCATGATTATAAGACTTCTCTTGAAGTACTTGCTGTCATCGTCGGACATGGTCGACTCCGGTTCCGCTTCTCGTTCCCGTCGAAATGAAGAAACAGGGGAGCCGCGAGCGGTTGGGAATGCAACTCCGCTATTTCAAGTCAGCGTTTCCCGGTCAAGCGCTCGAACGCCTCGCGGTATTTGGCGGCCGTATTCTTCACGACGTCTTCCGGCAGCTCGGGGCCGGGTGGCGTCTTGTCCCACTTACCCTGCTCAACAAGCAACGTGAGATAGTTGCGGACATATTGCTTGTCGAAGCTCTCCTGATCGTGACCGGGTTCATATTGCTCTGCCGGCCAAAAGCGTGACGAATCCGGCGTAAGCACCTCGTCAATGAGCAGGTACGCTCCGTCGCGCTCGCCCCATTCGAACTTCGTGTCCGCGATAATCAGGCCGCGCTGCGCGGCGAAGTCAGCCGCTCTGCAGTACAGGTCGATGCTCCTGTCACGCAAGAGTTCCATGCACGTCGCGCCGGCCAGCTCGCAGGCCGTCTCGAACGAGATGTTCTCGTCATGCCCCACCTCGGCTTTTGTAGCCGGCGTGAAGATCGGTTCGGGAAGTGGGTCACACTCCTTCAGACCTGCAGGCAATCTGATGCCGCAGACCTCGCCACTCTTGCGGTACTCCTTCCAACCGGACCCGGTGATGTAGCCGCGAACCACGCATTCGATAGGCACCACCTTCGTCTTGCGGCAGCGCATCGTGCGGTCGCGGAGCATACCCAGATGGCCCTCCAGGCCGGGCGGGGCTTGATCCTCAATCACTTCGATCAGGTGATGCGGCACCAGGTCGTCGAAATGTCTGAACCAGAAGCGCGAAATGGCAGTCAGCACGGCCCCTTTGCCTGGAATCGGCGTAGGCAGGACAACGTCGTAGGCACTGATCCGGTCCGTGGCGACGAGCAGGATTTCGTCGCCCAGGTCGTAAATATCGCGGACCTTTCCGCGTCTGAGCGGCAGGTTGGGAATCCGGGTTTCCGTAACGGCTTCACTCGATCCCATTACCATTGGAGACTCCTCCGGTGACCGGTCGCCAATCATTCAAGCCCAAGCTGCCAGCTTCCTCGCTGGGGTCCGTGTTATACCTCATTCGCCGGCGGTACGGCAGGGGTGAGCGTCGGGCGCCCGGGTGTGCGTCCTGATTGGGGTGACACCTTCAGACTTGTAACATCGTTCGTCTGGGGCCCCCGCCCCCCCGCAATGACCCTGGGGAGCGTGACACCGTCTGTAGGACTGCCACGAATGGCACTGCCGTTGCTTTTGGCTACTTTCGGCCTGCAAGGCTGGCTCTCAGGCCAGGCAAACAGGTGGTCCAGCTTTTGGCCTTCGGCCCGACTGCCCGGCTCCCCCATCTT
>CP070718.1:1882154-1888394 GCA_020350565.1 Phycisphaerales bacterium
GCTGTCTGTTGAAAAAGGGGACAGGCACCTTACCGAACGTCCTTTTCGCGGGGGGCGGTGGCCCTGCACCCGGAGCCAGTCCCCTTTTTCAACGGACTCTTAGTCGTACTCAGGGCCGACCGGAACCAGGCGGCCCGGAGATAGAGACGAGGCGTCAAACTCCTTCTTCTGCAGCTCCTTCGCCTCGTCGATGCGGCGCTGCTCCGGATCGCGCTCAATATGGACTCGAATCTGGCCGAGCGGCGTCGGCCTGAACACCTTTACAATGCTGTCGTTGAGCAGGATCTCCCGTCTCGTCGTTTCCCATAGACGCTCGATCAGCAGGTCGGCGTTACGCTCGAACTCCGGAATCAGCGCCCGGTACAGCTCCACGTCGCTCTTGATCTGACCGACCATTCGGGCATGGATGGCCCCGGCGTTTCGGATCATCTCCCCGGCTTTCCCTTCGACCCGGCGCGCCAGCATGTCCTCCAATTCGACCTCCAACGGGTCGAGCTTCTCTTGGTCATTCGCTGCGCGTGCGGCATCGATCCGGTCCAACAGCGCCAGCATTTCTTCGTGCGCGGCACCCGCTGCGTCATTCAGCATCTTCGTGCGATCACGCTCTGCGTCGCGGATCGCCTTCTGCTTGGCGTTTTCCGCCTGCTGCGTGGCGATGAAGGCGCCCCGAATTTGCAGCGGCGGGGTAGGCACCATCTCCACGAGCGTCACTCTCAGGCCGCTGTTCAGCGAAGCCAGCCGTTCGTTGATCCGGAGCTTCATCTCCTCCTGAACGTCGGAGACCCGCGTGCGAATGATTTCCTCCGCCGTCATCTCGCTGGCCATTTGAACGCCCGTCGTTTCAACGATTCGGTCGATCAGGTCCTTGGCGGATTCCACTCTGTCTCCGCGGATGTTCAGCACGTAGTCCCGGACGTCATCGAACTTGTAAGTGATCCGCCACTGGACGTGCACCAACCCGCTGTCGGCAGTCAATAATGCGCCATCGAGCGCGGGGTCGAGCCCGCGAGGGTTTGCTCGACTGGCAAGTACGGCGAGATCTTTTCCGCGGTCCTCTTCTCTGATGTTGAAATTGTGGGTGAGGATCTCGGATTCGTTCGAGGCTCTCGTCGGCAGAAGGATGACCTCCTCGAACGGATACGGCAACGCCCACGCCAGCCCTGCATCGAAATCTTTGTCCTTGAGCTTTCCGAGTTGTGTCACCAAAGCCTGCTCCGACGATTCGATGCAGCGAACGTTGGTGAACAGATACAGGATGACGATCACAACCATGATGACCTTGAGAATGAGAAAGCTGATGCGCAGGGCGTCACCCAGTGCCTTGTTGCCTGCGTCCGTCTCTGCCTCGAGGACTTCGAGGTTGCGGTGCGCGTACGCGTCTGCAGGTGTCGGCGGGTTGTTCTGTGGGTCCTGGTCAGCCATTTGCACTTAGTCCATCAGGTCGGGTTTTATCACCTGTCGAGACGCCTGCTCGTCTTCCAGAAGAGGCTGCTCCGTCGGGGGGCGCTCGGGGCGTACGTTCCGCCTGACCTCGGGTTCGAAAACGTCAAACGGGGATTCACGGCTTTCGAGAATAATCGTGCTTCGATCTCTCAAGGCTTGGGTCGATGTGCGAAGCTTGTCGAGGAAGATGCGCAACTGCGGGTACTCGTCGAATTGCCTGTAGTACTCTCCGACCACACGTTGTGCTTCCGTCTCGATCGCCGCAACCTTCCGCTGGGCTTCGGCGAGAATGCGCTGTTTGGCGGCCTTCGCGTCCGCGACGATGGCTTCGGCCTCTGCCTGACCTTCCGCGTAATACACTTCCGCCTTCTTTGTCTCGTTCGACTTCATGGACTCGAAGATCGTCGAGGTTACCTGCTGCGGCAGGCCAAGTTTCTTGATGCCGAAGTCGATCACCTGGACGGCATACTGGTTTCGCGCGTCGCGGGCAACGAGCTCTTTGATCTCCTGTTCGATCTCACGGAGCTTGCGCTCCCGGGGATCGGTCGAGATGAACTCGTTCATCTTCCGTTTACCGACAACGGCGTGTTTGCTCGCGATGATCGTCGTACGCAGCTTGTCCTCGGCGATCTTGACGCTGTCTTTCTCGTTGCCCGGAAAGTTTTCGTGGAACTTCATGGGATCTTCGATCCGCCAGAGCGTGAAGGTCGTAAGCAAGAGGTTCTTGCTGTCGAACGTCCGCGTCTCCTCGGTGCGGTCCTCGAGGATCTGCGTCCGCTTGTCATAGACGACGACGGTCTGAATCGGTTTGGGCCACTTCCACTTCAGCCCCGGCTCGGTAATCGTGTCGGTCGGCTTGCCCCACGTCTTCTTGATGGCCACTTCCGTGAACCGTACCTCGAAGGTGCACATGTACAGCAGCAGCACAGCCGCCAGGAAGATTGCCGAAAGGATGGTTCCCAGGTTCTTCATGGCACAATGACTCCCTGAAGGGTCGTCCGTATCGTGTTATTCCGACGCCTTCTTCTTTTCTTTCTCGTAGCCCTCTTGCAGTACCGCAGCGTCCAGGCCGGGCTCTCGCGAGTCGGTGTACTCGAAGATCACGTTGCCCGCGTCCCCGACGATAAGGTACTTCCGCACAAAAGGGAGATCCTCAAAGCGTTCCAAACACTTCCTGGCTATATACAGTTGGGGCGAAGCCCGATAGCCGGCCAGTTCCGCCTGGAATTGCCGAGCCTTGTTCGCCGCCTCGGTCACAGCAGCGCTGCTCTTTTCGCGAGCTTCGGCGATCTTGACGGCTGCCTCGCCACCCACCGGGGCGATGCCGCGCAACGGATCGCCCAGAAGCAGCGTCTCCGCCAGCTCTTGCGCTTTATTCAGCTCCTCCGGGTCCGCTCCCGGATCCTGCTCCAGGCGATCCTTAGCCAGGATGGCCTCATCCAGCGCCGTCGCTCGTTCAACTGAGCCGGCCGCCTCCGTAAGCGTGCTCTGGGCCTTGCCCCTGGCGCGGCCGATCATCGTGCCCATGCTTGTCTCCGCGGACACCACCTGCTGATAGGTCAGCGCGACCTGTTCCTCGGCGGTGGGGTGTGCCCCGCGGATGCCCACGAAGGCCAACTCGATCCCCAGCTCGAATTCGTCGAGACGCCGCTGCAGGCGCTCGCGAAGATCGGCGTTGAACTCCATACGGCCGGGACCGATGAGCTGATCCACGTCGACGCTCGCGGCATATTCCGAGACCATCTGGAAGACGATGCTCTCCATCACCCGCTGGGGCTCCGCGTAGTTGTAAAGGTAAGCGGTGATGTCTTTAATGCGGTATTCGATGGGGACGGAAATCATCAGGAGGTTGGCGGCCACGCTCTCGGCCATCTCGCCTTCGTTTTCCCGGTCCGTGCCGGGTTTCGTACCGCCGATCCGGGACTCTTGAGAGGAAGCCACCACCAGCAGCATCTCCGGAACGACCCGGTGCGTTTTCGCCCATAGAATGGGCTCCGTTTCCTTCCTCTTCAGGTCCTCTTCCGTTAGGCCTTCTTCTTCCAACAGGGGCTCACCTACGACGATCTCATTAATCCGCCGCACCGGCTCACGATGAACGACATCGATTGGATAGAAGTACTTCCAGTGAAAACCTGGTTCCAGAACCAAGGGGCGAGCGGCCTCGCGAGCGCCGGGGTTGTCCGATGCCTGGCCGTCCGCCTGCCAGGGGCGCCCGAAGCGCTCGATGACTGCCCGCTCCTCCGCGTTGATAATCACCATGCTCGTCAGCAGGACCACGACGACGCCCGTGGCGACGACAAGGGGCAGCAGCCAACGCTGAAGCAGCTTGTAAAACCACGTCGTGCTGACCTCGAAGCCGAACTGATAGTTGATGGCCTCGGCGATGGAACGGGCGATATCTCCCGGTCCACTAATCAGGCCGAGCAGGCGGCTGTCAAACGACGGACGCGGGATCTCGACTTTGGCCCTGGGACGATACAGGTCGAGGACGAAGTTGACCGCGAACTCGATTCCGATGATGAACAGAAGCAGCCGAATGATGCAGGCGACGAGCGGCTCGATCAACTCCACCTTCCGCCCGGCCATCAGGGCGATCGCCACCACCAGACAAATCAGGGCATTGGCCGCGACCCATGTCGCGCCGGCGTGAAGCGGGGCCCAGGCTTCAATCCGTGAAAGAGCCAGTGTGTACCGCGCCCACAGGAAGGCAACGAACCCGCAGCCCCCGACAAACCACATCATGAGCCAAGGCTGATCCGTCTGAACGATGCCTCCGTCGGCGCTAGGCTCAAAGGCGGTGTCGATCGACCAGCGATACGACACGAAGTGAAGGATGATGATCGCCAGTGACACCACAACGGTCGTCGCCGGCATGAAGTACCTGACCAGCCATTTGAGGCGGCTTTGCTCGATCAGGAGCTCCTCATCACCGACCTCATCGAACAGGGCGGTGTCCATCCCCATGCCGCGGGCCCGCTTCAGTTCCTCGGTCTCGAGCTCTTCGGCCCGGACGCGACGCTGCTGCTTGAAGATGAGGAAAAGCGTAAACCAGATCGGCAGCCCGAAGGCCGACAGCCGCGCGGCCGTCCCGATCATTGACGACGGCACGTGTGAATCCGCCAGCTTCGAACCGGACCAGTAGGATATGGCGAACAGAACACCGGCGATCACCAGTTGCAGAACGAAGCCCACAACGGAAACGCTGACGGCCCGGCTGATGCGCTCTTGATCTGATTCAGTCATAGACGATTTTTGCCCTCAGGGAGCCGGACCTGAACGATCTAAAGCAAGACAACGTACCATAAAGGACGCGCGGCTTGTCGCGAAGATGGGGCAGCATACAATAAGGAGCAATTGCTGCCAACCGGTCGCCTTGTGACACCGGAATGACGGAGCCCGGCTTCACTCAGATCGACGCTAAGCCAGAAGTACGATCAACAAGATTGCCATCCATCCATGATTGAACGCTTCTACACGCTGGCTTTCAACACCTTCATCGAGACGGTCCGGCAGCCGATCTATGCGGTCATCGTCGTGGCCACCGCCATCCTGATGATCTTCAACGTCTCCCTGGCGGCATTCACCTTGTCCGACGACGACAAACTCCTCCTGGACCTTGGGCTATCTACGCTTCTGCTGAGCGGTTTGTTCTTATCGGTTTTCAGCGCCACTGGGGTCCTGACCCGGGAAATCGAGAACAAGACCGTCATGACGGTAGTCTCGAAGCCCATCAGCCGACCGACGTTCCTGCTGGGCAAGTACGTGGGGCTACTGGCCGCCCTAGCCGTCGCTTATTACGTCAGCTTCCTGATCTTCGTTCTGGCCCAGCGGCATGGAGTCATGCAGCGGTCCAGCGACCCGTGGGACGCGCCGGTGCTGGTTTTTGGCTTTGGCGGGGCCCTGTTGGCCTTCGCGATCGCCGGCTTCTGCAACTACTTCTACCGCCTCCATTACTCAACGACAGCCATAGGCCTGGCGGCGGCGTTCCTCACTTTTGCTGTACTCCTTGCAGCGGTACTGGATGAACATT
Source organism: Phycisphaerales bacterium (assembly GCA_020350565.1). Classification (GTDB taxonomy): domain Bacteria; phylum Planctomycetota; class Phycisphaerae; order UBA1845; family UBA1845. The sequence goes on from CP070718.1 coordinate 1,887,628, forward strand.
GGACCGTCATTGAGTTCGGCAGCAATCTGGTGAGCGGTCAGGTGGTCGTAGCCGCTTACCTCATCTTTCTGGTCTCGATGATTATAGCGGCGGTTGCCCTGGCGGCATCAACGCGATTCGGGCAATTGGTGACGCTGGTCATATGCACGGCCGTTCTGGGCCTGGGCATTGTCTCCGACTACGCCTTCGGTCAGCACGAAGCGGGCAACAAGGCCGCCTGGTTCGCCTACAGGGTTGTTCCCAACGTCGGCCCGTTTTGGATCATCGACGGGCTCACCAGTGGCAGCGAAGAGACGGTTGCCCCCGCATCATATGTCCTCCTCGCCACCGGCTACGCCGTCGTGATGACGGTAGGCGTCCTTTGTATCGGCGTCGCGCTCTTCCAGAAGCGAGAAGTAGGTTGAGGCTCCGGCCTCCGTTCGCCTGCTCATTTCGATCCGGGATGCCTGCCGGGCTTGAGGCGCTTTCGCGCTAACCGAGGGGCCGCTGTGCGGTCGAATCTCACATGGTGGATCCGGCGTCGTTCCCGACGTCGCGCATCCGATAGAGCCCGGGCGGTTTTCCTTGCACCCACGCCGCGGCGCGAAGGGCACCGGCCGCGAAGGCGTCCCGTGAGTGGGCGGCGTGGCGTAGAGTCACCGTCTCGCCGGGGCCGCTGAAGTGGACCTCATGCGATCCCACCAATTCGCCCATGCGTACGGCATGGACGCCGATCTCTCCCGGCGATCTTGCTCCAACTCGACCGTGCCGCCCGAAGACCACGTTGC
>CP070718.1:1888494-1898965 GCA_020350565.1 Phycisphaerales bacterium
AGCAAGCCTTTCAGGCCGAAGATGGGGGAGCCGGGCAGTCGGGCCGAAGGCCAAAAGCTGGACCACCTGTTTGCCTGGCCTGAGAGCCAGCCTTGCAGGCCGAAAGTAGCCAAAAGAAACGGCAGTGCCATTCGTGCCTGTCCCCTTTTTCAACGGTCTCGCAGGATACGGATCGCAGGTTAAGCCGACTGCTATAGTCGACTTAAATCGCCGTTTGCTTCGAGTAGGTCATGATTCCAAGGAGAAGGTTTTCGACAATGTCACGTTGGAGTCATCCACTTCTTCGCGAGCGAGCGGATGGAAATCGGCCATCCCTTGCGAGCGAGCGGATCAACTTGCGCCCTTCGCAAGCGGACAAGCTGAGGTGATCAAACGCCTGCGAGCGACCGGATCAGCTTGAGGTTGAGTTCGCCCTTCTGGCCCCAGCCCCGGCGCCCGCCGGCCACGGTGGGGCGGAACTTCTCGTAGAGCGCGAAGGCCGCCTCGGCCAGGTCGTCGGGTTCGCGCGATTTGGCGAGCTGCTCCATCGTCTTTCGGACGGCCGCGAGGTCTTCCCCGAAGGCGCGCTCGAGGTAGCCGCGCACCTGATCCGGGCTGATCGGCTTGTCCTTCACGACGGCGCGAACGCCGCCCTCGGTGTTCTTGGCCGGCACCGACCGGCCGCAAAGCTCGATCCAGAACTCCTCTCCGAGCCCGTGCTTCTTCGGCGGCCTGCCGCCCTCCAGCTTCGGCGGCCGAAAGATCCCCAGGCTCCGCCCCTTCGCCTGCGCATTGAGCCCCGCCACGGCCTTCCCGAGTGTCAGGGCCGTGTCCCTTTCAAACCCGAGCACCTCCGCCACAACGGCGGCCCAAAGCGTCAATACCGGCGCGCGATTGATGGTCACTGTGTCCTTGGCTGGCATGGTTCGAGACTCCGCTTCGAAAGCCGCCGTTGCGAACGCTAGACTTCCTTCCCAACGTGGCACTGCGTGCCAGATGCTAGGCTATGGTGATTACCCGCGTGCCAGACTGGACCCACGTCGGAGGAGACTACCCCCTGCGCGGCGGGGCGGTCAGAATACCGCCTTTCACAAGGGCGCAGCAGTTCAGGCGGCTTTGCCCGTTCGGATCGAAACGCGACGGCAAAGATACCGTGAAACTGCCGTAAGTCACGGTAAATCTAGCCAGAGCCTGCGACCGTCCTGCTGGGGACGCCATGTGACTTCAATGACTGTGTGGGCCGTTCAGTTCCCCATGCTATTCCAGACCGGTTTGAGGCTCTTGACAATGCTATCCTCCAGGCCGGCAGCGAGGTTCACATGGAAGCCGCCGTACCGGAGCAAGCCGCTGTCCGCTAATGCGTAAATCTCGACCGTCTTGCCCTGGGCCAGGGCCTCCCTGATGCGCTGGTTGTTCTTGATGTTAGTGCTCTGCGTCGGACCGGGGTTTTTGTAGAAGTAGAGCCGCTTCCCGAGTGGATTTGTCGTTTTGCCTACGTAGCACAATTGGCCGTCCACGACGAAGGAATACAGCACGTTACGGCGTTCTGCGAGCTTATCATCCAGCCCGAGGCAAAGTTCGTCATTCTGGAGAGTCCAGTCACCTGCCGATTGGAATCCAATGTCCAGTAAGCGTGCGAGGGCATCTGTCGGAAGGGTTTCGTCGGCCGATCGTTCAACCCGGGCATGCTCAGGTGCTCGTCGGGAATCGACCACTTCTCCTTTGATGGCGGGGATGGCGCCGGCTCGATAGAACGTCACCGTCTTTTCGTCCAGTCGAACGCGTTTGACTCTGTACCCCGTGTCTGCGAGGTCACGAGTCATGTTGTACCAGTAGGCCTCATACTTGTGTGCAGAGCGAGGGAGCTGGCCCACATACCCTTCAACCTCTCCAAACGCCATCTCGACTTCTGTCTCGCCCGACTCCCGCAAAGATTCGAACAACGCGGAGAACTTCGCCATGATCCAGCCTCCTAGAAATGACCCCGTTTTGAAGGACTTGGTGATTAAAGGGTAGTATAAGCCGCTTTTCTCGCTGGAACAACGGGCTCACAGGCATGGCCTTCGGCTACTCAATGTCGGCACAGCGGATACCTGCTCATTCTGTGTCGAGATCACTGGACTTCAATGTGGTCACCGTCGAATTGACCTTATGAAGTCTTGCACCTCTGAAACACCGCCCTAGCACATGGGGTAGCCGTTGGAAGGAACGGAGGGCATCGATTGCCCACATCCCCGAGCCACCGCGCGTCATCAGTTGGATGCGGCCCCTTGACACGTACGCAGAATGCGTGCAATCATACGCATTATGCGTTCAACTCCGGCCAGCGAAGCGCTTTTCCCGGCCGTAAGACGAGCGGTTCTCGCCACGCTGCTTCTGCACCCCGAGCGAGAATGGTACTTCCGCGACCTTGCGAAATATCTCGGCCTTCGGCCCTCCAGCCTTACCCGCGAGCTTCGTAATCTGGTCGGCGGCGGCATCCTTCGGCGTCGCGAGGACGGGAACCGGGTGTACTACCAGGCTGAGCCCGCCTGTCCGTTCCTGCCGGAGCTTCGCGGGCTGATGGTCAAAACCGCTGGACTGGTGGAAGTGCTTCGGCAGGTGCTGGAGCCCGTCACCGATCGCATCGTTTCGGCCTTCGTCTACGGCTCCATCGCCAGAGGCGAAGAGCTTTCGGATAGCGACATCGACTTTATGGTGATCGGCGAGACCGGTCGCTTCGAGCTGTCGAAGGCGTTGCGGGAGGCCGAGCAACGGCTCGCCAGGGCGGTAAACACAACGGTTTACAAAGCGGATGAGTTTGCCGAGAAGGTGACTTCGGATGATCACTTTGTCCGGGCCGTGCTCGACAGGGACAAGCTCTTCGTGCTAGGCTGTGAGGATGACCTGGAGCGAGCTCGAACAACAGAGACGCGTCGCCAAGGAACCGACGACGAAGTCTGAGATCGGCATCCTTATCGCGCTCGCACAAAGAAACCTGAAAGATGCGGCTCTTCCCGAGCTGTCTTCTGATGGCCGTTTCAGCATGGCGTACAACGCCGCGCGCACGCTTGCGACGATCGCCATTCGTGCTTCGGGTTACCGCGTAAAGCAGACCGGCGGAGCGCACTACAACACGTTTCTCGCTCTGCCCGTTGCCATGGGCGCGAGCTTCGATACGCCTGCAGCCTACTTCAATAGCTGCCGGCAGACCCGCAACGAGCTCAACTACGGCGCCGCAAGCGTCGTCAGCGACAGCGACGCGACCGAACTGCTCGAAAAAGCTACGGAGTTTCTTGAGAATCTCGAAGAGTGGATCCGCACGAACCATCCCTCTCTCATCTAACGAGATTGCTCCACCACAATATGTCGAAGGGCCTTCACACAGCGCCGCTGCCATCGGCAACTTGAAGTCGGCAGCCGCTTACAGCCAGTCATGCTCCGCACGCTGTCGATTGAGGGGCGCCGGAGAGAAGAGCGGATACACCAGCCTTGACAGTCAGTTGGAGAAATGCATTGCCCCGTGGGGGGATCAGCTCTCCCCCTGCATAGGTCGGGATCAGACCGGCTGGAAAGCCTGTCCCAAAAGTCTTGGAACGGGATGTTCAGCGTCACCGCCGGATTGAGCGGATGAACTCCTGGACCTCGGGGATGGCGCCCTGGTAGATGAGGTAGCCGTTGTAGGGTTCGCGGAGGGTGGTTTCGTCGCTGACAGGGGTGAGCATGATGCGTTTGACTTCTTCGGGGTCGTCGGTCTGGCCCAGGGCCCAGCAGAGTTTCATGTAGGCGACCTCGGGGAGCATGTTGGCGGCGGGGACGACGCCGAGGCCCATGATCTCGCGGCCGGTCTCGTAGACGTACATCTGCACGTAGCCCCAGAGCGTCTGCACGGTCATGTAAATGTGCACGCCGGCCTTGGCGGCGCGCTCCAGCGCGGGATAGAGCGGCTTGTTTACGTGCCCCAGGCCCGTGCCGGCGATGACGATGCCGCGATAGCCTTTTTCCACCATCGCGTCGACAATGTCCGGCAGCATGTTGGGATAGTAATACAGAATCGTCACCTTCTCTTCAAAGGCCGTGTTGATGGTGACGTTGTGGTCCTTGCGCCGGCGGCGATAGTCCGTGCGCAGCGGCGTGATCTGCGTCGGCGAGACCATGGCCAGCGGCACGTCGCTGATGGTGCGGAACGTCGAGCGATAGCTCGAGTGCATCTTGCGGACGCGCGTGCCGCGGTGCAGCAGGCAGTACTCATCGGAGGTCGGGCCGAACATGCACACCACGACCTCGGCGATGTCGCCCTCGGCCGCGGCCTTCACCGCGTTGATCAGGTTCAGCGCCGCATCGGACGACGGGCGATCGGACGATCGCTGTGAGCCGACCATCACGATGGGCACCGGCGGATTCTGCACCATAAAGGTGAGGATGGCGGCCGTGTGGTGCATCGTGTCCGTGCCATGCCCCACGACGATGCCGTCCACGCCGTTCGCGATCTCCTCGCCGATGCGCTGGGCCAGCTTGATGTACTGCTCCGGTCCCATGTTCTCGCTGAACACGCCGTAGAGCTTTTCCGTGCGGAGGTTGCAGAGGTTGGCCAGCTCGGGCACGGAGCCGTAGAGCTCGCCGGGTGAGAATGCAGGGATCACTGCGCCGGTGCGATAGTCGAGCCGGCTGGCGATCGTGCCGCCGGTACCGAACAGCACGATACAGGATGACGTTCGGCTTGGCCGGATCGTAAGGGAATTCTTTTTCGGGGATCTTGTAGCGGGCCTCGCGGCGGCCGCGCTCGGTGATCTTGGTGATTCGCTCGGCCGCGACGCCGATGTTGTACCCGCTGGCGAGCTTCAGCACGATGTGCTCCTCGTCGGCGGTCTCGGAGCGAGGCAGAATCAGCCCTTCGAAGTGCCCGTTGGAAGACTCGATCACAACGTCACTCCAGACGCCGACGCCGTGCTCGCGCAAGACCTGGGCCCCGATGCCGCGATAACCTTTGAGCGCGTCGTTGTTCATGCCTGTATTCTCTCCTCGGGCGTCCGGGCATCTTGCAGTCCCAGTTCTTCCGCCAGCAGGTCCGCGACCCGACCACCGTCCATACGCCCGGCGTACTTCTTCATCAGCTCGCCGAGCATGGAGCGGTGCTTTGTCGCCGGAGTCGAGAAGTTTCCTTGCTCATGGCGGGCGAGGAGCGCGGTCATCTGCGCCCGCACCTCTTCCTCATTGACGGGCTCCATACGCAGTTGGGTCATCGCCTGTAAGACGCGTGAGCCCGCCGGGGGCTCCGACGTTTGCTGCTGCAAAACATGGGTCAGGACCCTGAGAACGCCCTCGCGGGCCAGCTTACCGTCCACGTAAAGCTGGAAGACCTCCACAATCTCGTCATCCGTCAGCCGGTCAGGATGGAGTCCCTCGCGCCGAAGCGCCTTGAAGCGCTGCACCAGGATGACCGCGGCGAACTTCGCATCGACGTTCAACTCATCAACCAGACGCAGGTAGAGATCACGCCGATGGGAGACGAGGAGCGGGAATACCGTGTCCGCTGGAATCCCGAGCTTTCGGAGGCGGGACTCCACGTCCCACACATCGGGCGGCAGGTTCGCACGGATGCGCTCGATACGATCGATGGCGATCGCCAGGGGCGGTAGATCGGTGTCGGGGTACATGCGGTCGGCACCCGGCAGCACGCGCTCAAAGCCGGTGGTGCCGTCCTGGAGTGCCTGCCGCGTGTCACTGGGAATGCCTTCGGTTGCCTCACGTGCGCGGATGACGATTTCGTTGCAGGCGGTCTCGGTATCGCGCTCGTCGCCCCAAACCAGCACGAGGCAATCATCATGGTTGGAACGGGTGCGCCGGCGGAGCGCTTTCCAATCGCGGGCGGCCAACGCCTCGGCCGCCGTGTCGGAATGGACCATGTTCGGCAGACGCGTCAGGCAGGCAATGACGCGCACGCGGTCGGAAAACTCCTTGGCGAAGGTGGTGTGCTCCTGTGTGTCCGTGTTCAGAATGCCGGCGAAACCCTTCAGCGCCACGCACTTGACCCGCAGGCCCGCCTCCACGGCGGCGCGGACCGGCTCATACTGCACCTTGGCCACCAGGCCGGTTACGTCATGCCGGCTACATTGGAAGGTCTCCGGCGTAATGCCGCGCTGCTTGAGCTCCTCGCGGACCTGCAGCAGCGACCACTGCCGACGGCCCTCGTTGTACGTCAGACGCGGGATGCGCCCGATCTGCGGCACGCCCTTGATTTCCACGCGTGTTCCGCCGCGGACGCTGACGTTAACGTCCTCGCGGGCCGACCCGTAACCCGTGCGGACCTTGCCCGTGCTGCGGCACAGTTCGCGGAGGATCTGACAAACCTGAGCCGCCTCGACCGGCGTACGCATGTCCGGCTCGGTAACGGTTTCAATCAACGGCATGCCGAGCCGATCGGTCAGGAACACGCGGTCGTGACCGACGTCGGAGACCTCACGGCAAGCATCCTCCTCGATGGAGAGCTGCCGGATACCGATGCGGCGATCCTTGAAAGGGATCCAGCCGCTGACACCGATGATGCCGGTTCGCTGGAAACCGGTGGGAATGGAGCCGTCCAGGTATTGCTTCCGGGCAATGTGCAGTTCGCTGACGATGTTCATCCGCAAGAGCAGGCAGATCTCGAGGGTGATGTCGAGGGCCTCGTCGTCGATGAAGAACGGCGGCGTGTCGTCGAACTCGTAGGTGCAGACCGTGTCGTGGTGGATGCGGTAGTAGATGTTCTTGCGGGTCTTTTTCTCCATCAGGGCGGTGCCGTCGTACTCGCCCAGCTCGGAGAGGGTGGGCCGCATGTGACGGAGGATTTCCGCGTCGTACTCGTCGCTGTAGCGTCCGGCCGGGCAACGGCAAAAGAGCTTGGTTTTCGTCTGAAGCTGCTGGTGCACCTCCAGACCGCACATGAACCCGATATTGGCATATTCCTCGGGTGTCATCTCCTCGAACGGCTTGAACGGCGACGTCATCGGCAGTGGCCTCCCACCCTGTGCCCCCAAAACCGTTGATGCTAGCACGTATCATGCCAACACCCAAGTGTTACGCTACACGGAGGACGGAACGGGTCTCGTGAGCGCCGGGGAAGCCATTCCCGGGTGGCTCGGTCCACTGCCTGCCACAAGAAACGCCGCGTTGCCCGCCTGCACCACGAAGGGGGGGTGGTAGATGGGCCAAGGCATGCAGCCGGGTCCGTGCGCGGAGCCTGGTTTTCCTCCGGAACTGCTGGTGTAGTTCCAGGCAACACATGGCCCCGGCGATACGTCCCGTTCCGTTGAAGCGTGCGACCCGCCTCACTAAAATGATTGCGTTTCCATACCTCTGCATGTGTTCAAATCTTCAAAGGAGACTTGTCATGGACGCCAGATGGTTGCGCACCCCCGCTTTCGCGCTCGCCATTCTTCTGGCGACGGGGGCGGTCGCCGCCGGGCAACTCCGGCAGGACGGTTCGACCCAGAACGTGAATCTCCCTGTGGGAGCCCATCAGGCGGTAGGTGTCGTCGCAAATTGCGGAAACTCCCCCGCCCACAACATCATTATCGATAGTGACGGGGGCGCCGACGTGTTTGACGTCGATTCGCCGATGGCCGGCTGGGGGATCCTCTACGCACCTTCCAACCCCGATGCTCCCGGATTCCGCGCCGCGCTCTCGGCGATTTCCGGTGCCCCCGTCGATTACTTCGACGCCAGAGCGGCCACGCCGAGTCTCTCGGTCCTGCAGGGCTATGACCTAGTGTTCACCTGGGCGAATTATGCCTACGCCGACCGCGACGCCTTCGGCGACGTCCTCGCCGACTATGCGGATACGGGCGGCAAGGTCATCCTCGGGCAGTGGTGCCTGCCGACCGCCGTAAACTACCTTGGTGGGCGCATCATGGACCCGGCCGAGGGGTACCTCCCGGTTACCGGCACCTCCTATCAGACCGGCTTCTTCAGCTACGGCGGTCCCGGCTATGGCTGTTACACCGCGGATGTCGATTCCTGGTCCACACCGTACCGAGACGATGCCACCCTGCTACCAGGTGCTGAGGCGGACTGCTATTACACGGACGATGTTCCTCTGGTGGCGATCTCCTGTGAGCACCTCGGGGTATACTACATGCCCGGTGTTCTGGCCGGCGGGTACGGCGAAAGCGGTGACAGCACCCTGCTGATCTACCACATCGCTTACTGGGTGGGATGTCCCATTTGCGCGGACTGCAATGACAACCATTACTGGGACTTCCTCGAGATCATGTTCTGTGACACGCTTCCCCCCGAAGAGCAGTGGACTTGCCAGGACTGCGACGAGAACGGTTTGCCCGACGAGTGCGACATCGCCGAGCAGGGGGACTGCAACGAGAACAGCGTGCCGGACGCGTGCGACATCTCGGCGGATTTCGGTCCGTCATACTTCTGCGATCCTGACATCTCCGACTGCAGTCTCGACTGCAACTTGAACGGCATCCCCGACGAGTGCGATGAAGGTGTCGAGCCCTCCATGCTCGAGCTGGACATCAAGCCCGGCTCCTGCCCGAACTCTTTCAACCGTACCAGCCAAGGCGTCCTGCCGGTTGCCCTGGTTGGCACCGAGGAGTGGGACATGGCGGACGTCGATATCTCCACGCTACGTATCTCGCGTGCGGACGGCGTTGGTGGTGAGGTTGCGCCGCACGAAGGCCCGCCGGGACCGCATACCGTGGTCGCGGATGTGGCCACACCCTTCTACGGTGAAGGCTGCGAGTGCGCCGCGGGCGACGCCGACGGCATCATGGATATCAGCATGAAGTTCGATACGGAACTCGTGAATGAGGTCCTCGAGATGGCCGACCTGATGCCCGGCGCTTTGGTACCGCTGGTGGTTACCGGTAACCTCAACAACGGCTGTGCGTTCGTCGCCTACGACTGCGTGCGACTGGTGCCTCCGGGAACCGCGCCCGGCCTGTTGCTGGTTACGTCCGATCCGTCCACGGGTGCGTGGGTGGATGCGGATCCGTTGGATCTGACCCTCGATGGTGGCGGCTGGACTGAGTTCCAGCGCGGCTATCCGCTGAGCACCGTGGTGACCCTGCGTGCCGAAGAGCGCGTGGGCGATCTGCGGCTCGCCGGCTGGATGGTCGATGGTGTCCTGGTAACCCACGACAACACGCTGTTCCTGACCGTCACGGACCCAGAGACGACGGCGACGGTTGTGTACCAGGGTGGCACCAAGGTCTCTGGCCCCACGGAGTCGACCAGTAGCATGGCGCCGTAATGTGGAACCTTAACATGGACCGTCAGTTGACTGATTGGCGGTCCAGCTAATCCTGAGAGCCAGGACACCTTGCGTGTTCTGGCTCCCTTCTCTTTGGGATGCGCCTCCATCTCTTCTCTCCATCCCACGAGATCGGGATCCTCGCTGCGGGGGTGGGCTTTGCTGTGATCGGAGTACCGTCGGCGCGGCCCGGGTCCTTGGATCTGTTCAGCGTGTTTCCTTGCCCGGTCGGCATGCTTTCACGCGATCCTCCCGATCCATCGGGACGGGATTACGGTTGAGCCCGTCGATTGGTGCTCACGCCCGTCCTCGCCCCCGCCCTCCACGGTAGGTGGAGGCACGCCGCCCAACGCCGAACGGTTCGTCTGTGGTCAAGAGACGAGGAGCCGGCAGGGACGCCGGCTCTACTTTGGCATTATGAGACTGCCTCTCCAGCCGTCCTGGATGGCGAGCGCGGCTCGTCGCAGCTCAGCACGAGACTTGTGGCGTCTTAGCACGAGACTTGCAGCGTCTTGGGACGAAACGCTGTCAGCGTGCGATCAGGCGCCCCTTATCGGGCGCATGCGTGTGTGCATGACCATTTGGCGACACTCCGACACGCCGAAAGCCGACAAAAGTCTTGAAAGGTTCGGCCACACGCAGCGCGCAGCGGTTCGTCTCCGCCGACGTCGGCGTCTCGAATCGGGTGCCGCCGCTTTATGGGACGGACTCAAGTAACGAGCAAAACGCCGGTCAACCGCCGGCCTCGCCTCGGAGGATGCTGCATGCTGCACGATACGCCCATCGTTGTGGAAGTGGACGACACCTCGATAGAGGACGGCTTGTATTGCCTCCGCGCTGCGGGCTACCTCGGGCGAGAGGCGGACCGGCACATCAGGGAGCGACTGGCGGAGGCCAACGGCCACGTCGGGGAGGGTGCCACCTTGGTTCTGAACCTCTGCGACGTAACCTTCATCGATTCGGCAGGCATTTCCTCATTGCTCAGCATTAAGCAGGAGATGCTGGCCACCGGTGGCCGCGTCATCCTGTGCAACGTGCCGCCGTTCGTCAATCAGGCCTTCAACCTGGTGGGGATGTCCCGCCTGATTCCCGTTGTGGATACCGTTGAGCGCGCCTGGGAGCTCGCCAAGTCATGACCACCGCAGCAGCACAGCCCGCTCGAAGCCGGAGCGATGAGATGGCCCCGGTGCTCAGGCAATTGCTCGAGCAGCACGCCACACCCAGCGAGTGCTTCAATGCTTTGGTTCGCTATGCCGCGCACGAGAA
>CP070718.1:1899065-1903228 GCA_020350565.1 Phycisphaerales bacterium
GTATATGGCAGAGGCAGAGACAAAGGCTGCTGAATCACTCGGATCAACAAAGATGAGCGAGTAGCGGTGCTCTGTACCTTGCAAGGGCTGATTGAAGGGATTGAGCAACTCCACAGCCCAACCTCGCTTCAGACCAGCACCATCCATGTAGTCCAACACCACCGCCACCTCGGTGATATACGGCTGCCGCTCCAGGCCGAAGACGTACTGCGCCGGCTCGAACGGTTCGCCGGCAACTGCCGGCGAGTCCGGTTTCCCGGCGACCCGATCGCGGAAATCGCTCGAACGCAAAGTCACCCGGGTCGGCATGTCATCCGCGTCCGCAAAGTCGATGACGTTCGCCGCCAGAGAGGCCGCCGAAAGGGAGATGGCGTCGAAATCGTACTCCCAATAGGAGCGCGTCGCTCCACCGGGCAATCCCAAGGTCTTGAAGTCGCCGTAACCGTAAAACTGCACGCGATCACGAGCGTTAAGCAGCAGCATCGTGAAGGCGTCCTGCAACAGACGAACGGCCTGGGTCTTGTCAATGACTCCGGTGTCCATCGCCTGCTGGAGCCACGGCAGGGACAGCCGCAACCGCCCCTTGAGGAAAGCAAGCTCGCAGTAAGGATCCGTGGAGCCCGCGCAATCGTCCACGTTAGGCAGATCGTGCGGGTAGTCGGGATACTCGAAGGGCGGCGTCGGACCGAAACCCGGTTCCGGAGCCAGCTCCAACTTTCGATTTGCGCCCACCATCAGGATGCGGGCGTCTTCTTCCTTCGTCAGAGCGCCGGTCTCCACATCGTAGGTTTGGTAGAGCACCCCGCGCGAAAGCAGATCGTCACGACTGACGAAGGTGGAAAGATGCATGCGGTCATACTGGTCGCCGTCCGACTGAAAGCGGTAGGACGTCTCGCCCTGCATGCGCATTGCCCACGTCGTCGGCCCGTCCGCGTAGCCCGGAAACGGCTCGGTCGGGTCGAACGGGTAGTACGGATGATCGCCCTCGAACGGCGTGTAGTAATCCGGGCCCGGAACACTGCTGGGACGAGGGGGGAAAAACTGCTCGGCCATGTCCCCTCCGCCGTAGGGATCGACCGAGGGATCCGCGAAGGGGTTGCCGAAAATCTCCGAGGGCGGCATCACCCGCGGAGGCAGACCCGCGAAACGCCGCCGCAGCAGAGGCTCCTCCAACAACAGGGAGTACTCCCCGTGGTCGTCGGGGCTTTCGAGCCGCGGCTTGTGGACGAAGCCGAGCTCCTTATCGAGAAGGTTATCGACGAGCAGGGGATGCGAATAATTGAGGTTCACCATACCGCCGTGTGAGACGATGCGCACGCCGGCATACACCGGCTCGCCTTCGCGCGCCGAGCCGTTGACCAGTCTGGAAATCTCGGTCTGCTGGGATTCGGAGAAGCCCAGAACGGAAGCGGACAACTGAATCGAATCCACCACGCCGTCACCGTCCGCGTCCAGCCACCTCGGAAGGTCCGGCTCGGCCGGCGTCACGCCGTAGCCGTTGTAGATCATCGTGTCGACTTCCCAACGGTGTCGACCGCTGTCGTTGAACTCACCGGCCCTGAGCGATTCCAGATCGGTCATCCAGTGATAGACCAGTCTGCCGTCGGAAGTCACATACGGCTCGGCCGGACCCGCCAGGTTGTGCACCATCGGCATCTCGGCAAAGTTCCTCGGGAACGTCGAACTCAGCGCGGAACCTCCCACGACCTCTCCCGAACCACCGAGAATGCTGCTTCGCAGGACCAGGCTGAGCCCCTCGAACGCCAGGTCGGCGGCCGTATCACCCCGGCTCTGTTCCGTCTCGATGACGATCGATTCGGACTCGAAGTTCATCGAGGCGATGAACGCCAAGCCCATGACGAACATGATGCCCAAGAGCGCCACCACGAAGACGAGGATCGAGCCGCGACGCCGCCGTGACCGCAAGCCTCGTCGGCATACAGGACTCGAACCATGCCAAACTGTGTTCACTTCTTCACGCATCTTCCAAATCACTTCCAAACGACACGGGCTCGCCACTACTCGGCCCGCTTCCAATCCCGCGAGCGGATGCTCTGCATGCCGGCGTCCCCGCGCTTGCTCCACTCGCGGCTATTCATGGCCGACCGGTATCACCATCACGTACCTTAGTGGTCGGTCCAACCGGCCCTCATCGTCAAACAAGTCCACCGTAATCCGCAAAGCGGCCGGGAAGATCTCCACCGGCTCAAGCGGCTGCGGATCATCGGGGTTCGGGGCCCAGCCCACCCGGTTCGCGGTAAATACGACCATCCGTCGCCCATACCCGGGAATCTCGTACTCCGGATTGCCGCCCAGTCCCGCGGGCCGGTACGCTTCCGAGAGACTGTAATTGCGCCCTGAAGGGCCCCCTATGCTGCCGTAGTCCCGGCCAAGCAGACGCACCTGAGGATTGAGCAGCTCGCCCAATCTCACTCTTCGAGCGCCCTGCGCCTGTCGCCACGCCCGATCCAAGCTCGCGAGCGGGTCGTCGTCCTCAGGATTGGTGAGGCTGCTGCTGAGGTCCCCGAGGTTGCCCGGGTCGATCCAGTAGATTTCCCTTTCACCATCCAACCGGCCGCCCACCCACTCCGCCTGCGGGTCGAAGGCCCACTCCACCTTGAACGAGGCACACTTAGGCAGAAAGAAAGGGGCCATGCGATTCGCGTAGAACGCCGGCGGTGTCAGATCAAGCTTGCTCCGTCCGAAGGGCATGGGCTGGTTCGGATTGGCGATCTGCTCGAACACGTCCTGAATGACCGGCGGAAACCAGAACGGCCAGGTCGCTTCCGGATGCGGCTTGAGCACGCGGTCCTCGTAGATGAAGTTCTCCACAACATCCGTAGCGCTCTCGTAGATGTTGTACTGCGGCTCGGTCCCGCCATCCCCGTCGTCATACAAGGACATGGCCCAGAACATGCCCGCCGGTTGAACCGTCGGCGGCATAAGCAACAAGCTGCGGCGAGCCAGGTGCCAATCCCCCGCCACCGTCGGTGCGGGGTCGGGCCAGGCAGGGAACGGCGCCACGTCATCAGGCAGCGATGGCTGAAAATCGTACTCCGCGGGATTGCCGCTCGGCACGTATTCGCCCTGGATCGCATGACCGTAGACCACCTGCTGCACCTGGGAGGAAACGCTGGGGTAGATCGCGCTCGAGCCCCTGCGGGCCGTGAAGAACATCAGCACGTCCGCGCGGGGCGGATTAAGGATGCCCTCCCCGATCATGCCTTCCCGTTCGGGGTCTTCGAAATGCGGGTACCCATTCTCCGGCTTCAGGTCGTCATCCGCCTCGCGTCCCGCACGCGTCCAGTAGGCGTTGACGGGGTTGGCCTGGATCACCATGAGCGAGTTACCCTTCCCGGCGTAACGGAGGTCCTCGCGCAGGGTCTTTTCGAAGGCACGGAACCGCTGGCTCAGCTCGGTCAGGGCGTTTGCCTGGCGGGTAGATTGGCTGGTCAGACTGAACACCTGGCCTGCAAGGGTCATCATCAAGGCCAGGATGCCCACGGCCACGACCAGCTCCGCCAACGAGAAAGCCGCCCGCCTCGTAGAGCTGTACGATAACCGTAAGTCTTTACTTGTAAACAACTTGCGCATCATAGGTACGACCAGAATGCGAACACACCGGCCACGATCTTACACGATCGCCACCGTGATTATCGCGGTCCACAGGTGTCGGTCCAGAGTGATCCAGCGGAATTGTCACAGGGGCCAGTCGTCCGATAAAAACAACGATAAAGCGATTCTAATTGCCCTGCCGTGGTGCGCTTACCGGACACAACCACCCCCGTTCGACGCTCACCGCTCCGCCATTCTCCCATGCCCCGATAGGCCGGGCATTTGATCGGCAGGCGGGCCGGTCATCAATCAAACCACAGCCCAGCTCCGGTGAAAGCTTCCACCACGGCTGTAAGACCGGACGGCGAGTCGCCACTGAACCGGCGCTGCCTGTCGCCGCTGAACATCATCCCGCGCTGCCCGAATCACCCCGGTCCACTCCATATCTCGCTCAAATGCCGCTCAGCAGGTAGGGGTGCTTGCGAACGTGGGCCTCAACACGTGATGCGTAACGGCGGATCGCCTCTCGAATCGCAGTCTCCTCGTCTTCTACCTCCTCCGGATCGAGCAGCACGTCGACGACCTCGCCTCGATAGCGAAAGCCGGGA
>CP070718.1:1903328-1910046 GCA_020350565.1 Phycisphaerales bacterium
CGGGGCACGTTGAGACGAAATTGCATATCGAGAGATAGAGGGCTTTTTTTTGGAGAATTCGGTTCAGGATTCATGGCTTGCTCTCACCCTACCGTTCAACGTGACTAATTTCCGGACTTTTGTCATTCAGGGGCCGATTTGATCCTCAGCCCCACTAGTGTACCACAATCGCCTGCCGATCAGTAGCCCCATCCCCGCTGATTTTGGCGTCTCCGGGGTGCCGGCCGCCAACGCCCGGCGTTATCGGGCAATAGGGACATACCATTGGCCGCACGCTCCCGGAGTGGCACCAGAATCACCGGTGTTCAACCGCACTGCTCTCCTTGCCGGGCCGACGGACGAACATGATGACTTCGGCCTTTCCATCCCTACCCATCGGAAGGCTGAGCGGGCCGTTGAAGCGAGCGTCCTCCTTGAGCCTCTCGACGAACTCGACATTGTGCATGTTGTCCAGGTGGTGCGGTCGATGAAATCGGCTTCCGTAGATCCGAAGGATCGTCAGTACGACATTCTTGTCGTCGAGACGCGCGAGCAGATCGTCCCACCGCAACGCCCCCTCCTCATAGCGCCACAACCACTCCACATCGACCGGCTCACGATGCCGGACCCAGGCATTCCTGATCTGCGGGAGATTGAAAGGAGGAGAGTTCCCGAGGTAGGCGATCGAGGGATGGTTGATCCCCAAAGACCGGCACTCGTCATAAAGGCGTTGCCAGTCCCACTGGGGACGGCTGACCAACACCTGGATGGGGTCCCTCACCATGACCGTTTCGAAGAAGGACGCGCGCTCGTGTTCATGGCCGGCAGGAGTGGCGCCGGGCGGCGACGGCAAGAGATCCATACAGCGGGCCTCCAGCCCCTTAACGCCCATCAGCAACGGCTGGGCGATCATCAACAGTTGGGCAAGCACCGCACCACCGGCGACGACCGTCGGCCACCGCAGTCGCGTCCACGATGTCCTCCCGGCAACAACTCCAAAAGCCACGGCAAAGGGAATGAATGCGGGCGACAAGAGCCGCATGTTGTGATTGGACCCAAACAGGTGCAGCAACAGCAGCGGGAGCGGAGTCAGCAGGCAGGTCCACAGCGCGACGGTATGCGTGCGACTCATCGCCGACCTTCGTCTCATGAAAGCGCCCAAGAGTGGGGTGAGAAAAACTGCCAAGGCCAACAGGGTCAGGGCCGGACCAACGGATTTCAATGCGATCTTGAGCGTCCAGTTCGTCACCACCTCCCAAGCACCCGTGCCGATCGAATGCCGGGCAAAGCCGCTCGCAAATCGCGCGTACTCGACTGCCTCACGCCAATTCAGCAACCACCAGGGACATGCAAGAATCGCGGCAAGTATCACGGACTTCGCCAGAAACCGGACACTCGGTCCTCGGATGGACTTGCGCAATGATAGCAGCAGGCAAATCAGCACCGCCGTGCCGCCGATCAGCGCGAAAGACGCCTTCGACCACATGCCAAGCCCCAGGGCCAGCCCGAGACCCAACCAGCGGAAGGTGGTCTCGCCCCCGCGATCCCACTCCGCCAGGAGAAAATACAAGGTGGCCGCCGTCGCCAGGTAGAGCGGGTATTCCGTGCCGAAGATCTTGGTTGCATCAATGATTTGCGGGCATATCGCAAGCACGGTGACGGCCGTTGTGCCCGCCAGACGCCCGGCAACCCGGGAAGCGGCCAGATAAACAAAAACCAGGGTAAGAGGGAAGAACGCGAGGGCCACTAGGCGGAGCACGACCGGGCTCACGCCCGACAACAGTGCGACGGGTAGCGCCAGGGCGCGGAACGCCGGGGGACGGGACCGATCCGACTGCAAAAGCAATCCTGTACCCGCCCAAAGACCGTCCTCCTTGACGGCCGCAACATCGTCCAACATGCGGTTGTTGTAGTCAGCCTCGTCCCAGCCGGCTGGATAGGGATGCCCCAGGATCCATATCATGCTCAGGGCGATCACGAGGGCCGATGTGATGACAGCGACGGCCGGCCAATACACTCGGGCATAGCGGCCGCACGGAGCCTCTCCCTGATATGGATCACTGTTATCTTCGAAAGTCAACGCTATCCCCCGGCCTTCTTTCGCGTCAAAGCCTGCCGAAGCTCCCTCTCTGCCCCTGCATGGTCCTGTTCGAGCCGCAGGGTCTCACGGTACTCTTCGATCGCCTCGTCGAGCCTGCCCTGGTTTTGCAGAGCCACCCCAAGGTTGTAGTGCGCGCTCGCGAACCCCGGATCGTACCGCAGCGCCTCACGAAAAGCGTCGACCGCTTCGTCGAGTTTCCGTTGCCGCAGTAAGCAGTTTCCGAGGTTGAAGTGCGCCTCCGCAAAGGAGGGGCTGATCTGCCGCGACCTTCGAAACGCCTTGATGGCCTCGTCGAACTTATCCTGCTTGGCCAGGGAGGTGCCCAGGTTGTTATAGGCGAAGTAATGGGTCGGTTCGAGGCGCACGGTCTCGCGATAAGCCTCAACGGCCTCGTCCAATCTGCCCTGTTGGGCCAGGTTGCGCCCCAGGTTGTAGTGCGCGCGAACATTGCCCGGACGCTTGGCAACCACATCACTCCACATCGCCAGTGGGCTCTCATAAACCCGGTTCCGCCGGTACGTGCCGTAGCTCAGGACCACAACGATTGCGAGCGTCAGGCCCGCCGCAAGGAACCTGCGTATGGAAACACGGTGGACTAGACGCCCCAAAAGCATGTGCCCGGCGATGACCGCCAGAATCACGATCGCTGCCAGCGAAAGATACATGCGATGCTCGTAGATCGGATCCCTGATCGGCATGACACTGGAGGTCGGTGCAAGGATCAAAAAGAACCACGTGCCCAGGAAGCCCCACCATAACTTGCGCAAAAGGGCCCACGCCGTCCCCGCCAGGAGAACACCCATGATCAGAGCCGGCGGAATAAGAGCCCACGCGGTCCGTGCGACGGGCCAGCCATAGTCCAGGCAAAGTGGGTGTGGCCAGATCGCCAGACGCAGGTAGTGAAGGACCACACCGGGCTGCGTCGCCAGGTATTCGAGCGGTGAGATGCCCTTGAAGCCTAGGCCAACCGTCACCGAAGCGTAGGACGGCGGACTGAATACCCCTTTGATTAGACCGCTGGCGAAGAGGACGCTCCAAGTCGCCGCCAAACCGAGATACAGACCCCAACGCAGCCGAAGCACCTGCCCCATTGATTTTGAAATGAAGACCCAATCGTAGAGCAGCACCACGAGGGGCGCCGTCACCATCACCGCTTTGCTGCCCATGCCAAGCGCGCACGCAACAATCGCTGCGGCGTACCAGAGCCGTCGATGAGGTGAATCTACGCCGCGGATGACGCAATATAGTGTCAGCAGGTAAAACAGGCCCATCATGGACTCGCCGCGCTGGATGATGTACGTGACGCATTGGGTCTGGAGGGGATGAACAACCCAGATGAGCGCGGCGGCCAAGGCGATCCACGGCGCGCTGTGGGCCGGAAGCCTCGCCCAGGCTCCGCTCATTAGCGTGCGGCGGATGATGCCCAGCAGCGTGAGTGCCGTGAGAATATGGATCGTTAGATTGAATGCGTGATAACTCCACAAGTCCTCCAAACCGCCCATCGCATAGTTAACCGCCAGAGAGAGACAGACCATCGGCCGCCGGCTGTCCAGAATGCGCCACGGCGGCCACAGCGATCGGATCCTCGAGTTCTCGATGATGTGCGGATTGTCGTCGAAAACAAACGTGCCGGAGAAACTGCTAAGATAGGCAACCGTCCCCACAATGATCACGACGATCGGCAGAAGCCATAACTCGTGGCGCCGCGCATGATCATCGCGGCAGGTGGCCTTGACCGGCTCCCGCGCAAGCTTCCCGTCTTTTTTCGGCTTTCCCATGCGGGCCCCCTCATGACGGGGAAGATCGGATCCGCCGATGGCACACCCTTGCGGGATGCACGGGAGTGGCGACCGTACCCACGATTCTACGACCTTCACGTCCGACAAGCGTGCCCGAACATCGCGGGCCCGCACGCGCACAAAGCAACGGCATCATGCCATCGGCGTGGTAGTCATCTCACTTCCGCTTCCGCAGCCCCCTCGGTCCGGTAACGCGACAGGCGGAGACGCTTGATTCCGTGTTTGACCAGGCGCAGCCGAAACGATTCTGCGACGTATCCTCCCAATCGTACGTGGTAATACAAGAGCAGCATCGGAAACGAGCGGACGGTTTCGCCGATGCTTTTGCCCTTGCGAAACAGGTCGTTGTACGTGATTGCGCTGAGCGCGCCGACAAAGAAAAACAGCGGCAGCACCACCAGCCGGAGATCGATCAGCATGAGCGGCACCGTAAGGTAAGTCAACATGAATGGGAGCATGTCGAGGCGGTGCGGCAGATGATACTTGTACACGAGGCGGGCGGCGGACCGACCGCCGCGAAATGCCTGGCGAAAGAATGATCGGCGGTCAAGCGGATGTTCATGCAAGACGACCGCGTCGGGCGTCGACCGCATCTCATAGCCCGCGGCGCGCAGAACCAGGAACAAGCCTTCCTCGTCGCCCCGGCCGGAGACCGTTACATCTGGGCGACCGGTCTTCTCCTTCAAGGGTTCTGAACGATCCTCATCGAGTCGATACTTGAGCAGGAGCTCGCGCCGCACGCACATATTGCAGCCGACCAGCCGCGGTGCCGGGCCCGTGCGATGCACCCGATGCGTACCTTTGAAGGTCAGTTCGTAGATGTTGTTCGGCTGCGGATCGACGACCAAGCCCGTCACCGCCGCGACCCGCTGGCCGGTGAAACCTCGCATCAGTCTCTCGAGCCAATCGGGTTCGGCGATGCAGTCACTGTCGAGAAAGGCGACGAACACGCCCTTGGCCGCGCGGATGCCGCGGTTGCGACTGGGGTTCGCCCCCAGGTACCGTTCGTTCCGAATGGCCCGAAAGGCAAGGTGCGCATGCCGATCCGCAAACTCCTTCAGGAATCCCGGTGTCCCGTCCGAGGACGCGTCATCCACGACGACGATTTCGAAGTTGGGATAGGTCTGCCTGACCAGTGCGTCCAGGCAGCGCCTGAGGATGTCGCAGCGATCACACGCAGGAATGACGATAGACACCATCGGCTTGACCTACCTGGCTCCATCCCCCGGGCGAAAAGCGCGCGAATCTTACCTCTTTTCGACCACCGTTTCTACGGCAACCGGTCAGACGAGCGCCTTTCAAATGAGTTTGGGAGAAAGCAACATGTGCTCCAACGCGCAGCCTTACAGCTCACACTGCCTGTCACGGATGCTGATACGTCGATCCACTCCTCAGACACGATGCGTCCGGCGATATTCCTCAAAGGGAAGGCCGAACATACCGGTAAGCAGGCCGGCCCCGTAGGCACAGGCGCGTTGTCCCTGAACACGGACGTGCCGCCCACGGAAAGGCGTCAATGCGAGGAGCCCGACACCGATCGCCAACCACGCCAAGCTCTTGCTCGCGAGCAGAGGTAGGATACTCCAGGCCGGCCGGAGGGCCCGCTCGATAAGACTGGTTGTGTTGCCAACACGATAATGCCGACGGACAAGCCACGCCGCGTTGGCGCGGCTACCGGGGATCCACTCGGTCACGACCGCTCGATCCGCCCAGACGATCCGGTAACCCTTCATGCTGATCTGTTGGAAAAAATGGCGGTCCTCGCCGCCGGTCAACGCCCACCGCGTGTCGAACCGCAAATTCATTTCATCCAGAATGCGGCGGCGGAAGAGTACGTTATGGGTAAAGGCATGCGGCAGCCGCCGGCCGGTAGGGTAGCGGCGACGCTCAAAGAATCGCCCTCTGAGAATCCAGTCAGGCACCGGCTCGGAAAAATGGGGAACCACCGGCCCCGCGACCACGTCAGCATCGTATTCCCGCTGCACGCGGATCAACTCGTCGAGCCAGGTCGCCGACGGCACCTCGTCGTCATCAATGAAGCAGACCCAGTCCGCATCACCGACGTTTTCCAGGGCGGCATTACGGGCCGGCGCGATCCCCCGGTGCGGCTCGACGACGTACTCGAGCGGCCAGCGCAACTCTTGCGCAAAGCGCTCACAGATACACCCAGCGCTCCCGGCAGGATCGTTGTCGACGATGACCAGAGTCACCTGGGGTGGCGGATCACCGAAGGTCAAGTCGTTAAGGCCTTTCAGTAGCCTGGTTAGACCGTCGGGACGCTCGCATGTCAGGGCACAAATTGCGATCTTCATCGAAGTCCGTCACCGTGTCAGAAGCGCATGCCCGATCGCGCGGTTCGGGCTCGCGGATGTTGTCTCCGCTGCTGCGATGCTCTTGCCTCAAATCGCCCACGGGCAACCTGTGTTGCTCTTGCCATCGCCTGGCTTGAAACCCCTACTCTTGCGAGGCACTTTCCGATCGGAAGTGTCTCCGGAGCTCGAACATGCTTAACACGCGAGCATATCCACCTGGCAAGACGACCAGCACGATGAAATGGACAACGGCGAAGGCAACGCCTACGACCGGCAAGCCCACAAAGGGACTGAAACCATCGAGCACCCAACGCTCCAGTAGATACACCGTAGTACCCGCGACAAGCGCGGCGAGAGACGGTCGCCAGATCGGCTCCGCGAGATCCGCGTATTTCACGAAAGTCCCACGAAAACAGTACATAACGGCAGGGATGAAGAGCGCCCAGACGACCGTGCTGAACGCAATGGCCACACCGAGGGCACCCCCTGCAATCCCAACAAAAAATGCGGCGACTACGCAAGCCGCA